>CAVUNE010000008.1:0-890391 GCA_963742775.1 uncultured Actinomycetota bacterium | reverse complement strand
GGCTCACCAGCGCGTGATGCGCAAGCACCAGGCCGCCAACGACACGATCCGCACTCTCGCGATCGCCGACAACCAGGTGCACAAGCTCGCCACCCAGGCGTGGGCCGAGGTGGTCTCCCTCGGTGCCACCAACGGCTTCCGCAATGCTCAGGCCTCCGTGCTCGCGCCGACCGGCACCATCGGCTTCATGATGGACTGCGACACCACCGGCATCGAGCCCGACTTCTCGCTGGTCAAGTTCAAGAAGCTCGTCGGCGGTGGCTCGATGCAGATCGTCAACCAGACCATCCCGCGGGCGCTGAAGAAGATGGGCTACCAGCCCGAGTCGGTCGAGGCGATCGTCGCCCACATCGGCGAGCACGGACATGTCATCGACGCCCCCGGCCTGCGCACCGAGCACTACGAGGTCTTCGACACCGCCATGGGTGCTCGTTCGCTCAAGGCGATGGGCCACGTGCGGATGATGGCTGCCTGCCAGCCGTTCCTGTCCGGTGCCATCTCCAAGACGGTCAACCTGCCGGAGTCGGCGACGGTCGAGGAGATCGAGGACGTCTACCTGCAGAGCTGGAAGCTCGGCCTCAAGGCGACGGCCGTCTACCGCGACAACTGCAAGGTCGGTCAGCCGCTCTCCGACGGCAAGGGCGACAACAAGGGCAAGGACTCCAACAAGTCCGCCTCGGACGTCGAGCCTGACGAAACGCAGACCAAGGTCATCGAGAAGGTCGTCTACGCCCCCACCCGCAAGCGCCTGCCGAAGTCGCGCGCCTCGCGCACCACGTCGTTCACCGTCGGCGGCGCCGAGGGCTACATGACCTCCGGTGCCCACGACGACGGTCAGCTCGGCGAGGTCTTCCTCAAGCTCGGCAAGCAGGGCTCGACCCTGGCCGGCGTGATGGACGCCTTCTCGATCGCCGTTTCCATCGGCCTGCAGTACGGCGTCCCGCTCGAGACCTACGTCGCGAAGTTCACCAACCTGCGCTTCGAGCCTGCCGGTCTCACCGACGACCCCGACGTCCGGATGGCGCAGAGCTTGATGGACTACGTCTGGCGCCGCCTGGCCCTCGACTACCTGCCCTTCGAGGAGCGGGCCGCGATGGGCATCTTCTCCGCCGACGAGCGTCAGCGCCACCTCGAGACCGGCTCCTACGAGCTGCTCGTCGAGGAGACCGGGTCCGCCTCCGAGCTTCTCGACGCCGCAACCGTCCCGGAGGCTGAGCAGCGAGCGCAAGCGAGCGTCGACGCAGCCCCGGTAGCCGCAGAGGTCGTCGAAGCCCCGGCCAAGGAGGCCCACACCTCGGCCGAGCTGCTCGAGCAGCTCACCGGCACCGCGGTCGACAGCCCGCTCTGCATGACCTGCGGCACCAAGATGCGCCCCGCCGGCTCGTGCTACGTGTGCGAGGGCTGCGGAAGCACCTCTGGCTGCAGCTGATTGAAGAGCGTGCCGAAGGGGCCCGACGCCACCCGGCGTCGGGCCCCTTCGCGTGCGTACGCAGGTCGGAGACGACCGCGATCAGCTCCCCGCTAAAGCGCTACGGCGGTAGCGGCGTTGTAGAAGTCGGTCGGCAGCGCGTGTTCCAGACGCCAGGTGATGGCTACGGGCCGATCACCGGTGTGACTGCTGTAGGTCGCGGGTCCCACGCACAGGTAGGGAGACGTCCCGAATTCGTCTTTCTGCTCGTGGCGAGCAAAGAGCAGGACGCTGCTGGTGCCGTTGAGGTAGCGCTGTCCGGTGGGAGACGTCACCGAGGTGGTCGACTGGGACTCCCAGTGGAAGAGCCTCGGGCTGATCGGATAGTCCGCATACATCGTGCTGGGCGAGTAGTCGGCTTCGGACTTCTTGAGGGTGATGAAGAAGACGTCGACATTGTGGTCGGCCGAGTACCACACACCCTCGCGGAAGCTGTTAGGTCTCCTCGGGAAGTCCAGAGCGGCCAAAATCTCTTCCCGCTGATAGCGCGCGTGCACGCGAAGCGGGATATCGCTCAAGGATCCGCCGAGTTCGACCGAAACGTGGCGGGCGGCGTCGAACGCGATGTCGACCACGCTCCGGATCTCTGCGCGACTTGCTGGTTCAGAGCGGAGTGCGCGAAGACCAGCGCTGTATGACTCAGTGGGGCCGCCGTCGGACCACATCGAGTAGAAGAGCATGCGGGCGTACTTCTGCTCACCGGGCGACAGATCGTCGTACGACAAAACAGCGTCGTCGAGCAGAGCCGTGTAGGTCCGCGCTCGTTCTTGGTCGTCGACGTGGGCGAAGGCCCTCACCCGTTTGAGGAGATGTCCCTCCAGGTCTGAACCAGGAAGCGTCTCCTGATCGGCGTCTCGGCGCAGTCGGGTCCACGAGTGACTGCCACGACGAAGGATGTCGCTGAGCTCGAGACCGGACGAGTCCAGGAAGCTCGACAAGTCTGCGTCCTCGCTACGTCTCAACTCGGCGACGATGTGCTGCCAGCGGTTGGCGATTTGAGAACGAAGGTTCTCTAGCACCATCGACTGGGATTGCCGGTCAAGAACGATCTGGGATCCGGCAGCCAGGAAGGGGAAGCCTTCTTCAGCAGCCTTGGCGAGGCGTTTACCTGAGAGTCCAGTCATGGCGCGATACCGGGCAGCGAAGGAGAACTCCCGTCGGTGCAAGCCCACGAAGTCGAGCACCGTCAGTACGGCCTTGTCGCGCGTGCGGCGGAGCCCGCGACCGAGCTGCTGCATGAACACCGTGGCGCTTTCAGTCGGCCGGAGGAAGAGGACGGTGTCGACGTCCGGGATGTCGAGGCCCTCGTTGAAGACGTCGACGGTGAAGAGGACGTTGACTTCTCGACGGCGTAGCTTCCGCAAGGCCTCTTCGCGATCCGATGACGAGGTCTGACCGCTCACGATCAGAGCTGGGACGCCCGCCTCGTTGAAGACTCGTGTCATGTAGGTCGCGTGATCCACGGAGACGCAGAAGCCGAGGGCGCGCATAGCGCCGACCTCCCCGACTTTGCTCCGCAGTTCGCGCAGGACTACAGCAGCGCGCGCATCGTTGCCGGTGTAGAGGTTGTCCAGGCCAACGTCGTCGTACCTGCCTCGACTCCAGCTCACCGTGCGGAGGTCCGTGCCGTCAGCGATCGCGAAGTAGTGGAACGGGCAGAGAAGGTCGGCCCCCAGGGCGTCCCACAAACGAAGCTCGGCCGCAGTCCTTCCTTCGAAGAAGCTCCGCACGTCGGTCCCGTCGCTACGTTCCGGCGTCGCGGTGAGTCCGAGCAACTCGACTGGCTGGAAGTGGTCGAGGATCCGGCGATAGGTACGGGCTTGGGCGTGGTGGAACTCGTCGATGACCACCACCGCGTAGGCGTCACGCGGAATGTTCTGGACTCCGTAGGCCGTCAGTGACTGAACGCTTGCGAAGACGTGACGCCACCGTTCCGGGCGAGAGCCATCCACGTAGAGCTCACCGAAGTTCGCGTCGGAGAGCACCTCGCGGTAGGTCCGCAGCGATTGTTCGAGGATCTCTTTACGATGAGCGACAAAGAGCAGGGCCGGACGACTCGCTTCGTCAACGCCGTCGCAGAGCGACCGGTAGTCGAGGGCGGCGATGACGGTCTTGCCCGTGCCAGTCGCAGCGACCACCAGATTGCGATGCCGATCGTGGACCTGTCGCTCCGCAGCGATCGCGTCGAGCATCTCCTGTTGGTAGGGGTAGGGCCGCACCTCCAGCCCAGAAATTGAGATCGTGACACGGTCGTGGCGGCTTCGGCCCGAGGCCTCGTTGAGTGCGTCGTCGAGACGGTCACGGTCGTGATCGGGATCGTAGGGTTCGAACTCCCCCGCGTTCCAGTAGGTGTCGAAGGTCGCCCGAAACTTGTCGAGCAGGCTGGGTGTCGCGGCGGTCGATAGTCGAACATTCCACTCGACGCCTTCGAGCATTGCGCTCGTGGTCAGGTTGGATGATCCGACGTAGGCCGTATCGAAACCGGTGTCCCGACCGAAGAGCCATGCCTTCGCATGTAGACGCGTGCGGGCGGCGTCGTACTGGATGCGAACCTCAGCACCGAACTCGCTGATCAAGCGATCAAGGGCTCGTCGTTCGGTTCCGCCGATGTAGGTCGTCGTGATCACCCGGAAGGGGACGCCCGCGTCGCGGACGCGCTCGAGGTCCTTCTCCAGGAGTCGCACGCCGTGCCACATGACGAAGGCACACAGCAGGTCGACGCGATCCGCCGAGTCGAGCTCGGCTCTGAGCTCGGAGGCAAGAGACGGCTCGCCGTGGGCGTTGGTCAGAAGAGCCGCGTCGTTGAGCGGCGTCTTGGGCCGCTTGATGAGCCGTCCAGCCGAGCTTGGTCCGCCTGGGCTCCGCAGAGCACGGAGTTCACGTAGAGGCGTCAGGACCTCATCGCCCACCCCCGGGATGCTTTCGAGGATCTGGTTGGCTGCGACGAGCCGCTGAAGTGGATCCCTGATGGAAGACAGGCGGCGTCCGATCTCGGCACCGAGGTGCCGGGTCAAGACGTGCGTGGAGTCCGCGTCATCGATCTGTGCGAAGTCGGGCTCGAGTCCCAGAGCCCGGAGCAGCTGCTCTTCGAGTCGTGCAGTCACGAGTGACTCATGAAGACCTTCGCGCATGACACCTTCATCAAAGTAGAGGCTGACCGTTGAGTGTCCGGTACTCACATGCAAGCACCATCGCGGCGAGGGTGCTGCACGAAAGGTGCCTGGCAGAGGTTCACCATCCTCGACTACCTCGGCGCCGAGGCATAGGTTTCCCTTCTGCTCCGAGGAAAGGCCTGCTTCGTGGTTCGCCTCTTACCTGATACCCCCCGCTTCGCTACCACGTCCGAGAAGGAGGTCTGGGACAAGCTTCGCGACCAGCTCGGCGACGATGACGTCCTCATCGCCAACCTGCGCCTGACCGACGAGGACAAGGACCACGAGGCCGACCTGGTGGTGCTGATGCCCGACTTCGGCTGTCTCGTCCTCGAGGTCAAGGGCAGTTCGGTCCGTCACGACGAAGACGGGTGGTGGGTGAAGCGCGGCGCGAACGACGACCGGTGCTGGCCCGTCGACCAGGCGCGCGACGCCAAGTACGCCATCCGCACGTTCGTCGAGAGCGACCCGCGGTGGGGGAGTCGAGGCCGAGTGGTGTGGGCGCACGGCGTGGTGACGCCGCATTCCGTCTTCGACAACGACTTCTCGCTCCCCGACCTGCCGCGCTGGGCCCTCCATGACCGGGACGAGATGGCGTCCTTGGGACAGCGAGCGAGGCAGAACGCCTACGGCCTGGCCCAGCACCAGCCGCTGCCCACCCAGGACGACGTCGCGCTGATCGCCGAGATCTTGGCCGGACGGCGTACCGCTCACGACGTCAACGCCGAGGCCGCCGAGCGAGCGGGCTCGGCCGATCAGCTGACGCACGAGCAGGCGGTGCTGCTCCAGGTCACCCGGCTGCTGCGTCGGGTCGAGGTGCGTGGGGGAGCCGGGAGCGGCAAGACGGTGCTGGCGCTGCAGCAGGCCAAGGAACTGAGCCGGGGGAGGTCGGGCCAGCGGCCAGCAGAGCGAGTAGCGCTGCTCTGCTACTCCCTCGGTCTCGCCGAGCACCTCAAGCGCGAGGTCGCCACGTGGAAGCGGCAGCACCGGCCGGCCTTCGTCGGCACCTTCCACGAGTTCGGCAAGCAGTGGGGTGCCCCCGAGGGCGACCGTGAGGACAGCGACTTCTGGGAGACCACGTTGCCGGGCCTCATGAGCGGCCTGGCCGACGAGCTACCCCATGGCAAGAAGTACGACTCGGTCATCGTCGACGAGGCGCAGGACTTCGCCGACGACTGGTGGACGCCTGTCCTCAAGTCGTTGCGCGACGAGGTCGACGGTGGTGTCTACGTCTACTCCGACGAGAACCAGCGCATCTTCGCCCGGTACGGCGCCCCGCCGGTCTCCCTGGTGCCGCTCGTGCTCGACCACAACCTGCGCAACACCCGCCAGATCCACGAGTCCTTCGGGCCGCTCGCCCCCAGCCGCATGGTGTCGCGCGGCGGTGACGGTGCCGGCGTCCGCTTCGTGGCCTCGACCGTCGACGACGCCCTCGAGACCGCCGACGAGCAGATCGACGTCCTTCTCGAGGAAGGCTGGCGCCCCAGCAACCTCTGTCTGATCACGACCGGTCACCGCCACCCGGTGCAGCTCGAGCGGACGACCTTCCACGACCAGGAGGGCTACTGGAAGACCTTCTGGGAGGACGACGACGTCTTCTACGGTCACGTGCTCGGCTGCAAGGGCCTCGAACGACCTGCCGTCGTGCTCTGCGTGAACGATGACGGTGAGCGTGACCGCGCCCGCGAGCGGCTCTACGTCGGGATGTCGCGCGCGACCGACGTGCTCGTCGTCGTCGGCGACCCCGAGGTGATCCGGCGGGTGGGCGGAGCCGACGTGGCGCGGCGACTCGGCCTCTGAGGGGCGTACTTGTCCGAAGGTCACCGACGCCCCCTAGCGGGGCTCGCGACCGCGGCGCCCGAGCCGGTGCGGTCGCGGTGCCTCGCGTTGGGGGCCCCGAGCCACCTCGCGCGGCATGACCGGACCGTCTGCGGGGGGTCGCGACGATGTCCCCGCCGGTGGGTAGGTTGCCGCTCGGCAGCAACCTCGAACGATCGGGCATGACGATGGGCAAGAACAACAAGGCCCGGCGGGCCGCCAAGGCGAAGGCCCGTAAGGTCGGCCAGCGCGCCGGCCGCCCGGGGGACCATGGGGGACCCCACGACCTCCCCTTCGACAACCCGTTCGGTGATCCCTCGCCCGGTGGCAGCCGCGACCACCCGTTCGAACCGCCGCGGCGCTCGGTGCCCGAGCTGCGCTGGGAGGCCATGGAGGCCGCCGCCAGGCGCAAGGACGACCTCGAGCTGGAACGGCTCGCCGAGCGCATGGTGCGCGATGACCCGGTCGCCGGCCCGCGGGTTGCCGAACGACTGCTGACGTCGTACGTCGACCAGCTCTGGCGCGCCGGCTGGCAGCCCGCCGAGGTCGTCCGCCAGGCGCGCCGCAAGGCAACCAAGGCGTCCGCGCAGGCGGTCGAGCTCGCGATCCATGCCGACCATGCCCGACGCACGGGCCAGTCCATCGACCCGCGCTGGTCCGAGCAGCTCGCCGAGCTCGGCGGGCGCCGGATCCCGACCCGCGACGGGTGGCTGCTGCTGTGGGTCGCTCAGCAGGGCCACGACCAGGAGTGGGCTGCGATCCAGGTCGCCAGGGCGTTGGCCGCCATCGGCTACCTCCCCGTGCTCGACACGCTCATCCCGCCGCCAGGACGTCAGGGCCGACCGGTGCGCGGCATGCCGAGCAGCACCGGCGCCGAGGACCCGGTGTTGCGTCGGGTGCGCAAGCTGCTCGCCAAGGCCGAGTCGACGTCGTACGACGAGGAGGCCGACAGCCTCACCGCCAAGGCGCACGAGCTGATGACCAAGCACGCCATCGACCAGGCCGTGCTGCACCAGGGTGAGCCGAGCGACGTGCCGTGCACCATCCGCGTGCCGATCGACGCGCCGTACGCCGACGCCAAGTCGTTGCTGCTCCAGCTGGTCGCGTCGGGGCACCGTTGTCGCTCGATCTTCCTCCACGGGCTCGACCTCAGCTCGGTGGTCGGGCATGCCGGCGACCTGCGGGCGGTCGAGCTCATCTTCACCTCGCTCCTCGTGCAGGCCCAGCACGCGCTGAGTGCCGCAGCCGGTGGCACCCACGCTCGCACCCGCCGGTCCTCCTACCGCTCAGCCTTCTACCTCTCCTATGCCCACCGGATCGGTGAACGGCTGCGTGAGGTCACCGACGAGGTCCTGGCCGAGGCCGGTGACGGCGCGCACCTGCCGGTGCTGAGGGCGCGCGAGGACGCCGTCGACGAAGCTTTCGAGCAGTGGTTCGGCGAGTCGGTCACCAGCAGTGCGGTCCGTGGTGGCTACGACTCGCTCGGCCACGCGCACGGGCGGCAGGCCGCCGACGCCGCGCGCTTCGGGTCGGAGGCCATCGGGCAGTGACGCAGGGGGCAGCGGCATCGGCCACCTGGTCGTACCCTGGGCTCACGTGAACGAACCGACCTTCTACCTCAGCACGCCTGGGCCGTGCCCCTACCTCCCGGGCCGCACCGAGCAGCGGGCGTTCACCTGGCTCGGCGAAGCCGCTCAGCGCACCGGGCTCGACACCACCACGCTGAGCTCGCGGCTGACCGCCGCCGGGTTCCGACGCTCCGGCGACGTGTCGTACCGCCCGTACTGCGACAGCTGCCAGGCCTGCGTGTCGGTGCGGGTGGTCGCGCGTGAGCACGTCCCGACGCGCTCGATGCGGCGGGTGGCTGCGCGCAACACCGATCTGTCGGCGCAGGTGCTCAACGCCCACGGCGGGGTGTCGGCCGAGCAGTACGCCCTGTTCTCGCGGTATCTCCGGGAGCGGCACCCCGACGGAGGAATGGCCTCGATGAGTGCTGACGACTACGCCGACATGGTCGCCGGCGGGCCGGTCGAGACGCGGATCGTGGAGTACCGCTCGAACGCCGAGCTGGTCGCGGTGGGTCTGCACGACGTCCTCGAGGACGGCCTGTCGCTGGTCTACTCGTTCTTCGAGCCGGGGCTCGCCGCCCGCAGCCTCGGCACCCACGTCATCCTCGACCACATCGCTCGGTCCTCGGCCGCAGACCTGCCCCACCTCTACCTCGGCTATTGGGTCCAGGGGTCGCCGACCATGGACTACAAGGCGCGATTCGGGCCGCAGGAACGGTTGGGCCCGGGCGGTTGGGCTCGCTGACCCGCCGTCACCTGGTATTTTTTTTTTTTTTTTTTTTTTTTTTTCTTTTCTTTCTCTCTGTCCCCCTGCGGTTGAGTGAGGCGCGGCTGAACTGGTTGACAAGACGCCCCGGCAACTAGGGTGAGTGGTCACGCCTTCGACATTCTTGGGGATCGATCACGCCATGCCGCAAGCCTTCAATCCGCCGCCCAACTGGCCGCAACCTCCCGTCGGATGGCGGCCGCCGTCGAGCTGGCAGCCAGACCCATCCTGGGGACCGGCACCGCCTGGTTGGCAGCTGTGGGTCGAGGAGCAGGACAAGGTTGCCACCGGCGTGCGCGTATTCATCAGCTATCGGCGCAGCGACGCGCAGTCGCAGGCCAACGGCCTGTACGACGGGCTGTCGCTGCGTCTCCCGGACGCGAAGATTTTCATGGACATCGACTCCATCCCGGTGGGCGCGGATTTCGAGAACTACATCCGCGGCGAGATCGAGATCTGCGACATCGTGTTGGTGCTCATAGGCGACAACTGGCTCGATGCGCGCCCCGGTACGAATGTGCGGCGCATTGACGAGCCAGGCGACTTCGTGCGCCTCGAGGTCGAAAGCGCGTTCGCCTCACCTCGCGTGCGGGTGATCCCAGTACTCGTTGAGGACGCGAGCATGCCGGGACCGTCCGAGCTGCCTGTGAGCCTGGCTCGCCTGTCGCGGCTCAACGCCATCGAGCTCAGTGACAAGAGGTGGAAGAGCGACCTGGAGCGACTCACGGATTTCTTACGAGGAACCATTGATGAGGAGCGCAGAGAAGCAAGCCGTGAGTATGCGCAGAATGTGCGCGCCACCCCGACGACGACCTCGGCACCGCCCGCGCCTGCCCCGCATGGTGCAGCTTCTCCGACATTCCCGACCTACGTCCCGCCCCCTCCTCAGCTGGTGTCCCGCCGGCCTGAACCAGCGTGGCACTCCGAGCGCACCGGATGGATCGTCGCCTTCCTTCCGATGCTGTGCTGCGGGCTCGCCGTCTTCGCTCCGTTCCTGAGGGCGGCGCTGCTGCGCCCGCACGACAAGTCTGCGCGTAAGCGGCTGGCGATCTGGGGTGCGAGCTTGCAGGGGCTCGCGATTGTTGCCTTCGTGATCATCGGGCTGTCTCCGCAAGACGCAGAGGGATCCGTGACCGGGCCCCTCGGCAACATCGGAGCGGTGCTCATCCTCGCCAGCGTCGTGCCTGCGATCATCTGGGGCGTGACCTATCGCAAGCCGCCCCAACCGGAGTGACTCACGTCAGCGAGATCGCGTAGCCGATCCTGGCCAGCATCGCCGGGATGGCTCGGATTGCGTCGCAATCCTTTTCCTGCTCTGCGGCGCCGAGATCTTCCCACGGCACCAGCAGGGGGTGGGTACGACGGACGGGGTCCTTGGGCGGGGGACCGAAGGACCAGCCGTCGTTGAGAAGAGAGTCCGTCCAACGCTCGTGCTCAGCTCGAGCCATGGTCTCGAGCTGGTGTTCGTCAACCCAGGAGGCTGTGGGCACCGGACCAACCAGTGGCACGAGTCGGCCGCCCGCCGCATCGACGATCGAGCCCACGGACTCAGCGAAGCGGCGGTTGGACTGCTTCAAGCTGTCCGGCAGGTCGTCCCACGGCACCAACGACGGATTCTGGTCGTTGTTCTGGCCACGCTCCTGGACGAGGTAGTCATCATGGCGTGCCCGAGCCATGATCTCGATGCCCGACCGATCAAGGATGTCCCTCGCGAGGGCGGCGGGGTCGGTGGTGACCGTCACGACACTCGCCGCACCGCGTCGTACCGAGGCAAGAGTTGCTTCGGACACCGACCCGGCCATCGACACGACGACCGCCAGGCGCCCAGGTTCTCGCGAAGCCGAGATCGCGCTCGCGAGGGAAGCCGCATCGCCGGCGTCGAGACACACGAGCGCGCACGGCGCGACTGCACCTCCCTGGTCCTGCGGCCGGGCGAGGCGCGAGCGATCCATGGCTCGGCCGTGACCAGGCGCGAAAGCACGGGATCCGCTGAGGTCGAGCCGGTCACCCGGATGTCACGGCCGGCGATCATCGCGCGCCGCACCAGATGGATCACGGTTCGAGCCAGAAGGGGACCGTCACCATCGACGTGGACGTCGTTCACGCATCCCCCGATGCTCCGCTCTGCTTCGTCGAGGAGCGCCTGCGCGGCACGGTCTACGCGGCAGTAGTGCTCCACCGAGACGCCACTGCTGGTCGTGGCCAGGTGCAGGGCGCCCAGCTCGGCCCAGAGATCCGGGTTGGCGACTGCGACGTGGATCGTGAGGTTGCGGTTTGGCTGCTCGGACGCCAGAGATCGCACCATCTCGGCCACGTGCAGGTTGCGCGCATCGTCACCCGTACTCACGACGACGCGGGCGGCGTGATCAATTTGTGCCTTCAGCAAGGTGACTGACTGCCTGGCGTCGCCCACGACAACGGTGCCGCCCGCGGCGTGGACCCCAGCGATGCGTGCGTTCCTCGGCTCACTCTCGACGACGACGACGCGACTACCTTGCTCGCGCAGCTGGGCGGTGAGTGCGCCCCCGGTGTCGCCCAGGCCGACCAGGACGATGTGATCACGTGCCGTGACCGCCAGCATCGTGCGGCGCGCCTGGTCACGCACGTACGTCGCGACAGCGAGGGCAGTCGCGAAGGCCACACTGAGGGGCGCAGCGAAGCGGGCGATCTCCAGCTGCCACGGTTTCGGCCCGAGCGGTGCGTTCTCGTCGAGTCCGAACAGCTGCAACGCGCGGTAGAGGGCGTCGCTCGAGCTGACGCCCTCGGTGGTGAGGGACCGATAGCCCACATATCCCAGCGCTAGGCAACTGCTGCGATCAGGATGGCCCAGGCCAGCGGCCTCCTGACCAGCGACTTCACGACGCCGACCCTAGCCCAGAGCCCGCTCGTCCCTGGTGCCAGCGGGCTTGCGCCTAGCGGATGCCCAGCCCGTGAGGACGACCATGCGAGAGTTGGCGCATGGAGGTGCTGCCCGCCATCGTCGGTGAGGATCCGGTGATCGTCTTCTGCGGAATGGCGGGCGCTGCGAGCACCAAGAGCCGCGACCACTACTACGCCTCGCCCGGCAACAGCTTCTGGCAGTCGCTGCACCTCTCGGGGCTGACCCCGCGCCAGCTGCGCCCCGACGAGGACCGGCTCGTCGTCGATCACGGGTGCGGCCTCACCGACCTCGTCGGCCACGACGACCATGACACCGATCGACGATGGGTCGACATCGACCTCCTGGTCGAGCGCGTGGAGCGCTGGGAGCCGGCGTTCGTCGCCTTCACGGGTAAGGGGACCGCAGGATGGGCCGCGAAGGCGCTCGGTCACCGACCGCCGGGCCTCGGGCCGGCGAGCTGGGGCCTCGGCCGGTCCGAGGTCTACGTGCTACCCGGCACCAGCGGGGCCAACCATCGCCACGACTACGACGGTCGACCCACCCGACTCGCCTGGTGGCAGGACCTGGCGATGATCGCAGCTCCCGAGCTCTCCGCCCGACGCCCGGACTAGCGCCCGGCTCGCCGACTAAACTGGGTCCATGGCTGCATCTGACCGCTCCTCGCTCGACACTGCGGCCGTCGATCGTGCCGTCGGCGTCCTGCTCGCCACGGCAGCTGGCGACGCCCTGGGCGTCCCCTACGAGTTCGCGCCCGCACTCGCGCCCGGCGTCCTGGCCGAGATGACAGGTGGCGGGCTGGGCGACTTCGCGCCGGGGGAGTGGAGCGACGACACGTCGATGGCGGTCGCGATCGCCGAGGTCGCGGCCACCGGGGCCGACCTGACGTCGTCCGAGGCGCTCACGGCGATCGCGCACGGCTTCCTGCGCTGGTACGACAGCAACCCGCCCGACATCGGAAACCAGACCCGCGCCGTGCTCAGCGCGACGCGCCGACGCCTCGACGCCGGCGAGGGCGACGCCGGCAGCGTGATGACGCAAGAGGCCCGGACGTTCGCCCTCGACCACCCTCGTGCGGCCGGCAACGGCGCCCTGATGCGCACGGCTCCGGTTGCGCTGGCCCATCTCGGCGACCGCGCACGGCTCGCGCAGGCTGCGCGCCTGGTGGCCGGCCTCACCCACGCCGACGCCCTGGCCGCGGAGTCGTGCGTGCTGTGGTGCGAGGCGATCCACGTCGCCGTGCTGGAGGGGAGGGTCGACGTCCGTGCCGGGCTCGACCTCCTCGACGACGATCGACGTCAGCAGTGGAGCGACTGGCTGGACGACGCCTGCGCGGCCGACGAGAGCGGCGTGCCGGGAGCCCGATTCACCCCGAACGGCTTCACGGTCACCGCGCTGCAGGCCGCGGTCGCCGCGGTGACGGGCACCGCAGTCCCCGACAGCGACCGCACGCACCACCTGCAGGACGCGTTGCACAACGCCATCCGCATCGGCGACGACACCGACACGGTCGCCGCGATCGCCGGCGGGCTGCTGGGAGCGAGATGGGGGGCGAGCGCGGTGCCCGAGACGTGGGTGCGTGCGGTGCACGGGTGGCCCGGGCTGACGGGGGAGCATCTGGTACTGCTCGCGGAGGCAGCTGTCGGGCTGGCGCCCGGCGACCCGGCGCTGGTGTCGATCGACTCGGTCACCGGGTTGCCCATGCTGACTCTCGGGCGTCGTCCGGGGCCTGCTGATCAGGCCGGGGCGCCCGAGGAGTAGCGCCGGTCAGGACGCCTGGTCGGCGGCGTCCGAACGGCGCGCGACGGCGACCTGGCCGGCGAGGACCAGCGCCGCGACCGACAGCGCCACGGCGAGGGTGAGCGGATCGTCTCGCAGCTTGACGATCGCGAACGCGCCGAGCACGACGACGTCCAGGACGATCGCGATGGTCGGGATGATCGGCTGGGCCTCGATCTCGTGGCGTAGGTGGCGGATGACGCCGTAGTGCACGGCGACGTCCATCGACAGGTACAGGATGGCGCCCATCGAGGCGATCTGGCTGAGGTCGAGGAACGCGGTGAGAAGGATCGCCAGACCGGCCGTCACGATCAGCGACTGGTGGTTCACGCGCGACGGCAGGCTAGGCGTCTGCCTCATCTCGCGCAACATGTCGTAGAGCCGGGAGACAGAGTAGATGCTCGCCAGCAACCCGGAGAAGGTTGCCACGACGGCGAGGGCGATCGTCAGGTTGGTGCCCCACGAGCCGAACAACGGCTCTGCGGCCGCGGCCAGCGCGTAGTCGCGCGCCCTGACGATCTCGTCGACGCTGAGGCTGCCGGCGACCGCCACGGTGAGGAGCAGGTAGAGCAGCGTGCACAGCACGATCGAGATGGTGATCGAGCGGGCCAGGTTCTTCTTCGGGTCCCTGACCTCGCCACCCTGGTTGGTGATGGTGGTGAACCCCTTGTAGGCCAGGATGCACAGCGTCGTGCCGGCCAGGAAGCCGAGCACACTGTGGTCGGTCTCCGTGGCGCCGCTCTGGCCACCCCCGACGAGCACGTCGAACATCGAGGACGCCCCGGCTGTCACGAGCGCGCCGATGGCGAGCGCAGCGATGCCGAGGATCTTCACCGCCGCGGTGACCGTGGCCGAGCGTTCGACCAGCCCGGTGCCGACGAGATTGATGACGGCCGCCACCACGATGACGATCACGCCGAGCAGCGGCACGAGCACCGCGGAGTCCTCGAGACCGAACGGACGCAGCGCGTAGGTGCCGAACGTCCGGCCGAGCAGGCTCTGCGCGACGACCATCGAGACGTACATGAACAACGAGAAGGTGCCGGCGATCACACCCGGGCCGTAAGCCGCCTTGAGCAGCATGGCGATCCCGCCCGACGACGGATTGGTGTCGGAGTAGCGGACGTAGGAGTACGCGCTGAACCCGACCACGACCGCGCCGGCGAGGAACGCGTACGGCATCAGGGTGCCGGCGAGCTCGCTGACCTGCCCGACCAGGGCGAAGATGCCGGCGCCGATCATGACGCCGGTGCCGAGCGAGACGGAGCCGGCCAGCGAGAGCTTGTCATCGGTGTCGGAAGCCATACGACTCAACGTAGCGAGAGCGAGCAGCGCTCCTTCGGGGTGAGTCCCGCGCGCCGGGCACCGGCTGAGGTCAGACGGCGACGATCGCGAGCAGCTGCGCGAGGCGGTGGTCGTCGGCGCCGAGCAGCAAAGTCAGGGCGCCGACGAGGAGAGCCGCGTCGAACGTGCCGGCGGCGTGCGTCTCCTCGAGGTCGGCCCAGTCCTGGGTGCGGTCGACGAAGGCCTCGAACACCGCGAGGTCGCCGCAGTCGAGGAACGCGACGTCGTGCCCGGCGAGCTGCTCGCGACGCGTTCGTCGCGCGGCTGGGCCGCCAGCTCGAGCACCTCCATCAGCGCCTCGCCGCGGTCGGTGCCGGGCCCGGGGCCCTCCCGCCGTCGCCGGGTCGGGCGGACGTCGGCGACGTAGCCGACGGCTCCGAGGATGCGGTCGAGGGTGGCGATGCCCGGGGCGACGCGTCCGCGCTCGCAGGCAGTCAGCGTGGGTCGGAAGGTGCCGGCCAGGGTGGCCGGCGCCGTGGCGGTCAACCCGCTCGAGCGGCGGGCACGTCTGAGCAGCGAGGCGGGATCCGTGGCACCGGCACATCTGGATGCAGATGAACGAAGGGATGTCGGTGGTCGCTCCTACAGTCCGGGGACAGGCATCGGCGCAGGCATCGAGGACAGGGGTCGGCATGGGGGACAACACAGATCTGGACACGCTCATCGAGGAGGCGTGGGTCGGGTTCCGGGCCCGGCTCGCCGATCACCTCGTCGAGATGGCCGACGACGCGGTCGTGTTCATCGAGTACGCCGCGCGGACCACCGGCGACCCCGAGGGGAGCCAGACCCCCGGGTTCGTCCGGGTCTCAGCGCTGGGCTGCGACCTGATCCACGTCGAGGACGGGCTCCGAAGTCTCGGAGGCGTCTTCGAGCGGCGGCGGGCCGACGAGGTCGCGGTGCTGGTGGTGCGATCGCTGCGCGAGGGGTACGGCGTCCCACACCCCTCGTTCGTCGAGGCCGGCGGGCTCGAGGTCGACCCGTCGGCGCGGCCCGCGCGCCACGAGGCAGCTCAGGTGGCCGGCCGCGACGACCGAGACCTCGAGGGCAACCCCGACGATCGCGACCACCTGGTCGCCATGGTCGACGCGGCCCTGGGTCGGATCATCCCCGACCTCGAGCACGATGCCGACGGAGACATCCCGATCGTCTCCGGCTCGAGCGTGCTCTTCGTCGAGGTCCTGCGCACCCGCCCCTCGGTGCGGCTCTTCGCCGAGATCGTCGTCGACCCGGACGCACCCGACGCACCCGAGCGCCTCGATCACGAGGTCGCGCTGCTCAACCGGCTGCACCCGCTGTGGAAGTTCAGCCACCACGAGGGACGGGTGCACATGGCTCATGAGATGCCGGCGCGGCCGTTCGTCGCAGCCACCCTGCGGATGCTGGTGAGGCGGTTCCTCGCCGAGGTCGACCAGATCGCCGCCGGGTTGGTCGTCCGGGTCGGCGGCCGGCTCTACCTCGAGCCGGCGCCGGCCGAGGACGAGCGCGACGTCGTCATGGCCGGTCTGCTCGAGCTGCTCCACCTCGAGCGCGTGCGAGCGACGACGGTGGCCGGCCTCTTCGACCACGACCGGCTCGAGATCATCCGTCAGCTCGTGCGCATCCGCCGGGGCGAGGTGTCCTGCGAGGGCCACGACGAGGACGTCGTCCTCGAGGCGCTGCGCAAGGCCCTGCGGGTGGTCGCCGACGGCGAGCCGGCGGCACGGTCGGTGCCGGCCGACACGCCGCGGCGAACCGTGCAGGAGCCGCTCCTGCAAGGTCCGGAGGGGCTCGACGCGCAGGGCGGCGACGAGACGCTCGACCTGGGGTGGTCGGCGTGAGTCACGAGTAGGGCATCACGACCTGCGGACGCCCCCGTAGATGCCGCGTCGCACGATCACCGGCTGCAGCACCGAGCTGATCGTCCAGGCGGGAAAGCGGAACGCGCGCCCGTTGGCTGCGAAGACCTCGAGCCCGTCGCGCTGCACCCCGAGCACCGATCCCCAGCGACGTCGCGGTGGCTGGTAGTCCCGCAGTGGTCTCCCGGCGAGGGCCGCGCTGATGTTGCGGGCCAGCAGCTTGTCGGCGCGGTTGCGGGCCGAGGAGCGAAGCGGGTCGGTCGCGGCGACGTCGCCGACCGCCCAGACGCCGGGAGCGCCGGGCACCCGCAGCTGAGGGTCGACGCGCACGAAGCCGTGCTCGTCGAGCAGTTCCTGCGGCACCCATCCGGTGTTGGGACGGACCCGTCCGATCGCCCACAGCACGGCGTCGGCGTGGGCCGGCGGCTGGCCGGTGCTCCACTCGACCGGGTCCTGCGTGATCTCCTCGCCGGCGAACCCGTCGGGCACCACCGCTCGGTGCCCGGGGTGCAGCTCGACGCCGGCCTCGACGAGGCGGCGCCGTACCCGACTCCACACGCGGTCGTGGTGCGCGGGCAGCGCGTGCTCACCCGGGAAGTAGAGGTGCACCTGGGTCAGGGGTGAGCCCAGTGCGAGGTTGAGCGCGCTGCTGACCGCGGCAGCACCGCCTCCGATGACCGCGACCGAGAACGCCGAGGCCAGCCGCTCGTGCGTCGAGCGCAGGTCGTGGCCCACTTCGTCGGCCGACTGCACGTCGGGTCGGCGCCAGAAGCCGTTGGCGACACCGGTGGCGATCACCAGGACGTCGTACGGCTCGGCGCTGCTCGATCCGTCGGCGCCCACCACCTCGACCCGGCGCGCGCCGAGGTCGAGGCCGGCGAGGCTGCCGTGCACCGTGCGCACTCGGTCGAGGCCGCGGAAGCGGTCGAAGGAGATCCAGTAGTCGCGGGCCCAGTCGTCCGGGCGGGCCAGACGCACGCCGAGCTCCTGGCCGCTCACCAACGCCTGCTTGGCCGAGACGCCGACCACCTCGCCGACCGAGGAGGAACGCGCGAGGTGCATCGCGGTCAGCAGGCCGCTGTCGCCGAGCCCGGCGACCACGACGCGGGGGTGGGTCACCCCTCGGTCCGGGACGCCGCTGCGCCGGCTCGCGGAGGGCGTGGCACCAGCATCGGCACCCGGTCGATGACGTCTTGGTAGTGCGGACGACGTTCCAGGCTGCGTTCCTCCATCAGTGGGATGCTCGCGCCGAGGAACATGGCCAGCATCGCAAGCACGCCGGCGAACAGCCACCAGGCCTCACCCGGTGCGGCCGCGACACCGAAGAGTGCCAGCGAGACCCAGAAGGCGAGCTCGCCGAAGTAGTTCGGGTGCCGCGACCAGCCCCAGAGCCCGCGGTCCATCACCTGGCCGGGGCGGCGCTCCCGCACGAACCGGTGCATCTGCAGGTCGGCGACCAGCTCGAGAGCGACCGCGCCCAGACCGACCAGGACGGCGAGCGCGTCGAGAACCCCAACGTCGCGCCCGGACCGGGTGACGGCGACGTACATCGGCAGGCACCCGAGGAAGACCTGAAGGGTAGGGAAGACGTGGATCCCGAACAGGTCGGCGCCGACCTCGAGGCGACCGGCCCGCTCGCGCAGCAGCGGGTAACGCCAGTCCTCATGGTGCATCCCGGGCCACGCGTAGAGCCAGTTGCCGGTCAGTCGTAGCGCCCAGACCATCACCACGACGGTCACCAGCCAGGCGCGCACCGGATCCTCGCCGTCGCCCTGGCTCCACCAGTAGAGGAGGAGCGCGGGCGGCGCGACGCTCCAGTAGGCGTCGTAGAAGCTGGAGTTGTGGTGCGCTCGGCTGAAGCCGAAGATCACCAGGGTCGCGAGCAGGTCGGCGATGAGGGCGTCGAGCCACAGCGAGTCGGTCGACGGGCCGACGGCGATCCACGCGGCTGCCACGGCGAGAGCGACGACATAAGCGAGGGCGACGTGGGCGCGCGAGGTGGTGACGGTCACAGGCCGACCGTAGTGAGAGGAGGGGTCCACGGCAACGGACCCGGGGCGCTGCGCACGCATCGCTCGGTGGCCCCAGGGGTACGTGAACCCGGGAAGGGGGCTGGTCGTGGCACGGACGCGGAGCCAGGTGGGCGGGAGACACGGCGACCCAGGCGCGCTCCTGACGCGCCTACCGCGCGAGTGGAGCCTGCAGCAGGACCCGCTCCGCCTCCGCCGTGCGTCCATGAACGACCACCCGGCAGTCGGCGCCGCAGTCATCCTCGTGGTGGCGCGCAGTGGCGTGCTTCGCGCGGACTCCGCGACCGGGGCCGGCACCGCATCGCGGGTGACTCGGCGTGATCGAGCGAAAGCACCCTCCGTGCCGGGTGGTGCTGCCAGGCTGACTCCATGAGCAGCGACCGCACCTACGACCTCGTCGTCCTCGGCGCGACGGGGTTCACCGCCCGGCTCGCCACCGCTCACCTCGCCCGGACCCGGCCCGACGCACTGCGCTGGGCGCTCGCCGGGCGCTCGCTCCAGCGCCTCGAGGGTGCGCGGGCCGAGCTCGCTGCCATCGACCCCCGGCTCGTCGGCCTTCCGCTCGAGCCCGTCGAGCTGACCGACGCGGCCGGCCTGGCCGAGCTGGCCGGATCGACCCGGGTGCTCGTCAACGCCACGGGGCCCTACCTCCTGCACGGCGAGCCCGTCGTCAGCGCGTGCGCCGAGGCAGGCACCGACTACGTCGACCTCACCGGGGAACCCGAGTTCGTCGACCTGATGTACGCCCGCCACCACGCGACCGCCGTCCGCACCGGCGCGCGTCTCGTGCACGCGTGCGGCTTCGACTCCGTTCCTCACGACCTCGGTGCGGTGCACGCCGTACGACACGTGCCGGCAGCGCACCGCGACGGACCCATCGTCCTGCGCGGGATCGTGCGCGCGAGTGGCGGGGTGAGCGGGGGCACGCTCGCCTCGATGCTCAACGCTCTCTCGCGGCTGAGGCCCATGCGCGAGGCGGCCGCCGCGCGCGGGCGCCTCGAGGGCCCGCCGCTCAGCGGGACGGCGGAGGCCGTCACCGGCCGTCCGCACCGCGACGACGTCACCGGGCTCTGGCTGCTGCCGCTGCCGACGATCGACCAGCAGGTGGTGGCCCGCTCGGCCGCGGCGCTGGCCGACTTCGGCCCCACGCTCACCTACTCGCACTACGCCGGCATCGAGAAGCTGCCGGTGCTCGTCGGCGCGCTCGCCGGCATCGGCGTCGGCATCGGCGCCGCCCAGGTCGGGCCGGTGCGACGCGCGCTGACGAAGCGACTACCGCAGGGAGCCGGCCCCGACGCGGCGACGCGGGCGGCGGCGTCCTTCACCGTCGACTTCGTCGCCGAGCACTCCGGCGGCGCCACCCACACCCAGGTGAGCGGGCCGGACCCCTACGACCTCTCCGGGATCGCGCTGGCCGAGGCGGCGCTGAGCCTGGCCTTCGACGACAACCCGAGGGTGGCGGGTCAGGTGACCACGGCGCAGGCGATGGGCGTGCACCTGACCTCGCGCCTGGAGCGGCGCGGCGTGACGTTCAGCGTGGTGGGTGCCTGAGCCGCACGCCTCCGCGCGCAGGAGTCGACCGCGACCACCTGGCCGACGTCGTTGACGAGGAGCCGGACGCCGACGTAGCGCGAGCAGTCGAGGGACTCCCAGGGGCTGCGGGCCGGCGGTAGCGACGGCGCGGTGGTCGGACGGGCTCCAGGTCGAGGACGTTCTCCGGGTCAGGCGAGCCACACCCGGCGAGGAGCGACGCGCTGAGCAGCGGGGCCCTGGCGAGAGCGAGCAGCGCGTGTCGGCAGATCGTCAGACGAGGGTGGTGCGTCCTCGCACCAGAAGGTCGTCACCGTCGTGCCCGGGTGCGTGCTGACCACAAGATGCAGTCGATCCACGCTCCTGTCCACAGGCTGCGAACCGATGATTTCGCAGACGACGAGAAGCGACGAGGTTGGTCGGCATGAACCGATCTCCGAACGTCGTGCGCCACCTGCGCCCCGTCCTCGCCCCACTGACCGTGCTGACGCTGCTGCTCGGCGCGCTCGCCCTGGTCGTCGCCCCGCCGGGCGGACCGCCGCCGGCCGAGGCGGCGACGCGGGTGGCGAAGGACGACTGCCGTCGTATCGATCCCAACCTCGTCAACGGCGTCTGCCTGCGCTACCCCACGCCTCGGGGCAGCTCGCTGACGTGGATCGGCACCTACCGCGCACCGAACGGCAAGGTGTTCTTCTGCATCGACTTCCTCTACGACTCGCGGCTGCCGGCGAAGGCCGACACCGTCTCGACCGCACGTCTGGTCAACCAGCTGGGGGACGCCGTCGGCGGTCCCGAGGTCGCAGCCCTGAACTACCTGGTGTCGACCTGGGCCGGTCGAGGCTCGACCGGCAGCGACGACCGGGACGCGGCGATCGCGCTGATCGTGCGCGAGGTGATGGACGACGGGACCCGCCCGGGCGGGGTGGTCGTCTACCCCGGCGACCTGACGGTCGGCGATCGCGTGCGAGCGCCGCTCGGTGGGCTCGGAGGCGACGTCATGACGCTGGCTCGCAGCATGTGGCGCGAGGCGTCGCGCTCCTACGGCCCGTGGCAGCTGAGCCTGCGCAAGACCACGCGCGGGCCGATGCGTCTCGGGCAGGCTCGCGACTACCGGGTCGAGGTGGTCGGGGCGTCGGGCCGTGCCATCGTGGCAACTCGGGTGCAGCTCGACTGCCGCGGCCCGATCACCTGCCCGCGCGGGGTGTCGACGAAGCGCGGCGGCGCGCTCCTGCGCGTGCGGCCGAGCGACACCGGCCGCTATCGCATCCGCGCATCGGTCGCGGGGCCTGACTCCGACGGACTCCTCTACCGGCACCCGGGGTGGCACACGCACGGCGGTTCCGCCGCACGTGCGGCCGGCGTGCAGCGCGGGTGGATCGCCCAGGACAACCGCGTCCGAGCGGTGGCGACCGAGCGCACCACCATCGAGAAAGCGCGACCGCAGGTGACCACCCGGACCTCCGCGGCGGTGGCGAAGCCGGGCGAGCTGATCCACGACGTCGTCACGGTCAGCGGTCTGCCGGAGGGCTACGACGAGGTGGTCGTCGCCGACCTGTACGGGCCGTACGACGAGCGACCCGGCCCCGACGACTGCGTCGAGAGCACGCGAGCGGGACGCGTCCGGCTGCAGGTCGACGGCAACGGCACCTTCACCACGCCCGCCGTCCCGGTGGCCGCGGTGGGCTTCTACACCTGGGCGGAGCGCTTCCGCGGCGACCGCTACACCAAGGCCCTCACCACCCGGTGCGGGATCGCCGAGGAGACGACCGTCGTGGAGCCGTTCACGCCACGGGTGCGCACCGAGGCGTCGCGCCAGCGGGCCCAGGTCGGTGACGCGGTGCGCGACCGCGTCGAGGTCACGGGCCTGCGCGACACCGAGACCTCGTTGACCTGGGTGCTGCACGGCCCGCGGCGACCGGTCGACGGCTCGTGCGCCGACGTGTCGTGGGACGCCGCACCGGTGGCCGACCAGGGCAGCCTCGCCATCGCGGGCGACGGCACCCGTCGAACGCCCATCACCCAGCTCGACCACGCCGGCTGTTACACCTACTCGCAGCGCGTCGAGGCGACGTCCGTCAGCACCGAGGCCGTCAGCCAGCCCGGGCTCGCCCGCGAGACCACGCTGGTACGACGTCGTACGCCGATCGTGACGACCCGCGTGTCCGACCAGCGCGCCCTGGTGGGTGATCGGATCCGCGACGAGATCTACCTGACCGGCCTGCGGGCCGCCGACCGGGTGCGCGTCGAGTGGTGGTTGCACGGCCCGATCGCCCCCGCAGCGGGAGGGTCCTGCAACCACCTCGACTGGGACGACGCGCCGGTCGCCGACAGCGGTGAGCAGGGCGCCGTCGGCGACGGCACCTACCGGACCCGCCGGGTCAGGGTCCGCGTCGCGGGTTGCTACACCTACTCCGAGCGGCTCAGGGCCACGGACGAGACCGATGCGGCGCGCACCCAGCCGGGCCTGCGGAGCGAGACGTCGCTCGTGACCCGGCCGCCGGTGCCGGTGGTGCCGGAGATCCCGTCCGGGTTCGACATCCTCACCACCCGCTCGAGCGATGGGGCCGACGACACCGATGCTGCCGCGGACCGGCCGACCACCCGAGCCACCCCGCGCTACCTGGACCGTCGCTACGTCGCGCCCGAGCCGGCGGGTCAGTCCGACCTGTTGGGCCGCTCGACCGTCGGTGCGCAGCTGCGCATCCCGAGCGTCGGCATCCGCGCGGGCGTGAGCACCGTCGGTCTCGACGGCGCCACGATGGCGGTCCCGAACGACACCCAGCAGCTCGGTTGGCTCGCCGGGACGGCGTCCGTCGAGGACGTCATCGGGGCGAGCGTGATCTCGGGCCACGTCTCCGACGCGAGCGACCGGCCGGGTGCGCTGTGGCGACTGCGCGAGGTCGGAGTGGGCGACGTCGTCCGGTGGAGCGAGGGCGGCACGACGCGTCGCTTCGTCGTCAGCGACGTCGCGCAGTTCCCGCGCACGACCGGGGTGCCGGCGCGGTACTTCCGCACCACCGGCCCGCACGTGCTGCACCTCGTGACGTGCACCGACAAGCAGGCGACGACCACGGGCTTCCACTATGCCGACAACCTCGTGGTCACGGCCAAGGCCCTCTCGTGAGTGCGGCGTGGGTTGCCGAGCAGATGCGCTCCCACGCGATCCTGGCGCCGCACCTGTTGCCGGTCGAGGTGACCCACACCTTGGGGGGCGTGGTGGTCGGCCGAGCCACGCGGGAACCCGATGCAGGCGCCGCGGTGCGATTCTCGACCACCTGGCCGGTGGCGTTCGCGGACTTCACCCCGTTCGCCGCCCGGGTCTGGGAGCTGCGTGACACCCTCTCGTCGTACGACGGCTGGTACGTCGCCGTGGCCGAGGCGGCCCAGGTGCCGGTGGTGACCCTGGACGCCCGGTCGGCCCGAGCCCCGGGGCCGCGGAGTGCCGTCGAGGTCGCCCCGGGCGTGAGGCGTCAGTCCGGCACCTTGACCTCGATCTCGTCACCCAGGGTCGCGCCGAGCTCGAGCTCGAGGTCGTCGCCCGACCAGAACTTGCCGGGGTCGTAGTAGTTCGTCGGCCGCTTGGCGTCGAGGAGGCCCATGGCCTGGTAGGTCGAGGCGACGACCTCGGCGCAGTACGTCATCTCCACCCCGGCCTGGCGGCGTGCCCGACCCCGGATCCAGCGCCCGGCCAGGGCCGCGGTGGCGGGGAACGGCGTGCCGTCGAGCCTGGCCACGGTGGCGAGGGCGGCGCTCTCCATGTCGCGGGTGACGGCGGGAGAGAGCTGGCGCAACCACGCGTGCTGCTCGTAGCGCCCGCACCACTGAACGACGGCCTCACGCAGGTCGTGCAGCTGCACGCCGCGATGCTGGTTGCCCGACCACACGTCGAGCAGCCCCTTGCCGAGCTCGGCGTGCCACATCAGCGGCGGCAGGTCGTCGACGACGATCGCCATCCCGACGTGATTGACCGGGGCGTTCGTCAGCATCCGGATAGCCTGGTCGGCGGCAGAGGCGCCACGGAAGAGCCACAGGTCGCCGGTGCGGGTCAGCTCGACCGCAGCGTCGAGCGGCAGCCGTTGTCGAGACATCGGAGACATCGAGGCGGTCCTTCGGGACGGTTGCAAGGAGCTGGACGGATGAAGCTGCACGGGTGGAAGCTGCTGGGCGTTGCCGGCGTGGCCGGGGTTGCCGCCACCGGGATCATCATCGCCCGAGACCAGCGCCAGCGCGCGAACCTCACGCCGGACGAGGTGCGTTCGCGGCTGCACGAGCGCCTCGCCGCATCCGACCCTGCGTCGAGTGCGGACGAGAAGAACTAGTCCCCCAGGTGGGCGCGGACGCGCCGCGCGATCTCCTCGAGCCAGCCCCGGTAGCCGCCGGGCTCGTCGTCGAGATAGAGCGTAGCTGCCGCAGCGCGCAAACAGCTCGCCGAGCTGAGCGTCCGTTCGCTGGTCGTTCGCCAGGACGACTCGATCTCGTCAGCAGAAGCTGACGCTGATCCTCATCGGGTGCGAGTCATCGAGAAGGTACTCCGCAAGGCCACTCCAGAGAGTCGGCGAAGTCCTCGTGGTAGTAGCGCACCCATCAGGTGCTCGAGCTCTGGGTCGCTGCACGAGATCATTCCTCTCATGGCGTCACGAACGCGGTGATGATGCGGTAGCCCTCGGGCATTGAGGCGTCCTTTGCAGCAGGAGCTCGCACGCCGATGCCCTGCAAGACTTCACCGGCTCCTGCGACATCACCCGCCCGGGATTCAGCGACAGGTGACTCCGGAGCGCAGTGGTCTGCTTCGATCCTGACAGAACCGGCACAGCTCGGTCACTCCGCAGGTCGAAGCGCTGTCTCGACGCCCCGCTCGGCAGCGGCCTCGTCGGTGAAGGTCGACAGCGAACGAGCTCTCGGCTCCCTCCTCAACCGCTGCCGCAGGTAGTCATCCGTCTTCCCCACGTGCTTCTCGATCGTGTGGGCGCCCATCGGTCCACCCTCGTGGCGCGCGAGAAAGCCCGACACGGGCCGCGCCTTCGCGCCGACCTGGCCGACCTCGGCGCTCATGAGCAGCCGGGTGTCGCTCATCGGCTTCAGGCGCGCGCCGACGCCGGCCATGGCGACACGGGTGCCCGACAACGCCTCCGCGGCGTCGTCGGCGTACCGACGAAGCAGCACGAGCAGGTGGGTGAAGCGGGGCGAGGCGGCCGCGATCCGGGCGAGGTTGACCGCGACGGCGCCGCCGTTGCCGGCGCCGAAGCTGACCAGTCCGAGGAGGAACCCGGCGGCCTGGATGGCCGCGGCCTCGACCAGCATCTCCTCGACCAGGTCGAGGATCGCTGCGCGCTGCTCCTCGACCGCCGACGCATAACCCTCACAGAGGCCGGCGAGGTCACGGCACTGGTCAGCGAGGTCGTCGATCGCCAGCCGGAGCCGACCGATCGCCGCAGTGGCGGGGAGGATCTCGGGGGAGCACTCGCTCCACAGCGCGTCGACAGCCCGGCCCGGGAAGGTGGCCACGTCGTCGAGGCCCTCGGCGGCGGCCCGCCAGGTCGCGGCCGCCGAGCGCAGCCGGTCGAGGTCGGCGTCGGGCCACACGAAGCCTTCGACGTGGTCGAGGATGGTGTTGGCCCAGCCGGGGAGCGACGACGGGTCACCTCCGAGCACCGTGGGCGGAGCGGACGGCCGCACCTCGACCCAGTCGTGGGTGCCGAGCGCGACCTCGTCGACGAGTGCGACGCCGCCGTAGGTCGAGGCGCGCTCGGCGCGGGTGTGGTTCTCCCAGGAGGCGAGGGCCAGTCGACCCAGGTTGCCGAGAGCTGTCACCGCGTCGGTAAAGGAGAGGAGCGCCGCGGCCGCGGCGCCGTCGTACTCCCGCGCCCAGGCGTCGGCGAAGGAGGAGTCGCCGGCCATCGACCCGGTGCCGGCGAGTCCGTCGGCGAGACGGCGCAGGTGTGAGGCGGCCCAGACGTTGCCGTCGTGCAGGAGGGCCGAGCCGTCGACGTAACCCGCCCCGCTGACGTCGAGCTTGGTCACAGCGCCTCCCACATGGCGAGGTTCGCGTCGATGGCGGCGCGGTAGTTGGTGCGGGTCGTCTGTGCCGCGTCGCGCATGGTGCCGAGCCCGTCGCGCATGGTCGCGAAGCCGATCTCCCAACGCTGGTGCGCGCTCGCCTGCGCCTGGGCGGCGTCCCCCGACCACGAGAGGTGCAGGCGGGCCACCTGGCGCACGACGTCGTCCAGGCCGAGGTCGCAGGCCTCCTGGCACCGGGTGAGCGCACCGACGGTCGCGTCCATCTCGTCGAGGTCGGCCGCGTGGCCGGCGCTCACCGGAGCCGCTCGACCAGACGCGCGGACAGCTGCGCGGTCAGGGTGCTCAACGCCGCCCGGACGCCGTCGTCGGTGGCGTCGAGCTCGCCGCCGGCCTCGACCATCAGGTCGGTCATGGTGTGCAACGCAGCCAGCACCTCGACGCACCCGGCGTGCCAGACCTCCCACCCCTCGCGATAGGCGTGGGCCGCGGCGCCGGACCAGCCGCCGTCGAGCAGGGAGTCGACCTGGCGGGCGACGACCTCGCGCTGCCGGTCGAGGTCGGCACCGACCCGGCGTAGCAGAGTGACCGTGTCGGCGAGGTCAGGATGGCTGAGCAGGAGGGTGCGACTGTGGGTCATGGGAGCTCCCGAGATGAGTCCGGTTCGACACGCACCAGCCTGACCCGGATCGCCCCTGCGTGGGCCGGCGAGAGGCAATCTGTGGATAACTCCCCGGACCCGGACCTCGCGGCGATGTCACACTGGGCCGGTGCCGGACGACTTCGTCATCGCTCGCAACCCCGACGGCGACTCCACGTTGCCCTACCTCTTGCGCATCCCGTTGGGCCAGGACGGCATCGTGCTGAAGTCGCGCGAGACCTGGCCGCGCACGTCGAAGGTCTACTGCCACCGCGTGGACGCCTGGCCCGAGGACGTCGAGGTCATCGAGCGGGTCGCGGTGCGCAGCTGCGTCCGACGGGGAGCGGCCATCGACCTGGTCCTCGACCGTGGTCGCGAGAACCGCTCACAGCTGGTGATGACGAACGTGCGCGGCGGGAGGCAGGCGATCTTCTGGCAGACCGCCCGGACGGCCAAGCAGGCACGCCCGGCGGTGTCGGTGCCCCGAGCCCGAGCGGCCGGCATCGCGCGCCTCGACATCGTGGTCGACTCGCACGAGCGCTATGCCTACACCTTTGCCGACCAACAGGTCGTGACCCGCACCCGCGCGCTCCCGGCCGGCGACTACGGGGTGCTGCACGACGGTCGTCTCATCGCCTCCGTCGAGCGCAAGAGCCTCGTCGACCTGGTCTCGTCGTTGACCACCGGGAAGCTGAAGTACCAGCTGGCCGAGCTCGCGAGCATCCCGCGCGCTGCGCTCGTCGTCGAGGACCGCTACTCCGAGGTCTTCAAGCTCGACCGGGTGCGCCCCGCGGTGGTGCTCGACGGACTGGCGGAGTGCCAGGTCCGGTGGCCCCAGGTGCCGATCCACTTCTGCGAGACCCGCAAGCTCGCAGCCGAGTGGACCTACCGGTTCCTGGCCGCCGCGTCGTCGGCGGCGGGCGAGGACGGTCATGGCGTCGAGGTCGTGGCCTCGCTGGCGAGCCCGCCCCCGCTGGCCCCGGCCCCGCCGACCCCCGCGGAGATCCGCACCTGGGCAGCGGCTCATGGCTACCAGGTCTCCGACCGCGGTCGGGTACGACGCGAGGTCGTCGAGGCCTTCGCCCGTTCGCATGAGGGCTGACCCGGATACTGGGGTGGTGCCCGCGCGACAGCCCTCTCCCTCCGGTGCCCGTCTGATCGATGTCGGCCGGTCGAAGGAGCCGGAAGGGATCGTGCTCGTGCTGCACGGCGGCGCCCAGCGCCGCGAGCCGGCGGCGGTGCGACGGACCCAGCTCTCGGTGCTGCGGATGGTGCCGATCGCGCGCGCGATCGCGCGCGCCGGTGACCACCGACTGTCGGTGCACCGCCTGCTGAACTCTCGCCGTGGCTGGGACTCCCAGCACCCGCCGACCGCCGATGTCGCCTGGGCCCTCGCCGAGCTGGGCGAGCAGCACGGCGACCTGCCCGTCGTCCTGGTCGGCCACTCCCTGGGTGGCCGTGCGGCCCTGGTGGCGGCGGCGACGCAGCCATCGGTGCGCGGGGTCGTGGCGCTCAACCCGTGGGTCTACCCGACCGACGACGCGGCGCTCGAGGGCCGCTCGGTGCTGATCGTGCACGGCGACGCCGACCGGATCGCGCCGCTCGTGCGCGCCCAGGAGGTGGCCGGCCGCCTGGCGCGACGCACCGACGTCCGGGTCGAGATCGTCAAGGGCGGGCAGCACGCGATGCTCGGCCAGGCCGGCGTCTACGAGCAGCACACGGTGTCGTTCGTCTCCCACGTGCTGCTCGACCGGGCCTCGCGCGAGACCTGACCACCGGTCGGTCCGCCGGAGGGTGCTGCCGGATCAGGCTTGGCAGACCGGGCACCAGAAGAGGTTGCGCGCCTCCATCGCGGCTCCCACGATCGGCGTCCCACAACGCCGGCAGGGAAGGCCCGCGCGGCGGTAGACGTAGGAGGAGTCCACCCGCCGGGGGCGACCCGACGGACGCTCGCGATCGGCCGGCTCGGTGGTGACGATCCGCCCGGTGCGCGCACCCGAGCGCATCAGGACGACGAGGTCGTCCCACATGGCCTGCCACACCGCCGGGTCGAGGTCGCGCCCGGCGAGGAACGGGCTCACCTCGTGGCGGAACAGGATCTCGGCACGGTAGACGTTGCCGACGCCGGCCAGCACGGACTGGTCCATCAGCAGGCCCCCGATCGAGCGGCGGCTGCGGGCGATGCGGTCGCCGGCCGGGGAGGGGTCGGTGCCGGGGCGCAGTGGGTCGGGGCCGAGCCGGGCCAGCAGCAGCGCGCGCTCGTCGTCCGACATCACCGCGCAGGCGGTGGGTCCGCGCAGCTCGAGCCAGCGCTCGTCGGTGACCAGGCGCAGGCGTAGCGCGCCGACCGGCTCCGGCGGGCGACCGGTGCCGTCACGAAATTTTCCGAAGAGGCCGAGATGGATGTGTACCCAGAGGTCGTCGTAACGGTGGAAGAGGTGCTTGCCCCAGGCCTCGGTGGCGTCGAGCACCTGGCCGTCGATCAGCGCGGCGCCCTCCTCGAACCGGCCCTGGGGGCTGGAGGCCCGGACCTGACGGCCGACCAGGTCGCGGCGGTGCTTGCGCGCGAGGCGGTGGATCGAGTGACCTTCGGGCATGGCGTCATCCTGCTGGACGTCGGACTCCTCGAACGGGTGGACGCCGAGCGCGGACGACCTCGACGGCGATGCCTCACCGTGAGTGTCGGCGCCGGCGTCTAGCGTGCTCGTCATGGACCTGGGCGATGCCTTCGCGATGGCGGAGGACCTCCTCGAGCACCACGGGCTGTCGGCCTGGACGGTGACCTACGACGGCGCCAAGCGTCGTGCGGGCATCTGCCGCTTCGGCCCGCGGGTGATCGGTCTCAGCGCGCCCCTCACCGCCCTGCACCCCGAGCACGAGGTGCGTGACACCATCCTGCACGAGATCGCCCACGCCCTCGCCGGACCGAAGCACGGGCACGACGAGGCCTGGCGCGCGATCGCCCGCAGCATCGGGTGCAGCGGCGAGCGGTGCGTGGCCGAGGATGCTCCCCGGCTCGAGACCGCCTGGTTCGGGGTGTGCCGCGCCGGCCACACGGTGGGGCGGCACCGCCGGCCCGAGCGCGTCCTCGCCTGCTCGCGCTGCTCGTCGCGCTTCGACCTCGCGCATGCCTTCACCTGGACCCACCACGGTCGTCCGGGGCAGATGCACCCGAACTACGAGGCCGAGCTCGACCGCCTGCGCACCGGCCGCCCGCTCGAGGTCCTGCGGGTCGGCGCCCGGGTCCGGATCACTGTCGAGGGCGAGCACCACGGCACCGTCGCCAAGATCGTCAAACGTGGCCGCACCAGCTACCACGTGCGCGCCGGCCGAGCGGTGCTGCGGGTTCCGTTCGCGTGGGTCGAGCGGGCCTAGGCGTCGAGGAGGTGCAGGAAACGGCTGGTCGGTACGAGGTCGAGCCCACGGTCGGCGCCGAACCGTCCGACGCTGGCCAGCATCGCCTCCATCCGCCTCCTCAGCTCCGCGTCGGAGCCGCTCGAGCCGTAGAAGGCGTGGAGGTCGCTCACGGCCGCCATCGGAAAGAGCTCCTCGACCAGGGCTGCCACGGCGGTCGCCCCGGTGGCGCCCGCGACGTCGGGGGTGAGGCAGGCGACCACGACATTCTGCACGTAGCCGAACGTGCCCTGGGTGTCGATGGCCACGGGGGTGTGGTCGACGAGCCAGCGGTGCAACCACTCCTCGTGCGTCAGCTCCTCGGGACGGCGCAGCAGCGCGATGTTCGCCAAGGCCTCGGCCCGGACGCCGTCCCACGACTCGGCCGGTTCGATCGGGCGTCGCTCCTCGACCTCCCACCCGACCACCTGCGAGACCGACGCCAGTGCCGTCAGGGTGTGCACGATCTCCTCGGGGGCGCCGTCCCACGTGCTCAGGACCGCCCCGATCGGTGCCTCGCCGGCCGGGATCCGCATCGCGCCGGCCACCGCCTCGTCATCGAGGTTGACCTGCAGCCTGCTCACGCCGTGCGCGGCGAGAGCGTCACGGAGCCCGACGTCGTGCAGGTCGTGCTCCGGTGCGCCCCACAGGGCGAACATCCGCTTTGTCACGGCTGTCACCGTAGACCTCGCCGAGGTCGAGCGACCATCCCCGGGCATAACCCCGGGGGGGCTCGGGTACGGACCGGCTGTGACTCAGCCATCCCTTCAGCCGGCGGTCATGGAGGTCGATCCCCCCCTGGCCCCGGTCGAGATCGAATTCCTGTCCGGCTTCTCCATCCGCAGTGACATCCGTCGTGTCTGGCCCGGCCAGCCGAGCTCCCGGTGCCCGTGGCGCGTCGCGGCCGACGGGCTCGGCCTGGTCCTCGACGTCGAGGTCGGCGGTCGGGACGCCGCAGTCTGGCTGCGCTTCCTGTGCCAGGAGTTCCTGGCGCCCCGCACGATCGAGGCGATGCACACCGCTCTGGCGTACCGCCTGCGGGGCGGGCACCGGGTCTCAGGCGTGGTCGTGGTCGGCGGGGCCCTCGAGATCACCGCTGATCGCAACCAGGTCTCCGAGCGGGTGCTGGTGCCCGAGGTCGACGCGGTGGTGCTGCCGTTCGGTGCCGTCCGCCGGGGCGGGGTCGACCAGTCGGCGGCGCGTCAGATCCGGGTCGCCGAGCGGTAGACCTCGCGCGTGCGCTCGGCGATCGCCGTCCACGCGAAGGACTCGATGGCGCGCTCGCGTCCCGCTCGGCCGTACGCCACTGCCCGGTCGGGGTCCGAGACGAGCTCGGTAAGGGCCGCGGCGAAGTCGGCGACGTAGCGGTCGGGGTCGAGCGGGGTGCCGGTGCCGTCGGTGGCCTGCTCGATCGGCACGAGCAGGCCGGTCTCGCCGGGTACGACGACCTCGGGGATGCCGCCGGTGGCGGTGGCCACGACGGCGGTCTCGCACGCCATCGCCTCGAGGTTGACGATGCCGAGCGGTTCGTAGATGGAGGGGCAGGCGAAGACCGTGGCCGCTGTCAGCAGGGCGACGACGTCACGACGCGGGAGCATGTCACGGATCCACACGACCCCGGAGCGCGTCGCCGCCAGCTCGTCGACGAGCGCCACGACCTCGGCCTCGATCGCAGGGGTGTCGGGCGCGCCGGCGCACAGGACGATCTGGACCTCGGACGGCAGCTGGGCGACCGAGCGCAAGAAGAGGGGCAGGCCCTTCTGCCGGGTGATCCGGCCGACGAACACGACCGACGGGCGGTCGGGGTCGACGCCGAGCTCGCGCACGCGGTCGGGGGCGTGCAACGGCGCCCAGTCGACGGTGTCGATGCCGTTGTGCACGACGTGCACCCGGGCGGGGTCGATGGCTGGGTACGACGCGAGGACGTCGTCGCGCATCGCCGCCGATACCGCGATCACCGCGGCCGCCGCCTCGTAGGCCGTCCGCTCGGCCCAGGACGAGACGGCGTACCCCCCGCCGAGCTGCTCGGCCTTCCAGGGTCGCAGCGGCTCGAGGGAGTGCGCGGTCACGACGTGGGGGATGCCGTGCAGAAGCCCGGCCAGGTGTCCGGCCAGGTTGGCGTACCAGGTGTGGGAGTGCACGAGGTCGGCCCCGGCGCAGGCGTCGGCGATGCGCAGGTCGACGCCGAGGGTGGCGATCGCCGCGTTGGCCTCGGCCAGCTCGGCCAGGTCCGCGTAGGCGCTCGTGCCGACCTCGTCGCGCGGTGCGCCGAAGGCGCGCACCTGCGCGTCGAGGCCGTCGAGGCCGCGCAGGGCGCGGACGAGCTCGGCGACGTGCACCCCCGCTCCTCCGTAGACGGCCGGTGGGTACTCCTTGGTGACGACGTCGACTCTCACGGCACGAACCTACCGCCACCTGCGCCCGCTCGCCGAGCGTCGACTCCCGGCGAGGTCGCCGCGGGACTCGGGGCTGACGAAGTCGCGTCCGTGGGCATAGGTTGACCGGGTGAGCGCCCGCCCGAGAGTCCTGGCCATCGTCCTTGCTGGTGGAGAGGGGAAGCGGCTGATGCCGCTGACCGCCGACCGCGCCAAACCCGCGGTGCCGTTCGCCGGCATCTACCGGCTGATCGACTTCGCCCTCTCCAACGTCGTGAACTCCGGCTACCTGAAGATCGTCGTGCTGACGCAGTACAAGTCGCACAGCCTCGACCGCCACGTCACCCAGACGTGGCGGATGTCGACGATGCTCGGCAACTACGTGGCCCCGGTGCCGGCCCAGCAGCGCGTCGGCAAGCACTGGTACCTCGGCTCGGGCGACGCGATCTTCCAGTCGTTGAACCTCATCAAGGACGAGAAGCCCGACATCGTGGTGGTCGTCGGCGCCGACCACGTCTACCGGATGGACTTCTCACAGATGGTCGACCAGCACGTCGCCAGCGGTGCCGCGTGCACCGTGGCCGCCATCCGGCAGCCGATCTCGCTGGCCGACCAGTTCGGCGTCATCGACGTCGTGCCCGACGACCCGCGGCGCATCCGCGAGTTCCTCGAGAAGCCCACCGACCCGGCCGGGCTGCCCGACGCCCCGGACCAGGTGCTCGCCTCGATGGGCAACTACGTCTTCGACGCCGACGCGCTCGTCGAGGCCGTCACCCGGGACGCGACGACCGAGGGGTCGCTGCACGACATGGGCGGCGACATCGTGCCGGCGTTCGTGCGCCGCGACCAGGCGGCCGTCTACGACTACCAGGACAACATCGTGCCGGGCGCGACCGAGCGCGATCGGGGCTACTGGCGTGACGTCGGGACGCTCGGGTCGTACTACGCGGCCCACATGGACGTCGTCTCACCGCTGCCGATCTTCAACCTCTACAACTTCGAGTGGCCGATCTACACCTCCTACGGCCCGCAGCCGCCGGCCAAGGTGGTGGCCTCGGGAGGCACGGAGTCGTCGGTCGACGAGGCCGTGCTCTCGCCCGGGGTCGTGGTCAGCGGAGGCAGCGTGAATCGATCGGTGCTGTCGCCCGCCGTCCGCGTCGGAGAGGGTGCCTCGATCCACGGATCGGTGCTGATGAACGGCGTCACCGTCGGGGCCGGTGCGGTCGTGCGCAACGCGATCCTCGACAAGAACGTCGTCCTGCCGCCCGGCGCCCAGATCGGTGTCGATCCCGACGCCGACCGGGCCCGGGGGTTCCTCGTCGAGGACGGGTTGACGGTGCTCGGCAAGGACCAGGTCTACCCCGCCGACAGCTGATCCGCTGAAGGCCGCGCGCCCGGACGTGTCATCTCTCCACAATTGTGACGAGATGACATGGTCTGGGGCCGAAAACCTGCCACAACTCCACAATTGTGGGGTTCGGACAGGTCCGCCCACCGGCGGCTAGAGGATGCCGGCGGCGCGGGCCGGCTCGGCGTACGCCGCCGCAAGGGTCTCGACGCTCTCGTGGGCGTTGAGACCGCTCGGGTTGGGCACGACCCACAGCTCGGTGCCCGCGAACGGGCCGTTGGGCCGGTCGGGCTGGCGGCCGGCCGTGGCTTTCCGCTGCCCGAACGCCTCGCGGTAGGCGGTGATCCCGGCGATCGCGACCACCTGCGGGCGGGCCCGGGCGACGAGATCGGCCAGCTCCGCCCCGCCGGCGCGCAGCTCGTCGCGGGTCAGCTCGGAGGCCTTGGCAGTGGCGCGGCGCACCACGTTGGTGATGCCGAGGCCTCTCGCGCGGAGCCGGTCGCGGTCGGTGTCGGTCATCCCGGCGGCCGGGTCGATGGCCTCGGTGATGATCCCCGCACGCAGCAGCGCGGGGTAGAAGCGGTTGCCCGGATAGGCGAAGTGGGTCGACGTCGCGGCGGTCCACAGCCCCGGGTTGATGCCGACGAAGAGCAGTCGCAGCGGCGCGTCGTCGGGGCCGGGCAGCAGGTCGGGCACCTCGGTGTCGCGGAACGAATCGAGCTCGGCCCGGGTGAAGCGCGTCATGACGCCATCTTCCCCGACGTGCCGTGGCCGGCGCGCGACGCTGCGCGGAACCACCGGCGCCGCAGTACCGTCCGACCATCATGCGACGCACCCTCGGAACCTCACTCGCCCTGACCCTGCTCTCCGTCCTCCTCCTCGCCGGGTGCGGCACCGAGTCCGAGGTCAGCGGCAACGACCCGGCGCCCACGTCGACCCCGACGCCCTCACCCGAGGCGACCCCGGCGTCTGGGGCACCCGAGACACCGACGGCGTCCCCGACCTCCGCCCCGAGCTCCCCCCAGACCGACGGGGACGCTGCGGAGCCCGTCGCGTACGACCTCGTCGCCCTCATCGGTGCCAACGGCTCGCGAGCGACCGCGTCGCCGATGCTGACGCCGATCGACGACCCCGACCAGCTCGACGCGTTCGTCTCGCAGCTCGGGTCCGAGGGGGCGGGTGACCAGGTGCGTGCCGAGGCCACCTCGGCGTCCTACGACGGCGCGCTCTGGGGCGGCGTGCTCTCGGGCGGGTGCGACGTGCCGCCCGGCGTGTTCGTCGAGGAAGGCGAGGCCGGCTACCTGGTGACTCCGCAGAAGGTCGCCGAGCCCCGCCAGGAGTGCGTGGTCGCCGTCACGACGATCGTGCTGGTCGCCATCCGCTGAGTCCTGGAGGCTCCGTTCGCGTTCACGGAGCGCGGTAGGTCACGCTCACGGCGTTGGCGACCGGGCGCTCTCGGCCGTCGGACGGCGAGCTGACCAGCCCGACCCTGCCGTCGGGCTGCGCGGCGAGCATCGTCGACGAGCCGCCGCCGTCGAGGTTCAGCGCCTCGTCGGCGCCGAGGTCCATCATCATCTGCGCCAGCTCGACCATCGTGTAGCCGCGGCTGAAGCTCTGCCGACCGTCGATGACGAGGAGCAGGATGCGGTGGGTGTCGCGGTCGATGCCGATCGCCGTGCGCGGGTGCAGCTCGCGGTCGTCGACGACCCTGATCACGCCGTCGTCGATGAGGAACTGGTTGCCGGTGATCGCCATCGCCGGGTTGCCGACGGCGTGGGAGACGAAGGTGATCCGGCTGCCCTTCCTCAGCCCCTGCAGGGTGGTGGCGCCGGCACCGCGACCGACGAGCATCCGGCCCTCGATGTCGGTCCCGGACGGAAGTGCGGTGCCGTTGCGCACGACCCGGCCGTCGCGCACCCACACCACCCGCACTCCGGTGGTCTGACCGTCGACGACCCGGTTGCCGGACGTCTTCCCCCAGGCCGGCGTGTACAGCCCGATGCCGCCGATCTCGACCGAGGGTGAGTTGACGTTGGTGATCGTGACCCCGGGACGCTGCTTGATCCGGGTGGTCACCTCGATCGGGCCGATGTCGGGCCGGCCGGTCTTGCTGAAGGAGAACGCCGAGTTCCACCCGGAGAGCCGACCGTGCAGCAGCCCGCGCTGGCGGTCGCGTCCGACGCCGAGGGGCGCACCGGTGTCGCCGATGTCGAAGAAGTCGCCGTTGACGCCGGCGATCGCCCGGTCGCGCGCCAGGATCGAGCGCACGGGTGCGATGGTGTGCACGGGTCCGCTGTTGGCGTAGTCGATCGTCAGGCCCGGCTGCTTCCAGTCGATCGTCAGCAGGTTGGCGCGGATCGGGCCGCGCACGTCGGTCTGGTCCCACACGGTGGCGGTGACGCCGGGGGCGACCTGCCAGTACCGGCGTACCGAGACGTCGGCGGGGCCACGCTCGGCGACCTGACGAGGACGGGCAATCGCGCCCCGGACGCCGTCGCTGGTCTGCGGGACGTCGTGACGGTGCGCCGCGGAGGCCGAGGGCCTCGGTTCGGACGTCGGCACCGAGGCGGACGTCGGCACCGAGGCGACCCGGGCGACCGGGGCGACCGGGGCGACTGAGACCGCTGAGGGGACGGCCAGGGCCGCCGGGGCGACGAGCGCGGGCAGGCAGGCGAGGACGAGCGAGGGGAAGGGCCGCACCCGCCCAGGGTAGGGACAATGTCGGGCCCGCAGCCGGGAGATGGGCTGCCGTGTCGGTCCCGGTCGAGCTCCAGTCGGCTCCAGTCGGCTCCGATCAGGCTCCGGGCGCCCGCGGTCAGCGCAGGGTCAGCGGCAGGGGATGGCGCCGAGCAGCGACAGACCCTGCAGGTCGCCGGGCCCGAAGGACGACATCCGGGTCGCCGTGGCGTACATCAGCTCGCTGCTGTCGTCGACGTGGTCGAGGCCGACGAGGTGGCCGAGCTCGTGCAGCAACAGGCCGAGCTGCGCGTCGGCGCCACCGATCTGCCGGTCGAGCCGGTCGGTGATGTCGGTGTCCATGACGACCGACCCGCTGACGTAGCTGCGCTGGAGCCCGCGCTGCACCAGGGTCGGTCCACCGACGCCGGCGACGTCGTCGGCCAGCGCCTCGACCTCACGGTCATCGGCCCAGGCGACGATCACCGGGAGGGGGTCGCCGGAGGAGTCGACGCGCTCGGCGAAGTCGCGGCTGTCGGTGGTTCCGGCGCTGACGAGGGCCAGCCCGGTGGCGTCCTCGAGCTCGGCCATCGCCCGGTCGACCAGGGTCTCCCAGTCGCCGGGTGCGCCGGCGGGGTTGACGACGTAGTCGATCTCGCGGCACGGGTTGAACCCGACCGGGCGGCCGTCGGAGTGGGTGTCGAGGAAGGCGTAGGCACCGTTCTCGTCGGCGGTGACGGCGGGGCGCAGCCGGTCGTCGACACCGAGCATCGAGCGCAGCTGCATGCTGATCGGGCTGCTCCCGAACGTGACGTACCCGCCCACCACGATCAGCGTCACCACGATCGAGAGCACCGTGATGGTGCGTTCGCGTTCGCGGGGGAGGGCCATGTCGTCCATGATGGCGCGGTGGTGGGCGCCGAGAGCAGAGGAGACGTGCCGGTCTCCCGCGACACCCCGCCCTGGAACGCCTTCGTCGAGGGCGACAACCTCGACGTGCTCGCCGGGCTCGGGACGGCGTCGTACGACCTGGTCTACATCGACCCGCCCTACAACACCGGCAACGACTTCGTCTACGTCGACTCGGTGCGTTCCGACGCCGCTCGTCCGGGCCCCGCCGGGCGGCACGCGGCCTGGACGTCGATGATGCGACCGCGCCTCGAGGCCGCCCGGCGCGTGCTGGCGCGCGAAGGTGCGCTCTTCGTCAGCATCGACGACCACGAGGTCGCCCACCTGCGTCTGCTCCTGGACGACGTCTTCGGCGAGGACCACCGGCTCGCGCAGGTGGTGGTCAACCTCAACGCCAAGGGGCGCCAGCTGGGCAAGGGGTTCGCGACCAACCACGAGTACCTGCTCGTCTATGCGCGCGACGCGAGCGCCTGCGTGCTCGACCCGACGAGCCCGGACGCCGTCGACCCCCGCGACTTCCCCCTGCGCGACGCCGGCGAGCCGCGGGCCTACCGGCGCCTGCCGCTGCGCAACACGAACAAGAAGTTCAACCCGGTGACCGCGCCGACCATGCACTACCCGCTCTGGGGCGACCCGGACACCGGTGCGGTGCGCTCGGACGCGTTCGACGGCGCGCAGGAGATCCTGCCCGTGTTCGGGGACGCCACCTCGGCGGTGTGGCGGTGGAGCGCGCCGCTGGTCGACGCCCGACCCGACGACCTGGTGTGCCGCCGGGTGAGGGCACGCGACGGCGAGCGGGTCGACGTCTTCCAGAAGGACTGGCTCGAGCCCGGACGGCGCAAGAAGCTGCGCACGATCTGGTTGACGGAGGAGATCGGGTCGACCGACACCGCTGTCGCGGAGCTCAAGGCGCTCGTCGGTCACCTCTTCGAGTCGCCGAAGCCGACCGGTCTGATCCGTCGGATCCTCACCACGATGCCGCCCGATGCCCGCGTGCTCGACTTCTTCGCCGGCTCCGGCACCACCGGGCACGCCGTGGCGCTCGCCAACGCAGCGGACGGCGGCACCCGCACCTGCCTGAGCGTGAACTCGGCCGAGCCGACCCGGCCCGGGTCGAACGCCGCCAACGCCGGGTACGCGACGGTCGCCGACATCACCCGCGCGAGGTTGCGCGCCGTCGCGGCGACGTACGGCGGTGGGCTCACCGAATCCACCCTCTAGGGGTGGGGCCACGCCTCGGCCCAGGTGGCACCAGCAGGTGCCGGGCCGCTCGTCGGCCGTGCAGCGGCTCGTGCGGGCTGCTGAGCAGCACGTCGCGCCGACCGCGGGACCCGTCCGGGTCGCGGTCCGGGCGCGCACCGAACCGCGCGCCCGGACCGGTCAGAGACCGGCAGCCTTCTCCAGCGCGGCGACCTCGTCGTCGAGGTGGGTCAGCAGCCGCTGCAGGTGAGGGACCGTGCGCCGGCAGCCGGTGAGGCCGAAGCCCATCTTGCCGTCGTAGGAGATGCAGGTGATGTTGAGCGCCATGCCGTTGATCGGGATCGACAGCGGGTAGTAGCCGTTCATCTCGGCGCCGTTCCAGTACTGCGTCGCGCGGGGACCGGGCACGTTGCTGATGATCAGGTTGTACGGCGGGCGCACCAGGCCCTGCATCTTGAACATCGGGGTGAGGATGGCCGGCGCCTGGCCGATCGCGCTCATCGCGAGGATCTGCATCGGCGTCATGGACGACAGCGCCTCCTTGCCGTCCTTCATCGAACGGTGGATGGCACTGAGGCGACGAGCCGGGTCGTCGAGGTTCGTCGCCAGCTGCACCATGACCGCGCCGACGGCGTTGCCGCCCTCGGAGGAGGCGACGTGCGACTGCTTGGCGTTGAGGCCGACCGGCACCATCGCCACGAGCGGGGCGTCCGGGAGCGCGTCGAGCTCGCGGAGGTAGGTGCGCATGGCGCCGGCGCACATGGCGAGGACGACGTCGTTGATCGTGGTGCCGGTCGCCTTGCCGATGCCACGCAGCTGCTCGACCGGCCAGTCCTGCGCGGCGAAGCGGCGCGACCCGGTGATCGACTGGTTGAAGATGGTGTGCGGGGCGTGCAGCGACACCGCCGACGTCTCGTTGCGGACGCCCTTGGTGATCGTCTTGATCAGGGCCGCGGGCATTCCGGCGGCCTCGGCGGTGAGCCCGAGAGCGCCGCGGATGGCGCTCATCGGGATGTCGGCGAGGCTGGTCTCGGCCGGCGCCGGCTTCTTCCTGGTCGGGCTGCGTGGGGCCCACGGGGCCGGCATGTCACGCTCGTCGGGGTCGGTGCTCAGGGTGCTGGCCATCAGCCGCATCGCCGAGACGCCGTCGACCAGGGAGTGGTGGATCTTGGTGTACATGCCCACCCGGTCGTCGGCCAGGCCCTCGATGACGTGCGCCTCCCACAGCGGCCGCTCCCAGGCGAGCCGGGTGCTGTGCAGACGCGAGCACAGCTCGAGCAGCTCGCGCACCCGTCCGGGCTGTGGGAGGGCGCTGTGGCGCAGGTGGTGCTCGATGTCGAACTGCTCGTCGGGCTTCCACACCAGCTGGGCGCCGGTCTTCACCGAGCGGTAGGGGTGCTTGAGGAAGAGCGGCGAGACCTCGTCGCCGTCGCGCATGGACTCGAACATGTCGCGGACGTACGTGGGTCCTGCACCCTCCGGCTTCTTGAACAGCTGGAGGCCGCCGACGTGCATCGGCATGTTGCGGTTCTCGGTGAGGAGGAAGGCCGCGGACGTCGGATCGATCGGGGTAGCCACAGGGTGTCACCTTTCGTTGTGCCGATCTTTGCCTGCTGTGAGGTCGACCACAAGCAGGGGGTCCCCGACGAGCACCGCGGTGCCCGCGAGTCGCGCACAGCCGCGCCCCGGCGACGTCTCGTCCACAGCGGCGTCAGGGCTCGGCACCCGCACGGTGTCGGCGACCTAGCGTCGCCACCACCTCGGAACCGCCCGGGCCCCGACCCTCTCGGAGGAACCATGCCCCGCACCGCCCGTCTGCTCGCCTCCCTCGCTGCCGGCTCCCGGGGCGTGGCGCTCGCGATCGCCGCCACCGCCACCACCGCCGCCACCACCGCCACCACCGCCACCACCGCGGCAGGGGCGGGCGTCGCCCGGCGACCGCCGGCCGAGGAGCGTCCGGTGATCGTGAGCGTCACCGGTGATGCCGCCAACGGCTTCGACCTCACCTACGCCGACGGCGGTGGCAGCTCGCCGCCGACCGACTCCGAGGCCCGCGCCGAGTGCTCGGAGTACGACACGGTCCTTGCCCGGGTGCGCTGCCGCGTGGAGGCCCGCACCTGGTACCGCGACCTCGGTGACCTGCAGCGCTCCTTGGCCCGTGCCGACGGGTCAGCCCGATGACGAGCCCGTGGCCGCTGGGCGTCAGGTCGGGGGAGCGGCTCTGGCGACCAGCGACCCACCCGGGGTGACGTCGCCGTCGCCCTGCACTGCAGCCCGGAAGCTGGGGGTCGCCTGGAGGGCGATGATCTCGGCCGGCATCTCGATCCCGGCGGTGTCGAGGGCCTTCTTCACGGTGTCGATGGCCCCGTGCAGCGCCTGGAGCGACTCGTGCTGACGCGAGCTGCACCAGAACCTGACGGACAGGTCGATCGTCGAGACGCCCAGGGACTCGATGAGGGCCTCGGGAGGGGGTTCGGTGGCCACGCCCTCGACCTGGCTCAGGGCCCCGACGATCACCTCGGCCGCGGCTGCGGGGTCGTTCTCGTAGGCGATGCCGACCACGAAGGCGAGGCGCCGTTTCTCGTAGTGGGTCTGCACCCTGATCGCGCTCTTGTAGACGTCGCGGTTCGGGATCAGGATGAGCTGGCCATCGAACGTCTTGAGCTGCGTCTCACGGATGGTGATGGCCTGCACGGTGCCGGTCCGGTCCTGCACCTCGATCTGGTCACCCGAGGCGAACGGCTGCCGGAAGAGCATCAGGACTCCGGACAGCGTGTTCTCCAAGATGTCTTGGAAGGCGAAGCCGATCGCCAGCGAGAAGAAGCCGAGGCCGGCCAGCAGGTCGACCGGTTTCACCGACGGGAAGAGGACCGTCACCGCGCTCAGGAACCCGACCGAGAGCACCAGCCAGCCGGAGATCTTGCTCATCACGTTGGTGAAGCTCGGCGTCTGGCGCGAGGTGAGGTAACGCCTCAGGGCCCACCGCACGCCGCGGGCCAGGGCCCACGCCAGCACGAGGACGACGACCGACGCCGCCAGCCGGGGGAGCGCGCGCTGCAACGACTCGAGCAGGCGCTGCGCGGAGTCGGAGACCTCGCCGGCCACCTCCGCCTGGACACCTCGGATCACGCAGGCCACCGCTCCCTGGTTCACGCCCCCGCTCGTCGGAGGAGCTTCTCCACCCTAGGCGTGGGAGCCTGGACCGGTGGCCACCTGGGTCCTGCACGTCGATCTCGACCAGTTCCTCGCCTCGGTCGAGGTACGCCGCCGCCCCGAGCTCGCCGGGCTGCCCGTCGTGGTCGGTGGTCGCGGCGACCCGACCGAGCGTGGCGTCGTCTCGACGGCGTCGTACGAGGCGCGGGCCTTCGGCGTCGGGTCGGGGATGCCGTTGCGGGTGGCCGCGCGCAAGTGCCCGGACGCGATCTTCCTGCCGGTCGACAAGCCGGTCTACGACGAGGCCTCGGCCGAGGTGATGACGGTGCTGCGGGGCCTGCGCTGGGACGGCGACCCGGTCGACGTCCAGGTGCTCGGCTGGGACGAGGCCTTCGTGGCCGCCTCGGCCACGGTTCCGACCCCTGTGGGGGACCCGGGCCGCGACCCGGACGTGTTCGCACGGCAGGTGCGCGCCGAGGTGCTCGCGGCGACCGGGCTCGACTGCTCGGTCGGCATCGGCAACAACACCCTGCAGGCCAAGATCGCCACCGACTTCGGCAAGCCGCGCGGGGTCTACCGGATCACCGACGCCACGTGGGTCGCCGAGATGGGGGAGCGCCCCACCCGCGCGCTCTGGGGCGTCGGTCCGAAGACCGAGAAACGGCTCGCCGACCTCGGCGTCGCCACGGTGAGCGAGCTGGCCCGGGCCGACGACGCCGTCCTGGTGACGACGTTCGGGGCCTCGACCGGGCCCTGGCTGGGCCGGCTCGGACGCGGAGTCGGCTCGACCCGTGTCGATCCCACCCCCTGGGTGGCGCGCGCCCACGGCCGCGAGGAGACGTTCCAGGCCGACCTCGACGACGACGCCGAGCTGGAGGCGGCCATCAGGCGCATCACCGCGCGCGCCGTGGCCGACATCGATGCCGAGGGCAGGGCGGCGATGCGGGTGGTGATCAAGGTGCGCAGCAGCTCGTTCAGCACCCTGACCCGCAGCCGCAAGCTGGCGAGCCCGACCAGCGACCCGCACGCCCTGGCCGACGCGGCGGCAGCGTTGCTCGCCGGCCTCGAGCGCGACCGACCCGTGCGCCTGCTCGGCGTGCGGCTCGAGATGGTCGAGCCGGACGGCGGGTACTGACCTGGACCGGCGAGATCAGAGGGAGTCGCGCAGCTCACGCACCACCGAGTCGACCACCGCGACCAGGTCGCCGCCGGTGGCCGTGGCGACGGCGCGCTGCCGCTGGTAGGAGGCCCCCCGGGAGACGAGGTCGGCGAGCGAGGCGAGCTCGGGCAGGCACCCCAGCCGGTCGGCGGTCGGTTCGAGTCGCACGAGCAGGTCGGCCAGGTCGTCGGTCACCAGACGCTCGGAGGAGTCGGCGCCGACGATGACGATGGCTTCGAGGCCGTAGCGCGCGGCGCGCCACTTGTTCTCCTGGGTGTGCCACGGCGGCAGCACCGCGACCGGTTCGCCGGCGGCCACGCGCGCGTCGAGGTCGACGACCAGGCAGTGCGACAGCGCGACCAGGGCGCTCAGGTCGGCCACGGTCGAGACGCCGTCGCAGACCCGGTTCTCCAGGGTGCCGAGCCTCGGCACCGGGCGTAGGTCCCAACGGATCTCCGAGAGGTCCGCGATCACCCCGGTGGTGAGCTGGTCGGCGGCGAAGTGCTCGAACTCGGCCCACGTCTCGAAGGCGAAGGGCAGCCCGGCTGTCGGCAGCTGCTGGAACATCAAGGCGCGGTTCGAGGCGTAGCCCGTGTCGACGCCGGCCCAGATCGGTGACGACGCCGACAACGCCTGGAAGTGCGGGTAGTAGGTGAGCAGGCCCGCCAGCACGGGCAGCACCCGCGACTGCTCGGGCAGCCCGACGTGCACGTGGACGCCCCAGATGAGCATCTGGCGACCCCACCACTGGGTGCGGTTGATGAGCTCCTCGTAGCGGTGGCCCGCGCTGAGCTGCTGGCCGCTCCACGACGCGAACGGGTGGGTGCCCCCGCCGTACAGGTCGAGGTCGAGGTCGTCGCACGCCCGGACGACGCCGTCGAGGGTCGCGCGCAGGTCGGCCATCGCACCGGAGACGTCGCGACAGATGCCGGTGACGACCTCGACGGTGTTGCGGAGCAGCTCCTGGTGGAGGCGTTGCGGGTGTGGCAGGTGGGGTCTGGCGCGGGCGAAGAGGTGCTCGGCGTCGTTGCGCAGGTCGCGGGTGCGTCGGTCCACCAGCGCGAGCTCCCACTCGACCCCCAGGGTGGGCTCGGGGGAGGGATGGAAGTCGATACGCACGCCTGCCAGCGTTCCACACCGGAGCCTCTCGGAGCCTGATACGCAGGGGTGACGCAGATCGCCACGTCGTCGGCTGGGGTCGAGCCGTCAGGTGCGACACCATCGACTGATGCCCCCACTTCACCGACCGACCAGCGAGCTCACGCTGATCCTCGACTTCTGCCTGCGGGTCGGCGAGCTCCTCCTCTCCTCCGGTGCCGGGGCCGCCGACGTCACCGCGACGATGTTGTCGCTGGCGCGCCGCCTCGACGCCCGCGACGCCGACGTCGACATCACCTTCACCTCGCTCACGATGAGCTACCAGAGCAGCCCCGACGAGGTCCCGCTGATCGCGACCCGGCAGGTCACCCGGCGAGTCATCGACTACCAGGACCTCACCCGCGTCGACCACCTCGTGCGGGACGTCTGCCGCGGCACCCTCGACCTGACGGCGAGCCGCGCCGAGCTGCGGCGCATCGTCTCCACCGGGCACGACCGTCCGCGCTGGGCCGTCACGATCGGGTGGGGCCTGATGTCGGCCGGCATCGGCGTCCAGCTGGGCGGCGACGTCGTGGTGGCGCTGCTGGCCTTCGTCTCCGCGGTGGTCATCGACCGGCTCAAGCTGCGCATCGCCCGACGGCGCATCCCCTCGTTCTACGAGCAGGTCGCGGGCGGGGGAGTCGCCACGCTGGTGGCGGTCGGGGCTGCTGCGCTGGCGCCCGGTCTCGACGTCTCCCTGGTGGTCACGGCCAACATCGTCGTGCTGCTCGCGGGCATCGGCTTCATGGGCGCGCTCCAGGACGCCCTCACCGGCTTCTACATCACCGCCGGCGCCCGGCTGACCGAGGCGCTGCTGTCGACCGCCGGCATCATCGCCGGCGTCTCGGGTGGCCTCAGCCTGGCCAACGCCGTGGGCATCGACTTCCCCGCGGTCGACCCCGGTCAGACCAGCATCCAGGGATTCAGCCTCACCGCTCTCGGGGCGGCCGTGGCTGCCTCGGCGTTCGCGTTCGCGTCGTACTCGCCCAAGCGGATCCTGGTGCCGGTGGCGCTGATGGCCGCCGTGTCGATCTCGATCTCGGGCTCCATCGCCGCGCCCGGCATCGCGCGCACCTGGTCGGTGGCGATCGCGGCGCTGTTCGTCGGGCTGGTGGGGTACTCCGTGGCCGCGCGGCTGCGGGTGCCGCCGCTCATCCTGGTGGTGTCGGCCGTCGTGCCCATGCTTCCGGGCGTGTCGATCTACCGCGGGCTGTCGCTCCTGGGCGAGAGCAGCCGCCGCGACACCTCCGAGGGTCTGGTCGCGATCATCGCGGCCGCCTCGGTGGCTCTCGCGCTGGCCGCCGGTGTCATCCTCGGCGAGTACCTCGCGCAGCCGCTCGCGCGACACGCACGGAGCGTCGAGCCCCGGCTGGCCGGCCCGCGCCTGGTGGGTCCGCTGCACCTGCCGCGTCGTCAACGGCGGCGCAGCACCTCGCGCAGGACGCCGAGCCAGGTCGCCGAGGTGTCGCCGTCGAACGGCGCCCGCTCGGCGAGCACCGACTCCAGCACCCAGGCAGCCGAGGCCTCGGCCGACGAGACCACGTCCGCGGGGTAGCCGTAGGCGAGCCGGTGCTCGGCGAACTCGTCCTCGTCGTCGACGAACACGTGACCCTCGGCGGTGCGGATGACGTCGAGGTCGAGGTCGACGGCATGCACCCGCGCGTCGTCCGAGGTCGGCGGCGTCGTCATGTCGACGTACGTCGAGACCACGTAGCCGGGAGCGTGGAAGGTCGCCACCCACCAACCGTCGGCGCCGGCCCTGCCGATCGGCGCCAGGACGACCTGGTCGGTCTCGGTCACGAACGACGCGCCGGGGCGTTGCAGCAGGGCGCCGGCCGGCACCCCGAACCACGAGCCGTGCTCGTCGCCGCCGAGCGCGACCGCGTCGAACTCCCAGTGGGGCAGGTCGCCCCACTTCGTCATGACCACCCGCACCGGGCTCCCCAGCTCCACGGGACTCATCCAACACGAGTCCGTTGACGACCCGGACGGCCGAGGAAGGTCGAGTCGGCGCGTGTACGCGCCGACTCGGCCCCCCGCTGGTGACGTGAGAGAGGTGTGGGGCGGGTGGGGCAGGTGAGTCCGAAAGGCTCAGACGATGCTGGCCTTCTCGGGGACCAGGCGCTTGGACCCCTTGGCGACGACGTCCTGGTAGCGCGAGCCGCTGAGCTTGGCGAGGTTGTGGATGATGTGGGCGTCGATGCCCACGAGCACGCGGGCCTTGTTCTTCAAGATCCCCTTGACGATGACCTCGGCCGCCTTGTCCGGGGTCATCCGGGCGAGCTTCTTGTCGAAGAGGTCGGCGGTCGCGGCCTGGTCCTCCTTCGAGGAGACGCGGGCGTTGCGGGCGATCGCGGTCTTGATGCCGCCGGGGTGCACCGAGGTGACCCCCACCGGGTGCCCGGCGATGAGCATCTCCTCGCGCAGCGCCTCGGTCATGCCGCGCACGGCGTACTTCGAGGCGTTGTACATCGTCTGGCCCGGCATCGAGACCAGACCGAAGAGGGACGACAGGTTGACGAGATGGCCGTCGCCGCCGGCGATGAGGTGCGGGAGGAACTCCTTGGTGCCGTGGACCACGCCCCAGAAGTTGATGCCGATGATCCAGTCCATGTCGGAGTACTCGAGGTCGGTGAGGTCACCGGCCAGCGCGACGCCGGCGTTGTTCACGACCACGTTGACGCGTCCGAAGTGCTCGACGACGTCGAGGGCGTAGCGGGAGAAGGCGTCGCGGTCGGCGACGTCGAGACGGTCGCTGCGGACCTTCTTCGCCCCGGCCGCCGTCGCGAGCGCGACGGTCTCGGCGAGGCCGGCCTCGTCGACGTCCGACAGGGCGAGCTGTGAACCGCGCTGGGCGCAGTTCAGTGCGAGCGCGCGACCGATGCCGGACCCGGCTCCGGTGATGACGACGACCTTGTCGTGGAGGGTCTTCATGCTGGTGTTGCCTCTCGATCGGTGCTGCTGGGGCGGGGCGTGCTGGGGGAGTCGGTGGCGCTCGACAGGGTGTAGGCGCCGGGGTCGAACGCCGCGGTCTCGCCGCGGAACGCGAACGTGGTCCGTGGCCACAGGGTGGTGTTGTTGCCGCGCTTGTCGAGGTACCAGCTGGCGCAGCCGCCGGTGCTCCACACGGTGCGCTTCATCCGGCGCTGGAGGTCGGCCGACCAGTCGCGCTCGGCCTTCTCCCTGACCTCGACCGCGCCGTAGGAGTCGCGACGCATCGCGCGCAGTGCGTCGACGATGTAGGTGACCTGCGACTCGATCATGAAGACCATGCTCGAGTGGCCCAGGCCGGTGTTGGGCCCGACGATGAAGAAGAGGTTCGGGAAGTCGGCGACGGCGGTGCCCTTGTAGGCCGACATCCCGGTCTCGGCCCACTTCTCCGACAGCCGATGACCCGAGCGGCCGGTGAGCTTCTCGGTGATCGGCAGCTCGGTGGTGTGGAAGCCGGTGGCGATGATCAGGACGTCGACGGCACGCTCGGTGCCGTCGACCGAGGTGATGCCGGTCGGCGTGATCTCGGCGATGCCCTCGGTGACGACCTCGCAGTTGTCGGCCGCGAGCGCCGGGTAGTAGGTGTTGGAGATGAGGATGCGCTTGCACCCGATCTGGTAGTCGGGCGTCACCTTCGCACGCAGCTCGGGGTCCTCGATGCCCTTGGCGATGTTGCCCAGGGCCATCTTCTGCGCCGGCATCGCCAGCTTCGGAGCGAGCGTGAACCCGGGCACGTAACCCTCCCGGGCCCAGTAGATGCCGGTGCGGTAGAGGCGCTGGAGGCCGGGCACCTTCGTCAGGGCGAACCGCTCGAGCTTGCCGTAGGTGCGGTCGTGGCGCGGCATGACGTAGGGGGCCGTGCGCTGGTAGACGTCGAGGTGGGCCACCTGGGACTGGATCGCAGGCACGATCTGGATCGACGAGGCGCCCGTGCCGATCACGGCGACGCGCTTGCCCGTCAGGTCGACGTCATGGTCCCACTGCGCGGAGTGGAACAGCTCGCCGGCGAACGACTCGATGCCGGCGATGTCGGGCAGCTTGGGGGAGGAGAGCCCGCCTGCGCCACTGAGGACGGTGCGCGCCGAGTAGGTCGCCCCCGAGGTGCGGACCGTCCAGCGCTGGGTGGCGTCGTCCCACGAGGCGTCCTCGACCGTGGTGTCGAACACGAAGCGGTCGAGCGTGCCCGACTCGGCGGCGACCCGCCGGATGTAGGAGAGGATCTCCGGCTGCTGCGAGAACGACCGGGTCCACTCGGGGTTGGGCGCGAAGGAGAACGAGTAGAGCTGGCTCGGTACGTCGCACGCGGCCCCCGGATAGGTGTTGTCGCGCCACGTGCCCCCGACGTCCGCGCCCTTCTCGATCACGACGAAGTCCGGCTCGCCGGCCTCGTCGAGCTTGATCGCGGCGCAGAGTCCGGCGAAACCGGCTCCGATCACGAGGTGGTCGACGGTGATCTTCTCCATGAGTCCCACGGTATTGCTCTTATTGAACAGATGTCAATAGAATGGGCTTCGTGACCGTCAGCACACCGAAGCCCGGCTCGCGGAGCCGCCTGAGCCCCGACGAGCGGCGAGGCCAGCTGCTCGACCTGGGCGTGCGGCTCTTCGCCACCCGCTCGCTCGACGAGCTCTCGATCGATCTCTTCGCCGAGGAGGCCGGCATCTCGCGCGGGTTGCTCTACCACTACTTCGGCAACAAGCACGCCTTCCACGAGGCCGTCGTGCGGCGTGCGGCCAACGACCTGATCGCCCAGACCGCCCCCCCTGTCGACGGGGAGCCCCTCGAGCGGCTGATGGTGTCGGTCGGGGCCTACCTGTCCTACGTCGAGCACAACTACGAGGGCTACCTCTCGCTGGTCAAGGGGGCAGCCGGCGGCAACGAGACGATGCGGGCGATCTACGAGGAGGCCCGCTCGGCGCTCACCGACCGGATCTTCCGCGAGGACGCCCAGTCGGAGATCATCCCCGACACCCCGGTCGTCCGGATGGTGGCGCGGGGGTGGGCGGCGATGTGCGAGCAGCTGGTCATCGGCTGGGTCGAGGAGCCCAGCGAGGTCTCCCGCGACGAGCTGCTCGCCATCCTCACGAGCTCGCTGCCGGCGCTGGTCGCTGCCGTGGCCGACAGCTGACGCCTCCAGCACCCGCAGCGTCGATCGGGCGCCCGGCCGAGGCGGCCGGGCGCCCGATCGGTCAGCCGCGCAGGGAGCGCGGGGCGCGCTGGCCCCACGCCGAGCGTGCGACCTGCCCCTTGTTGGGCTTGACGTAGCGGCTCGTGACCGGCTCCGACATCGGACCGGCGACGGAGGTCGCCTCGACCGAGAAGCGGTAGCGCAGGCGCGAGGCCAGTCCGGTGACCTTGATCGACCGCTCGCTGCGGGGCTGGGTGAGGCTACGCACCTCGGTGGTGCCTCGGTAGACGCGGATGGTCCAGTTCGACGGCATCGCGCGAAGGGCGATGGCCGGGCCCGGTGCCAGCTTCCACGACACCACGGCGCCGCTGGGGAAGGGGTCGACCAGGACCTGCTCGATCGGGGCGAAGGCGTCCGCCTCGTCGACGACCGGGACCGTGGGGTCCGTCGAGGTGCCGGGCTCGGCCGGGACCTCGGAGGTGCCGGGCGTCTCGGGGGCGCCGGGGGCCGGGGTCGGGGTGGTGCCCGGCGTCTCGGGAGTGCTGGGAGCCGGGGCCGGGGTCTGAGCCGGAGCCGGCGTGGTGCCGGACGCCTCGGGGGTGGCCGGGGCCGGGGCCGGGGCCGGTGTGGTGCCGGTGGCCTGCGGGGCGTCGGTGAGGGTGAGCGCGACGAGCTCGGCACCGAGCGGCACGGTGACCTCGGTGCGGGCACCCATCGGGGTCGGGGTCGCGGAGCCGTTGGGCTGGTAGAGCTGGACCCGCGAGGGCTCGGCCAGCGACACGGTGACCGGCGTCGTGGCGACGTTGGTGGCGGATCGGGTGCTGGTCGACCAGACCGACACGTCGCGCCACAGGAGCAGGACGAACGTGCCGTCGCTGCGCTGGGTGAGGATCTGGCGCAGGTCGCTGTCGGCACCGCTGGTGCTGTAGCTCAGGGCGTCGGGGCTGAAGCGGGACTCGTCGTCGTCCAGCAGCGCGAGCAGGTTCTTCATCGCGGTGTAGGCGGGCTTGGGCGACCAGTCGTGCCGGAGCAGCCCGAAGTGCGCCTCGATGTCGGTCTTGGCGGTGTTGACGCTCTCGTCGATGAGCTCGTAGGAGTAGACGCGCTTGGTCCCGGCCAGCACGTGCTCGGCCAGCATCCGGGGGAGGTAGGTGGCCGCGGCCGCCTCCGAGACGGGGTGGTGACCACTGGTGGTGCTGGTGGCGTTCTGGTAGCCGGCCTCGGTGACGATCGTCGCGTTGGTGCCGGTTCGGTTCTCGCTCGACTGGTGGGCCGCGGCGATGTCGACGCTGGGCTTGCGACCACCCGGGTAGAGGTGGCTGTTGCCGATGTCGGCGACGCCGGTCTGGGTGCCGAGCTCGGCGTAGTTCGCGCTGAAGGCGAGGGACGGCGCCAGCAGCGGGAGGCCGGCGGTCGCCGGGTTGGCCTTGGCAGCGGCGTACAGCTCGGACTGGTAGCTGCGCAGGGTGGAGGTCCAGTTGGCGCCGCCGAAGTTGTCCCACTCGTTGGCGCCCTCGATGAGCTCGACGGTGCCCTGCAGCTTCTGCGCGATGGTGTCCATGTACTCCGACGCCGCCTGGCCCCGCGACGGGTTGCCGAGGATCAGGTCGTACTTCACGCCGGCGTTCTGGGCGACGGCGTTCATGTCGGTGTAGGAGCGCGGCGTGTTGTTCCACAGGTCGTCGCGCACGTGCTCGACGCCGAGGTCCTTCAGGGCCGCGGTCAGCCGGGCGGTGTCGCCGTACGGCGTGTCCCAGTAGGCGGTGTGGATGCCGAGGCCGTAGGCGTCGACGACGCTCTCGGAGCGGCGGGCGGTCACCGGTGAGTAGGTGGTCCGGGCGTGCGCGGCGGGGCGCCGGTTCGCGGGCGCCGCGTCAGCGGACGACGCTCCGACGACCAGGGAGCCGAGCACGACCGAGGCGAGCGCGGATCCGACCAGCAGCCGGCGGGGGGCGGTGGAACGTCGACGTGCGGCGTCGACGAAAAAAGCGTGGGGAGTGGGCACGAGGACGTCCTCGGGGTGGGGGGAGTGGTGGGGGGAGTGGTGCGGTGGTTCGGGTGGGTACCGGCGTGCCGTGCACGGGCTCGCCGGGGTGTTCGACCGGACCGGCTCGGGTAAGCCTGGGGGTGGTCCGTGGACCGCGACGAAGGGGGTCGTCGGTGGGTCCTGGCCAACAGCATAGGAGGGCTTCGCATGCCGTGGGGGGTTTCGGAGAAAGTTCTGCTACGTCAGCTCGACGAGTCCTACAGCGTGACCCCGTCGACCGTCCCCCGGTTCTCGCAGCACGAAGCAGCACGGGTCGGGCTCGAGGCCCTGAGCCCTTGGAGGTGGCCCAACCCGGCCGCGCCGGCGCGGGCGGAGATCTACGTCCTCCAGCGGTCGAGCGGAGCCGATCAGTGCCCGGAGACGACGGCCTCGAGCTGGTCGAGGCCCCAGGAGAGGTCCTCGTCGGAGATGACGAGCGGCGGGGCGAGGCGGATGGTCGAGCCGTGGGTGTCCTTGGCCAGGACGCCGCGGGCCATCAGCTGCTCGCAGACCTCGCGGCCGGTGCCGACCGACGGGTCGATGTCGACGCCGGCCCACAGTCCGCGCACCCGCACCGCGAGCACGCCGTGGCCGACCATCGCCTCGAGGCGGTCGCGGAGCAGGGTGCTCATGTCGGCGGCGCGCTGCTGGAAGTCGCCGGTCGCGAGCATGTCGACGACCTCGCTGCCCACCGCGCAGGCCAAGGCGTTGCCGCCGAACGTCGAGCCGTGCTGGCCCGGCTTGAGGACGCCGAGGACGTCACGGTCGGCGACGATCGCCGAGACCGGGACGACGCCGCCACCAAGGGCCTTGCCGAGCACGTAGATGTCGGGGACGACGTCCTCGTGGTCGCAGGCGAAGGTGCGACCGGTGCGGCCGAGACCGGCCTGGATCTCGTCAGCGGCGAAGAGCACGTTGGTGCGGGTGCACACCTCGCGGATGCCGCGCAGGTAGCCCTCGGGCGGGATGACGACGCCGCCCTCACCCTGGATCGGCTCGATGAGGACCGCGACGGTCGTCTCGTCGATGGCCGCCTCGAGCGCCTCGAGGTCGCCGTACGGCACGGTCACGAAGCCGGGCGCGAAGGGGCCGAAGTCGGCACGCGCGTCCTGGTCGTCGGAGAAGCCGACGATCGTGGTGGTGCGGCCATGGAAGTTCCCGCCGGCGACGATGATGGTCGCCCGGTCAGCCGGGACGCCCTTGACCTGGTAGCCCCACTTGCGGGCGACCTTGATGGCCGTCTCGACGGCCTCGGCGCCGGTGTTCATCGGCAGGACGAGCTCCTTGCCACAGAGGTCGCCGAGCTTGGCGGTGAAGTCGGCGAACTGGTCGTGCACGAACGCGCGGCTGGTGAGCGTCAGCTTGTCGAGCTGGGCGTGGGCAGCGGCGATCAGGCGGGGGTGGGAGTGCCCGAAGTTCAGCGCGGAGTACCCCGCGAGGAGGTCGAGGAACCGGCTCCCGTCGACGTCGGTCATCCAGGCGCCCTCGGCGTGGGCCACGACGACCGGAAGGGGGTGGTAGTTGTGTGCGGTACGGGCCTCGGCCCGACCGAACTCGACGTCGCTCTGGCTGTCGGTGGTCCTGGTGCTCGATGCAGTGGTGGACTCGGTGACGGTCATGCGGATCACGCTCCTCTCGGGTCTGGGACCCACGGTAGCGAGCCGCACCCAGATTGTCAGACAATCCTGGTCGCGCCAAACCCGCGCGACCGGTCCGAGCCACCAGCGGCGTGCGGCCTCAGCCCGGGCCTACGTCCATCCGGGTGTCACCGGGAGCGCTGGTCAGCGACACCGTCGACGCCACGTGGGCGAGCAGGGTGTCGAGCGCGGAGCTCACCCGGCCGACCGGTGCGCTCGGCGGCGGCAGCCCGGCGGCGGCAGCCCGGCGGCGTCGTCCCGACGGCACGACGGGCGCTGGCCCTACGGGCTCGGGCACGACCGGCTGGGGGCACCACCTGACCCGAGCCGACGTCAGCCGCGGCCGGCGACCATGTCGCGCACGGCCAGCGATGCGAAGACCATCGCCGAGCCCAGGGGCGCGCCGGGCCCGGGGTAGACGGCGCCGAACAGGGACGCCGACGAGTTGCCGGCGGCGTACAGCCCGCTGATCGGCGAGCCGTCGTCGCGCAGCACCCGGGCGGCCGCGTCGGTGACGAGCCCACCCTTGGTGCCCAGGTCGGACAGCACGAAGCGGGCGGCGAGGTAGGGCGGCACGTCGATGGCGGTGAGCGCCTTGTTGGGGCCCTCGCCGGCGGTGAAGAAGGTGTCGTACTCGTCGGCGCCGCGACCGAAGTCCTCGTCGACGCCGATCGCGCAGAAGCCGTTGAACCGCTCGATCGTCGCCTGCAGCCGCTCGGCCGGCAGTCCGGTGGCCTCGGCGAGCCCGGCGATCGTGTCGGACTGCACCCAGGTGCCGGCGGCGAGGTGCTCGACCGGGTCGCCCTCCGGCATCGCGATCCCGGGCAGCCGGCCGCCCTCGCGGGAGTCGAAGACGAACCACGACGGCACCCGCACCGGGTCGTCGGCGGAGGCTGCGGCCATCGCGCGGCCGAACCGGTCGTAGGGCAACGACTCGTTCGCGTAGCGCGAGGCCGAGGCGTCGACCATGACGCCGCTGCGCAAACCGAGGGTGAAGGAGCCACCGCCGTCGGGCTGCTCGAGGCCGGGGCAGAACCAGCCCAGGGCGCGGTAGTCGGTCGCCGCCCCGATCGCGACGGCCGCCTCGATCGGCTCGCCGAGGTTGGCGCCCCGGGGCGCCATGCTCCACGCCACCGCCCCCGGTACGTCGTGCCTGGCACGCAGCGCGGCGTTGCCCTCGAAGCCGCCCGCGGCGACCAGCACGCCCCGGCTCGCGCGCAGCTCGACCGGCGCACCGCCGGGCGTCTCGCAGACGACTCCCACGACGCGTCCGGCCTCGACCACCAGCTCGGTCATGGCGTGTCGGGTCAGCACATGGGCGCCCTCGCGCAGCGCGACCAGTGCCATCCGCGCGATCAGGGCCTGCCCGCCGGTCAGGCTGCGCCGGCCCGGCGCGCCGGCCCGGTCGAGCTCGACGGGCGGGCGCACCAGCGCCGCCACCGGCTCGGGGAGGGCGTCGCGCCGCACCTTCACCGGCTGGATCGACCTGCCCATCGGCACCCGCCCGGGGGCGTCGTAGTACTCGGGGAAGGGCAACCACTCGAAGTCGAGGTCGGGGTCGGTCTCCAGCTCGGCGACGAGCTCGGGGGAGTGCGACAGGAACGCCTCCAGCCGGGCTGCGGTTGCCGGCTCGGCGGCGTCGTCGAGGATCGCGGTGAGGTAGTCGCGAGCGCCCTGCGTGGAGTCGGGGAGCCCGGCGCGCTGCTGCACCTGGCTGCCGGGCAACCAGCAGGCCCCGCCGGAGTAGGCCGACGTGCCACCCAGCAAGTCGGTCTTCTCGACCACGGCGACCGTGAAGCCGGCCCGAGCGGCCAGGGCCGCGCCGGTGAGGGCGCCGCCGCCGGAGCCGACCACGATGACGTCGTACTGCTGCTGAGGCACGAGCCCGATCGTCAACGAGAACGTGTTCCAGCGCAAGGCGTCGCAGTGCAGGAGGGTCGGCCCGGCTTCGCCCTGGCGCCGGCCTGGCGTGCGGCTTGGCGGCGGCCCGGCGTCGGCCCGGCGCGCCCGGCACCCGGGCGAGCGAAACCGGTTCGACCCGACCGGCAGAATGGGTGGCGTCATGTCCTCTGCTCCCGAACCTGCCGTCACGCCACCGCTGGTCATCACCTATCCGCCCGACCTGCCCGTCAGTCAACGCCGCGACGACATCGCCGAGGCGATCCGCGACCACCAGGTCGTGATCGTGGCCGGTGAGACCGGCTCGGGGAAGACCACCCAGCTGCCGAAGATCTGTCTCGAGCTCGGCCGCGGCAGGCGGGCCGAGGGCGCGCGGACCGGCGGGCTGATCGGGCACACCCAGCCTCGACGGATCGCAGCCCGTTCGGTGGCGGAGCGGATCGCCGAGGAGCTCGGCACCCGCATCGGCGACCCCGAGAGCATCGTCGGCTACCAGGTGCGCTTCACCGACCGGACGACGCGTGCGGGCCGGGTCAAGCTGATGACCGACGGCATCCTGCTCGCCGAGCTCCAGCGCGACCGGCAGCTGACGAAGTACGACACGATCATCATCGACGAGGCACACGAGCGGAGCCTCAACATCGACTTCCTGCTCGGCTACCTCAAACGGCTGCTGCCGCGTCGTCCCGACCTGAAGGTCGTCGTCACCTCCGCCACGATCGACGTCCAGCGCTTCGCCGAGCACTTCGCCGACGCCACCGGCAAGCCGGCGCCGATCGTCGAGGTCTCCGGCCGCACGTTCCCGGTGGAGGTGCGCTACCGACCGCTGGTCGACGTGGCCGAGGACGACGAGGACGGCGAGACCGTCACCCGCGACCAGACCGAGGCGATCGTCGAGGCCGTGCGCGAGCTGTCGGCCGAGGGCCCCGGCGACGTGCTGGTCTTCCTGCCCGGCGAGCGGGAGATCCGCGACACCGCCGACGCACTCGCGCCCCTCGCCGAGGTCTCGCACGGACGCTCCGGCATCGAGATCGTGCCGCTCTACTCGCGGCTCTCGGCCGCCGAGCAGCACCGCGTCTTCTCGCCGAGGCGGGGCGACGCCTCGCGCCGTGTGGTGCTCGCGACCAACGTCGCCGAGACGTCGTTGACGGTTCCCGGCATCCGTTACGTCGTCGACACCGGCGTCGCGCGCATCTCGCGCTACTCGGTGCGCACCAAGGTGCAGCGGCTGCCCATCGAGCCGATCAGCCAGGCCTCGGCCAACCAGCGCTCGGGCCGGTGTGGTCGCGTCGCGGCCGGCATCGCGGTCCGGCTCTACGCCGAGGAGGACTTCGACGGTCGCCCCGAGTTCACCGACCCCGAGATCCTGCGCACCAACCTCGCCTCGGTCATCCTCCAGATGGCCTCCCTGAGCCTCGGCGACATCGCCCGCTTCCCGTTCGTCGAGCCGCCCGACAACCGCAACGTGCAGGCCGGCGTCCAGCTGCTGGAGGAGCTCGGCGCGGTCTCCGTCGGGGTAGTCCCTGACGTAAATCAAGGAAAAGGACGTCACAACCGTGATTTCCGTCAGGGACTACCCCAACGTCGCGGCAAGGGAAGGAAGCCCGTCCACGACGGGCCGCAGCTCACCGAGGTCGGACGACGCCTGGCCCGGCTGCCGATGGACCCCCGCCTGGCGCGGATGATCATCGAGGCCGAGCGGCTGGGGTGCGTGCGCGAGGTCATCGTCATCGCAGCCGCCCTGTCGCTGCAGGACCCGCGCGAGCGGCCGGTCGAGCACCGCGCCCACGCCGACCAGCTGCACGCCCGCTTCAAGGCCGACGCGTCCGACTTCTTGACCTGGCTCAACCTGTGGCGCTACCTGCGCGAGCAGCAGAAGGAGCTCAGCAGCAGCGCGTTCCGGCGGCTCTGCAAGCGTGAGCACCTCAACTACCTGCGGGTGCGCGAGTGGCAGGACTTCGAGTCGCAGCTGCGCCAGGTCTGCAAGGAGATGAGGCTGGAGGTCGGTCACCCGGCCGACCTGCCGGACGCCGACGGCATCCACCAGGCGCTGCTGAGCGGCCTGCTCAGCCATGTCGGGCTGCTCGAGGAGCGCGAGAAGGACGCTCGTGGGGGCAAGGGTGGCGGTCAGGGCGGGCGACGTCCGATGCGCGAGTACCTCGGCGCGCGCGGCACGAAGTTCGCGATCTTCCCGGGCAGCGGCCTGGCCAAGCAGCCGCCCGCGTTCGTGATGGCCGGCGAGCTCGTCGAGACCAGCCGGTTGTTCGCCCGCCAGAACGCAGCGATCAAGCCCGAGTGGGCCGAGACGATCGGCGCGCACCTGGTCAAGCGCACCTACTCCGAGCCGCACTGGTCGAAGAAGCGCGCCTCGGTGATGGCCCACGAGCGGGTGCTGCTGTACGGCGTACCGCTCGTCGCCGACCGGCTCGTCGCCTTCGGCAAGGTCGAGCGCGCCTTCAGCCGCGAGCTGTTCATCCGCCACGCCCTGGTCTACGGCGAGTGGTCGACGAACCAGCGGTTCTTCACCCAGAACCGGGCGCTGCTCGACGAGGCCGCCGAGCTCGAGCACCGGGCCCGGCGCCGCGACATCGTCGTCGACGAGCACACGCTCTTCGACTTCTACGACGCCCGCGTCGGCGCCGAGGTGGTCAGCGGCGCCCACTTCGACACCTGGTGGAGGAAGGCGCGTCGCGAGCAGCCCGACCTGCTGACCTTCGACCTCGACATGCTCACCCACGACTCCGCCGCGCCGGTCGCCGAGACCGACTACCCGACGACCTGGCAGGGTGCGGGCGCGGGGGGCGAGGGCCTGACCTTCGCCATCAGCTACCACTTCGAGCCCGGGTCGGACGACGACGGCCTCACCATCGACGTGCCGGTCGCCACGCTCAACCAGGTCGGCCACGACGACTTCTCGTGGAACGTGCCGGGGCTGCGCCTCGAGCTCGTCACCTCGCTCATCCGCAGCCTGCCCAAGACGCTGCGGGTGGCGCTCGTGCCGGCTCCCGACCGCGCTCGCGACTTCCTGGCCGCGACGCCGGCGGGGGAGGAGCCCCTGCTCGATGCCCTCGAGCGCTGGTGCCGCGCGACCACCGGGGTCGTGGTGCCGCGCGAGGCGTGGGACTGGACGAAGGTCGCCGAGCACCTGCGGCCCACCTACCGCGTCATCGACGACGACGGCGCCGAGCAGGCGCGCGGCAAGGACCTGGAGGCCCTCAAGGCGCCGCTGCGCCCCCAGTTCGCCCGGGCGCTGGCCGAGGTCGCCGACGACTCCGGCTTGGCCAGGTCCGGGGAGACCACCTGGGTCTTCGGCGACCTGCCCCCCTCGATCACGCAGCGCCGCGCCGGTCACGAGGTCACCGCCTACCCGGCGCTGCTCGACGAGGGCGAGACCGTCGGGCTGGTCGTGGTCGGGTCGGAGGAGGAGGCGGCGGCCCGCCACCGGCTCGGCGTACGCCGCTTGCTCACCCTCGCCGTGCCCGACCCACGCCTCGATGCGCGCTCCGAGCGCGACGGCGGGCTCTCGACCCGCGACAAGCTGGCGCTGGTGGCCACGCCGTACGTCGGCGTCGGTGACCTGCTCGCCGACTGCCGGGCCGCCGTGCTCGGCGACCTGGTCGACGCACGACCCGAGGTGCGAGACGAGCAGGCGTTCGCCGCCCTGGTGGCCGAGGCGACCCGCGACCACGCCGTCGCGGTGCGCGCCGTGCTGGCCGACGTCCTCGTCGTGCTCGAGCGGTGGCGCGCGGCCGACAAGGCCCTGGGCGGGCGCGCCGAGATGAGTCAGCTGCCGGCGCTGACCGACATGAAGGCCCAGCTCGCCCGGCTCGTCGACGACGGGTTCGTGGGCTCCGCCGGCGCCGCTCGCCTGCGCCGGGTGCCGACGTACCTGCGCGCGATCGAGCAGCGCCGCGCGAAGCTCGACGAAGGGGGAGGCGCTCCGCAGCGCGACCGGCTCCTGCACGACCAGGTCGCCTCGCTCCAGGAGGCCTACCTGCACCGCCTCGAGGCGCTGCCCGAGGGCCGACCGCCGGCGGAGTCGCTGCGCCGTGTGCGGTGGATGCTCGAGGAGCTGCGGGTCTCGCTGTGGGCCCAGCAGCTCGGAACCGACGGACCGGTCAGCGACCAGCGGATCCGCAAGGTCCTCGGGTGACCAGCCGTCTGCGCCAGGTGCACCTCCTAGGCTGACCCGATGGCTGACGAACGTCCCCGGCACCGCAAGCCGCTCGCGCGCTGGGCCGACTACTTCGACGAGTTCGAGGGCGGCTCCGACCCCGCCCTGGTGAGCGAGGCAGCCGACCGGGCGGCGGTGCTGTTCGTGCGGGGCGCGCGCGACAGCGCCGACGACGCCGTGGCCGACCGGCTCCTGCACCTGGCCGACACCGAGGGCATCGAGACGATCGCCGAGGTGTGGGCGGGCTCGCCGGCCGACTCGCTCGCCGGCAGCCTGTGGCGCCTCTACCTGCTGCGCACCTGGGTGCACGCCGACCCGCTGCGCGTCGCTCGCGAGTACGACGCCGGCCGCACGCGCGCCGAGGTGGCCGAGGTGGTCGCCGGCGTCGCCGACCCGCCCGGTCCCGACGAGCTGCGGGCCATGGTCGACGACGTCCTGCGCGGCATCGCCAGCCGCGACTACGCCGACATCCTGCTGCGGGCGGCGGCCTTCGCGCGGGTGGTGGCGACCGGGCGCGCCGTCCTGGCCGAGCCCACCGACGTCGAGGTCCGACGGATGCTGCTGCTCGCCGACCAGCTCGGCAACGCCGCCGACCTCGAGCTCGACGCCCGCCTGGCCTGAGCCTCGCCGACGGCCCGGCCTGAGCCTCGTCGACGCACCGGCCTGAGCCTCGTCGACGCACCGGCCCGAGCCTCGTCGCCGGCCTGTCGGGCTTCGGGTCGGCGTACTACAGTGGGCGACGTCGAGCATGCCGGGCTGCGGCAGCCCCGGGTCCCACAATAAGCCGCTACGAGCGGCCACGCGCCGTGAGGCGCTCCCAGCCCGGTGTGCTCGACATCCACCAGGGTGCGAGGGGCCGCGGCCGCCCACCGCCTCCGGGGCGCCTCCGGTGGGCGATCGGTCTGCGAACGGGCGCGACGTGGCCGCCGAGGCGGCTCGGTAGGCTGGTCCCGGCCAGGTCTCCCCGACTGCACCACGGCCGCCCGACAGCCACGAGAGGTGAGGATGACGCGACGTTCCGGCGTGCCCGGCCTGCTGGGCACAGTCGTGACGGCCCTCGTGTGCATCTCGTTGGCGGCCTGTTCGCCGTCCCCCGACCGGCCCCGGACGGGCTCGACCAGGACGTCGTCGCCCGATCCGACGAGCCAGGCGCCGGCGGAGCGCACCCAGCTCTCCTACGGTGTCTTCGGGACCGACGAGGAGATCGCCGCCTACCAGGACGTCGTCGACGCCTACAACGCCCAGGCCAGCACGGTCGAGGTCACCCTGCGCAGCTGGCCGACGAGCGGGGCGATGATGGGTGCCATCATCAGTGGTGCCGAGACGCCTGACATCTACCAGGTGGCGCGCACCGACCTGACCGACATCGTCGAGCAGGGACGCAACGTGGCGTTGTTCTCCTTGCTGGAGGATCGCGACGTCAGCTACGGCGACAACTACCCGCTCGACACCATCGAGGCGTTCTCGCGGGGCAACGACCTCCAGTGCATGCCCTACGGCATCTCGCCGAAGGTGATGTACATCAACACCGACCTCATCGACTTCAACCGGATCCGCTTGCGCGAGCTGCCCGCTCCTGCGCCGGACCTCGGCGGCTGGGACGTCGAGATGTTCGCCGCGGCGGCGCAGTTCGCGACTCGTCCCCGCCAGAAGTCGCGCGGGCTGTCCATCGAACCGACGCTGGACGCGCTGGCGCCCTACCTCTACTCGGGCGGCGGCTCGCTCTTCGACGACGACGCCGACCCCACGTCGCTCGACCTGAGCAGCGGCAGCAACCAGGAGACCCTGGCGACGGTGCTGGCGCTGGCGCGCAACCCGCTGATCACCCTCACCGACACCCAGTTGCGTCGGGCGACGCCGCGGGAGTGGTTCGAGCGCGGTCGGCTCGGCATGCTCGAGGGCGACCGCTCGATGACACCCGACCTGCGCGAGGTCGATGGACTGACCTTCGACGTGATGCCGATGCCGCGCGTCTCCCGCACGGCCACGACCGGCGACGTCACCGGCGTCTGCATCTCACCGGGGCCGAAGGTGCAGCGGGCCGCCGACTTCCTGGTGCACCTGATCTCGGCCGAGGGCTTCACCCCGGTCGCGGAGGCCGGTTACGTGGTGCCGGCGAACACCGCGGTCGCGCGGTCGGACGTGTTCCTCCAGCAGGGGTTGCAACCGGCCAACTCGGGCATCTTCAACCTCAGCGTCGACGCGATGGAGCTGCTCCCGCTGGTCACCGACGACCCGGAGCTGCAGGCGGTGGTCGGGCCGCTCGTCAAGCGGCTCTTCACGACGACCCTGCCCCCCGACCTCGAGGTGGCGACGGCCGCGATCGACGAGGCGTCGCGCTCGGTGCTCGACCCGACCTACGTGCCGGAGCCGTCGGTGACGCCGGCGGTTCCGCCGTCAGCCGAGCTGCCCTCGGCGACGCCGACGCCCGACTCGTCGGGCTGAGCGTCGCCGTCGTCGCCGTCACCGTCGCCGGGTTCGGGCTCCGGGTCCGGCTCGCGCTCGGCCTCGAGGATCGCCGTCGTGATGAGAGGCGCGGTGAGCGCGACCTGCCAGGCACGCGCGCCGAGCTCGCCGAGCCGGTCGACGACCTGGTCGAGCAGGTCTCCGGCGTCGCGCGTGGCCGGCGGGGTCCAGAGGACGCGGCGCAGCGTGTCCGGGGTGAGCAGGTTCTCCTGCGGCACGTGGTGCTGCTCGGAGAGACGCGTCATCGCCTCGCGCGCCCAGGCCAGTCGGCGACCGGCGACCGGGTCCTTCTCGGCCCAGGCTCGCGGCACCGGCGGTCCGTCGCCACGCGGTGACCGGGCGGGGAGGTCGTCCTCCTCGAGACCGGCGGCGTCGGCCAGCGCCTGCATCCAGCGGGTGGAGTAGCGCTCCGCGCCGCGGCCGTGGAAGCCCTTGGTGGAGAGCAGGGCGTGGCGGTCCTCGGGCTGGGCGACGGCGGCGGCGACCAGCGCGGCGTCCGGGATGATCCGGCCCGGGGTCACGTCACGCTGGGCGGCGATCTCGTCGCGGGCCGCCCACAGGGCTCGCACGGCGCCGAGCGCACGTCGTCCGCGCACGCGGTGCACGCCCGAGGTGCGGCGCCAGGCCTCCTGACGCACCGGCGCCACGAAGCCACGCAGGTGGTCGAACTCCTGGCGAGCCCACTCGGCCTTGCCGGTCTGCTCGAGCTCGGCGGCGAGCCGGTCGCGCAGCTCGACGAGCACCTCGACGTCGAGCGCGGCGTACTCGAGCCAGGCCTGGGGGAGCGGACGCGTCGACCAGTCGGCCGCCGAGTGCTCCTTCTTCATCCGCAGGCCGATCAGGGTCTCGACCAGGGTGGCCAGGCCGACCCGGGGATAGCCGAGCAGACGCCCGGCGAGCTCGGTGTCGAAGAGGGCGTGAGGGTGGAGCCCGATCTCGTTGAGGCAGGGGAGGTCCTGGGTGGCAGCGTGCAGGATCCACTCGGTGTCGGCGAGCACCTCCTGCAGCGGTGCCATCGACTCGAAGGCGATCGGGTCGATGAGCGCGGTGCCGCTGCCGTTGCGGCGCAGCTGGATGAGGTAGGCACGGTTGGAGTAGCGGTAGCCGGAGGCGCGCTCGGCGTCGATCGCGACCGGCCCGGTGCCCGCGGCGAGGCGGCGACAGACCTCGGCGAGGGCGGCCTCGGTCTCGGTGACCTCGGGCAGTCCGTCGGCGAGGGTCAACAGCTCGGCGAGCGGGGCCTCGGGGGCCGGCGCGGCCTCGGAGCTCTCGGTGGCGGGCAGCTGGTGCGACTCGGGTGCGGTCGGGTCGGTGGAGGCGACGTCGACGGGATCTCCCGGGCTCATCCGTGGGTGCCTCGCTGGCCCCGCCTGCTCGGCATGACCGCGACGCCCTCGGGCACGGGCTCGAGGCCCGCGGCGGTGCACAGCAGCTCGCCCCACGCCTCGACGTGCGGTGAGATGTCGAGGCCACGGGGGCCCTCGGCCGGCGTCCAGGAGGCGCGGATCTCGATCTGCGCGGTGCTGGTCTCCTCGACCATGCCACCGAAGCTCTCGGTCGCGACCCGGGTCACGGTGCCCGACTCGGCGAGGTAGTCGGCGCCGTGGGCGCCGAGCGCCTCGGTCAGCCAGCTCCAGCCGACGCCGGCCAGCAGCGGGTCGGTGACGAGGTCGACCTCGATCTCGCAGCGCACGTAGGCGACGCAGCGGAAGGTGCCGTCCCAGGCGTCGTTGCCGGCCGGGTCGTGGAGCAGGATGAGGCGTCCGGTGCCGACGTCGGTGTCGTCGACGGTCACGTCGGCCGACAGCGCAGCGGCATACGGCGCGATGCGTTGGGGTGCCGGCATCTCCTCGCAGAAGATCTCCGGGCGCAGGGTCGCCGCGCGCAGCGCGATCATGGCGTCGCGGAACTCCGGGGGCACCGAACCCGGGCCCGGACTCGCTTGATGACGCACGACCATGACCTCACAGTAGGTCGGGGTGCCGGATCCGCCATGCGAACACGCCGGAGCACCTGAGAGGGTTGGGTGTGCCCGACCCCATGCCCGACCCCGTGCTCGACCCGCCGCCCGCCGCCCGGCCGACCCCTGCTGAGCCGCAGCAGGGCGCGTTCCTGAAGGCCGCTCGCGGCGAGCCGGTGCCGCACACCCCCGTGTGGTTCATGCGCCAGGCCGGGCGCTCGCTGCCGGAGTACCTCAAGCTGCGTGAGGGCATCGGCATGCTCGAGTCGTGCATGGAGCCCGACCTCGTCGTCGAGATCACCCTGCAGCCGGTCCGGCGCTACGGCGTCGACGCCGCCATCTTCTTCTCCGACATCGTGCTGCCGCTCAAGGCGGTGGGGGTCGACCTCGACATCGTGCCCGGCATCGGTCCGGTCGTGGCGTCGCCGGTCGAGACGCTGGCCGACGTCGAGGCCATCCCCGACCTCACGCCCGAGCACGTCGGCTTCATCACCGAGTCGGTGCGGCGCCTCGTCGACGGCCTCGGCGCCACTGCGCTGATCGGCTTCGCCGGAGCCCCGTTCACGGTGGCGTCGTACCTGGTCGAGGGCGGTCCGTCGAAGGAGCACGCCAAGACCAAGGCGATGATGTTCGGTGCCCCCGACGTCTGGGACGCCCTGATGCGCAAGATCGGTGGCATCGCCGCGGCCTACCTCGAGGTCCAGGTCGCCGCAGGCGCCTGCGCCGTCCAGCTGTTCGACTCGTGGGCCGGGGCCCTGACCCCGGCCGACTACGAGGCGCTCGTCATGCCGCACTCGGCGCGCGTGCTCGAGCGCATCGGCGCCCTCGGCGTCCCGCGGATCCACTTCGGGGTCGGCACGGCCAACCTCCTCGGCCTGATGGGCGATGCCGGTGCCGACGTCGTCGGCGTCGACTGGCGGACGCCGCTGGCCGCCGCGATCCCGCTCGTCGGCGACCGCGTCGTCCAGGGCAACCTCGACCCCACCCTCGTCTTCGCCCCGACCGAGCTGATGACCGCCCGCGCAGCTGAGGTCATCGAGGCCGGCAAGGCCGCCCGCGGCCACATCTTCAACCTCGGCCACGGCGTCATCCCCTCGACGAACCCCGACCAGCTCGCCCGACTGACCGAGTTCGTGCAGAGCTACCCGCTCGACTGACAGTCGCCAGGTCGCGGCGCGGCCCGATGGAGCGGCCGATCCTCGACCAGTCACCGGGGGCTTCCTGGCGCGACCTCACGCGGTCGGTGCTGGCTCTGCGGTGACCCCCGCGGACGGCGAGCGGGGCGTGAGACGCCGCACCAGGAGCCGGGCGGGGACACCGAGCGCCAGCACCACCAGGGCGAAGGGCAGGACGGCGCCGCCGACGGTGAGCAGCCCGGTGGTGACGTCCTTCAGGGCGGTCCAGCCGCCGTCGAGCCCGGCGAGGAAACCTGCGTCGTCCTTCTCGGCGGGGGCGTCCTTCTCCTTCTTCACGAGCGGGGGCTCGATCGACACGGTGATGGTCGACATCGCGGTCTGGTCGGCCAGGAAGGCCTGACGCTGTTCCAGCGAGCCGAGGTCGGCCTCGCGGCTCGACAGCTCGCGCTCGATGCTGACGATGTCGCGCAGGTCGCCGGCGTTGTCGAGCAGGATGCTGATGCGGTCGATGCTCCGCTTCGCGAGCTCGACCCGGACACTGTTGTCGATCACCTCGGTGCTGACGTCCTGGGTGTCGGTGGTGACGTCGCTGAGCTCGGCGACATCCGTGAGCCCGGTCATGGTGGCGTCGAACTCGTCGACGGGCACGCGCAGCACCAGGCGGACCCGTTCGGCGTTGCCGTCGTCGTCGGCCTGGGTGCTCTCCTCCGCGACCTCGCCGCCGTGGGCGTCGAGGACCTTGCCGAGGTCGAAGCGAGCCGTCGGGACGTCGTCGGAGCGCAGGGCGACGTTGCCGGTCCGGATCAGCGAGCGCGGGTCGCCCAGCGCGCTGTCGCTGATCGAGGTCGCCGTGGCGGTGTCGACCGCACCACTCGTGTCGGCCGCGCCGGCCGCGTCGGCCATGGACGAGGTGGCGCCCGCCTCGTCCGAGGACGCCCGAGGGGCGTCGGCCGCGGCTTGCGGCGCGGCTATCGAGTAGTCGGCGCTCGACCCGCCGGCCGACGACGCGTCGTCGCCGCCCGACGAGCAGGCACCGACGAGGGCGACCAGAGCGGCTGCGGCGGTCGCGGCGAGGACGCGGCAGGACCGGGCGGTCCGGCAGGAGGGGCGGGAGAGGCCCGGGGCGGGAGAGGTCATGCTCCTGCGACGTGAGCAGTGCCGGATCAGTTCCCTCGGGCTTCGCGGAGCGGGCCGGACACACCTCGACGTACGGGTGCCGGCGGTCCTGGCCCGGGGTCCGGCCGGGGTCCGGCCGGCGTCCGGCCTAGGCTGGCGGCGTGGACGATCCAGGACGGAGCCGGCTGCGGGCGGTCGTCGTCGGCGCCGGGATCGCCGGTCTCTCCGCCGCCCGGTCCCTCGCCGCCGCCGGCCACGACGTGGTGGTGCTCGACGCCGCCGACCGCCCCGGCGGCAAGCTGCGCCGGGCCGAGGTCGGGGGAGTGGTCGTCGACGTCGGCGCCGAGGCGATGCTCAACCGGCGCCCCGAGGGCGTCGCGCTCGCCGCCGAGGTCGGGCTGGACGTCGTCCACCCGACGACGGCGTCGTCGCGCATCTGGACCCGTGGCGACCTGCGGCGCCTGCCGCGCTCGCTGATGGGCGCTCCCCTCGACCTCGACGACCTCGCCTCGTCGGGGGTGCTGAGCGAGGCCGGGCTCGCGCGGGCCCGGCGCGAGGAGTCCGGTCACGTGCCGCAGGGGGAGGACCTCTCGGTCGGGGACCTGGTGGCGGCCCACTTCGGCGACGAGGTCGTCGACCGGATCGTCGAGCCCCTCCTCGGCGGCGTCTACGCCGGCCGCTCCCGCGAGCTGTCCGCGCGGGCGGCCGTGCCCCAGCTGGTCGCCCTGGCCGAGCGCGGGTCGATCGTCGAGCACGCCGCGGCACTGCCGCTCTCCGGCGTGCCGGTCTTCGCCGGGCTCGCCGGCGGCATGGCCGGCCTCGCCGACGCCCTGGCGGCCGGGCTCGACGTCCGCACCGGCGTGACCGTGCGCTCCCTGGAGCGCACCGCCGACGGGTTCCGTCTCGTCACGGGGCCCACGACTGCTCCGGTCGTCGAGGCCGCCGACCTCGTCGTCCTGGCGGTGCCGGCCGCGCCGTCGTCGCGGTTGCTGGGCGACCTCGCTCCGGCAGCGGCGGCCGAGCTCGCCGCGATCGCCTACGCCTCGGTCGCGGTGGTGACGTTGGCGATCCGGGCCGACGATGCTCCCGACCTGGCCGGCACCTCGGCCTCGGGGTTCCTCGTGCCACCGGTCGACGCCCGCTCGATCAAGGCTGCGACCTTCTCCTTCACCAAGTGGGGCTGGGTGCGCGAAGCGGGGCGCGCGGGTCGGCGTGCCGGCGACGACGTCCTGCTCCTGCGCACCTCCCTGGGCCGGATCGGTGACGAGGTCGCGCTCCAACGCACCGACGAGGAGCTGGTGGCCGCCTCGCTCGCCGACCTGCGCGACGCCGTCGGGCTCGCGGCGACCCCGGTCGACTCGCACGTGCAACGCTGGGGTGGCGGGCTGCCGCAGTACGCCGTCGGTCACCTCGACCGGGTGGCGCGGATCCGCGCGTCCGTGGCGACGGTGCCCGGCCTCGCGGTCTGCGGGGCGGCGTACGACGGGGTCGGCATCGCGCCGTGCATCGCGTCGGGTCGGCTCGCGGCGCAGAGCATCCGCGGCTGAGGCGCGGTCTGCCCTCGCACGTCCGGCTCCACCAGCCCGCTGGTCGCTGTCGGCGGGGACCTCACCGGATCTCGCCACGCCGGTCGCGACCTCGTTCCTCGCTCGCGACGCTTGCTCGATCTTCACTCGCCACGCCGTCCGCTCGTTCCTCGCGGATGGCTGCTCGTTCGCTCCCTGAACTCAGGTGAAGAGGTCGTGGTACTCCGGGGCGAAGGCACCGGTGACGGCCGGGTCGAGGTGCAGGTCGTCGAGGTAGACCGGCTTGCCCCGGAGCTCGGCGCGGCAGACGTCGGCGTCGCACAGGAAGTGGCTGGTGTCGATGTAGCCGGAGACCGGGATCCGCGCCAGCTGGGCGCGCACCCAGTGGGTGGTCTGCGCCTCCGCGGGGATGGCGGCTGAGCGCGGCAGGTCGCAGGCGTACGGGTCCTCACCGGCCGCGCACGGGGCGGCGGCGGCGCTGATCCAGGGCGCCTGGCCGATGGCTGCGGTGGGGGCGCCGAGTCGCGCGAGCGTGCCGAAGAGTCGCGGGCCGCCCTGGGCGAACATCGCGCCGCGCTCGATGAGGAACTGCTCGTGCGGGTCCATCGGGGCCCAACCGGCCTGGGCGCGAGCGTGGTAGTCGCGGTAGAGCTCCCAGAAGCCACCGAGCACCACCTTCACCCGGCGCCCTTGCCGGAGCTCGGTCGAGACGAACTCGAGGGCCTGCTCGCCCTGCTGGATGCAGAGACCCCGATAGTCGCTGCCCCGCAGGTCCATCGGCGGGCAGGCACCCATGAGGAACGCCACCAGGTTCGTGCGGGTGCGCTCGGCCTGTGCCTGGAGGGCCGGCACCTGCTGCCAGGCGTGGGAGTCGCCCCAGACGACCACGGTGGGTCGGTCGGCCCCGAACGAGGTGATGACGCAGGGCCCGGGGCGCAACGGCAGCGTGTCGTCACCGTCGAGGCAGCGGGCCGGCAGCACCGGTGTGCTCGTCGTCGGCTCGGGAGCCTCGGTCTGCGAGCGCGGTGAGACCGGGTGGGCCGCGAGGCGCAGGGCCGGCGCCACGGACGATCCGGCGGCGACCACGTCGGCCTCCCTCGACGCCCGTGGCGCGACGTCAGGGGTTCTCAGCATCAGCACCGTGAGCACGCCGAGCACCAGAGCGAAGACCAGACCGACGACGGCTCCGGTGGAGGAGGTTCGCTGCTCGGTCACACCGAGTTCAACGGCCCAGGCAGACGTGGGTTACGCGCGCGCCCGGAGGTGGGTGGGGGGACCGAGGGCATGACGGCACAATAGGCACATGAGTGAGCCGCAGACCAATGCCGCGCGACTGCGCGAGATCAACGACTCCATCCGGTACACGATGTGGTCGGTCTTCCGCCTCGACGACGTGCTCGGCCCCGACGCCGACCGCACGGCCGAGGGCGCCGAGGTCGAGAAGCTGTTCGCCGACCTCGCCGAGGGTGACGTCGTGGTGCGCGGGGTGTACGACGTCAGCGGCTTGCGCGCCGACGCCGACGTGCTGGTGTGGTGGCACTCCCCGCGGTCCGAGGACCTCCAGGCCGCCTACCACCGCTTTCGCCGGACGGCGTTCGGCGGGCGGTTCGCACCGGTGTGGTCGCAGATGGCGCTGCACCGACCGGCGGAGTTCAACAAGAGCCACGTGCCGGCCTTCCTCGACGGCGAGCCGGCCCGCGGCCACGTGTGCGTCTACCCGTTCGTGCGCTCCTACGAGTGGTACCTCCTGCCCGACGAGGAGCGCCGCAGCATGCTCAAGGAGCACGGCATGCAGGCGCGGCCCTACCCCGACGTACGGGCCAACACCGTGGCGTCGTTCGGCCTCGGCGACTACGAGTGGATCCTGGCCTTCGAGGCCGACGACCTGCACCGCATCGTCGACCTGATGCGCGACCTGCGCGCCTCGGGCGCGCGGCGCCACGTGCGGGAGGAGATCCCGTTCTACACCGGGTCGCTCGCCCCGGTCACCGACCTGGTCGAGCGGCTGCCCTGATCCCCACGGTGCATCCCGGGGCGGGCGGGCGTCGCGTCGGGAACCGATGCGGATCACCGGACGTCACAGCGACATGACGACCTTCTCGACGGCCCCTGTCCTGGCGTTGGTGCTGGCCCTGTCGCTCGCCGCCTGCACCGACGACACGGGCGCCACCAGCGCCACCGACCCGGCGCCCGCCGGGTCGTCCCCCGCGGCGCCACGACCGCCCTCTGCTGTCCCGGCGGCGCCCGGCAGCGTCCGTTCGACCGCGCTGCCCACGGTCATGGACACCGGCGGCGGCGCCGAGCTGTGCCTGGGGGCGATCGCCGAGTCCTACCCGCCGCAGTGCGGCGGGCCGCCGATCACCAACTGGGACTGGGCGAGCGCCGGCATCTTCGACAGGCAGGCGGGCGTGCGCTGGGGCACCTTCGCGGTCACCGGCACGTGGGACGGCGAGGCCTTCACGGTCGCCGCCTCGATCCCCGGCCCCCTCTACGACACGGTCGCGCCGCCACCCGTGGAGCTGCCGAGGCCCTCGGTCGACCACAGCGCCGAGGAGCTCGACGCCATCTCCTCCGCCCTGGTCGACGAGCTGCCCGGCTACCTGGCGTCCTCGGTCGACCGGAGCGGCCACGTGCTCGTCGACGTCGTCTACGACGACGGCACCCTGCAGGACTACACCGACGAGGCCTACGGCCCCGGAGTGATCGTGGTCCGCGCGGCCCTGGCCGACGCCGAGGGCTGAGGCGCCAGCGCGGTCTCAGCCCGCGATGGGCCCGGAACCGTCGACGGGCTGCAACGTCAGGCTGACCGAGTTGATGCAGTACCGGTCACCGGTGGGGGTGCCGTAGCCATCGGGGAACACGTGCCCGAGGTGCGAGCCGCAGCTGGCGCACCTCACCTCGGTGCGTTTCATGCCCATCGTGGAGTCGTCGATGTACTCGATCGTGTCGGTCACCGGCTGGTAGAACGACGGCCACCCGCAGCCGGAGTGGAACTTGGTGTCGGACTCGAACAGCGTGGCCTGGCACGCCTTGCACGCGTAGACGCCCTTGGTCTCGGTGTCGGTCAGCTTGCCCACGAAGGCCCGCTCGGTGCCGGCCTTGCGCAGCACCTGGTACTCCTCGGGCGAGAGCTCGGCCCGCCACTCCTCATCGGTCTTCTCCACGTCATATGCCATGCCCTCGAGCCTACGGGTCTCAGCCCAGCGCGACGGCTTGCGGCTCCTGCGAAAGATCGACACGCCACCCAGCCTGCCAGGCGTCTGAAATCACCCCGTCGGGCCATTGACGCGACTGAGTCAACAGTTGTTCACTGATCTCATGACAGACGTCACAACGCCTGAGCGCTCCGGCCTGCGCTCGCGGCTCTCGTGGGAGGGCGTCCGCAAGGCGGCCGACACGCTCACCACACCGCTTCTGCCCGACGACTACCTCACGCTGCTCAACCCGTTGTGGAGCTCGCGCGAGCTGCGCGGCCGGGTGGAGAAGGTGGTGCGCGAGACCGATGACGCCGCCACGCTGGTCATCCGGCCGGGCTGGGGGTGGCACTACGACCACCGCCCCGGCCAGTACGTCGGCATCGGCGTCCAGATGGGCGGCAAGTACCACTGGCGCTCCTACTCGGTGAGCTCGCCGCCCAAGAAGGCCGGGCGCACCCTGGCCATCACGGTGCGCGCGATGCCCGAGGGGCTGCTCTCCGACCACCTCGTCAACGGGCTCGCGCCCGGCACGATCGTGCGCCTGGCGACACCCAACGGCGACTTCGTGCTGCCCGACCCCCCGCCGGCCAAGTCGCTCTTCCTCGTCGGCGGCAGCGGCATCACCCCGGTGATGTCGATGCTGCGCACCCTCGATCGCCGCGGGACGATGGGCGACGTCGTCCTGCACTACTCCTCGACCACGCCGGAGCGGATGATCTTCCGCGACGAGCTGCGGGCGCTGCACGAGAAGCACGCCGACCTGACCGTGCACGAGCGGCACACCGACACCGACGGCATCTTCGACCTCGCCGCCGACCTCGACGAGCAGATCCCCGACTGGCGCAGGCGCGAGGTCTGGGCCTGCGGGCCCGGCCCGATGCTCGACTCCGTCGAGGAGCACTGGGAGAAGGCCGGTCTCGAGGAGCGTCTGCACCTCGAGCGCTTCTCGCTCGAGCTGGGCGGCGACGGAGGCGAGGGTGGCTCGATCACCTTCCAGAACTCCGGCAAGGAAGCCGACGTCGACGGGGCGACCACCATCCTCGAGGCCGGCGAGGAGGCCGGCGTCGGGATGCCCTACGGCTGCCGGATGGGCATCTGCCACACCTGCACCGTCACCAAGATCAGCGGGACCGTGCGCGACCTGCGCAACGGCACCGAGTTCGACCAGCCCAACGAACAGGTGCAGACCTGCGTGACCGTCCCGGTCGGGCCCTGCGTCCTGAACATCTGAGCCTGACCCCGCCGGGTCACCTGCTCTCGACCACGTTAGGAAGGACCGACCGATGGCCATCGCCGACGTCAAGGAGTACTGCCACCTCACCCCCGAGGAGGTCGAACAGCTCGGTGCCGAGTTCGACGCGATCCGCGCCGAGATCGAGGAGTCGCGCGGCGACAAGGACGCGGCCTACATCAACCGCGTGATCACCACCCAGCGCTGGATGGCCGCGGCCGCCCGGATCGGGATGATCCTCAGCTCCCCGCTCGACCCCAAGGTCCGGCGACCGGTGCTCGCCGCGAGCGCGGTCTCGCTCGGACTGGCCAAGATCCTCGAGAACATGGAGATCGGCCACAACGTCATGCACGGCCAGTGGGACTGGATGAACGACCCGGAGATCCACTCCTCCACCTGGGAGTGGGACACCGGCCAGCCCGCCGAGCAGTGGAAGCACAGCCACAACTACATCCACCACCAGTTCACCAACGTCCTCGGCTTCGACAACGACATCGGCTACGGCGTGCTGCGGATGGCTCGTGAGCAGAAGTGGCACCCGGTCAACCTCGGTCAGCCCGTCTACAACGCGCTCCTGGCCGGCCTCTTCCAGTGGGGGGTCGCGCTCCACGACCTCGACCTCGAGGCCATCCGCAAGGGCAAGAAGGACCCCAAGGAGATGAAGCGGCAGCTCAAGCAGATCGCGAAGAAGGGCCGCAACCAGATCCTCAAGGACTACGTGCTCTACCCGGCGCTGTCGGGCAAGCAGTGGAAGTCGACGATGAAGGCCAATGCCAGCGCGAACTTCATGCGCAACGTCTGGTCCTACCTGATCATCTTCTGCGGCCACTTCCCCGACGGTGCGCTGCACTTCACCGAGGACGAGCTCGAGGACGAGACCCGCTCGGAGTGGTACCTGCGCCAGATCCTCGGTACCGCGAACTTCGAGGGCAGCAAGCTGACCCATGTCATGTCGGGCAACCTCGGCTACCAGATCGAGCACCACCTGTTCCCCGACCTGCCGAGCAACCGGTACGCCGAGATCTCGACTCGGGTGCGGGCGCTGTGCGACAAGTACGACATCCCGTACACGACCGGTCCGTTGGCCTCGCAGTACGGCCAGGTGCTGCGCAACGTCACCAAGCTGTCGCTGCCGAACAAGTTCACCAAGGACGACAAGCCGCCGACGGGCAAGGACATCACCGTCGAGCACGGACGCCGTCAGGCCGAGGAGCGCCAGCAGCGTCGCCTCGAGCTGGGTGGATGGTCGCGCTCGGCGTGAGTCTCTTCGCTTGGAGCGAGGGGGAGCTGGTCAGGGCCAAGGTGACCCAGTGCGCGTTGTCGCGGGTGTGCGGCGGGTGCGGTCGTTCGCTCGGGCGACCGGTTGCGTTCGTCGGCACCGCTGACGAGGTGGGTCGCAACGCCTTCCACGCCCCGCCGCTGCACAGCGCCTGCGTCGACGACGTCCGCTCGGCCATGGGGTCCGACGCGGAGGTCGTGCTGACCGGTGGCTTCGAGTTCGTCCGGGCCGGCAAGGACGACGTCGATCGGCGCCCGACCTTCCGGCCGAACTCGGTGATCTGAGGCGCCCACCTCCGCTGGCCTCGAGCGAGCGCGCCAGGGTCAGAAGCCGGTGGTGCAGTAGGGCGCCGGACCGCCGTCGACCATCGTGGCCCAGCGATCCAGCTCTGCCTCGCTGCCGCCCAGGCGGGCGGCGGCGCGCAGGGTCGCGGTGGCGACCCCGCCCAGGTAGAGGGCGCCGAGGGTCTCGGCGGTCAACGAGACGTCTGCGACGTCCTGGGTCCTGGTGACGGCGGCACGCCCGTCGACGACCTCGACGCGCCAGCACCCGTCGATGAGCCCGAGCGGGTCGTCGACGCCCAGCACGATGCTGCCGTCGGCGTACCAGGGGCGAGCCTCGAGGGCGACGACGACGTCGAGCACGCGCACCCAGAGCATGTCGTTGACCGTGGTCGTGCGCACGCAGCGCGGGTCGGTCAGTGCCCACGCGAGCGGGTCGACCACCGGCGCGCGGGCCCATCGGACCCGCTCGGTCAGGTCGATCCCGGCCAGGAGCTGCCACAGGGCCAGGTAGCCGCCCGCGCTGGCGCACGTGACCTGGTCGACCTCGACGGTGCGGCGTCCGTCCGACTCGCCCACGTGCTTGTAGGTCGCGAACCCGTCCGGCCGGCCGCCCGCATCGAGGTGGAGGACGACGCGTGACGCGCGGTCGGGGCCGCCCTCGTGCCAGTTGAACCGGCCGGTCAGCAGGGACTCGTAGAAGGCCGGCCAGGAGAGTGCTCCTCGCGTGGAGCGCACCCGCGCCTCGTGCACGTCCTTCAGCGCCCCCCACGCCTCGGCGGGCTCGACGAGCTCGAGCGAGCCGTCGTCGGTGAAGGGTCGAAGCCGGAAACGCTCGGTGACGTCGACCTCGACCGTCCGGAGCTGGGTGGCGGGGCCGAACCCGAACCGGCCGTAGATACCGCCCTCGGTGGCGGTGAGCGCGGCGACGGCACGACCGCGCTCGGCGGCCGTCGCCAGGTCGTCGGTCATCATCGTGCGCAACAGGCCGCGCCGGCGGTGCGTGGGGCTCACGGTGACGTCGGTGATCATGTGCAGCGCCAGCGCGCGTCCGTCGCCGACGTTGAGGGGTCCGCCGGTCCAGCTGGCGAAGGTCGCGAGCGGGAGCGTGGCTCCTGCCACAGCGGTGCGCTCGGGCCAGAAGCCGCTCAGGCGCATGTCGTCGTCGCGTGCCCCGGCGATCCACACCGCCCGGTGCTCGTCGGTGGTGCGGCCCTCGTTGAAGCCTCGCGCCAGCGCCTCGCCCCAGCCGTGCAGCAGGGCGCGGTCGGGGTGGCCCTCCTCGCTCGCCGAGGTGTCGAGCACGCGGTGGGTCAGGCCGGGGACGTCGATCGTGGTCACGGCACGTCAACCTACGCGGCCGGCGCTCGCCCCCGCGAGTAGGTTGTCGGGCATGGCGACGACCCCGGCAGCCCAGGTGCAGGCCGGCGAGCGGACGGTGCGCGTCTCGAGCCCCGACCGAGTGATCTACGAGGCGACCGACCGGACGCCCGAGGTCACCAAGCTGATGGTCGCCGAGTACTTCGCGAGCGTGGACGACGGGCTGATGCGTGCCCTGCGCGACCGACCGACGGCACTCGAACGGTGGACCTCCGGCGTGCGGCCCGGCATGACGCTGGCCACCGGACCGCAGGACAAGAACGCCGATGCGTTCTACCAGAAGCGGGTGCCGAGGGGCGCGCCCGACTACCTCGAGACCGTGCAGATCACCTTCCCCAGCGGCCGCCCTGCCGACGAGATCTGTCCGACCGAGATCGCGGTGCCGGTGTGGTGCGCGCACATGGGCACCGTGACCTTCCACCCGTGGCCGGTGCGCCGCGACGACGTCGACCGTCCCGACGAGCTGCGCATCGACCTCGATCCCCAGCCCGGGACGTCGTTCTCCGACGCGGTGCGCGTGGCCGGTGTGGCCGACGAGCTGCTGCGCGAGCTCGGCCTGGTGGGGTTCGCGAAGACGTCGGGCAACCGCGGGGTGCACGTCTACGTACGGATCACGCCGCAGTGGGAGTTCGCCGAGGTGCGCCACGCCGCGATCGGCTTCGGTCGTGAGCTCGAGAAGCGTGACGACCAGGTGACGACCGCGTGGTGGAAGGAGGAGCGCGGGGAGCGGATCTTCGTCGACTACAACCAGAACTGTCGTGACCGCACGATCGCGTCGGCGTACTCGCTGCGCCCGATCGCCGGGGCCCCGGTCTCGACCCCGATGACCTGGTCGGAGCTGGCCGGGGTCACCGACCCGGGCGAGCACCACCTGTTCTCGGTGCCCGACCGGCTCGCCGACGGCGACCCCTGGGCCGGTATCGACGACACCCACTACTCCCTCCAGCCGCTGCTCGACCTGTGGGAGGAACAGGTCGCCGAGGGTCACGGCGAGCTCAACTTCCCGCCCGACCACCCGAAGATGCCGGGAGAACCGCCGCGGGTGCAGCCGTCGAAGAAGGTCGCCGAGCACTGGGACGACGACGGCAACCGCGTCGAGTAGCCTCGCGGTCGTGGTCAAGCTCCTCATCGTCACCGGCTCCGGGCGCAGCGGCACCAGCAGCGTCGCGGGCACCCTGAAGCGCTTCGGCTTCCACATCCCCCAGCCCGAGGTCGAGACCGACGAGAACAACCCGCGCGGCTACTACGAGCCGCTGTGGGTGGCCGACTTCCACAAGTACTGGCTCAACGCCTTGCCGGTGCGCACGATCGACACGCGCCCCCACGCCGCCGACCTGGCGATGGCCGACGTGACGCCCGAGCGCGAGGAGGAGCTGCGCGCCTGGCTCTCCGCCGAGCTGGGCGCGCACGACGACGACTCGGTCGTCGTGGTCAAGGAGACCCGCGCCTACTGGGTCTACCCGCTGTGGCAGCGGGTGGCGGCGGCGACCGGCGCCGAGCTGTCCAGCCTGACGATGCTGCGCCACCCCACCCAGGTCGTGCGCTCGCGCGACTCGGCCTACTTGTCCGACAAGAGCGACGAGGTGCGTCGCAGGCGTGAGATCGCCAACGTCGCGGCCTGGATGAACTCGATCTTCGTCACCGAGCGCGCCACGCGCGGCAACCCACGCGCGTTCGTGCCGTACTACGACCTGATCGGCGACTGGCGCACGGCGATGTGGCGCGCCTGCGAACAGCTCGGCGTCGACCCCGGCGACCTCACGGCCCCGCACGACGTCGACGACTTCCTGACGACCTCGCTCAACCGCTCGTCCGACTCGTGGAGCGGCCTGGAGGTGCCCGACGACCTGCGAGCGCAGGCCGAGGCGACCTGGGCGGCGGCGACGGTGCTCGTCGAGGACCCGTTCGACGGGGCTGCAATGGCCGAGCTCGACCGCCTGGCGGCGGCCTACGCGTCGTACTACGAGGTGGCCGCGGCCATCGCCAACGACGAGACCGCGATGCACGTCGTCCGCACCCGCAACGACTTCCAGGACCGGTTGCGCGACAAGACCCGCCGGGTCGAGCGGCAGCGCAAGCGGATCGAGCAGCTCGAGGCGCAGCTCGAGCAGCAGGGGTCCGCCGGCGGTGGCGCGGACGTCGCTGCAGGGGCACGGTCCCGGCTGCGCTCACTCCTCGGGCGCTGAGCGCTCCCACGGGGCGGCGACCGGGTAGTAGTCCTCGAAGAAGGCGCGCAGCACGACCTCGAGCCGCTCGCTCCGTAGGGCGTGGTCGTGGTGGTCGCCGAGGCAGATGAAGTCCTGGTCGCGCTCGCGCACCGCGCGCAGGCGGCGCTCGAGGTCGGCGTTGCTGATGTCGACGAAGGCCAGGTCGGCTGGGGCCAGGTAGGCGGTGCCGGTGAGCAGGCCGAAGTGCTGGGCGAGCGAGCTGAGCGTCGACACGTCGGTGTCGCTGCGAAACGGCGCGTGCGTCGTGACGCCGAGCGCCTCGGGGAAACGGTGGTGCAGGGCCTCCAGCACCGACACCCGGTGGGGGTAGGGCGCGTGGGCGAGGTGGTTCGTCACCACGGCGCCGAACTCCTCGCTGAGCAGGTCGCGGTTGTTCCACGCCGCCTTCAGGTAGGGCGCCGCCGCGGAGTCACTCCGCGGCTCGGACAGGCCGATCGGGTGGGGCGCCGTCGCGACCGCGGTCAGGCCGGCCGGGCTGAAGAACGACTCGGGGCGCAGCGGCCGGCCCAGCAGGAAGTCGTCGTTGAGGTAGAGGAAGTGCTCGGCGAGACCTGCGATGCGGTGCAGGACGGTCTCGATGGCGTGGGAGCTGAAGGTCGGCAACGCCTCGGGCGGCAGCAGGTCGCGGTGATCGACCAGGTGGATGCGCGGGTGGTCGACGTCGAGCCAGTCGGGGGTCTGGCCGGCGGTCACGAGGTGGATGCGCCGCACCCAGGGCGCGAAGAGGTGCAGGCTGCGCAGCGAGTAGCGCAGCTCGCCGTGGTCGAGGAAGCGGGCGCGGCCGCTCGCCTCGCGGGTCAGCGCGGTGCCGTCGGCCTCGGCCAGCCTGGCGCGTCGAGCCTCGTCCCAGACGGGGTCGGTGCCGTCGACCCAGGTGTAGACGACGTCGACCGGGAAGCGGCACTCGGTGACGGTCGGCGCCGCCATCAACGGCAGGGTGGGCACGCTGACGCCCTCGACGTCGCTCGGCACGGCCGTGGCGCGGGCGGCCCGGGAGATGCGGGTCGCGTAGGGGTTGAGGCCCGGCGCGAGCAGGTCGCCGTCGGACGACGCCTCCCACAGCTGCACCTGCACGCCGCAACCCTCGCCGAGCAGGCTGGGGCGACCGTCGACGACCGGCCACGGCTCGATGTGCAGCGAGTCGGTCATGCCGCGACGCAGGTCGGCGGCGAGGGTGGGGACCGTGCCGCGCCGTTCGTGCCAGCCGTGGCGGGCCGGGTCGCGCAGTGAGAGGTACGCCGCCCCGGGGGCGGCCGCGAGGGCGTCGAGGAGCTGGCGGCGGCGCGTCATCGGCACGACGACGATCGGCTCGTCGTGCTCGTGGGCCGGGATGACCAGCCAGGGGTGCGCGTCGTCCGGCGTGGCGGGCGCCGCGGCCGCGGCAGCGGCGACGCAGGTCTCCAGGGCGTGGCGCCGAGCCTGCGCCGGGGTCACGCCGTCCTGTGCTTCCAGGACGGCCGGGTCGGCGCTGGGGTCGCCGGCGGTGGCTGCCGCCGGAGCACTCGACCGGGCGGTCAGCCGGGCGCGACCGGCGCGACGAGTGACGGCGTCCTCGAAGACACGGGTCCACCTGGCGGCGAGGGCACCGGCCTCCCAGCCGCGCGAGGTGGCCAGCGCACCCGCGCCCAGCCGGTGCCGCAGGTCACGGTCGGTCGCGATGCGCAGCAGGGCTGTGGAGAGCCCGGCGACCGACTGCGCGCTCACGAGCAGGCCGTTGACCTCGTGGTCGACGATCTCGCGCGGCCCCGACGGGCAGTCGAAGCTGACGACAGGCACCCCGGCGGCCATCGCCTCCTGGAGCACCAGCGGGTAGCCCTCGGTGCGCGAGGAGAGTGCCGCCACGGAGGCCTTCGGCCACTCGGCGGCCAGGTCGGGCAGGCTGCCGGGAAGCTCGACGCGGTCCCAGAGGTCGCGCTTGCGGATGAGGCGCGCGAGCTCGCCGCGCGCCGGGCCGTCGCCGCAGAGGCGCAAGCGCCACCGGGGGAGGTCGTCGGCGATCTCGGCGAAGGCCTCGACGAGCTTGGCGAACTGCTTCTCGGCCACCAGTCGACCGGCGGCCATGATCACCCCGGACTCCAGCGACGCCCGCGGGGTGAAGCCGAGCGGCAGCGGGTTCGGCATCACCACGGTGGTCGGCGCGAGGGCGCCGAGCCGGTCGTGCAGCCAGGCGTCGATCGTGGGGGTGAGCAGCGCGACGACGTCGGCGCGCGGCGCGAAGGCCAGCAGCGGCTCGAGGCCGGAGGTGCGGTCGTTGGAGGAGCGGTGCTCCTGGTGCACCACCACGACGGCGTCGGGTGCGAGGGTGATCGCGCAGGCGAGCAGCCCGGGGGTGACCGTGACGAGGACGTCGAGCGCCGAGTCGCCGCCGAGGCGCGCCAGCCGCTGCTCGAGGGCGACGTCGCAGAGCGCTGTGAACTGGCTGTCCCAGCGAGCCGGGACCAGCGCCGACTCGCGGTCGTGCAGGGCGGCTGCCTCGTCGGGCGGCAGGCTGCCGAGGGCAGGGCGAGCGGGATCGCGCAGGTCGACGAGGTGCTCGACCTCGACGTGCGGCTCGATGTCGTAGTGCGGTGCGTCGGCCGTCCGCGTCACGCTGATCAGCTGGACGTCGTGCCCCGCCGGGTCGGCGGCGAGGGCGTTGGCCTGGGTGATCGCCGAGCGGCTGGTGCCGCCCATGCCGTCGAGGTTGAAGACCAGGAAGCCGATGCGCACGGGCCTCACGCGTCCGGTTCGTCGAGGGGCAGGACACGCACCTGGAGCATCGCCTCGCGCGACCAGGGGAGCCGGACCCGGGGACGGTCGGCGTCCGGGTGGTCGACCTGGGGGAGCGGTGCTGCCGAGCGGGGGTCGAGGAGGTCGTTGGCGCGTCGGCGGACGGGCCGCCAGCTGCCCGGTTCGCCGGTCATCGCCGGGCGGGTGACCTGGTCGAGGTGTGCGACGGAGGCAGGGGTGAGCACGACGACGCCGTGCTCGTCGACCGGCCAGGACGCGATGACCTCGCTGTCGTCGCCGTCGTCGCTGAGGATCGCCAGGACAGGTCCGCCGCCGACCAGGGTGAGCTCGACGTCCTTGCCGAGCTTGCGGACGGCGAGCAGGCCGGCGGCCCCGGGCAGCACGGTGGTGCGCAGGCGCAGCTGCCCCTCGGAGGTGCGCACCAGCGCATGGTGGGTGCGGCCGTCGATGCTGGTGCGCCCGCCCGGAGCGGCGATCGGCGTCGTCGCGACGCAGGTCACGTCACCGCCCGGCCCGAGCACGACGATGTCGTGCCGGGCCCCTGCGCCGTCGAGGGCGGTGAGGTCGATGCGGGCCGCGAGGTAGGCGGGCTGGTCGAAGACCTCCTCCGAGCGCAGGTCCGCCAGCTCTCCCGAGTCGGTGTCGCGCAGGACCAACCGACGCGAAGCGAGCCCGGCGCCCGGACGTGCCGGCACGGCGACCCAGAGCGTCGTCCCGTCGACGACGCCGGCGAAGCTCGCCTGCGGTCCGGTCGCCGCAGTCGGCCTCGCCGGGCGGGCGGCGTCGCCGGGGCCGGCGTCGTCCGGGGCGGATGCTGCGCGACGCAGACCGAGCCTCACAGGTCAGAGACCCTCGGCCTGCTCGTCGAACGTCTGGTGCTCGAGCAGGTGCAGGACAGGGACGCCGAGCTTCCTCCGGGCCCGGGAGGCCCAGTCGACGTGGAAGAACTCGGCGACGACGTGGGGTCGGGTCAGGACGATGGCCTCCCGGCCACCGACCGCCGCCACCTTCGCGATGAGCTCCTCGGTGGGGTGACCGCGGACGAGGTCGCTACCACCCACCGTGGCGCCGGCGCTCTCGAGGGCCGCCACGGTGGCGACGAGCTCGTTCTCGGCACGGTCGTGGGCCTGCTCCTCAGCAGCCTCGATGTCGATCTCGCCCATCGGCATGGCCGGGGAGGCGAGCAGGTCGCCGCCGGAGAGCGATCCGAGCGAGGCCTCCACCCGCGCCGCGGCGTCCTCGACGGGAAGCAGCACGTGGTAGACCACGGGCTCCTCGATGCTCTCGTGCAGCGAGCGGACCTGCGCCGCGTCGAGCGAGGTGAGCTGCTGCTCGACGAGCAGCACCACCACGTAGGTGTCGGACTCGGGCGTCGTGGGTGTTGCGGACATCTCGGACATTCGTCACTCTCCTCCGGACAGGACACTAGCGAGGTCGTAGCTGACCGGCTGCTCCAACTGGTCGTAACCGCACGTCGACGGCTCACGATCAGGGCGCCAGCGCTTGAAGTGCGCGGTGTGGCGGAAGCGACGGCCCTCCATGGCGTCGTACTTCACCTCGAGCACGCGCTCGGGACGCAGCGGCACGAACGAGAGGTCCTTGCCGGCGCTCCATCGGCTCTGCGTGCCGGGCACGCGGTCGGGGTTGGCGATCGCGGCCCCGGCCCACTCGCCCCACGGGTGCTCGTCGATGGGGCACACCAGAGGCGCGAGCTCCTCGATCAGCTCGGCCCGTCGGGTGGCGGTGAAGCTGGCGCTGACACCGACGTGCTGCAGCGTGCCGTCGGCGTACAGGCCGAGGAGCAGGCTGCCGAGCAGCGGCTGCTCAGGGGTGCTGGACTTGTGCTCGCGGTAGCCGCAGACCACGACGTCGGCCGTGCGCTCGTGCTTGACCTTCATCATCGTGCGGCCGTTCTCGACGTACGGCGCGCCGAGCGGCTTGGCGATCACGCCGTCGAGCCCGGCGCCCTCGAACTGGTGGAACCACTCCTGCGCGACCGCGGGGTCGTCGGTGGTGCGGGTGAGGTAGCACCGCCCGCCAGGCCCAGCCAGGCCCACCAGGCCCGCCGGGCCCGCCGAGCCCGCTCAGCGCGGACTCGAGTGCAGCGCGACGCTCGACGAACGGCAGGTCGACGTAGGAGGTGTCGCCGAGAGCCAGGAGGTCGAAGGCCACGAAGCTCGCCGGCGTCCGCTGCGCCAGCAGGTCGACGCGCGAGGCCGCGGGGTGGATGCGCTCCTGCAGCACCTCGAACTCCAGGCGCTGCCCGATGGCCACGAAGATCTCGCCGTCCAGCACGCACCGCTCGGGCAGCTGGTCGCGACAGGCCGCCACGAGCTCGGGGAAGTAGCGGGTCAGCGGCTTGGTGTTGCGACTCGTGAGCTCGACCTCGTCGCCGTCCTTGAAGACCAGGCACCGGAAGCCGTCCCACTTGGGCTCGAAGCTCAGGCCTGCGACGCGCTGCCCGTCGGCGGTGTCGACCACGGTCCTCGCCGGGTCGGGCACGCCGGCGACGGCCTTGGCCAGCATCGGGCGCACGGGTGGCATCACGGGCAGGTCCACGGGTCCAACCTAGTCGGTGGCGCGCACCGCCTCGCCGCGCTCGGCGTCGGAGGGCCGGTCGCGGTCGCCGAAGAAGTACTCGACCAGGAAGAGCGCGACGCCGACGGCGATGAGTCCGGCGCACCACAGCAGCGACGTCGGGTCGTCGAGCACCGACCAGACGAGGATGGCGAGGTTGCCGAGCAGTCCGACGAAGAGCAGGGGAGTGTTGGCGCGGAAGGTGCGCTCGTCCTCGTCCTGCCCGCGCAGCTTGAGGCACGAGATGATCACCAGGGCGTAGATGAAGAGCAGGAACAGCACCGTGACGAGAGCCAGGCGCTCGATCAGCGGAGTTCCCTCGACGTCGGGGACCACGGTGCCGACGACGAGCAGGGCCCCCACCACGAGCCCGCTGAAGACCAGCCCGACCCAGGGGCTGCGGCGGGTGGAGTGCAGCTTGGCGAACATGCCGGGGACGATGTCCTCGTTGGCCATGCCGTAGAGGATCCGCGGCTGCGTCACCACGGCCACCAGGGTGGTGTTGGTGATGGCGACCATCGCGATGACCGAGAACAGGGTGCTCATGAAGCCGGTGTCGACGGGCAGGATGCCGGTCTTGACGACCTCGAGCAGCGCGGCCGAGGAGTCGGCGAGCGTGTCGGTGGGCACCGTGAGGGCCGCTGCCATGGAGACGAGCACGTAGATCACTCCGGCGGTGATCATGCCGCCGATCAGCGAGCGCGGGAAGGACTTGTGCGGGTCGATCGTCTCCTCGGCGACGTTCGCGGTGTTCTCGAAGCCGGTCATGGCGAAGAACGACAACGCGACGCCGGCGAGGATCGCGAGGCCGACGTTGGAGTCGCCGGGGTCGAACTCGACCAGGACGCCGAAGTCCGCGTCGCCCTGCACGACGTAGATGATCGCGATGACCAGGACGATGATCAGGCCGAAGATCTCGACGAAGGCCATCACCATGTTGATGACCACCGACTCGGTGATGCCGACGAAGTTGACGATGCTGAGGCCGAGGACGAACAGCAGCGTGACGAGCAGGGCCGGCGGGGCAGCCCACACCGTGGAGAAGTACGACGCGAACCCTCCGGCGAGCGATCCGGCGGCGGCGAAGCTGGCCGAGAGGAACGAGACGGTGATCAGGAAGGTCAGCACCCGGCTGCCGAACGCCTTGTTGACGTAGAGCGCCGCGCCCGCGGCCTGGGGGTACTTCGTCACCAGCTCGGCGTACGCCGTCCCGGTGATGGTCGCGATCGAGACGCCCACCGCGAAGGCGACCCAGAACGCGCCGCCCACGGCTGCGGCGACCAGACCGATGAGGACGTAGATCCCGGAGCCGAGGACGTCACCGAGGGTGTAGAAGAAGAGCTGCCTGCCGGTGATGGTCCGACGCAGACCCCCGGTGTCTTCCTCGTCGACGGTGGTGCTGGACTCGGTCATGGCGCCTCTTCTCGGTGGATGGGCGGAGTACCCCGAACCGAACCGGATCGGGTGATGCCGGGCCTCCACCCCTGGGGGTGAACGGTCCTCCGGCGCGGGGCAGCGGTGGGACCGGCCGGGTTTCCTCGGCATCGGACCCGCCGGCCTGGGCCGCAGTCTGCGCGCTCCCGGGGCAGACGCGTCACCTGCTCGGCAGCACGGCCGTCGAGCTGCACGCCGCCGCAGACAACCGGAAGCTCGCTGCCGCCGACCTCGGGCTGTCCGACGACGACGCCGAGATCGCTTCGACTACGGGGCCGATCGCATCGACCACCTCGACATCACCGAGCTCCAGTGCCTGACGCACTCCGTGCAGGCCGACGGCGCAGGTGCTCTCGCCGGTAGCGGGCCGAGGGCCGCGGCGGACGGCTACTAGAGTGAGCGCTCTATCCCCGGTTGGTCTGCCGGCAGGGCCCGCCTGACTTTGAATCAGGACTAGCGACGATGGTTCGACTCCATCCCGGGGAGCTTCCGCAGGTCGACGACCCTGCTGGTCGCAACCTCCGGATCGATGATTCGAGCTCACAACCACGTGCCCGCTCGCGGAGCGCTGACGCCGAGGATCAGTCGAAGTCCGACTTCCGGATCACCCCGTGCACCCCGAGTGTGCGGTCCACGACCTGGGAGACCACGAAGTCGCCGGCAGCCGAGAGGTAGGCGTAGGCGACCGGTCGCTCCATGTGCAGGTCGTGCTGGAGGAAGTCGAGGGCGTTGACCACCGCCCGCCGCATGGCGATGTCGAGGTCGCTCACCTGACCATCGATGCCGCCGTCGGGGTCCGACAGCCCCACCGGGATCCAGGCGTCAGCGGTCTCGCCGAAGGGGTAGCCGTAGGCCACCGACGGGACCCCGCTCGCGCCCGGCTTGCAGACGGTCAACCGGAAGGTCGTGCGCAGCGAACCCTCCATGGCCGTGAGTGCGACCTCGCCGTCACCCATCGCCATGTGCGGGTCCCCGACGTAGAACAACGCCCCCTCGGCGAAGACCGGCAGGTAGAACGTCGAGCCGGGGCCGAGCAGACCGATGTCGATGTTGCCGCCGCCCAGCGTGGGGGGGATCGAGTTGAGCTGCGGCGCGGTGAGCGTGTCGCCGGCAGCCGAGGCGACCCCCATCATCCCCATGAACGGGTTGAGCGGGAAGCGCACCGCGCCACCGCGGCGCCGGTCCATCACGCCGTACAGCCGGCCCTTGTGCTGCTCGACGGGGGTGAAGACCGAGACGTTGCCGTACTCCGTGGGCACGCCGCTGGCGCGGCCGTCGGTCGCGATCGGGGGCATCACCTCTGCCGGCGTGATGCCGGCCGGTGCGGTGCCCCCGCTCTGCTGGGCCAGTGCGCCCTTCCCATGGCGGCTCGAGACGATGCCGTAGGGCACCCGCGGCACGGCCGAGAGGGTCTCGACCTTGAGCACGTCACCGGGCTCGGCGCCCTCGACGAAGATCGGGCCCACCACGACGTGCGGTCCGTCGACGTCGAAGTCGCGGGTGGTGCGGTCGTAGCTGCCGGCCACCCGGACGGCGTCGCGCAGCACCTCGCTCGTGGCGACCCCGAGCTTCCTGAAGTACGCCTCGGGGTCACGGCCCTGATCCTCCAGGATGCCCTCGTGCGAGAGGGTGTCGATGGTGAGGGTGCGTCCGGACCGCATCGACAGCACCGGCGTTGCCGTGAGGGACGGCACGTAGCCCCACAGCACCTCGTCTGGCTTCGGGCTCAGGTAGTGGTCGCCGCTGATTCGACCCTTGCCGGGCTGCAGGATCTTCAGGCTTCCCGGGCGGCCCGGCTTCGAGGCCGTCCGGTGCGGGGCTGCGGCCATCGTCGCCTGGGCGCGGCCGGTGGCTCCGAGGGTCGTCGCGGTGCCACCCACCAAGGCCGCCGCTCGCATCAGCCCACGCCGTCCGACGGCTCGTTCGATGATCTCAGCGGCTTCGCGGCCTGAGGATGTCGTCATGAGGGGCTCCTGCGTCGAGGGATTGTTCAGGACCTTCGACGCTAGGAGGCGGCTGTTCCAGCCCCGTTACGCGCTGGTTGCCGCAGCATGCCAGGGTGCTGCCCGCGCCGGCACCAGCGCCGACGCGAGCGCACCGACCGTCCGTCCGGAGATCCGACCACCGGTGCCACACACCTCCACCGGACCTGCGCGCCACGGCTCATGGGGTCGTGCTCGGCCTGTCTGACGGCACTTCGCTGGGCGCGTCGCCGGGCGCCGGTGTGCCTTGGACGGAGCCGTCGGTGGGCTCGCCGGAATCGGTCACGGTGGTGCCCGCACACGTTGCGGCCTGGTCGCGGGCCTCCCGGTCGAGGTCCTCGAGCTCGTTGAGCAGCTCGATGAGCGTGTTCGGCTGAAAGTCCCGGATCGCGCCGACGCCGTCGCGGATCACCCTGATCGCCTCGTTGAGGGTCTCGGCCGACTCCAGGCACGAGTCGGGCACCACCACCGCGGTCGACGAGCCGGAGGTCGACGGGCTCGAGGTCGCAGCCGTGGTGTCGCCACCACCGCCGCCTCCGCCGCCTCCGCCTCCGCCGCCACCACCGGCCACCCCAACCACGAGACCACCGAGCAAGGCCCCGATGAGAAGCGCGATCGCTGGGACGACGACGAACCAGGCCGTCGAGGTCTGGCGCCGTGGCGCAGCTGGAGTCGTGTGGTGGTCATCCGTGCCGCTCACTCGTGACTCCTCGCGTGGTGTAGTGCCTCGTGCCGTCCGGTCGTCACGTTACGTTGAGCCCGTGGCCTTGTCCGTCCGTACCGCCGATGAGCCGACGATCCGTCTGCTCGACGGTCTCCTGCTCGGCTGGGTTGCGCTGTGGATCGTCGTCGGAGTGCTCTCGGGGGTCACGATGTGGCAGCTCTCCGAGCTCGGCGACACCGTCAGCACCTCCGGGTCGGCGATCGGCTCGGCCGGGCGGGCGTTGGAGTCGCTCGGCGACATCCCCGTGATCGGCGATCGACCTGCCGAGGTCGGACGTGAGACGAGCGTGGCCGCGGCTGACATCGAGGCCCGCGGCGTGCAGGTCAAGGGTCAGCTGCGCCAGCTCTCGATCCTGCTCGGACTCGCCATCACCTTCATCCCGATCACCCCGGTCGCGGGCCTCTACCTGCCGTTGCGGATCTCGAGACGCCGCGAGGTCACGAACCTTCGTCAGGCCCTGCGAGACCACCCCGACGACGAAGGCCTCGATCGCTATCTCGCCACCCGGGCGCTCGAGATGCTGCCCTACAGCGAGGTCCACCGGCTCGTCGAAGAATCGGAGGATCCGCACAGCAGCAACGCCGCGGGCCGCACCCGTCGACTGGCCGACGCCGAGCTGACGCGGCTCGGACTGTCTGACGCCCGTGGCTGAGACCGCGCCGGCGCCGGCGCCGGCGCCGTCGGCCTCGAAGCGCGGCCGACTGGCTGAGCTCACTGCCGCCACCCTCGTCAAGCTGCGGTGGTTCGTGATCGCCTTCTGGGCGGCTGCGGTCATCAGCTCGCTCTTCCTGCTGCCGCCGCTCTCGGGCTCAGGCGGATCGAACAGCCTCTCCGGGCTCGTGCCTGACGACACCCCGGCCGTGGCCAGCGAGCTGCGCAGCGTCGAGATCTTCGGATTCCCGCTGCTCGGGCGCACCGCCATCGTTCAGCGAGATCCCGAAGGTACCTCGGTCTACGACCAGGCACGAGCCGTCGTCGCTGCCACAGCGGTCACGCGCAAGCCTTATCCCGGGCTCGAGGCGATCCTCGGCGCCCTCCCGCTGAGCAACTCCTTCGGCCTGTTCCCTGGGTCGCGGGAGCGCGACACGACCGGCGTGACCTACCTCCTCTTCGACCCCTCCGACTCGTTCGGGGTGCAGACGAGGGCGGCCGAGCGGTACGCAGACACCTTCTTCGGACCCCGCGACAGCGTGATCGGGGTGTCGGGCTCGGTCCCCGCGCGCGGCGCGCAGGGCGACCTGATCCGCGATGCCCTGCCCAAGGTGGAGCTCTACACGTTGCTGGCCATCATGATCATCGTCGGCATCGCCCTGCGCTCGGCGATCGCACCCCTCGTGGCCCTCGTCAGTGCCGGTATTGCCTACGTCATGACTCTGCGCGTGTCCGGGATGTTGGCCGAGCTGCTCGACATCTCGGCTCCAAGCGAGCTCGAACCCGTGGTCGTCGCCCTGCTCCTCGGGGTGGTGACCGACTACGTCGTCTTCTACCTGACCGCCCAACGCCGCGAGCTCGCCCTCGGCAAGAGCCGTCTCGACGCCGCCCGCGTCGCCTCCTCCCGCTTCGGTCCGATCGTGCTCGTCGCCGGGCTCGCAGTCGCCGCAGGCACCGGGGCCCTCCTCGTCGCCACGTCGTTGTTCTTCCGAGCGCTCGGGCCGGCCCTTGTGGTGACCGTGCTGATCGGGCTCGTCGTTGCGGTCACCCTGGTGCCGGCGCTGATGGCCGTGCTCGGTCGGTGGTCGTTCTGGCCTACCCGACCCGGTCGGGCCAAGACCACCCCGAACACCCAGGCGACCGATGGGGCCAGGGGCGACGGGGCCGGGGACGGCGAGACGGGCGACGACGAGGCGCCTGGCTCGCCCGGGCCCGGGCCGGGGGAGTCCCCCGCACCACGCCGAGTGGCGCTCCTGCAGGTCATCACCGCCTCGCGAAGGCGCTCGGCCCAGGTTGTCGCGGGCTGCGTGGCGGTGCTCGCCATCGCCGCTCTTCCCCTGACCAACCTCAGCCTCGGGGTGTCGTTCGTGGGTTCGCTGCCGTCCGACAGCGGCGTGCGGCAGGCCGCCGACGCGGCGCGAGAGGGTTTCGCCCCCGGGATCCTCTCCCCGACCACGGTCCTGCTCGAGGGTGACGACCTCGACCGCAGCGGCCAGGCGCTGGCCGCGTTCGGCCGCGCGCTCGAGCGTCAGCCCGGCGTGGCCGGCGTCCTCGGCCCCGGTGACGTCGGTCGCCGTCTGCAGCGCGACGTCCTGGTCACCAGGGACGGCACAGCAGCGCGGTATCTCGTCGTGCTCGACGACCCTGCGCTCGGCGGCAACGCGATCGCCACCATCGACCTGCTCCAAGAACGCATCCACCCCCTGCTGACCAGCAGCGGGTTGACCCGCACGTCCGTCGCGCTGGCAGGTGACTCGGCGACCGCGGCCTTCATCGTCGACCAGACCACCAACGACCTGCTGCGTATCGCCGTCGCAGCCCTGGCGGCCAACCTGTTGATGCTGCTGCTCTTCCTGCGAGCGCTGGTGGCTGCGCTCTACCTCCTGGTCGGCGGCATCTTGTCGTTGGCTGCGGCCCTCGGGCTGACGAGCCTGGTCTTCGGGGCCCTCGACCCCGGCGCGGGGCTGACCTTCTACGTGCCCTTCGCCGTCGCCGTGCTGCTGTTGGCCTTTGGCTCCGACTACAACATCTTCGCGGTGGGCAGCATCTGGGACGAGGCCAGACGCCGACCGTTGGACCAGGCTCTCATGGTCACCATGCCGAGCACGATCGGCGCCATCTTCGTGGCCGGTCTCACGCTCGCAGCCAGCTTCGGCCTCCTCGGCGTGGTTCCTCTCGTGCCCTTCCGCCAGCTCGCCTTCGCGATGGCGGTCGGGATCATGATCGACGTCGTGGTGGTGCGCTCGTTGCTGCTGCCCGCGCTGCTCACCCTCGTCGGACCGATCAGCGCGTGGCCGAGCCGACTCCTGCACCGAGGAGACGACCCGGCGTGATGACGGACGCCAGCACCTGAGAGCGGCACCGAGACCAGCTGCTCCTGTCAGCCGCGCCGTCACCGACCAGGACCCGGTTCCTCACTGGCCGTCGAGGAAGAACTCGGCCACGAAGAGCCGACGGCCGGTGGAGAGGGGCCGCGACTCGACCTTGAGCTCGACCTCCTCCTGCAGCCCGTCGGCTCGCACGACCGGCACGGTGATGGGCACCCCGAGGAGCGGGTCGCGCCCGTTGGCGAGGTGCAACGTGGTTCCGGCTATGTGGGCTTGGTGGTAGCTCGGCGGCACGATGCAGATGACAGGGCGCCCGAGCAGAGCCGACGCCGAGTCGTAGCCGAGGAAGCGCACCACCGACGAGCTCACGGCGACGATCAGGCTCGCCTCGTCCGTGGCGAGGAGCCCGCGCTCGGAGTCCGACACCTCGGCGGCATCCCAGCCGTCGACGTGCAGGGCTCCCGCCGGGGCGACCACCTGCGCCGGCAGCTGCCACGGCTCGGCGGGTGTGCCGCTCCTCGATTGCTCGAGCACCTGTCGGCACAGCCACTCGCTCATCGCCCGGATCTCCGGCTGGGTGGGCGGTACCAGGAGCTGGTCGGTGTCGGCGAGCGCGAGCGCACCGCGAGTCAGCTGGTCGAGGGTCTCGAAGTGGACGAGCGAGCCGCGGGGCACTCGCAGCATCGTCGTGGCGCGAGAGACGCCTGGCTCGAGCGCGCCGGCCATCACGGACTCGGGGTCGCCGTCCAGGTCAGGCGCCGGAAGCTGTTCGAAGAGCAGATTCATGGCGTCGCTGGCCTGGGCATGGCGCTCCAGGATGTCCGGGTCGTCGTCCAGGCGGACCAGCAGGTAATCACGTAGGAGGGCGGAGGCGTGCTCCTGCCAGGCCGCGTGCATGAGCAGGGGCACGTTGCGCAGCTCGACGTCGAAGCCGTCCCGAGCGGCGTCGACCGCGTCGCCGTGCTCGACGTCGGCGACGAGGTCGGGGGTGCTCGGCGAGCCGAATCCAGCGCCGTGAGGGTCGTCGATCTCGAACCAGATCACCTTCCCTGCACCGAGCGGAACGCTGCCCCAGCGGGTGACGAGGCCGTCGACCAGGTGCAGACCTCGTCCGGTCGCCGACCCCGTCACGTAGTCGCGTCGGCGCGGCAGGTGCGGGCTCGCGTCGGCGACCTCGACCCGGAGCCCGGCCCCGGTCACAGCCGCAGTGAGGTGCACGTCGCCGCCGGCATGGACCAGGGAGTTGGTGACGAGCTCGCTGACGACGGTGCGGGCGTCATCGGTGAGCGGCTCGAGGTCCGTCCCCGTCAACAGCGTGCGCACCAGGTCGCGCGCCGCCCTGACGCTCGACCCGTCGGCGGGGAGGCTCCGCGTGAGCCTGGGCTGGTGCCCGGGCTGGTGCCCGGGCTGGTGCCCGGGTTGGTGCCTCGATGGGTGTTCCGTGGCGTCGCGGACCTCCGGCGGGGTGTCGAGCTGGGGGGAGAACTCCACCGTCAGGAGTGCGAGGTCGTCCTGGAGGCGGCCTCCGGTCCACCGCTCGAGGGCCTCGAGCAGGGCGTCGAGCAGGGCGGGCAGTGGCTCGCTGGTGACCAGGTCCCACAGGGGGGTCGGATCGAGGAACGTGCCATCGGTGTGTCGGGCCTCGAGCAGCCCGTCGGTGTACAGAAGCATGCGCTCTCCGGGCCCGAGACCTCCGTGAGTGGGAACCGGGTCCGAGCCCAGACCCAGCGGGACGGCTGCGGGAGCGTCGACCAGCCGCCACCCGTCAGGTCCGGTCACGACCGGCGCGGGGTGTCCGCACAGGACGATGCTGTACCGGCCGTCGTGGTAGAGGTCCACGAGAGCGGCGGTGACGAAGTCCTCGTCGTCGTCGAGGTAGACCTGGACGTGCTGGTCCAGTCGGCGCGCCACTTCCTCGATCGGGAGGTCCTGCGGGGCGATGGACCGGAATCCGCCGAGCACGATGGTCGCGGTGCGGACTGCCGTCAGTCCCTTTCCCCGGACGTCACCGATCAGCAGCCGGACCCGGTCGGTCACGGCGACCACCTCGTAGAGGTCGCCGCCGACCTGGGCCTCCTCGGCAGCGCTGACGTAGCGCGCCGACAGCTCGAGCGGACCCAGCCGACGCGGTGGTGGCGCGAGGATGGCCTGTTGCGCTGCTGCGGCGACCTTCAGCACCTCGGTCAGGCGTCGTGACTGGCGCGAGTGGGTCTCGGCGTTGCGGAGCGCGGTTGCGATGCGGGAGGCAATGTCCTCCAGGAACTCGACGTCCTCCTGGCTGTAGCGACGGCCCGACTCAGCGTGCACGAGGGTCAGCGCACCGATGACCGAGGCGCCGTCACGCAGCGGGGCAACCACCGCGCTCACCATTCCCAGGCGCTGCAGCAGAGCGAGGTGATCCTCGTCGGTGGCTGACGCCTCGAGTATCTCCGCAGAGATGGAGGTGTAGAGCTCGGAGCGGCCGGTTCGTACCACTGCGGGGGCTCCACTGGTGGCGTTCATGTTGACCGGAAAGGCGCCCCGCATGCCGAGCGCCCACTCGGTGGTGGCGGGGTTGCGGTGCCGGACAACCGCCGTGTCGAGGACGTCGTCGTGCATCAGGTGGAGTGCACACCAGTCCGCGTGCCGGGGCACGAGGAGCCGGCCCACTTCGTCGAGCGTCTCGGACCAGTCGAGGCTGCGCGACAGGGTCCGCGACGCCTCCGCCACGATCGCCGCGCGCTGCAACCGGGCGTCGGTCGCGGCCAGGAACCGAGCCCGGACCAGGGCTGCACCCAACGCGCCGGCCAGGGCGACGAGCAGACCGCGCTCCTCGTCGCTGGTGATCACCGATGGTGGGAACGACAACGCAAGCAGGCCGACCAGATCATCGTCGTGCACGAGCGGAAGCAGGTGCAGACTGCGCTCCTCGGCGTAGTAGCCCGCCAGGATCGGGAAGGCTGCGTGGATCGCCGCTCGGTCGCTGAAGTGCAACGGCGTCCGCGTCCGGGCCGCGACAGACCCTGGCAGGTCGCCGTCGAGGCGGAGCTCCGTGTACTGGTCGGCCTGTGCCCCGCCACGCCCCAGCCAGGTAACTGCGCGCAGCACGTCGTCGTCGTCCAGGACGAGAGTCATGGCGGACGCCGCGCCCAGGCGCTCGACAGCGCGGCCCATGAAGCCGTCAGCGACGTCGGTCACCGTCCTGGCGCCGGTGAGCTCCACCGCCAGTGCGTCGAGAAGGTCCTGCGCCAGCTTGGCCGTGTGGTGCGATCGTTCGCGGTAGCGGTCGGCCAGACCCGCCGCCACCGCTGCCGCTGTGCCGGCGACGACGACGCTGACGATCCGGATGATCCACGCGCCATCCCCGACCGTGCCGTGCCACATGCCGGACAGGACCGCTGCGGTCAGTGACAGGGCAGCGATGACGAGGGTGGGCCGCACCCGTGAGCTGATGGAGGCCAGGACGGCTGCGGTGGCATAGACCCCGGTCAGCTGGACGCCGCCCACGAGGTCCACGAGCAGAGCCGAGACCAGGAAGGCCGCGGCCACGCCCGGGGCCACCACGGTGCGGCTCCATCGGGGCATCCTCGAGCTCCTATCGACGCCCCGCGCAGAGCGAACAGTCGCATGCTAGGGGAGCAGGGTCGTCCTGACCCGAGAATCGGCTCCCCGGTGGTACCGCCGGCTGCCCTGCTGCCCGGCTTGGCGCCCTCCCAGGCTTCACTCACCCGGCGTGGCGACCGCTCCACCGACGAAACGGGCTGGTCGGGTCGTCGGTGGCGACCCGGGAGAAGGGCAGGTTGCGCTCCGCCGTGGGCTTGGCGTACTCGTCGTAGAAGGTGTCGAGCGTCATGTAGCGACCGCCGTCCTCGTAGTGCTCGCCCTCCTCCTCGCGCGTGGCCGCGAAGTACACGTGCTCGGGCGCTGCGTAGTAGAGCGCACCGAGACACATCGGGCACGGTGAGGCGGTCACGTAGACGTCGCACCCGGTGAGGTCGGTGCGGCCCGCGGCCGCCAGCTCGCGGATCGCGACGATCTCCGCGTGCGCGGTGACGTCGCCGCTCTGCGAGACCTGGTTGGTGGCCTCCTGCACCACTGCCCCCGAGTCCCGGTCGACGACGAGGCACGCGAAGGGCTTGCCGCCCTCCTCGACATTGGCGAGAGCGAGCTCGACAGTGCGCTGGGTGTGGGTGGCGTGGTCCTGGGTCATGGCGGTCTCCGGTTCCGAGTGGTGATCTCCGAGCCTAGAGCCGGCCGCGACCTCGTCGTCGCAGCAGCCGAAGCGGCGAACGACTGACAGACGTGCGCCGTTCCGCATAATGGAGGGGTGCGTCTTCCCCACCGCCGTGCTCCGAGGACCGCCGACTCGACCTCTCGGGCACTACGTGGGGCGATCTTCGGCGCGATCTCGCGGCCGAGCCGCCGCGCGCGCCTGGTCGCCGCGGGCGGCGTCCTGGCGCTGGCCGCGGGCGTCGGGTCGTTCGTCGTCCTGGGCGAGGAGGAGCCCGAGCAGGCGGCACCGATCCAGGTCACCGGCTCCACCTTCATCGAGCTGCCCGACCGAGCGTCCGAGACGGTCGTGCGCACCAGGAAGGCGCGTCGGCCCGGGAGGTCCGAGGCGGGCGGGACCGCGCCCGTCCCCCTGGGCGACCCGGGCTCGCGTCGCCTGATCATCCCGGCCCTGGGTGTCGACAGCGTGATCGTCTCCATCACCGCCCCCGGTGGCACGCTGACCCCGCCCGGTGACGCCCAGGAGGTCGGGTGGTGGTCGGACGGCGCCGCGCCCGGCGCCGAGGTGGGCAGCGCGCTGATGACCGGTCACACCCTCAGCAGCGGGGGAGCGGCGCTGCAGGACCTCGAGGACCTCGAACCGGGTGACCGGATGTCGGTGCAGAGCGCGGGCGCCGTCCTCGACTACCGGGTCAGCGACGTCGAGATCTTCAGCAAGGGGACCGTCGCCGCGGACGCCGCCGAGCTCTTCAGCCAGTCGGCCCCCGGACGTCTGGTGGTCATCACCTGCGAGGACTACGACGGGTCGGTCTACCTCAGCAACGTGGTCGTCACTGCGACGCCGATCGGTACGTCGGCGTTCGACTTCTGAGCGCGCCGGTGTTCGCCCGGGGCTGCCTCGAGCCGTCGGTCCTCAGGCGCTGACGCGAGCCCGCGACGTAGGTAAGGTGTGCCCCGGACTCGGGGGCGCGCTCGGCTCCACCCAATTCCAGGAGTCCGAGTGAGCACCGACCTGACCGTGATCGTCCTCGCCGCCGGGGGCGGCACCCGAATGCGGTCCAAGACGATGAAGGTCCTCCACCCGATCGGTGGCCGCAGCATGATCGGCCACGTGCTCACCGCCGTCCGGGCGATGGATCCCGACTGCGTCGTGGCCGTCGTGGGGCACCAGCGCGAGCAGGTGGGCCCGCACATCACCGCGCTGATGCCGGACGTCGTGCTCGCCGTCCAGGCTGAGCAGCAGGGCACCGGTCACGCCGTCCGGATCGCCGTCGAGGCCCTGGCGAGCGACGGCCGCGACGTCGCGATGCAGGGCACGGTCGTCGTGGCCTACGGCGACACCCCACTGCTCACCGGCGAGTCGCTGCGCGCGTTCGCTGCCGAGCACGAAGCCGCCCAGTGCGCGGTGAGCATCCTGAGCGGGATCGTGGCGGCCCCCTTCGGCTACGGCCGCGTCGTGCGCGACGCCGACGGTGACGTGCTCGCGATCGTGGAGGAGAAGGACGCCACGGTCGAGCAGCGCGAGATCTCCGAGATCAACTCCGGGATCCTCGCCTTCGACGCCGGGTTCCTCGCCGAGGCGCTGCCCCGGATCGGCAACGACAACGCCAACGGCGAGTACTACCTCACCGACACCGTGCAGCTCGCCCGCGACGCCGGCCTGAACGTCGGCGCCTACCCGATCGACGACGTGAAGCAGACCGAGGGCGCCAACGACCGCGTGCAGCTCGCCGCCCTGGGCCGAGAGCTCAACGAGCGCATCGTCACCCGGTGGATGCGCGAGGGCGTCACCGTGATGGACCCCGCCACGACCTGGATCGACTCCGACGTCGTCCTCTCGCGCGACGTGACGATCCTGCCGGGCACCCAGCTGCTGGGCGCGACCCTGGTCGGCGAGGACGTCGTCATCGGCCCCGACACGACTCTCAAGGACTGCGAGGTCGGCCGCGGCGCTCGCCTGGTGCGGGTGCACGCCGAGCTGGCGGTGATCGGGGCCGAGGCCAACGTCGGGCCCTACTCCTACCTCCGACCCGGCACCAGGCTCGGCGTCGGCGGCAAGATCGGCGGCTTCGTCGAGACCAAGAACGCGATCATCGGCGACGGCGCGAAGGTGCCGCACCTGTCCTACGTCGGGGACGCCGAGATCGGTGAGGGCACCAACATCGGTGCCGGCACGATCTTCGCCAACTACGACGGCATCGCCAAGCACCGCACGGTCATCGGCAAGCACGCGCGCACCGCCTCGCACAACACGTTCGTCGCCCCGGTCCGGGTCGGCGACGGCGCGGCCACCGGCGCCGGCACCGTCGTACGTCGTGACGTGCCGCCAGGCGCGTTGGCGCTCAGCGCCGGCCCGCAGCGCACGATCCTCGGGTGGGCGCTCCGGCGACGTCCGGGGACCGCGCAGGCGTCGGCAGCCGAGGCCGCGGGTGCGCAGCGTCCGGACCCGCCGGAACAGTCTCACGACGACGACCCCGGGGTGTCGCCCGACGCCTCGCATGCGGGAGACTGAGCGGGTTCACCCCCCGCGACACCCAGGAGCAGCGAGTGACCGGCATCCAGAAGACCACCGAGAAGAACCTGATGGTCTTCAGTGGCCGGGCCCACCCCACCCTGGCCACCGAGGTGAGCGAGCTCCTGGGCACCCCGCTGGTGCCGACCTCGGCCTACGAGTTCGCCAACTCCGAGATCTACGTGCGCTACGAGGAGTCGGTGCGCGGCTGCGACGCCTTCGTGCTCCAGAGCCACACCGCTCCGATCAACGAGTGGATCATGGAGCACCTGATCATGGTCGACGCCCTCAAACGCGCCTCGGCCAAGCGGATCACCGTCGTCATGCCGTTCTACGGCTACGCCCGCCAGGACAAGAAGCACCGCGGTCGGGAGCCGATCTCGGCGCGCCTCATCGCCGACCTGTTCAAGACTGCCGGCGCAGACCGCCTCATCTGCGTCGACCTGCACGCCGACCAGATCCAGGGCTTCTTCGACGGCCCGGTCGACCACCTGATGGCGCTGCCGTTGCTCGCCGACTACGTGAAGAGCAAGTACGGCGGCCAGGCTCTCGCGGTCGTCTCCCCGGATGCCGGTCGCATCAAGGTCGCCGAGCGCTGGTCGGCCCGCCTCGGCGGGGCGCCTCTGGCCTTCATCCACAAGTCGCGCCGCATCGACCGTCCCAACGAGACCGTGGCCAACCGCGTGGTCGGCGACGTCAAGGGGCGGATGTGCGTCCTGGTCGACGACATGATCGACACCGGCGGCACGATCGTGAAGGCCGCCGACGCCCTCATGGAGGAGGGTGCGGCCGGCGTCATCATCGCCGCCACCCACGCGCTGCTCTCCGACCCGGCAGTCGACCGGCTCAAGAACTCGCCGGCCACCGAGATCGTCATCACCAACACCCTGCCGCTCACGCCGGACCGAGAGTTCGACAAGCTCACGATCCTCTCGATCGCCCCGCTGGTGGCCCGGGCCATCAAGGAGGTCTTCGAGGACGGCTCGGTCACCTCCATGTTCGACGGGCACGCGTGATCGTCGAGACCGAGGGACGAGGTCTCGGCGATCGATGGTCGTCGAGCAAGCCGCGCGGCTGAGCCTGCGAAGCCGCGACCGGCGTGTCGAGACGCGGTGAGGGGCGCTGCGACGTCGAGCACGACCGGCGTGTCGAGACCCGGTGAGGGGCGCTGCGACGTCGAGCACGACCGGCGTGTCGAGACCCGGTGAGGGGCGCTGCGACGTCGAGCACGACCGAGGGACGAGGTCTCGGCGATCGATGGTCGAGACCCGGTGACCTGCAACCCTGACGCGGCTCGGCACCCCGCTCACCCGGCCGAACGCAGGTCGTCCAACCAGTCCTCCCACTGACGCCGCAGCACGGTCGGCAGGTCACCGGTGAGGGCCCGCTCCAGCTCGCCGACCTGCTCGTGCGACAACGGCACGGCGGGGCACGAGCGGCCCACCACCTGGCTGAAGGCCTGCCCGCGTCGCCGCGCGAGCTCAGGCGCCTCGTCGAGGTAGGCGCTCACGTACGGCGCCAGCAGGTCGACGTGCTCCACCGACCACAGCCCCGCCATCAGCGCGGTGAAGCGGCGGTTGGAGACCTCGGGGTCGGTCGCGGCGGCCCAGGCCGCGGCCTTGGCGCCCTGGTGCGGGCGGGCCGCGAGAGCCGTGGCTGCACCGAGCTCGCCGTCGATGGTGGCGTCGGCGCGACGCTCGGCCTCGATCGCCGACTCGTCGAGAGCCCCCAGCGAGGCCAGGCGGGTCACCACCCGCCACCGCAGCGCCGGGTCGAGCGTGGGGCCGTCCTCGACGGTGCCCGCCGCCAGCCACCCCTCCAGCAGGACGACGTCGTCGGAGCAGGCCGCGATCGCCTCGACCAGCGCCTGGCGCAGCTCGGGGTCCGTCGCGGTGGTGAGGGCACGCCGGCAGGTCGCTGCGAGCAGTGTCAGAGCGTCGCCGACAGCCGGGGCGCCGACCCGCAACGGCAGGACCCGCTCGCGGGTGCGGTTCAGCACGGCCGTGACGATCGTCGGGTCGGACTCGGCAGGGACCTGTTCGGCGAGCGTGCGCAGGTAGTCGAGGGGGTGGAGGCGGCCGGTGTCGACCTCGTCGAAGAGGAGGCCCCACACCACGGCACGGGTCAGGGGGTCGTCGAGCTGCGAGAGATTCGCGACGACGCGTTCGCGCGACAGCGGGTCGAGGTCGAGACGGGCGTAGGTCTCGCTGCCGACGTTGGGCACCACGACCTGCCCGGCGAAGTCGTCGAGGCGCACCGGCTCGTCTGCGACGTCGACCAGGCGCCGCCCGGTCTCGCGCAACCGGCCGTCGACCTCGTCGTACGCCGCCACCGACAGGCGGTGCGGACGCGAGCCGTCGCGCACCAGCACGGGCACCCCGTCGACCTCGCGCTCGACCCGGATCGTGTCGAAGCCGGTCGTGCGCAACCACAGCCGCGACCAGCCGACGACGTCGCGCTCGGAGACGGAGTCGAGTGCCTGCACGAAGTCGTCGAGCGTGGCGTTGCCCAGGCGGTGGGCGGCCAGGTAGCGGTCGACACCGGCCAGGAACTCCTCGTCGCCGAGCCAGGTCACCAGCTGGCGCAGGCAGGCGTTGCCCTTGGCATAGCTGATCATGTCGAAGTTCGTCGAGGCGGCGTCGACGTCGGGCACGTCCTCGGCGAGCGGCGCGACCGGGTGCGTCGAGCGCCGCGAGTCGGCGACGTAGGCCGTCGCCTTGCGCGTCGTCTCGAAGGTCGCGAGCAGCCCGGGGTAGCCGGCCGCGGCCTCGGCCACGCGGAAACCCATGTAGTCGGCGAACGACTCCTGCAACCAGGTGTCCTCCCACCACGTCATCGTCACCAGGTCGCCGAACCACATGTGCGCCATCTCGTGGGCGATCGTGGTGGCCCGTGAGGCTCGCAGCCGCGCGGTGAGTCGACCGCGGGGCAAGTACTCGTCGCGGTAGGTCACGCAGCCGGGGGTCTCCAGCGCGCCCCAGTTCTGTCCGGGCACGAAGGCCTGGTCGTAGGAGCCGAACGGCATCGGTTCGGAGAACAGCTCGCCGTAGTGGTCGAAGCAGGCCTCGGTCGTGGTCCGCAGCTCGTCGAAGTCGCGGTCGAGGGCACTCGCCAACGACGCCCGTGCATGCCAGCCGAACGGCAGCCCCGCGTGCTCCCAGGTGCGCGAGTGGAAGGGGCCGGCGCAGACGACGAACATCGCGGTCGGGATCGGCAGCGTCTCGGAGAACGACCACACGCCGTCCCGGGCGGGGGCGCCGGCGCGGCCGTTGGCCAGCACCGTCCAGGTGGGATCGGCCGTCACGGTCACCGTGAAGCGCGCCTTCAGGTCGTTCTGGTCGAAGCAGGGGAAGACGCGTTGGGCGACGTCCATCCCGACGTAGGCGCAGGCGTACGTCGCCCCGTCGGCCGGGTCGGTGAACAGGTGCATGCCGTCGCCGTCGCTCACGAAGGGCACCCGGGCCTCGACGACCACCTCGTGGACGCCGCCGAGTCCTCGCAGCTGCAGGCGTCGACCGTCGTACGCCGTCTCCACCGGCGTGCCGTCGAGGCTCACCGCGACCCCGCTCGCGCCGGTCAGCTCCAAGAAGGTGCTCGACTCGTGGGCGGTGAAGCGCACCGTCGTCCGGCAGGCGAAGTGGGTTGCTGCGGCGGGGTCCGGCGAGGTCAGGTCGAGGTCGAGCGCGTAGGAGACATCGGAGACAGCGGCGGCGCGGTGGCGCGCCTCGACGAGAGTGAGGGACATCGTTCGACCCTAGAAGACGGCCAGAAGCCCGGCCACCGGCACGGCCCCTGTCTCCGGCTCCGATTCGCGCCGGGCCGCGCCCGGCGACTACCCTTCCCAGGTTGCCTCGGCGAGGGAGCTCGCGCTCCGTGATCGACAGGGCCGGATGCCAGTCTCACTGGACGCCGTGCTGTCGCACGGCCCGTGTCTCTGCCGGGGCCCACACGCCGGTACGACCCCCACCACGGGAAACCCCAGAGGAGACAGATCATGGCTGCCGAGAAGATCCAGGCCGAGAGCCGCACCGAGTTCGGCAAGGGTGCTGCGCGCCGCATCCGCCGCGAGAACAAGGTTCCCGCCGTCGTCTACGGCCACGGCAACGAGCCGCAGCACGTGACCCTGCCGGGTCACGACACGATGATGGCGCTCAAGCGCGGTGGCGCCAACGCCTTGCTCGACCTCGACATCGACGGCACCTCACACCTCGCGCTCACCAAGCAGATCCAGATCGACCCGATCCGTCGCACGCTCGAGCACATCGACTTCGTCGCCGTCATCAAGGGCGAGAAGGTCACCGTCGAGGTCCCCGTGCACCTCGAGGGCGAGGCCGCGCGCGGCACCCTCGTCGTCACCGACACCTCGACCATCCAGCTCGAGGCCGAGGCCACCAACATCCCCGAATACATCTCGGTCTCGATCGAGGGCCTCGAAGCGGGCACCCAGATCCTGGCTTCCGAGCTCGACCTGCCCGAGGGCTCGACGTTGCTGCTCGACCCCGAGACGCTCATCGTCAACGTCACCGAGCAGATCAGCGCAGAGGCCCTCGAGGCAGAGCTCGAGGAGGCCGAGTCCGAGGCCGGCATCGAGCGCGACGAGTCCGACGAGGCCGCTGCCGAGGGTGCCGATGCCTCCGCCGGCGACAGTGCTGACGAGGCTGCCTCGGAGTGATCGGAGCACGGCTCAGGTGGTACCTGGGCCGGCTCATCTCCCCGGCTCGGTCGTCGTCGAGCGAGCGGGGAGCCCCGAAGGCGTACGCGCACGAGGAGTCCGACATGGCAGCGGCTGAGGTGTGGCTGGTCGTCGGCCTGGGCAATCCGGGCCCGACGTACGCCGGCCACCGGCACAACATCGGCTACCTCGTCACCGATGAGCTCGCTCGTCGACTCGGGTCGTCGTGGCGAGCCCACAAGACCGGCCGGGCCGAGGTCGTCGAAGGACGCCTCGGCCCCGTGGGCTCGCCCGACGCGCCGCGCGTGGTCCTGGCCCGGCCGCGCTCGTTCATGAACGAGCTCGGGGGAGCGACCAAGGCGCTGGCGACCTTCTACAAGGTGCCGCCCGAGCGCGTCGTCGCCATCCACGACGAGCTCGACATCGCCTTCGGCACGCTGCGGGTCAAGCTCGGCGGTGGCGACAACGGCCACAACGGGCTGAAGTCGCTGCGCTCGTCGTTCGGGACCGGCGACTTCTACCGGGTGCGAGCCGGTATCGGGCGACCGCCGGGTCGCCAGGACGTCGCCGACTTCGTGCTCTCGAACTACTCCTCCGTCGAGCGCAAGGAGCTGCCCTTCCAGGTCGACACCGCAGCTGACGCCGTCGAGAGCCTGATCACCGTGGGGCTGGAGCGTACCCAGGGCGACTTCAACTCGTGAGCCGGCTCAGCTCGCGCGAGCGGACACGAGCACGGGATGCACGTGGAGCAGCGAACCGTAGCTGAGGAACGACGCTGTGTTGGGGCGTCGACGACACCGCGACCGTGGTGACGGTTCTGCCCGGCTCGCGGGGCTTCGTCGACGGCCTCGCTGGCGCTCGGCCTGCTCAGCCTCCGACGGCCTCGCTGGCGCTCGGCCTGCTCAGCCTCCGACGGCCTCTGATGAGACCGTGCTCCGCCGCTGGTCCGAGGGTCTCGAGGGCGTGCACCCGCGCGGGTGGCCTAGTCTCGCGGCCATGAGTCCCGTGTTCGCGCCGACCCCGCTCGTCATCGTCACCGCCGTCGCCGCCCGCGGGTCGCACCCCGCCTTCGAGAGCCGCTGACATGCTGTTCCCGGAGGCCCGTAGGGCTCTCGACCTCGCGGCCGGCGAGCTGCCGATCCACTCGCCGGGCTACGACATCGTCGGCGCGCGACGTGAGGCGCGGGAGCTGGCGGCCACGCAGCCACGCGAGGACGTCGCCTCGGTGGAGGACGTCGATGCCGACGGCGTCCCGTGCCGCATCTACCTGCCGTTCGATGCCGTCCCCGGAACGGTCGTGCACCTGCACGGCGGCGGGTTCGTCTTCCACGACGTCGACGTCCACGACGCGGCCGCTCGTCGCCTGGCCAACCGGGTCGGGCGTGCGGTCATCAGCGTCGACTACCGCCTGGCTCCGGAGCACCCGTTCCCGGCGGCACCCGACGACGTCGACACGGTCGTGTCGTGGATCGAGGGGGAGGGTGCGGTCCACGGTCTCGAGGCCCCGCTGCTCGCGCACGGCGACAGCGCCGGCGCCAACCTCGCGCTGGTGGCGGCACTGCGCCACCCCGGGGTCTTCTCGGCGCTCGCGCTGACGTACCCCTTCCTCGACCCGACGGCCGGCTTCGGCTCCCACGCCACCGAGACCGAGGGCTTCGACCCTCGTGACGTGGCCTGGTACTGGGAGCAGTACGCCGGTGGGGACACCAGCCGCTACGACGACGCCGACCTGGCGCCGCTGCTGTCCGAGCGTCTCGCGACCCTGCCGCCCACCCTGGTCACCACCGCCGAGCACGACCCGTTGCGAGACGAGGGCGAGCACCTCGCGGCGCTGCTCGCCGAGGCCGGAGTCGCTGTGGTCGCCACCCGCTACCTCGGCCAGGTCCACGGGTTCTGGCGCCACGACCAGGTGTTCGTCGCCGCCGAGCCGTTGATGGTGCAGGCGGCGTCCTTCCTCGCTGCGCACGGCTGAGAGGATGCGCGCATGCGCGTGCACCTCGGCAGCGACCATGCCGGCCTCGACCTCAAGGACCACCTCAGCCGGTGGCTGACCGACCACGGCTACGAGCCGGTCGACCACGGACCGTTCGTCCACGACGCCCAGGACGACTACCCGGTCTTCTGCCTGCGCGCCGCTGAGGGCGTCGGCGCCGACCGCGCGGCCGGGCTCGACAGCCTCGGCGTCGTCGTGGGCGGGTCGGGCAACGGTGAGCAGATGGCGGCCAACAAGGTCGTCGGGATCCGCTGCGCCCTGGTGTGGTCCGAGGAGACCGCCCGCCTGGCCCGCGAGCACAACGACGCCCAGGTGGTGTCGGTCGGCGGGCGCCTGCACGACCTCGACGACATGACCCGCTTCGTCGAGGTCTTCCTCGCAGAGCCGTTCAGCGGCGACGAACGCCACGTCCGCCGCATCGGCATGCTCGGTGCTTACGAGTCCACCCACGAGCTCCCGCCGCTGCCGCCGTCCGCTGCCGGGCTCGGGCCCGATGCCTGAGGGTCACACCCTCCACCGGCTGGCCCGCGACCTCACGGCCGCCTTCGCCGGACGCCCCGTCGCCGTCTCCAGCCCCCAGGGCCGGTTCGCGGAGTCCGCGGCGCTGCTCGACTCCCAGGTGCTCGTGGCGGCGCAGGCGTGGGGCAAGCAGCTCTTCATCGAGTTCCCCGGGGAGGTCTTCGTGCACGTGCACCTCGGCCTCATCGGAAAGTTCGACGTCCACACCGGTGTGACCTCGGTGCCGGCACCGGTGGGCCAGGTGCGCCTGCGCATCGCGCACGAGACGGCGTACGCCGACCTGCGCGGCGCGTCGGCCTGCGACCTGTGGACCTCGGCCCAGCGCGACGCCGTCGTGGCCGCTGCGGGGCCGGACCCGATTCGTGCCGGGTCCGACCCCCTCCTGGCCTGGGAGCGCATCCGGCGGAGCAGGCTGCCGATCGGGCAGCTGCTGATGGACCAGAAGGTCCTCGCCGGAGTGGGCAACGTCTACCGAGCCGAGCTGCTCTACCGCCACCGGATGCACCCGCTGCGACCCGGTGAGACCCTGCGCGTCGGGCAGTGGTCGCAGATGTGGGACGACCTCGTGGTGCTGATGGCCGAGGGCGTGCGCACCGGCCGTATCGACACGGTGCGACCCGAGCACACCCCCGAGGCCATGGGGCGCACGCCGCGCGTCGACGACCACGGCGGTGAGGTCTACGTCTACCGGCGCCACGGCCAGCCCTGCCTGGTGTGCGGCCGCCGGGTGAGCATCGCCGTCCTGCAGGGCCGGAACTCCTACTGGTGCTCGCGGTGCCAGCCGGCCTTCGGCTCGCGTGCTCGCCGGTGAGGACCCGACTCCGAGGCGTGGGGTGCCGGTTGGGTCCGAGGGCGCCGTCTGTGGCACGATTGCGTGGTTCCGAGCGCGAGTCGGGGCGCGCGGATGTAGCTCAATGGTAGAGCCTCAGTCTTCCAAACTGACCACGCGGGTTCGATTCCCGTCATCCGCTCCAAGCGGCCTCCGGTGACCCCGAAAGCCTGCTTGGCGGGGCGTAGCGTAGTGGCTAGCGCGCCTGCTTTGGGAGCAGGAGACCGCAGGTTCGAGTCCTGTCGCCCCGACCAGCCACCCGCACCGCGCCATGCAGATCCACCCTAGATCCACACCCACACACCTAGAGGAGAACCACCTGTGAAGAGCGCCGTCGAGACCGTGAGCCCGACCAGGGCCAAGCTCACCGTCGAGGTGCCTTTCGAGGAGCTCCGGCCGAGCCTTGATGCCGCCTACAAGAAGATCGCCCAGCAGATCAACGTCCCCGGCTTCCGCCGCGGGAAGGTGCCGCCGATGGTCATCGACCGCCAGGTCGGCCGCGGTGCGGTCCTCGACGAGGCCATCAACGAGGTGCTGCCCAAGAAGTACGTCGAGGCGCTCGAGGAGAACTCGCTGACGCCGGTGGCGCAGCCCGAGATCGAGGTCACCAAGTTCGAGGACAACGACGTCTTGGAGTTCACCGCCGAGGTCGACATCCGTCCTGAGATCTCGCTGCCCGACTACACCGGCCTGAAGGCCTCGGTCGACGACATCGAGCTCACCGACGAGGAGGTCGACGAGCAGGTCCAGGCGCTGCGTGAGCGCTTCGCGACCCTGCGCGACGTCGAGCGCGCCGCCGTCGACGGCGACTTCGTCGTCCTCGACCTCAAGGCCACCCAGGACGGCGAGGTCGTCGAGGGTGCCGAGGTCAGCCAGATGAGCTATCGCGTCGGCCGCGGCGGCATGATCGACGGCCTCGACGAGGCCCTCGTGGGCCTCGAGCCCGGCGGCGAGGCGACGTTCGAGAGCGAGCTCGTCGGCGGTGACCTGGTCGGCACCAAGGTCGAGGTCGCGGTCAGCGTCAGCCAGGTCCAGGAGCAGGACCTCCCCGAGTTCGACGACGAGTTCGCCCAGCTCGCCTCCGAGTTCGACACCATCGACGAGCTCTCCGCCGACGTGCGCGAGCGCCTCGGTCGCGGAAAGCGCCTCGAGCAGGCCGCCGCCGCGCGCGACGCCGTCCTCGAGGGCATGCTCGAGACGATGGAGATCCCGCTGCCGGAGACGATCGTGACCGACGAGCTCAACGCTCGTCGCCAGAGCGTCGAGCAGCAGCTGGCCCAGGCCGGCATGACCATGGACGCCTACCTCGAGGAGGAGGGCCAGACGGTCGAGGAGTTCGAGGCCGACCTCGAGCGCCGCGTCCGTGACGCCGTCGCCGCGCAGTTCGTGCTCGACGAGATCGCCAAGGCCGAGGAGATCGGCGTCGACCAGCAGGAGCTCTCCCAGCACCTGGTGCGCCGCGCGCAGCAGTCGGGGCAGGACCCGCAGGAGTTCGCGAACCACATGTTCGAGCACAACCACGTGCCCGACCTCGTGCAGGAGATCCTGCGCGGCAAGGCGCTGGCGATCATGGTCGAGTCGGCTGAGGTCACCGACGCCTCCGGCAACACCATCGAGCTCAAGCGACTCCTGCCCGACGGGACGATCGCGCCGGAGCAGGCCGATGAGCCGGCTTCGCTCGAGGCCGCTGCCGACGTCACGGACGTCGACGAGGCCCAGGAGGACGCCTCGGCCGACGACGCCCCGGCTGACGACGCCCCGGCCAGCGACACCCCGGCCAGCGACGACTGAGCATCGCCACGGGCGCGAGCCCCGACGAGCAACATGCCGACGGCGGCTGAGTGCACGACTGTGCACTCAGCCGCTATCGTGCCTCCATGACCGCATCCGGCCCCAGCGTGCTCGACGCCCTCTCCTTGCTCTCCGAGGCGGCTGAGGAGCTCGTCGTCAACAGCGTGCGCGACACCCACCTGGCGTGGTCCGACCGCGCGCACGGACTGACCCGGCGTTTCCTCGGCCCGAGCGCCGCAGTGCCCGAGACACTGCACCGCGGCATCGCCGGCGCCGTCTACGGCGGCATCGGGCTCGGTCTGAAGGCAGCCTCCACCGGCCTCGACAAGGCGGCGGGTGCAGGCCTGGGCTCCCGCCTGGAAGCGACCCCGAGCGGACGCTTCGTCAGCTCGGCCGTCAATGGCCTGATCGGCGACCGGCTGCTGCGCGAGCGTCCGCAGCTGGCGATCCCGATGGCGGTCCGCCTCGACGGCGCCGACGTGGTGCCCGAGCGCGCGGAGCTGGCCGAGGCGTTCCCGGCGGCCACCGGAGAGCTCGTGGTCTTCCTGCACGGCCTCTGCGAGAACGAGTCCTACTGGGACCTGCACCGCGATCGCACCGGCACGACGTACGGCGAGGCCCTGGCGGAGCAGGGCTGGACGCCGCTGTTCCTGCGCGCCAACTCCGGTCTCCCGCTGCGAGAGAACGGCGTCGGCCTGGCCGCGCTGATGCGACGGTTGGTCGACGAGTGGCCGGTCCCGGTGACCCGCATCGTCCTGGTCGGCCACTCGATGGGCGGGCTCGTCATCCGCGCCGCCGGTGCCGTCACCGCGGTCGGCGAGGCCGCGACACCGGGCCCCGATGACGACTGGAACCAGCTGGTGAGCGACGTCGTCACGCTCGGCACCCCGCACCTGGGAGCGCCGGTCGCCTGGGGCATCGGGCACGGCAGTCGCGGGCTGGGCCTGCTGCCCGAGACAGCTGCCTTCGGCCGGATCCTCGACTGGCGCTCGGTCGGCGTCCACGACCTCGTCGTCGGGCTCGCCGAGGACGTCGCGCCGCTGCCGCACGCCCGCTACCACCTGGTGTGCGCGACCCTCAGCTCCTCACAGCGGCACCCGGTCGGGCACGTCGTGGGGGACCTCCTGGTCCGGCCGCGCTCGGCGTACGGCACCGACCGCCGCGGGCACGAGCTGTTCCCCGGAGCCGACCGCCTGCACGTCGGGCGCACCGACCACTGGGGCCTGCTCAACCACCCCGAGGTCCTCACCGCACTGCGCTCCTGGCTGTCCTGACGAGCCGGGACGGCGGCTGAGACCGTCGGGCCGCCCGGTCGTCGTCCGGCATGATGCCCGCATGACTGCATCTTCCTCGAACACCGCTCCGACCGCCGACCGCGAGCTGGTCGCCTCTGCGACCGTCGCCGCCTCCCCCGAGCACGTGTGGGAGCTGCTGACCGACTTCTCGCAGATGCCGACCTGGAGCCCCGAGCTGGTGCGGATGACGCCGTTGCTCCGCGGCGGACTGCGGGTGGGCCAGCAGTACGTCGGCATCAACAAGCGCAAGGCGATGGTCTGGCCGACGCGCTCGGTCGTGGCCGTGCTCGAACCTGGCCGCACCCTCGCCTGGGACACCCGTTCGAGCGGGGCACGCTGGATCTGGGAGCTCGAGCCCACCGCCGACGGTGCCACGACGGTGACGCACCGCCGCCCGGTGCCATCGGGGCTCACCGCGATCAGCGGCATCTTCGCGAAGGCGTTCCTCGGCGGGGCCGCGGGCCACGCCGACGAGCTCGAGGCCGGCATGGCCACGACGCTCGCGCGTCTCAAGGCGGCCGCCGAGGCCTGACCCCCGGGGGTCAGGCCTCGGTGGGGCGCCCGTCAGCGAGGGCGGTGCTCGGTGAAGTCGACGACCTGCTGGAACGTCGGCCGGTTCTGCCAGTCGATCGGTCGCACGCCGACGACGCCGGCCGTGACCGCTCGGATGAAGTCCTCGCTCTTGTCGTAGCGCAGGCGGCGGACCGACGAGACCTGCTGAGCCGCCAGCACCCGCTTGACCGCACCCTGCAGCGAGTTCGACATCGCACGTCGACATCGGGCCAGCGAGCCGTTGCCGCAGTAGACGCGGTGGTAGGCGCCGCGCACGGGTTCGCCGAGGGCGCTGCGCAGGTCCTTGTTGACATAGCCGTACCAGGCGATGCCGTTGAAGGCCGAGCCGATGCCCTGGCGCGGATGGTCGTCGATGCCCTGCGGGAGCTTCTGCACCAGCTGCCCGAGCCGGCCACGGAGGACGTCCTTGGCCACCGAGGCCCGCCCCGACTCCCACCAGGTGTCGAACAGGGCGATGGCGCCTTGATGTGCGTAGCTGCCGTCCCGGTCCTGGTCGACGCGCTGGGCGCCGTCGCGCACCCAGGCAGTCAGCAGACGTCGCGCAGCACGGGTCTTGTCGTCACCGCGGGTGGCCTGCAGCAGCAAGGGGAGGGTGTAGGCGGCTCGGGAGTCGGCCGTGGCGGCCCCGGCCATCACGCCGGTCAGCCCGGGCAGGTCGATGCGCCGGCCGGCGGCGATGGCCGCGCGCAGCCGCTGCTCGAGAGCAAGGGAGCGGTAGACCGGCCCGTAGGACCACCCGTTGTCGGCTGCCGCGAAGCCGGGGGCCGGCTTGTTGTTCCAGGAGACGAAGTAGCCGCTGTCGGGATCGGTCTCGCGCGGGTGGCCGGCGAAGCCGAGGAAGCCCTGCCACTCGTAGGGCTTGCCCGCCCAGCGCGGGAGGTCGGGCTCGACCTTGCTCGAGCGCTGCGGCAGCAGCCCGGAGGAGTAGAAGGAGATGTCGCGGTCGTCGGCGTAGAACCAGTTGAAGGTGAAGTCGATGTTGCTCGCCGCCCGCTGGAAGCTGTCGGCGTCGTCGACCGAGTCGGGGTCGTTGAACTGCTCGAAGCCGATGACCGAGTCGACCTCGTGGCCGTAGGTCGAGCGCTGCCGGACGATCGCGACCGGCGCGCCGTCGACGGTCGTGCGCTGCTGGACGATGCCGTGACCGGTGCGTAGCACCAGGAACTCGTAGGTCTGCGGCGGCCCGGGGGCGGTCGCGTTGGGCGTGGTGGTCTCGGAGTGCGTGTCGACCTTCATGGCTTGACACCGCTTGCCCACCCGGTAGCCCGTGGAGCGCACCGTCGCCCGCGATCCGTCGACGTTGCACAGCCGCTCGACCACGGTGTCGACGTTGTCGCTGCTCGCGCTGGTCGCCGACCACGCGTAGTCGACCCCGCGTCCGAGCTGCACGAACAGGTTGGTGCCGGCGAAGGCGACGCCCCGGGCCTGGATGCCCGGACCGCTCAACGACTGCTCGACCAGCAGCTGGGGCGCGAAGTACCCCGTCTGCGGACCCATGACCGCCAACGGCCGGCCGGTGGTGCTCTTCTCGGCGCCCACGAGGATCGCGTTGCTCATGCCGTGCTGCTCGAGGGCGAAGGAGAGCTGGGAGCCGTCGGGAAGGTCGACGACCCCCGGGGAGGCCGACACGCGCTGACCCGACAGCAGCGTTCCCGAGCCGGGGGCGGTGGGTCCCTTGGCGTCGGGCAGTGCGACTCCCGGCAGGGTGGGATCGAGCCCGCCCTTGGAGCCGTACGGCGCCGGGACGGAGCTGGTCGTCGGGGCCTCGGGGTCGTTCTTGGCGCGCAGGTCGTCGTAGGTCCGCAACGCCTCACGGCGTCCGAACTTCTTGGTCAGGGCCCGCAACCAGCTGGCGTTGCGGACCTCGCCGCCGCCGCCCTTGCCGAAGATGCCACCGACCAGGGAGGCGATGTAGACCACGTCGGCGCGAGTCCAGTCCTCCGGGACCTTCTGCAGGGCGGCGTACTCGGCCGGGCACTCGGGCGCGGTGACGGCAGGGCACAGCGCGCTCTGGGCGTCGTTGATGCCCTCGATGAAGGCATCGACACCTTCGAGGAGACGCGGCCCGTCGGCGCCTGCCCGGGCGACCACCTTGTCGATCTGGGCGGCCGCCTCGGCAGGGGTGTAGTAGGCGCCGGCCACCTGCGAGGCGTCCATGGCGACGTTGCCGGGGGTGTCGCCGATGAACTCGGCCAGCCTGGCCTGCCCGGTGTGGCGCAGGACGTCCATGAGGAACATCCGGTCCTCCACCGCGGCGTAGCCGGCGCCGTACTCGACGCCGGCGAAGGTGGTGCCGGTGATGAACGGGACCCCGAACTCGTCGCGCTCGATGGTGACGTCCGGGCGGGGGGTGCTGGTGCTGACGACCTTCTCCGGGGTGAACGAGGCGTCCTTGAAGAGGGTGTTCAGGTCGTTCTGGGAGATCGACGACGGAGCCATCGTCGTGAGGGCGTCGTAGAGCTCGAGCTGGTCGGCGGCGTTGGTCGGAGACGTGGACGTGGCGGTCGTGCTCCCTCCCAGGGCCAGCACGTCGAGCGCGGTCGAGGTGCCGTCGGAGCCCGGCGGAAGGATGTTCCGCACGCCGCCGTAGTCGACGCGGGCGCGTGCCCCGCTCGAGGTCTCCTCGCCGAGGGCGGTGCTCGGAGAGGCGACGCCGAGCGCGAGCGCGCTGAGGGCGGCGGCGACGGTCAGGGTGGTGGAACGCGTTCGCATGAGTGCTCCTGGGTGGGCCGGGGCCGAAGGTGTGGCGTGGAGCACAACGAGCGGACGTCCGGTGCGTCACGCGCTCGGCCCGGACGACCTTCTGCTGTCGGCGAACAGGGCCGGTTTGCCCGTGGAAGTGTCGGACCTTCGGGCTAGGGTCGGCGACGTGAACCAGAACTCCAGCCCTTCGGACCCCCTGGCCCCGGTGATGGGTGCCGGCGGCGGCCTCAACGTCCTCGACGACCACATCTACCAGCGGCTGCTCCGCGAGCGCATCGTGTTCCTCGGCTCCGAGGTGCGCGACCAGAACGCCAACGCGATCTGTGCGCAGCTGCTCCTGCTCTCGGCCGAGGACCCCGAGGCCGACATCTTCCTTCACATCAACTCACCCGGCGGCTCCGTCGACGCCGGCATGGCGATCTACGACACGATGAACTACATCCCCAACGACGTCGCCACCGTCGGCATGGGCCTGGCCGCGTCGATGGGCCAGTTCCTGCTCTGCGCCGGCACCAAGGGCAAGCGCTACGCACTGCCCCACGCGCGGATCATGATGCACCAGCCCTCCTCGGGCATGGGCGGGTCGGCCTCCGACATCAAGATCCAGGCCCAGCAGTCGCTGCACATCAAGAAGGTGCTGCTCGACCTCATCGCCGAGCACACCGGCCAGGACATCGACCAGGTGATCGCCGACGCCGACCGCGACCGGTGGTTCACCGCCGAGCAGGCTCAGGAGTACGGGCTCGTCGACCAGGTCATCAAGAACTCGCGCGACGCCGCTGATGAAGGCCGGCCCGCGCGGACACCCTCATCGAGCAAGGACTGACTGAGATGAACTACTACATTCCCCAGTGGGAAGAGCGCACGTCCTACGGCTTCCGCCGGATCGACCCCTACGGCAAGCTGTTCGAGGAGCGCATCATCTACCTCGGCACGCCGATCTCCGACGACGTCGCCAATGCGGTGATCGCCCAGCTGTTGTGCCTGCAGTCGATGAACCCCGACCAGGACATCAGCATCTACATCAACTCACCCGGTGGCTCCTTCACCGCGCTGACCGCGATCTACGACACGATGCGCTTCATCAAGCCCGACGTGCAGACGGTGTGCCTGGGTCAGGCCGCCTCGGCGGCCGCCATCCTGCTCGCGGCCGGTGCCCCCGGCAAGCGGTTGGCGCTGCCGAACAGCCGGATCCTCATCCACCAGCCCTACACCGAGGGCACGTTCGGCCAGACCTCCGACATCGAGATCCAGGCCAACGAGATCCTGCGCATGCGTGAGCTGCTCGAGAAGATGATCTCCGACCACAGCGGCCGTGACCTCGAGCAGGTGAGCCGCGACATCGAGCGCGACAAGATCCTGACCGCCGAGCAGGCCGTCGAGTACGGCTTGATCGACTCGGTGCTGGAGTCGCTCAAGACCCCGGCGCTGGCCTGAGGCCCGCCCGACCCGACGCGTGAGTTTCCCGTGCATGTCCCCGCTCGCGGGGACGGCACGGGGTACCGTCGGGAAGCTGCACCGGCCGACTCCCGCTGATCCCCGGCCCTGACCACCCCCATCACGCACCACCATCTGGAGGACCCTCGTGGCACGCATCGGTGACGGAGGCGACCTGCTCAAGTGCTCGTTCTGCGGAAAGAGCCAGAAGCAGGTCAAGAAGCTCATCGCCGGGCCCGGCGTCTACATCTGCGACGAGTGCATCGACCTGTGCAACGAGATCATCGAGGAGGAGCTCAGCGAAGGCTCCGACGTCGAGCTGGCCGAGCTGCCCAAGCCGAAGGAGATCTTCGAGTTCCTCAACTCCTACGTGATCGGGCAGGAGCAGGCCAAGAAGTCGCTCGCAGTGGCGGTCTACAACCACTACAAGCGCATCCAGGCCGGCCTGGCGCCGGTCTCGGGCAAGCACTCCAAGGACGAGGTCGTCGAGGTCGCCAAGTCCAACATCCTGGTCATCGGACCGACCGGGTGCGGCAAGACCTACCTCGCCCAGACCCTGGCCCGCATGCTCAACGTGCCCTTCGCCATCGCCGACGCCACAGCGCTGACCGAGGCCGGCTACGTCGGTGAGGACGTCGAGAACATCCTCCTCAAGCTCATCCAGGCCGCCGACTACGACGTCAAGAAGGCCGAGACCGGCATCATCTACATCGATGAGATCGACAAGGTGGCCCGCAAGGCCGAGAACCCCTCGATCACGCGTGACGTCTCGGGCGAGGGCGTGCAGCAGGCCCTGCTGAAGATCATCGAGGGCACCACCGCCTCGGTGCCGCCGCAGGGTGGACGCAAGCACCCGCACCAGGAGTTCATCCAGATCGACACGACGAACATCCTGTTCGTGGTCGGCGGGGCCTTCGCCGGCCTGGAGCACATCATCGAGCAGCGCGTGGGCAAGAAGACCCTCGGCTTCACCGCGGAGGTCCGTGGCGCCGAGGAGCGCGCGGCCGACGACCTGCTCGCGCTCGTCCGCCCCGAGGACCTCACCAAGTTCGGGCTCATCCCCGAGTTCATCGGTCGTCTGCCGCTGATCGCCAGCGTCACCAAGCTCGACCAGGCCGCCCTGGTGCAGATCCTCACCGAGCCGCGCAATGCCCTGGTCAAGCAGTACCGCAAGCTCTTCGACATCGACGGGGTCGACCTGGAGTTCACCGACGAGGCCATCCTCGCGATCGCCGACAAGGCGCTCGAGCGCGGCACCGGCGCGCGCGGCCTGCGCGCCATCATCGAGGAAGTCCTCCTCTACGTGATGTACGACGTCCCCTCGCGTGGTGATGTCGCCAAGGTCATCATCAGCCGCGACGTCGTCTTCGGTGAGGCCGAGCCCGAGCTGATCCTCCGCGAGCCCAAGCCGAAGAAGAAGTCTGCCTGAGTTCAAGCGAGCAGCGCAGAGCGAGGAACGAGCTCAGCGCGTCGCGAGACGAGGTTGAGTAGCGCGCGAGGCTGAGGGACGAAGCCTCGATAGCGCGTACCGAAACCCAGTGAGCCGAGGAGCAGCCCGCGGGACGAACCGTGAGCGTGAGGCTCACCGGCGTCTCGATACGCCGACACCTCGCTCCGCTCGTCCGTCGGCTACTCGACGACCAGGTTGCCGGCGTCTCGATACGCCGACACCTCGCTCCGCTCGTCCGTCGGCTACTCGACGAGCGCTCGACGACGCCTGCTGACCGCGCAGGCCACGGGCGTCTCGATACGCCGACACCTCGCTCCGCTCGTCCGTCGGCTACTCGACGAGCGACCCCGCGACGACTACTGGATGGACGCGGCCACTACTCTGCGACCGGCGCCAACGTCGCCTCGACGCTGAGCTCGGTGCCGTCGGTCGGTGCGAGCACGAGCTCGTCGATCTTGCCCACGGCGACCAGGTCGGCCTCGGCCAGGGCGACGCGGTCGAGCAGCTCCTGTGGGCCGCCGACCGTCACCAGCGAGAGTCGCGCGCGCATGGAGACCTTGGCCTGGGACTTCGCCCCGCGCACCCCGCGCAGCACCGTCGCCACGGCGTCGACGGCGGCGGGGTTGGCTGCTGCGGCTGAGCCCAGCTCGGTCACCAGGGGCCAGGAGGAGTGGTGGATCGAGCCCGGTCGCCACCACGACCAGACCTCCTCGGTCACGAAGGGCAGGAAGGGCGCGAGCAGCCTCAGCTGCATCTCGAGGGCGATGGTCAGCGTCGCCTTGGCCGACTCGGTCGGCTCGCCACCGTCCTCGGCGTAGGCACGCTCCTTGACCAGCTCGAGGTAGTCGTCGCAGAACTCCCAGAAGAACTTCTCCGTCACCTCCAGGGCGGCGGAGTAGTCGTAGGCCTCGAACGCCTCGGTGGCCGTGGTGACCACCGTGGCCAGGCGCGCCAGCAGGGCGCAGTCGATCGGGGCGCTCACGCGCACGGGGTCGAGCGAGGTGCCACCGACGTTGCCGAGCACGAACTTCGAGGCGTTGAGGACCTTCATCGCCAGTCGGCGGCCGACCTTCATCTGGGTCTCGTCGAAGGGGGAGTCGAGGCCCGGGCGTGCGAGCGCGGCGCGCCAGCGCACCGCGTCGGCGCCGTACTTCTCGAGGATCTCGGTCGGCACGACCACGTTGCCCTTCGACTTCGACATCTTCTTGCGGTCGGGGTCGAGGATCCAGCCCGACAGCATGGCGTGCGACCACGGCACCTGGCCGTTCTCGTAGTGCGCGCGCACGACGCGGCTGAAGAGCCAGGTGCGGATGATGTCGTGGGCCTGGGTGCAGAGGTCCATCGGGAACACCCGGGCGAACAGGTCGTCGTCCTCGCCCCAGCCGCCGGCGATCTGTGGGGTGAGCGAGGAGGTGGCCCACGTGTCCATCACGTCGGGGTCGCCCATGAAGCCGCCGGGGGCGTTGCGCTGCGACTCCTCGTAGCCACGGGGGGCGTCGGTCGACGGGTCGACCGGCAGCTCGGCCTCGCTCGGCATCAACGGGTGCTGGTAGTCGGGCTCGCCCTCGGCGTCGAGGGGGTACCAGACCGGGAAGGGGATGCCGAAGAAGCGTTGGCGCGAGATGAGCCAGTCGCCGTTGAGGCCGTTGACCCAGTTGTCGTAACGACCGCGCATGTGCGACGGCAGCCACGTGATCTGTGCGGCGGCGTCCACGAGCTCCTTGCGCAGGGTCGCGTCGCGTCCACCGTTGCGGATGTACCACTGACGCGTGGCGACGATCTCGAGGGGCTTGTCGCCCTTCTCGTAGAAGTTCGCCATCCGCTGGGTCGGCTTGGGTTCACCGTCGAGGTCGCCGCTCTCGCGCAGCAGCCCGACCATCGCCTCGCGGGCCGAGAAGGTCGTCTTGCCGGCAAGCTCGGCGTACGCCGTGGCTGCGGCCTCGTGCGCGAGCCAGGGCGGCGTCTCGCGGGTGAGGCGTCCGTCGCGGCCCACGACCGTGCGGACGGGAAGGTCGAGCTCACGCCACCAGGTGACGTCGGTGAGGTCGCCGAAGGTGCAGCACATGACCAGGCCCGAGCCCTTGTCGATCTCGGCGCCGGCGTGTGCGACGACGGGGATCTCGACCCCGAACACCGGGCTGGTCACGGTGGTGCCGACCAGGTCGCGGTAGCGGTCGTCCTCGGGGTTCGTGATCAGGGCGACGACGCTGGGGATGAGCTCGGGGCGGGTGGTCTCGATGTGGACCGGCTCGCCGTCGGGCCGGTGGAAGGCGACGCGGTGGTAGGCGCCGGCGTACTCACGCGCCTCGAGCTCGGCTTGCGCGACGGCGGTCTGGAAGGTGACGTCCCAGAGCGTCGGCGCCTCCTGGAGGTAGGCCTCGCCGCGAGCGAAGTTGCGCAGGAAGGCGCGCTGGCTGACGCTCTGAGCGGTCGTCCCGATGGTCGTGTAGTGCTGCTTCCAGTCGACCGAGAGCCCCAGCGTGCGCCACAGCGACTCGAAGACCTCCTCGTCCTGCACGACGAGCTGCTCGCACAGGGCGATGAAGTTGGGCCGGCTGATCGGCACCTGCTTCTTCGCGTCCGGCTTCGTTGGAGGCGTGTAGTCGGCGTCGTAGGGCAGCGAGGGGTCGCAGCGCACGCCGAAGTAGTTCTGCACGCGACGCTCGGTCGGCAGGCCGTTGTCGTCCCAGCCCATCGGGTAGAAGATCGTCTTGCCGCGCATCCGCTGGAAGCGGGCGATGAGGTCGGGGTGGGTGTAGGAGAAGACGTGGCCCACGTGGAGGCTGCCGCTCACGGTCGGCGGCGGGGTGTCGATCGAGTAGACGTTCTCGCGCGGCTGGGACCGGTCGAAGGCGTAGGTGTCGTCGGACTTCCACTGCTGCGACCACTTGGCCTCGAGACCCTCGAGGGCCGGCTTGTCCGGCACGACGACGGCGCCGGCGGGGGTCTCCGCTGCACTCGTCGGGTCCGGGGCCTGGCCTTCGATGGTCTCAGTCATGACCGAAATCCTAGTGGTGCGGGTGCCTGCGCAGCGCCGGGGCGTCACCCGGCCGCGCCAGGTCGGCCGAATCCAGTGGCGCCACGGTCCGGTCTGCGATCAGATGACGTCGTGACCGCGACCGTGCCCGCTCTCGAGTTCTTCGACGACCCGATCGCCTTCCTCACCGCTGCCGATGGCTTCCTGGCCGCCGACCCGGTGCTGGTCACCGTCGTCTCGACGGTGACCGAGCGGTGCGCCGCGGGCAACCTCGCCCGAGGGGCAGCACCCCGGTGGTGGGTCACCGTGCGGGACGAGACGGACGGGCCGGTGGTGGCCGTGGGCATGCGCACGGCACCCGGCGGTGCGAGCCCGCCGTACCTCACGGCCATGTCGGACGACGCCGCACTCGCGCTGGCGCGTGCTCTCGCGGAGCGTGGCGAGGCCATCACCCAGGTCAACGGTGCGTTGCCGGCGGCTCGGGTCATGGCCGAGGAGACGGCGCGGCTCGGCGGGGGAACGGCGCGGGTGGTCGAACACACCCGCCTGCACGTGCTCGAGGGTCTGGTGGGACCCGCCCCGGTCGAGGGGCGGCTGCGCCGCGCCGAGCCCCACGACGTCGGGGTGTGCCTGGGCTGGTGGGACGCCTTCGAGATCGATGCCGCCGCTCAGTCCGGTCGTGCCGCGGTCGCGCCCCTGGAGCCGCAGGACGAGGCGTCGATGCTGGCGCGCATCGCCCGGGGCGGGGTCTGGCTGTGGGAGGACGAGGACGGCGAGGTCGTGCACCTGACCGGTGCCAACGCCCCGGCGTACGGCGTCGTGCGCATCGGTCCGGTCTACACGCCGCCCGAGCAGCGCGGCCGCGGCTACGCCAGCGCCACCGTCGCCGCCGTCTCGGGCGCGGTGCAGGAGGACGGTCACCGCGTCTGCCTCTTCACCGACCAGGCCAACCCGGTGTCGAACCGCATCTACGCTGCGCTCGGCTTCGTGCCGGTCGTCGACATGGCGCACCTCGAGATCCGCTGACCGCGTTCGCGCGGACGCCGAGTCACCAGACGAGGACCGGCTTGACCACCGCGCCGGACGTCACGTCGTCGATGGCCTGCTGGATCTGCTCGAACGGGTAGGTCGTGACGAGGGCGTCGACGTCGAAGTCGCCGGCGGCCCGCATGGTGAGCAGCCGCGGGATCATCTCCTGGGGGTCGGACTCGCCCTCGATGGACGAGCGGATGATCTTGCCGTTCTGCAGCAGGTCGATCGCGTCGATGGCGTACTCCTCGGCCCCGAGGCCCAGGGCCACGAGGGTGCCGCGGATCGCCAGCGACTGCTGAGCCTGCTTGACGACCGCGGAGACGGCGGTGGTGTCGATGCCGAACGTCGCGCCGCCCCCGGTGAGCTCCCTGACCCGGTCGACGACCGACTGCTCACCGAGCGAGGACGGGTCGACGCCGACCGCGCCGTACCTCTGCGCGACCTCCAGCCGGCCTGCGAGCAGGTCGACCGCGACGACGGTGCCGCAGCCGGCCGCCCGGGCAGCCACGATCGCCGCCAGGCCGACCGCCCCGCAGCCGAAGACGACGAGGCTGTCGTCGGGGCCGGGGTCGAAGATGTTGAGCACCGTGCCGGCGCCGGTCTGGAACCCGCAGCCGTACGGCGCCACGAGGGCGAGGTCGAGCGACTTGTCGACGACGACGCAGTTGTCGGCGTAGGCGATGGCGTGCCGCGCAAGGCTCGACTGACCGAAGAACGAGCCGTAGACGGGAGCGCCGTCGCGCTGGTGGGTGGTCGAGCCGTCCATCCGGAAACCCATGTAGTTGAACATCAACGCGTTGTCGCAGTAGCCGACCAACCCCTCGGCGCACTTCTCGCACGCACGGCACGAGCGGAAGCTGAGCAGCACGTGGTCGCCCACCGTGATGCCGGTGACCTCGGTCCCCACCTGCTCGACGACGCCGGCGCCCTCGTGGCCGAAGACCCGCGGGAACATCTCGGCCGGGAGGCTGTCGCGCAGCGACAGGTCGGTGTGGCACAGCCCGGTCGCGACGATCCGCACCAGCACCTCGTCAGCGCGCGGTTCGTCGAGGTCGACCTCCTCGAGGACGAAGGGCTGGCCGGGCTCGTTGACGATGGCGACGGTGGTCCTCATGGCGCGACACTAGAACCTGTTCTAGCTCACTGTCACGGATGTCACGGCTGTCACGGCTGTCACGGTCCCCCCGGTCCGCCCGGCGCACGATCCGGGCCGAGTCGGCGCGTCTACGCGCCGACTCGGCGCAGGATCCGGGTCGAGTCGGCGCGTGTACGCGCCGACTCGACATCGAAGGGGTGAGGACGAGGGTGTCGCAGCACGTTCGGGGGGTCCCTAGACTCGGGGACGAGATGGCCGACCCGACTGAGATCCCCGAGATTCCCGAGACCACCGACGTCCCGCGCCTGGCCGAGACCTACCGTGAGGTCGAGGACGCGCTGCTGTCGCGCTGGCCGGAGACCAAGCTCGAGCCTTCCCTCGACCGGATCCGGGCGTTCTGCGAGCTGCTCGGCGACCCCCAGCGATCGTTCCGCTCGGTCCACCTGACCGGCACCAACGGCAAGACCTCCACCTCGCGGATGATCGACACCCTCCTGCGAGCCCTCGACCTGCGCACCGGACGCTTCACCTCACCGCACGTGGAGCGGATGAACGAACGGATCAGCATCGACGGCGAGCCCCTCGACGACGAGGCGTTCGTGCGCGCGTTCAACGACGTCGCGCCCTACACCCACCTCGTCGATGTCGATCAGCCGTTCCCACTGTCGTTCTTCGAGACGGTGGTCGCGATGGCGTACGCCGCCTTCGCCGACGCTCCCGTCGACGTCGCGGTCGTCGAGGTCGGGATGGGCGGCACCTGGGACGCCACGAACGTCATCGACGCCGACGTCGCGGTCGTCCTGCCGGTCGCCGTCGACCACGCCGCCCACCTCGGCGCCACGCCGGGAGCCATCGCCGTCGAGAAGGCCGGGATCATCAAGGCCGGCGCGGTCGTCGTCCTGGCCGAGCAGCCGCTCGAGGCGGCGACGGTGCTGCTCGAGCGAGCCCAGGAGGTCGGCGCGACGGTCGTCCGCGAAGGGCTGGAGTTCGGCGTCATCACGCGGGTGGCGGCCGTCGGTGGCCAGGTGATGTCGCTCCAGGGGCTCCACGGTCGTTACGACGACATCTTCCTGCCCGTCTTCGGTGCCCACCAGGCGCAGAACGCCGCTGTGGCGCTCGCCGCCGTCGAGGCCTTCGTCGGCGAGGCCGTGCTCGACGACGACCTCGTGCGCGCCGCCTTCGCCGAGGTCACCTCCCCGGGTCGTCTCGAGGTCATCCGGCGCAGCCCGACCATCGTGCTCGACGCTGCCCACAACCCGCACGGCGCTCGCGCGACAGCGGCCGCGCTCGAGGACTCCTTCCAGCTCAACCCGCTCATCGGAGTCGTCGGCGTGATGGCCGACAAGGACTACGAGGGCCTGCTCGCCGCCTTCGAGCCGCACCTCGCCCACCTCGTCTGCACGCAGAACTCGACGTCGCGGGCGATGCCGGCAGCCGAGCTCGGTGAGGCTGCGCTCGAGATCTTCGACGAGGACCGGGTCTCGGTCGTCCCCGACCTCGCGGAGGCCATCGAGGCGGCCGCGACCCTGGCCGAGGCAGGGGAGGCCTTCGGGAGCCCGCTCGGCTCCGGAGCCGTGCTCGTCACGGGCTCGGTGGTGACGGTCGGTGAGGCGCGCACGCTGCTGATGCACCGACGAGGTGCGGGTAAGGGCCTCGATCAATGAACACCCCACCGACGTCCCTCGCCTCCTCCGCTCCGCTCCTGCGCCGAACAACGCCCTGGGGGCACGCATGAGTGAGCGCACCAAGTCCCCGCGTCGCGGCATGTGCTCCGCCGTGCTGTTCCTCGAGGCCATCACGCTCGGCCTGAGCACGCCGGTGATGATCGCCGTGGCCGACGTGGGCGCCGCCACCGCGCTCCCGGTCGGGCTCGGCCTCGCGCTGGTCTGCCTGCTCGCGGCAGGCCTGCTGCGCAAGGAGTGGGCCTACAGCCTGGGGTGGGCCGTCCAGGGCGCCGCGATCGCGTTGGGGTTCCTGGTCGCCACGATGTTCTTCCTCGGCGTCATCTTCGCGCTGCTGTGGGGTGCGGCCGACCTCCTCGGGCGCAAGATCGAGCGCGAGCGGGCCGCGGCGTTCGCTGCCTTCGACGCCCAGCAGGGCGACCCGGCCTGAGGTCGTCGGGGCGACAGGTCGCCGGGCTGAGAGGCTGGGACCATGAGCGCCCCGCTGTCACCCACCGCCCGCACCACCGTCCGCCGAGGTGCCGACCGCGCCCGCAGCGAGCGCTCCGCGCTGCACGCCCTGCTCGACGACGCGCTCGTGGCGCACCTGGGCGTCGTCGTGGGTGACCACCCGGTCGTCCTGCCGGTGGCGTTCGCCGTCGACCTCGACGGCCCCGACGACGACGGCACGCTCTACGTCCACGGCTCGGTCGCGGCCCGCTGGTTGACCCGCTCCGAGCGGACGACGGTCTGCGTCACCGTCACCGAGCTCGACGGGCTGGTCGCGGCCCGCTCGGGCTTCCACCACTCGATGAACTACCGCTCGGCAGTGGTCATCGGGACGGCCCGGGTGGTCACCGACCCCGAGGAGAAGCTGCACGCCCTCGCCCTGACCGTCGACCACATGGTGCCGGGCCGCTCGGCCACGCTGCGGGCCCCCACCCGCAAGGAGCTCGCGGCGACCTCGGTGCTGGCGGTGCCGCTCGCCGAAGCGTCCATGAAGGAGCGCGCCGGCGACCCGGTCGACGAACCGTCCGACGTGGAGGCCGGGGTCTGGGGCGGCGTCATCCCGGTGCGCCGGGTGACCGGTGCCCCGGTGTCCGCGGAGGACTCCCACGACGTCGTCCCCGCGGACGTCGTCGCCCGCGCCCACGCTCTCGGCGGCGATCTCCTAGGGTGAGCGCATGACCCAGCGCACCCTCGTCCTGCTCAAGCCCGACACCGTGCGTCGCGGACTCGTCGGCGAGGTCCTGTCGCGGTTCGAGGCCAAGGGGCTGGTGATCGTGGCGATGGAGCACCGCCTCATCGACGGCGAGCTCGCTGACCAGCACTACGCCGAGCACGTCGAGCGCGACTTCTACCCGCCGCTCCGTGCGTTCGCCACCAGTGGACCGCTCGTCTCGCTCGTGCTCGAAGGGGACGAGGCGATCGACGTCGTGCGCGCGATCAACGGCGCCACCGACGGCCGCAAGGCCGCCCCGGGCACGATCCGCGGCGACCTCTCGCTCTCGAACCGGGAGAACCTCGTGCACGCCTCCGACTCGCCCGAGTCGGCCGAGCGCGAGATCGCACTCTGGTTCCCCCAGCTCTGACCCGGCCCGCGCGCCGGCCCACAGGCGCGCACAGACGTCGTGAGGCGCAACGTCGTCCACAGTCAGGGGCGCTCATGGGGCAGCGCGGCGGGATCGACGCGACCGTGGGCGCATGCACGCATCCGACACCGATCCCGGTTCCGCCCCCGCTCGTGAGATGGCGGTGGAGCCGTCCGCCGTCGTCGGCGTCGCCCGGGGATGGGACGAGCAGCACGTCGACCTGAGGGTCGCGGCCGTCCAGGTCGCAGACGCCGCCACCGCCGGCTTCACCCCGCACGTCACCCGCGCGGTCGCCGACTTCCTGCGGGCCTGGAGCGAGCACACCGGGGCGGCGGCGCAGCTGTCGCAGCAGCAGGCTGACGCGCTGCGCGACGTGCTGGGCGCCTGGCTGCGTGCGGACGCGGCTGCCCGGGTGCGGTCCTCCACGCTGTCGGGCTTCGTGGAGCAGTGGCGGTGACCCACGTCAGCCTCCCGGCCCCGCCGGGTGTCATGCCGACCCTGGTGGTCGATCCGTACCTGGTCGAGGACTGCGGGGTGCAGCTGCGAGCCGCCTGCGCCCGTCTCGACGACCTGGGCGCCTTCGTCGCGGGTCCGGCCCGGCTCGACGACTGGTGGGGCGAGTCGGCTGACGCCTACCGGTCGTCGACTGCCTCGATCGGGCGCGGAGCCGACGCGATGTCGGCGGCGCTGCGCCGCGTGGCGGGGCGGGTCCTCGAGCACTCGTCGTCACTGGCCGCGCTGACGGCGCGTCACGACGACCTGACCCGCACCGGAACCCTGCTCGCGGACGGCATCGAGAGGCTGCGGCGCGACGTCGCGGCTGCCGTCGCAGAGGGTCGTACCGAGCTCGTTCCGGTGCTGCAGGCCAGGTCCGACGCGGTGGCCGCCCACATCGCGAGCTACGAGATCGACCGCGAGCGCTGGGTGCACGACCTGGCGCTCGAGGAGCGGGAGATGATCGTGGTGTTCGAGCGTGTCCTCGCCCTGACGAGCGTCGAGCGACGCTTCGGCGGCGTGCCCGACCCCGCTGACCGCGCGCTCGAGAGCTTGCCTGCTCCCGGCGCACCCGCCGACGAGGTGCTCGTCTGGTGGCGCGGCCTCGGCCGCGCCGAGCGGACGGGGCTCCTCGTCGCGGCTCCGGGCGTCATCGGCAACCTGGGCGGGATCCCGGCTCTCGCCCGGCACCGTGCCAACGTCGTCCGCCTGCAGCGCGACCTCGCGACCCTGCGGTCGCTGCGAGATCGCGATCGACTGAGCGACGACGAGAGCGCGCTCCTGCGCAACGCCGAAGCCGCCGCCGAGGCGTGCTCCCGTGCTGCGCACACTCTCGACCCGCGGACGGGGGAGCGGGTGCCGGCGCGGCTCTACCTCTACGACCCGTCCGGCTTCGAGGGCGACGGGGCCGTCGCGGTGGCCGTCGGTGACCCCGACACCGCCGACGACGTGTCGATGCTGGTGCCGGGGCTGGGCACCGACGGTGCGGGCATCGACGCCCTGACGGCGCACGCCGTCACGGTCTACGGTGCGGCCCGCGCGATGGACGGGGACGCGTCGCACGCCGCCCTCGCCTGGATCGGGTACGACGCACCCGACAACGTGCCACTGCTCGACGGGTTCTCCGGCGACGCGCTGGGGGTCGCACGAGAGACCCTCGCCGCGCAGGGCGGCGCCCGCCTCGCCGAGGCCGTGGCCGACCTGCGGGCCGAGCGGATCGCCCCACCGGCCGACCTGACGGTGATCGCGCACAGCTACGGCTCGACCACCGCGGGGCACGCCGCTCACGACCACGGGCTCCTCGTCGACGACCTCGTGCTCCTGGGCAGCCCGGGGCTCGGGGGAGACGTCCACCACCTCGTCGACCTCGGTCTGGTGCACGACCAGGTGTGGGTCGGTGCGAACAGTCGCGATGCTGTCGCCGACCTGGCCGGCAACGGCACGCTCGACCTCGGCACGCTGCTCGGCGCCGGGTTGGGCGACGACCCCGCCGGCGACAGCTTCGGCGCCACCCGTTTCCAGGCCGAGTCGATGCAACGCGGGCGCCTCGACGGCTTCGACGCCCACGACGCCTACCTCGACCGCGACAGCGAGTCGCTGTACAACGTCGCTGCGATCCTCACCGGACACGACGCCGACGTCCGCCGGGCCGCACCCATCAGCGACCCCTGGTGGGGTCCGCCGCACGACCCGGAGCACGATCGAACCCCCACCGCTCCCGGCACGAGCCTGCGATGACGCCTCGTGCCGTTGTCCCGGGGCCGCATCACATGCGTACCACGGGCAACACGCGCACCACGCCCGCTCGGCGTGCCTGCGGCGATTTCGGCCCGGCCCTTCCTACGCTCGCTGACGGGACCCGCGGAATCACGCGCGTGCGGCCCCACCTTCCCCGGTCATGCGCGTGAGCAGTGAGGCGCGCGCAATGGCGAACAGCATCATCGGCCGCGACATGGCCGTCGATCTCGGCACCGCCAACACACTGGTCTACGTCCGGCGCAAGGGCGTCGTCCTCGACGAACCGAGCGTGGTGACCCTCAACGACACGACCGGCGAGGTGTTGGCGGTCGGCCACGAGGCCAAGCGGATGATCGGTCGCACCCCCGACAACATCACCGCGCTGCGGCCGCTCAAGGGCGGCGTCATCGCCGACTTCGAGGCGACCGAGCAGATGTTGCGCTACTTCATCCACCAGGTGCACCGTCGCCGGTACTTCGCCAAGCCGCGGATGGTCATCTGCGTGCCCAGCGGGATCACCGCCGTCGAGCAGCGCGCGGTCAAGGAGGCCGGCTACCAGGCCGGCGCCCGCCAGGTCTTCATCATCGAGGAGCCGATGGCGGCCGCGATCGGCGCGGGGCTGCCCGTGCACGAGCCCACCGGCAACATGGTCGTCGACGTCGGCGGCGGCACCACCGAGGTGGCCGTGATCTCCCTCGGTGGCATCGTCACCTCTCTCAGCGTCCGCACCGCCGGCGACGAGATCGACGCCGCCATCGTGTCGTGGATGAAGAAGGAACACTCCCTGATGCTGGGGGAGCGCACCGCCGAGGAGGTCAAGATGACCCTGGCCTCGGCCTTCCCGTCGACCGAGGAACCGGTGGGCGAGATCCGCGGGCGTGACCTGGTGACCGGGCTGCCCCGCACCGTCACCGTGGGTGCTGCCGAGATCCGCAAGGCGATCGAGGAACCGCTGCACGCGATCGTGGACGCCGTGCGGGTCACCCTCGACCAGACGCCGCCCGAGCTGGCCGGCGACATCATGGACCGCGGCATCGTGCTGACCGGCGGCGGGGCGCTCGTGCGCGGGCTCGACGAGCGTCTGCGCCACGAGACCGGCATGCCCGTCCACGTCGCCGAGCACCCGCTCACGTCGGTCGCCATGGGTGCCGGCACCTGCGTCGAGCAGTTCGAGGCCCTCCAGCAGGTGCTGGTCGCCGATACCAGGCGGCGCCGGTGAGTCGCCTGCAGAGCCTCCGCGCGCTCGGCGGCACCGACCGTGGCCGACCCTTCGGCCAGGCCCCCCGCTCCGGCTCCGGCGACGGCACCCCGCCCCGAGCGCTCGTCGTGGCGCTGGTGCTCGCCAGCGCGAGCCTCATGCTGCTCGACACGGGCACCGACTCCGTCGTCGACCCGGCGCGTCAGCTGGTCGGCGGCGTGGTCGGACCAGCTCAGGCCGCGGTGGCCACCGCCATCCGACCGGTCGTCGAGCTGCCCGAGGCGTTCCGCAGCCGCGAGCAGCTGCGCGCGGACCTCGCCTCGTTGGAGGCCGAGAACGCCGGGCTGCGCACCGAGGTGCGCACAGCCGACTACCAGCGCAACAAGCTCGCCGAGCTCGACGGGCTGACCAGCGCCGCCGAGTCGCTCGGCTACGCCCTCGTGCCGGCCCGGGTCGTCGCCATCGGCTCCTCGCAGTCCTTCTCCAGCACCGTCACCATCGACGCCGGCTCCGCCTCCGGCCTGGCCCCCGACATGACCGTGGTCAACAACGACGGCCTGGTCGGCCGGGTCCTGCGCGTCACCCGCGCCTCGGCCACGGTGCTCCTGCTCGTCGACGCGGACTCCACCGTCGGCGGTCGGATCGGCGAGAGCATGGAGCTCGGCTTCCTCCAGGGGCGCGGCGTCATCGGTGGGACCGCCCGCCTCGACCTCGAGCTGCTCGACCAGTCGCTCGTGCCTGCCAAGGGTGACACCGTCGTGACCTGGGGCAGCGTCGACGACGACGGGTTCGCGAGCGGGCCGTACGCCGCCGGGGTGCCGATCGGCCAGGTGGTGTCGGTCTACTCCAGCCTGCGCGAGTCGTCGCAGCGCGCCGTCATCGACCCCTTCGTCGACTTCTCCGCGCTCGACCTGGTGGGCGTGGTGGTGCCCTCGGGCACCCGCAGCGACCGCGCGGTCGTCGAAGCCGACGGGAGCCTGCGATGAAGGCCCTGTCCTCCACGTCCACCGCTCGCGTCCTCCTGGTCGGCGTCGCGGTCCTGGTCGCGCTCGTCCTCCAGACGACCGTGTTCTCGCACTTCGCCTGGCGCGGCGTGGTCCCCGACCTCGTGCTCCTGGTCGTCGTGTCGGCCGGGCTGGTGCGCGGCTCGCAGTTCGCGATGGTGCTGGGCTTCTTCGGCGGGGTCCTGCTCGACCTGGCGCCGCCGGCCGACCACGTGGCGGGTCGATGGGCGTTGGCCCTGCTGGTGGTCGGCTACGTCGCCGGCCGCGTGCGCAGCGACGTCCTGCCGTCCGTCGGCACCTGCCTGGCCACGGTCGCCGCCTGCTCGTTCCTCGGGGCCTCGGTCTTCGCGCTCAGCGGGCTCGTCCTCCAGGACACCGCGGCGACGATCCCGCAGCTGCTCCAGGTCGTGCTCGCCGCCGTGGTGTGGGACGTCGTCGTCGCGGCGTTCGTGCTGCCGCCCGTCACCCGGGCTCTCGACCGCCTCGAGCCCGAGCAGCTCGTCTCGAGATGACCTCTCGTCGCGCCTCCCCCTCCCGCTCCGCAGCCGGCACCAGCCGGCTGCGGCTGGTGGTCATCCAGGCCCTGGTCTTCTCGCTCTTCGCCACCCTGCTCGTGCGGCTCTACTACCTGCAGGTCGTGAGCGGCGACGAGTACCAGGGCCAGGCGGCGGCGCAGTCGGTGCGCGAGATCGTGCTGCAGCCCTCGCGTGGACTCATCGTCGACGACCAGGGCCGCCCGCTGGTGGCGAACCGCCTGTCCTGGGTGGTCTCGCTCGACCGCACCGTGCTCGGCAAGCTCGGCGAGAAGAAGGGCGACACGCTCCTGCACCGGGTGGCCGACGTCGTCGAGGCCCGGGCCGGTCGCCTCGCCGCGCGTCTGGTCAGCTGCGGTGACGTCGACTCCGAGCCGGGTGTGTGCTGGAACGGCTCGCCCTACCAGCCGGTGCCGGTGGCCTTCGACATCAGCCAGGCGCAGGCGCAGCGCATGCGCGAGGAGCCCGAGGACTTCCCCGGTGTCATCGTCGAGCAGCAGAGCGTGCGCGACTACCCCGAGCCCTTCGGCATCAACGCCGCGCACCTGCTCGGCTACCTCAGCCCGGTGACCGGCGACGAGCTCGACCGGGCCGAGTCCGACGGCGACCGTTCGGTCAACGGCGCCTCGGTCGTCGGGCGGGCCGGGGTCGAGCAGCAGTACGACGCCTGGTTGCGCGGCATGCCCGGCTACCGGGAGGTCGGCGTCGACTCGATGGGCCGCGTCATCGCCGACGAGGGCGAGGTGGAGGCGCAGGCCGGCGACACCCTGGTGACCTCGATCGACGCGCGGGTGCAGTCGGCGGTGGAGAAGCAGCTCGCCTCCATGATCGCCACCGCGCGAGCCACCCGGGACCCGGTGACCGACCGCAACTACGAGGCCGACTCCGGCGCCGCCATCGTCTTGGAGGCCGACACCGGCAGGGTGGTCGCGATGGCCAGCCAGCCGACGTACGACCCGTCGGTCTGGGTCGACGGGATCACCAAGAAGCAGCTCGCCGACCTGTACTCCGAGAAGGCCGGCACCCCCCTGCTGGGCCGGGCCACCCAGGGGCAGTTCGCGCCCGGGTCGACCTGGAAGCCGTTCATGACCGCGGCCGCCCTGACGCACGGCTACAGCACCGACACGGTGCTGCCGTGCTCGTCGTCGTTCCGCGTGGGCAACCGCGACTTCGGCAACCACGAGTCGGCGTCCTACGGGTCGATCACCTTTGAGAAGGCGCTCGAGGTCTCGTGCAACACGTTCTTCTACCGGATCGGGTTCGACTACTGGCAGCAGTACGGTTCCGACGCCGACGACGTGGACGCCCGCGACCCGCTGGTGGAGGAGGCCGAGGCGTTCGGTTTCGGCACGAGGACCGGCATCGACCTCCCCGGTGAGGCCTCAGGTCGGATCGCCGATCGGCACTGGAAGCTGGCCTACTACAAGTCCCAGAAGAGCTACTACTGCGGCATCGCCGCGAAGGCGCAGGGCGACCCGGCCAACCGGGGGATCAGCGACTTCGTCTACAAGTTCGCCGGCGAGTTCTGCGTCGACGGCAGCTCCTACAAGGTCACCGACGCCGTCAACTTCGCGATCGGGCAGGGCGACACGGTCGTCACCCCGCTCCAGCTCGCTCGCGGGTACGCCGCTATCGCGAACGGCGGCACGCTCTACGCACCTCGCATCGGCAAGGCCGTCGTCGCTGTCGACGGCACGGTCGTCCGCGAGATCCCGGCCAAGGTCACCGGGCACGTCGACCTGCCCCCGGGCGTCCACGGCTACATCGACGAGGCGCTCAAGGGCGTGACCCGTGAGGGCACCATGTCCTGGCGCATGATCGGCTTCCCGCAGGAGGAGGTGCCGATCCGCTCCAAGACCGGCTCGGCCGAGGTCTACGGCAAGCAGTCGACGTCGTGGGTCGCGTCGTACTCCGACGACTACGTCGTGGTGATGATGGTCAGTCAGGGCGGCACCGGCTCCGGCACGTCCGGGCCCGGCGTCCGCGCCATCTGGGAGGCGCTCTACGGCATCGACGGGGAGGACGTCGACCCGTCGCGCGCCGCGATCCCCGGCACCACGCTGCCCGACCGCCTGCCCGTGTTCCAGCGCAACGGCTCGATCCTGCCGCCGGCGCTCCGCACCGCGAAGGGGGACCGCAGATGACTCGTCGTGCCGGGATGGACTGGGTGCTCCTCGCCTCGGTGCTGCTGCTCAGCGTGGTCGGGTGCCTGCTGGTGTGGTCGGCGACGAGCGCGCGTAGCGACCTGACCGGTGGCGACCCCCGCGCCTACCTGGAGAAGCAGATCGTCAACGTCGCCCTCGGCCTCGCGCTGCTGGTGCTCGTGCTCGCCACCGACCACCGCTGGGTGCGCATCGTCGCCCCCGTCGTCTACCTCGCCTCCGTCGGTGGGCTCGTGCTGGTGCTGACGATGGGCACCGTGATCAACGGCTCGCGCTCCTGGCTGATGCTGGGCGGGCTGTCGATCCAGCCGTCGGAGTTCGCCAAGCTGGCCGTGGTGATCGGGATGGCACTGGTCGTGGCCGAGCGCGCCGAGGGTCGCCGGCACCCCCGTGTCGGTAGCGTCGACGTGGTGGCGATGCTCCTCATCGCGGCCGTGCCCGCCGCTCTGATCATGCTCCAGCCCGACCTCGGGACGATGCTCGTGCTCGCTGCGACCGTCTTCGGGGTCCTCGCGGCGTCGGGAGCGCCCCGCTGCTGGCTGGTGGGGCTCACCCTCACCGCGGCGGCCGGCGCGGTGACGGCGGTGCGTGGTGGCGTGCTGAAGGAGTACCAGGTCGACCGGTTCCTGGCGTTCACCGATCCCGACCTCGACCCGCGCGGGGCCGGCTACAACGTCGAGCAGGCCCGCATCGCGGTCGGCAACGGCGGCTGGTTCGGCAACGGGCTGCTGAACGGGTCGCAGACCAGGTCCGGCTTCGTCCCCGAGCAGCACACCGACTTCGTCTTCACCGTCGCCGGTGAGGAGCTCGGCCTGGTCGGCTCGGCCCTGATCATCGGCCTGCTCGGGATCGTGCTCTGGCGTGCGCTGTCGATCGCGGTGCGCACCGACGACGTGTTCGGTCGCGTCGCAGCCGCCGGGATCGCCTGCTGGTTCGGCTTCCAGGCCTTCCAGAACATCGGCATGTGCCTGGGCATCATGCCCGTCACCGGCGTGCCGCTGCCGTTCGTGTCCTACGGCGGCAGCTCCATGTTCGCCGGCATGCTCGCCGTCGGGCTGCTCCTCAACATCTCGCGGCGCGCCGCCGAGGCTCCGGCAGCCCGCCTGCAGCCGGCGAAGCGGGTCCTGGTCCGCACCTAGGTGCGCCCTCGGGCCGGACGCCTCCCCCTGCCGGTCGGCGTGGGTGAGCGGCGGCTGTGACCCACCCCATAGAGGCTTGCCCCGAGGGGTGCCACAGGACCTACGATGGTTGACGATGACAACCACACCCCGCCCCGACGCGGCGCCGACCACCCACAGCGGTGAGTACTCGCACGCCGAGATCCTGGCGATCCTGTCCGGACTGATGCTCGGCATGTTCCTCGGAGCCCTCGACCAGACGATCGTCAGCACCTCCATCCGCACCATCGCCGACGACCTCCAGGGGCTCTCGGTCCAGGCCTGGGTGACGACGGCCTACCTGATCACCTCCACGATCACGACCCCGATCTACGGCAAGCTCGGCGACATCTACGGGCGCAAGAAGCTCTTCATGTTCGCCATCACGCTCTTCATCGCCGGCTCCGCGCTCTGCTCCTTCGCCACGTCCATGCCTCAGCTGGCCGCGTTCCGCGCCTTCCAGGGGCTCGGCGCGGGTGGGTTGTTCACCCTGGTGCTCGCGATCATCGGCGACATCGTCTCCCCGCGCGAGCGGGCGAAGTACACCGGCTACTTCATGGCCGTCTTCGGCACCTCCAGCGTCCTGGGCCCTCTCGTCGGCGGCTTCTTCGCCGGCCGCTCCGAGCTGCTGGGGTTCACCGGCTGGCGCTGGGTCTTCCTGGTCAACGTTCCGATCGGTGTCGCTGCGCTCGTCGTGGTCTACCGCACCCTGCACGTGCACTCGACGCCCGCGCGCGACGTCCGTATCGACTGGTACGGCGCCGCGGCCCTCGTCACCACCCTCGTCCCGGTCCTCACCGTGGCCGAGCAGGGACGCACGTGGGGCTGGACCGACCCGAAGTCGCTGCTCTGCTACGTCATCGGCACCCTCGGCCTGGCTGCCTTCGTCATCGCCGAGCGGGCCATGGGCGACGCGGCGCTCATCCCACCGAAGATCTTCACGATCCGTGCCGCCGTGGTCACGGTCGGGGCGAGCGTGGTCGTGGGCGTGGCCATGTTCGGCGCCATCATGCTGCTGCCGCTCTACATGCAGATCGTCCACGGGGCCTCGCCCACCGAGTCCGGCCTGCTGATGCTGCCGATGGTCGCGGGCATGATGATCGCCTCGATCGGGTCCGGTCGGGTCATCTCCCGCACCGGGAAGGTGCGCACCTTCCCGATCGTCGGCTCGGTGTTCATCACCGTCTCGCTGCTGCTGCTCTCGTTCACCAGCGCCGACACGGCTCTGGTGTGGGTGTCGCTGGCGATGCTGCTGCTCGGCCTCGGCCTCGGTCAGTGCATGCAGCCGTTGCTGCTGACGATGCAGAGCGCGGTGCCGCCCAGCGACATCGGCGTGGCGACCAGCTCGGCGACCTTCTTCCGCCAGATCGGCGGCACGATCGGCGTGGCGGTCTTCTTGTCGGTGCTGTTCGGAACGGTCGGCGCCAACATCTCCGTCGCCTTCGCCGAGGAGTCGCAGACGCCGGCCTTCCAGCAGGCCGCTGCCGCGGCCTCCCAGGACCCCGGGTCCCTCGACGCCAGGGTCGTGGCGGGCGACCCCGCGGTCATCGCGTCGGTCCAGGACGACTCCTCGATCATCGAACGGCTCGACCCGGCGCTCGCGCACCCGTTCAAGGCCGGCTTCGCCCGGTCGATGGACCGCGTGTTCCTGCTCGCCTCCGGAGCCGGGCTGATCGCCTTCCTGATCCTCCTCCTCATGCCGGCCGTCGAGCTGCGCGCCACGTCGGCCGCAGCAGCGGTGAGGGCGGCCGCGGCCCCCGAGCGTTCCACCTGAGCACCTGACTGCTCGCGAATCGGAGGGGGATGGGCGCGGCTCGTAGACTGCGGCGCATGCCCAGCCCCACCTCCGTCCCTGACGGCACGAGCGTGTTCGCACGCCTCGAGCCCCACCTTCCGACGGTCTCCAAGCCCATCCAGTACGTCGGCGGCGAGCTCAACTCGACCGTCAAGGAGTGGGACTGCGGGGCTGGGGTGAGCGACGGCGGCGCGCCCGGTCAGACGGTCCGCTGGGCCCTGATGTATCCCGACGCCTACGAGGTCGGCCTGCCGAACCAGGGTGTCGCGATCCTCTACGAGGTGCTCAACGAGCGCGATTGGATCCTCGCCGAGCGCACCTACTCGGTCTGGCCCGACCTCGAGCAGGTGATGCGGACCGGCGACGACCAGGGCCCGATCCCGCAGTTCACCATCGATGCCCACCGTCCTGTGCGCGACTTCGACGTCTTCGGCCTCAGCTTCTCCACCGAGCTCGGCTACACCAACATGCTCAACGCCCTCGACCTGGCCGGCATCGCGCTGCACGCCGCAGACCGCACCGACCGCGACCCGATCGTGCTCGCCGGCGGCCACGCTGCGTTCAACCCCGAGCCGATCGCCGACTTCATCGACGCCGCCGTCCTCGGCGACGGCGAGGAGGTCGTGCTGGCGATCTCCGAGGTGATCAAGGAGTGGAAGCAGGAGGGGCGCCCCTCGGGCGAGATGGCGAGCGGTCGCGAGGAGCTGCTCCGACGCCTCGCGGTGACCGGCAACATCTACGTGCCCGCGTTCTACGACGTCACCTACGGCGCCGACCACGCGATCGCCGCCGTGGTGCCCAACCGGCCCGGCATCCCGCACCGCGTCACCAAGCACACCCTGATGGACCTCGACGCCTGGCCCTACCCGAAGAAGCCGCTGGTGCCGCTGGCCGAGACCGTCCACGAGCGCTTCAGCGTCGAGATCTTCCGCGGTTGCACGCGCGGCTGCCGGTTCTGCCAGGCCGGCATGATCACGCGCCCGGTACGCGAGCGCTCCATCGAGACCATCGGGGCGATGGTCGAGAACGGCATCCGCAGCTCGGGCTTCGACGAGGTCGGCCTGCTCAGCCTCAGCAGCGCCGACCACACCGAGATCGCCGACGTCGCCAAGGGCCTCGCCGACCGCTACGAGGGCTCCAGCGTGAGCCTGAGCCTGCCGAGCACGCGCGTCGACGCCTTCAACATCTCCCTGGCCAACGAGTTCTCCCGCAACGGACGCCGCTCCGGGCTGACCTTCGCACCCGAGGGCGGCAGCGAGCGGATGCGCAAGGTGATCAACAAGATGGTCACCGAGGACGACCTCATCCGCACGGTCTCGGCCGCCTACTCGCACGGCTGGCGTCAGGTGAAGCTCTACTTCATGTGCGGTCTGCCCACCGAGACCGACGAGGACGTCCTGCAGATCGCCGAGCTGGCCAAGCGGGTCATCGCCGAGGGCCGCAAGGTCACCGGCCAGAACGACATCCGGTGCACCGTCTCGATCGGCGGGTTCGTGCCGAAGCCGCACACGCCGTTCCAGTGGGCCGCACAGCTCGACGTCGAGACCACCGACTCGCGCCTGCAGAAGCTGCGCGACCTGGTGCGGGCCGACAAGAAGTACGCCCGCGCGATCGGTTTCCGCTACCACGACGGCAAGCCCGGCAGCGTCGAGGGACTGCTCTCGCGCGGTGATCGGCGCGTCGGCGCGATCATCGAGCACGTCTGGCGCGACGGCGGCCGCTTCGACGGCTGGAGCGAGCACTTCTCCTACGACCGCTGGATGGCGGCGTCCGAGGCGGCCCTGGCCGGCACCGGCGTCGATCAGGCCTGGTTCACCACCCGCGAGCGCGGCTACGACGAGGTGCTCCCGTGGGACCACCTCGACTCGGGCCTCGACAAGGACTGGCTCTGGGCCGACTGGGAGGACGCCCTCGCGGTGGCCGACGGCAGCTCCGACGTCGAGGTCGAGGACTGTCGCTGGACCCCCTGCTACGACTGCGGCGTCTGCCCCGAGATGGGCACCGAGATCCAGATCGGTCCCACCGGGCAGCAGCTGCTGCCGCTCAGCGTGGTGTGAGCGACGGCGAAGGGCTGAGGCCTCGGGCCGCGGCCCGACGTGCCGGCAGGGATCAGGGAAGACGCTTGCTGGTGAACGGCTTCTGGTCGGTGCGCTCGGCGTAGCAGTAGAACGCCTCGCTGCTGGGCGGGTCGGCCGTCATCGTCACGAACTGGTAGGTGACGTCGTCGCCGAGCGCGTCGAGGTCGGCGCTCTGGCCGGCGTTGGTCATGAGCTCGGTGCAGATGCCGTAGGAGATGCCGGCGTCGGTGAGGTCGTCAGGGTTGCTCGGCACGAACTGGGAGTTCTCGACCTCGCCGTAGGTACCGGTGTAGACGATCTCGGCGTCGTGGTCACCGGTGCAGTCGGCGTCGGTGAGCAGCACGGACTTGGCGTCCTCGCTCGAGATGTTGGCGCACTGGCCGACGGTGGCCCCGTCGACCGCGATCACCGAGTTGGCGAAGAGCCCGATCGCCGCCACGATGCCGCCCAGCGCCAAGGTGCCGAGGATGCCGATGACCAGCGCAGCGATGGCGGCCCAGCGGCCCTTGCGCTGGCCGTTCTTCGTGCGCTTGAGCCCGATCGCGCCCATGATCGCGCCGATCAGCGAGAGGCAGCCGGTGAGGCTGAGGATGAAGCCGATGATCGAGACGACGTCGGTCTTCTTGGGCGCGTCCGAGACGTACCCGCCCTGGCCGTAGGGGGACTTGTCATAGGGGGCCTGGCTGTAGGGGGCCTGGCCGTAGGGAGGCTGCTGACCGTAGCTGCCCGGCCCCGAGGCGTCCTGCGGGTACGGCGTCTGCCCGTAGGGCGGCGGAGGCTGCCCACCTTGGCCGGCGTCGCCGTACGGCGGCGGGGGCGGCTGGCTGCCCGGAGTGCCCTGGTTGGCCGGATTGGCGTCCTGGTCGCCCGAGCTGTTGGTGGGGTCGTAGGGGTTGCTCATCGGGGATCCTTCGGGTCGGCCTCATCAAGGTCGATCGGCGCACTCGCTGGCCGTCGCAGCGCAGTCTGGCACGCCTCGGGGGTGCTGTGGGGGAGGATGCGCAGCATGCGCCACGTGCCCGATGCCGAACGGCGCGTCCGGCTGGCCAGGCGTCACGCGCTGGCCCCCGGGCACCGCGCCGCCGGTGTCGCTGCGGCGACCGCGGCGATGACGGTCCTGCACGCGACAGAGCCCGCTACGGTCTACCTCTCCTGTCGGTGCCGGGTCGAGGGGCTCGAGGTCGCCGACGTCGACCGCGCGCTGTTCGTCGATCGCGACGTCGTCAAACAGCTCGCCATGCGCCGCACGCTGTTCGTCTTCCCCCGCGACCTGCTTCCTGCAGCGTGGGGCAGCGCGTCGGCACGGGTCGGTGAGGCAGAGCTGAGGCGGATGGCCAAGGACGTCGAGAAGGCCGGTGTCGCATCCGACGGCGTGGCCTGGGTGCACCGGTCCCGTGCCGCCGTGCTCGCCGCCCTCGCCGACCGGCCGGACGGGCTCACCGCGATCGAGGTGCGCGAGCTCGTGCCGGAGGTGGCGGTGACGTTCGACGTGACCGCGGGCTCGGTGTGGAACCACACCCGGATCCTGACCCACCTCGGCCTGACCCACGACCTCGTCCGCGGCACCAACACCGTGCACTGGCGCCTCTCGCGCCCACGTTGGACCCTGATGGCGGACTGGCTCGGCGAGGTGCCCCAGCCGCTGGCGGCCGCGGACGGCTACGCCGAGCTCGTCCGACGGTGGTTGACGTCCTTCGGCCCCGGCACCGAGACCGACCTGGTCTGGTGGCTCGGCGCGACCAAGGGCGCCGTCCGCGCCGCCCTGACCGCGGTCGAGGCGGTCGCGGTCTCGCTCGACGGGGGCGCGACGGGGTGGCTGCTCCCCGACGACGTCGAGGACCCGAGCAGCGCCGCGGTGGGCGAGACGTGGGTGGCGCTGCTCCCGGTCCTCGACCCGACCGTGATGGGGTGGAAGGAGCGCGACTTCTACCTCGGCCCGCACGCCGCCGACCTCTTCGACCGCAACGGCAATGCCGGCACCACCGCGTGGGTCGACGGCCGCGTGGTCGGGTGCTGGACCCAGGATCTTCGCGGCACGGTGAGCGTGCATCTTCTCGAGGACGTCGCGACCCGGGCGCGCCGGGCGCTCGACGCCGAGGCGGCCCGGCTGGGCGAGTGGCTCGACGGCCGACGCATCGGCACCGTCTACCCTTCGCCTGCGATGAAGATGCACAGAGACGCCAGTCCCGACGAGCCCGTCCGATGAGCCGTCAGCCGCCCGAGCAGCAGGCGCCCCCTGTCCAGCGACTGCGCGTGCGCTACGCCAAGCGTGGGCGCCTGCGCTTCACCAGCCACCGTGACTTCAGCCGTGCCTTCGAGCGCGCCATCTTCCGGGCGGGGGTGCCGATGGCGTACTCCTCGGGCTTCAACCCGCACCCACGCATCTCCTACGCCGGCGCCGCGCCGACGGGCTCGGCCAGCGAGGCCGAGTACCTCGAGATCGCCCTGGCGCAGGTGGTCGACGCTGCCGCCATTCACGTCCTGCTCGACGATTCGCTGCCGGACGGCCTCGACGTCCTCGAGGTCGTCGACGCCGCCGAGCTCGACAAGGGCGGCCTGGCCGACCTGCTCATCGCCAGCCGGTGGGTCATCGACACCCGGGCCGACCCTGGCGTCGCCGCCGACGCGGTCGTCCGGTTCCTGGCCGAGCCGTCGGTGAGCGTCGAGCGGATGACCAAGAAGGGGCTGCGCGAGTTCGACTGCCGAGCCGCGGTCGTCTCGCTCGACGCAGGGGAGGTGGTCGACCAGCCGGGGGCTGCCCGGCTCGACCTCGTGCTGCGTCACGGCGTCCCCTCCGTGCGGCCCGACGACGTGCTCACCGGGTTGCGTGAGCTGACCGGCCTCGAGCTCGGTGGTGCACCGTTGCTCACCCGCGTCGCGCAGGGGCCCCTCGACGAGGCGACGGGCCTCGTCGGCGACCCCTTGGCGCGCTGACCGAGGACGGATCCGGGCGCGATCAGCACGCTGTGCGATACTCGTCACGGTCGGCGATCGTTGCTCCCAGGCGCGAGACCCGACCCGACGACGTTCTCGTCGGTCCGTCACGGCGGGTCGACACAGTGGGGACAGGTCGTCATCAGACCGCGACGCGGCCCGGATCGGTGACAGCGATCCGACCAGGCTGCTGACCGCGGAAGATGACTGCCGGCCCAGTGACGCACACCGCGGAGGGTGTCGGTCGAACCACGAAGGCTTTGCACGACGCTCCGGACCCAACTGCAACTCCCCCCGGGCGTGGTGCCAGACACCACCCGGCCGCGGTCGGGTGCGAGGAGCAGCACATGGCTGACGACAACGCTGACCAGAGCATCACCCCCGAGCAGGCCGCCGGCGCGGGCACGCCCGTCCCCGACACCCCGCCTCTCGACCCCGCCCTCGACTCGGTCCCCGAGGCGGCTGCCGACACCGCCGGAGCAGACGCGGTCCCCGCCAGGACGGCCAAGAAGGCCCCGGCGAAGAAGGCAGCGAAGAAGGCCGCGAAGAAGGCGCCCGCCAAGAAGGCCGCTGACAAGAAGACCCCCGCTGCTGCTCCCGCCGACGACCCGCTCGAGGGTGCGCCCGCCGAGGTAGGCGAGCCCCCGGTGAAGAAGACCGCGGCGAAGAAGAGCACCAAGAAGGCTCCGGCCAAGAAGGTCAGCGCCAAGGCTCCGAAGACGGGCGCGGCGACCGAGGTCTCCGCGAGCATCGAGCCCGAGGCGCCCCCGGCCCCCGAGACCGCCCAGACCTCCGAGACCGCCCAGACCTCCCGCAGACCCGACCGCCCAGGCCCCCGCAGCCGGCGACGAGGCCGCGACCGGCGACAACGCCGTCGGCGCCGCGGCGCCGATGCCGCTCTTCCAGGCCCCTGAGGCCATCGCGCCCCGTCGCGCCCGCCGTGCACCGGCCACGAAGGCCGCGGCTCCGGCCGACGAGTCGCTTCCCGAGGTCGGCGCCACCGACGAGTCCGGCGACGCCGGCGACGCCGAGGCGGCTCCGCCGGCGAAGAAGACGGCGCGCAAGCGCACGTCGTCCGCCGCCCGGGCGCGCGCCGAGGCAGCAGCCCAGGACGCCGAGGAGACCGAGGACGACGAGACGGTCGAGGGTGCCGAGACACCCGGACGCGACGCGACGGCCGACGGCAACGACGACGACTCGAACGACGACGACAGCGACGACGACTCGACCGAGTCCGGGGACGGCGGCCCGCGTCGCCGCCGGCGTCGCGGTGGCCGACGTCGCCGCAAGAGTGGCGACGGACCCCAGGGTGACGACTCGGGTGACGACGCGGCAGGTGGCCAGAGCGGCCGAGGCGCCCAGAACGCTGGGAACGCCAACGGTGGGGCCGATGACGGGGCCGGTGACGGGGCCGGTGACGGGGCCGGCGACGGGGCCAGGGGCGGCTCCCCCCGCAACGCCGACAACGCCCAGTCCGACGACGACAACGACTCCGGCGACGGGACGTCGCGCCGCCGGCGGCGTCGGCGTCGCGACGGCGACGACTCCGGCGGCTCGGGCAGCTCCGACGAGCCCGGCAGCACCACCACCCGCACCCGCCGCTCCCGCTCGCCCGAGGACGAGATCACTGCGGTCAGCGGCTCGACCCGCTTGGAGGCCAAGAAGCAGCGTCGTCGAGAGGGTCGTGAGGCCGGTCGCCGCCGCGCCCCGATCGTCAGCGAGGCCGAGTTCCTGGCCCGCCGGGAGTCGGTCGACCGGGTCATGGCCATCCGTCAGCGTGAGGACGTCATCCAGATCGGCGTCCTCGAGGACAAGGTGCTCGTCGAGCACTACGTCGCCCGCGAGTCGCAGACGTCGCTCATCGGCAACGTCTACCTCGGTCGGGTGCAGAACGTGTTGCCCTCGATGGAGGCTGCGTTCATCGACATCGGCAAGGGCCGCAACGCCGTGCTGTACGCCGGCGAGGTGAACTGGTCGGCGCTCGGTCACAAGGACGGAGCCCCGCGCAAGATCGAGTCGGTCCTCTCCTCGGGACAGACGATCCTGGTGCAGGTCACCAAGGACCCCATCGGTCACAAGGGCGCGCGCCTGACCAGCCAGGTGAGCCTGGCCGGGCGCTTCCTGGTCTACGTGCCCGACGGCACCACCAGCGGTATCTCCCGCAAGCTCCCCGACACCGAGCGGAACCGTCTCAAGACGCTGCTCAAGGAGATCGTCCCGGACACCGCCGGCGTCATCGTGCGCACCGCCGCCGAGGGTGCCAGCGAGGAGGAGCTGACCCAGGACGTCGAGCGGCTCAAGTCGCGCTGGGAGGAGATCGAGGCGAAGTCGAACGGCAAGGCCAAGGGAGCTGCCCCGCAGCTGCTCTACGGAGAGCCCGACCTGACCCTCAAGGTCGTGCGCGACCTCTTCACCGAGGACTTCGCCAAGCTCGTCATCTCCGGCGACGACGCCTGGGAGACCGTGCGCAGCTACGTGGTCGACATGGCGCCCGACCTCGAGCCGCGGATGGAGAAGTACGACGCCGCCGAGCACCACGGCCACGACCTGTTCTCGACCTACCGCGTCGACGAGCAGATCGCCAAGGCGCTCGACCGCAAGGTCTTCCTGCCCTCGGGCGGGTCGCTCGTCATCGACCGTACCGAGGCGATGACCGTCGTCGACGTCAACACCGGCAAGTTCACCGGCTCCGGGGGCAACCTCGAGGAGACCGTCACCAAGAACAACCTGGAGGCGGCCGAAGAGGTCGTGCGCCAGCTGCGCCTGCGCGACATCGGCGGCATCATCGTGGTCGACTTCATCGACATGGTGCTCGAGTCGAACCGTGACCTCGTGCTGCGCCGCATGGTGGAGTGCCTCGGTCGCGACCGCACCCGGCACCAGGTCGCCGAGGTCACCTCGCTCGGCCTGATCCAGATGACGCGCAAGCGCATCGGTACCGGCTTGCTGGAGTCGTTCAGCGAGAACTGCCAGCACTGTCAGGGTCGCGGTGTGGTGGTGCACGACATGCCGGTCGAGCCCCGTCAGGGCGATGACGAGCCCCGCCGTGGTGGCGGTTCCGGCAACGGGGGAAGCAACGGGGGAGGCAGCGCTGGCGGCGGTGGCGGTGGACGCCGTCGCGGCGGCCGTGGTCGCTCGCAGGACGACGACGACACCTCAGGCCAGCCGGGCAGCTCGGGCCAGTCGGGCAGCCAGGCCGCGCCGTCCTCGAAGCCCACCCCGGCGGAGTTCGCCGCGATGGCGAAGGCCGAGCGGGTGCGCGAGGAGGCGGCCACCCAGGTCACCGGCGACCAGGTCACCGGCGACCAGGTCGACCAGGCGGCCACCGACAGCGAGCCGGTGACAGCTCCGGCCCGTTCGAGCGAGCCGGCCGAGTCGAGCGAGCCCACCCCGCCCCCGGCAGAGCCGGCAGCGCCCCGGGTGGTCACCCGCACCCGCCGCGGTGCCAGTCGAGCCACTCCGGTGTCGACGTCGCCCGAGCCGGCGGCCCAGGCGCCGGACGCGACCCCCGACGTCAGGGCCCGAGCAGTGCCCGAGCCCGCCGAGGCGCCGGTCGCCCCCGAGGCCCCGGTCGACCCCGAGCGGCCGGTCGCCGACAGTGGCCCGAGCGAGCCCGCGGCGCCACGGGTCGTCACCCGCACCCGTCGTGGTGTCAGCCGCACGGTCGCCGGCACGGCCCCGGTGGCCCCGGTGACGCCCGAGCCCGCCGCGGCGAGCCCGGCACCGGCCGCCGCTGCCGCGCCGGCGACAGCACCCGAACCGCCCCGGGTGGTCACCCGCACGCGCGGGCAGTCGACGCGATCTGCCGAGGTCGCCCAGCCGAGCGGGCCCGACGACGGCCACCGGGCGCAGCCCACGCAGTCACCGGTCCCCGAGATGAGCGAGGTCTCGGCCCGCTCCGGCATCGGCGCGCCCGTCGAGTCGGGATCGGTCGAGCCGTCCGCGGTGGAGCTGGAACCGGGAAACGGATCGCTGCCGGTCGACGCCGGCGCCGAGATCGGCGTGGAGACCGGCTCGGAGACGGACAGGGGAACCGACGTGGAGACCGACGGGGCGGGCGACACCGACGCGGACACCGACGCGGAGGCCGACAGCGGTGCCGCCCACGTGCCGGTGAAGCGCAAGCGCACCCGCAAGCGCTGAGGACCTCGAGGTCGCCGGACGGCGTTTTGCCGTCCGGGGCCCGAGTCCGTAGCATTCTTCCTTGGTGCGCCTGGCGTGCTGTCCTCTGCCTGGCACCCGCTCGCCGGTGCCGCAGACCCATATGTGTTGTGAAACGACGAAGGAGACCGCGGTGTACGCGATCGTGCGCGCAGGCGCCAAGCAGCAGAAGGTCGCTGTCGGCGACGTCATCGAGATCGACACGGTCACCACGCCCGTCGGCGAGACGCTCACGCTCCCGGTCGTCATGACCGTGGACGGGGAGACCGTCAAGGCGACCGGCCTCGCCGACTCCGCCGTCACCGTCGAGGTCCTCGGCGCCACCAAGGGTCCGAAGATCGTGATCCAGAAGTACAAGAACAAGACCGGCTACAAGAAGCGCCAGGGACACCGCCAGAAGTACACCCAGGTCAAGGTCACCGACATCAGTCTCTGACGGCCGGGCGTGTCGGCTCCGCCGCCACGCTGTCGATCGTCCCTGAGCCTTCCGGCTCGCCAGCGCACCACCACCACACCCGAACGACACGAGGACTACTGAGATGGCACACAAGAAGGGCGCCGCGTCCACCAAGAACGGTCGCGACTCCAACTCCCAGCGCCTCGGCGTCAAGCGCTTCGGCGGTCAGGCCGTGAACGCCGGCGAGATCATCGTCCGCCAGCGCGGCACGCACTTCCACCCCGGTAGCGGCGTCGGCCGTGGCGGCGACGACACGCTCTTCGCGTTGATCGCCGGCGACGTCGAGTTCGGTCGCAAGCGAGGCCGCAAGGTCGTCAACATCGTCCCGGGCGAGTGATCTGACGCTCGATCCGTAGCATCACCTTCCGACAGGGCGTCCCGTTATCGGGACGCCCTGTCGGCATTTCGCACCTCACCCAGGAGAAGTCATGGCAGTCCCATCGTTCGTCGACCGGGTCACGCTGAACGTCAGCGCCGGTCGCGGCGGACACGGGGTGGCCTCGGTCCACCGCGAGAAGTTCAAGCCGCTCGGCGGTCCCGACGGGGGTAACGGCGGTCCGGGCGGCTCGATCATCCTGCGCGTCGAGACCGACGTGACCACGTTGGTCGACTACCACCACAGCCCGCACCGCAAGGCCGACCACGGCGGGCACGGTGCCGGCTCGCACAAGAACGGAGCCCACGGCGCCGACCTCGTGCTCCCGGTGCCGGACGGCACGCTGGTCACCGACCGCGACGGCGAGGTCATCGCCGACCTCGTGGGCCCCGGGACCGAGCTGGTGATCGCCCAGGGCGGCCGTGGCGGGCTCGGCAACGCTGCGCTGGCCTCGTCCAAGCGCAAGGCGCCCGGGTTCGCGCTCCTCGGCGAGCCGGGTGACGAGCTCGAGATCGTCCTCGAGCTCAAGGTCGTGGCCGATGTCGGCCTGGTGGGTTTCCCCAGCGCGGGCAAGTCGAGCCTGATCGCGTCCATCTCCCGCGCGCGGCCGAAGATCGCCGACTATCCGTTCACGACGCTGGTGCCCAACCTGGGCGTCGTCACCGGTGGCGAGGTCACCTTCACGGTCGCTGACGTGCCGGGCCTCATCGAGGGCGCGAGCGATGGACGCGGACTGGGCCACGACTTCCTGCGCCACGTCGAACGGTGCGCTGCGCTGGTGCACGTCCTCGACACCGCCACCTTCGAGCCGGGCCGCAACCCGGCCGACGACCTCGACATCATCGAGAACGAGCTGAGCCGCTACGGCGGGCTCGAGGATCGGCCCCGACTGGTCGCCCTCAACAAGATCGACGTCCCGGACGGCCGCGAGATCTCCGAGATGGTGCTCGACGACCTGCGGGCCCGGGGGCTCCAGGTGTTCCCGGTCTCCGCCGCCAGCGGCGAGGGCACCCGCGAGCTCGTCTTCGCGATGGCCGAGATCGTCCTGGCTGCCCGCGAGGCGCGTGCCGTGGAGGTGGCCCAGCGCATCGTGCTGCGCCCGCCGAGCGCCGACGGGGGTGCCGACTTCACCGTCACCGAGACCGAGGACGGCTGGCGCGTGCGGGGCAGCAAGCCGGAGCGCTGGGTGCGTCAGACCGACTTCAGCAACGACGAGGCCGTCGGCTTCCTCGCCGACCGCCTCAACCGACTCGGCGTCGAGACGAAGCTGCTGAGGCTCGGCGCGGTCGAGGGCGACCCGGTGCTCATCGGTGACCCCGAGAACGCCGTGGTCTTCGACTTCAAGCCCGGCCTCGACGCCGGCGCAGAGAACCTCGCTCGCCGTGGCGAGGACGACCGGCTCAAGGAGAACCGCCCCGCGCGTGAGCGTCGTCGGGCCATCGAGGGCGCGATGGACGACCGTGGCGAGAACGAGACCCGTGCCGACGTCGCCCGGCGCTTCGACAAGCCCGAGACCTACGGCCCGAAGAGCTACGAGATCGGCTCGAAGGACGACCCCGACTGGGCCGAGACCGACCCGGACGCGCAGAAGTGACCGGTCGGGGCGCGGGTGGCGGTCGTGGTCCGGGCTGAGGTCGCCTCGGCGCGTCGTCTCGTGGTCAAGGTCGGGTCGTCGTCGCTGACGACTGCAGCCGGCGGCCTCGACCCGGCGCGGCTGCGTGCCCTGGTCGACGTCCTCGCGACGGCGCGTGCCTCGGGAGCCGAGGTCGTGCTCGTCTCGTCCGGTGCGATCGCGGCCGGACTGGCGCCGCTCGGGCTCACCCGTCGCCCGTCGGGGCTGCCGGCGCAGCAGGCTGCGGCGTCGGTGGGCCAAGGGCTGCTGGTGCACCGCTACACCGAGGAGCTGGGACGGCACGGCATCGTCGTCGGCCAGGTGCTGCTCACCGTCGACGACGTCAACCGTCGCGTGCACTACCGCAACGCCGCGCAGACCTTCGACACCCTGCTCGAGCTGGGCGTGCTGCCGATCGTCAACGAGAACGACACCGTCGCGACCGGCGAGATCCGCTTCGGCGACAACGACCGCCTGGCAGCCCTCGTGGCGCACCTGGTCAAGGCCGACCTGCTGGTGCTGCTCTCCGACGTCGACGGGTTGTACGACGGACGCCCCAGCGACCCGGGCACGTCGCTGGTGCCCGAGGTCGTCTCTGCCGACGACCTGGCGGGGCTGCGCATCGGGAGGGCCGGTGCGGCGGGTCTCGGCACCGGCGGCATGCAGACCAAGGTCCTCGCTGCCCAGATCGCCACCGGGGCCGGCATCCCGGTCGTCCTCACCTCCGCGGCCCAGGCAGGCGCGGCGCTGGCGGGGGAGACGGTCGGCACGCTCTTCCGCCCCACCGGCGTGCGTCGCTCCACGCGGATGCTCTGGCTGGCCCACGCCACCGAGGCCAAGGGCGCGCTCGCGCTCGATGCCGGCGCCGTGACGGCGCTGGTCGAGCGGAACGCCTCGTTGCTCGCGGCCGGGGTCACCGGGGTGACCGGGCGCTTCGTGGCGGGTGACCCCATCGACCTGACCGGCCCTGATGGCGCCCTGGTGGCCCGCGGCCTGGTGAACTTCGACTCCGAGGAGCTGCCGCGCCTCCTCGGCCGCTCGACGCACGACCTCGGGCGCGACCTCGGCGCCGGCTACGAGCGTGAGCTCGTGCACCGCGACGACCTGGTGCTGCTCTAGGCGTTCTGGCCACGGACGTCGGGACCTCACGCAGGGTCGGCCGGTGCACGGCCCCGTTGCGGGTGAGGGCCCGAGCCCACCGGGGTCGTAGGCTGGGCAGGTCATGGACGAGCCGGTGCACTACCTCGACCACGCCGCCACCACGCCGATGGTGCCCGCGGCGATCGAGGCGATGACGACCCACCTGCGCGACGTCGGCAACCCGAGCTCGCTGCACGCCTCGGGCCGCTCCGCGCGGCGGGTGGTGGAGGAGTCCCGCGAGACGATCGCGGCGGCCCTGAACTGCCGGCCCGGGGAGGTCGTCTTCACCTCCGGCGGCACCGAGGCCGACAACCTCGCTCTCAAGGGCATCACGTGGTCGCGCGCCGCTGCGCTCGGGGCGGCACCACGGTTGATCTCGTCGGCGATCGAGCACCACGCGGTGCTCGACCCCCTCGACTGGATGCAGCGCAGCGGCGAGGCCGAGGTCTGCCTGCTCGAGGTCGACGGCGCGGGTCGCATCGACCTCGACCAGCTGCGCCGACTCGCGGCCGAGCGTCCGGTCTCCGTGATCTCGGTCATGTGGGCCAACAACGAGGTCGGCACGCTCCAGCCGCTCGAGGACGTCGTGGCGATCGCCGCCGAGCACGGCATCCCCGTGCACACCGACGCGGTGCAGGCGCTCGGCTCGGTGCCGCTCGACTTCGCCGCCTCCGGGGTCGATGCGATGACGGTGACCAGCCACAAGATCGGCGGACCCTACGGTGTCGGCGCGCTCGTCGTACGCCGTGAGCTCGGCGTGACGCCGCTGGTGCACGGGGGCGGCCAGGAGCGCGACATCCGCAGCGGCACCCTCGACGCCCCGGCGATCGCCGGCTTCGCGGCAGCCGCTGAGCTCGCGGTGAAGCAGCAGGCCGAGCATGCCGCGCGGTCGACCGAGCTGCGCGACGACCTCGTGCGTCGCGTCCTCGCGGAGGTTCCCGATGCCCACCTGCACGGCGACCCGGTGCTGCGCCTGCCCGGCAACGCCCACCTCGGCTTTCCCGGGTGCGAGGGCGACTCATTGCTGATGCTGCTCGACGCGCGTGGCATCGAGTGCTCGACCGGGTCGGCCTGCTCGGCCGGTGTCGCGCAGCCCTCCCACGTGCTGCTGGCGATGGGCTGCACCGAGGAGGCCGCGCGACACTCCCTGCGTTTCTCGCTGGGCCACTCCTCCACGCAGGCCGACGTCGACGCCGTCGTCGCCGCGATCGGTCCCGTCGTCGAGCGGGCCCGGGCCGCGCGCCGGTGAGCCGACCGTGAAGGTCCTCGCTGCGATGTCCGGCGGGGTCGACTCCGCCGTGGCCGCAGCCCGCGCCGTCGATGCCGGGCACGAGGTCACCGGCATCCATCTCGCCCTGTCGCGCAACCCGCAGTCGTACCGCTCCGGCGCGCGAGGGTGCTGCACGATCGAGGACGCCAACGACGCCCGTCGGGCCGCCGACGTCATCGGCATCGCGTTCTACGTCTGGGACCTCTCGGAGCAGTTCCACGAGGAGGTGGTCGAGGACTTCATGGACGAGTACGCCGCCGGACGCACGCCCAACCCCTGCCTGCGGTGCAACGAGAAGATCAAGTTCGCCGCCGTGCTCGAGCGTGGGATCGCGCTGGGCTTCGACGCCGTCGTGACCGGCCACTACGCCCAGCTCGAGACCGGTCCGGCCGAGCGTGGCGGGCTGATCGAGCTGCACCGCGCGATCGACCCCGGCAAGGACCAGTCCTACGTGCTGGGGGTGCTCGACCAGCGCCAGCTGGCCCACTCACTCTTCCCGCTGGGCGACTCGACGAAGACCGACGTCCGGGCCGAGGCCGCCAGGCGCGGACTGCTCGTGGCCGACAAGCCCGACAGCCACGACATCTGCTTCGTCGCCGATGGCGACAACGCCGCCTGGCTGCGCGAGAAGCTCGGCGACCGCGCGCCCAATGACGGCGGTGACATCGTCGACGACGACTCCGGCGAGGTGCTCGGCCGGCACGCGGGCACCTACGGCTACACGATCGGTCAGCGCAAGGGCCTGCGGATCGGGCGGCCGGCACCCGACGGCAAGCCCCGTTTCGTGCTCGACATCGAACCGGTGTCGGGCACCGTGACGGTAGGTCCGCGCGAGCGGCTGGCCGTGCACGCGCTTCGGGGCATCCGGCCGCGGTGGTGTGGCGCGGTGCCCCGCGTGCTCGAGGGCGACGACGTGACGGTGCAGCTGCGCGCGCACGGTGAGGAGCTCCCGGCCACGGTGCGCTTCGACGCGGGGTCCGGCACCGTCGAGGTCGACCTGCACCGTCCGGCGTACGGCATCGCGCCCGGGCAGGCGGCCGTGGTCTACGACGGCACCCGGGTCGTCGGCTCGGCGACCATCGCCGCGACCGACCGCGTGCCGGCATGAGCCTGGCCACCGGCCTCGGGTCGATGCCCGGCGACGACCTCGTCGCCTCGCTGCGGCTGGTGCTCGACGAGCTGGCAGGCGACCTGCGCGAGCACGACCTGCCCTTCCTGCCCGAGCTGCCGGGCCGCGGAGTCGGGTCCGACATGGTAGGACGCACGCTGTCGCTCGTCGAGGAGATCGGCGTCGACCTGCAGCCCGCCGGGTGGCGGCTCACCGACGCACCTGGCGTCGACCAGCGACGTGCGCGCAGCCGTCTCGACCAGGACCTCGACGTGCTCGAGGAGCACACCCAGGGCTACACCGGCGCGTTCAAGGTGCAGGTCGCGGGTCCGTGGACCCTGGCGGCCACCGTCGAGAAGCCGCGCGGCGACAAGGTGCTGAGCGACCACGGTGCGCGCCGCGACCTCGCGCAGGCGCTCGCCGAGGCGGTGCGCGGCCACGTGCGTGACGTTCGACGCCGTCTCGGTGACCTGGCTGGGTCCGGTGCGGCCTCGAGGCGACTGGTCGTGCAGGTCGACGAGCCCGCGCTCGCCGCGGTGCTGGGCGGGTCCGTGCCGACGGCGTCGGGCTTCGGGCGGCACCGCACGGTGCACCCGCCCGAGGCCTCCGAGCACCTCGAGTGGGTGTTGGCCGCGATCGCCGAGGAGGGCGCCGAGGCGTGGGTGCACTCGTGTGCGTCCGACGTCCCGCTCGACCTGCTCCGCGGTGCCGGGGCGCGTGGGCTCGCCGTCGACCTCGGCGTGCTCGACGCCGCCGGTCACGACGTCCTCGGTGAGGCGCTGGAGGCGGGGGAGCGGGTGGTGCTGGGTGTCGTGCCCACGGCCGAGGACGCCGTCCTGACCGATGCGGTCGTCGTCCAGCGGGTGCTGCGGTGGCTCGACCTGGTGGGTCTCGACCCGGAGGTGGTAGGGCCCCGCCTCGGTGTCTCGCCGTCGTGCGGCCTCGCCGGGGCGTCGTACCCCTGGGCTCGTCGGGCTCTCGAGATCTCGTCGTCGGCGGCCGCCAACCTCGGCTGAGGTGGACGCGCGAGGGCCCGGTCACCGCATGCGGAGACCGGGCCCTCGTGGTGCGCGTGGTGTCGACTCAGCCGGCGTGGACGGGCGGGCCGTCGGTGGCGAGCTCCTCGTGCTTGACGTTGAGGAGCGTCCAGACGACCAGCGAGGCGCCCAGCATCATGATCGAGCCGACGAGGAACGCGTTGGTCGCCCCCTCGGTGAACGTCGCCTGGAAGACGGCGGAGCCGAGGAAGGTCTGATCGGTGCCGGGGACGACCGCGGACGGGTCGACGCCCGCGGTCGTCAGGCCTCGACCGATCGCCCCGCCGACCTGATCGGCGCGGTTGTTGATGAAGTGCGCCGCGACGGTGCTGAGGCTGGCCAGGCCGATGGCCCCACCGATCTGCTGCATGGTGTTGAGCACGCCCGAGCCGACTCCGGAGTCCTCGGTGCGCACGTGGTGCACCGCGGTGAGCGTCAGCGGCACGAAGGTGAGGCCCATGCCGATCGCCATCGTGAGGATGAACGGGAAGATGTTGGTCCAGTAGTTCAGGTCGGCTCCCGCCGTCGCCCCTCCGGTCACGGCGCCGAGCACCGAGCCCGTCGAGTCGTCGATCGAGATGCGGGAGAACATGAACAGCGAGAACGAGGCCAGCAGGGTGCCGGTGCCGGCGATGAAGCGCGGATCGACCCGGTTGACCAGGTTGGAGGAGAGGCCGGCGCCGATCACGATGCCGAACGAGAACGGCAGGAACGCGAAACCGGTGCGCAGCGAGCTGTAGCCGACGACCTGCTGGATGAAGAGGCTGAGGAAGTAGAACATCGCGAACATCGCGGCCGGGGCGAGCATCATCGCCAAGAAGCTGGCTGCCCGGGTACGGCTCTGGAAGATCCGTAGCGGCAGCAGCGCGTGATCGGTTCGGGACTCGACGACGATGAACAGCACGAGCAGCGCGGCTCCGGCCGCGAGCGCCAGCAGGGTGCCGGTGTCGCTCCAGCCGTAGCGGCTGTCACCGGCCCGGGTCAGGCCGTAGACGAGGCTGAGCAGACCCGCGGTGGCCGTGACGGCACCCGGCACGTCGAGGCGGCCGCGACCGGTGGCGGACTCCCGCAGGAAGCGCGGAGCCAGGGACGCGGCGACGAGCCCGATCGGGGTGTTGATCAGGAACGTCAGGCGCCAACCGCTCATCTCGATGCCGAAGAAGCTGTCGAGCCCGGTGAGGTAGCCGCCCAGGATGAGGCCGACCGCCGCGCCGGCGCCGGACATCGCGGCGTACACGGCGAAGGCGCGGTTGCGCTTGGGGCCGGCCGGGAAGGTGGTGGTGATGAGGGCGAGGGCCGTGGGTGCGGCCAGCGCCGCGCCGACGCCCTGCAGGGCGCGCGAGGACAGCAGCATCGCCTCGTTCTGCGCCACCCCACCGACCGCGGAGGCGAGCGCGAACACGGTCAGGCCGAGCATGAAGATGCGCCGTCGGCCGTAGAGGTCCCCGAGCCGGCCGCCGAGCAGGAGCAGACCACCGAAGGCGAGCGCGTAGCCGGTGACGATCCACGACAGGTTCGCCTGGTTGATGCCGAGGTCGTTGCCGATGAACGGCAGGGCGATGTTGGTGATCGTGCCGTCGAGCACGACCATCAGCTGGGCGATGGAGATCACGACGAGGGCCCACCCGAGGTGGAGGTCCTTCTCGTCGGACGCCTCACCCGTGACAGGGTCGAGCGTGCCGTCGGGCACCGGCGGATCGGTGGTCAGGTCGGTCATGAGAGGTCCTTCGTGATGGGTTCTGGCGTGCTCGGGAGGTGGACTGGAGTGCTCGGCCCGACGACGGCGGGCAGGATGATCTGGTCGATGACGCGGGTGATGAAGTCGACGTCCGGCGTCTGGCCGAACAGGAACTGGCGGTGCAGGGCGATCCCCGGCAGCGCCGGGGCGATGACGTCGAGGTCGACGTCCTCGCGCAGCTCACCGCGCGCGTGGGCGCGGGCGAAGATCTCGGCCGAGACCGCCGCCTTGGGACCGAGGACGTCACGGCGGAAGGCCTCGGCGAAGTCGGCATCGTGGGCGATGGCGGTGACGACACTGGCGAGGATGGCGATCTGGGCCTGGTCGGCCTGACCACCCATGCCGCAGTACGTCGCCAGCAGGTCCTCGCGCAGGCTGCCGGTGTCGACCGGTGCGCTGAGGGACTTGTGGGACTTCAGCGCGTCGATGACGAGCGCGGACTTGCTCGCCCAGCGCCGGTAGAGCGTGGCCTTCGACGCGCGAGCCGCGGTGGCGACGGCGTCCATGGTGAGCCGGTCGTAGCCGGCGTCGGCGAGCACCTCGAGGGCCGCGTCGAGGATCTCCTGCTCACGGTCACCCTCGACCCGGGGTCGATTGACGACCTCGGGGGTGAGGCCGGAGGCAGCGGGAGTCATGGTGTGTCCTTCGTCACTGGATGGAACGGAACGGTTCCGTACTGTGCAATACGGTACGCATCCGTTTCATTCCCGGCGCCAGGAAGTGATTTCCAGGGCGGTCGAATTCCACAATTGTGACGATCTGACAGGTTTCGAGGCCGCGGACCTGTCACAACTCCACAATTGTGGGGTTTCGACAGGTCGACCGGGGGTCGGGGCGCCTCAGCCGAGGAGGGCCAGGCAGCGCGAGGCGGCGAAGTCGTTCCAGGTCGGGACGCGGCGGAACATGTAGTGGCCCACCCGGCCCATGTCGCGGAACTCGGTCGCTGCGGCGATGCCCTCGGCGCGCGCCAGGAACGCCCGGGTCATCCGGGCCGAGGTGATCTTGTCGGTGCGGCCGTGTGCGGCGGCGACGCGCTTTCCACGGAGGGCGGCGACCGGGTCGTCGGGCTGCCACCACGGCGCGACCGCGACCAGGCCCACGACAGCGCGGTCGTCGGCGACGTAGGCGCCGGTGCGTCCGCCCATCGAGTGGCCGAGCAGGACGACGGGTACGTCGCCGAGGTCGCGGCGCACCTGGTCGAGGGCCCAGCGAGCGTCGGCGACCGGTGCGCCGTTGTTCCAGCCGCGCACCGCGTAGCGCAGCAGCCAGGTGCTGACGTCGGCGGCGTGCAGGGCGGGGGTGATCGAGCGCTGCATCGCCGCCATCCGCTTCCACGAGGCGCTGCGCCCGTCGACAGGCTGGCGGCTCGACTGCTTGCCACCGTGCAGCACCAGGACCACGGCCCGTGGGGCCTCGACGTCGAGGCGGGTCAAGGCGCGTCCGGCGGGGATCACGCGCGCGTCGTGCTCGCGCGACTGCTCGAAGGTCACGCCCTGAGTTTCGGACACGACCGCCGACCCGGATGGGTGAGACGCCTCACCGTGGTGGGCGGACGCCGGTTGTCGGCGCCGCGCGGCAAGATGGGGTCATGCCCGACAGCCCTCCCGACGCGGACCTCCCGGCCGCGGCCCCCGCGCCTGTGCCCGTGCCCGTTCCGGCGACCGAGGAGGCCCGCGAGGAGCACCGTCTGCTCGCCGAGGAGGTCGACGACGCCCGCTGGCGCTACTACGTGCTCGACGACCCGAGCCTCGACGACGCCGACTTCGACGTCCGGCTGCGCCGCCTGGAGGAGCTCGAGACGACGTACCCCGAGCTGCGCACGCCAGACTCACCCACCCAGAAGGTGGGGGGCGCGGTCTCGACCGACTTCACCGCCCACGATCACCGTCAGCGCATGGAGAGCCTCGACAACGCGTTCAGCCACGAGGAGCTCGAGCAGTGGTACGCCCGGCTGGCCCGCGACGGCGTCGAGGCGCCGGCGCTGCTGTGCGAGCTCAAGGTCGACGGCCTGGCCATCAACCTGCTCTACGAGCAGGGACGGCTGGTGCGCGCCCTGACCCGCGGCGACGGCCGCACCGGGGAGGACGTCACGCCCAACGTCAAGACCATCGACTCGATCCCGCACCGGCTCGCCGCCTCGAAGGAGCACCCGGTGCCGGCCTCGGTCGAGGTGCGCGGCGAGGTGTTCCTGCCCGCGGAGGCGTTCGAGCGGCTGAACGTCGCCATGACCGAGGTCGGTCGGCCCGCCTTCGCCAACCCCCGCAACGCAGCGGCGGGATCGCTGCGCCAGAAAGACCCTCGCGTCACCGCCACCCGCGACCTCGGGATGGTCTGCCACGGGATCGGTGCGCGCGACGGCTTCGCTCCGACCACCCAGTCGCAGGCCTACGACGCCCTCGCCGCCTGGGGGCTCCCGACGTCCGACAAGGTCCAGGTCGCGGCCTCGCTCGACGAGGTCGAGGCCTACATCGCCGATGCCGGCGAGCACCGACACACGATCGTGCCCTACGAGATCGACGGCGTCGTGGTGAAGGTCGACGACGTCACGCTCCAACGACGCCTCGGCTCGACGAGTCGGGCGCCGCGGTGGGCGATCGCGTTCAAGTACCCGCCCGAGGAGGTCAACGCGCGGCTCCTCGCCATCGAGGTCAACACCGGGCGCACCGGACGCGCGACGCCGTTCGGGGTGATGGAGCCGACCCGGGTGGCCGGCTCGACGGTCGAGCGCGCGACGCTGCACAACGCCCACGAGGTCACCCGCAAGGACGTCCGGCCCGGCGACACCGTGGTGCTGCGCAAGGCCGGCGACGTGATCCCCGAGATCGTCGGACCGGTGCTGGCGCTGCGGCCCGAGGGCCTCGAGCCCTGGGTGATGCCGACCGAGTGCCCGTCCTGCGGCACGACCCTGGCGCAACAGAAGGAGGGCGACAAGGACCTGCGCTGCCCCAACCACCGCGCCTGCCCCGCGCAGATGCTCGATCGGGTCTTCCACGTCGCTGGGCGTGGCGCCTTCGACATCGAGGGGCTCGGCTCCGAGGCGGCCGCCGCGCTGCTGCAGGCCGGCGTGATCGTCGACGAGGGAGACGTCTTCGACCTCGACGCCGCCAAGCTGCTCAAGACCGAGCTGTTCACCCGAGCTGCCAAGAGGGGCGAGCTCGCCGAGGGCGAGACCGAGGCTCGGGTGCTGTCGGCCAACGGCCGGCGCCTGCTCGACCACCTCGACCACGCCAGGGCCGTGCCGCTGTGGCGGGTCCTGGTGGGGCTGTCCATCCGCCACGTCGGGCCGAGCGCCGCCCGCGCGCTGGCCACGGAGTTCGCCACGATGCAGGCCATCGAGGAGGCGAGCGAGGAGCAGCTCGCGGCAGCGGAGGGCGTGGGACCGACGATCGCCGAGGCAGTCATCGAGTGGTTCACCCACGAGTGGCACTGCGACATCGTGAGCAAGTGGCGGGCGGCCGGCGTCACGATGGCCGACGAGCGCGACGAGTCGACGCCACGCACCCTGGAGGGTCTGACCGTGGTGGTGACCGGGTCGCTGGTCGACTTCAGCCGCGACTCGGCGAAGGAGGCCATCCTGACCCGGGGAGGCAAGGCGTCGGGCTCGGTCTCGAAGAAGACCGACTACGTGGTCGTCGGCGACAACGCCGGTTCGAAGGCGGAGAAGGCCGAGCAGCTCGGCGTCCCCATCCTCGACGAGGACGGGTTCAAGACCCTGCTGGCTGAGGGACCGCCGCCGACTGCGCCCCCGGCCGCGGCGGAGGACTCGCCGGCGGACTCGCCGGCGGAGTAGGCGGCGCCGTCGGGAGAGACGGGAGTAGCCATAGGCGTCGGGTGCGAGGTCGGCGCGCGAGGGCAGCGCCGCCGAGGCATCGACGATCTGTGGCCCCCCCTCCAGGGGTGATCAGCACCGTCCGCGCGTAGCCCGGCGCGGCGTGCGCGCAGACAGCCCCGTCAGGCGTTCCCTGTGGCGCGAGGGCTGGACGTGTACGCCGATTACCTCGCCCGGCGGGTTCGGCGCTCCGCCGCTGGCTAGGGTGGCCGCGTGCTGGCGGCTGCGTACCTCGTCGTCGCGAGCCTCGCCGGGTTCGCCGTGGCCACCCGCGCAGTGCCCTCGGCCCCGGCGATCGTGCGCGTCCCGGCGGGGTTCCTCCTCGCGGTGGTGGGCACGTCGTGGACGACGTACCTCGTGGCGGCCGGTCTCTCGGGGCGGACGTCGCAGAGCCTGCGGGTCGGCCTGCTCGTCAGCACCCTGCTCGCGCTCGGCGTGCTCGTCGCTGTCGGACGGCGACTGCGCCCGCGCGACCTGCGCGTCCCCGTGCTCGACATCGTCCTGACCCTCGTCGCCACCGTCATCTCGTGGTGGTTCATGCACGCGCGCCTGCACCAGGAGGACGGCGAGCTCGTCGTGTCGGCGAACACCTGGGGCGACCTGGGACTGCACGGCGCGCTGTCGCGCTCGTTCTCGGTCGGGGCCAACTACCCGACGCAGTACCCGTTCTTCGCCGGCGAACCGATCCGCTACCACTTCGGCTTCGACTTCTTCGCCGGCATGTTGCAGCAGGGCGGATTCTCGCTCGAGTGGTCGTTCAACCTGCCGGGCATCATCGGGTTCACCGCGCTGATGACCCTCACCCTCGCGCTCGCGCGCCTGCTGTTCGGGCCGCCGAGCCCGGTGCGCTGGTGGCGCGACCACGGCCTGTGGGCCGGGCTGCTCGCGGTGAGCCTCTTCCTGACGAACCAGTCGCTGGGCTGGCTGCGCTACGTGCAGGAGGACGCCGGCGGGAACCTGCTCGCGGCGCTGCGACCCGACGTCCTCTGGGCGCACGAGGGCTACCTCACGGGCGGGCCGTACACCGACGACCGCATCGTCATGTTCAACACCCCGAACGCCTACCTGACCCAGACGCACCTCGTCGTCGCGATGGCGGTCGTGCTGCTGCTGACGTACGTCGTGCTCGCCCAGCTCGGCGACCCCCGCGGCGAACCGGTCCGGCCAGACCTGCGCGTGCTCGTCGGGGTGGGGTCGGTGTTCGGGGCTGCCTTCTGGCTCAACGGGGTCGTCTGGCTGGCCGCGGCGGTCTTCCTCGGCATGCTGCTCGTGGTGCGAGTGCTCCTCGTCGCCCGCCACGACCGCGCCCAGGTGCCCACCTGGCTCCGGGCTCTCGCGGCGTTCGCCGTGCCCGCGTTGACGCTCGGGGTGCCGCAGGCGGTGCTCCTCAACGGCGGCGGCACCGAGGGCGGGCTCTCGGTGCACCTGGGCTACCTGACGTGCGCGTCCACCGCGTCGTCGTGCGCCGGCGGCGAGATGGACCCGCTCTCGGCTGGCGACTGGTGGTCGTTCGTGCAGTACTGGTGGCTGAACGAAGGTGCGTTCGTCCCCTTGCTCGTGCTAGCCCTCCTCATCGGAACTCGGCGTCATCGAGAGGTGATCCTCGCAACGACGTTCGTCTTCGTGTGGGGGAACCTCGTCCAGGTCGGCCTCGACGTCGGCGGCCAGAACCACAAGGTCTTCAACCTCTGGGAGAACCTGGCCGCCCCGTTCGTCGCCTTCGCCGTCGTGTCGATCTGGGCCGCCGGAGGTCGGTTGCTCTCCCGCAGCGCACTCAGCGACAGCGAAGCTGGTCGGCTACACCTGGCCGGCGTCACCACCCGGGCCGGAGCGGTGGTGCTCGCGGTCGTCCTGACGGTCTCGGGAGTGGTGGACGTGATGACGGTGAAGAACGACTTCGTCGTCAGCGTCTTCGGCGACGAGACCCAGCAGGAGACGACAGCGTGGATCATCGCCGAGACGCCCGCCCGCTCGACGTTCCTCACCGACTACGACCAGCTCTACACCGCGCCCACGATGGCTGGGCGTGGGATCGCGCTCGGCTACTCCTCGTGGGCGTCCTCGGCCGGCTACGACGTCGAGCCGCGCAAGGCGATGATCGCGGCCATCTACTCGGCCGGCGACCTCGAGACCGCCTGCGCGCTGCTGTCGCAGAGCGGGCTCGACTACGTGCTGGTCGGCCCGCAGGAGACGACCAGTCCACGCTTCGTGCTCAACGAGGAGCTGTTCGCCCAGCTGGTCCCCACGGTGACGTTCGGCGAGGGCACGGCCTCCTACCGCATCTACCGCGTCGGCGAGATCTGCTGATCCTGCGTGATCGGGCTGTCACGAGGCGCCCCTTAGGCTGGGCTCGTGCAGTGCGCCTACTACGACGCCGCGGCCTGCCGGTCGTGCAGCGAGCTGCCCACGGCGTACGACGTCCAGCTCGCCGCGAAGCAGGCCTCGTGCCGGGCGGTCCTGGGTGAGCACGCCCAGCGACCCGGCCTGACCTGGCTACCGCCGGTCGCGAGCGCGGAGCAGGCGTTCCGCAACAAGGCGAAGATGGTGGTCACCGGTCCGGTCGACGCACCGACGCTCGGGATCCTCGACCCCGCCGGCACCGGGGTCGACCTGCGGTGGTGCCCGCTCTACTCCTCGGCGATGCACGAGGTGCTCGGCGTCCTCGCCGGGTTCGTCGCCCGGGCCGGGCTGACGCCGTACGACGTGGGGAGCAGGCGGGGCGAGCTCAAGCACCTGCTCGTGACCGAGTCGCCCGACCGCGAGTTCCTGGTGCGCTGCGTGCTGCGGTCGTCAGAGGCGCTACCGCGCATCCGCAAGCACCTCGACGCCCTCCTGTCCGAGGCACCACGGATCGCGGTGGTCTCGGTCAACTTCCAGCCCGAGCACAAGGCGGTGCTCGAGGGGGAGCACGAGACGGTCCTGACCGAGCGCGAGACGCTGCCCATGCGGGTCAACGACGTCGTGCTGCACCTGCGCCCGCGCAGCTTCTTCCAGACCAACACCGAGGTCGCGGCCGCGCTCTACCGGCAGGCGGCCTCGTGGGCCGATCGCGTCGAGCCCGCATCGGTGCTCGACCTCTACTGCGGCGTGGGCGGCTTCGCCCTGCACCTGGCCGCGCCCGGTCGGCGGGTGCGTGGCGTGGAGGTCAGCGACGAGGCGGTCGCGAGTGCGACATCGTCGGCGCGTGCGGCAGAGGTCGACGCCGAGTTCTCCTGCGCGGACGCGGCGGCGGCCGACCTCGACGCCGACCTGGTGGTGGTCAACCCGCCTCGGCGCGGCATCGGCGTCGACCTCGCGGCCCGGCTCGACGCCTCGGGCGCGCGGCACCTGGTCTACTCGAGCTGTCACGCCGCCTCGCTCGCCCGTGACCTGTCGGCCATGCCGAGCTGGACGCCGGTCGAGGCCGTCGTGCTCGACATGTTCGCCCACACGAACCACTACGAGGTGGCGCTGCTGCTGGAGCGCGCGCCCCGGGCCTGATCAGGCCCGGGGGAACCCCGGCTCAGGGCGGCAGCGTCGCTTTCACCTGAGCGAACACCACTGCTCACGAAGACCAGCCCGACCCCCAGCATCCGCAGCACCCGGGGCGATCGGGGCGCCCGGGACCTCGGTCCCGGGGGCGATGCTCACCCTCCGATCCTTCGACCTGGCCGGTGGCCTTCCGGGTGGTCGCGCCGCTGCGCCCCCAGGGGCCGGCTGGCTGGGGATCAGTCGTGGGCTCGTCGTCGCTCGAGCAGCACGGTGTCGCGCCAGACGCCGTCCAGCTGCGCGATGCGACGCCGGACGCCGAGGGTGCGGTAGCCGGACGCGTGGTGGAGGGCCAGGCTGGCGTGGTTCTCGGCGAAGATCGAGGTCTGGAGGGTCCACAGCCCTCCGGCGTCGGCCTCGGCGACCTGCCGGTCGACCAGGATGCGCCCGATGCCGCACCCACGCGCCTCCTCGGCGACGTACACCGACGTCTCGGCGACGCCGGCGTAGCAGGCCCGCGTCGAGGTCGCGCTCGCCCCGGTCCACCCGGCCACGACGCCGTCGACCTCAGCCACCCAGCGCTGCCCGGGCAACCACGTCGACGCCAGGACGTCCACGTCGGGCGCCTCGGTCTCGAACGTGGCCTGGCGGGTGGCGATGCCCTGCAGGTAGATCTCGCGGACCCTGGTCAGGTCGGCGCCGGTCATGGCCCGCGTGGTGACCCCGGGAGGGGCCGTGCTTTCTCCGGCCGGGTCGATCATGCCTTCACCCTAGGCGGGGGCGGTCGTCTCGCGCCTCGGGCTCGATGACCGGCCCGGCGCTCACGCGAGAAGTCGGCGGCGGGCCCGCAGCTGCCGAAGGCCCAGGGCCAGCCAACCGACTCCGAGTGCGATGGTCAGCACGATCTGGAACGTGTTGCCCTCCTCGACCGCCGAGGCGATCGGGAGCAGCCAGAAGGCGGCGAAGACGACGTGTGCGTTGACGAGCCACCGAGGCGGTGGTTGCTGGTCGGTCGGCACCTGCTGGATCCTACCGAGTGCCGTGGTGCCGCCCAGGAGCGCGACGACGTCGACCGTGAACCTCGCGGCGACGTCGCAGGCGGGGCGCCGCCGCGGCACCGGACCGGGTCAGGTCGGGGTCAGGTCGGGGTCGTGGCGCTCGGACTCCGCTGCAGCGGTGGAGCACCCGGCAGGTGACCTCGAGCGTCGACCTCTGGTTGCGAGCGCGTCGGGGCAGTGCAGACGCCGACGGGCGGCTCGACCGTCGTGGTGATCGGTCGAGCCGCCCGGTGGACGTCGTGCTCGGCTGACGCTCAGCTGCGCTCAGCCAGCGGTCAGGAGGTGAGCTTGTCGGCGATCTTGAGCACCCGGGTGACGAGGTGGTCGAGCGCGGCGAGGTCGGTCTCGTCGAGGTCGGAGCCGGTGACCTTGCCGACGCCGTACGGGTTGCCGTCGTTGAACTTGACCTGGTCGGTGTAGCCGGGCGGCACGATGATGCCGCCGAAGTGGCAGAAGGTGGTGTTCATCGCCTGAAGGGTCGTCTCCTGGCCGCCGTGCAGGGTCGAGGTGGAGGTGAAGGCGGCGTAGACCTTGTCGGCCAGCTTGCCTTCCTGCCACAGCGGGCCGAGGGTGTCGATGAACGACTGCAGCTGGCTGGTGATGTGTCCGTAGCGGGTGCCCGAGCCGAAGATGACGGCGTCGGCCCAGTCGAGGTCGTCGGTCTCGGCGACCGGCTCGTCGGCGACGGAGGCGGCGTGGGCGGCCCAGGCGTCGACGCTCTGCACGACCTCGTCCGGAGCGGTCTCACGGACCCGCCGCAGACGGACCTCGGCGCCGAGGCCTTCAGCGGTCTTGGCCAGACGGGTGGCCATCGCGTGGCCGGTGCCGAAGCCGGAGTAGTAGATGATCGAGAGCTTGGTCATGGGAGTCCTTCTCCAAGTCGGTTGAGGTTTCAACTTCATTGTACGCGGATCGTGCGCCGTCGTGCACGCCCCGGGAGGGTCTTCGTCGCCGTGACATCCTGCGCTCGTGGACGACACCGTGCTCAGTGACCTGCAGGGCCTTGGGTCGCGCCTGTGGGTGCCGGCCTCGCGAGGGTGGCGACACCACCCCGGTCAGCTGGCCTGGAGTGCTCGATCCATCGAGGGCGCTGACGCCGGACCGGTGCGGCGCTGGGTCGAGCGCGACGGCCTCGCCGGCTGGGCCTGGGCCGAGGAACCGACCTGGCTCGACCTCTGCGTCGATCCCTCCGACCCGCACGCGACCGACGTCGCGCGCGAGGCGGTCGCGTGGTTCCTCGAGCACGCGCCTGACGAGGCTGCGCGCACGATGGTGCTCGCCGACGAGCAGGCGCTGCTACGCGTCCTGGCCGAGGCCGACTTCCTGCCGGAGAACGGTCCGTTCCTCGTCCATCACCACCTCGACCTCGCGCGGCTGCCGGCCGCTCCCGAGGTCGTCGGCTACCGGCTCAGAGCCGTGCAGGACGGCGATGCCGCCCCGCGCGCCGCCTGTCACCGCGCGGCATGGGGCACGCGCGAGCATCCCTCGCGGGTCACCACGACGTCGTACGCCGCGGTGATGGCGACGCCTCCCTACCGGGCCGACCTCGACTGGGTGGCGGTAGCCGGCGACGGCACCTGGGTGGCCTCGTGCCTGGTCTGGTTCGATCCCCTGACCGGAGTCGCCCTGCTCGAGCCGGTCGGTTGCGCTCCCGACCACCGGCGTCGGGGCCTGGCCGCCGCCGTGAGCCTGGCCGCCCTGCACGCCGCCCGCGACGCCGGCGCCACCCGCGCTCTGGTCTGTCCTCGTGGCGACCGCGACTACCCGGGGCCCCTCGCGCTCTACCAGAGCCTGGGGTTCGTGCCGGGCGATCGCACGGTCACCCTGGTGCGCGAGCCCTGACCCGGAAACAGAAAGTTGAGGCCGCCTGCCGGCTCATTGGGTTCCGACACGGCGTCGCGGACTCTTTCGCCGGTCGTGGGCTCGTTCTCCCTTCAGCCTCGAGGGGTCTGTCCTTGTTCCTCGGACGGTCCCCAGGCTGAGAACTGCTCCACCCTGATCGTGCTCGCGACGACTCCGATCTCGCCGAGCAGCCGCTGCGCGTACGACGCGAACCCCACCGAGCCGCACACGTAGGCGCGCTCGATGCCCTCGGCGAGGTCGACGACCTCGTCGGGGTAGGGCGGGGCGGCCACGCGGCTGCCGAGGTTCTCGCGGGTGGTGAACACCGAGGCCCCGCGGGCGAGCAGCTCGTCGGCGTACGGCAGCTCGTGCAGGGTCTTGCCGACCGCCACGACCCGCAGCCGCTCGGGGATGCCGAGACGACCGGCGTGCCGCATCATCGCAACCAGGGGCACGACCCCGGTGCCGCCGCCGATGGCCAGGGCGGTCTGCTCGCCGGTCCAGGTGAACCAGCCGCCGATCGGGCCACGCACCTCCAGCACGTCGCCGACCCGTGCCTCGTCGCGGAAGTGGCCGGACACCTCGCCGTCGGGCAGGCACTCGACCATCAGCTCGAGCAGCGGGTCGGCGGGGTCGGAGGCGACCGAGTAGGAGCGCTGCGCGGTGTAGTCGTCGGGCGCGCGCAGCCTCACGACGTAGTGCTGACCGGGCAGGTGGTCGATGCGTCCGGGATCTGCTGCGACGTCGAGCCGTAGCCGCACCAGTCGGTCGTCGCGCTCGATCTCGGCGATCGTCGCCGTCGTCCAGGCCGTGTCGGTCACGGGTCGCCCTGGTAGCGCTGCTCCAACCACGGGTCGCCGCGGTCGTGGTAGCCGTTCTGCTCCCAGAACCCGGGCCGGTCGTTCGCCATCACCTCGAGGCGGGTGACCCACTTGGCCGACTTCCAGAAGTACAGGTGCGGCACCAGCAGCCGCACCGGGCCACCGTGGTCGATCGTCAGCGGCTTGCCGTCGAAGTCCCAGACGACCCACGCCTTGCCACCGAGCAGGTCGGCGAGCGGGAGGTTGGTGGTGTAGCCGGAGGTCGAGTGCGCCATGACGTACGCCGCCTCCGGCTGTGGGCCGGCGGCCTCCAGCAGGGTGTCGACGCTGACGCCGCTGAACGTCGTGTCGAACTTGCTCCACGTGGTCACGCAGTGGATGTCGCCGTGGTAGGAGTCGCCCGGCAGCGCGTGGATCTCGCGCCACGACCACCGCTGCGGGGTCGCGACCAGGCCGTCGATGCTCAGCGACCACCTCTCCACGTCGACCACGGGCGTCGCCTCGGCGGTCAGGGACGGGAAGTCGGCGCCGGTGTCGTACTGGCCGGGGGGCAGACGGTCGGCGCGCTGCGAGATGGCCTCGCTGCGACGACGACCGGAGAAGCCGCGGGTGACAGGCATGACTGCATTGTGCCGTGCCCCGTGCCCGCGCGCGGCGGTCGGGCGCGGCGGTCGGGCGCGGCGGTCGGGCGGGAGCGTCCTGATCACGGCCCCGGCCCCGGGCCCTGCGTGGGACGATTCGCCTCGTGCGACGACGACTACCGGTGTGTCTGACGGTCATGGTGGTAGTGAGCGCCGTCGCGCTCGCCGGGTGCGCCAGCCGCTCCGGCGGCGACGAGAGCGTGCTGGCCACGTGGTACGAGCAGACCAACGACGCGGTCGTGGCCCTGGGACCGCCGCCGGACCCGGTAGCGGCTCGCACCTGGGCGCTGGCCTGGTGGGCCGCCGATCGCGCCATCGAGGGCAGACAGGACGGGCCTTTCGTCGACGCCGCCGTGGCGTCGGCCGTGCACGACGTGCTCGTGGCTCTCGTGCCGGAGCGCAAGGATGCACTGGACGACGCCCTGGACGACGACGCGGACCGACTGGGCTCGACCGCTGGGAGCCAGGCAGCGGCCGAGGTCCTGGCGCTGCGCTCGAACGACGGGCTCGACAGCCAGTCGGCCGAAGGGCTGGTGACGGTGCCGGCGCCGGCGCCGGGGGTCTGGCGACCGACGCCCCCGGACTTCCAGGAGCCCCGGCAGGCCGGCATGCCCGACGCGACCCCGTTCCTCCTGCGGTCCGCCGACCAGTTCCGCCCCGGGCCGCCGCCGCGACCCGGTTCTGCGCTCTACCGTCGCGATCTCGCCGAAGTTCGCGAGCTCGGCCGCGACGTGGCATCGGCCCGGACACCCGAACAGACCGGGGTTGCCCTGTTCTGGGCCGGCTCCGAGCTGGCGGTGCAGGTGCGGTTGGTCCGCGAGGCCATGCAGGCGGCACGAGTGTCCACCGCCGAAGGGGCCCGGCTGTTGTCGGCATTTCATCGGATCACCGCCGACGCCGAGATCGCCGCCTTCGACACGAAGTACACCTACTTCAACTGGCGCCCGATCACCGCGTTTCAGGTCGACGACGACGGCGACCTCAGCACGCCGAGGATCGAGGAATGGAGCCCGCTGATCAGGACACCCGGGCATCCGGACTACCCCAGCGCCCACACCGTGTACGCCGCCGCCGGCGCGGCGGTCCTGGAGCACTTCCTCGGACCCGCACCCGCACGCCCGCTGGTCATCGACGACGCCACGTCGGACGGCACCCACCGGTCCTACACCACCTGGCAGCAGGCCGTCGACGAGAACGAAGATGCCCGGGTCTGGGCCGGCATCCACTTCCGCACCAGCGACGAGGTCGGCTCGCAGCTCGGACGCCTCGTCGCCGAGTACGACTTGGGACACTTGTGAGCCGTGGATCGGCCACGCTTGGTGGTGGGTCGTCGGGCGTGGAGAAACTGCGCACTTCGTCCTTCCCACCAGGTGCCGACGCGTGCCTCTTGACGATGGTGAGATCGGCGGAGAGCGCCCTGGTTTCGATCAGTCCCGGTTCGATGACGTGTAGCCGTGGTGAGCCCACCGGTAAGGGAGGGACGCGAGTCCGACCTCGTCGCCACGCCATCCCTCTCACCGTGGCGAACCAGCCGTAGGGTGACGGACGTGAGCCCGACGATCTTCGAGGCGATGGGTGGCCGAGCAGCGTGCTCGGCGCTGGCCCAGGCTTGGCACGAGCGCGTGATGACCGACCCCGTCGTGTCCCATGCCTTCCATGCGGGGGTGCACGAGCACCACACCGAGCGGCTGGCGGCGTACTTCGCCGAGCAGCTCGGCGGCCCGGCCGCGTACACCGGCAGCATCGGCGACTACTCGTCCGTCGTGCGCACGCACACCGGCAACGGGCCGCACGAGCAGATGGACGGCCGCGCGGTCGCCGCCTTCGTGCAGGCGCTCGACGACGCGAGCATTCCCGGCGACACCGACCTGCGGTCGGCGTTGATCGCGTGGTTCACGTGGGGCACCGCGCTGCTGAATCATCGATGGACGTCGCCTGAGGACGTCCCCGATGATCTCCCACTCCCGCAATGGGGCTGGGACGGGACAGCCGAGGGGGCTTGGTCAGGGGCAGCAGCGCGGCGCGCAGGGTGGCGGCGTCCTCGAGGGTGCCGCGACCGCGGACCCGGACGCCACCGGCGCCGACGTGGGTGAGGATCCGGCGCCCGGCCTCGGCGGCGACCAACAGGTCGAGCAGCCACGACCGGATGACGGTCCCGTCGCCCGGCTGAGCGGGTCAACCCGGCCAGGTGGGCGTACCAGTCGCCGGTCGAGGTCCAGGACAGTGTCTTGCGCGGCAGCTCACGGCCGATGATCTCGCCCGGCATCCGTGCCCGCACCCGCGGCAAGGCGCGCCTCGTGCTCCTCGAGCGCGACGATGCCCTCGATGAGGTCCTCGTCGCTCACCGCGGCCCACAGCCTCTCGGACAACGGCGTCACCTGCGCGTCGGCAGCACCGATCACCGACGCTTCGCTGCGCGAGTTCCTTCCGTGCGCGGCCGACCGAGAGACCGGGGGAGGCTCCTTGCCAAGCCCTCTCCTCACACCGTCGGCATGATGGTGGGGTGACCACCCGCCGCGGACTCTTCGTCGCCCCCTTTGACGCTCTCGCCGACCCGCGGCTGATCGGCGAGCTGGCTGCCCGGGCCGAGGCCGCCGGCTGGGACGGATTCTTCATCTGGGACCACCTGCAGTACGGCACGGGTGTCGCCGAGATCGCTGACGTGTGGACCTGTTGCGCTGTCGTGGCGCTGCGAACCGAGCGGTTGCTGTTCGGGCCGATGGTGACCCCCCTGGCACGGCGCCGACCGCAGGTCCTGGCTCGACAGGCAGCCAGCTTGGCAGTGCTCTCCGGTGGCCGGTTCGTGCTCGGCCTGGGCCTGGGTGACGACTGGGTCGGCGAGTTCAGTGCGTTCGGCGACGAGCGCGACCCCCGGGTGCGCGGCCGCATGCTCGACGAGGGGGTCGAGGTCCTCGCCGCGCTCCTGACCGGGGGGCCGGTCGACCACGTCGGAACTCATTACGCAGCCCACGATGTCCGCTTCCACCCGGCTCCGAATGTTCCGATCTGGCTGGCTGGGCGCTTCGGCAACATGGCGCCGATGCGCCGGGCCGCGCGCCACGACGGGTTCTTCGTCATCGGCTTGGACCAGCCAGATGACCTCGCCGAGGTGATCGCTGGTCTCGACCAGCATGACCCGGCGCCGGGCTTCGAGGTAGTGGTCGATCTTCAACCCGAGCAGGACCACCGGGAGTGGCTTGATCGCGGCGCCACCTGGGTCCTGACCCGGATCGGTCCGCACGACGTCGATCTGGCTGCGGTCAGAGAAGTCGTGGAGGCGGGCCCCTGAACTGAGAGGAGGCCTGCACCGACCCGCGAGCTCGATGACGCCCAGCACTCCGGAGTGCCCAGCCACAGCTCAGACCCGCAGGCGGCAGTGCCGGGCACCGTGTGATCGGCTTCACCGTGCTCAGTTGATCGGGTCAACATCCGCCGCGGCAGTCGAGCTCGACGAGCTCGTCGTCCAGGAAGTCGACCACCTGATGCCACACGGTCTGCCGGGACGGGGTGGCCGAGTCAACACCCACTCGCCGGCGGCACCCACTGCTCGCTTCCTGCTCCGGACGCTGTGTCGACGGCGCGGACGGCGTCCAGCACGGTCGGCAGCAGGACTCGCGCGATCAGGGCATAGCCCTGGCTGGACGGGTGGAACCTGTCGGGAGAGAACAGGCTCGGGTCAGCGGCGAACGCCGCCGATGTCGTGTGTGCACGATCGGCGACCAGACCACCCTCGGCCACGACGACCTCGGCCTGGCGCAGGCGCAACCGCTCGCCCGCCTCGCGCACCACGTCGCGCAAGAACACCGGCACGTGCGGCACCGAACTGAGGTCCGGAGCCGGCGCGACGACTACCTGCACGCCCGAGAGCCGCAACCGGCGTACGGCCTGCGCCAGGGCCGCCGCGGCTTGCTCGACCGGCACGAGGTGGGTCAGGTCGTTGGCGCCGATCACGACCAGCGCGACGTCGGGCACCCAGGCGAGTGCGTCATCAACCTGGGTCGCGAGGGCGGCGCTGCGTGCTCCCGGAACGGCCATCACCCGCGAGACGACCCGGTGCCCAGCATCCGTGAGGCCTCGCTCCAGGCGCGGGCCGAGGCGGTCCTCGACCCGGTCAGCGCCCTGACCCCAGGCGATGGAATCACCGAGCACGGCCAGCCGAACGATCACGGATGCGTCCGGTGGCTCACGGGCCCGGCGCGCAGCGCGTCGCCCAACACGGCGGCGACGCTGCGACGACGCAACACCGGCGTGGGTCCGAACTCGGCCGCGGTCATCCCCGCGACGATCTCGGCGAACACGTCGGCGGTCCCGACCGTGGGACTCCAGCCGAGCTCGCGCCGCGCCCGAGCACTGTCGAGGAGCGGCAACGCGAAGGCCAGGTCGATCCAACCGGGGTCGAGCTGCTGCACCCGGGCGTGCCAGGTGGCCGACACCGCGGCCCGCAGCGCAGCAGACGGCAGGTGCAGCAGGCGTGCGCCGAACGACTCAGCGATCATCGGGGCCGTCAGAGGTTGCTCAGTCGCGAGGTTGAATGCGCCGCCGACTCGACGCTCGATGACGCGTGCCACCGCATCGGCGACGTCGTCAGCGTGCACCACCGAAACAGCGAGGTCCCGATCGAGCGGGAGCACCGGGAGGTGCCCGAGCAGTCTCGAGGGGACGTAACCGGGGATGCCGTAACGAAGCAGCGCACTCCCGGCGGCCCGCTGACCAACCACACCCGGTCGCATCCGTGTGATGACCGCGTCGGCACCGCGGCCGCCTTGCGTCTCATAGCCGTCGAGGAGGCGCTCCGCGGCCACCTTGTGCCGGCTGTACATCGAGGTCGGGACACCCTGAGTCGGGTACTCCTCGCTCACCGGGACATCGTCGCGGCACGGGGAGTACACGCCGAGCGAGGACAGGTGCACCAGGTGCGGCACGCCGGCACGCTTCACGGCCTCGAGCACGCGACGGGTGCCCCCCACGCCGAGCTCCTCGAGCCGGTCGGGACGGTGTGATGGTTGAAAGCCCCACGCCAGGTGCACCACTGCATCAGCGCCCTGGAACGCCTCGACGAGCTGCGGCCCACTCGCGTCCTGCGTCAGGTCGACCCTCACCCAGGAGGGAGTACCGGGCGAGGTGACGTGCTGCGGGACCCGACGAGCGAGGCCCACGAGGTCGTGGTCGTCGCTGAGACGGCGTACGACGGCTGATCCGACGTTGCCGGTGGCGCCGGTGATGACGATGCGCATGGGAGACCTCCTGGTGTCTTGCTCTTCTCTACCTTCGGTGAACCCGCGGCCGCATCACCCCGAGAAGGTACGGCCCCGACCATCGCGCCCGTGGGCCCGGTGGGGGCGTCTGTTCGGGCTGGGCCGGTCTGGGCCTCTGATTCAGGCATTGATCGGCCCATCCGTCGCAGATACGGACAGCACAACCGGGTGCGTCTTCGTGGGCGTTGCGCAGCAGGGCCTCTTGCTCAGTCCACTGGACCAGCCACCGCCGGTCCGGTCGAGTCGTCCTGTGCTCACCGACGCTTGGCCCCTCGTCGCGCTGACCATCGAGACCGAGTGGCTGACGCTGCGTCTGCTGCGCGACGAGGTGGGCGCGCGGCTGAGCCAGGTCGGGGCTGACGGACTGCACGCTCCTGCGGAGCGTCCCTTCCTCACACCCTGGACCGAGGGTGGGCCGGCGGAGTGAGCCCGCATCGTGCTGCAGGGTCAGTGGGCGTCGTTGGGGGAGTGGCGACCTGACACTCGCCGTCGACCACCTCGGCGCGGTGGCCGTGCTGAGCGAGGTCTTCTGTGACAACCACGCCTCACAGGTCGTCTCGCGCAAGCTCGGCTACGTGCCCGACGGGATCTCTCGCGATTGCTCGTGGTGACGAGGCGCAGGTGTCGGAGTGGCTGCGGTTGACGGCCGAGGGTTGGTCCGGGAGCTCGCGTGGGCGGGCGTGAGCGGCCTCGAAGGCTGCCGGACGGAGTTCGGCCTCGAGCTGTCGGCGTCCCCCCGGGCCTAGCGGCCGGGTCCCGACGATCGTGCAGGTGGGGTCGTCCTGGGGGACCCCGCTCCGCACCGTCAGAACTTCGCGATGGCGATCTGACTGCTGGATCGCCGGGCCGGCCGAGCGGGCCGCCCGGACGCGTCGCCGGGGCGCCGCACTCCCTAGACTGACCCCCATGCCTGAGATCACACGAGACGAGGTCGCCCATCTGGCCGACCTCGCCCGGATCGACCTGGACGACGCCGAGCTCGACCACCTCGCGCCCCAGCTGTCGGTCATCCTCGAGTCCGTCGCCTCCATCAGCGGTGTCGCAGGGGACGACGTCCCTCCGACGTCGCACGCCCTCCCGCTGACCAACGTGTTCCGCGAGGACGTCGTCACGCCGAGCCTGACCGCCGAGCAGGCGCTGGCGATGGCCCCGGCCTCCGAGCAGCAACGCTTCCTCGTGCCGCGGATCCTGGGGGACGAGCAGTGAGCATCATCACGAAGACGGCCGCCGAGATGGCCGCGGCCCTGGCCGACGGCACGACCACCTCGCTCGCCCTCACCCAGGCCCATCTCGACCGTATTGCCGAGGTCGACGGCGCGGTCCATGCGTTCCTGCACGTCGACGCCGAGGGCGCGCTCGCCCAGGCCGCTGCCTCCGACGCCCGCCGCGCCGACGGCACACCGGCCTCCGACCTCGACGGCGTCCCGATCGCCGTCAAGGACGTGCTGGCCACCCGAGGCCTACCGACGACGTGCGGCTCGAAGATCCTCGAGGGCTGGATCCCGCCGTACGACGCCACGGTGGTCGCCACGCTCAAGGCCGCGGGGCTGCCGATCCTGGGCAAGACCAACATGGACGAGTTCGCCATGGGCTCCTCCACCGAGCACTCCGCCTACGGCCCCACCCACAACCCGTGGGACCTCGACCGCATCCCCGGTGGGTCCGGTGGCGGCTCCGCTGCAGCCGTCGCCGCCTTCGAGGCGCCGCTGGCGCTCGGCACCGACACCGGCGGCTCGATCCGTCAGCCCGGCGCCGTCACCGGGACCGTGGGGGTCAAGCCGACCTACGGCGGGGTCTCGCGCTACGGGCTGGTCGCGATGGCCAACTCCCTCGACCAGGTCGGCCCGGTCACGCGAACCGTCCTCGACTCCGCGTTGCTCCACCAGCTCATCGGCGGCCACGACGCGCGAGACTCCACGTCCATCGACCAGCCGCTGCCCGACCTCGTCGGCGCCGCCCGGCGGGGTGCCGACGGCGACATGAGCGGCGTCCGCATCGGGGTCATCACCGAGCTGGGCGGCGACGCCCACGGGACTGCGGGGTGGCAGGACGGCGTCCTGGCGCGGTTCCAGGAGTCGGTCGACCTGCTGGTCGCGGCCGGCGCCACCGTCACGGAGGTGTCGTGCCCCTCGTTCGTGCACGCGCTGGCGACGTACTACCTGATCATGCCGTGCGAGGCGTCGAGCAACCTGGCGAAGTTCGACGCGATGCGTTACGGCCTGCGCGTGCTGCCCGAGGGCGTCGCCGACCCGTCTGCCGAGGAAGTGATGCGGGCCTCGCGCGACGCCGGGTTCGGTGACGAGGTGAAGCGTCGGATCATCCTCGGCACCTACGCCCTGTCGAGCGGTTACTACGAGGCCTACTACGGCCAGGCGCAGAAGGTCCGCACCCTGATCAGCCGGGACTTCGCCACCGCGTTCGAGCAGGTCGACGTCCTGGTCTCGCCGACGTCGCCCACCACGGCGTTCAGGCTGGGGGAGAAGCTCGACGACCCGCTGGCGATGTATCTCAACGACCTCGCCACGATCCCGGCCAACCTCGCCGGTGTGCCCGGCATCTCGCTGCCGAGCGGCCTGGCCGACGAGGACGGACTGCCCGCCGGCTTCCAGATCCTCGCCCCGGCGCTGGCCGACGACCGGCTCTACCGCGTCGGTGCAGCCCTCGAGGCGGCGTTGAACCAGCAGTGGGGTGGGCCCTTGCTCGACCGTGCCCCCGACCTGAACGGAGCCCTCGCGTGACCACCTCCCAGGCGAACCACCAGGCGAACCACCCGGCGAACCACCAGGCGAACCCGGTGACGCTGGTCGACTTCGACGACGTCCTCGCCGCCTACGACCCCGCGATGGGGCTCGAGGTGCACGTCGAGCTCAACACCGCCTCGAAGATGTTCTGCGGCTGCCCCACGGAGTTCGGCGCCGAGCCGAACACCCAGGTCTGCCCGACCTGCCTCGGCCTCCCCGGCGCCATGCCGGTGGTCAACGCCAAGGCCGTCGAGTCGGCGATCCGGATCGGGCTCGCGCTGAACTGTGACATCGCCGAGTGGTGCCGCTTCGCGCGCAAGAACTACTTCTACCCCGACATGCCGAAGAACTTCCAGACCAGCCAGTACGACGAGCCGATCTGCTTCGAGGGCTACATGGACGTCGACATCCCGGTCGTCGGCGGGGCCGCTGGGGAGACCGAGACGTTCCGCGTGGAGATCGAGCGCGCGCACATGGAGGAGGACACCGGCAAGTCGCTGCACGTCGGCGGCGCCACCGGTCGCATCCACGGCGCCGACCACTCGCTGGTCGACTACAACCGCGCCGGCATCCCCCTCATCGAGATCGTCACGAAGCCGATCATGGGCGCGCGGGACAAGGCGCCGGCGATCGCCAAGGCCTACGTCGCCCAGCTGCGCGAGCTGATCGTCGCGCTCGGTGTCTCCGACGCCCGGATGGACCAGGGCTCGATCCGCGCCGACGTCAACCTGTCGCTGGCCCCGAAGGACGCCGGCGGCCTCGGCACCCGCAGCGAGACCAAGAACGTCAACTCGCTGCGCTCGGTCGAGCGGGCGGTGCGCTACGAGATGCAGCGCCATGCCGCCATCCTCGATGCCGGCGGTTCGATCCTGCAGGAGACCCGGCACTGGCACGAGGACACCGGCGTGACCACCTCGGGCCGCGAGAAGTCGGATGCCGAGGACTACCGCTACTTCCCCGAGCCGGACCTGGTGCCGGTGGCGCCGTCGCGCGAGTGGGTCGAGCAGCTGCGCCTGACCATGCCGGAGAACCCCACCGCCAAGCGGGCCCGGCTGCAGGCGGCCTGGGGCTTCACCGACCTGGAGATGCGCGACACCGTCGGCGCCGGCGCCTTCGGGCTGGTCGAGGAGACGATCGCGGCCGGTGCCTCGCCGCAGTCGGCCCGCAAGTGGTGGCTCTCGGAGATGGCGCGCCGGGCCAACGAGACCGGCACCGACCTCGCCGACCTCGGCGTCTCTCCCACGCAGGTCGCCGCCGTCCAGGCGCTGGTCGAGGCCAAGACGATCAACGACAAGCTCGCCCGCCAGGTCTTCGACGGCCTCGTCGCCGGCGAGGGCACGCCCGAGGAGATCATCGCTGCTCGAGGCCTCGCAGTCGTCTCGGACGACGGCGCCCTCGGTGCTGCCGTCGACGTCGCGATCGCCGCGAACCCCGACGTGGCCGACAAGATCCGCGACGGCAAGCTCGCCGCAGCCGGCGCCCTCATCGGCGCGGTCATGAAGGAGATGAAGGGTCAGGCCGATGCCGCCCGGGTGCGTGAGCTGATCCTCGAGAAGCTCGCCTGACCCGTCACCGCCCCACCACCCACCGCCGCCTCACCCGTCCCAGATCAAGGTCGAGTCGGCGCGTCTACGCGCCGACTCGACCTCGATCCCGTGCCGAGTCGGCGCGTCTACGCGCCGACTCGGCACGGGGGCGCGGGTAGGAGTACGCTCCGCACGAATCAACCATCCACGCCCGTGGCGGGGGAAGCCGGTCAGAGTCCGGCGCTGTCCCGCAACCGTAGGTCCGTTCACCGCACCACCAGGGTGAGCAGGCAAGCCGGAACACCCACCACGTCGCGTCCTCACCACATCGCTGTCGCGGAAAGCAGCGGGTGACCCGGGTCCCGGGCTCCCGTCTGTGTTGCAGCGGGAAGGAACCCCGTGTCCACCTCGTCCCACCCCTCCCGGTCCCGACGGATCGCCCTGGTCGCGAGCCCGGCCCTGGCGCTCGGCCTGCTGGCCGCCCTGCCGGCAGCACCGTCGTACGCCGCCGACGACCTGATCCCTGCCGCCAACGGTGCCGCCTGGCTGGCCGGCCAGCTCTCCGACGGTGCGCTCGTCGGCGAGTTCGGCCCCGACTACGGTCTCTCGATCGACGCCGGCCTCGCGCTGTCCGCCGTCCGCGCCCAGGCGCCGGCGGTCGCGTCGATCAAGGACGCGCTTGCTGCGAGCATCGACGACTACGTGACCGGTGAGGCCTTCGGCGACGCCGGCAGCCTCTACGCCGGAGCAGCGGCCAAGGCCGCGGTCTTCGCCTCGGTCGCCGGCTCCGACCCCGCCGCCTTCGGCGGCCGCGACCTCGTCGCAGACGTGGAGGGCGCTGTCAGCACCACGACCGGCACCGCTGGTCGCCTGCGCGACACCAGCACCTTCGGCGACTTCGCCAACACCATCGGGCAGTCGTTCGCCGTGCGCGCGCTGGCCACCGCCTCGAGCCCGACGGCGGCCCCGGCCACCGGCTTCCTGCTCGACCAGCAGTGCGACGCAGGGTTCTTCCGGCTCTCCTTCGCCGCCCCCGACGCGGCCGACCAGACCTGCGACGGCGACCCCGCCTCGACCGCCAGCACCGACGTCACTGCGCTCGCGCTGCTCAATCTCGACGCGAGCGGGCTGTCCTCGGCCGACGTCACCGCCGCCGAGAGCGACGCCGTTGCCTGGCTCGTCTCGACCCAGGGCTCCGACGGCTCGTGGGGCGGCGACGCGCCCACGACGGCCCCGAACGCCAACTCCACCGGCCTCGCCGCCTGGGCGTTGAAGGAGGCCGGCACGCCCGCGGCCACTGCCGCGGCGACCAGGGCCGCGGTCTACCTGCGCACGCTGCAGGCCGACGACTTCGCGCCGTGCACCACCGGCCTCAGCCCCGACAACGGCGCGATCGCCTATGACCCGGCGGCCCTGGCCGACGCTCGTGCCGACGGCATCGACACCGCGACCGACCAGTTCCGCCGCGCGACCGCCCAGGCACTCCCAGCGCTGCTGCTCGCCCCGGCAGGCTCGTACTCCGCCAAGCCGACTGCGGCCAAGGGCTACGTGCAGGCCGGCTCGGAGCAGGCCGTGAAGGCCACGACGCTGGCACCCGGCCAGACCGTCTGCTTCGCCCGCGGCACCGACGGCACGCTCGTCAACGCCAACGCCAAGGGCACTGCCGTCGGCACCGTCACCGTTCCCCGGGGCACCAAGAACCGCACCTACCGGGTCGCGCTGACCAACGGCCCGACCGGCTCGGTGGAGCTCGAGGCCCTCGACAAGACCACGTTCACGATCGACCTCAAGCGCACGCGGGTGCCGGCGGGCAAGAAGGTCAGGCTCACCGTGCGCGGCCTCGCCGAGGGCGAGTCGGTCACCCTCCGCTACGAGGGCCGCGCCATCCAGCGCGCGCTCGCCTCGAAGGGCACGTACCGCACGAGCTTCCAGGTGACGCGCCAGCGCGGCATCCAGCGCGTGCAGGTCATCGGCGAGTTCGGCAACCGTCGCGCCACGCAGAAGTTCCGCGTCGTCTCGAGCCGATGACGCGTCGTCGTACGCTCCTCGGCCGCCCGGTCGCGGCGGTCCTCGTGACCGTCGCGACGGGCGGTCTGGGAGTGGTCGGCAGTGCCTCGCCCGCGAGCGCGGCCGCCTGCACGTCCTCGAGCGGAGTCACCGTGGTGGCCGACTTCAACCAGCTCGGTGGGGGAGTCGCCCTCGCCTGCGTCGCCGACGGAGCCGGCCGGACGGCCTCCGCCCTGTTCCCGAGCGCGGGGCTCGCGCTGACCGACGCGCAGCGTCAGCCGGGCTTCGTCTGCCGCGTGGCCGGCAAGCCGGCCGACGACCCGTGCGTGAACACCTCGCCGGCCAGCGCCTACTGGAGCCTGTGGTGGTCGACGGGTGACTCCGGCTCCGGGTGGACCTACTCCACGCTCGGAGCCGGCTCGTTGAAGCTGCCGGCGGGCGCGTTGGTGGCGTTCAGCTGGGACGAGGTCTCGGGCGAGGAGCAGCCGAGCGCCGCTGCGACCCGGCCGGCTCCTGCGGCGACTCCCGCGCCGACGCCGGCCCCCACGCCGGCGCCTGCCCCCGCGCCGCCGAAGGGCAGCTCCGCAGGCGGCGGGCACGGAGATGGTGGCGGGCACGGACGTGGTGACGGAGGTGGTGACGGTGCGGTGCCAGGGCAACGGGTCGACACCCGGTCCGACGCGGGCACCCGACGCGGTGACCCCTTCGACCCCCAGCGGCGCCATCGAGTCGGCGGGCCCCGGTCGGCCGGGATCCTCGTCGAGGCCTGATGACAGCGCCAGGCGCGACCAGCCGACGGTTGGTCGGCAGCGAGACGGCCTCCGCAGGAACGGGGCTGCCGGCGTCGACGCGGCGAGCGGCGCCGAGCCCGACGAGTCGACCAAGGAACCGCCGCCGCAACCGACGCCGGGTGGGGTGACGACCGGCGACCCCGACTCCGACCTCGTCAGCGGCTCGGACGCCGCCGGCGCCGCCGACGACGGGCTCCCGACGTTCGTCGCCCCTGCGCTGATCGTGCTGCTCTTCGGCGCTGCTGGAGCCGCGTGGTGGCGTCGTCGACAGGGCGCTCCCCACCCATGAGGCCACCCGTGAGCCCACCCGTGAGCCTGCCCGTGAGGACGGCGTCGTGAGCGCGCTGCCGCGCGACCTGCACCCCGTGGCCTGGTGGCTGTGGGCGATCGGGCTCGCCACCGCAGCGTCGCTCACGACGAACCCGCTGGTGCTGGTGATGATCATCGGGGTCGCGGCCACCGTCGTGACGGCCCGTCGCAGCGACCACGCCTTCGCACGCTCGTTCCGGTTCTACGTCTGGCTCGGGGTGGCCGCGGTGTTCGTGCGGGTGCTCTTCCGCGTCATCCTCGGCGGCGGCTACCCCGGAACGGTCGTGCTCGACCTGCCCCAGGTGCCGCTGCCCGGCTTCGTGCTCGGCATCAACCTGCTCGGTCCGCTCACCCGCGAGTCCCTCCTGGCCGGTCTCTACGACGGACTGCGCCTGGCCACGATCATCATCTGTGTCGGCGCGGCCAACTCGCTGGCCAACCCGAAACGGCTGTTGCGCTCGCTGCCCCCGGCGCTCTACGAGCTCGGCACCGCGCTGGTCGTGGCCGTGACGGTGCTGCCGCAGTTCACCGAGAGCATCGGGCGGGTCCGCGCCGCCCAGGCCCTGCGGGCCGGCGAGACCGGCCGGGTGCGCCGGCTGCGCCGCTACCTCGTGCCGGTGCTCGAGGACACCCTCGAGCGCTCCCTGGCACTCGCGGCCGGCATGGACACGCGTGGCTACGGGCGCTCCGGCTCGGCGACGCCGGCCGAGCGACGAACGACCGGCGCCCTCATGATCGGCGGGTTGTGCGGCGTGGTGGTCGGCACCTACGCCCTCCTCGACCAGACCGCCCCGCGCCTGCTCGCCGCGCCGATGCTGACGCTCGGCCTCGCGGTCGCCCTGGCGGGGCTCGTGATGTCCGGGCGCCGCGTCGAGCGCAGCCGCTACCGCCCCGACCGGTGGCGTGCCGCCGAGCTCGCGGTCGTCGTGATCGGCCTCGGGGTCGGCGGTACCGGGTGGTGGGTCAACCGCTTCCAGGTGCAGGTCGCCTACCCCGGCGTCACGGCCGTGCCCGAGGTCAGCCTGACCGCCCTGGTGGCGGTGCTGCTCGGCGTCCTGGCCGTCGCCGCGACCCCGCCGCCGGCCGGTGCCGCCGTCGGTCAGCGAAACCCGCAGCGCGAGCAGCCGACGTCGACCGACGCACCCCGGGCCGAGCCCGCGGGGAGCGCTCGATGATCGAGCTCCGTGACATCTCCCTGTCGTACGACGTCGCCGCGACGCCGGTGCTCGACGGCGTCGACCTCGAGGTCGACGAGGGCGAGCTCGTCCTCGTCTCCGGGCCGACCGGTGTCGGCAAGTCGACGCTGCTGGGCGTCGTGACCGGGCTGGTCCCGCGGTTCAGCGGTGGCCTCCTGACCGGCGACCTCCTGCTCGACGGCGCCAGCATCCTCGACACCCCGCCGCGCGAGCGCGCCCACGTGATCGGCTACGTCGGCCAGGACCCGGCCGCCGGCTTCGTCACCGACACTGCCGAGGAGGAGCTCGCCTACGGCATGGAACAGCTCGGGCTGCCGGCCGAGACGATGCGTCGACGGGTGGAGGAGACCCTCGACCTGTTGGGCATCGCCCACCTGCGCCAGCGCGACCTCCGGTCGCTCTCGGGGGGTGAGCAGCAACGGGTCGCGATCGGCTCGGTGCTCACGATGCACCCCCGGCTGCTCGTCCTCGACGAGCCGACCTCGGCGCTCGACCCCACGGCGGCCGAGGAGGTCCTGGCGACCCTGACTCGCCTGGTCCACGACCTCGGCGTCTCGGTGCTGCTCGCCGAGCACCGGCTCGAACGGGTGGTGCCGTTCGCCGACCGGATGGCGCTCTTCGTCGGCGACGGACGGCTGCGGGTCGGCGCACCGGCCGACCTCCTCGTCGACTCACCGGTGGCCCCGCCGATCGTCGAGCTCGGGCGAGCGGTCGGCTGGACGCCGCTGCCGTTGACGGTGCGCGAGGCCCGTCGCGCAGCCCGTGGCCTCGACCTGGTGCCGCCGGTGCCGCCGAGCCGCCCCGCGCCGGACCCGCTCCTGACGAGCAGCCGCCTCTCGGTGGCCCACGGCCCGACGGTGGCCCTGCGCGACGCCGACGTGACCCTCGACTCCGGGCGGGTGACCGCCCTGATGGGGCGCAACGGTTCCGGCAAGTCGACCCTGCTCTGGACGCTCCAGGGCACCCGCAAGCGCCGGGCCGGCTCGGTCGCGGTCGCTGGTCGCGACCCGGCCTCGCTCGACCCGGCCGGACGGCGCGGCGTCATCGGTCTGCTCCCGCAGACGGCCGGTGACCTGCTCTACCTCGAGACGGTGGCCGAGGAGTGTGCCGCCGGCGGTCCTGGGACCCGCGAGCTGCTCGACCGCCTGGTGCCCGGCATCGACGACCACGCCCACCCGCGCGACCTCTCCGAGGGGCAGCGGCTCGCCCTGGCCCTCGCGCTGGTGCTCGTTGCCCGTCCGCAGGTGCTCCTGCTCGACGAGCCGACCCGCGGGCTCGACTACGCGGCGAAGTCGGCCCTGGCCGCCATCCTGCGGGGCCTGGCAGCAGAGGGTCGCGCGGTCCTGGTCGCCACCCACGACGTCGAGTTCGTGGCCACCGTCGCCGACGACGTGGTGGTGCTCGCCGACGGCGAGGTCGTCTCGGCCGGACCGGTGCGCCGAGTGGTCGCCGAGTCGCCGGCCTTCGCCCCGCAGGTCACCAAGGTGCTCGGCCCGCAGTGGCTGCACGTCGACGAGGTCGTACGAGCCCTCGAGGCCGTCCCAGGGCCAGGCACCACGGTGAGCGGGGAGTCGGCATGAGCTTCGCCGGCGTTCGTGACGTGCTCGAGCAGCGTGCGGTTCCCCTCGCCCTGCGCTCTCGGGTCGTGCTGGGCGTCGCCTCGCTCGCCGGGCTGATGATGCTCTGCTGGCCGCTGCTGGTGCAGGTGCCGGCCGACGGCTCGGGGCGCACCGACCCGCCGTTCCTCTTCCTGCTGCTCCTGCCCCTCGTCATCGCCGTCGTGATCGCCGAGATCAGCGAGGGTGGGATGGACTCGCGCGTGCTGGCGATCCTGGGGGTCCTGAGCGCGGTCAACGCCTTGATGCGCCTGTTGTCGGCGGGCACTGCCGGGGTCGAGCTGGTCTTCTTCCTGCTCATCCTGTCCGGCCGGGTCTTCGGCGCCGGCTTCGGCTTCGTGCTCGGCGTGACGTCGCTGTTCGCCTCGGCGCTGCTCACCGCCGGCGTCGGTCCGTGGCTGCCGTTCCAGATGATCTGTGCCGCCTGGGTCGGGATGGGCGCCGGGATGCTGCCGCGCCGGGTCACGGGGCGCTGGGAGCTGGCGATGCTCGCTGCCTACGGCGTGGTGGCGGCGTACCTCTTCGGGCTCCTGATGAACCTCTCGGGCTGGCCGTTCCTCCTCGGGATCTCGGTGCCGGGCCACGAGGGGTCGCTGTCGTACGTCGCGGGCGCACCGCTGCTCGACAACCTGCGGACCTTCTTGGTCTACACGCTGATCACCTCGACGAGCAGCTTCGACACCGGGCGCGCGATCACCACCGCCATCGCGGTCGTCGTGCTGGGCCCGAGCGTCCTGACGACACTGCGTCGGGCGTCGCGCCGGGCCGTGGTGGGCCCCTCGACGGCCACGCCGCCGGGCCAGCGACCAGACCTCGCGTCGCACGCGTCAGTCGAAGCCGACCGTGTCGAAGGACGCAGCCGAGGCATCTCGGCGGCGGTTGGCCTCCACGGAGATCAGGGCGCGGCGGTAGAACGCTGCCGCGCCGGCGACGCGGGCCCGCAGGACGAGGTCGTGGGTGCGGAAGACCACCGACGGGTGGAGCCTGCTGCCGCTGGTCTCGACCGCGACGACGTCGGCCAGGGCGATCGTCAGCGCGCTCACCGCGGGTGAGGACCCGGTGGGGTTGAAGCTGAGATGGCCCGACGTCACGATCAGCCGACCGGGCGTCCACGCGAGCTTGGGCGGGCGCGACCCGCGTCGGTGAGGAGTGGGCACCGGGCGCACGCCGGGCTCGGTGCGCTCGAGCTGGACCTCGGCGGGCTTGGAGGCCACGACTCCGTAGGACATCTGGCGCACCCCCCGCTCGTGGTCGGGCCCCCGAGCGCCGATACCGGCGGCTCCCTGGGCCCGTGTCGCGCACCACGGTACCCGCCGCGTGGTGGATCATGCACGGAATCTTCGGGGTTCTCGGCCCGCGGGCGCCGCCCGGCGCGGGTCAGGGCCGCACGCGCAGGATGCGGTCGTCGCCGTCCGCCGGGTCGCCCCGACCGTCGCGGTTGCTGGTGGTCACCCACAGGGTCCCGTCGGGAGCGCGGACGACGGTCCGCATCCGGCCGTAGTCGCCGACGAAGTACGCCTTCTGGTCGACTGCTCGGCCCTTCCGCACCTTCACCCGCCACAGGCGCTCGCCCCTCAGGGCCCCCATCCACAGGGAGCCGTCGGCGAAGGCGAGGCCGGACGGCGAGGCCTGCGCGACGTCCCAGGTCTGCTGCGGGTCCGTCAGCCTGCGGCCGCCGCCGACGCCCTCGACCTGCGGCCACCCGTAGTTCGCGCCGCCGGTGATCTTGTTGAGCTCGTCGAAGCGGTCCTGGCCGAACTCGGAGGCCCACAGCGTGCCGCGATCGTCGAAGGCGAGGCCCTGGACGTTGCGGTGGCCGTAGGTCCACACGGGGGAGTCGAAGGGGTTGCCGGGGGCCGGCTCGCCGTCAGGGGTCAGGCGCAGGATCTTGCCGCCGAGGGAGGTGCGGTCCTGGGCGAGCTCGGGCTGCCCGGACTCGCCCGTCGAGACGTAGAGGTAGCCGTCGGGCCCGAACGCCAGGCGCCCCCCGTCATGGATCGCGCCGTCCGGGATGCCGTCGAGCAGCACCTCGACCGGCGTCAGCCCGTCACCGGCGAGGTAGGCGCGCACGACCCGGTTGTCGGTCGCGGTGGTGAGGTAGAAGTAGAGCGCCTGGTCCTGCTCGAAGTCCGGCGACACGGCCACGCCGAGCAGCCCGCCCTCGCCCTCGGAGTCGACGCCGTCGAGGACCCCCAGCACGCTCACCCGGTGCTGTCGGCCGGCCGAGATGCGCAGGACGCGCTGGGTGTCGCGCTCGGTGACGATCGCGTCGCCGTCGGGAAAGAAGTCGAGCCCCCACGGGACGGCGAGGTCCCGGGTGATCGTCTCGACGACACGAGGCGCCTGCTTGCCCTGGCCACCGCCGCGGGAGGTGGCCGGACCGGTCGGCTCGGCCGTGGTCGACCCGGTGCTCGGGGCCTGGGGGACCCCGGAGCCGAGGGGCTTGGGCGGAGCAGTGCCGGTCAGCTCGACGATGCTCTCGTTGCCGCCCTGGCTGCAGCCGGTGAGGCCGAAGGAGCTGAGCGTCAGGGCGAGCGTCAACGACACGACCGCGACGTGGGAGTCCCGGCGACGTGACCGGGGCACGAGTCAGCCGACCCGGTCGAGGAGGTCGAGCAGCAGCTGGTGGACGACGTCCGGCTGCTCCATCTGGATGAAGTGCGAGGCGCGGAGCTCGACGTAGGTGCTCTCCTGCATGCGTGCTGCGGCACTGGCCATGTCGCGAGCGCCCGCGAGGATGTCGAAGGTGCCCGCGACGAACACGGCGGGCACCGCGATGTTGCTCAGGCTCACCCGGGCATGGCGAGAGGTGCTCAGAGCGAGGTGGAAGTACCAGTCGAGAGGGGTGGTGAGGAACTCCTTGACCGCGACGCCGGCCAGCTCCTCGTCCGCGACCGGGAGCATGAAGCCCGAGTGCGACAGCACCGCGATCGTCCTGGGGCCGATCGGCAGCCGGCGTGCGACCGGGCTCAGCGCCTTGCCACCGAGGCTCATCACCCGCGCCAGGCTCACCGTGAGGCCGCGGGCGACCGCGTGCGGCAGACGCAGCGGCGCCAGCATCGTGGCGAAGGTGTCACCGGGCACGCCGGCCACGGCGAAGAGGCCGGTGACCCGCTCGGGGTGGCGCGCAGCGAGCTCGAACATGGTGTTGACCCCCATCGACCAGCCCATCAGGACGGCCGCGTCGATGCCGAAGTGGTCCATGACCGAGAGGCCGTCCTCGACGAAGTTCTCGATCTCCACGTGCGAGGGGTCGGCCGGGCGGTCGGAGCCGCCGACGCCGCGGTGGTTCCACGAGACGACGCGGACGCCGCAGTCGGGCTCGAGCAGCGCGGGCCAGCAGAACGCGTTGGTGCCGAGGCCGTTGCAGAGCACGACGGTCGGGCCCTCGATGAGCCCGTCGGGGTCGTTGGTCCAGGCCCGCAGGTGAGTGCCGTCGTCGGAGAGGACGTCGCGGAACGCGAGCACGGAGGTCATGTCGGTGTGCGCGGCTGACAGGTGCATGAGCTGATTGTGCCCGAGGTCGGGCGAGGGTGGGGCGAGGCACCGCGCCCGGGTCGGAGAAGCGTCAGCCGTTCGCCCGGCGGGCTGCTCGTGCTGCCCGGGTCTCCTGGGTCTCCTGGGTCGCCCGGGTGTCGGCCGAGGACAGGTCGTCGGCTGGCGCGCGGGTGTCGAGGTAGTCGGCGACCTCCTCGCGCTCGATGCGCCGCTGGGCACAGGCGGTGGCGGCGATCATCGCGTTGCGGCGGGCCTGCTGCTGGGCGGTGACGGGCCAGTCACGCAGGCGGGCGAGGGCCCCTTCCAGGGGGGCGACGAACGAGCGGGTTCCCAGCATGGCCTCGACGCTAGCCGCGTTCCCCGCACGCGTCATCTCCCGCGCATGACAACTGGGTGAACTCACATGGTTCTCTCAGTGTCGACCACTGGTGAGCCAGTGTCGGCGCCCGTCAGGACCGACCCCGTGCGGGGTCCGGCTTGCCTCGTGGCCGACTCGCGAGATCACCCCCCAGGCCTGCCCCGCATTCTCGGCTCACCCCGGCACGGGCTCGGCGATGGCAGCGTTCGAGCGGGTGGCCCCGATGCTCGCGACGATCACGCACACCACCGCGACCCACTGCAGGGCGCTCAGCAGCTCGTGCAGCACGAGGATGCCGACGAGCGCCGCCGCGGCCGGTTCCAGGCTCATCAGGATCCCGAACGTCGCCGCGCGCAGGCTCCGCAGGGCCACCAGCTCACAGCTGTACGGCACCACCGAGCTCAGCAGGCCGACGGCGGCGCCGAGCAGCAGCACGTGCGGGCTGCCGAGGGTGTCGTCGAGGACGCCATCGGTCAGGGCCAGCACCGGGGCCAGCAGCAGGGTCGCCAGCACGCTCGCGACAGCCAGGCCGTCGAGGCCCTCCCAGCGCCGTCCGGTCGCACCGCTCAGCAGGATGTAGGTCGCCCACATGACGCCCGCGACCAGGGCCCAGAGCACCCCGACGACGTCGAGGTCGGCGCGCTCGATCCCGAGGAGCGCGACACCGGCGGCCGCCAGGGCGACCCACACCAGGTCGCGCGCGCGTCGTGAGCCCACGACGGCCAGGGTGAGCGGTCCGATGAACTCGATGGTCACCGCGATCCCCAGCGGGATCCGCGCAAAGGACTGGTAGATGGCGAGGTTCATCAGCCCCAGGCTCGCGCCGAAGGCGATCACCACCAGCCAGTCGCGCGGCGTACGACGCCGCAGCTGCGGGCGGGCGTACGCCGCCAGGATCGCCGCGCTCGTGACCAGCCGCAGCCACACCAGGACGGTCGGCGAGACGTCGTCGAAGAGCGACTTGGCCACCCCGGCACCCACCTGCACCGACACGATGCCGATCAGGACCAGGACGACGGGGGAGGGGCGGCGCACCGCGTGATCGTAGTGGCAGGGACGTCGACTGCTGACCGGACGCCGGCAGGCTCCGACCCGGCGCCGCGCATACCCTGGAGCCATGAGCAGCACACCCGGCACCGACGCCAACGACCAGCACGACATCAAGCCCCGCTCGCGCGACGTCACCGACGGCCTGGAGAAGGCCGCGGCTCGCGGGATGCTGCGCGCGGTCGGCATGGGCGACGACGACTGGGCCAAGCCCCAGATCGGTGTGGCCTCGAGCTGGAACGAGATCACCCCCTGCAACCTGTCGCTCGACCGGCTCGCCAAGGCCGTCAAGAACGGCGTCCACGCCGCGGGCGGCTACCCGCTGGAGTTCGGGACGATCTCGGTCTCCGACGGCATCTCGATGGGGCACGAGGGGATGCACTACTCGCTGGTCTCGCGCGAGGTCATCGCCGACTCGGTCGAGACCGTGATGATGGCCGAGCGGCTCGACGGGTCGGTGCTGCTGGCCGGGTGCGACAAGTCGCTGCCCGGGATGATGATGGCCGCGGCCAGGCTCGACCTGGCAGCGGTCTTCCTCTATGCCGGCTCCACGATGCCGGGCTCGGTCGACGGCCACGACGTGACGATCATCGATGCCTTCGAGGCCGTCGGCGCCTGCCTGGCCGGCAAGATCTCGCGCGAGGAGGTCGACCGCATCGAGCGGGCGATCTGCCCCGGCGAGGGTGCCTGCGGTGGCATGTACACCGCCAACACCATGGCTGCCGTCGGGGAGGCGATCGGCATGAGCCTGCCGGGCTCGGCTGCCCCGCCCGCGGTCGACCGTCGCCGCGACGGCTTCGCCCACCGCTCCGGCGAGGCCGTCGTCGAGATGCTGCGCCGCGGGATCACCGCGCGCCAGATCATGACCAAGAAGGCCTTCGAGAACGCCATCACCGTGGTCATGGCGCTCGGTGGCTCGACCAACGCTGTGCTGCACCTGCTCGCGATGGCCCGGGAGGCCGAGGTCGACCTGACCCTCGACGACTTCAACCGGGTCGGCGACAAGGTGCCGCACCTGGCCGACCTCAAGCCGTTCGGTCGCTACGTGATGAACGACGTCGACAAGATCGGCGGCATCCCCGTCGTGATGAAGGCGCTCCTCGACGCCGGACTCATGCACGGCGACTGCCTCACGGTGACCGGCAAGACCATGGCCGAGAACCTCGAGGCGCTGGCGCCCCCGGCGCTGGACGACGACGTCATCCGCTCGCTCAGCCGACCGATCCACGCGACCGGCGGCCTGACGATCCTCAAGGGCTCGCTGGCGCCCGAGGGTGCGGTCGTCAAGACGGCCGGCTTCGACGAGTCGGTCTTCACCGGCACGGCTCGGGTCTTCGACGGCGAGCGGGCCGCGATGGACGCGCTCACCGAGGGCGAGATCTCGACCGGCGACGTCGTCGTCATCCGCTACGAGGGCCCCAAGGGCGGACCCGGCATGCGAGAGATGCTCGCCATCACCGGAGCCATCAAGGGTGCCGGGCTCGGCAAGGACGTCCTGCTCCTCACCGACGGGCGCTTCTCCGGCGGCACGACCGGCCTCTGTGTCGGGCACATCGCCCCCGAGGCCGCCGACGGGGGTCCGATCGCGTTCGTGCGCGACGGCGACCAGATCACCCTCGACGTCCTCAACCGCTCGCTCGAGATCGAACCGGTCGGCACACCAGACGGGTGGGAGGCCCGCAAGGAGGGCTGGGAGCCGCACCCGCCGAAGTACACCAAGGGTGTGCTCGGCAAGTACGCCCGCACGGTGGCCTCCGCGGCGCACGGTGCGGTGACCTTCTGAGCCGCTGGTGACGGCGTCCGCCTCCCGCGCTCCGGGGGTGGGCGCCCTGGTGGCCGTGGCGGCGCTGCTCGCCGTGGCCGGCCTGGTGGGCGTCGTCGACGACGGCCGGGAGCCGGGTTCCGACCCCCGGACGGCGTCCAGCGCGGTGGTGCCGACCCGACCCGGGCCGACCCCGCCCGGCGCCGGCCCCGAGCGAGGCGACCCTGCGGGCCGCGGGGCGCGTCCGCGGACCGCGTCCGGCGGCGTCCGGGCCGGTCTTCGGCCGCCACCGCACGCTCGTGTCGTACTACGGCACGGCCGGCACCGGCTCGCTCGGCGTGCTCGGCGAGGGCGCGCCCGACCAGGTCGTCGGACGCCTGACGCGCGCCGCGAGGGCTTTCGAACGCCCGGGCCGTCCGGTGCAGATCGTCTTCGAGCTGATCGTCACGATCGCCGACGCGGGCCCCGGGCCAGACGGCGACTACAACCACGACCTCAGTCGTGGCGTGGTGGAGCAGTACGTGCGAGCCGCCCGTCGCCACCACGCGCTGCTCCTTCTCGACCTCCAGCCGGGACGCTCGACGCTCCCCGCGGTGGCCCGGCGCTGGGAGTGGGCGCTGCGTGAGCCGCACGTCGGACTCGCCCTCGACCCCGAGTGGCGGATGGGGCCCGGGGAGGTGCCGGGGAGGGTGATCGGCTCGGTCGATGCCGCCGAGGTCAACGAGGTGTCGCTCTGGCTGGCCAACCTCGTGCGCGGGCGGCAGCTGCCGCAGAAGCTCTTCGTGCTGCACCAGTTCCGCACGAGCATGATCGAGCGGATCGACCGGGTCGCCGTGCGCGACCTGCTCGCCACGGTGCAGCACGTCGACGGCTTCGGCACCGCCGAGGAGAAGCTCGCCACCTACCGCACGGTGCTCCGTCCGCAGAAGTTCCACCCTGGCTTCAAGCTGTTCTACGACGAGGACGTCCGCCTGATGCGGCCCGCCGACGTGCTCCGCATCACGCCGCGGGTACGGTTCGTCAGCTACCAATGAGTGAGTGAGCGCGACGAGACGCCGTGAGCCAGGAATCAGCCGGGTGGCGGCGACCTGGAGCCGCCCACCGGCAGCTCGCGGATCGGTGCCACCCAGTAACACCGATCTCCGACCTGCCTGTGCGACGATCACGCGGACCCGACACCCGCCCCGGAGGACCTCATGAAGATGAAGCTCGAGCTCGTGCCGCTTCCCGTCGCCGACGTGGAGCGATCGATCGCCTTCTACGAGTCGCTCGGCTTCATCAAGGACGTCGACGTGCAGCCGGCCGAGGGCGTCCGGGTGGTGCAGCTGTCCCCGGAGGGGTCCGGCTGCTCGATCGGGTTCGGGACCGGTCTCGACGTCTATCGCGGCGAGCCGGGGAGCATCCGCGGTCTGCACCTGGTGGTGGAGGACCTCGACGCGGCGCGTGCCGAGCTCGTCGGTCGCGGCGTCGAGGTCGGCGAGATCCACGACTTCGGTGGCGGGGTCAGGGGAGCGAACTTCGCCGACCCCGACGGCAACACCCTCGAGCTGCAGGAGATGGCGTGGCGTCGGGGCGAGGCGTTCTAGTCGTCGGCTCGGGCTCGACGCCTCGCGTCTCGTGCTCGCGGGGTCCTTGGTTTCGGTCTGCGTTCGGCTCACCGGGTTTCGTCACGCTCGGTCGCGGGTTCGTCCCTCACCCGCGCTCGCTGCTCAACCACCAGTGATCACGTCCTCGCAGGCTCGGGCGTGATCGCTGCTCAACCACCAGTGATCACGCCGCGTCGTCGTTCGGCTCACCGCCGTGATCGACCGGAAATAGTCGCGTATGTGCAGTGGGCGCCCGCCAAGCGCGGCGTCGAGCAGCCGGTCGTGGGTGTCGGGGCCGCTGAGCTGGTCGAGCAGGCGGAGGTTGGCGCAGGACTGGGCGCCGGCGAAGGCGAGGGCGAGTCCCTGGGGTGTGAACGTCGCGACCTCGTTCGCGGCCGCCGTCGGCTCGCACGAGCCGGACTCGCTGCTGAGGGCGAGCCGGTAGTGGCCGTCGGCGCGTCCGAGCGGGTCGCCGGCGACGGCGAAGCCGACCTCGAGGTCGCCCAGCCCGGGCACGCGCGGGGAAGCCGCGCTCAGGGCGCCCGCGGGGTCGCTCACCCTGAGCATGTAGGGGTGTCGGGCGACCACGCGCCAGGCCGCGGTGGGAAGCACGAGCCGCGCCGGGTCGGCGCCCGAGGAGGCGAGGTGCACCCGGCCGATCACCGACGAGTACGACCCGAGCATCCGCCACAGCGCCCGGTAGCCGTCGGCGCTCGTCGCGAGCAGGTCGTGCACCTCGATGACGGCGGTGGCCGGGTCGTAGCCGGAGCCACGGTCCCAGGCGGCGTAGCCGACGACCCGGTCGTCGGCGTCGATCGCCAGGCTGATGCCCGTCACGGCCTCGACGAGCTCCGGGTCGGTGGCGGGGAACCGGGGGCCGGTGCGGGTGAGCGGACCGTTCTGCGCGGCGGCCCACCGTGCGTAGAGTGCGCGCACCGCGGGCAGGTCGGCCGCGGTGGCCCGTCGGGTGCGTGTGCTCGCGGGTGGGCGGACGCCGGCGAGCTCGGCCGTGCCGACCTCGATCGTGTCGAGGCTGCTGACGAGCTCGTACCCCAGCGGTCGGTAGATGCCGGCGGCGGTCGGGTAGAGCGTCGAGACCACCTCGCCGCGCTCGCCGGCGTCGTCCAGGGCGGCCTGGAGGAGTGGTCGCAGCAGGCCGGCCCCGCGGTGCTCCGGCGCCACGGTGACCCCGGCGATGCCGCAGGTGGCGATGCGGTGACCGTGCCACCACGACTCGTAGGAATGCGCGGCCACGCGCGCGACGAGCTCGTCGGTTGCGTCGACGGCACCCCACATCTCCCGCCCGGGCACCGGCGCAGTGGGCGCCTCGGGTGCGGTAGCCGGGTAGGGCGGCGAGCCGAACGCCTCCGCGCCCAGCCGGTACTGCGCCGCGTGGTCCTCGAGGGTCAGGCGTCGGATCTGCACGGCTCGACCGTAAGGGCCCGGCTGCACGAGTCGCTACCAGGTGTCGACGGTGCGGGCGCTGCCGCGCACCCGTCCGTCGCGTGCGGCGGCGTCCAGCACCCGAGCGAGGACGCGCCGCGTCTGGGCGGGATCGATCACGTCGTCGATCTCGAAGTGCCGGGCCACGTTGAGGGCGGTCGAGTGGGCCTGCGCGTACGCCGTCAGCTCGCGCACCTGCTGCTCGCGCTCCTCGGGGTCGGCGATCGCCTCGAGCTCGCGGCGCATCGAGAGCCGCACGGCGCCCTCCAGGCCCATCGCGCCGAGGTGCGCGCCCGGCCAGGCGAGCGTCAGCAGCGGCTCGTGCGTGCTCCCACCGAGCATCGCCTGCGCGCCGAGCCCGTAGCCGCGACGCAGCACGATGCCGACCAGGGGCACCTGCATCGCGGCCGCCGCGACGAGCAGGCGCGAGGTGTGGCGCACCAGGCCGGTCCGCTCGGCCTCGGCACCGACCATCATCCCGGGGGTGTCGACCAGCGAGACGACCGGGAAGCCCCACGCGTCGCAGAGCTGCAGGAAGCGCGCGGCCTTGTCGCCGGCGCCGGCCGTGATCGCGCCGGCCATGTGCCGGGTGTCGTTGGCCACGAACCCCACGGTGCGTCCCTCGATGCGGGCCAGGGCGGTGCACAGCTCGGGCGCGAACCCGGCACGCAGGACTGTCATCGAGTCGAGGTCGGCGAGGCCCTCGACGATCGCCTCCACGTCGTACGACGTGCGCTCACCGTCGGGCACGGCGTCGCGCAGTGCCACCTGGTCGGCCTCGCTCGGGGCGACCCAGCCGTCGTCGTCACCGAGGAAGTAGCCGATCAGGGCTCGCGCCGCGGCGACCGCCTCGCCGTCGTCGACCGCGACGTCGACGACTCCGTTGGCGACCATCACGTCGAGCGGACCGACGTCCGCCGCGGAGACGTCGCCGAGGCCACCGCCGGCGATCATCGCCGGCCCGCCCATCCCGAGCGAGGAGTGCGGGGTGGCGACGATCAGGTCGGAGCAGCCGGCGATCACGGCGTTGCCGGCGAAGCAGTTGTCCTCGACGACCGCGATGCGCGGAGCCTTCCCCGACAGGCGGGCCCAAGCGGCGAAGGTCGTGACGTCGAGCGCGGAGACGAGGGGGATGTCGGTGTCACCGGGCCGGCCGCCGCCGCCCGCGGCGAAGAACACCGTCGGCAGGGACAGTCGGGTGATGACGTCGATCAGCCGGTCGGTCTTGCGGTGGCCCCGCATGCCTTGAGTGCCGGCCATCACGAGGTAGTCGTAGGAGAGCACCGCGACCTGGCGGCCATCGATCGTGGCCAGGCCGCCGACGATGCCGTCGGCGACGCTGCGGTCGAGCAGGTCGTCGTCGGAGCGCTTGTCGCTCTGCGCGGCGGTGACGAACCGTCCGTACTCGACGAAGCTGCCGTCGTCGACCAGGGCGGCGACCTGCTCGCGGGCGGTGCGACCGCCGCGGGCGTGCAGGCGCGCGACGGCCTCGGGTCGAGCGGCGTCCTCGGTGAGCGCCCTGCGCGCGAGGACCTCCAGCAGCTCGGGCCTGATCCCGCTCGTCGACATGGCCGCGAGCATAAGTGGGTGGCGCCGACGGGTCGGGCGCGCCACGATGCCGGGGTGGCCCTGGAGATCTCGTCCCTCACCTTTGCTGCCCGCGACCCCGCTCGCCAGACTGCCTTCTGGGCGGCGCTGCTCGACCGCCCGACCGACGGCCGGGCGGTGCTGCCGGACGACGACGAGCCGGCCACGATGCCGATCCGGTTCGCGGCCGACGAGGAACCGAAGGTCGACCGGCTGCAGATGCACCTCGACCTCACGAGCTCGAGCGCCGACGACCAGGCGGCCGTCGTGCAGCGGGCGCTGGCCCTGGGTGCGACCCATCTCGACGTCGGCCAGCGTGACGATGAGGGGCACGTCGTCCTGGCCGACCCCGAGGGCAACGAGTTCTGCGTGATCGAGGCGGGCAACGACTTCCTCGCCGACTGCGGTCGGGTCGGGTGCCTGGCCGGCGACGGCTCGCAGGCGACCGGGCTGTTCTGGAGCAAGGTGCTCGGGTGGCCGCTGGTGTGGGACGAGGGCGAGGAGACCGCCGTCCAGTCGCCGGACGGTGGCACCAAGATCTCCTGGGGCGGCCCGCCGCTGCTGGCCTTCACGACGAGGTGTCGTCCGCACCTCGACCTGGTGCCCTCGGCCGACAGCAGCGTCGAGGCCGAGGTCGAGCGGCTGCTCGCGCTGGGGGCGACCGTGCACCCCGAGCTGAACGATCTCGGGTGGTACGCCTACTCCGTGCCGCCCCCCGCCGGGCCCGACGCCGATCCCGTCGTCCTCGTCGATCCCGACGGGCACGAGTTCTGCGTGGGGCCCCGACCGTAGGCTCGGCAGGTGACCTACCGCTCCGCCGCCGACCTCGACGCCGCCGACCCGCTGGCTGCCCATCGCGACCTGTTCGTCGGCACCGACACGCCGCTGGTCTACCTCGACGGCAACTCGCTGGGGCGGCCGCTGAAAGCAACCGGTGAGCGCCTGCGGACCTTCGTGGAGGAGGAATGGGCCGGGCGTCTGATCCGCGGCTGGGACGAGCGGTGGCTGGACCTCCCGGAGGTGCTCGGCGACGCCATCGGGGCGCAGTGCCTGGGCGCCTCGACCGGCCAGACGATCGTGGGCGACTCGACCACCGTGCTGCTCTACAAGCTGATGCGTGCGGCCGCGTCGCTGCAGTCGACCGACCCCGCTCGCACCGAGATCGTGATGGACCGCGACAACTTCCCGACCGACCGCTACGTCGCGGACGGGGTTGCGCGTGAGTGCGGGCTGACCCTGCGCTGGATCGACGTCGACACCGCGTCCGGCGTGAGCGCCGAGCAGCTCGCCGAGGCCGTGGGGGAGCAGACCGCGCTCGTCGCCCTGAGCCACGTCGCCTACCGCTCGGCCTTCATCGCCGACGGTGCCGGGCTCACCCGCATCGCCCACGACGCGGGCGCCCTGGTCCTGTGGGACCTCTCGCACTCGGTCGGCTCGGTGCCGGTCGCCCTCGACGCATGGGACGCCGACTTCGCGGTGGGTTGCACCTACAAGTACCTCAACGGCGGCCCCGGTGCGCCGGCGTTCGCCTACGTGGCCGAGCGCCTGCTCGACGACGTCGTCCAGCCCATCCAGGGCTGGCTCGGAGCGGCGGACCCGTTCCTGATGGGCCCGACCTACCGTCCGGCCGAAGGCATCCGCCGCGTGCTGTCCGGCACCCCGCCGGTGATCGGCATGCTGGCACTTCAGGACATGCTCGGGCTGGTCTCGCGCGTGGGGATCGACGCCATCCGCGAGAAGTCGATCGGCCTCACGTCGTACGCCGTCGACCGCGCCGCCGAGCTGCTGCCCGAGGTCACCCTCGCCTCGCCGTCCGACCCGTCGCTGCGCGGTGGTCACACCACCCTCAACCACCCGCTGATGCGCGAGGTCACCGCAGCGCTGTGGCAGCGCGACGTCGTCCCCGACTACCGGGACCCCCACGGCCTGCGGCTGGGGCTCTCGCCGCTGTCGACGTCCTACGACGAGGTGGAGCGCGGCCTGCAGGCCGTGCGCGACGTCCTCGACTCCCTCGCAGCCCGCACGTGAGGCTCCTCATCGGTGGGCGCGGCGCTCGGGCCGGTGCCGCGCAGGGGCCGTCCGTCGAGAAGATCCCGATCCCGGCCGAGATCAGGGTCCTGGTCGCCTCGGCGTTCGTCATCGCCATCGGCTTCGGCCTCGTGTCGCCGGTGCTGCCGGCCTACGCCCGCAGCTTCGACGTCGGCGTCGCCGCGGCGTCGTTCGTGGTGTCGATCTTCGCGATGTTCCGCCTGGCCTTCGCACCCGTCGGCGGCGCGCTCGTCAAGCGGCTGGGGGAGCGCCCGGTCTACCTGACCGGGCTGCTGCTCGTGGCGGCGTCGTCGCTGGCGACGGCGTTCGCGCACTCCTACTACCAGCTGCTGATCTTCCGCGGTCTCGGCGGCATCGGCTCGACGATGTTCACCATCTCGGCGATGGCACTGCTCGTGCGGCTCGCCCCGCCGACGATCCGCGGACGCGTGTCGTCGGCGTACGCCAGCTCGTTCCTGATCGGGGGCATGCTGGGTCCGCTCGTCGGCGGCGCCCTGGCCGGCTTCGGCCTGCGCGTCCCGTTCGTCGCCTACGCCGTGACCCTGGTCGCGGCGGCCGCGGTGGTCGGCATCCGGCTCTCGGGTGCCCGGCTACGGCCCCCCGCGGGCAGCGGACCGCCGGCGCCGCCCATGCAGCTGCGCGAGGCCCTGGCGATTCCGGCCTACCGGGCCGCGCTCGCCTCGGCGTTCGCGAACGGCTGGTGCAACTTCGGCGTGCGGGTTGCGGTCATCCCGCAGTTCGCGCTCGTCGTCCGCGACGACACGTGGGTCGCCGGGGCCGCGTTGGCGCTGGCAGCGCTCGGCACCGCCGCCACCCTCCAGGTCGCCGGACGGCTGGCCGACACCGTCGGACGTCGACCGCTGGTCATCGTGGGACTGCTGGCGACCGCGGTCACGCTGGCGCTGATCGGGCTGAGCACCAGCCTGCTGGTGCTGCTCGTGCTCTCCGCCCTGTCCGGCCTCGGCGCCGGCCTCCTGAACCCCGCCCAGCAGGCGACGGTCGCCGACGTGATCGGCGCCGACCGCTCCGGCGGCACGGTGCTGAGCACCTTCCAGATGGCGCAGGACGGTGGCGCGATCCTCGGACCGGTGCTGGTCGGGGTGGTCGCCGACGCGGTCGGCTTCGGCTGGGCCTTCGCCGTCACCGGCCTGGTGAGCCTGCTCGCGGCCCTGCCGTGGCTGGTCGCGCAGGAGACGCTCGAGCGACCCGACCTCCGCGAGCCGCCGGGCTCTCCCTGAGCCTCGGGCCGCTGTCATCTCGCTGCCGTGGCGACCGGGTGGCCGGGCTCGCGGATGAGGTGGTGGAGTGGGAGGCATGCGTTTTCCCCGACCCCTCCTCCCCGGCGACACCATCGGCGTCACCGCTCCCTCCAGCGGGGTCGGCGCCGCGCTGCGACCACGTCTCGACCACAACGTCTCGTGGCTGCGCGAGCGCGGGTACGGCGTCCGCGTCGGTGCGTGCCTGGGCGGCGAGCGAGTCGTCTCGGCGCCCAAGGAGCAGCGCGCCGACGAGCTGATGGCGATGCTGCGCGACCCCGACGTGCGCGCCATCGTGCCGCCGTGGGGTGGCGCGCTGGGCATCGACCTGGTCGACCAGCTCGACTGGCGCGAGATCGGCACGTTCGAGCCGACCTGGACCGTCGGCTTCAGCGACTCCTGCGCCTGGATGCTGCCGCTGACGACCCTGCTCGGCTGGGGGACGATCCACGGCGCCAACCTCATGGACACCTCCTACGGCGTGCCCGACGGGTTGGCGCACTGGACCGACCTCGCCGCTGCGACCGCGCCGGTGACCCAGCGCAGCCCGCGACGCTTCCGCTCCTCCGGCTTCGACCCGTGGGAGGTCGACCCGGCGATCGACACGATGACGCTCGACGGCGCCGGCACGTGGACGCTCGTCGGCGGCGGCGGCCTCGACGTCTCCGGGCGGCTCGTCGGCGGCTGCATCGAGATCGTGTCGTCGCTGGCGGCCACGCGGTTCGGTGACGTGGCGGCGTTCGGTCGCGAGTACGCCGACGACGGGTTGATCGTCTTCCTGGAGGCGGCCGAGGACGACTCGTACACGATCGGGCGCCACCTGCACGCCCTGCGGCTGGCGGGGTGGTTCGACGATGCCACCGCGATCGTCATCGGGCGGACGGCGGCTCCCGGTCACGACGACCTCAGCCAACGCGAGGCGGTGCTCGACGCGCTCGGCATGCTCGACATCCCGATCGTGCTGGACGTCGAGTGCGGCCACGTGCAGCCCTACCTCCCGCTGGTCACCGGCGCGCTGGCGCACCTCGTGGTCGACAGCGACCGGCAGGAGATCACCCAGGAGCTCGTCTGAGACTCCCTCGCGACCCTCCCGGTCCGGGTGAGCCGGGGTGTCGGTGGCGGCAGCGACGATGACACGGTGCCTGTTCTCCCCGCTCCGCCCTCGCTCGCCGCCGGTGCGACGCCGTACGACGTCGCCGACTGGGTCGCGACCCACCTCGGCGACCTCACCCGCGAGGGCCCGGACGGCGTGCGCCCCGGCGCCCTGCGTGGCGGGCAGCTGGCCGCCGACACCGCGCTCGCGGGCCTCGACGTGACGGGCTACGCGCGCTCGCGCAGCACCGTGCTGCCGGTCGCGCGTCAGGGCGCCACCCGGATGTCGCCCTACCTCCGCCATGGCCTCGTCACGCTCCCCGAGGTCTGGGACTCCGTGGCCGACGCGCCGGAGCGCGACCGCGGCAAGTACCGCGACGAGCTGCTGTGGCAGGAGTACGCCCGCCATCTCTACGCCCGCATCGGCACCGACCTCGGCCGCGCGCTGCGCCAGGAGCAGCCGCGAGCCGGCTCGCGGTCCGGGGTGTGGACGTCACAGGAGGCGTGGCCGCGCGAGATGGCGTGCGTCGAGCACGTCGTCGACGACCTCGAGCGCGACGGGTGGCTGGTCAACCAGACCCGCATGTGGCTGGCCTCGCAGTGGGGCGTGCGTGCGGGCGCGACGTGGCGTGACGGTGAGGACGAGATGTTCGCCCACCTGCTCGACGGCTCACGCGCCGCCAACCGGCTGGGGTGGCAGTGGACCGTCGGCACGGGCAGCGGCAAGGCCTACGGGTTCAGCCGCTGGCAGGTCGAGAAGCGTGCACCTGCGCTCTGTCGGGCCTGCCCGCTCTCGCACGCCTGCCCGATCCAGGAGTGGCCCGAGCGCGGGCTCGGCCCCGAGGTCGAGGGCCCGTACCTCGGCAAGGCCCCGGTGCCCGGCGGACCCGCCGCGGTCGAGGGTGCGGGGGAGGGTGACCTGGTGTGGCTGACCGCGGAGTCCCTCGGGTCGGGCGACCCGGCCCTGGACGCCGACCCCTCGCGCCCGGCGGTCTTCGTGTTCGACGAGCCGCTGCTGCGCCGGCTGCGGCTGTCGGGCAAGCGCCTGGTGTTCCTCGCCGAGACCCTGGGTGAGCTGGCTGCCGCGCGAGCGCTGGAGGTGCGTCGCGGCGAGGTCGGCGCCGAGCTCGCCGGCCGGCCGCTGGCGGCGACGTACGCCCCGGTGCCGGGCTGGGCCCGCCACCGCGAGCGGCTCGACGTCCGCGAGGTGCACCCGTGGCCGTGGCTGGTGCAGCCGCGGCCCGCGAGCGTGCGCTCGTTCAGCGCGTGGCGGCCGCGATCGGGTCGCCGTTGATCAACGCACCTGGCCCACCGCGGAGACCGGGGTGAACCTCACGAGGAGCCGCTTCTCGTCGATCATCGCCCGCCGGTAGTCGTCCCAGTCGTCGTGCGGCTTGCCGGCCACCTGCTCGTAGTAGGCGCACAGGGCGTCGCTGGTCTCGTCGCCCGGCTCGGTCGTGACCGGCGTGAGCTCGACGGTCCCGTCGAAGGAGACGTAGGACCACGACTCCGGCTCGCTGAGGTGCACCACGACGCGCGGGTCGCGACGCATGTTGGCGGTCTTCGCGCGGTCGTCGGTGACCGAGATGACCAACGTCTCGCCGTCGAGGGCGTAGACGACGTCGGAGGACTGCGCCCGCCCGTCGGCACGGATCGTGATGAGGACGGCGTGCGTGCGGGTCGCTGCCCACGCGCGGGCCTCGGAGAGCTTCATGGTCGGTGGCCTCTCATCGGTGGACGTGGTCCTGCCAGTCGGCGGGCACGCGCTCGGCCGGCCCGGGCGTGGGCTGGTCGTCGGGGTGGGAGGACGGCGCGGCCAGCGCGGGTCCGAGGAGGCCGACCTCGCGCTCGAAGTCCCAGAACCAGTCCTCGCCCGGTTCGAAGCTCTGCATCACCGCGTGACCGGTCTCGCGGAAGTGCGCGGCGGCGTGCTGCATCGGCGAGGAGTCGCAGCAGCCGACGTGGCCACAGGCGGCGCAGCGGCGCAGGTGCACCCACCAGCCGGCCGAGGCGTCGCACTCGACGCAGCCGGTGCCGCTGGGTGGGACGGCGGGGTCGATGCCGCTCGAGGCACTCGCGTCGCTCATGCGCTCAGTCTGCCCGGGGAGCGGGCCCGCGTCGACGGTCGAGCCACGACGCCGACGCGACGAGGGCGAGGAAGAACGACGTCGCGCCCGGCGCCCACCCCATCTCGTGGCGGCTGATGCGCAGGCGTGGGCCGAGGGCGGCCCAGCCGACGAGCGTCAGCAGCGTCGCCGACAGCCCGACCGGGGCGGTGAACGCAGGAAGCCGCGAGCGTTCGTCATGGATCGGACACCACGGGGCAGCCATGCCGGAGGAGAACGAGCTCGCCCAGCTGATCGACGCGCCGTCGTCGGAGATGTGGGCGGTCGTGCTCCCCGACGGAGCGGTCGGCGTCACGTCCTTCATGCGGGTCGACCCGGCGACCGGTCAGGTCGAGGTGGCGGGCGTGCTCTACGGGCACCGCCTGCGACGCACCCAAGCCTCGACGGAGGTCAGCCACCTGTTGATGCGCCGGGCCCTCGACACGCCCGACTACCGGCACGGCCCCGGCGGCACCCGTCGGAACCCGGCCGCTCACGGGACCGGCCGCACCTCGACCTCGTGGGCCAGCATGATCGCCTGGCCCGAGACCGGGTCCATCTGAGCCGCGCCGCCGGGCACGACGGTGTTGATGTTGGCGCCGGCCAGCGCTCGCGCCCGCTTCGGACCCGTGGTGGCGTGGCCCCAGCCGTGGGGCACGACGACGACACCGCGAGCGACGTCGTCGGTCAGCGAGACGCTGACCTCGACCGAGCCGGTCGGGCTCGACACCTCGATCGTCGCACCGTCCTCGATGCCACGAGCCGCAGCGTCGTCGGGGTGCAGCAGGGCGGTGTTGCCGTCGGGCTGGCGGATGTGGGAGTTGTTGTGCATCCACGAGTTGTGGGAGCGCCGGTCGCGGCGTCCGACCAGTCGCAGCACCCCGGGTCGGGACAGGTCGGACTCGGCGGCGAGGAGTCGCTCGAGGTCGGCGACCAGGTCCGCCGGGGCCAGGTCGACCAGACCGTCGACGGTGGCCACGCGTGTGCCGAGGTACGACCCCGGCTCGGTGGGCGGCAGCAGCACGCCCTCGGGACGCCGCTTCAGCTCGCGGAGCGAGGTCAGGCGCCCCCAGCGGAGCAGGACCGCGAGCAGGTGGTCGAAGGTGACCTGGGGCGCGCCCGGCAGACGCCGCAGAAGCCGGTTGAGGCGGGGGAGCGAATGCGCTGCGGTGGTGCCGAACGGCCGCACCCCGGAGGCCAGCGCCAGGTCGGAGAAGATCTGCCACTCCGTCCGTCGCTGCGCGAGCGGCGCGACGACGGCCGGGGTCCACTGGGCGTGCGGCACGATCTGCAACGACTGGTGGGAGGCGGGGAAGTCGCTGCGCTCGAGCATGTCGGTGGCCGGCAGCACGTAGTCGGCGTACGCCGCCGTCTCGTTGCGGTAGAGGTCGACGCTCACCATCAGGTCGAGGTGGGGCAGGGCGTCGTCGAGTCGGCCGCCGGGCACCGAGTGCACCGGGTTGCCGGCGGTCACGAACAGCGCGCGGACCCGGTCAGGGTGGTCGGTGGTGATCTCGTCGGCCAGCGCGGCGACCGGGAACGCCCCGGCGACGCGGTGCCACCGCCCGTCGGTGGTGCGGTGCTCGTCGAAGCCGCCCAGCCCGACGAGGCCGGACAGCTTGAGGGTGTCGAACGCCCCGCGCGGCACGAGCAGCCCCCCGCGCCGGTCGAGGTTGCCGGCGAGGAGGTTGATGCCCTGCAGCAGCCAGTAGGCCACCGACCCGAACGGACCCATGTTGACGCCGGTCGAGCAGTAGAGGGCGGCACCCTTGCCGCCCTGTCCCACGCTGGCGGCGGCGTACGACGTGGCGAGCTCACGGATGGTGGTGGCCGCGATGCCGGTCACGGCCGCTGCCCGCTCCGGCGTCCACGGCGCAGCCGCCGCGACGAAGGCATCGACGCCGCGCGCGACCTCGCGCGCCGGCGCGAGGTCGATCCCGATCTCGACGGTGAGCACGTGCAGCATCGCCGCCAGCAGGTAGGCGTCGGTGCCGGGACGGATCGGGACGTGCTCGCCGACGCGCTTGACGGTCTCGGTGCGTCGCGGGTCGACGATCACCACGCGTCCACCGCGGTCGGTCACCGACGACAGGACCCCCGCGGCGTCGGAGACCTGGAGCACCGACATCTGGCTGACGAGCGGGTTGGACCCCAGGCACACGAAGAGCTCGAGGTGGTCGAAGTCGGGCACCGGGTGCACCAGCGAGAGGCCGTACAGCTCGGTCGAGACGTGGAACTTGGTGTTGACGTCGATCGAGTGTGAGGCGAACACGTTCGGCGAGCCGAGCGCCTCGACGTACGCCGTCGACATCAGCGTGCCCTGGAGCGAGAAGAACGTCGGGTTGCCCTGGTAGATCGCCAGCGCCCTCGGGCCGTGCTCCTCGACGATCGCGCGCACCCTCGCGCCGATCTCGCGCAGCGCCTGCTCCCAGCCGATCTCGACCAGCTCGCCGTCGACGCGCTTGAGGGGGACGTCGACCCGGTCGGGGTCGTGGTGGAGCGCGGCGAGTCCGAGGCCCTTGACGCAGCAGTAGCCCTTCGAGACCGGGTGGTCACGGTCGGGGCCGACCTTGACGACGACCTCCGCACCGGGGACGGCGCCGCGTGCAGTGTCGGCCTCGACGTCGACGACCAGCCCGCAGTGGACCTCGCAGATCCGGCAGAACGTGCGCACGCTACGGGTCACGGCCGGCTCCTCCTCGGCACCGCACAGCGCCGCAGGAGGCGAGGGTATCGGCGTGAGCTCGTCCCGACGCCCTCGCACACGAGTGACACCCACCCGCTCAGGGGAGCGACGCGAGCCCGGGAGGTGTGGCAGGGTCCAGCGAACGTGGAGGGTGACTCGACACCTTCACCTCGACGACAGAGGTAGCGCTGTGAGTGATGCGAGCCAGATGCCCGACGACCGGACCCTGAGCGTGAGCGACGTCGCCGCCGAGCTCCTCGACGACTGGCGTTGGCTGCTGGGTGGGCTCCACGCACGCTTCCGCACCGATGACTTCGCCACCGGCCTGCGTCTGGTCGAGGGCATCGGTGCCGCCGCCGAGGAGGCGAACCACCACCCGGACGTCGACCTGCGCCACGCGTTCGTGCAGGTGTCGCTGCGCTCGCACGACGTCGGTGGCGTGACGCAGCGCGACGTGCGTCTGGCCCGCGAGATCAGCGCCCACGCCGGGCGACTCGGGGCGAAGAGTGACGTGTCGTCCCTGTCCCTGCTCGAGCTCGGTCTCGACAGTGCCGGGTACGACGACGTCCGGCCGTTCTGGGCGGCAGTGCTGGGTGTCGAGCTGGGTGTCGAGCTCGGCGCCGAGACCGACGACGAGGTCCGCGACGGCGACGGACTGCTGCCCACGGTGTGGTTCCAGGAGTCAGCGCAGGCGAGGGTCGAGGCGCCCCAGCGCTGGCACCTCGACGTGACGGTCGCTCCGGAGGTGGCCGAGATGCGCGTGAAGCGGGCGATCGAGGCGGGCGGGACCTTGGTCAGTGACGCCCGCAAGCCGGCGTTCTGGGTGCTGGCCGACGCGCAGGGCAACCGGGCGTGCATCTGCACCCCGTTCGGTCGCACCGAGACCGTCCCGGTCGAGGATCCCGCGGACGACCCGGCCGACGACCCGGCCGACCCGGCCGACGGGGCCGACGGGGCAGCGGACGGGGCAGCGGACGGGGTAGCGGACGGGGCAGCCGGGGGATCGATCGAGCAGTCCCCGTGACCCCGCCCGTCTCCCCGGACGACAGGGTCCGCCTCGACGGCCCCGCCATCGAGGCCGAGGGTCTCGCCGACTGGCGGGTGCTGCTCGGCGTCCTTCACGCCCGTTTCGAGACCGGCGACTTCAACGCCGGGGTGACCCTCGTTCAGGCGATCGGAGCTGCCGCCGACGAGATGGACCACCACCCCGACGTCGACCTGACCTACCCGCGCGTCGTCGTCCGCCTGTCCAGCCACGACGTCGGGGGAGTGACGCGGCGTGACGTCGTCCTGGCCCGGGCGATCAGCGAGATGGCCACCGAGCTCGGGGCCGCCGCGTCCCCGGTCGAGTCCTCCGCGCTCGAGCTGGCCCTCGACACCCCCGACCGGGAGGCCATCAGGCCGTTCTGGCTCGCGGTGCTGGGCTACGAGGCCACCGACAGCCCCGACGACATCGCCGACCCGACGGGGCAGCACCCGACGATCTGGTTCCAGGAGTGCGAGCCGCACGAGGCGCCCCACCAACGCTGGCACCTCGACCTGCGCGTGCCACCCGAGGTGGTCGACGCCCGCATCGCCGCTGCGGTGGCCGCCGGCGGCAGCCTGGTCAGCGACGACGAGGCGCCGAGGTTCTGGGTGCTCGCCGACCCCCAGGGCAACCAGGTGTGCCTGACGACGTGGCAGGGCCGTACGCACGCCTGAGCTCGAGCCCGGCAACGGCTGAGGGACAGCGCTCGGTGGCGTCAGTCCTCCGGTAGGTCCGCGAACGCCTGCTTGGTGTCGCGATACCACCCCATCGACCTCTTCGGGTGACGCCAGCGGCTCTTCATGGCGTCACGCGCCTCCTGGTGGGTCACGTCCCCGGCCTTCTCCGCCTCCTTGAGGTGGCGGTCCTGGGCGTTGATGACGTCGTCGGCGCTCTCGCCGTGGTGCTCGAGGTCGCAGGGGCCGCCGAGGTCGCGGCAGGTCATGGTCTTCATGTCTCTCCTTCGGGTGGTGGTGTCGGACTGACGATCCGGCCCGCGGGGAGGGGCGACCCCCGGGGCCGGAGTCGACCACATGACGGGACAGCCGTCCCACGATGTGGGATCGACTCCTCCTCGGGGTGGGGCTCGTCGAGGGCACCGGCTAGGGTGAGGATGTGTCCCAGGACCTTCTCGTACGCACGCGGCGCGCTCGCTGACCCCGTCAGCCAGCGTGTCACCCCTCGTTGCCTTGCGGCCGAGGGGTTTTTTGTTGCCCAGCAGCTCGTCCAGCACCCAGCCAGCACCCGGGCGGCACCGCACCTCCCGCACCACCACCGCAGAGACAAGGGAAATGAGTCGATGAGCGAAGAGATGACGGGCGCCCAGAGCCTGATCAAGTCGCTGGAAGCAGCCGGGACGGAGACGATCTTCGGCATCCCCGGCGGCGCCATCCTCCCGGCGTACGACCCCCTCATGGACTCCTCCATCCGCCACATCCTGGTACGTCATGAGCAGGGTGCCGGCCACGCCGCCCAGGGCTATGCCTCGGCCACCGGTCGCGTCGGTGTCTGCATGGCCACCTCGGGTCCGGGGGCGACCAACCTGGTGACCCCGATCGCGGATGCCCACATGGACTCGGTGCCCATGGTGGCCGTCACCGGTCAGGTGGGTGCCTCGATGATCGGCACCGACGCCTTCCAGGAGGCCGACATCCGCGGCATCACGATGCCGATCACCAAGCACAACTTCCTCGTCACCGACCCTGCCGACATCCCGCGCACCGTCGCCGAGGCGTTCCACATCGCCTCGACCGGTCGGCCCGGCCCGGTGCTCGTCGACGTCGCCAAGTCGGCGCTCCAGGCGATGACCACCTACGACTGGCCCGCCGAGCTGCACCTGCCGGGCTACCGCCCGGTGACCAAGCCGCACGCCAAGCAGATCCGAGAGGCGACCCGGCTGATCCTCGAGTCGCGCAAGCCGGTGCTCTACGTCGGGGGCGGCGTGATCCGCGCCGCGGCCTCGAAGGAGCTGGCCGCGCTGGCCGCGCTGAGCGGCATGCCGGTCGTGACGACCCTGATGGCGCGCGGGGCTTTCCCCGACAGCAACGCCCAGAACCTCGGCATGCCCGGCATGCACGGCACCGTCGCTGCGGTCGCCGGCCTGCAGCGCAGCGACCTGATCATCAGCCTGGGCGCGCGCTTCGACGATCGGGTGACCGGCAACCTCGACTCGTTCGCCCCGGGCGCCAAGGTGATCCACGCCGACATCGACCCGGCCGAGATCGGCAAGAACCGCCACGCCGACGTGCCGATCGTGGGCGACGTCCGCGAGGTGCTCTCCGACCTCGTCCGCGCGCTGCAGACCGAGGCCGACGCCGGTCACACCGGTGACTACGAGGCCTGGGTCGAGTTCCTGAGCGGGGTCAAGAAGACCTATCCGCTGGGCTACGACACCCCGACCGACGGCGGCCTGGCACCGCAGTACGTCATCGAGCGCCTGGGGGCGATCGCCGGCCCCGACACGATCTACACCTCGGGCGTGGGCCAGCACCAGATGTGGGCCGCACAGTTCGTGGGCTACGAGAACCCCCGCACGTGGATCAACTCCGGCGGCCTCGGCACGATGGGCTTCGCCGTGCCCGGCGCCATGGGCGCGAAGGTCGGCTGCCCCGAGGCGACCGTCTGGGCGATCGACGGTGACGGTTGCTTCCAGATGACCAACCAGGAGCTCGCCACCTGTGCGATCAACGACATCCCGATCAAGGTCGCGATCATCAACAACGAGTCGCTCGGCATGGTGCGCCAGTGGCAGACGCTGTTCTACAACCAGCGCTACTCCAACACCGACCTGCACACCGGTCCGGCCCGCCGCATCCCCGACTTCGTCAAGCTCGCCGAGGCCTACGGCTGCGTGGGCCTCGAGTGCGACAGGGCCGGAGACGTCGACGCCACGATCGAGAAGGCGATGAGCATCAACGACGTCCCGGTCGTCGTCGACTTCCGCGTGCACCGCGACGCGATGGTGTGGCCGATGGTCGCGGCCGGCTCGAGCAACGACGAGATCAAGTACGCCCGCGACCTCGCGCCGGACTTCGACGAGAACGACCTGTGAGGCGGAATCGATGAGCAAGCACACCCTGTCGGTCCTCGTGGAGGACAAGCCCGGCGTCCTGGCGCGCATCGCCGCCCTCTTCAGCCGTCGTGCCTTCAACATCGAGTCGTTGGCCGTCGGCCCCACCGAGCACGCCGACGTCTCGCGGATGACCATCGTGGTCGACGTCGAGGGCACGCCGCTCGAGCAGGTCACCAAGCAGCTCAACAAGCTCGTCGAGGTGATCAAGATCGTCGAGCTCGACCCGACGAGCTCGGTCACCCGCGAGCTGATGATGGTCAAGGTGGCCGCCGGGGTCGAGACCCGTGGGTCGGTGCTCGAGATCGTCCAGCTCTTCCGGGCCAAGGTCATCGACATCGCGCCGGAAGCCATCACGGTGCAGATCACCGGCAACGCCGGCAAGATCGCCGACTTCCTCACCATGCTCGAGCCCTTCGGCATCCGCGAGCTGGTGCAGTCCGGCCAGGTCGCCATCGGCCGTGGCTCGCGTTCGATCTCCGAGCGCAACCTGCGCCCGGTCGCCATCCCGGTCCCGCCGCTCCCGGCCTGACCCGGCCTCACTCCCACCGCACCACCCACACCTGCACCACGACACAAGGAGAAGCCTCAGTGGCTGAGATGTTCTACGACGACGACGCCGATCTCTCGTTGATCCAAGGCAAGAACGTGGCCGTCATCGGCTACGGCAGCCAGGGTCACGCGCACGCGCTCTCGTTGCGCGACTCGGGCGTCGACGTCCGCATCGGTCTGCAGCCGGGCTCGAAGAGCCGCGCCAAGGCGGAGGCGGAGGGCCTGCGCGTGCTGACCCCGGCCGAGGCCGCGGAGGAGGCCGACGTCATCGTCATCCTCGCTCCCGACCAGCACCAGCGCAAGCTGTACGCCGAGGAGATCGCCCCCCAGCTCGCCGAGGGCGACACCTTGGTGTTCGGTCACGGCTTCAACATCCGCTTCGGCTACATCACCCCGCCCGAGGGCGTCGACGTCTTCATGGTCGCCCCCAAGGGCCCCGGCCACCTGGTGCGCCGCGAGTACGTCGACGGCCGCGGCGTGCCCGTGCTCGTCGCCGTCGAGAAGGACGCCTCCGGCACCGCCTGGGAGCTCGCCCTGTCGTACGCCAAGGGCATCGGCGGTCTGCGTGCCGGCGGCATCAAGACCACCTTCACCGAGGAGACCGAGACCGACCTGTTCGGTGAGCAGGCCGTGCTCTGCGGCGGTGCCTCGCAGCTGGTCATGTACGGCTTCGAGGTGCTGACCGAGGCCGGTTACCAGCCCGAGGTCGCCTACTTCGAGTGCCTGCACGAGCTCAAGCTCATCGTCGACCTCATGTACGAGGGCGGCATCGCCAAGCAGCGTTGGTCGGTCTCCGACACCGCCGAGTTCGGCGACTACGTCTCCGGCCCGCGCGTCATCACGCCCGACGTCAAGAAGAACATGGAGGCCGTGCTCGAGGACATCAAGAACGGCAAGTTCGCCGAGCGCTTCATCACCGACATGGAGAACGGCTCGCCGGAGTTCACCGAGTTCCGCAAGACCGGCGAGGCGCACCCGATCGAGACCACCGGTCGCGAGCTGCGCAAGCTGATGGCCTGGGTCAAGAGCCACGACTCCGACTACGTCGAGGGCAGCTCCGCGCGCTGACTCCGGCGCCTCTCGCCCGGCGAGTCGAACGGCCCCGTCCGATCTCCTGATCGGACGGGGCCGTCCGTCGTTCTCGGCGGGCATGCTCCAATGTGCGCCATGAGCCGAGACCTGAGCGTCAGCGACAGCATCGAGATCGCCGCCGACGCAGCCGTGCTGTGGGCCCAGGTCGCCGACCCCACCCAGATGGCCCGGTGGAGCCCGGAGAACACCGGCGCCACCACCTCCCACCCCGGCGTGCTGACGGTGGGCGACACCTTCGTCGGCGCCAACAAGCGCGGTCGTGCCCGGTGGCACACCCGCTGCGTGGTGACCGAGTCGGAGCCGGGCCGCTCGTTCGCCTTCCGGGTCGAAGCGATCGGCGTCCGGGTGCCGAGGCTCAGCGCCGCGATCGCCGCCTGGTCCTACGCCTTCGAGCCGACCGCCGCCGGCACCCGGGTCACCGAGACCTGGAAGGACGGCCGTCGTGGCTGGCCCGACCTGGCGGCGTCCGCCTTCGACCGGGTCGTCACCGGCGGCTCACTGTTCAGCGACTTCCAGCGCCGCAACATCGCGCGCACGCTGGCCCGGTTGAAGGCTGATGTCGAAGCGGTGTCGGACGAGCGCTGACGGGGGTTGCGGCCGGGGGCGCTGGGCGCGGCAGTTTCTCCGCTGAAGCGGTGAAACTCCCGCTTCTGTCATGAAGGTTCACGACAGAAGCGGGAGTTTTGTCGAGCTTCCTGGAACAGCCGCCCCGCGGCGGTCGTTCCCCCCACATGCGTATCGAGATCTGGTCCGACGTCGTGTGTCCCTGGTGCTACATCGGCAAGCGCCGCCTGGAGGAGGCGCTCGCGTCCTTTGCGCACCGCGACGAGGTCGAGATCGTCTGGCGTTCCTTCCAGCTCGACCCCACGGCGCCGAAGGTGGCGACCGAGAGCATCGCGACGGCGTTGGGTCGCAAGTACGGCGGTGGGGACGAGGCCGGGCGGCAGATGGTCGAGCAGATGCAGCAGGTCGCTCTCGAGGTGGGCCTGGACTTCTCCGGCTATCCCGATGCCAAGCGCGTGAACACGATCGATGCCCACCGCGTGCTCCATGCCGCCGGCGACCGGCGCGGCGAGCTGAAGGAGGCCCTTCTGCGCGCCTACTTCGTGGAGGTCCGCAACGTCGCCGACCATGACGAGCTCACCGCGATCGCCTCCGGCGTCGGCCTCGACGAGGACGACGTACGCCGGGTGCTCGCGAGCGACGAGCACCGCGCCGAGGTGGACGCCGACATCGACGCCGCCCAGGACCTCGGGGCCGGGGGAGTGCCGTTCTTCGTGGTCGACCGCCGCTACGGCATCAGCGGCGCCCAGCCCACCGAGGTCTTCACCCGGACCCTGGAGCGGGCGTGGGCCGACCGGGCGCCGTTGCAGATGGCGAGCAGCGACGTGCCTGGGGCGTGCGGCCCGGAAGGCTGCGGCTAACGAACTGGGCCACACAAGGTATGGCACACCTAACTTTGGTTAGCCATGCCTAACTGAATGGACTACTGTCGGTCGGGTGCTGGCCAACTACCTGATCGGACTGCGCGAGGGCCTCGAGGCCGCGCTCGTCGTGAGCATCCTGATCGCCTACCTGGTCAGGACCGAGCGCCGCTCGCTGCTGCCCCGCGTCTGGGCCGGCGTCGTCCTGGCCGTCGCGGTCAGCCTCGCCTTCGGCGCCCTGCTCACCTACGGGCCGCGCGGACTCACCTTCGAGGCCCAGGAGCTGATCGGTGGCTCCCTGTCGATCGTCGCCGTTGGCTTCGTGACCTGGATGATCTTCTGGATGGCGCGCACCGCCCGCAGCCTCGGCGGTGAGCTGCGCGGCCGGGTCGACCGGGCCGCCGACGCGGCGGACGGGGCGGGCGCACGGAGCTGGTCGCTCGCGCTCGTGGCCCTGCTCGCGGTCGGGCGCGAAGGCCTCGAGACCGCCCTGTTCCTGTGGTCGAACACCCAGGCAGGCACCCGCGACGCCGCGATCGCCCCGCCCACCTGGCAGCCGCTCCTCGGTGCGCTGCTCGGCATCGCGACCGCGGTCGTGCTCGGGTACCTGCTCTACCGAGGCGCGATCAGCATCAACCTGAGCCGCTTCTTCGCCTGGACCGGCGGCTTCCTGATCATCGTCGCGGCCGGCGTCCTCGCCTACGGCGATCCACGACCTCCAGGAGGCCGGCGTGCTGCCCGGCCTCGACCACCTGGCCTTCGACGTCTCCGCCACGGTCGACGTCAACGCCTGGTACGGCGCCGTGCTCAAGGGCATCTTCAACGTCTCCCCGGCCACCACGTGGTTCGAGGCCGTCGCCTGGCTCGCCTACGTCGTCCCGGTGCTGACGCTGTTCGTGCTCGGCGTACGCCGCGGCACCCCGCCCTCGCCGACCCCCAGCGCGCCGCTGGTCGACGTCGGCGCGCTGATCACTCCGCCCACCTCACCGCCCGTCCCGGAAAGACCTCTCCCATGCGCTCATCCCTGACCCTGCCCGTCCTGCCCGTCCTGCCCGCTCCTGCCCGTCCTGATCCTCGCCGTACCGCTCCTCGCCGCATGCACCGAGAACTCCTCGAGCGCAGCGGCCGGCACCGACGCGCGCAGCCTGGCCGTGGTCTCCTCCGACGATGCCTGCGAGGTCTCCTCGCTCGACGCGCCGGCCGGCACGCTCGAGTTCGCCGTGACCAACGCCGGCTCGCAGACGACCGAGTTCTACCTGCTGGCCGAGGACGGGCTGCGGATCGTGGGCGAGGTCGAGAACGTCGGCCCCGGCGTCTCGCGACGCCTCACCGTCAACGCCCCCGAGGGCACCTACGTGACGGCGTGCAAGCCCGGCATGACCGGTGACGGGATCCGCGCCGACTTCACCGTCACGCCGTCCGACGAGGCGCCCGAGCTCGCCGTGGCCGACCAGGAGCTGGTCGATGCAGCCACGACCAACTATGCCGCCTACGTGCAGGACCAGTCGGCGCAGCTGCTCGAGAAGACCGCCGAGTTCGTCGAGCGCTACACCGCCGGCGACGACCAGGCGGCCCGCGACCTCTACCCGGTCGCCCGCACGCACTGGGAGCGGATCGAGACGGTCGCGGAGTCCTTCGGCGACCTGGACCCCGAGATGGACCTGCGCGAGGCCGACCTCGAGCCGGGCCAGGAGTGGACCGGCTGGCACCTGCTCGAGAAGGACCTCTGGCCGGCCGAGGCGCTCGACTACACCCCGTTGACCCAGAAGGAGCGCTCGACGTACGCCGACGACCTGCTGGCCGACACCGAGGAGCTCGACGCGCGGGTACAGGAGCTCGAGTACTCGATCGACCAGATCACCAACGGGTCACGCGGCCTGCTCGAGGAGGTCGCGACGGGCAAGGTCACCGGCGAGGAGGAGGCGTGGTCGCACACCGACCTGTGGGACTTCCAGGCCAACGTCGACGGCGCCCGCGTCGGCTTCGACGGGGTGGCCGACATCGTGACCAAGAACGACCCCGAGCTCGCCACCGAGCTCGACCGCCGCTTCGTCGAGCTTCAGGACCTGCTCGACGCCCAGCGTGACGGTGACGGGTTCGTGCTCTACACCGATCTCGGCGAGGGTGAGGTCAAGGAGCTCTCGGACGCCGTCAACGCGCTGTCCGAGCCCCTCTCCCGCCTGACCGCAGCGGTGGTCTGAGCCCGTGCCGCCAGTGCGAGGGCAGGCGTCTCGCGGCGCGGCTTCCTCGGCGGCACGGCCGCCGTCGCCGGGGCGGCCGGCGCGTTCACCGTGGGCCGGGCGAGCGCGCAGGAGGCGGCTCCGACGGAGGTCACGAGGGCCTACGACTTCCACGGCGCCCACCAGGCCGGCATCACGACGCCGGCCCAGGACCGCCTGCACTTCGCGGCCTTCGACGTCATCACCGACGACCGCGACGAGCTCGTCGAGCTGCTGCAGGACTGGACCGCCGCGGCCGCGCGGCTGACGCAGGGTGCCTCGGCCGGCGAGGTGGGCCCGGTCGAGGGCAACCCGCTGCTGCCGCCGGACGACACCGGCGAGGCGATCGGCCTGGCGGCGTCCGGGCTGACGATCACCTTCGGCTTCGGGCCGGGGCTCTTCGTCGACGCCGACGGCAACGACCGCTTCGGGCTCGCCGGGCGCAGACCGGCGGTGCTCGAGCAGCTGCCGCACTTCCCCGGCGACGACCTCGACCCGACGGCGTCGTACGGCGACCTCTGCGTGCAGGCCTGCGCCGACGACCCCCAGGTCGCCGTCCACGCGGTGCGCAACCTCGCGCGGATCGCCTTCGGCCGGGCGTCGGTGCGCTGGTCGCAGCTCGGGTTCGGTCGCACGTCGTCGACGACGGCCGACCAGCAGACCCCGCGCAACCTCTTCGGCTTCAAGGACGGCACGGCCAACGTGAAGGCCGAGGAGACCGCCTCCCTCGACGAGCACGTCTGGGTGCAGCCCGGGGACGACGTCGCAGCCGCGTGGTTGAGCGGCGGCTCGTACCTCGTGGCCCGCCGGATCCAGATGAGCCTGGAGGTCTGGGACCGCCAGCCCCTGGCCGACCAGGAGCAGATCATCGGCCGCGCCAAGGGCACCGGTGCGCCGCTGACCGGGGAGGCCGAGCTCGACGAGCCCGACTTCGAGGCGGTCACGGGCACCGCCCCCACGATCCCCCTCGACGCGCACGTGCGCGTCGTCCACCCCGACCAGCACGGTGGGGCGCGGATGCTGCGCCGCGGCTACACCTTCGTCGACGGCTCCGACCCGCTCGGCGGGTTCGACGCCGGGCTCTTCTTCCTCGCCTACGTGCGAGATCCCGAGACCGACTACATCCCGGTGCAGCAGGCGATGTCGAGGAGCGATGCGCTCATGGAGTACCTCACCGTGACCGGCTCCGCCGTCTTCGCCGTCCCGCCCGGTGTCGCCGCGGGGGAGCACGTCGGGCAGTCGCTCTTCGCGTGATCGAGCTCGGGCTCAGCGTGGATTCGGGCTCAGGCGTCGAGCGAGACGAGCACGACGGTGTCGGCGTAGGTCAGTCCTTGGCGGCCCTGCGGGCCGAGCCAGGCGAACAGCTTGGTCAGCTTCGTCATGAAGCCGTACTTGTCGCGCACCTTGGCCTGCACCTCGGTGAACGCCGCGCCCGACTGCACGAGCTCGGCGGTGCCGGCGTACGCCGTCGCCTCGTCGCTGACCCGACCGCGGACGTCGCAGGGGCGCAGCACCACGCGCGCGTCGTTGCGCAGGCGCTTGGTCTTGCCGGTGCCCATCGCAGTCCAGAAGCCGAGGCGTCCGTCCTCGAGACCCACCACCCAGACCGGGGTGGAGACCTCCTCCCCCGACGTCCGGAAGGTGGTCAGCGACACGTACTTCTCGGAGGCGACGTCCTGAGTGCTCATGGCGTCAACTCAAGCACACGGTCGACCTCGACCTCCTCGAGGAAGGCCGGGTCGTGGCTGACGACCAGGAGCGCCCCGCGGTAGCCCTCCAACGCGGTGACGAGGGCGTCGTAGGAGGCGAAGTCGAGGTTGTTGGTCGGCTCGTCGAGCATCAGCAGCTGCGGTGCGGGGTCGGTGAGCAGCACTCGCGCCAGGGACGCCCGGAACCGCTCGCCGCCCGACAGGGTGCCGGCGAGCTGCTCGGCGGCCCGGCCGCGGAAGCCGAAGCGCGCCAGCGACGCACGGACCTCCGACCGCTCGGCGCCCGGGGCAGCGGCGACGACGTTCGCCTCGACCGTCGAGGCGTCGTCGAGCAGGTCGAGCCGCTGGGGCAGCAGTCCCACACGGACCCGCAGGTCGACCACGCCCGACCGCGGGGCCAGCAGCCCGACGAGCGTGTGGAGCAGGGTGGTCTTGCCGGCGCCGTTCGGGCCGAGCACCGCGATCCGCGCCGGGCCGTCGACCGCGAGGTCGACCGCGACGCCGTGGCGCAGCACCAGGTCGTGGGTCTCGACGACCACGCGTCCTCTCGGCACCGCGGTGCCGGGGAGGTCGATGCGGATCGCCCGGTCGTCGCGCAGCCGGCCCTCGGCGTCGTCCAGGCGGGACCGCGCCGAATCGAGCCGGTCGTCGTGGATGCGCCGGTACGACGCGGCGTGCTTCTCCGAGCGGTTCTGCCAGTAGTGCTGGGCCCCCTTCCCCATGTTCGTGCGGGCCGCGTTGCGCACGCCCTGACGTGATCGTTGCGTGAGCACCCGCTCGGCCTCGATGCGGTCGGCCCGCTCGCGGCGGACGTCGGAGCGCGCCGAGGTGATCGTCCGCTCGGCCGCCTCCTGCTCGGCGGCGACCTGCTCGGCGTAGGCCGGGTAGCCGCCGCCGTACCAACGCACGCCGCCGTCGCGCAGGTCACCGATCCGGTCGACGTGCTCGAGGAGCTCGCGGTCGTGGCTGACGACCAGCAGCGAGCCCGACCACCCGTCGACCACCTCGACGAGCCGCGCGCGTGCGTGGGCGTCGAGGTTGTTGGTCGGCTCGTCGAGGAGGAGAACGTCGGGGCGGTCGAGCACCAGCCGGGCGAGTCCGAGCTGCACCACCTCGCCCCCGGAGAGCTCGCCCAGACGACGGTGGAGCACGTCGTCGGGCAGGCCGATCCGGGCCAGGGAGGCGCGGGCGCGCTCCGCGACGTCCCAGTCAGCGCCGACGGTCTCGAGTGCGGTGGCGTACGCCTCGCTGGCGAGCCGGCCGACCTCGATCGCCGTGATGGCGCCGAGGACCTCGGCGATGCCGAGGAACGACACCACCGGCTCGTGCTCGTCGCGGACGAGCTCCTGCGGCAGCAGCCCGACCCGCCCGGTGGTGGTCACGTGGCCCGACGTCGGTCGCAGGTGGCCGGCGAGGAGCCGGAGCAACGTCGACTTGCCGGCACCGTTCGTGCCGACGAGGGCCGAGCGGCCCGGTGGCACGAGGAGGTCGAGACCGGCGACGACCGGGGTGCCGTCGGGCCAGACGAAGGTGACGTCGGCGAGCGCGGCGACCGGGGCGGGCCGGTCCGACGGGCTGCCGTGCGGGTTCGGGGTGCCGGGCGTGGACGTGGGCGACATGCGGAAGCTCCCAGGGGATTCGGAGGTCGGACAGCCCGGCGGCCGCGGGTGCGGTCGCCGGATGCGGTGTCGGATCTCAGAGCTTCAACGCAGGAACCTCCGGGCGTGGGCAGGACGTGGTCAGGACGCGGGGTCGAGAGCAGGGTAGGACGCGGACCCGGTCCTGGACGAGCGAGTTTCGGCGGCCGCCGTCCGCTACCGTGTCGAGCCGCACAGTGTGGTGCGAGTCCCGTCCCCGAACTCCTGCGAGGACCCACCGCTGTGACCCCATCCGAGCCCGGCGCCGACGGTGCCCGCAGAGCCGTCGTGCTGATCGCCGAGGAGCTGAGCCCGGCCACTGTCGAGGCCCTCGGCCCTGACTTCGAGGTGCGGCACTGCGACGGCGCCGACCGGGGCGCGTTCCTCGAGGCGATCGTCGACGTCGATGCCGTGTTGGTGCGTTCAGCCACCAAGGTCGACGCGGAGGCGCTGGCGCTGGGCAAGCGGCTGCGCGTGATCGCTCGGGCCGGGGTCGGCCTCGACAACATCGACGTCCGCACCGCCACGATGTCGGGCGTCATGGTCGTCAACGCGCCGACGTCCAACATCGTCTCGGCGGCCGAGCTCGCGGTCGCACTGATGCTCGCCGCCGCTCGCCACGTCTCGCCGGCGCACGCAGCCCTGCGCGCAGGGGAGTGGAAGCGCGCCCGCTACACCGGCATCGAGCTCTACGAGAAGACGGTGGGCATCGTCGGACTGGGCCGCATCGGCGTGCTCGTGGCGCAGCGGCTGGCCGCCTTCGGCATGAGCGTCATCGCCTACGACCCCTACGTGCAGGCCGGGCGCGCCGCGCAGGCCGGCGTACGCCTGGTCGACCTCGACACGCTGCTCGCCGAGTCCGACTTCATGTCGGTGCACCTGCCGAAGACCCCTGAGACCGTCGGCCTCCTCGGGGTCGACCAGCTGGCCGCCGTCAAGCCGGGCCTGGTGCTCGTGAACGCCGCTCGGGGCGGGATCGTCGACGAGACGGCGTTGTACGACGCCCTGAGGAGCGGTCGCGTCGCGGCCGCAGGCCTCGACGTCTTCGCGAGCGAGCCGTGCACCGACAGCCCGCTCCTCGAGCTCGAGAACGTCGTCGCGACGCCGCACCTCGGCGCCTCGACGGAAGAGGCGCAGGAGAAGGCCGGCATCGCCGTGGCTCGATCGGTCCGCCTCGCGCTCGCGGGCGAGCTGGTGCCGGACGCCGTCAACGTGCAGGGCGGCGTGATCGCCGAGGAGGTGCGCCCGGGCATCCCGCTCACCGAGAAGCTCGGCCGGATCTTCACCGGCGTCGCCGGCGAGGTCGCCCAGCAGATCGACGTCGAGGTGCGTGGCGAGATCACCGCCTTCGACGTCAAGGTCCTCGAGCTCGCCGCCCTCAAGGGGGTCTTCACCGACGTGATCGAGGAGTCGGTGTCCTACGTCAACGCGCCGCTCCTCGCGGCCGAGCGCGGCACCGCCGTCCGCCTCGTCGCCGAGCAGGAGAGCCCCGACCACCGCAACCTGATCACCCTGCGCGGCACCCTGCCCGACGGCTCGCAGGTCTCGGTCAGCGGCACCCTGGTCGGCATCAACCAGCGCGAGCGGCTGGTCGAGGTCAACGGCTACGACATCGACCTCGAGCCCACCGAGCACCTGGCCTTCTTCACCTACTCCGACCGGCCCGGCATGGTCGGCATCGTCGGGCGGATCCTCGGCGACGCCGGCATCAACATCGCCGGCATGCAGGTCTCCCGGGCCGCCAAGGGCGGCGAAGCACTGATGGCGATCTCCGTCGACACCGTGATCGTGTCCGAGGTGCTGGCCGACATCGAGGCGGCGACGGACGCTCACTCGGTGCGCGCGGTCGACCTGGTCTGACCGATCGTGCAGCGTCGCACCGGTGGTTCGCGTACCGGGTCGCACAGATCGCACCCGAGAACGAGCCGGATCGCACTACCGGGCGCCGCACGATGCGGCGCAGGCCAGGTCTGCAGGTCCGCGCACGTCGACGTCAGGCGACCATGACCCGCTGACCGCGCGCACCGCCGGGCGCGGTAGGGCTGCCGAGCGCCTCCCACGCGCCGGCGAGGCGGCGCACGGCCTCGGAGAGCTCCTCGGCCGGTCGGGTCCAGGGGATGCGCACGAACCGGTCGAGCCCGCCCTCGGCGGCGAACGACGGACCGGGGGCGATGAACACCCCCGCGCGGTCGGCCTGGGCCACCAACGCGGTCGCCGAGGCGGTCGGCAGCTCGCACCACACCGCGAGCCCGCCGCCGGGTCGCACGTAACGCCAGGTCGGCAGGAGCGCGTCGAGCTGGGCCAGCAGCCGGTCGCGCTGCTCGCGCAGCCGGTCGCGGTGGGCGGTGAGCAGCGGCTCCGGGTCGGCCAGCACCCTGGTCAGCACGAGCTGCTCCATCACCGGGGCACCCAGGTCGAGGCCCATCCGGGCGCGGGTCAACGCCTCCATCTGCTCGCGCGGCGCCCGGATCCAGCCCAGGCGCAGGCCGCCCCACACGCTCTTGCTGGCGCTGCCGATCGTGATCGTCGTCGGGGCGTACGCCGCGAACGGGCGCGGCATCTCCTGGCCGTCGAGGGCCAGGCACTGGTGGGCCTCGTCGACGACGGCGAGCGTCCCGGAACGGCGCAGGTGGTGGGCGTACTGCTCGCGCTGCGCGTCGCTCATCAGGTGCCCGGTCGGGTTCTGGAAGTCGGGGATGAGGTAGGCCAACGTCGGGGAGACCTCGCGCAGGCTGCGGCAGACGGCCGCGAGGTCCCACCCGTCGGGATCGACCGGTGAGCCGACCAGGCGGGCCCCGGAGCTTCTCATCGCCTGCGTCGCGTTGGGGTAGACCGGCGACTCCACCAGCACCCGGTCGCGCGGCCCCGTGAACGCGGTGGCCACGATCGAGGCGGCGGTCAGCGCGCCCGGGGTCACCATGACCTGGTCGGGCGAGGTCGGCAGGCCGCGGGCGTCGTACGTCGCGGCGATGGCGGCCTGGAGCGCGGGCAGCCCGACCGGGAAGTAGCCGTGCCCGCTGAGGTAGGCCGGGAGCTCGACGGCCGCCTCGGCGTAGGCCGCCGCCACGCCGGGCGGTGCCGAGGCGGCCGCACACCCGAGGTCGATCGCGTCGTGGGCGTCGGGGCGGGGGAGCAGGGCGCGGTCGTGCACCAGCGCGCGCCCACCGGGCACCCGGGCGAAGGTCCCGGCACCCTGGCGCGCCGCGGCGTACCCGCTCTCGCGCAGCAGCGCGTAGGCGCGGGTGACGGTGGTCCGCGAGACCGCGAGCGCGTCGGTCAGCTCGCGCTCGCTGGGGAGCCGGGTGTCGAAGGGGATCCGCCCGTCGCCGACCAGCTCGGTCAGGGCGTCGGCCAGGCCGGCGTAGGCGGGGGAGCGGTCGAACGCCCCGACGAGCGCGGCGACGCGGGCAGCGCTCACGGAGCGGGTGGCAGTGCTCATGCAGGCCAGTGAACCACGATTGGCTATGTGATCAAAGGCCAATCTGCGGCACGCTGGGCTCATGACACAGCCCGGCACCACCGCGATCCCCACGACCGGCCCGGGTGCTCCTGCGCTGCTCGACCTCGGCCCGATCGCGCAGCTGCGGGCGGGGCGGCTGCCGCGCCGGGTGACGCAGCTGCTCGTCGGCCTCGCGCTGTACGGCGCCTCGCTCGCCATGATGGTGCGCGGCAACCTCGGGCTGGCGCCCTGGGACGTGCTCCACTCCGGGCTGATCCAGCACGTGCCGCTCTCCCTGGGTCAGGCGGTCGTGGTGATCAGCTTCGCCGTGCTGCTGCTGTGGATCCCGCTCAAGGAGGTGCCCGGCGTCGGAACCGTGGCGAACGCCCTGCTGGTCGGGTTCGCCGCCGATGCCACGCTGGCCGTGCTCGACCGACCCGAGGAGCGGTGGGTCCAGGTCCTGCTCATGGTGGGTGGGGTCGCGCTCTGCGGCTTCGCGACCGCGCTCTACATCGGCGCCCAGCTCGGGCGCGGTCCGCGTGACGGACTGATGACCGGCCTGCACCGTCGCACGGGGCTGTCGATCCGCCTGGTCCGCACCGGCCTCGAGGTCAGCGTGGTGCTCCTCGGGCTCGTGCTCGGGGGAGCCCTCGGCGTCGGTACCGTGCTCTTCGCGCTCACCATCGGACCGGTCGCCCAGGCACTGATGCCGCGACTCCTCGTCGAGCTGTCCTGACGCTGCCGGTGCGCAGACCGGCGCGAACTGGTGACCGCGAACTCCTCCGGAGCGCGTGCAGCCTGCCGATGGGACGAGGTACAGGGCTCCGGACGACCGGACCCTCCCCGTCGACCGCCAGGAGGACCTGATGAGCGCACCGAGGCCGTGCCCGACCGGGCGCGACGTCTTCGTCCTCTCAGGAGGCGGCTCGCGTGGGGCGGCCCAGGTGGGCATGCTGCGCGGCCTGCTCGGGGCCGGCGTCGTCCCGGACGCGATCGTCGGGGCGTCGGTCGGCGCGTTGAACTCCTGCTTCCTGGCCGTCGACCCCACGGCCGCACGGGTGGAGCTGCTCGCCGACCAGTGGTTGACCATGACCGCTCGCACGCTGACCGGAGCGCTGCCGCACGTCGCCCTCAACCTCGCCCGGCGACGTCCGTACCTCTTCTCCGCCGACCGGCTGCGCGCGCTGGTGCGACGCTGGGTCGAGACCGAGCGCCTCGAGGACCTCGCGGTGCCCGTGCGCGTCGCGACGACCCACCTGGTGACCGGTAGGCCGGTGCACCACGACCGCGGCCGGCTGGTCGACCTCCTCGCCGCCTCGACCGCCCTGCCCGCGCTCTTTCCTCCCGTCCTGCTGAGGGCACCCGGGGAGGCGTCGCCGGCGCCGCACGTCGACGCCGGGATCTCCGAGAACGTGCCGCTCAGCGGTGCGCTCGGACTGCTGGATCGAGGCGACCGGGTGTGGGTCCTCGACGTCACGAAGACGGCGACGCCGCGGCTCCTGCACCACCCCGTCGACGTGCTGATCTCGGCGCTCGTCGCCACCGTGCGCAACCAGCCCGTTCCGCAGCCCCCGGACGGCGTCGACGTGGTGCGGGTCAAGCTCGACGAGGCGTTCGACTGCGGGACGGTCTTCGACTTCTCCCACACCGCCACGCTGTTCCGTCTCGGCGAGCAGGCGGCCACCGCAGCGCTGCTCGCGCCGCGGGCAGCTGCCTGAGCCGGACCGACCAGCACTCGTGCGGACGACGACCCTCCACCGTCGCGCGCGCCGGTCGCGGATGGGTACTCTCCACCCAGCGCCGCCTCGGCGTGCCTGATCTCACCCCGACCCACGGTGGAGGAACGATGAGCACATCCGACAGCTCTTCTGGCGCGGCTGCCGAGGCGATGCCTCTCGCACCACCCGACCCGGTCGTCACGCTGACCGCGCCCGACGCCCCGGCCGTCGTCATCGAGACCCAGGCGCCGAAGATGGCGCCCCCGGTCGCCGCGGCCGTGCAGCCCGAGCTCGACGCCAAGGTCGACAGCTTCATGGACGCCCTCGGCTCCACGCAGGCCGGCAGCCCGGAGTTCGCCGCGCAGGCCGAGAACGTCCGCACGATGGGCGACGCCGACATCCGCCGGGCGGCCGAGACCTCGAACCGGATGCTCGACCGACCGGTGACCGCGCTCAAGGAGGGTGGCCTCGCCGAGGGATCGGCGGTCGGCAGGACCCTGCTCGAGCTGCGTCGCACCGTCGAGGACCTCGACCCCAGCCAGGCCACCGGGGCCCGCCGCTGGCTCGACATCCTGCCCTTCGGTGACAAGATCACCGACTACTTCCGCAAGTACCAGTCGGCCCAGACCCAGCTGAACGGGATCCTGCACAGCCTGCGCAACGGCCAGGACGAGCTGACCAAGGACAACGTGGCGCTCAACCTGGAGAAGACCAACCTGTGGGCCACGATGGGTCGCCTCAACCAGTACATCTACGTCGCCGAGCGCCTCGACGCCAAGCTGGCCGCGAAGATCGCCGAGCTCGAGCTCAGCGACCCCGAGACCGCCAAGACCCTGAGCCAGGACGTCTTGTTCTACGTGCGCCAAAAGCACCAGGACCTGCTCACCCAGCTCGCGGTGTCGATCCAGAGCTACCTGGCCATCGACATCATCATCAAGAACAACATCGAGCTCATCAAGGGCGTCGACCGCGCCTCGACGACCACGGTCTCGGCCCTGCGCACGGCGGTCATCGTCGCGCAGGCCCTCGGCAACCAGAAGCTCGTGCTCGACCAGATCTCCGCGCTCAACACCACCACCTCCGGGATGATCCAGCGCACCTCGGAGATGTTGAAGGACAACTCCGCGGCGATCCAGGAGCAGGCGGCGTCGTCGACGATCGGCATCGAGCAGCTGCAGGCCGCCTTCGCCAACATCTACGCCACGATGGACTCCATCGACGAGTTCAAGCTCAAGGCGCTCGACAACATGTCGGCGACGATCGGCGTGCTGGAGCACGAGGTCGAGAAGTCGCAGTCCTACCTCGCGCGGGTGCAGCAGCACGACGCCCGCAACGCCGCGGGGACGCTCGACCTGTCCGCCCAGTCGCTGTCCTGATCGCCGAAGACCACGACGGGGCCGACGACCCGAACGTGCTGACCCGAAAGAGCTGACGTGGGCCTGAAGCAGTGGTGGAGCCGTCGCAACGGGTCCGCGGCCGACGTGTCGGCCGTGCCGGCGGCGCCGACGGAGCAGGACATCCTCGCCTCGCTCAACCGGGTCAACGCGATGCTCACCGACGGCAACGCCCCCCCGATCGTCACCGCGCGCGTGGTGCGCATCGCGCGCGCCATCAACGACACCCTGCCCCGGCTGCGCAACCTCGGCCTCGGGAGCATGGAGGGCTACTCGGTGGTGGCCACGGCCACGACCTACCTGCCCGAGGCTGTCGGCGGCTACCTGCGGCTGCCGAGGGAGTGGGCCGACACCCGCCCGATCGACGGCTACAAGACGTCGCTGATGGTGCTGATCGAGCAGCTCGAGCTGCTCGCCTCCACGATGGACAAGATCCTCGACGCCGCCAACCGCGCCGACGCCCAGGCGCTCCTGGCCCATGGCATGTTCCTCGAGGCGAAGTTCGGGCACTCCTCCGACGGTGGCAGCGACCTGCAGCTCGGCAGCGCGCCATGACCGTCGACCTCCGCACCGCCGACCCGAGGAGCGCCTCGTGAGCAGCACGTCGCAGACGTTGGCCCATGCCCTGTCCGAGCTCGAGAAGGTGGCCGGTGACTCCGGCGTCGATGCCGCAGCCGCCCGGCGCGAGGGCGAGGCGTTGGCGGCTGCGGTCGCCGAACCGTCGAAGGGAGCCTTCGTCGACTGGTGCGCCGAGACCGGCCGGCCGTCGTCGGCCGCCGAGTTCATGGAGGCAGCCCAGCGGGGCCGTCGCTACCGCTCCGCCCCGACGACGGCGATGAGCGCCCTCGCCGCCGTCGGCGCCGCGCAGGCACCGGCGTACGCCGCAGCCCTCGGCGACGTCGCGCTCGCGGCCGCGCTGCTCGGCACCCCCGACCCCCGCGCGATGGGCAACGCCGCCACGGCTGCGGCGGCGCAGCTCGGCGAGGTCCCGGTCGCTCGTGCGCCGGTGCCGACCGTCGGCGACGAGGTCGCGGCGTCGCTGGTGCAGCAGCTCGGCGTCGTCCAGCGCACGCTTGCCGGGCTCGACCTGACGGGTCTGACCAGCCTGACCGGCCGGCTCGCGCCGACCCTGCCGTCGCGGCCCGAGCCCGTGGCAGGGGAGCAGCCCGTGGGCGCCGGTCCGCCGGTCGTGACGCAGGCAGCACCGGCCAGCACCCCCGAGGCCCAGCCGGAGCCCGAGCCCGAGGCACCGGTCAAGAGCGTCGAGGAGCTGCTCGCCGAGCTCGACGCCCTCGTCGGCCTCGACGACGTCAAGGCCGAGATCCACCGCCAGGCAGCGGTGCTCCGCGTCGAGGGGCTGCGCCGCGACGCCGGCCTGACGTCACCCACGATCACCCGCCACCTGATCTTCAACGGCAACCCCGGCACCGGCAAGACCACCGTGGCGCGTCTGGTGGCCGGCATCTACCGAGCCCTGGGCCTGCTGTCGAAGGGCCAGCTCGTCGAGGTCGACCGCTCCGAGCTGGTGGCCGGCTACCTCGGCCAGACCGCGATGAAGACCGCCGAGGTGGTCGAGTCGGCCGCGGGCGGCGTGCTGTTCATCGACGAGGCCTACTCGCTCTCCGGCGACCAGTACGGCCAGGAGGCCATCGACACCCTGGTCAAGGAGATGGAGGACCGGCGCGACGACCTGGTCGTCATCGTCGCCGGCTACCCGGTGCCGATGATGGTCTTCATCGGCCAGAACCCGGGGCTGGAGAGCCGGTTCCGCACCACGATCGACTTCCCCGACTACACCGACGAGCAGCTGAGCGAGATCTTCGGCCTGATGGCCGGCGGCGCCGAGTACGACGCGGGCGAGCCCGTGCTCGACCGGCTGGGCGAGGTCCTGGCCGGGGTCGAGCGCGGGCCGACCTTCGGCAACGCGCGCTACGTCCGCAACCTCCTCGAGGCCGCCATCGGGCACCACGCCTGGCGCCTGCGCGACGTCGCCGAGCCGACCCTGGCGGAGCTGCGGTTGCTCGTCGTCGACGACCTCGACGCCCCGCCCGAGCCGGCCTCCCCGACCGACGCCGTGAGTCCTCCCGGCGTGCTGGCACCGCTCGACGCACCCGAGGTTGGATCGATCGAGATCGGGGAAGACCTCCATGACGCGGGCTCAGCGACCGCCCCCACCGACCCGTCCACCGAGGAGCCCACGTGAGCCAGCAGGCCGCCCCGCCTCAGTCGTCACCGGCACCGCCGACACCGGGTGGCCGCGCGGCGACCCAGGCGGCGCCCCCGCCCGCGGCCGGGCAGGCGCCGCTCGACCAGCAGAGTGCTGGTGTCGGGTTCTTCGAGGACGTCCCGCGGCTGCTCAACCGGCTGCAGGTGCTGGCCGTCGCGGCGTGCGTGCTCTTCGCCGCGCTGGCCGGCGTGGTCCAGGTGCTGTCGACGCAGGCCAACGGCCGCGCCGCCGACAACACCGCCCAGGTGGTGCGGGTGCAGGAGATCCAGACCTCGCTGCTGCGCGCCGACGCGATCGCGACCACGGCGTTCCTCGTGGGCGGTCTCGAGCCGCCTGCGGCGCGCGCCGAGTACGACGCCGCCATCGACGACGTCCTGCGTCTGATCACCGACGCCGCCGACGCCCAGCCCGCCGACCGGCAGGTGCTGGCCGACCTCAACGTCGAGGTGCGGGCCTACACGACCGCGGTCGCGCAGGCGCGCGACTACAACCGGCAGAACTTCGTGATCGGCATCGCCTACCTCAACTCCGCCGGCGACGGCCTGCGCGCCGACGCGATCCCGATGGTGGCGGCCCTGGTCGACGCCAACTCCGAGCGCGCGACCGACGAGATGGGCGGTCAGCACCCGCTCTGGCTGCTGGTGATCGGCCTGCTCGCAGCGGCGGCGCTGGTGCTGATCAACCAGCAGGTCGCCCGACGCTTCCGCCGGCGCGTCAACGTCGGCCTCGTCGGCGCTGCGGCCGGCATCGCGATCCTCACCCTGGTCATCTCCTTCCACGCCGGCAACAAGAGCAGCGGCAACCAGGCCATCCGCGACGGGGCCTACCGGACCGCCGTGTCGGAGGCCTCGGCCCGCACTGCTGCCAACGACGCCAAGGCGCAGGAGAGCCAGGGCTTGATCAACCGCGGCTCCGGCGCGGCCTACGAGGAGCTGTTCGACTCGGCGGCCGCCATCGTGACCGACAACGCCTCACCCGGCACCCTGCGGCGGTGGCAGACCTACGTCGTCCAGCACGACCAGGTCCGCGAGCTCGACGACGACGGCGACTGGGACGCCGCCGTGGCGCTGGCGACCAGCAGCGGCGCCGACGCGCCGACCGCAGCCCTCGACGACGTCGACCAGGTGGCTGCCGGTGTCGTCGACGACGCAGCGGCCGAGGCCACGGCGGCGTTCTCGAACGGCAACGGTCTCTCGATCCTCCTCGCCGCGCTCACCCTGCTCGGGGGCCTTCTCGCCGCGGCGGCCGCCACCTGGGGCCTCAACCAGCGACGCCGGGAGTACTCGTGAATCGCGCCTCGGACCACCCCTCGGCGGCCAGGCGCCGCGGCCTCGTGCTCTGCGTCGCGCTTCTCGCAGCGATGCTGCTGGCCTCCTGCGGGTACGACGCGACGACCGTGCCCGAGCCCGAGGCGCCGTCCTCGCCGGCCGCGAGCGGCAGCGACGCGCCGACCTGCGCCGACGACGGCACCCAGGTGCGCTCCTACGCTCCGCAGGGCAACGTGCTGGACGGGCCGGCAGTCACCAGGATCCGCAAGGCCGGACGCATCGTCGCCGGCGTCGCCGCCGACACCTACCTGCTCGGCTCGCGCGACCCGAGTGACGGACAGATCAAGGGCTTCGACATCGACATGGTCGATGCGATCGCGGCCAAGATCTTCGGGAGTGCGGAGGGCCACGTCGAGCTGCGCGTGATCACCGCCACCGAACGCATCCCGTTCCTGCAGGACGGCACGATCGACATCGTGGCGCGCAACATGACCGTCAACTGCGCGCGCTGGCAGCAGATCGCGTTCTCCCAGATCTACTACGACGCCGGTCAGAAGGTGCTCGTGGGTCGTGACTCCGGCATCGCCACGATCGACGACCTCGCAGGCAAGCGCATCTGCGCCCCGGAGGGCACCACGAGCATCACGAACATCCAGCGGATCCAGCCGCAGGCCGTTCCCGTCACCGCGGAGGACAACGCCGCTTGCATGGTGCTCTTCCAGAACGGTCAGGCCGACGGCGTCAGCACCGACGACACCGTCCTGGCGGGGCTGGCCGCCCAGGACCCGTACGCCGTCGTCCTCGACACGAAGCTCCTCACCCAGGAGCCCTACGGCATCGGTACGAGCGCCGAGGACGTCGACCTCGTGCGGCTCATCAACGCCACGCTCGAGGACATGCGCTCCGACGGGCGCTGGCAGGACTCCTACACCACCTGGTTGCGACCGGCCCTACGGGTGCCCGGCGTCCAGCCACAACCGCTCTACGGACGATGAGCGGCCTCCGCATGACCGAGCTGTCGACGACGGTCGCGCCCGTGGCCCCGGGGGGGCTCGGGCAGGCGCCGCAACCCTTCGCCATCCGGGAGTACCTCGACGGGCTCGAGGCCTGGGTGCGCGGACGTCGTCACGAGCTCGACGAGCTCGACGTCGCGGCGCTCGCCGCCGGCCGTGGCCGCGAGACGGGTGCCGACATCGCCCTGTCGCTGGCGCTGTGGAAGGCCGTCTCGGACCGCTACCAGCAGATGGTCTCGGTCTTCGACGGCGGCCGGGTCCTCGGCCCCGAGCGCGAGCGGATCGCGGCCCTCATCTGGGGCCGCCTCGATGCTGCCGGCGCGGTGGCGGGCACGAGCAGCCTGGCCGTCACGGTCCCCGAGGCCTGCAAGCTCTCCGACGCGCTCGCCTCCCAGCTGCGCACGAAGCTCGCCCTCAACCCGGGCGCCGACCGCGCCGCGGCGCGCGTCAAGGACCTGCGCGCGCAGGGCGAGCGCCTGCGCGACCAGGTCGCCCTCGAGCCCGCCGTCGGCAGGGCCCCGGCCGTCGACCGGCTCGCTGCGCTGATGGCGCGCCTCGAGGACGTCGCAGCCAAGGCGGCCCGGGGTGCCGACGTCGGTGGCCTCCTGGGGCCGCTGGAGCAGGACGCCGCGATCTTCGAGCGCGACCTCATCGTCGGCAACGCCCGTCGTCGTGGTGCCCGCGCCCAGGTCGCCGAGGCCCGCAGCCAGCTCGCTGCGCTCACCGCGCGTGCCGAGACGCTCGCCGTGCTGGCCGGGCGCTGTGTCGCCACCGTCGACCCGGCGCCGCGCTACGCCGTGCCCGACCTCGCCATGCTGGGGCCGGTGCCGAACACCCCCGAGGCCCTCGAGCCCTACCTCGAGCGTCTCGCTCGGGTGGACCGGGCCCTGACGATCGCGGACGGCGCCTACGCCGCGGCGCTCGCCGAGCACACCGACCTCGTCGCACTTCTCGATGCCTACGTGGCCAAGGCCCGCGCCCTCGCCGTCGCCGACCGCGACGACCTGGCCTCGAGCGAGGCCCGGGCCCGTGAGGTGCTCGCGCGGCGCCCTGCTCCGATGGGCGTGTGCCGCGCCCTGGTGGCGGGGTACCAGACCTGGCTGACCCAGCTCACCCCCGCCGTTCCCCGCGCAGCGAAGGACCTCTCATGATGACGTGCACCCAGCCCGGCTGCACCGGGACGATCCAGGACGGCTACTGCGACGTCTGTGGCATGGCCGCTCCCGGCGGCGCGAGCCGGACGACGTCGACCGGTCCGGCACCCGCGACGGCGAGCCCCCCCGCGGCGGCCGCTTCCCTCGACGGGGCGGCCTGCACCCAGCCCGGGTGCAGCGGCAGTCTCCAGGACGGCTACTGCGACACCTGCGGGATGGCTGCGCAGGCCGGCCCCGGGGGCTCGGTCGCCGGCGGACCCCCTCCCGGAGAGGGCGCGGCGGTCGCCGCGGTCGGTGAGGAGGTCTCGGTGGCCACGTCGGCCAGCCGGGTGCAGTCGGCTGCGTTCGGGTCGGAGCGCGCCGCGGCCGGTTCGCTGGCCACGCGCCGCGCCCGCAGCGGCTCGCAGCGGCTGCGGGCGGCCCGGATCGGCGCGGGGCTCACCAGCGTGCCCCCGGCGCCCCCCGTCGACCCGTCGAAGGCGATCAACCCCCACCCGCAGGTGCCCGAGTCGAAGCGGACGTGCTCGAAGTGCGGCAACGCGATCGGGCGCACCCGCGACGGCGTACCCGGTCGGCTGGAGGGCTTCTGCCCCCAGTGCGGCCAGGAGTACTCGTTCACGCCCAAGCTGCAGCCGGGCGACGTCGTCGCCGGCCAGTACGAGGTGGTCGGCTGCCTGGCCCACGGCGGCCTGGGCTGGATCTACCTGGCAAAGGACAAGAACGTCTCCGACCGCTGGGTGGTGCTCAAGGGACTGCTCAACTCCGGCGACCCCGACGCCCTCGCGGCCGCCATCGCCGAGCAGAAGTTCCTGGCCCAGGTCGAGCACCCGCTGATCGTCGAGATCTACAACTTCGTCACCCACGAGGGCGCCGGCTACATCGTCATGGAGTACGTCGGCGGGCGCTCGCTGAAGGACGTCCTCAAGGACCGCATGCGGGCCAACGGCGGCGCTTACGACCCGCTGCCGATCGACCAGGCCCTCGCCTACCTCATCGAGGTGCTGCCGGCTTTCCAGTACCTCCACGACCTCGGGCTGGTCTACTGCGACTTCAAGCCCGACAACATGATCCAGGTCGGCGACGCGATGAAGCTCATCGACCTCGGCGGCGTCCGCCGCATCGACGACACCGACTCCGCGATCTACGGCACGGTGGGCTACCAGGCACCCGAGGTGGCTCAGGTCGGCCCGAGCGTCGCCTCCGACATCTACACGATCGGCCGCACGCTCCTCGTGCTCTGCATGGAGTTCCGGGGCTACCAGGGCACCTACCTGCACAGCCTCCCGCCGGTGGAGGCCACCCCGCTCTTCGCCGAGAACGACTCGCTCTACTGGCTGATCACCAAGTGCTGTGAGCCCGACCCGGCCGACCGCTTCGCCTCCGCCGACGAGCTGCGCACCCAGATGCTGGGCGTGCTCCGCGAGGAGATCGGGGAGCGCACGGTCGGCACCGCCGCCACGTCGGTGGCATCGGTGCTGTTCGAGGCGCCGGCGACGTCGCGCTCGGTGCTGGAGTGGTCGCAGCTGCCCGACCTGCGCGCCGACACCTCCGATGCCCAGCACGCGTGGCTGTCGGGCGTCGGGGCCGAGGAGCCTGCGCAGCGTCTGAAGATCCTCACCAAGGAGGCCCCCGAGCAGTCGCCCGAGGTGCGGATCGCCCGCGGGCGCGCAGCCCTCCAGCTGGGCGACGTACCCACCGCGCGGGGGGTGGCGGCCGAGATGCTCGCCGAGGACCCGTGGGAGTGGCGGGCGCTGTGGATCGACGCTCTGGCCTCGATGCAGGACCGCGACTGGGCCGGCGCGATGTCGTCCTTCAACGCCGTCTACCAGCAGGTGCCCGGAGAGCTGGCTCCCAAGCTCGCGCTGGCTGTCGCCTGTGAGCGCGGCGGCCTGCCCCAGGTCGCCGAACGGCTCTACGTCACCTGCGCCTCCACCGACGCCGCCTACATCGCCGGTGCGGCGTTCGGGGTGGCCCGGATCCGTGCCGAGCGACGCGACGCCGCCGGCGCCGTCCAGGCCCTCGACTGGGTGCCCCGCACCAGCCGGGGCTACCCCGAGAGCCGCCAGCTGCGTGCCGAGGTGCTGCTCGGCCAGGGATCGACCGACCTCGCCGTGCTCGACCAGGCGATGCGCTCGATCGAGTCGGCGTCGATGGACCCCACGACCCAGGGTCGCTACACCGTGCGGATCCTCGAGCAGGGCCTGGCGATCGTGACCGCGGGCGGCGGCGCGCGCCAGGCGACGATCGGCTCCTACGAGGCCGACGAGGACGGGCTGCGCGCCGGCATCGAACGCGGTTACCGACTCCTCGCGCGCGATGCCCCAGCGCTCCCGGAGCGCATCGAGCTCGTCAACCGCGCCAACGCTGCGCGCGCCTGGAGCCTGACGTGACCACCGCGGCGACCGCCTGCGCGCACTGCCACGAGCCCCTCATCGAGGGCGCCGTGTTCTGCGAGGCGTGCGGCACCCCGGTGGCCGCCGCGACCGATTCCGTGGAGGTGGCGGCGCCGGCCCGGTCGCCGGTCGACGTCTCGGGGGAGACCTCCCCGTTCGACGACCTCGGCAGCGGTCCGATCAGCGCACCGACCCGGATCACCCCACCGACCCCGGCTCCGGGGCAGCTCCCCGGATCGGGCTCGGGGATGCCGAGCGACCGGCCCTGCCTGGCGTGCGGGGCCGAGGTCGACAGCGACGGCTACTGCGTCGCCTGCGGCACCAAGCAGGCCAGCGAGCGCGACCACTTCCGGGAGACCCCTGCCTCGTGGGTGGCCGGGGTGTGCGACCGCGGGATCGTCCACACCCGCAACGAGGACGCCATGGCGCTCCTGGCCGACGATCCGTCCGGCTCGCGTGCGGTGCTCGTCGTCCTCGACGGGGTCTCGAGCTCGACCGACTCCGACGTCGCCTCGCTCGCGGGCGCCCGTGCGGCCCGCGAGACCTTGCGCACCCCGCTGCCCCAGGGCATGGGTACCGCGCAGGGCAGGGCTGCCGCGGTGCGAGCCGCCTTCGCGCACACCGTCGAGGCGACCAACGCAGCGATCGTCGCGACGACCGACCCGGCCTCGGCCAACCCGGCCTCCGCCACGTTCTCGGTGGCCGTGGTGGAGGGCGGCCGGCTCAGCGTCGCCAACATCGGCGACTCCCGGGTCTACTGGGTTCCGGACGCCGGCGAGGCGCTGCAGGTCACCGTCGACGACTCCGCTGCCGAGCACCTCATCGCCGCCGGCATGGATCGTGAGGCGGCGGAGAACGGACCCCAGGGTCACGCGATCACGCGCTGGCTGGGGCGCGACGCGCCCGACCTCGCACCCCGGGTCGCCGAGCTCGACCTCACCGGGCCCGGCTGGGTCCTGAACTGCTCCGACGGGCTGTGGAACTACGTCTCCGAGCCCGCCGCGATCGCCGAGCAGCTCCACGGCGCCGTGACCGGTGGCGCCCACGACCCGCTCGACCTGGCGCTCGCGCTGACGGCGTACGCCACCGCCCGCGGAGGGCGCGACAACATCACCGTGACCCTGGCCCGGGTCGGCGGGCCAGTTCGGTCCGTTCCACCTGATCCGGCTGCGCCGCCCCCGGTGCCGGATCCCCTGGGGCAGGATCTCGTCCCGACGAACGAGAACGACTGAGAGGCAGACCATGGCCGAGTTCACCGCAAGCGTCTTCCAGAACGAGTACCTCCCCGACGGGGGCACCGACGTCAATGCGATCGTCACCGTCACCTGTGCCGGCGCCGGCACGGCCGGCCAGACCGGCGGAGGGGCAGCCGGCGAGATCATCATCGTCGACACGTCGGGCTCGATGGGCCCGCTGACGATGGACGCAGCCAGGCAGGCTGCGACGACTGCCCTCAACGAGATCGTCGACGGCACCTGGTTCGCGGTGATCGCCGGCTCCGACCGCGCCATGCTGGCCTACCCCGCCGTCTCCTCGGGCCCGGGGCTGGTGCGGATGGACGCCCGGACCCGGTCGCAGGCCCAGCAGGCGGTGAGCAGGTTCGTGGGCAGTGGAGGGACGGCGATCTCGACCTGGCTCGATCTCGCCGGGCAGCTCTTCGCCTCGGTGCCGCAGGTGACCCAGCGCCACGCCATCTTGCTGACCGACGGGGAGAACCGTGAGACCGACGACAAGCTCGCCGACGCGATCTCGCGCGCCACGGGCTACTTCCAGTGCGACTGCCGGGGGGCCGGCACCGACTGGCAGGTCGAGGAGATCCGTCGGATCTCGCAGGCGCTCCTCGGCACCGTCGACATCATCCCGGAGCCGGCCCAGATGGAGACCCAGTTCCGGGAGATGATGCGCACCTCGATGTCGCGCGGGGTCGCCGAGGCACAGCTGCGCGTGTGGGCGCCCCAGGGAGCGCAGGTGCTGTTCGTGCGCCAGGTCTCGCCGACCGTCGAGGACCTCACCGACCGTCGCGTGGTGATCAACCCGCTGACCGGCAGCTACCCGACGGGAGCGTGGTCGGACGAGTCGCGCGACTACCACGTCGCGGTCCGGGTGGCGGCGAAGGCGATCGGGCAGGAGCAGCTCGCCGCGCGCGTCATGCTGGCCGTCGGTGACGACGTCCTGGCCCAGGCGCTGGTCAAGGCCACGTGGTCGGGCAACTCCGAGCTCACCGCCACGATCGACCAGCAGGTCGCCCACTACACCGGGCAGACCGAGCTGGCCGCGATGATCCAGGAGGGGCTGGCCGCCAAGGCCACGGGTGACGAAGCCACCGCGACCACCAAGCTCGGCCGTGCCGTGCAGCTGGCCGCAGCGACCGGCAACGAGGAGGCGACCTCGAAGCTGCGGAAGGTGGTCGACGTCCAGGACGAGAAGGAGGGCACCGTGCGCCTCAAGGCGGCCGTCGCCAAGGCCGACGAGATGGCGCTCGACACCGCCTCGACCAAGACCACCCGGATCAAGAAGTAGGGGCGCGACGATGACCTGCCCCGCCGGCCACGAGACCACCGCCACCGACTACTGCGACACCTGCGGCCTCGCCATGCGCGACGTCGCACCGGGCGTCACACCGGGAGTCACACCGGGCGCCACCGGTGTTCCCGCGGCAGCTGCCGGCGAGCGCACCGGCCAGACGAGGACGTCGTCCGACTCGGGGTCGGCGGCGAGCACCTGCCCGAACTGCTCGGGCTCGACGCCGCCTCAAGCACTCTTCTGCGAGAACTGTGGCTACGACTTCACCACCGGCGCGCTGCCGCGTCCGGTTGCGCCGCCGTCACCGCTCGACCTCGACGGACCAGCCGACGCCGTGCCGTCCGGGGCGGCGCCCGCGGCACCGCCCTCGACCTCGACCTCGCCCTCGACCGGCCCGGCGGCTGCGGCGCCCTCGGCCGACCTCATCACCTCGCCGCCAACGGACGAGCTGTTCGTGGCCGAGATCTGGATCGACCCCGACTGGTACGCCGACCAGCAGAGCACCGACCCGCTGCCCTCGCCCGGCCTCCCGACCGTGGTGGCGCTGCGTCATACGTCCCTGCTCATCGGTCGCGCCTCGCGCAGCCGCAACATCGACCCCGGCATCGAGCTCGACTCCGACAGCGGCGTGAGCCGGCGGCACGCACAGCTGACCACCGACGGGTCACGCTGGTTCGTCGAGGACCTCGGCTCGTCGAACGGCACGTACGTGGGCGGCGGTCTCGGCACGTTGCCGACCACGCCCATCGTGGTGGGCCAGAAGGTCGAGGTCACCGGCGACGACCGGATCTACCTGGGGGCCTGGACCCGCATCGTCCTGCGCGAGGCGGCGCCGGGCGAGGGCTAGGCGCGCGTCACGACTATCGTCGCGAGCGTGGCCGACTACCAACGCATCCACGTGGTCAGCACCTCAGCGACGGACGACGAGCTGTGGCGCGTCCGCGCCGGCCTCGGGCGTGGCCCGGTGGTCCTCACCGCCCCGGCGGAGGAGGCCGCGCGGGTGGTCCGGGCTCTCGGCGCCCCGCCGCAGGTCGAGGTGCTGCTCGCACCGGTGCCCTTCCCGCAGGTCGACCGGGGCCACCGCGTCGACGCGCTCGTGCGCGGCCACGCGCTGCACGACAGGTTCCGCGACGTCGTGGTGGTGACCGACCCGGCCACCGCGACCCTGCTGCTGCGGGTGCTCGCCCCCGACCAGCTGCCCGAGGCGGGTGCGGTCACGGTGGTCGGCCTGGCCCGTGGCGAGCGCCCGGTCGCGGTGTCGCGCGCGATCATCTCCGGCCTCGTGCTGGGCGGGGCTTGCGGGCTGGCGCGGTCGCCGGTCTTCCTCCTGGCGCTACCGGCAGTCATGACGGTGGTCGGGCTGGTCCTGCTCGTCCCGTCCACCTGGCGCCACCTGGGGCGCGAGCTGCTGCTCGCAGCCGTCGTCACGTTCGGGGTGGCGATCGCCGTGGTCGCCGGGTCGGCGAGGTTTCCGGCAGGGTTCTGACCTGACTCGGAGCTCGGTTGCGGTTGGCGGGCACCTCACTGGATTTCGATGCGCCCGTCCCGGCTTCGTTCCTCAGCCGGGGGGCTTACTCGATCCTCGCGGTGACGCTCTCGGCTCCTTCGTCGCCGTGAGCTACCGCTTCGTCGCTCGGCACTACCGCTTGGTGGCGATGAGGGTGGAGGCGTCGGAGGCCACCATGACCTCGACGGTCGTGAACCGCTCGTCGGTCAGCCACTGCTCGCGCAGCACGTCGACACGGCCGTGCGCGATCGGCGGCCAGCTCTCGCACGGCGTGAAGTCGTCGAGGACCACGACGCCACCGTCCTCGACCAGGTCGGCGACCGCATCGACGCCGACCTCGCCGGCCAGCCGGCCGTCGGACTGGCCGGAGTCGAGGAAGAGCAGCGAGAACGGGCCCTTGTCGGCCAGGATCGACCAGTTCGCGGTCAGCACCTCGACGAGGGGGTCGTCGTCGAAGATCTCGGTTGCCGCGCGAGCCAGCCGGGGGTCGAGCTCGGCGGTGATGATCTGCGTCTTCTCGCCCCGCACTCCCGAGCGCAGCCAGGCGGTACCCACCCCGCAGCCGGTGCCGAACTCGGCCATCGTCCCGTCGCGGGTCGCGGCCAGCATGGCGAGGAGGCGGCCGGTCTCGTTGCGGCAGAAGGACACGTAGCCGGCCCGACGCGAGACCGCGAACGCCCGCTCGACGATCGCGGGGAGATCGGGGGAGGCGCTCATGTGCCGAGTCTCGCACCGCGGGACGCGCGTCTCGTCATCCGGACGGATCGGGAAAGCCCTTGGCCCAGCGGCGGAGCAGACCCTAGTCTCGCAGGACCATGCGCAGCGTCCTCGTACTCATTGAGCGCCGCGACGAGGCCCAGCAGACCTGATCTGCTCGTGAGGCCCCCTCGTCGCGGTGTCAGTCCCGCGCACCCGGGTTCTTCGGCTCTCACACCTCGCACCATCTCCATGCCGCTCCTGGCATGTCCGTAGATGTCTCCGCGGCGGCACACCTGCAGCACGTGCGTGATCCGCATCCCTGACGGCTTCGGCCCCCGCCTGTGACCCAGGCCCGGCCGGTCCCACCGCGGGGTCATCTCCGGGCACGGCACGAGCCACCGGAACACGCGGTCCGACCACGGACCGGCGACCACCCGATGCATCGCATCCGAGCAGAGGAGCACCGCCATGTACGACCTGTATCCCGACTGGGGCCCCGCCAAGCACCGTGCCGACGAGCCGACGATGGGCTCGGGCGCCCACCCGGCCTCCCCGCCGTCCCTCGACCGGCGAGACGGGGGCGCCCAGCGTCCGGACGACAACTAACGTTCTCCCGTGAACCACGCCACCACCGACACGACCATCGCGGCGTCCTCGTCGACCATCCAGCTCGCCGTCATCCCCGGCGACGGCATCGGTCAGGAGGTGACGTCCGAGGCCCTCAAGGTGCTCGAGGCCGTCGCCCCGGACGGCGTGAGGTTCGAGCAGACCTCCTACGACCTCGGCGCGGAGCGTTACCTCGCGACCGGTGAGGTCCTGCCGGATGCGGTGCTCGCCGAGATCCGCGGTCATGACGCGATCCTGCTCGGCGCCGTGGGTGGCAAGCCCAACGACCCGAACCTGCCGCCGGGGATCCTCGAGCGCGGCCTTCTCCTCCGGCTCCGCTTCGAGCTCGACCACTACGTCAACCTGCGCCCCTCACGCATCTTCCCCGGCGTCGCCTCACCCCTGGCGAACCCCGGCGAGGTCGACTTCGTCGTCGTCCGCGAGGGCACCGAGGGCCCGTACACCGGCAACGGCGGGGCGCTTCGGGTCGGCACGCCGCACGAGATCGCGACCGAGGTGTCGGTCAACACCGCCTTCGGCGTCGAGCGGGTCGTGCGGGACGCGTTCGAGCGGGCCCAGCGGCGTCCGCGCCGGCAGCTGACACTGGTCCACAAGACCAACGTGCTCGTCCACGCCGGCTCCGTGTGGTGGCGCATCACCCAGGCCGTCGCCTCCGAGTTCCCCGAGGTCTCGGTCGACTACATGCACGTCGACGCCGCGATGATCCACCTGACGGTCAACCCGTCGCGCTTCGACGTCATCGTCACCGACAACCTCTTCGGCGACATCATCACCGACCTGGCCGGCGCCATCAGCGGTGGCATCGGGCTGGCGGCGTCCGGCAACATCAACCCCGACCGCACGTCACCGTCGATGTTCGAGCCGGTGCACGGCTCGGCTCCCGACATCGCCGGTCAGCTCAAGGCCGATCCCACGGCAGCGATCCTGTCGGTCTCCCTCCTCCTCGACCACCTCGGTCACGCCGGACCGGCGGCGGCGGTCGAGGCCGCGGTCATCGCCGACCTGTCCGAGCGCGACCCGTCGACGGCCCGCTCGACGCCCGAGATCGGTGACGCCATCGCGTCGCGAGTAGGCGACTGACGACCCGAACGGCTCTCACCCGAGCACCCGTCGGCCGGGTCACGCGACAGCGTGGCCCGGTCGACGCCTTTTCCTCGCCACCTCGCCACGTGCAACTCCTCGGAAGTCCAATAATGTGAACCCCATGCAGATCAGCACCACACTCACCACCACGCCCACCTCCGACGAGCGGCTGGCCGAGATCCTGGCCAACCCCGGGTTCGGCACCTACTTCACCGATCACATGTTCACCGTGGAGTGGACGCCGGACGCCGGCTGGCACGACGCCCGCATCGAGCCCTACGGGCCGCTCACGCTCGACCCCGCCACCGCGGTGCTGCACTACGCCCAGGAGACGTTCGAGGGCATGAAGGCCTACCGCCACCCCGACGGCTCGGTGTGGTCCTTCCGCCCCGAGCAGAACGGCGCGCGCATGGAGCGGTCCAGCCGGCGCCTGGCCTTCCCCGAGCTTCCCGTCGACGACTTCGTCGCGGCCGTCGACGCCCTCGTCGCGGCCGACGAGCGGTGGGTGCCCGATGCGAGCACGGGGGAGAAGAGCCTCTACATCCGCCCGTTCATGATCGCCACCGAGACGTTCCTCGGCGTCCGCCCCTCGCAGCACGTGACCTTCATGGTCATCGCGAGCCCGGCCGGAGCCTACTTCAAGGGCGGCGTGAAGCCGGTCCGGCTGTGGCTGACCGAGGAGTACACCCGCGCCGGGCGCGGGGGCATGGGCGCGGCCAAGACCGGCGGCAACTACGCCAGCTCGCTGGTGGCCCAGCAGGAGGCGCTCGGGCACGGCTGCGACCAGGTGGTGTTCCTCGACGCCGCCGAGGGTCGCTACGTCGAGGAGCTCGGCGGCATGAACCTCTACTTCGTCCACGCCGACGGCCACATCGTCACCCCCGAGACGGGCACGATCCTCGAGGGCATCACCCGCGCCAGCATCCTCGAGCTCGCCCAGAAGATGGGTCACCGGGTCGAGGAGCGGCGCGTCTCGATCGACGAGTGGCGCGACGGCGTGGCGGACGGCGAGATCACCGAGATCTTCGCCTGCGGCACCGCAGCAGTGGTGACGCCCGTGGGCGAGCTGCTCTGGGACGGCGGCTCGGTGCCGAGCGTTCCCGCCGGCGACGTCGCCGAACGCATCCGCGCGCAGCTGGTCGACATCCAGTTCGGCCGCGCCGACGACGCCCACGGCTGGATGCACCGCATCCTCTGACCCCTCCGGTTACCCGTGGGGCAGCCCCGCCGCGGGTAACCTCGGTCCGTGACGATCCAGCCGCAGCCGCACCCCGTCGTGGGCGACTACACGCTGCTGGCCAAGATCGGCGAGGGCGGCATGGGCGTCGTCCACCTCGCCCGGCGACCGGGTGGCGACCGGGTCGCGCTCAAGGTGCTGCGCCCGCACATCGTCGGTGACGACGAGGCGCGACGGCGACTCGCCCGTGAGGTGGCCTCGCTCTCGCGCATCCGCAGCCGCTGGGTGGCCGAGATCCTCGACGCCGACCCGTGGGCCCCGGTGCCCTACGTGGCCACCCGCTACGTGCCGGGCTTGTCGCTGCACGACCACGTCGGGCAGGAGGGCGTCCTCGGGGACGACGACCTGCTGTGGTTCGCCGCCTGCCTCGCCGAGGGGATCTCGTCGGTGCACGCGGTCGGGGTGCTGCACCGCGACATCAAGCCCTCGAACGTGCTGATGGAAGGACGCACGCCGATCGTCATCGACTTCGGCCTCGCCCGGGTCGCCGACGATCCTCGGCTCACCCACACCGGCTGGCTGCTCGGCACCCCCGGTTATCTCGCGCCCGAGATCCTCTACGGCGACGACGCCACCACCGCCTCCGACGTGCACTCCTGGGCCGCCACGGTGGCTTTCGCCGCGACCGGTCGCTCCGCGTTCGGACGCGGCCCGTCGATGGCGATCATGGACCGGGTCAGGCGCGGCGAGCACGACCTCACCGGGCTGCGCGGTCCCCTGCACGACGTCGTCGCAGCGGCCCTCGAGCCGGAGCCGGAGCGCCGCCCCGACCTCGACGCCGTCCTCGCCTGGTTGCGGCCGATGACGACACGTTCGGGCCGCCCCGCCTCACCACCGTCGCTCCGCCCCCCGACTCCCGGACGAAGCGGCCGCGACCTCGCTGCTACCCCCGACGCCGACCCGTTCGCCTCGGTGATGGCGCTGCTCGGCACGCCGGACGACATCAGCCACGACGACGGGCCGTACCTCGCCCCGACCCGGGTCGAGCCGATCGGCGCGGGCGGCACCCTGCTGATGCCGGCCTCGTCGCCGCCGCCACTCCCGCCGCCATCCCCGCCGCCCCAGGCGGCCCGGCGCCACCAGCAGCCGGAGCCGGGGTGGCACGACGACGCGGCCCCTCCGTCACCCGCACCGGCCTGGTGGGAGGAGCCCGCCCCGCGCGCGTCCGTGGGCGAGCGTCTGCGCCGCCTCGTCGTCGTCCTGGCCGGTTCGGTCGTGGTCGGCACGGCGTGCGCGGCCCTGCCGTGGGTCACGCTCGCCGTCCTGGTCGTCGGCGTCTGGCTCCTGCGCAGCGGCTCGCTCGCCGCCGGGCGGCGCGAGGAGCGTCGACAGCTGCGGGGTCGCCGGTGGTACGACGGCCCGCAGGTGCTGATCCACACGCCGTGGCACCTCGTGCAGTCGATCCCCACCACGATCATGCTGGTGCTGTGGAGCGCCGGTCTCGCAGCGGCGGCGGGGCTGATCTGCTTCGCGGTCACCGCGCCGCTGACGTGGTCGCTGCTGGCCGGCGGCGTCGTCCTCGCGCTGTCGCTGTGGTGGGGCCCAGGGGGCAGTCGCGTCCGCGGCCCGGTGGGTCGCCTGGTCGACCCGGCCAGTCGTACGCCGGGCACCTGGCTGGTCACCGTCGCCCTGCTCGGCGTCCTGGCCGTCGGCGGGGTGGTCTGGGTGCTGGCCAACGACACCGACTGGGCGCCCGCGTCCGGGGTGCCGTTCACGCCCTGAGCCGGGTGCACCGCCTGCCGCTACGGTCCGGTCGGGCACCGCATCCTGGGACGTCGGGCGCATCGGGGGCCGGCATGGCACCATGGAGACGTGCATCACCGCAGCATCATCATTGCCTAGCGCATCGAGCAGCCCGCCCGATGCGCAGACCCCTCGTCCCCCGAGGGGTTTTTTCTTGCCCGGACACGGGGCCGGCCAGCCGGCCGACCACCGGTCCGACCGACCGCCACCCGAAAGTGATCCGATGGACCTGCACGGCGCCTTCCACGTCTACGACACCACCCTGCGCGACGGCGCGCAGCAGGAGGGGCTCAACCTCTCGGTCGCCGACAAGCTCTCCATCGCCCGCCAGCTCGACGGGCTCGGGGTCGGCTACATCGAGGGTGGGTGGCCCGGGGCCAACCCCAAGGACACCGAGTTCTTCCGCCGCGCGAGCAGTGAGCTCGACCTGCGCCACGCCAAGCTCGCCGCCTTCGGGTCGACCCGCAAGGCCGGCATCCGCGCCGCCGACGACCCGCAGGTCGCGGCGCTGCGCGACAGTGGGGCCTCGGTCGTGACGCTGGTCGCCAAGTCGCACGACCGGCACGTCGAGCTCGCCCTGCGCACCACGCTCGAGGAGAACCTCGAGATGATCCGCGACACCGTCTCGCACCTGCGCGACGAGGGCCAGCAGGTCTTCCTCGACGCCGAGCACTTCTTCGACGGCTACCGCCGCAACCGCGGCTATGCCCTGGAGGTGTTGCGGACCGCGCACGAGGCCGGCGCCGACGTCGTCGCGCTGTGCGACACCAACGGCGGGATGCTGCCGACCTGGGTCTCTGACGTCGTGCACGACGTCATCGAGTCGACGTCCGCGCGGGTCGGCATCCACTGCCACAACGACACCGGCTGTGCGGTCGCGAACACCCTGGCCGCCGTCGAGGCCGGGGCCACGCACGTGCAGGGCTGCATCAACGGCTACGGCGAGCGCACCGGCAACGCCGACCTCGTCACGGTGGTGGCCAACCTGCAGCTGAAGCTCGACAAGGTCGTCCTGCCCGAGGGTCTGCTCGCCGAGTCGACCCGGATCGCGCACGCGGTGGCCGAGGTCACCAACGTGCCGCCGGCCTCGCGCCAGCCCTACGTCGGCACCTCGGCCTTCGCCCACAAGGCCGGCCTGCACGCCAGCGCGATCAAGGTCGACCCCGACCTCTACCAGCACATGGACCCGGTCGGCGTCGGCAACGACATGCGCCTGCTCGTCTCCGACATGGCCGGGCGGGCCACGATCGAGCTCAAGGGCAAGGAGCTCGGCTTCGACCTCTCGGGCGACAAGGACGTCGTCTCGCGGGTGACGGCGCGCGTCAAGGAGCTCGAGCAGGGCGGCTACACCTTTGAGGCAGCCGACGCCTCCTTCGAGCTGCTGCTCGTCGAGGAGGTCGAGGGTCGGCGTCCGTCGTACTTCGACGTCGAGTCGTGGCGCGTCATCACCGAGACCCTCACCCACCGCGCCGAGTCGGAGGAGGCCGTTTCGGAGGCGACGGTGAAGCTGCGCGCCGCCGGGGTGCGCTACGTCGTCACCGGCGAGGGCAACGGTCCGGTCAACGCGCTCGACTCCGCGCTGCGCTCGGCGATCGTCCAGGCCTACCCGGCAGTCGCGAAGTTCGAGCTGATCGACTACAAGGTGCGCATCCTCGACCAGGGCCACGGCACCGACGCGATCACCCGCGTGCTCATCGAGACGACCGACGGCGTCTCGCCGTGGATCACCGTCGGGGTCGGTCACAACGTGATCGAGGCGTCCTGGGGTGCCCTCGTCGACGGCCTCACCTACGGCCTGCGCCGCCACTCCTCTCCCGCGTAATGGCGAGTCGGCGCGTAGACGCGCCGACTCGACCCGGATCCTGCGCCGAGTCGGCGCGTAGACGCGCCGACTCGACCCCAACCGGTGGCGCGTGGGGCTGGTGGGCCAGAAGTCACGATGCGATCGACGAGGTCGTCCACCCCCGAGGACGCCGCAGGCCGACGCTCCGGGCTGCTCCGGGCTGCTCCGGGCTGCTCCGGGCTGCTCCGGGCTGTCGCGACGCGACCCCCTGTGCACGACGCCCGCCCTCGGGCTGCGGGCGTGCCACCATGAGCCGGGTGAGCAAGCCCTACCCGCCCCCGCAGGCCTACCCGCCACCGCCGGACGGGCAGGACGGCGACGCCGAGCGGCCCCGACGTCCGGTCGACCTCACGGTGACGATCGTCCTCATCGTGCTGCTGGCGGGCCTGGGCCTGCTGTCCCTCACGTTCGGCCTGTTCCTGATGATGGCCAGCGACGGGTGCTTCGACGACGCGTGCAACAACCGGGTCGCCCTCGGCGTCCTGATCGTCGAGGCCGCACCGATCGTCGCCTGGGTGCCCACGACCGTGTGGGCCGTCATCCGGATGACCCGCCGCAAGGTGGCGTTCTGGGTCCCGCTGCTCGCGTTGCCCGTCTACCTCGGCCTCGCCGTGCTAGGGCTCTCCTTCCTCGGCACCTGACACTGCCGCGCGGCTACTGTCACGCCATGGCCGCCCTCCACGACCTCACGGCGCTCGAGCAAGGGGCGCTGATCGCCTCGCGCTCGGTGAGCTCCCTCGAGCTCACCGAGCACTACCTCGAGCGCGCCGCCCGCCTCGACGACGTCGGCGCGTTCGTCACGCTCACGCCCGAGCGGGCCCGCGAGCAGGCCCGCTCCGCCGACGCCCCGGAAGGCCGGGGCCGGCTCGGCACCGAGCCCCCGCTGTACGGCGTACCGACGGCCATCAAGGACCTCAACCTCACCGCCGGGGTGGCGACGTCGTTCGGCTCCCCGGCGTTCGCCGACTTCGTGCCCGACGTGTCCGACGCGGTGACGCTCGCGCTCGAGGAGCACGGGATGCCGAGCCTGGGCAAGACGAGCACGCCGGAGCTCGGCTCGCCCTGCTACACCGAGCCCGAGGGGTACCCGCCCGCCGTGACCCCGTGGGACCGCACCCGGATGGCGGGGGGATCCTCCGGCGGCGCAGCGGCCGCGGTCGCGGCGGGCCTCGTGCCCGTTGCGCAGGGCTCCGACGGTGGCGGCTCGATCCGGATCCCCGCGTCGTGCTGCGGCCTCGTGGGGCTCAAGCCGAGCCGCGGACGCATCAGCGGCTTCCCGACGTACGGCGACCCGGTCGGCCTGTCGACGGCCGGATCGATCGCGCGCACGGTGCGCGACGCGGCTGCGCTGCTCGACGTCCTGGCCGGACGGCGCGCCGGCGATCCCTCGTGGGCGCAGCCGCCGTCCGGGACGTTCCTGGCAGCCTGCGACCGGCCGCCGGGGCGCCTGCGCATCGCGCGCTTCGTCACGCCGCTCATCAGCGACGTCACCGTCGACCGGGAGTGTGTCGATGCCTACGACGATGCCTCGCGCCTGCTCGAGTCGCTGGGTCATCTCGTGGTCGACGTACCGGCGCCGCTTCCGCCCGAGGCCGTGCCGGTGTTCGAGACCTGCTGGGCGGTGCTGACCGCCCTGTCGGTCGTGCCGCCGGAGCGCGAGCACCTGCTCCGCCCGTTGACCCGCTGGCTCTCGGCGCGGGGGAGAGCGGTGAGCGGGCCCGAGTTCGGGCTGGCGATCGGCGCGATGCGCCGCTTCGCCGCGCAGGCGCTGGAGGCCCTCGAGCCCTACGACGCCGTGCTCACGCCCACCCTCTCCTGCCCGCCGCTGCTGGTCGGCGAGCTGCGCGACGACGCCGACCCGGCCCGCGACTTCGAGGCCCAGAAGGCCTTCACGCCGTGGACCTCTGCGTGGAACGTCACCGGGATGCCGGCCATCAGCCTGCCGCTGCACTGGACCGATGCCGGGCTCCCGGTCGGCGTCATGCTCGCCGGGCGCCCCGCCGAGGAGGAGGTGCTGCTGTCACTCGCGGCGCAGGTCGAGCAGGCCGCGCCGTGGCACGACCGACGGCCCCCGGGGTGGGACTGAGGAGTCGAGGTGGCAATCGCGACCATCGAGCTCACCGGGGCCGACCGTCGCGCCGTGCGGAGGTTGCTCGACGCCTCGTGCACGAGCTTCTCCGACCACGACTGGGAGCACGGCCTCGGCGGGCTCCACGCGCTCGTGCGCGACGGCGACCGCGTCGTCGCCCACGCGAGCCCGGTGCAGCGTCGGTTGCTCGTCGGGGAAGCCGGTGGCCGATGGCTGCGGTGCGGGTACGTCGAAGCCGTTGCCGTGGCGGTCGATCGTCGGCGTCGGGGGCTGGGCGGCGAGGTGATGGCCGAGCTCGAGGCACACGCCGACAGCCACGACGTCTTGGCGCTGTGCGCCTCGGCTACGGCGGTGGACTTCTACCTCGCTCGGGGGTGGCTGCCGTGGCGCGGACCGTCGTCGGTGCTCGCGCCCGCCGGATTGACGGCAACGCCCGACGAGGACGGCGCGATCTTCGTGTGGGGCACGAGTGGCGTCGACCTCGATGCCCCGATCGTCTGTGACTGGCGCGAGGGCGACGTCTGGTGAGTCAGGCGACGCCCCAGGCCTCGCGGAACTCCTCGGGCGACAGGTGTTCGAGCTGCTCGCTCACCAACCCGAGCAGGGTCGCTGCGGCCTCGCCGCCGCCCACCGGGATCCGCAGCTCGGCGACGCCGTCGTGGCGGCGTCGTACGACCACCTGGCCGACGCTGCTGAGCTCGAACTGGCCACCGGCCGTCGCGCACCACAGGTCGAGGACGCCCGCCACCAGCCGGCCGCCTCGCCGGCGTGGCTTCGGCTCGAGGCCGTAGGTGTAGACCTCGCCGGCGTAGGAGGGATCGAGGGTGGCGGTCATGGCTCCATCGTAGGAGGGTGATCGGCATGAGTGGCAGCAGCGAGCTGACGCCGTACGTGTGTGTGACCGACTCACGCGCCGCCATGAGGTGGTACGTCGACGTCCTCGGCGCCGAGGTGGTCGTCGAGCCGATCGTGATGTCCGACGGCCGCGTCGGGCACTGCGAGCTCGCCGTCGGCGGCGCGCGCTGGATGATGTCGGACGAGTTCGAGTCGGCGGGGGTGGCCGCTCCCGCGCCGGGCCGCGGCGCGTGCGTGTCGCTGCACCTCACGGTCCCCGACGTCGACGCCGTGGCGGCTCGCGTGGCGGCCTCGGGGGTCGTGCTCGTGCGCGGACCGGAGGACAGTCCGCGGCCGGGCGGGTCGCGGTGTTCATCGATCCGTTCGGGCACCGGTGGTTCCTCAACCAGCCGCTGGAGTGACCTGGGTGCCGTGGTGCGGGCGTAGTCCCTGACGTAGATCAAGGATTCCGACCCCGATGTCGTGATCTTCGTCAGGGACTACCCCGGCGAAGCGGCGAACCAGTCCAGCGCGGCCGTCACGAAGTCGGTCGGCTCGAGTGCGCCGGCACCGGCGGGGATCACGGCGAGCAGCGGTACGTCGGTCACGCGCGGCAGGTCGTCGCGGTTGCAGGTCTCGGCGAGGTCGGGCTCGGCCGGCCACGACCCGATCACCAGCCCGGCCGGCTCCACGCCGCGAGCACGCAGGGCCCCGACCGTGAGCTCGGTGTGGTTGAGCGTGCCGAGCCCGGCCGCGCAGACGAGCACGACCTCCACCGGTTGGCTGCTCGCGAGCTCGGCGGCGAGGTCGAGCAGCGTGCCGCCGTCGTGGTCGAGGCGCACCAGCAGCCCGCCGGCGCCCTCGACGACCACCACGTCGTAGGGCCCCGCGACCTCACCGATGGTTGCGGCGTGCTCGGCGACGGTCGGCAGCGGCAGACCCGCGCGCCGGGCCGCGGTGTCGGGAGCGAGCGGTTCGGGCAGCTCGACGAGGGTGCGGGTGTCGCAGCCCACGAGCCGTCCGACGACGTCGGCGTCGCCTGGTTCGCCGGCCAGGACACCGGTCTGTGCCGGCTTCACGACCAGCACCGAGTCCCCGGCAGCCACGGCCCGCGCCGCCAACGCGGCTGTGACGATCGTCTTGCCGACGTCGGTGGACGTGCCGGTGACGACGATGATGCGCTTGCTCATGGGGTGGCGCGCCCCGTGGCAGTTTCTCCGCCTAAGCGGTGAAACTCCCGCTTCTGTGAGGAAGCTTCACGACAGAAGCGGGAGTTTCGGTACCTCACTGTGACCGGTGTGACCGGTGTGGCTGTGGTGATCGCGACGGCGGTCCCGGCCAGATGGGCACCTCCCGCGCGTTGGCGGGCGTGGGGCTTCGACCTCACCGGTGCTCCTTGGTGACGGTCACCAGGACGTCGACGGCGCGCGCCCAGTCGGCGTCCGAGAGACCGGCGTTGACCGTGACGCGCAGCCGCGAGATGCCGTCGGGTACCGACGGTGGGCGGAAGCAGCCGACTCGCACGCCCTGGGCGCCGGCGGCCGACTGTGCCGCGACCGCGGCTTGCGGTGACGGCATCGGCACCGACAAGACGGCGCCCACACTCGGCTCGACCTCCAACGCCGCGGCGAGCTCGTCGACGCGGGTGCGGATGAGGTGCGGCAGCCCCGGCTCGTCCATCAGCACCTGCAGGGCGGCAAGCGCGCCGGCGGCTGCAGCCGGCGCCAACCCGGTGTCGTAGATGAACGGGCGGGCGGTGTTGACGAGGTGCTCGATGATCGCCGGGTCACCCAGCACCATCCCGCCCTGACTGCCCAGCGCCTTGGAGAGCGTCGCGGTCACCACGACGTGCGGCTGCCACGAGAGGCCCGCGGCGTGCACCAGCCCCGGACCGTGCACGCCGAGTGCGTGGGCCTCGTCGACGACGAGCAGCGCGCCGGCGCGGGCGCAGACCTCGGCCAGCTCGGCCAGCGGCGCAGCGTCGCCCAGCACGGAGTAGACCGACTCGGCCAGCACGAGCACCCGACGTCCGCCGGCCCCGGCCTCGGCACCGGTGCCACCCGCGGCCACGGCACGACGGACGGCGTCCACGTCGTTGTGCGGGACGACGACCAGCTCGGCGCGCGAAAGTCGGACGGCGTCGATGAGGGAGGCGTGGATGTGGGCGTCGGAGACGACCAGGGTGTCGCGGTCGGCCAGCGCGGCGACCAGCCCGAGGTTGGCGTGGTAGCCGGTGGAGAAGCAGAGCGCCGCGGGCTGGTCGAGGTAGCCGGCCAACGCTCCCTCGAGCGAGGCGTGCAGGTCGAGCGTGCCGGTCACGAGTCGCGAGGCGCCCGCCCCGGCGCCCCACACGCGGGCCGCGCGAGCCGCGGCCGCCGTCACCCGTACGTCGTGGGCGAGGCCGAGGTAGTCGTTGCCGGCCAGGTCGAGGTCGGTGTCGTCAGCCGGTCGCGGTCGCAGCGTGCGCTCCAGACCCGCCTCGATGCGCGCCGACGCCTGGTGCGTCAACCACTCGCCCCACACCGACCCCGCCACGTCAGGCCGCCTCGACCGCGGCGGCGATCGCGGTGCAGATCAGGTCGACGTCGACGTCCTCGGTGACGTAGGGCGGCATCGCGTAGACGAGGTCGCGGAAGGGCCGCAGCCAGACCCCGTGCGCCGCTGCCGCGTCAGTGGCACGGACGACGTCGACCTCGTGGTCGAGCTGCACCACGCCGACGGCCCCCAGGGTGCGGACGTCGGCCACGCCGGCGAGGTCGCGGCACGACGCCAACCCGGTCTCGAGCCGGGCACCGACCCGCGCGACCTGCGCGGCCCAGTCGCCGGCCACCAGCAGGTCGAGGCTGGCGAGCGCGACGGTGCAGGCGAGCGCGTTGCCCATGAACGTCGGCCCGTGCATCAGCACCCCCGATTCCGAGCCCGAGATGCCGCGCGCCACCCGATCGGTGCAGACGACGGCGGCCAGCGACAGGTAGCCGCCCGTGAGCGCCTTGCCGAGACACATCAGGTCGGGCACGACGCCGGCGCCCTCACCGGCGAAGAAGGTGCCGGTTCGGCCGAAGCCGGTGGCGATCTCGTCGAAGATCAACAGCAGGTCGTGCTCGTCGGCGACCTCGCGCATCACGCGCAGGCACTCGGGGTCGTACATCCACATGCCGCCGGCGCCCTGGAGCAACGGTTCGACGATGATCGCGGCGACCTCGTCGGCCACCCCGGCGGCGAACTCCCGGAACGCCTGCGACCAGGCGCCGACCTCGTCGGAGCCCCGCGCGGGCGGCCGCGGAGCGAAGTGCTGGCTGGCCAGGACGTCGGCGAACATCGTGTGCATGCCGCCCACCGGGTCGCACACGCTCATCGCGCCGAAGGTGTCGCCGTGGTAGCCGCCCCGCACGGTCAGCATCTTGGTGCGCGTGAGGCGTCCGGCGCCGCGCTGCCACTGCAGGGCCATCTTGAGCGCGACCTCCACCGACACCGACCCCGAGTCGGCGAGGAACACCCGCTCGAGGGGCGGGGGAGTGAGCTCGACGAGCCGCTGCGCCAACCTGATCGCCGGAGCATGGGTGAGCCCGCCGAACATCACGTGCGCGAAGTCGACCGAGGCGATCGCGGCGTCGAGCGACGGCTGGCCGTAGCCGTGGACGGCGGCCCACCACGACGACATCGCGTCGACCAGCTCGCTGCCGTCGTCCAGGGTGAGCCGGACGCCGCACGCGCCGGTGACGAGCCGGACCGGCGTCGGGTCGCTCATCGACGTGTAGGGGTGCCAGACGTGCTCGCGGTCGAAGGCGAGCAGCGCGTCAGCAGGTCGGTCGGGCGGGTGGGTCACGACGAGGCGGGGTCAGGCGTTGGGCACAGCGGCGGTGCCCGCACCGCGCCGCCGCTTGGCGGGGTCGTGCGAGACACCGGTGGGCTCGGGGGCCGGGTCGTCGCCGGCACCGAGGACGACGAAGCCGTTGTCGCGGATCAGCTCGAGGTCGGCCTCGGCGGCTTGTCCCTCGGAGGTGAGGTAGTCGCCGAGGAAGATCGAGTTGGCGACGTGCAAGGCGATCGCCTGCAGCGAGCGGAGGTGCATCTCGCGGCCACCGGCGATGCGGATCTCACGGTCGGGGCACACGAAGCGCGCCATCGCGAGGATCTTGACGCAGCGAGCGGGCGTGAGCTCCCAGGTGTTCTCGAACGGGGTGCCGTCGAAGGGCATCAGGAAGTTGACCGGGATGGAGTCGGACTCCAGGTCGCGCAGGGCGAAGAGCGCCTCGACCAGCTGCTCGTCGCTCTCGCCGAGGCCGGCGATCAGACCGCTGCACGGCGACAGCCCGGCGGTCTTGGCCTTGGTGACGGTGTCGACGCGGTCGGCGTAGGTGTGGGTCTGCACGATCTGGTCGTGGTGCGACTCGGCGGTGTTGATGTTGTGGTTGTAGGCATCGACGCCGGCGTCGCGCAGCCGCTCGGCCTGGCCGTCCTTGAGCAGGCCCAGGCAGGCGCAGATCTCGACCTGGGGGTGCTCGGCCTTGATGCTGCCGACCATGTCGGCGACCCGGTCGACGTCCTTGTTCGTCGGACCACGCCCGCTGGAGACCATGCACACCCGAGTGGCACCGCCCTTGAGCCCGGCGGCGGCCTGCTCGAGCGCCGCGTCGGTGTCGAGCCACTTGTACTTCAAGATGTCGGCAGTCGAGCCGAGCGCCTGAGAGCAGTAGTTGCAGTTCTCGGGGCACAGGCCCGACTTGAGGTTGACGAGGTAGTTCACCTTGACGGTGTTGCCGAAGTGCTCGCGACGCAGGCGGCCGGCGGCAGCGACGACGTCGAGCAGCTCGTCGTCGTGCGCGCGCAGCACCGCGAGGGCGTCGTCCTCGGTGGCGGGCTTGCCGCTCAGGACGGCGCTCGCGAGCTGGTCGTACGACGTGGACGGGGTGGTCATGAGCGCTCCTGGCAATGCTGCATCTGGATCACGAGGCGGGTCGATCGGCGTGCTCCAGTATGCCGATCGCGACCGCGCCGCACGCGGGCGGTCCACGTGGCGCCGTCTCCGGGCAACGACGGCGCGGGCAGGCTCAGCCCGCAGGCTCGGCCAGCGCGGCGATGGCCACCATCAGCGCGGCCAGCAACCCGTAGCCGACCTTGCGCGCCCTGCCCTCGCAGGTGCGCAGCGCCACCACGCAGATCACCGCGTAGTAGGCCGCGAACGCGCGCGAGGCCACCGCGACGATGGTGTACGTCGGCACGGTCGCGGCCAGCGCGAGAGCCGCGACCCCGCTCACCAGGAAGGGTCTCGGTCCCGTCATCCACGACGAGAGCCCGCGCAGGTTGCCGTCGGCCGACGCGGTGTCGGCGGTCGCCGCGCTGAACTGGCTCAGCACTGCCGAGATCACCAGGGGCAGCACGAGCAGGGGGGCAGCGCGCTCGGTGATGTCGATCAGGGTCGCGTCTGCCCCGGCGTCGGTGCCCAGCCCCATGAACGGGGTCGAGACGATCACGAAGCCGACGTAGATGGTCCCAGCCGCGAGCTGGGCGAGCCGGGAGGCGCGGATGCGGGTGGGCCCGTCATAGGTGTCGCCGAGGTAGCGCACCGTCTCGAAGCCCTGGACGGTGATCACGATCCCGCCGAGCACGAGGAGCGTGTGCGCGAGGCTCTCGTCGGGCACCGGCGGGAGGTCGAGGTCGCCGCCCGCCAGGTCGACGCCGCCCCGCACGGCGAGCGTCACGCCGAGCACCGTGGTGAGGGCGAGCACCACGGCGAGGCTGATCCGGTCGAGGACGTCGAGGCCGGAGAACCCACGGGTGACCCCGATCGCCACGATCAGCACGATGACCGCGCAGGCGATCACGCGCTCGGCCAGACCGCTCCCGCTGCCCGCCGTGTACTGCACGACGTACTGCGCCATGATCCGCAGGTAGAGCGCGACCGAGATGATGTAGGCGACGACGATGACGGCGTCGGCCACCTGCTCCAGGCGCCGCGTGGTCGGGTCGAGGCTCCCGTCGGTGGCCTTCGGCTCCACGACGCGGACGCCGTGGCGCACCGCGATCCCCACCAGCCAGGCGATCGCGACGACGCCGAGCGCCCCGAGGAACGACCAACGCCCGAGCACGCCCTCGAGCACGGGCACGATGATGAGCAGGCCCGAGCCGAGGATGGAGGCGAGCGGGGTGACGGTCGCGAACAGCAGCGTCTTCGTGCCCGGCTTCCCCTCGGTGCTGCTCATGGCTCGACCCCGAGGTCGACGGCCGCCCCGCCCAGCTCGGCGAGGAGCACCGCTCCGGCCAGGTCGAGGCGGGTGCCGCTGAGGGTGGCAGCTCCCAGGTCGACCCCGTGCAGGTCGGCCCCGCGCAGGTCGGCGCCTCCGAGGTGGGCCTGGCGCACCGTGGCGAGACCGAGCCGGGCGTCGCGCAGCACGCTGTCGGTGAGCGTGGCCATCGACAGGTCGGCCTCGCGGAGGTCGACCCCGCTCAGGTCGAGGCGACTGAGGTCGGCGCTGCGCAGGCTCACCCCGAACCACTGGCCGCCACGGACCGTCATCGGTCGCAGGGTGCAGCGCGAGAACGTCGTACCGGTGAGCTTGCAGCCGTCCCAGGTGGTGTCGAACAGGTTGCTGCCCTCGAAGGTGCAGCCCACGAACGCCGAGGCGACGTGCACCGAGGAGTTGAGGCGGCAGCTGCGGAAGGTGCAGTCCTCGAAGTGCGCCCCGGACGTCGTGACCTCGCTGAGGTCGACGTCGACGAAGGTCGTGCTGAGGTAGCGCGCGGCGCCGAGGTCCTCGCCGTACCAGTCCTCGCTGCGCACGGTGCCGCCCTCGTGCACGTCGCCGGTCATGCGAAGACCCTGGCACATGCCCGGGCTCCGTGAGGTCGCGGACCCTGAGGGCCGTTAGGCTCCTGCCCGATGGAGACGCGCCCGCCCGCCCCCGCCCGCGAGCCGGGACCGTCGTGACCGCCCGCCTCGTCGACCCGTCGACCGTGGCTGCCGCCTTCCGTGCGCAGGTGCGTGCCGACGTCGCGCGTCTGTCGGCCGAGCGCGGGCGCCCGTTGCGCATCCAGGGGCTCCTCAGCCAGGCCGAGGGGCCGGCGCACACCTACGCGACGTGGGCGGCGCGCGGCGGCGCCGACGTCGGTATCGACGTCGCGCTGAGCCACGTCTCGCAGGCCGACGCCGCCGCATCAGTCGCCGCGGCCAACGCCGACCCCGAGGTCGACGGCATCTTCTGCTACTACCCGTTGGCCGCACCGGCCGACGACCCGTGGCTGCGCGAGCTCGTCGACCCGCGCAAGGACGTCGAGGGCATGCACTCGTTCTGGAGCCGGATGCTCTACGAGAACCGCCGTGAGCTCGACAGCGGGCAGCGCGCGGTCCTGCCCTGCACCCCGCTGGCCGTGCTCAAGCTGCTGGACGAGGCCGGCCTGGGCCGTGGAGGGTCACCGCTCGACTCCGCCACTGATGCCGAGGCCCCGCTGGAGGGGGTGGTCGCGGTCGTCATCAACCGCAGCGACGTCGTCGGTCGACCGCTGGCCGCGATGCTCGCCAACGACGGCGCCGAGGTCGTCTCGCTCGACGTGTCGAGCACGCTGCTCTTCGAGCCGGCCATCGGCCGCCACGCGCACGCGGTGCGCGACAGCGACGAGGACCGCGCCTCGGCGCTGGCCCGCGCCGACGTCGTCATCACCGGCGTGCCGTCACGCTCGTTCCCGCTGGTACGCGCCGAGGAGATCGCGGCCGGCGCGATCTGCGTCAACTTCAGCCAGTTCCGCAACTTCGACGACTCGGTGCTCGAGAAGGCTTCGGCGTTCATCCCGCGCGTCGGTCCGATGACGGTGACGATGGCCATGCGCAACCTCGTGCGCCTGGCTGCTCGCTAACCGAGCAACCGCGCGCACTCGGCGACGAGGCGGGCTCGCAGCGGAGCGCCCCGCTCGGCGAAGCCGGCCTGCGCCTCGGCGTAGTCGCGCTTGCCGTCGACCGTCTCGATGCGCATGGGCTCGAACCCCAGGTCGGCCAGGTCGTACGGCGCCGCGCGCATGTCGAGCACGCGGATGTCGCGCGCCAGCTCGAAGCAGTCGGCGACCAGGTCGGAGCAGATCATCGGGCTCAGGCGGAACGCGTGCTTGTAGAGGTCCATCCCGGCGTGCAGGCAGCCAGGCTGCTCGAAGTCTGCCCGGTCGTCACGGCCGGGGGAGAGCGCGTTGCGCCCCCGGGCCGAGGGGGTGAAGAAGCGGAACGCGTCGAAGTGCGAGCAGGCGATCCGGTGCGACTCCACGACGGCGTCGGTGCCGGCCCCGCCGAGGCGCAGCGGCCAGTCGGCGTGCCGGGTCTCGTCGTCGGCGAGGCGGTAGACCATCGCCCACTCGTGCAACCCGAAGCACCCGGTGTGCGCGGGGCGTGACGCGGTCGCGCGCAGCAGCCGGTGCAGGGCTTCGAGGAGCGCGCGCTGCCCGGCGACGTACGCAGGGTCGACGTGCGCGCCGCGGTCGGCGACCGCGTAGCCCTTCCACGCCACGTGCTCGGCGGCGTCCTCGAGGACGACGCCTGCGCCCGGGTGCCAGCGCAGCAGGTGTGCCGGGGACTGGGAGTAGTAGCGGAACAGGAAGTCCCAGACCGGGTGCTTCGTCGTGCGGCGCCGGCGCGCGAGGTGCTCCTCGACGACCGGCTGCAGGCGGTCGTGGTGGGCCGTGGCGCGCGCCCGCCACTGCGCCGCAGCCATCACCTCCATGCCGCCCAGGTTAGGCGTTGAGCCGTGCGCCGCGCGGATCCTGGGCTGTCTGAGCGCTCTGCGATCAGCGCGGAGGCCGCACCTCACGCAGGGTGCTCGCACGGTCCCGGGCGCTCACGTGCCCGAGCCGCCATCGACTCGCTGCACCTCGTGCATCAGCTCCACAGGGGCGAGACCGAAGGCGATGTTGGTGCGCCACATCGCGGCGTTGGCCGGGTCCGTCCACGTGTGAAGCGTGGTGCGGTCCGCGTGGTGAGTCTCGACGAAGGCGCGGGTGGCCTGCTTGAGCTGCATGCCGAGCCCCAGCCCGCGGTGCTCGGGCATCACGAAGGTGTCGTCCTGCAGGGCCACGTCGTCGTGGTGGTCGAGGAAGAGCAACGAGTAGCCGGCCATCTCACCGTCGGCGACCCGCCGGGCGGCTGCCACGATCGTGACGTACGAGCGCGCCATCCGGGTCTCGCTGGTCGCCAGCCGCTCCTCGTCCATGACCACCGGTCGGGCGTCGACGCCTCCGGTCGGGACGTCGGCGTTCATCTGGTTGCGCATCGCGAGGTACGCCGCCCGGTGCTCGACGGGGCAGCGGCCGGTCCAGAGGACGATGTCGTAGCCGGGCACGTCTCGCGTGAGCAGGTCGGCGGTGATCGGGTCGGCCGGCAGCCGCATCGCCAGGTGCTGCTCGGTGTGCACGCTCTCGAAGCCCCTGGCTGTCGCGAAGTGGAGCCCGGCAGTCGCGCCGGCGCCTCCACCGAGTGGCACGGAGAGCTCACCCACGACCGTGGTGCGCCCCTCGTCGCGTCGGAGCCGCTCGACGGCGTCGTACAGGGCGGTGCCGACGCCTCGGCGCCGGTGGTCGGGGTGCACGTTGATCTCGACCTCGGCGAGGTGGAGGTTCTCCCTCGAGCCCATCGTCACCTCGGCGACCCCGACGGTCGCGCCGTCGAGGGTGGCCGCCAGGAGCACCCGCTGCTGGGTGTCGCTCGGGTGCTGCACCGAGGCGGTCAAGGCGCGCAGGGAGCGCTGCAGCGCGAACGGCCGCTCGTGGTGCACCGCGGCAGACTCCACGGCGTGCCACTCGGCGAGGGCGGTGCCGTCGTCGACGTCGACAGCGACGATCTCGGGCTCGGGCATCCGTCGAGCCAACCCGCGCGACCTCTGTCGCGCAAGCGTGGTTCGGCGCCGGCTCGACCGATGAGACCGCAAGACGACCTGGCGGCGCCCTGCGGCGCCCGGCCAGATCGCGACACGCCTCCACCATCTGCAGTCGTGGCCGGTCGATAGGGTCGAGGGGTGCGTATCGCGAGATTCACCACCGGTGACGAACCCAGCTACGGAGTGCTCTCCGGAGAGCTCGACGACTTCGGCCAGCCCGAGGAGGATGCCGTCCTGGTCGCCCTGGCCGGCGACCCCATGTACGTCGGCCTCAAGCTGCTCGAGACCGAGCACAAGCTCGCCGACGTGCGGCTGCTCGCTCCGGTGCTGCCGCGCAGCAAGGTGGTCGGCATCGGGCGCAACTACGCCGCCCACGCCGCCGAGCTGGGCCACGACGTGCCGTCGGAGCCGCTGATGTTCCTCAAGCCCAACACCAGCGTGGCCGGCCCGGGCGATCCGATCTTCTACCCGCCGCAGACGACGAACCTGCACTACGAGGGCGAGCTGGCGGTCGTGATCGGTCGGATCTGTCGCGACGTGCCGGCCGCTCAGGCCACCGACGTCATCTACGGCTACACGATCGGCAACGACGTCACGGCTCGCGACCTGCAGAGGTCCGACGTCCAGTTCACGCGGGCCAAGGGGTTCGACTCCTTCTGCCCGCTCGGGCCGTGGATCGAGACCGACCTCGACCCGCAGCACTTCATCGACGGTGTACAAGTGCAGACGCACCTCAACGGAGAGGTCGTCCAGGACGGCACGACGGCCGACATGATCTTCGACGTCCCCACGCTGATCGCACACGTCTCGAGCGTGATGACGCTCCTGCCCGGTGACGTCATCCTCACCGGCACCCCCGAGGGCGTCGGTCCGATGGAGGTCGGTGACGAGGTCGAGGTCTCGATCGCCGGTCTCGGAGCACTGACCAACAAGGTGGCCCGACGATGAGCGACACCCACGACACCACGACCGACACCACGACCGACACCACGGCGCCCGACGGGGCGCCGACCCGTCCGGTCCGTGTGCGGATGGCGCCGAGCCCGACCGGCAGCCCGCACGTCGGGCTCGTCCGCACCGCCTTGTTCAACTGGGCATTCGCGCGCCACCACGGTGGCACGTTCGTGTTCCGCATCGAGGACACCGACACCGCGCGCAACACCGACGAGTCGTACGCCGGGCTGCTCGACCTCTTCCACTGGCTGGGTCTCGACTGGGACGAGGGCCCCGAGGTGGGCGGGCCGTTCGCGCCGTACCGGCAGTCGGAGCGCGGCGACCTCTACCGCGACGCACTGACGCGGCTCACCGAGGCCGGCTACACCTACCCCTGCTACTGCACGACCGAGGAGGTGGCGGCCCGCCACCAGGCGGCCGGGTCGAAGCGCCAGGGCTACGACCGCTTCTGCCGCACGATCACGCCGGAGCAGAAGGCGGCCTTCGAGGCCGAGGGCCGCGCGGCCGTCACCCGGTTCACGATGCCCGACGGCGCGATCGCCTTCGACGACCTCGTGCGCGGTGAGGTGAAGTTCGACAGTCGCGACGTGCCCGACTACGCCCTGGCCCGCGCCAACGGTGATCCGCTCTACCCCCTGGTCAACCCTGTCGACGACGCCCTGATGGAGATCACCCACGTGCTGCGGGGAGAGGACCTCCTCTCGAGCACGCCGCGCCAGATTCCCCTGTACGCCGCCCTGGCCGAGGTCGGCATCGGGTCGGGCGCCCCGCGCTTCGGCCACCTGCCCTACGTCATGGGCCAGGGCAACAAGAAGCTCTCCAAGCGCGACCCCGAGGCCGACGCCCTCGGCTACCGCCGGGCGGGGTTCATCCCCGAAGGCCTGCTCAACTACCTGGCCCTGCTCGGCTGGGCGATCTCGGGCGATCGCGACATCTTCTCGCTCGACGAGATGGTGGCAGCGTTCGAGATCGGCGACGTCAACCCCAACCCGGCGCGCTTCGACCTCAAGAAGGCCGACGCGATCAACACCTCGCAGCTGCGGCTGCTCTCGCTCGAGGAGATCTCGCACCGCACCTTGCCGTTCCTCAAGCAGGCCGGGGTGGTCAGCGACCCGGTGTCGGACGCCGACGCCGAGATGCTCGAGCTGGCGATGCCCTTGATCGCCGAGCGCATCAACAAGCTCGCCGAGGCCCCCGGCATGCTCGGTTTCCTGTTCGTCGACGAGGCTGACTTCGTCGTCGACGAGGCCGATGCAGCCACGCTCCTCGACGAGGCCGGGCTCGAGATCGTGCAGGCGTCGTACGACGCGGTCAAGGACCTGGCGACCTGGTCGACCGACGTCATCCAGACGGCGCTGCAGACTGCGCTGGTCGACGAGCGCGGCCTCAAGCCTCGCCTCGCCTATGGCGCGGTGCGGGTGGCGATCACCGGCAAGCGGATCTCGCCCCCGCTGTTCGAGTCGATGGAGCTGCTCGGACGTGAGCGCAGCCTCGCGCGACTGCAACGTGCGCGGGGGTGAGCCGGAGTGGCTGAGTCGTACGGCGCCCAGGTGAACCCCTACACCCAGGGGTCACCGACACCGGCAGGGCCCGAGCTCGAACCGGACACAGCGTCGGCTGCGGAGGTGTCGGCCGGCCTGGAGTACCACCGCGTCTACCGCAGTGGTCGCCCGGGGTGGGGTTGGTACGTCGGCGGCGTCGCGACCTTCTTGATCCTCTTCTTCGTGGTCAGTGCCGTCGTGGTCGTGGTGGTGGCCACCGTGCTCCTGCTCGTCACCGGGACGTCGACCGCAGAGCTCGGCGACAAGGTGAGCGCACTGGCGGCGACCGACAACGCCACGCCCTCGGTCCTGCTCTTCCTCAACGCGGTGCTCGTCCTCGGCATCCCGGCCGCGTGGTTCTGCACCCGTGTCTTCCACCGCGTGCGTCCGCGCTGGCTGTCCTCGGTCGCGCCGCGCATCCGGTGGACGTGGTTGCTGGCGTCGTTCGGGGTGGCCCTGGTCGCCCTGGTGGCTGCGATCCTCCTCGGGGCGCTGCTTCCCGGGACGGGGGAGGGCGAGGATCTCTCCGGTGGAGTCAACGCGTTCACCGGCACGACCCGCGACTTCCTGCTCGTCATCCTGCTTGTCACGCCCTTCCAGGCGGCGGCCGAGGAGTACGCCTTCCGCGGTTACCTGACCCAGGCGTTCGGTGGTCTCGTACGTGGCGCGCGCGTCGCGCGCTACGTCGCGGTCCTCGTGCCGGCAGTGCTCTTCGCACTGGCACACGGCGCTCAGAGCGTGCCGATCTTCATCGATCGGCTCGCGTTCGGAGTGGTGGCCGGCATCCTGGTGATCGCCACCGGCGGGCTCGAGGCCGGCATCGCCTACCACGTGCTCAACAACCTGATCGCGTTCTCGATCCCGCTCTTCTTCGGCGACATCAGCACCGTGCTGACTCCTACCGGTGGCTCCTGGTGGGACGTGGTCGTGAGCTTCGCGAAGTCGGCGATCTTCGTTGCCCTCTCGATCGTCGTCGCGCGACGGATGGGGGTGCAGACACGCACCTCGCCTGGGGTGTCGCCGGGCGTTTTGGAGCGCTCCCGCGGGCGCGTGTAGTCTCTCTTCCCGGTCCTCCACGACGCCTTGGCGCGGTTGGGGAAAGGCCGGTGGTCGCCGCGTCAGCGGTGACATTGGGATATGGTGTAATTGGCAACACGACTGGTTCTGGTCCAGTTATTCTAGGTTCGAGTCCTAGTATCCCAGCGAGTTCCGCGGCCTCCGTCACTCGAGGGGCTCGGAATTTGTGGCGGAACCCCAGCGTGGCTAGGGTTTCGTCAGGTAGTTCAGGCCCCCGTTGTGTAGCGGCCTAGCACGCCGCCCTCTCACGGCGGTAGCGCCGGTTCGAATCCGGTCGGGGGTACGTCACACGAAGGTCCGAGCCGAGCCGGCTCGGACCTTCCTCCTTCCCGGGACGTCGCAGGAGCTGACCCGCGACCATCCGGCGCGCCGATTGCCGGCCTTCGCCCCGGCTTCACCCACCCCGCCTCGTCCACCCCGGTCCCATCCTGGCCAGTGACAAGTCGGCCGGCCGTTGACAAGTCGCCGGTGGTGCCATAGACCTGACCCCACTCGGACCTCTGGCGTCTCACCCTTGCTTCATTCCCCCCGGCGCCACCGGTTCCGTCAGCGAGCGGAGCCCCCCATGTCCTCCCCCAGGACGCTGGCTGCGCCAGTAGCCGTCCCTGCCTTGGCCGCGTTGACCGCGCTGCTCCTGGTCGCTCTCGGTGCCGGCCCGGTAGCGGCAGCGCCGTCACAGGTCCTCCTCGGCACCGCGGACTCGTTCGCCGTGCTCGCGGGGTCGACGGTGACCAGCACCGGCCCGACCTCGATCGTCGGCGACGTGGGTGTCTCGCCGGGCGCGGCCGTCACGGGTCTTTCGGCTCCCCAGGTGAGCGGCACCATCCACGCAGCCGACGGTGTCGCGAGCAGCGCCCAGGCAGATCTGACGACCGCCTACAACAACGCCGCAGGTCAGGCGTCGACCAGCAACCAGACGGGTCAGAACCTGGGCGGCAAGATCCTGGCTCCCGGGGTCTATACAGACTCCTCGGCGATGAGCCTGACCGGTCCGCTACCGCTGGTGCTCGATGCCGGAGGCGACCCGGACGCCGTGTTCATCTTCCAGGCCGGCTCGACGTTGACCACGAGCAGCGGCAGCAGCGTGGTGCTGACGAACGGTGCTCAGGCCTGCCACGTCTTCTGGCAGGTGGGCACCTCGGCCACGTTGGGCACGGGCACCACGTTCCAGGGCACCATCCTGGCCAACGCGTCCATCACGGTGGCCTCCGGAACGACGATCGCGGGCCGGGTCCTGGCGCGTACAGCGGCTGTCACGCTGGACAGCAACACCATCAGCAGGCCGGGCTGCGCAGCGCCGACCCCGACGCCGACGCCGACCCCGACGCCGACCCCGACGCCGACGCCGACGCCGACCCCGACGCCGACCCCGACCCCGACGCCGACGCCGACGCCGACCCCGACGCCGACGCCGACGCCGACCCCGACGCCGACCCCGACGCCGACCCCGACCCCGACGCCGACCCCGACGCCGACCCCGGGCCGACCCCGACGCCGACCCCGTTACCGACACCCCTGCCGGCCCCGGCGACACCTCCTGGCCCCGTTCCGGCTCCCACGCCGACGCCGATCCCGGCGCCGGTTTCGACGCCTGGCCCCCTGCCTGTGCCGACACCGACCCAGGCCCCGGCGCCTCCCGGAGGGGGCGGGGATCATCCCGGCGGGACCGGCGACGGCAACGGCGGCAGCGGTGACGGCGGTGCCGAGGGAGGGAACGCGGATGGCGGCGTCGACGCAGGCGGGGCAGGCAACGGTAGCGAGGGCAACGGAGGCGGCGCCGGCGGCAGCGTGGTTGGTGGCGACGGCGGTGCCGTCGACGGGTCCGGGGGGAGCTCCGGTGCACACCCTGTCCCGAGCGGGTATCCGTCCACCGGCCGCCCACCCGCCACCTCGTCGAGCTCGGGATGGTTGCTCGCTGCCGGCACGTCCCTCGCTGCGTCTGCGCTCGTAGCCGGACGCGGGCCGCGACGCAGTCGGGCGCGAGGCAGTCGCCGATGACAGGTGAGCGGCCGCGATCCGTGCCGACGCTGGGGTCGGCCGTGGCGTTGCTGCTGGTCCTGACGAGCGTGGCGTGCGTCTTGATGTGGAACAGGGCCCGAGTGGGCGACCTGGCTACCGCGGTGCCCGCTGCCCCAGGGGTGACGACTTCGGCAGGAGCAGTGGCAGCCCCACGGGCTCGTCGGGTCGGTGTCGCCCGTCACGCGTCCACCGCCCCTCACCGCCTCCACCAGAGGCGGGACCGCAGACACGTGGCGCCTGCCGTGCTGGGGATCCCGGGCATCGACGTGGCGACGCCGGTGGTCGACCTCGGGCTCCAGCTCGACGGGACGGTCGAGGTGCCCGAGGACCCTGCTGTCGCGGGGTGGTTCGAGCCCGGGACCGTCCCGGGCGCGGTGGGATCGTCGGTGATCCTCGGCCACGTCGACTCCCGCTCCGGCCCCGCGGTCTTCTCTCGACTCGGCGAGCTCACGGTCGGTGACGTGGTCTGGGTCCGGCGCGATGACCACAGCGCTGCCAAGTTCGTCGTCGGCTCCGTCCGCACCTACGAGCACGACGAGTTCCCGGCGCAGCGCCTCTACGCCACTCCTCATCGCCGCCGGGTCCTCAACCTCATCACCTGTGGAGGTGCCTACGACCCAGGTGCCGGCGGCTACCAGGCGAATGTCGTCGTGCACGCCCGTCGTGCGTGACCGCGACCGTTCAGGTGGTGCGGCACCTGCATCCACGAGCCCGGTGCCCGGTGCCCGGTGCCCGGTGCCCGGTGCCCGCGCCCAGTCGGATCGTCGCGCGGTCCGGTGAGCGAGAGGCGCCGGTGCCGGCGGCGTCCGGAGTGTCTGCGCACCCCGGGTGGCGTCAGTCGGAGCTGTGCATCCGGTCGGTGAGCTGCCGCCCGGCCTCGTGCAGCAGCGGCACCGCGCGTGCGACCAGGTCGTCGGTCATCCGGGTCAGCGGACCGGAGACCGACACCGCCAGCCACGACATCGGCTCGGGCCCCACCGGAACGGCCACACAGCGCACGCCGGCCTCCTGCTCCTGCTCGTCGAGGGCGTAGCCGCGGGCGCGCACCAGCACGAGGTTCTGCAGCAACGCAGCCTCGGTCGTGAGCGTGTGCTCGGTCTGCTGGTGGAGCCCGGCGCGGCGGACGATGTCGCGCACCCGCGCGTCGGAGAGCTGAGCCAGCAGGGCCTTGCCGACGCCCGTGCTGTGCAGGTCGACCTGGCGCCCGACCTCGGTGAACATCCGCATCGAGTGCCGCGAGGGCACCTGGGCGACGTACTCCGCGTGGGAGCCCGAGAGCACGGCCAGGTTGGCGGTCTCACCCAACGCATCGACCAGTCGACCCAGGACCACCTCGGTGTCGGCACCCACCATCGAGCTCGCTGTCGCACCGAGCGGAACGAGACGGAAACCCAGCGCGTAGCGCCGGTTGGGCATCTGACGCATGTAGCCCCGGTCGACGAGCGTGCGGAGCAGCCGGTGCGTCGTCGGCAGAGGCAGATCGGTGGCGGTCGCGATCTCGCCGATGGTGAGATGACCGCCGCGCGCGGCGACGACCTCGACGAGGTCCAGCGCGCGGTGCAGGGACTGCACGCCCCCGACGCGGGGGTCCTTGCTCGCGGGAGGGGGCATGAGTGGTCACGTCCTCAGGACAGTTGACAGCACGGAGGGACAGTCCGTAGTTTCCAAGATGAAGACGAAGAATTCCACATCACGGAAACTTAGGCAAGAGGTCGCTATGCCCCAACGTATTCAGGTCGGCGGACTGGCCGTCGCGGAGAGCCTGCACCGGTTCATCGTCGAGGAGGCGCTTCCCGGTTCGGGCGTGGACGCCGAAGCATTCTGGCAGGGCGCGGACGCCCTCATCCACGATCTCGCGCCGCGCAACCGCGAGCTCCTCCGGCGCCGCGACGAGCTGCAGGCGCGCATCGATGAGTTCCACACGAAGCACCCGGGCACGCCGGATGCTCAGGCGTACACCGCGTTCCTGACCGAGATCGGCTACCTGCTCGACGAGCCCGGTGACGTCGAGGTCACCACGTCGGACGTGGACGACGAGGTAGCCCGGATCGCCGGACCCCAGCTTGTCGTCCCGCTGCTCAACGCACGGTTTGCGACCAACGCGGTCAACGCCCGGTGGGGGTCGTTGTACGACGCGCTCTACGGCACTGACGTGATCTCCCGCGAGGGTGATCTCGCCCCGGGGGAGGGATACAACACCGCGCGCGGCAACGAGGCCATCGCGCGCGGACGCGCCTTCCTCGATGAGCACTTCGCGCTCGAGGAGGGCTCGCACGCCGACGCGACGTCGTACGCCGTCGACGACGACGGCCTGGCCGTCACGCTCGCCCGGGACGTGGTCCGCCTCGCCGACCCGACGCAGCTCGTCGGCAGCAGGGGTGACGCCGCGGCACCGGAGGCCGTGCTGCTCGTGCACCACGGGCTGCATGTCGAGATCCAGGTCGACCGGGACGACGCCGTCGGCTCGACCGACGCAGCCGGCGTGAAGGACCTCCTCATCGAGTCCGCCGTCTCCACGATCATGGACCTCGAGGACTCCGTGGCCGCCGTCGACGCCGACGACAAGGTCGGTGGTTACCGCAACTGGCTCCACCTCATGGACGGCCGACTCAGCGAGGAGGTCACCAAGGGTGGGCAGACGTTCACCCGCTCGATGAACCCCGACCGCACCTACGACTCTCCCGACGGGGGCGAGGTCACCCTGCGGGGTCGCTCGCTGTTGTTCATCCGTCAGGTCGGGCACCTGATGACGACCGATGCCGTGCTCGACCGGGAGGGCAACGAGGTGCCCGAGGGCATCCTCGACTCCCTGGTCACAGGTCTGGGCAGCATGAAGGACCTGCGCGGCGAGTCCCGGCTGGCCAACTCCCGGACCGGTTCGATGTACGTCGTGAAGCCGAAGATGCACGGCCCGGAGGAGGTCGCCTTCACCGTCGAGCTGTTCGGCCGGGTCGAGCAGGTGCTCGGGCTGCCTGCGCTGACCATCAAGGTCGGGATCATGGATGAGGAGCGACGCACGACGCTCAACCTCAAGGCCTGCATCGAGGCGGCGCGCGAGCGCGTGGCATTCATCAACACCGGGTTCCTCGACCGCACCGGCGACGAGATCCACACCTCCATGCTGGCCGGCCCCGTCGTCCGCAAGAGCGACATGAAGGCCGAGACCTGGATCAAGGCCTACGAGGACTCCAACGTCGACATCGGGCTGGCCTGCGGGCTGCTCGGCAGGGCGCAGATCGGCAAGGGCATGTGGGCGGCCCCGGACAGCCTCGCTGCGATGGCGCAGGCCAAGATCGGCCACCCGGAGGCGGGGGCGAGCTGCGCCTGGGTGCCGTCGCCGACGGCAGCGACCGTCCACGCGCTGCACTACCACCAGGTCGACGTCCGGGCCCGCCAGGAAGAGCTGCGCGACGGCGGACGTCGGGCCACCCGCGCCGACCTGCTGACCATCCCGCTGGCAGACCCGGACGGCCTGGTCCGCCGAGGACCGGCAGGCCGAGATCGACAACAACATCCAGAGCCTCCTCGGCTACGTCGTGCGTTGGGTCGATGCCGGCATCGGCTGTTCCAAGGTCCCCGACATCACCGGTGAGCCGTTGATGGAGGACCGTGCGACCTGCCGGATCTCAGCCCAGCACGTCGCCAACTGGCTGCACCACGGTGTGGTCAGCGCCGATCAGGTCGAGGAGACCCTGCGGCGGATGGCCGGTGTGGTCGATGAGCAGAACGCCGACGACCCGACGTACGTCGCCATGGCGCCCGGCTTCGACGGTGAGGCCTTCGAGGCGGCGCGGGCGCTGATCTTCCGAGGTCGCGAGCAGCCCAGTGGCTACACCGAGCCGATCCTGCACCGCAGCCGCGCCGCCCGCAAGGGCGCCGAACAGAAGGACACCTGATGAGCTTCGACCTCGATACCGTCCGCACGATCATCGCCGGAGCACGTCAGCATGCGGCCGATGCCGGCTTCAAGCCGATGACCGTCGTGGTCCTCGACGCGGGCGGTCACGTGGTGGCCGTCGAGCGGGAGGACGGCTCGTCGATGAAGCGCTTCGAGATCGGCTTCGGCAAGGCGCACGGAGCGCTCTCCCTCGGCATGGGTTCTCGCTCGATCATGGCCCGCGCCGAGCAGCAGCCCTTCTTCATCGCTGCGGTCACCTCTGCGGTCGGTGGCGCCCTGGTGCCGGTGCCCGGCGGCGTGCTGGTGCGTGATGCCGACGGCGTCCTGCTGGGCGCAGTCGGCGTCACCGGCGACACCTCCGACAACGACGAGGCCGCCGCGGTGGCCGGGATCGAAGGCGCCGGGCTCCTCGCCCAGGTCGACTGACGAGCACAGCGCGCCCAAGCCTTGCCGTGACGGCGCTCACACCCATAGGGTCCGTTGTTACGGAATTATATTTCCGAATGACGGAATACGCTGAGACAGAGGGAGCCAGAGCATGTCCACCGACATCACGGCCGTCGTCGACCTGGCTCGACGCCTGCTGCCCGAGCCGGCCGTGATCACCGACCGTGCCCGGCTTCGGACCTACGAGTGCGACGGGCTCGCCCACTACCGCGTGACCCCGGCGCTGGTGGTCATCCCCGAGGACGCAGCCCAGCTCGCCGCCGTCGTGCGGGCCTGCGCCGAGAGCGGCGTCCCGTACGTCGCACGCGGTTCGGGTACCGGGCTCTCCGGCGGTGCCCTGCCGCACGCCGACGGGGTGCTGATCGTGACCTCGCGGATGCGGGCGATCACCGAGATGCGGCCCGACGACCAGCGAGCCGTGGTGGAGCCGGGGGTCATCAACCTCGACGTCACCAGGGCTGCCACGCCGCATGGCTACTACTTCGCCCCGGACCCCTCGAGCCAGCAGATCTGCTCGATCGGGGGCAACGTCGCCGAGAACTCCGGCGGTGCGCACTGCCTGAAGTACGGCTTCACGACCAACCACGTGCTCGGCGCCGACTTCGTGACGTCCGAGGGTGACCTCGTGCCGCTCGGCAGCGCTGCGCCGGACAGTCCCGGTTACGACCTGTTGGGGGCGGTCATCGGGTCCGAGGGAACCCTCGGCATCGTCACCTCGGCCACGGTCAAGCTGGTGCGACTGCCCGAGGAGGTCCGCACGATCCTGGTCGGCTTCGCCACCACCGACCAAGCGGGAGCGGCGACCTCGGCGATCATCTCCGCCGGCATCGTGCCTGCGGCGATCGAGATGATGGACGCGCTCGCGATCGAGGCCGCCGAGGCGGCGGTGCACTGCAACTACCCCGACGGAGCCGGCGCCGTGCTCGTGATCGAGCTGGACGGCGCGGCGGTCGAGGTCGAGCACGAGTACGTCGAGGTCGAACGCATGTGCGCCGAGAACGGCGCCTTCGAGCAGCGGCTCGCGACCGACCCTGCGGAGCGTGCCCTGATCTGGAAGGGCCGCAAGTCCGCGTTCGCAGCCGTGGGTCGGATCAGCCCCGACTACATCGTCCAGGACGGCGTCATCCCGCGCACCGCGTTGCCTCAGGTCCTCTCCGCGATCGCCGAGCTGTCCAGCTCCTCGGGCGTGCGAGTGGCCAACGTCTTCCACGCCGGTGACGGCAACCTGCACCCGTTGGTGCTCTTCGACGACGAGATCGAGGGCGCCGGCGAGGCAGCCGAGCGGGTCAGCGGAGCCATCCTCGACCTGTGCATCGAGCACGGCGGATCGATCACCGGCGAGCACGGCGTGGGGATGGACAAGGCGAAGTACATGCCGCGGATGTACACCGAGGACGACCTCGACACCATGCAGATGGTGCGGTGCGCGTTCGACCCCCAGAACATCTCGAACCCCGGCAAGATCTTCCCGACACCGAGGTTGTGCGGGGAGATCCCCGGTCGCCACAAGGGTGCCCACCCGCTCCAGGACGCCGGTCTTGCGGAGGTGTTCTGATGACGACGCGCACGCTCGACCAGACCGCACGCGAGGCGATCGGCTCGGCCTGTGCCGAGGTGCAGGACACGACCGAGCACGACCTCGTCGACACGGTCGTGCCGGGCCTGGTGGCGCGCCCCGCCGACGTGGCGCAGGTCGCCGAGGTGCTCCGCGCAGCGGCCGCGCACCGACTGAGCGTCGTGCCTCGCGGCCGTGGCACCAAGCTGTCGTGGGGCATGCCTCCGAGAAGTGCCGACGTGCTGCTGGACGTCAGCGCCCTCGACCAGGTCATCGACCATGCTGCCGGCGACCTGATCGTCGCCGCGCAGGCCGGCGCGCCGCTCGCCGACGTGCAGCAGGCCGTCGGCAGCGCCGGTCAGCGTCTGGCGCTCGACGAGACCGTGCCCGGCTCCAGCATCGGAGGGCTGCTCGCCGCCAACACCAGTGGACCGCGGCGTGTCGCCATCGGTAGCGCCCGCGACCTGCTCATCGGCATCACCGTCGTGCGGGCGGACGGCGTCGTGGCCAAGGCCGGGGGCCGGGTCGTGAAGAACGTCGCCGGCTACGACCTCGGCAAGCTGATGGTGGGCTCGTTCGGGACCCTCGCCGTCATCGTCGATGCGACCTTCCGGCTGCACCCCCTTCCGGCGGCCCGCACGTGGGTCAGCACGGCGGTGTCGAGCCCGGCCGAGGCGCAGCGACTCGTCCAGTCGGTGCTGCACGCCCAGGCTGTTCCGGCTGCGATCGAGGTCGAGTGGGGTCCTTCGTCCGCATCCCCCGAGGGCGCTCGGGGAACCGTCAGCGTGCTGCTCGAGGGACGCGAGGAAGGCGTAGCCGGGCGTGCCTCGACGGTCCGCGCGCTGCTCGGTGAGACCGCCACCGAGGAGTCGACCGAGCCCGCAACGGGTGCGACGTACCCCTGGGACGTGACTGCCGTCGGCGACGACCGCGCCACCGCTCTCAAGCTGACCTTCGCGCTCTCGGGGCTCGCCGACGTGTTGCAGGCAGCCACCGAGACCGGGGTGAGCCTGCGTGGTTCGGCCGGGGCGGGCGTCGCCTACGCAGCACTACCGTCCGGCTCCTCGGTCGACGCCGCGCGCGCCGCCCTCGACCGGCTCCGCCGTCCCTGCTCCGCACACGGCGGCAGCGCCATCGTGGTCGACGCACCGGCACACGTGAAGTCCGGTCTCGACGTGTGGGGACCGGTGCCCGCCCTGGACCTGATGCGCCGCGTCAAGGACCAGTTCGACCCTGACCACCGGCTAGCGCCGGGCCGTTTCGTGGGAGGCCTCTAGATGACCAGCACGTCCGAGCACGACAGCTCCGGCTCGCACGGAGGAGCCCTGGGTGAGGTCGGTGGGGTCATCGACCTCGGCATGCCCGCTCCCGGAGGTGCCTTCGACGACCACCACCCGCCGGACGCCGCCTTGATCGGTGACTGCGTGCACTGCGGGTTCTGCCTGCCGACGTGTCCGACCTACGTCTTGTGGGGTGAGGAGATGGACAGTCCTCGCGGCCGGATCTACCTGATGAAGGAGGGTCTGGAGGGCGAGGAGATGAGCGACTCGATGGTGTCGCACTTCGACGCGTGCCTGGGCTGCATGGCCTGCGTGACGGCGTGCCCGTCGGGCGTGCAGTACGACACCCTCATCGAGCAGACGCGCGCCCAGGTCGAGCGCAACTACGAACGCACCCCGCAGGACAAGGCACTTCGCGGGCTCATCTTCTCGCTGTTCCCGCACCCCAAGCGGCTGCGACTGCTGCGCGGTCCCCTGCGGGCGATGCAGGCAGTCGGGTTGGACAAGGCGATGCGCCGCACCGGGCTCCTCGAGCGGCTGTCCCCCCAGCTCGCAGCGATGGAGAGTCTCGCCCCACGGATCGGCAGGCCGGAGCCGCTGCCGCCCTACATCCGTGCGACCGGGCAGCGTCGTGCTGTCGTCGGTCTGCTCACCGGCTGCGTCCAGGGAGCCTTCTTCCCGGGAGTGAACTCCGCGACTGCGCGGGTGCTGCGAGCCGAGGGGTTCGACGTCGTGGTGCCCACCTCTCAGGGCTGCTGCGGCGCCCTGTCGGTGCACAACGGCCGCGAGGAGGAGGCGCAGAAGTTCGCCCGTCGCCTCGTCGACTCCTTCGAGGCGAGCAACGTCGAGTACGTCGTCGTCAACGCAGCCGGTTGCGGGTCGACGATGAAGGAGTACGCCGACCTGCTGGGCGAGGATCCGGCCTACGCCGGCCGGGCTCGGGCTTTCGCCGAGAAGGTGCGTGACGTCTCCGAGATCCTCGACGAGCTCGGCGCAGTTGCTCCTCGGCACCCGCTCGACATGACGATCGCCTACCACGACGCGTGCCACCTGGCCCACGCCCAAGGCATCCGAGCCCAGCCCCGCCGTCTGCTCGAGGCGATCCCGGCGCTGGAGCTGAAGGAGATCGCCGAGCCGGAGCTGTGCTGCGGCTCAGCAGGGATCTACAACATCGTCAACCCGGAGCCGGCTCGTGAGCTCGGTGACCGCAAGGCGGCCAACATCGTCGCGACCGGGGCTCAGGTGCTCGTCACCGCCAACCCCGGCTGCCTGATGCAGGTCACCTCGGCCATCGAGAGGTCGGGTCACCCGATGGGGATGGCGCACACCATCGAGGTGCTCGACGCCTCGATCCGTGGCGTTCCCGTCACCGCGTTCACCATCACCACCTGATCCATCCATCCACCTACCGGGGGAGCCCGACCTCATGTTCCAGCAAGACCTCGAAGCCGTCGGCGGTTCACTGACGCTCAGCGCGCTGTGCGCCGCCATCCCTCTCCTCACCCTGTTCGTACTGCTCGGCGGCCTCCGCCTGAAGGCGTGGGTAGCAGGACTCATCTCCCTGGCAGTCGCGCTCGTGGTCGCGGTGGTGCTCTTCTCCATGCCCGTGGGGCAGGCGCTCTGGGCCGGAGCAGACGGCGCCCTGTTCGGGTTCTTCCCGATCCTGTGGATCGTCATCAACGCGATCTGGGTCTACAACCTGACCGTGGCGTCCGGGCACTTCGACGTGCTGCGACGCTCGTTCGAGAAGGTCAGCCCCGACCAGCGCATCCAGGCCATCATCATCGCGTTCTGCTTCGGTGCGCTGCTCGAGGCGCTCGCCGGCTTCGGCACGCCGGTGGCCATCACCGTCGTGATGCTGATGGCTCTGGGCTTCCGGCCGGTCAAGGCCGCGGTCGTCGCCCTGATCGCCAACACGGCCCCCGTGGCCTTCGGGGCGCTCGCCACCCCCATCGTGACCCTGGCGTCGGTCACCTCTGCGGTGAGCGACGACGCCCGGTTGACCGTCGACGGGCTCGGCGGCATGGTGGGACGCCAGACCCCGCTCCTCGCCGTGATCGTGCCGCTCATCCTGGTCTTCGTGGTCGACGGTCGGCGCGGCGTCCGCGCGACCTGGTTGCCGGCCCTGGTCTGCGGCGTGTCCTTCGGGCTGGCCCAGTTCGTGGCAGCCAACTACATCTCGGTGCCCCTGGCCGACATCGTCGCCGCACTCGTGGCCGCCGCCTCCGTCGTCGCTCTCCTGCGCGTCTGGAAGCCCTCCGACGTCCTGACCGCCGAGCAGGCGGGTGCGGAGGAGGACGCGCTCGAGGCGAGCAATGCCGGAGCGCGTGCCGAGTCGCGCTCCGGACGCCGTGCCCCGCAGGGGATCTCCACCGCCGTGACCGGCTCCACCGGCCGCGGCGCCGGCGCCTCGCAGACCGCCCCCGGAGCGGGTGCGCCCGACGACAGTGGCACGGACGTCCTGAAGGCCTACGCGCCCTACCTGGTGATCATCGCGATCTTCTCCATCGTCAACATCCCGGCCGTCGTCGAGTTCCTGGCCAAGGAGCCCTTCACCTACCTCTTCACCTGGCCGGGGCTCGACATCCTCAACCCCGCCGGTGACCCGGTGGCGACGATGTTCAAGTTCAACTGGCTGCCCGCAGCCGGGACCCTGATGATCCTGGCCGGGGTCATCACCGCGCTGATCCTCAAGGTGCCTCCGGTCAAGGCTGCGAAGACCTACGTCGCGACCTACGTCGAGCTGAGGTCGGCGATCCTCACCGTCATGGCCGTGCTCGCGCTGGCCTACGTGATGAACCTGTCCGGGCAGACCACCTCGCTCGGTGCCTGGCTCGCCGGCGCCGGGGGGGCCTTCGCGGTGCTCTCGCCGATCCTCGGTTGGATCGGCGTAGCGGTCACCGGCTCCGACACCTCCGCCAATGCGCTCTTCGGTGCGCTGCAGGTGCAGACCGCAGCCAAGGCCGGACTCGACCCGCTGCTGATGGCGTCCGCCAACACCTCGGGCGGCGTGCTCGGCAAGATGGTCAGCCCGCAGAACCTGGCGATCGCCGCGGCCGCCGTGGGAATGGCCGGACGCGAGGGAGACATCTTCCGCAAGGTGATCGGCTGGAGCCTCGGTCTGCTGGTCTTGATGTGCATCATCGTCGGCCTGCAGTCGACCGCCGTGCTCGGCTGGATGGTGCCGTAGCTCCCTCGACCAGGCCCCGCGGCTCAGTGCGAGGCCGGCCCGCGGGGTAGACGTACGACGAGACAGGGTCCCGATCCGCGAAGCTGCGGGTCGGGACCCTGTCTCGTACGAGCAGTGACCTGTAGGTCAGTCCACAGCACCACGGCGTGCCCGGCACCGGTGGCGGGCACGCCGGCCTCGGTGGTTGCGTCAGGCGCAGAGTCCCGCGTCGAGACGAGCCTGGGCACGGGCGTCGGCGCCCGCCTCGTCGCTCGCGTCGGGTGAGGGGGTCGGGGTGGCTCCGGGTGAGGGGGTCTCGGTGCCACCATCGACGGTGCCGACCGAGTCGTCGGCGCCGATGCTGCCTTCGCTGAAGTCCTTGCCGAGCTGCTGGTCGGCGATGATCCGCTTCCAGAGACCCGCGGCGGCGTCGGTCCAGATGAGCCGGTTGGGATCGAGTGGGTACGGCGCGATCGGGACGGTGATGAACTTGATGTCGGACAGGCCGGTGTTGCGGAACTGCACGGCCAGGTCGGCCAGCTTGCCGACGGAGTCGAGCTTGGCGTCGACCTTGATCGAGGAGGTCGCGGCACTGAGGAAGTCGAAGATCGAGAGGGGCTGCGAGAGGATCCCGGCCGACATGACCTTCTTCACCATGGAGGCGATGAAGGCCTGCTGCCGCTTCATGCGCCCGATGTCGCCGGTGGCCGAGAGGGTGTAGCGCTCTCGCACGTAGTTCAACGCGTCCTGACCGGTCAGGGTCTGCACGCCGGCGGGCAGGTAGATGTCGTGCGCCGGGTCGTCGACCTCGGTGGGCAGGCAGACCTCGACGCCGTTGATGGCCTCGACCATGTCCTTGAAGCCGTTGAAGTCGACGACCAGGAAGTGGTCGATGTAGATACCGGTGAGCGACTCCACGGTCTGCACGGCGCACTGCGCACCGCCCTCGGAGAACGCGGTGTTGAACATGACCTGCGAGGCGCCGGCGACCACGGTGCCGTCGTTGCTCGTGCAGTCGGGACGGTCGACGATGGCGTCGCGCGGCAGGCTCACGCCGTAGGCGTCCTGACGGTCAGCCGAGACGTGCAGGAGGATCGTGGTGTCGGCACGCTCGCCGATGTCGCCGAGACCGTCGATGTCGTTGCCGACCCCCGAGCGCGAGTCGGAACCGAGGACGAGGACGTTGAGCGGCTCGAGCGGCGCGGTGTCGGTGTCGTCCTGCCCGGCGGCGACCGGCTTCGACAGGGTGTGGTTGATGGTGTCGCCGGCCCCGATGTTGCCGTTCAGCGCACCGTAGGCGAAGGTCACGGCTCCCACGGTGAGGACGGCGAGGAGCGCCTGGGTCAGCGCGACGGTGAGCCACACGTGCCGACGGTGTCGGGTCGGCTGTCCTGCGCTGGATCGGTCCTCGGTCACACCGTGCAGTGTCGCAGACGAGTGGTCGGAGCGCGGCAGGTCGAGCGGACGCCGTCGTGTCCGATTCCCGCCGGAGTGCTGCTCGGTCATCGGACATGATGGACCCGTGTCCACGACGAGCCCCACCCCCAGCCGACTCGACCGCGAGTCGTGCTACCGGGCCGTGAAGGCCCGGGACCGTCGTTTCGACGGGGTCTTCTACACCGCGGTCGCCACGACCGGCATCTACTGCCGTCCCTCCTGCCCCGCCAGGACGCCGGCGCTCGGCAACATCACCTTCCACCTGAGCCCCGCCTCTGCCCAGGCCGCCGGCTACCGTGCCTGCAAACGCTGCCTGCCCGACGCGACCCCGGGCAGCCCCGACTGGGACGTCGCCGCCGACGTCGCGGGTCGCGCCATGCGGCTCATCTCCGACGGGGTCGTCGATCGCGAGGGCGTCGACGGGCTGGCGCACCGGGTGGGTTACACACCGCGGCACCTCGGCCGGGTGCTGTCGGCCGAGCTCGGAGCCGGACCCCTGGCCCTGGCACGCGCCCGTCGGGCGCAGACCGCGCGGGTGCTCGTCGAGACGACCGACCTCGCGTGCGCCGACATCGCCTTCGCGGCGGGTTTCGCCAGCGTTCGCCAGTTCAACGACACGGTCCGTGAGGTCTACGCCGCCACCCCCACCGAGCTGCGCGGAGGCCGACGCCGGGGGTCGGCGGTGCGCGCCACGGGCAGGACGGCGTCGATCGCCCTGCGCCTCGCCGTGCGCACGCCCTTCGCCGGCACGGCGTTGCTCGCCTTCCTGGCCTACCACCTGGTGCCGGGCGTCGAGGTCGCCGGACCAGGCTGGTACGCCCGCACCCTGGACCTGCCCCACGGTCCGGGGACGCTGCGCCTGACCCTGCAGGACGAGCTCGACCCGGGACGCACCGCCTTCGTGACCGCGACCTTCGAGCTGACCGACCTACGCGACACGGCGTGCGCCGTCGAACGCACCCGGCGGCTGCTGGACGCCGACTGCGACCCGCTCTCGGTCGCCGACCACTTCGTCGGCGACACGGTGATCGGACCGTTGTCACGCGCCTGCCCGGGCCTGAGGCTGCCAGGTCAGGTCGACGGCGACGAGACCGCGGTGCGCACGGTGATCGGTCAGCAAGTGAGCGTCACCGGTGCCCGCACGGTGACCGGCACGATCGTCGCGGCACACGGGCAGCGCGTCGAGACCTCGATCCCCGGGCTCACCCATCTCTTCCCACGAGCCGAGGCCCTCGCCGGGGTCGACCCCACCACGCTGCCGATGCCGCGGGCACGGGGCCGGGCGCTGGTCGGGCCTGTGCACGGCGCTCGCGAACCGCGAGATCGTCCTCGACCGCGGCACCGACCGCGACGAGGTGCGTGCGGCGATGATCGCCCTCACCGGCATCGGGCCCTGGACGGCCGACTACGTCGCGATGCGCGCCCTGGCCCACCCCGACGTCTTCCTGCCCACCGACATCGGGGTGCGCAACGCCTTGCGCGGCCTGGGTCACGACCCGCCGACCACGATCTCGCGAGCCGTCGAGTGGAGCCCCTGGCGCTCGTACGCCCTGCTGCACCTCTGGAACACCCTGATGCCGAGCACGTCCGCTGTCCCGGCCGAGACCTCGGCCGCGACCGACCCGACAAAGGATCACTGAGCATGTGGACCGTCCTGGACTCACCGATCGGCGAGCTGCGGCTCGTCGAGCACCACGATGCCCTCACCGCGATCGAGTTCTCGCCGTTCGGCGTCGCCGACGGCCGGGTGCGCGGAGCGCGGGACGACGCGCACCCCTTGCTGGCCGAGGCGGTGCGTCAGCTCACGGCGTACTTCGCGCGCGAGCTCAAGGAGTTCGACCTGCCTCTTGCCGCCGGTGGCTCGCAGTTCCAGCAGCGGGTGTGGACCGAGCTGGGGGTGATCGGCTACGGCGAGACCGCTACGTACGGTGAGATCGCGCGCCGGATCGGGCGGACCAATGCGGCCTCACGTGCGGTGGGTCTGGCCAACGGCTCCAACCCGATCCCGATCGTCGTCCCGTGCCACCGGGTCATCGGGGCCAACGGCACGCTCACCGGGTACGCCGGCGGGGTCGAGCGCAAGCAGGTGCTGCTGTCGTTGGAGCAGCAGGCGTTGTTCTGAGAAGGCCTTGCTCCAAGGCCGCGCGGTGGAGAGGTGGGTTCTCACGTCACCGGATTTCGGTGCGCGCGTCGCGAGCTCGTTCCTCGCTCGCGGCGCTTACTCAATCTTCGCGGCTCACGCAGACTTCGCGAGCTCAGTCTGCGGCCGCTCGCGGCGCTTGCTCAATCTTCGCGCCTGATCCAGCCCTCGCAGGCTCGGGCTGGGGCGCCGGATTTCGATGCGCGCGTCGCGAGCTCGTGCCTCGCTCGCGGCGCTTACTCAATCTTCGCGCCTGATCCAGCCCTCGCAGGCTCGGGCTGGGGCGCTCAGTCTGCGGCCGCTCGTCGGAGCGATTCCGAGAGCCGTTCGGCGGCAGCCAGCACGGCTGGCGCGTGCATGCGGCCCGGTTGGCGCGAGAGGCGCTCGAGCGGACCGGAGACCGACACGGAGGCGATGATCTTGCCGCCGGGGGAGCGGACCGGGGCGGAGACAGAGGCCACGCCCTGCTCGCGCTCGCCGATCGACTGCGCCCAGCCGCGACGGCGGATGCCGGAGAGCGCAGCGGCCGAGAAGGCGGCGTTCTGGAGGCCGCGGTGCATGCGCTCGGGGTCCTCCCAGGCCAGCAGCACCTGGGCGGCAGACCCGGCACGCATGGTCAGCTGCGAGCCGACCGGGATGGTGTCGCGCAGTCCGGAGGGTCGTTCAGCGGCGGCGACGCACACCCGGTGCTCTCCCTGGCGGCGCCACAGCTGGGCGGACTCGCCGGTGATGTCGCGCAGTCGCGCCAGCACGGGCCCGGCGGTGGCCAGCAACCGGTCCTCGCCGGCTGCGGCCGAGAGCTCCGCCAAGCGGGGTCCGAGGACGAAGCGGCCCTGCATGTCGCGGGCCACGAGCCGGTGGTGCTCGAGCGCGACCGCGAGCCGGTGGGCGGTCGGTCGGGCCAGACCGGTGCCGGCGACGAGCCCGGCGAGGGTGGCCGGCCCCGACTCGAGCGCGGTGAGCACGAGGGCGGCCTTGTCGAGCACGCCGACGCCACTGGTGGTGTCCATAGGTTGAGATTAGCGTCTCACCCAATGGGATGCAAACATACGATCAAGCGACGTACCGACGACACCCCTGTCGGCGCCACCGACGCCGCTCTCGACAAGAGCACGTCGTCACCACCGCACTCAGAGGAGATCAGCATGGGCAGGACCCTGTCGGAGAAGGTCTGGGACGAGCACGTCGTCCGGTCGTCGGCCGGAGAGCCCGACCTGCTCTACATCGACCTCCACCTCATCCACGAGGTGACCAGCCCCCAGGCCTTCGACGGGCTGAGGCTCAGCGGGCGGTCGGTGCGCCGGCCCGACCTGACCCTGGCGACCGAGGACCACAACGTCCCGACCCTCGACTGGGACCAGCCGATCGCCGATCCGGTCTCCAAGACCCAGGTCGACACGCTGCGCAAGAACGCGGCCGACTTCGGCGTGCGCCTGCACCCGCTCGGCGACATCGAGCAGGGCATCGTCCACGTCGTCGGCCCGCAGCTGGGTCTGACCCAGCCCGGCATGACGATCGTCTGCGGTGACAGCCACACCAGCACCCACGGCGCCTTCGGCGCGATCGCGTTCGGCATCGGCACCTCCGAGGTCGAGCACGTGCTCGCGACCCAGACCCTGATGCAGGCCAAGCCCAAGACGATGGCCGTCACCCTCAACGGAAGCCTCCCGGCGGGCGTCACCGCCAAGGACATGGTGCTCACGCTCATCGCCCACACCGGCACCGGCGGCGGTCAGGGCTACATCGTCGAGTACCGCGGCCAGGCCATCGAGGAGCTCTCGATGGAGGGCCGGATGACCGTGTGCAACATGAGCATCGAGTGGGGCGCCAAGGCCGGTCTGATCGCTCCCGACCAGACGACCTTCGACTACATCGAGGGCCGCCCGGAGGCGCCGACCGGCGCCGACTGGGACGCCGCCGTCGCTCACTGGAAGAGCCTGGTCACCGACGACGACGCGGTCTACGACGAGGAGATCGTCCTCGACGCCTCCACGATGACGCCGTTCGTCACCTGGGGCACCAACCCCGGTCAGGGCGTGCCGCTCGGCGACACGGTGCCGTTCCCCGAGCACTTCGACAACGCCGAGGACCGCGTCGCGGCCGAGAAGGCGCTGGAGTACATGCAGCTCGAGGCCGGCACCCCGATGCGAGACGTGAAGGTCGACACCGTCTTCGTCGGCTCGTGCACCAACGGCCGCATCGAGGATCTTCGCCTCGCGGCCCAGATCATCGAGGGCCGCACGGTCGACGCCGACACGCGGCTGCTCGTCGTCCCGGGGTCGGTGCGCGTGCGCCTGCAGGCGATGGAGGAGGGGCTCGACAAGATCTTCATCGACGCCGGTGCCGAGTGGCGCGGAGCCGGGTGCTCGATGTGCCTGGGCATGAACCCCGACACCCTGAAGCCCGGTGAGCGCAGCGCTTCGACCTCGAACCGCAACTTCGAGGGACGCCAGGGCAAGGGCGGTCTCACCCACCTGGTGTCGATCCCGGTGGCGGCGGCGACCGCCGTGCGCGGCACGCTCTCCTCGCCGAGCGACCTTCCACCCCGCGAGTGAGCAACGGGCTCGCACCGCAACACAAGGTCGAGCAAGCGCCGGGGCTGAGCTTGCGAAGCCGTGACGCGCACGTCGACCACCTCGGCCGAACATCTCGAGTAGGAGCAACTGACATGGATGCCTTCACCACCCACACCGGCATCGGCGTCCCGCTGCGACGCAGCAACGTCGACACCGACCAGATCATCCCGGCCGTCTACCTCAAGCGCGTCACCCGCGACGGCTTCGAGGACGGTCTGTTCAGTGCGTGGCGCAACGACCCGACGTTCGTGCTCAACAACCAGGCGTACGCCGGTGGTTCGGTGCTCGTCGCAGGCCCCGACTTCGGCACCGGCTCGTCGCGTGAGCACGCCGTCTGGGCGCTGCAGAACTACGGCTTCAAGGTCGTCATCTCCGCGCGCTTCGCCGACATCTTCCGCGGCAACTCCGGCAAGGCCGGCTTGCTGGCCGCACAGGTCGACGAGAAGGTCGTCCAGCGGCTGTGGGACCTCCTGGCCGACCAGCCGGGAGCGAGCATCACCGTCGACCTCGAGTCGCGCACGGTGCGCGCGGGCGAGGGGCCGGACGCGGTCGAGGACTCCTTCGACATCGACGACTACACCCGGTGGCGTCTGCTCGAGGGTCTCGACGACATCGGCATCACCCTCGGGCACGCTGACGACATCGACACCTACGAGGCGACCCGGCCGACCTGGAAGCCGGCCACCATCAGGGGGTGACCGCGAGACGGGCACGCGGTCGCCCAGGCGGGCGACGGACCGGACCGAGAAGCCAGCGACGACCGGCTTGCACCCGGAGCCGATTCGCTGCAGAAGCCCACCGTTGACAGGGATTGGCACTTTCCAGGTCGAGCCGCCCAGGTCGATCGGACGCACCGACTCGGGGTTCGTCCCGTTGGACGACGAGGCTGGATCCGCTCAGCCACGGGGTTCTCGGCGTTCGAGGCAAACCCTGGCCGTCCCAAAATTGTCCGACCCGCTACGGCGTGGCGATTGTGACGTCGGTCCCGTTTACCTAGCGTGCATGAGGAATGTCGGGTACTTGCCCGGCACGAACCTGGTTCATTGGAAGGAAAGCTAGTGAACAAGACTCAGCTCATCGACGTGCTTGCCGCACGCTACGAGGGGAACCGCAAGGCTGCGGCCCACGCGCTCGACTCGGTGCTCGACACCATCACGCGCGAGGTCGCCAAGGGGGAGAAGGTCGCGATCACGGGCTTCGGCTCGTTCGAGAAGCGAGTGCGCGAGGCCCGGTGGGTCCGTAACCCGCAGACCGGTGACCGGGTGAAGGCCAAGAAGAAGTCGGTCCCCAAGTTCACTGCGGGCGCCGACCTGAAGAACGTCGTGTCCGGGGCGAAGAAGCTGCCGAAGCTCACCGTGGCGGCTGCCGCACCGGCTGCGAAGAAGGCGGCAGCCCCGGCGAGGAAGGCAGCCGCTGCCGCCAAGAAGGCGGCCGCACCGGCCACCAAGGCCGTCACCAAGAAGTCTCCCGGCACGAAGGCTCCGGCCACGAAGACGTCGACCGCCAAGGCACCAGCCAAGAAGACGCCAGCCAAGAAGACGCCTGCCAAGAAGACGCCAGCCAAGAAGGCATCCGGCTCGACGGCGAAGAAGGCGCCGGCCAAGAAGGCATCCGCGACGACGTCCACGACGGCCAAGAAGTCGGCTCCGGCCAAGACCACGGCTGCCACGAAGGCGCCCGCCGCGAAGAAGACGCCGGCCACGAAGTCAGCGGCTGCCAAGAAGGCCCCGGCGAAGAAGGCAGCAGCGAAGAAGGCCCCGGCGAAGAAGGCCGCAGCCACGTAGCCCCTGGCCCGCGTGAGAGATGGCGGGTCGACTCCTTCCGGGAGCGGCCCGTCGCGCGCGTCTCAGCCGAGCAGCGGCCGGCTGAGGCGCGCGGTCTCGGGGCCCAGCCCCAGCGCACTGGCCGCGCGGAGGTCGTCGACGTCGTCGACGTCTCGGCGCAGGGTGGGCAGCACACCGCGCAGGGCCACCGCCCCGGCGTCCTCGTGCGCGCGGGCCGAGTCGGGGCCGAACCGGGGGTCGAAGGTGTCGCGGGCCGCGGTGTAGAGGGTGGTCCCGGTGCCGTCGGCGTCGACGACGTAGGACGGCTCGCCCGGCACCACCTCGGCCAGCGCCTCGTCCAGGTCGCGCGCACGCAGCGCCGGCAGGTCGGCCAGCACCGCGACCGGCAGGAGGTCCGGCCATCGACGTCCGGCCTCGGCGACCGCTTGCCGCAGGGCCGCGTTGAGCCCCGAGCTGTCCCCGTCCGGAACCCCGGCGCACCCCAGAGCAGCGAGACGAGCGGCGAAGCCGGCGTCGTCGGTGACGACGAGTACCTGCGCGACCCGGTCGGCTCGTAGGCACGCTGAGGCAGTGTCGAGGGCGAACGCCTCGGCCAGAGCCCGGCGGTCGGCGACGTCGATCCCGACCAGGCGCGACTTGCCGAAGGCCGGCGGCTTGACCGGCACGACCACGACGTACTGCTGCACCACCACATCTGACCACGGGCGCCCGCGGGCGGCCGAGCAGGGCCGGTGCCGACGACACGTGGCGTGCGACACCGGCGCCACCGGCGACGAGTAACCTGCTCTCCCGTGAGAGCACGCAAGCTGGACCAGCCACGTGGGTGGACCTTCACCCTCGGAGCGATCATCCTCAAACCGCTCTTCCTCGTGACCACGCGGCGCGACTGGGTCGACGGCCTGCGGATCCCGGCCACCGGTGGGTGTGTGCTGGTGCTCAACCACATCTCCCACGTCGACCCGTTGACGGCCGCGGTCTTCACCCACGACCACGGGCGGCTGCCGCGCTACCTCGCCAAGTCGGCCCTGTTCCGCAACCCCGTCCTCGGCCGCTTCATGACCTCGGCCGGCCAGATCCCGGTCGAACGCTCGGGCACCGGAGCCGCGGGCGCCTACTCCGCCGCGGTCGAGGCGGTGCGAGCGGGGGAGTGCATCGTGATCTACCCCGAGGGCACCATCACCCGCGACCCCGACCTCTGGCCGATGACCGCCAAGTCGGGCGCCGCCCGGATCGCCCTGGAGACCGGGTGCCCGGTCGTGCCGATCGGTCAGTGGGGGGCGCAGCGCCTCCTGCCCCCCTATTCCCGGCGACCCGACCTCTTCCCTCGCAAGACGATCCACCTGCGCGTCGGTGACCCGGTCGACCTGAGCGACCTGTTCGACGAGCCGCGTACCGCTGCGGTCCTGGCGGAGGCGACCGAGCGCATCATGAGCGCCATCACGAGCATCGTCGAGGAGCTGCGCGGGGAGACCGCCCCGGTGGAGCGATACGACATGAAGAGAGCGGGCGCCGACGACGGTCGTTCGCAGAGGGAGGCCGGATGACGACCACGGGCAAGGGCAAGGTCGCAGTCCTCGGGGCGGGGTCCTGGGGCACCGCATTCTCGATCGTGCTGGCCGACGGGGGCAACGACGTCACGCTGTGGGCCCGTCGCGAGGAGGTCGCGTCGTCCATCAACGCCGAACGCGAGAACGGCGACTACCTGCCGGGAATCCAGCTGCCGCCGTCCGTCGGCGCCACCCACGACATCGAACGAGCTCTCGACGGCGCGGACCTCGTGGTGCTGGCGACCCCCTCGCAGTCCCTGCGCGACAACCTCACGACCTGGGCGCCCCACATCGAGGACGACGCGGTGATGGTCTCGCTGATGAAGGGCGTCGAGCTCGGCACGCTCAACCGGATGAGCGAGGTGATCCACCAGGTCACCGACGCCGGTCCCGAGCGGATCGCAGTCATCAGCGGACCCAACCTGGCCAAGGAGATCGCGCGCCGCGAGCCGGCCGCCTCCGTGGTGGCCTGTGCGGACGAGGAGGTCGCCAAGACCCTGCAGGACCGGTGCCACTCGGCGGCGTTCCGCCCCTACACGAGCACCGACGTCCTCGGCTGCGAGCTGGGCGGGGCCTACAAGAACGTCGTGGGTCTCGGAGTCGGTATGGCGGTCGGCCTCGGCTTCGGCGACAACACCACTGCCTCGCTCATCACGCGTGGTCTCGCCGAGACCGCCCGGCTGGCCATGAAGCTGGGCGCCAACCCGCTGACGCTGATGGGCCTGGCCGGCCTCGGCGACCTGGTGGCCACCTGCTCCTCACCCCTCTCGCGCAACCGCAGCTTCGGCGAGAAGCTCGGCCAAGGGCTCACGACCGACGAGATCTACGCCTCGACGCGCCAGGTCGCGGAGGGCGCGAAGTCCTGCTCCTCCCTGCGGGCCCTGGCCGAGCAGTCGGGGTGCGACGCACCCGTCGCCGTCTACGTCGACGAGGTCGTCGGAGGCCGGATGACGGCGACCGAGATGATGGACACCATCCTCGCCCGCGGCACGAAGTCCGAGATCGACTGAGGGTCGAGCAGGTCGGGTGACCGACGAAGGAGCTCGCGACCGGCGCACCGAAGCCCGGCGACGTGCCCGGGGGCCGAGCCACGAAGGCGGTGGGCTTCGTCGACGCCCTCGCCGAGGGGTCGGGCTGCGCAGCCTCCGAAGGCTCGGGCTCAGCCGTCGCTGGTGACGGGCCTCGTCGCGACGACCTGGTCCAGCGCGGAGACCAGGTCGTCCCACAGGTCCTCGACGTCCTCGATGCCGACCGACATGCGCACGAGTCCCTCGGGGATGGTGCGGGCCTCGGTCTTCCACCGGCGCCGTCGCTCGAACGTCGACTCCACCCCGCCCAGCGAGGTGGCGTGCACCCACAGGCTCGTCTTGCGCACCAGCAGGTCGGCGGCCAGCTCGCCCTCGAGCACGATCGAGACGATGGCCCCGAAGCCGGGGTAGCGGACGTCGGTGACGGCCGGGTGCTCGCGCAGCCGCGACAGCAACGTCTGGGCGTTGGTCTGGGCCCGCTCGACGCGCAGGTGCAGGGTGCGCATGCCACGCACCGCGAGCCAGGCCTCCAGGGTCCCCGGCGTCGAACCGGTGAGGGAGCGACGGTTCTTCAGGACGCCGTACAGCTCGTCGCCCCCGTCGGGCCGCCCAGGGGCCACCACCAGGGCTCCGAGGAGCACGTCGCTGTGACCGCTGAGGTACTTGGTCGCCGCGTGGACGACGATGTCCGCACCCAGCGCGATCGGCTGCTGGAGCAGGGGGGTGGCGAAGGTGTTGTCGACGACCACGTAGGCGCCGGCCTCGTGGGCGGCGGCCGCGATGGTCTCGATGTCAGCCAGCTCGAGGGCGGGGTTGGTCGGGGTCTCGAGCCACACGAGGGCTGCGTCCTGGCAGGCCGCGACGACGGCCGCGGTGTCCTCGATGTCGACCAGCTCGGCGCGCAGTCTTCCGCGGGCCTCGAGGTCGGCCAGCGACATGATGCTGCCCTGGTAGGCGTGACGGGGAGCGACGACCTTCGCGCCATGGCCCACGAGGTCCAAGACGGTGGTCACCGCCGCCATGCCCGAGGAGAACGCGAGGCACCGGCCGCCCTCGAGGGAGCCGAGGACGTCCTCGAACGCCGTCCAGGTCGGGTTGCCGTAGCGCCCGTACTCCACGTCGCCGCCGGCGACGTAGGTCGACGCCATCGTGATCGGGACGTTGAGCGGGGCATCGGGCTCGCGCGGCGGCCGACCGACGGTGACGGCGCGGGTCGCGGGTGACAGATCAGCCATGCCGTCGAGGATAGGGTCGTCGCCGTGACCGGCCCTCATCCCCACCGCCGCGCCCGACGACCCCGCGTTGCCGTCGTCTTCGGAGGCCGCTCCAGCGAGCACGGCATCTCGTGCGTCACCGCGGGCAGCGTCCTGGCCGCCATCGACCGCGGGGTCTACGACGTCGTCGCCATCGGCATCGCTCGCGACGGCCGATGGGTGCTCGAGGCTGCGGACTCCGAGCGGTTGAGCATCGCCGCCGACCACAGCCTGCCCAGCGTCGACCCGACCCGACCGGGGGTGACCCTCACCCAGGTCGTCGACGGCACCGACCTGCTCGTCTCCGAGGCTTCGCGCCCGCCGGAGGTCCTCGGCGAGGTCGACGTGGTCTTCCCCGTCCTGCACGGCCCGTGGGGCGAGGACGGCACGATCCAGGGGACGCTCGAGATGGCAGGGGTCCGTTACGTCGGCGCCGGAGTGCTCGCCTCAGCGGTCAGCATGGACAAGTCCTACATGAAGACCGTCCTTGCGGCTGCGGGGCTGCCGGTGATGCCCGGCATCACCGTGACCGCCGCCCAGTGGGACCGCGAACCCGACGACGTACGCAGCCGCGCGGCCGCGCTGGGTCACCCGACGTTCGTCAAGCCGGCTCGGGGCGGTTCGAGCCTCGGGGTGTCCAAGGTCCGCGATCCGGGCGAGCTCGACGACGCCCTCGCCCTGGCGTTCGAGCACGACCCGCGCGTGCTGGTCGAGGCCTCGGCCGAGGGCGCCCGCGAGGTGGAGTGCGGCGTGCTGCAGGCGCTCGACGGCGGCGCCGAGACCACCCGTCCGGCCGAGATCCACGTCGACGCGTCGCACGACTTCTACGACTTCGAGGCGAAGTACCTGCCCGGCCAGGCGACGCGGATCGACCTCCCTGCCGACCTGCCCCCGGCCCTCGAGGACCGGGTGCGGGCGCTGTCGGCGCAGGCCTTCGAGGCGGTCGGCTGCGAAGGGCTGGCTCGGGTCGACTTCTTCGTCCTGCCCGACGGCTCGCTCGTGGTCAACGAGATCAACACGATGCCCGGCTTCACGCCGACCTCGATGTTCCCGCAGATGTGGGCCGAGTCCGGTGTCGACTACTCCGCCCTGGTCGACCGGCTCCTGCAGCTGGCACTGAGCCGGGGGACCGGCCTGCGCTGACGCCACGAAGCGTCGACTCGCCGGCCGGGGCCTCGCGCCCACCCTGCACTAGACTCACCGCGTCCCGCGTCGTCCGGCCGGGGGCTCACTACCTCGGAGGTTCTCGGTCATGTCATCAGTCGCACCCACCACCGACACCGGTCGGGTGACGGCGCAGACCGAGACAGAGCACGAGCCCGAGGCGCAACCCGCGCCACCATCAGGCTGGCGGCGAGCGGCGGTCAGAATCCCGGGCGAGTTGTACGTGCTGACCGTCCTTGCGGCGCTGACGCGTTTCGCCTTCCTCTTCAGTCCCCGCGCGATCATCTTCGACGAGGTCTACTTCCGCGAGTACGCCCTGCGCTATCGCGAAGGCACCTACTACTTCGACCTGCACCCGCCGCTCGGCAAGTTGATCCTGGGCGCCTGGGCGTGGATCAGTGGCACCGACGTCAGCGCTGCCGGCACCGACCCCGCTGTCGCCCTGCGCGTCCTACCGGCGCTCGCCGGGACCCTGCTGATCGTGGCCGTCTACTTCCTCATCCGCCAGCTCTGTGGAAGCCGGCGGATGGCGACGCTCGGGGCCGGGCTGCTGATGCTCGACAACGCGATCCTCGTCGAGTCGCGCCTGACGACGCTGGACAGCATGCTGCTCCTCTTCGGGGTCACCGGGGTGACGCTGGCTCTGCGAGCCCGCGACCGCGACGACAAGCGCTCCCGCGGCTACTGGCTGCTGCTGCTGGGATCGGGTGTCCTGGGTGGGATGGCGGCGTCCATCAAGCTGACCGGTCTCGCCCCGCTCGGACTTGTCGGCGTGATCTGGATGCTCGACCTCCTGCGCCGGCGTCGCGACCTGCGCGAGCGCTGGGTGGGCGTGCTCGTCCAGGGGGTGATGCTGCTGCTGGTTCCAGTAGGCGTCTACGCCGCGAGCTTCGCCGCACACTTTGCGTTGCTCCCCTACACCGGGCCGGGCGACGCCTTCATGTCGCCCGAGTTCCAGACCACGCTCGAGGGCAGCCCGAGCTACAGCCCCGACGCCGACCTCGGCTTCGTCGGTAAGTTCACCGACCTCAATCGCGCCATCCACCAGTACGAGATCTCCCTCAACGACGCGACCCACCCCTACCAGTCGACGTGGACCAGCTGGCCGGCCGACAAGCGCGGCGTCTTCGCCTACCTCGCCCAGGCCGAGAACGAGCAAGTCGACCTACATCTACGTCCTGGGCAACCCCTTCGTGTGGTGGGGCATCCTGCATCGGTGCGGTGGTGGTCGTGACCGGCTGGACGGTCGCCAGACAGCGATTCCGGCCCTACCGCTGGTCGCTCGGGCTGCTCGCCTTCGCGTGGGCCGTCAACTACTTCCCCTTCGCGCTCATCGAGCGCCCGATGTTCATCTACCACTACTTCTTCGCCTTGATCTTCAGCCTGGCATTCGTCGTGATCGGCCTGGGTGTGCTGACCGGCTGGATCGAGGAGGGGCCCAAGCCGTTCACGTTCGGCTCGCGCGTGTCGGCCATCGGGTTCTGGTCGGTGCTGGCCGTGGCCGCGCTGGTGTTCCTCTACTTCGGTCCGATCACCTACGGGACCCCGCTCACGCCGGACGAGCTCGACAGCCGCATGTGGCTCTCGACCTGGCGGTAGGCCGCGATGGCCCTGATCTACCTGGCCTCCGCGCTCGCCCTGGGTGCGGCGCTCGTGAGGCGCGCACCCTTCGCGCTCTACCGCTTCGAGGCGGCTGCCGCAGCACTCGTGCTGGGTCTCTTCGCCTGGACCTGGCTGGCGCTGGCGGTCGCGCTCGTTCTTCCTTACGACCTCGCGCTGCCCGTCGTCGTGACGACCAGCGCCGTGGTGACGATCGCCCTCTGGGGGCGCCGCACCCACGACCGTCTGGCCCTCGAGGGGGGCCGGGTCGCCTGGGCGGTCTGGGGCGTCGCCACGACGCTGGTCAGCGCGCTCGTCGTCCGGCTGTTCTGGACCCACAGCCTGACCCGGGACGCTGACGGCATCTGGTCGGCGGGGGCCACCTGGGCCGACTTCGGCCTGCACGCCAGCCTCGTCACCCACTTCGCCGGCGCCTCGAGCCTGCCCACCGACCTCCCGGTCGCGAGCGGTGAGCAGCTGACCTACCCGTTCTTGATCGACTTCCTGTCGGGGCTCTACCTCCACGGCGGCATGTCGCTGCACGGCAGCCTCTTCTGGCCGGGGGTGCTCCTGGCGCTCGCGATCTGCCAGCTCGTGATCTCGGTCGGGCTGCGGTTGTTCGCGAGCATCTGGGTCGGCGTCCTCGGGCTGTGGCTCGCCCTGGCGTGCGGGTCCTTCGCCGGCGCGCGCGCAGCCTGGGACGACTGGCGCGACAGCGGGCTCGGGATCGGTACCTTCCTGCGCGCCCTCCCGCGTGACTACTCGCAGGACGACGAGACGAACGCTCACCTGACCAACCTGCTCGTCGACGCGATCCTGCCGCAGCGCTCGATCCTGCTCGGCCTGGGTGTGGGGCTGGTCGTGCTGAGCCTCCTGCTGGTCGTGCGGCGCACGCTCGACACCCGGCTGCTGTGGCCCGCCGCCGTCCTGATCGGACTGCTGCCGATGGCGCACCCGCACACCTTCATCGTCACCGTGGCGCTCTACGCCACGCTTGCCTTCGAGGCGCTGTGGCGGGCTCGCTCGATCCCCTGGAGCCATGTCCGGCCGGTGGGGCTGACCGCCGTCCTCGCGCTCCCGCAGCTCTTGTGGCAGCAGACGGCCAACGGCTACGGCACCGGAGGTCGCTTCCGGCTGTTCTGGCAGCTGCAGGAGGGAGAGTCGCTGCGCGCCTACTGGTGGGCGAACTTCGGGGTGATGGGCCTGGCGATCCTGGTGGGATTCGTCGTCCTGCTGGTCCGCCGGGACGCACGCGTGCTGTGGTTGGCACCTCTCCTGACCGTCCTGGCGATCACGCAGGTCTACGCCTTCCAGCCGTTCGAGTACGACAACCTCAAGCTGATCTACTGGGTCTACCTCGTGGGCGGGCTGTTCGTCGCCGCCCTGCTGGTCCAGGCCGTGCGTCGCTACCCGACGTCGCTGGGTCCGGTGCTGGCCTTCGTCGTGCTGGTGACCGTGCCCGGCTCGCTGGCCATCGCTCGCGACCTCCAGGCACACGACCAGTTCGCCGGCCCCGCCGACATCGAGCTCGCCGAATGGGCGCGGACCAACACGCCCTCGGATGCGGTCTTCGCGGCCGCCGACCGGCCGAACATGCCGTTGGCCACCCTCGCGGGCCGGACCCTGGTGATGGGATATCGGGGCTGGCTCTACAACTTCAACGTCCCCTACGACCAGCGGGAGGCCGCCGTCCAGGCTGCCTTCGCCGGGCGCTTCGACGACCCGGTGCTGCGCTCGTTCGGCGCCGACTACCTCGTGGTGTCCTCCTACGAGGATCCGTTCTGGGGTGTCGACGAGAAGGCCCTCAAGGCCCACCCGGTGATGTGGAGCAACAGCACCTGGCGGGTCTACGCGCTGACCGGCTAGTCGCAGTTCTCGACCAGCCGCAGGTGCTCGTCGACGGCTGCTGCCAGCTGCGCGATCGCAGCAGCCGGTCCGTCGGGGCGGTACTGCGCGGGCAGCGTCACCGAGACGACCGGGCGGTAGCCGGCGGCGCTCAGCGTGACGTCGGCGGACTGGTCGTCGAACTCCTCGGGTGCGACGTACCAACCGACATCGTTGGCCACCTCGCACGACGAGCTGGCCTGGTCGAAGCCGTCCGGAACCGCCACGCCGCACCGCACCACGATCGCCGGGTCGCCGTACGCCGCGCCGAGGGCGTCGACCGGATCGGTCTCGCGCGCCGTCTCGTCGGCGATGCTGTCGGGAAGGGCAGCGGTGAAGGCCTCGCAGGCGGCGCGGTCGGCGGCATCGACGCCAGGAGTCGAGAGGGTGACCGGTCCGGCCGAGCAGGCGGCGAGAACGAGGAGGCTGCCGAGCCACCCCCTTGGGGCGAGGGCCGAGCCGGGGCGCCGGGCGCTGCGCCTCGGACGGGTGCTCCTCAGATGTGGACGACCGGGCACGTGAGCGTGCGCGTGATGCCGTCGAGGTTCTGCACCTTCGAGACGACCAGCTTGCCGAGCTCGTCGACGTTGCGGGCCTCGGCGCGCACGATCACGTCGTAGGGGCCGGTGACGTCCTCGGCGAGGGTGACTCCCTTGACCTGGGCGATCGCCTTGGCGACCTCCGCAGCCTTGCCGACGTCGGTCTGGATCAGGATGTAGGCCTGGACGACCATGGGTGCGCTCCTTTGCGACGGGCGGATCATCGGGTGCTGCGACTGCGGTGGGACCTGGCGGGCGCCGTGGCCCGCCATCGCGGGTCAACCTATCGCGGGTGCCGGGCGAGACGGTACCCACGTGGTGGGATGGGGTCCATGTCGACCTTGCCCCGCCCCGCGACCGGTGCCGCGTCGTCCTGGGCCCCTGACGCGAGCCTGGCCGACGTCGGCGAGTTCGAGCTGGTCGGTGCCCTCGTCGCCCTCTTCGAGCAGGGGGACCAGGTGCTGGTCGGGCCAGGGGACGACGCGGCGGTGCTGCGGGTGCGCAGCGGTCACGTCGTCGTCTCCACCGATCTCCTGGTGGAGGGCCGACACTTCCGTCGCGACTGGGTCGAGGCGGTCGACGTCGGTCATCGGGCGGCCGCACAGAACATCTCCGACATCAACGCCATGGGCGGGCGTGCCCACTCGCTCACGATCGGGCTGGCCGCGCCCGCCGACCTCCCGGCACGATGGGCGCTGGACTTCGCTCGAGGGTTCGCCGAGGAGTGCGCAAAGGTCGGTGCCTCGGTCGTCGGCGGCGACCTGACGGGGGCCTCCGAGATCGTCGTGTCGGTGACCGTGATGGGCGCCTGCACCCAGTCGCCGGTGCTCCGCTCGGGAGCCTCGCCGGGCGAGGTGCTCGCCCTGGCCGGGCGGCAAGGATGGGCGGCCGGCGGCCTCGCCGTCCTCGGTCGCGGTTTCCGTTCTCCCCGGGCCCTGGTCGACGCCTACCGGCGACCCGAGCCGCCGTACGACGCGGGCCCGGCCGCCGCTGAAGCGGGCGCGACCTCGATGATCGACGTCTCAGACGGACTGCTGGCCGAGGCCGGGCACCTCGCGGCCGGCTCCGGCGTCGTGATCGACGTCCGGCGACGCGCCCTCGAGCTCCCCGAGCCCCTGCACGCCGTCGGGGCGGCGCTCAACCTCGACCCGGTCTCGTTGATCCTGGGCGGAGGGGAGGACCACTCGCTCCTGGCCACCTTCCCCGCGGATGCGGCCCTGCCGGACGGCTGGAGCGTCATCGGCGAGGTCGCCGCGGCGCGCGAGGGAGAGGCCGGCTCCGTCACCGTCGACGGGGCGCCGTACGACGGTCCGACCGGGTGGACGCACTTCTGACCCTCGGTGGGTTCGGTGGGTTCGGCGGGTTCGGCGGGTTCGGCGGGTTCGGTGGCAGTTTCTCCGCTGGAGCGGTGAAACTCCCGCTTCTGTCATGAAGGTTCTCACCAGAAGCGGGAGTTTTGTCCTGACGTGTGACTCACGTGGCGCCTGTGGTCGCAGGGGGCCAAGTTTGTGCGCTTGGGCAGTTTCACCGCTGAGGCGGTGAAACTGCCGGGGTTGCCGCACAGAACTCCCGCCCCACGCTCGTCCACGACGACGCCGAAATGTGGAGCGGCCGCCACCCGTGCGGGTGGCGGCCGTTCCTCGAGCTCGGGGGGCGGGTCAGCGCGAGACCTTGCCGGCCTTGAGGCAGCCGGTGCACACGTTGAGGCGCTTGGGGGTGCCGTTGACCTTGGCGCGGACGCGCTGGATGTTGGGGTCGAAGCGGCGCTTGGTGATCTTGCGCGACCACGGGCGGTTGTTACCGAAACCCGGCTTCTTGGCGCAGATGTCGCAGACGGCAGCCACGGGACACTCCTGAATAAGTCTTGGTGATGAGGACGGTCAGCACGACCACCTGCGGTGGGGTGCTGCTCGGACCGGTTGGTTGTCTCGGTCCGGGGCCCGCTGGACGGGCAACCGCGCAATCGTATCCGTTCGGTGCCCCTGCCCGAAATCGAGCGGGGCGGTGACTACCCTGTGCCGACCGGGCCGCTGGGCCGCACGCCCAGTAAGCAGCACACCGGCACAAACAACGGGCAACCAGGCACACGAGACGGGCAGGCACGCGGGCGATGGAGGAAGCACCCCGGGGTGAGGGTATCGACCTGGCGGTCGTGCTGCGCTTCGTCGACATCGCCACCGATGCCCTCGCTGCGGCCCGCGAGGAGATCGACGCCCTCAACGTCTACCCGGTGCCCGACGGCGACACCGGTACGAACATGTATCTCACGGTCTCGGCCGCGCGCGACGCCGTCAGCGAGGCCATGCGGTCGACCCGGGCCGTCGCCGGTGGTGCGGGTGGGGCCGCGCAGCACGGAGCGACCGACGGCGGACGGGACGCCGCCCTCCAGGCCTTCGCGCGGGGCGCCCTCCTCGGGGCGCGTGGCAACTCCGGGGTGATCCTCAGCGAGATGCTCGGCGCGGTCTCGCGGCGCATCGCCGCCGCGGCGAGCGGCGAGCGGGCGGCGCTGACCATGGCCGAGGCACTGCGCGACGCCACCGACGCGAGCTACCGGGCCGTCGGCGTCCCGGTCGAGGGGACGATCCTGACCGTCGCCCGGGCCGGCTCGGACGCTGCGACGGCTGCGCTCGACCTCCCCGGGGTGCGCGCCCGCGACGTCTTCACCGCCGCTGCCGCCGCGGCGCGCGAGGCCCTCGCACGCACGCCCGAGCAGCTCGAGGTCCTGCGCCACGCCGGGGTGGTCGACGCCGGGGGACGCGGCCTGAGCGTGATCCTCGACGCCGCCGAGACCGCGATGACCGGACGCCGTCCGCTCGCGGTGCACAGCCCGCTCGGGCATCGCTCCATCCCGCTGCCCCTTCCGCGTCCGGCCGACCCGGCGGCGACCCCCGAAGGCGACCTCACCCCGGAGGGGCCGTCCTACGAGGTGATGTACCTCCTCGAGGCCGACGCCCAGCAGCTGCCGAACCTGCGCGAGCGCCTCGCCTCGCTCGGCGACTCCCTGGTGGTCGTCGGCGGCGAGCGGTTGTGGAACGTGCACGTGCACGTCGACGACGTGGGCGCCGCCATCGAGGCCGGCATCGAGGCCGGACGGCCCTACCGGGTGCGGGTCACCCACTTCGCCGAGCAGATCGCCGATCGGGCCAAGGACATCACCCCGCGTCGCGGACGACGGGTGATCGCGGTGGCGGCCGGACCCGGACTGACCCAGCTGTTCGAGGAGGCCGGTGCCGTCGTCGTGGGCGGCGGGCCGGGGCGCCGTCCCTCGACCGGCGAGGTGCTGAAGGCGATCACCGACTCGGGGGCCAGCGAGCTGGTGGTGCTGCCCAACGACGCCGACTCCGTGCGCGTGGCCCAGATCGCGGCCGGCACGGCCGAGACCGATCTCGGGCTTCGCGTGGCGGTGGTGCCCACGCTGGCCCAGGTGCAGGGCCTGGCGGCGATGGCGGTGCACGAGCCGGGACGCAGCTTCGACCAGGACGTCCTCGAGATGACTGCGACCGCCCGCCACGCCCGCCACGGCGCGGTCACCGTCGCCGCACGACGCGCGATGACGATGGCCGGGCCCTGCGAGCCGGGCGACGTGCTGGGGGTGATCGCCGGCGACTTCGCCGTGGTCGGTGCCGACCTCCACGACGTCGCGGCCGGAGTCCTGGAGCGGATGCTCGGCGGCGGGGGAGACCTGGTCACCCTGGTGTCGGGCGAGGGTTCCGGCGACCTCGCCGAGCGTGCCGCCGCCTGGGTCGACAGCCGCTACCCCCATGTCGACGTCGTGGTCTACGACGGTGGTCAGGAGCGGTACCCGCTGCTGCTGTCGGTGGAGTGAGGCAGGCTGGGGCCGTGATCACCCTGGACTCCTCGGTCACGACCGTGCTCGGCGCCTCCACCAAGCGCGACAAGATCGTCGACAAGCTGCATCTCGCCACCGTGGGCGACCTGTTGCGCCACTTCCCGCGCCGCTACCTCGCGACCGGCACGCTGACCCACGTCGACGACCTCCAGGTCGGGCAGATGCTGACGGTCATCGGGGAGATCGCCCACAGCAAGCAGCACACCTACACCGATCGCCGCACCGGCCGGCCGGCCTACCGCCTCGAGACGACGCTGCGCACCGACGGGCCCTCACTGCGAATGACCTTCTTCGCCCAGAAGCAGCGCACCGCCACGTGGCAGCAACGCCGGCTCCCGGTCGGTGCGCGCGGGCTCTTCCTGGGCAAGGCCGAGACCTTCAACGGTGAGTGGAAGCTCACCAACCCCCGCATGGTGCTCTTCTCCAGGCCGGACGACGCCGAGGGCGGCGACACCTACGCCGACATCGCCACGGTCGAGGCGATCGGCGCCTACTTCCCGATCTACCCCCTCACCGCGAAGGTCGAGTCGTGGGACCTCCAGCGGGCGATCACCTTCGCCCGGTCCGTCGTCGACGAGCTGCCCGAGCTGATCCCCGAGCCCGTTCGCCGCGAGTTCGACCTCGTCGACATCCGTCGCGCCTACGACCAGGTCCACGCCCCTGACGACGAGGGCCAGGTGCACGACGCCCAACGCTACTTCCGCTTCGAGGAGGCGCTGGTGACCCAGCTGGTCCTCGGTCGCCGACGGCGGGCCGTACGGGCGCTCGGGGCGGTCGCACGCGACGGCGGGGACGGCGCGCTGCTGGGCGCCTTCGACGCCCGGCTGCCGTTCTCGCTCACCGACGGGCAGCGCAACATCGGCGCCGAGGTGGAGGCCGACCTGGCTCGTCCGCACCCGATGAACCGCTTGCTGCAGGGCGAGGTCGGGTCGGGCAAGACGCTGGTCGCGCTGCGGGCGATGTTGCGGGTGATCGACTCCGGGGGGCAGGCGGCGCTGCTGGCCCCCACCGAGGTGCTCGCCCAGCAGCACCACCGTGCCATCACCGCGCTGATGGGCGACCTCGCCTCGGGCGGGATGCTCGGCGGCGCCTCCGAGGGCACCGGTGTCGAGCTGCTGACGGGCTCGCTGACCAAGACCCAGCGCAGGGCCCCGTTGTCACGCCTGGCCGGTGGCGAGTCCGGCATCGTCATCGGCACGCACGCCCTGCTCGAGGACAAGGTCCAGTTCGCCGACCTCGGCCTGGTCGTCGTCGACGAGCAGCACCGCTTCGGCGTCGAGCAGCGTGCGGCCCTGACCGACAAGGCTGCGGGTTCCCCCCCGCACGTGCTGGTCATGACCGCGACGCCGATCCCGCGGACGGTCGCCATGACCGTCTTCGGGGACCTCGAGGTCTCCACCCTCGCCGAGCTGCCGGCCGGGCGCGCCCCGATCACCACCGCGGTGGTCAACCTGCTCGACCACCCCGGCTGGATCACCCGGGTCTGGGAGCGGGTGCGCGAGGAGGTCGACCAGGGCCACCAGGCCTACGTCGTGTGTCCGCGCATCTCCGGAGACGAGCTCGAGCAGGGCCAGACCGACCAGGTCGACGTCGACGAGGAGGGGGAACCGGTCACGACCGGCGACCGCGTCGTCGCACCGCCCCCGCTCGCGGCTGTCGAGGACGGCGTGGTCGCCCTCGCCGAGGGCCCGCTGGCCGGGCTGCGGCTCGCTGCGATGCACGGGCGGATGCCGGCCGACGAGAAGGACGCCACGATGCGGGCCTTCGCGGCCGGGGAGATCGACGTCCTCGTCTCCACGACCGTGATCGAGGTGGGGGTCGACGTGGCCAACGCCACGATCATGGTGCTCCTCGACGCCGACCGCTTCGGGGTCTCCCAGCTCCACCAGCTGCGCGGCCGGGTGGGTCGCGGCGGGCTGCCAGGGCAGTGCCTGCTGGTCTCGGCGGTCGACATCGACTCCCCGGCACGGGAACGGCTCGACGCGGTCGCCCGCACCACCGACGGGTTCGAGCTCAGTCGCGTCGACCTCGCCGCCCGCCGCGAGGGCGACGTCCTCGGGCGCTCGCAGGCCGGACGTCGCTCGGGCCTGCGTCACCTCGAGGTGCTGCGCGACGAGACCACGATCGTCGAGGCCCGCTCGGCGGCCGAGGCGTTGCTCGACACCGACCCCGACCTCACCACGGTCCCGCTGCTGGCCGATGCCGTCGTCGACCTCGAGGCCTCCACCCGCGGCGACTTCATCGAGAAGTCATGACCCGCATCATCGGCGGTAGCGCCAAGGGCCGGCGCCTCCAGACTCCGCAGGGCGATGCCACCCGACCCACGAGCGACCGGGTGCGCGAGGCGCTCTTCAGCTCGATCGAGGCCTGGTCCGGGTCTGCGGGGGGCCTGCACGGACTGCGCTTCCTCGACCTGTACGCCGGCAGCGGCGCCGTCGGTCTCGAGGCGCTCTCCCGCGGGGCCGCGGCGGTCACCCTCGTCGAGGCCGACCGGCGCACGGCCGCGCTGGTGAGCGCCAACGCGCGCTCGTCTGGGGTTCGTCGTCGACGTCCGGGCTGCCAGCGTGCGCACGACCCTCGCCGTCGAGCCCGCCGAGCCGTACGACGTCGTCTTCACCGACCCGCCCTACCCGCTGACGGAGGCGGCCCTGGCCGCCGACCTCGACCAGCTGCAGCTGTGGCTGGCCCCGGACGCGATCGTCGTCGTGGAGCGATCGCGCCGCAGCCCCGAACCGACCTGGCCGGCGCGGCTCGAGGGTCGCCGCTCCAAGCGCTACGGCGAGACCACGCTTTGGTACGGTCGCGCCGACCCACCCCGAGCACCCGAAGCACCCGATGCCCCACCCGATGGGCCGCCCGCCGGGCCGCCCGCTGGGTCGGCCGGGGGAGCCCCCGACCATCCCTGAGGAGACATCATGAGCAGAGCCGTCTGCCCCGGGTCCTTCGACCCGGTCACCCACGGCCACCTCGACATCATCGGGCGCACCAGTCGGCTCTTCGACGAGGTCGTCGTCGCGGTGGGCGTGAACCCGTCGAAGAACCGGATGTTCGCCGCCGAGGAGCGTCTCGAGATGCTCGAGCGGGCCTGCGGGCCCTTCGCCAACGTCCGGGTCGCCGGGTTCACCGGGCTGGTCACCACGTTCTGCGTCGAGCACGACGTCCAGGCGATCGTGAAGGGCTTGCGCGCAGCCACCGACTTCGACTACGAGATGCCGATGGCGCAGATGAACGCTGCGCTGACCGACGTCCAGACGGTGTTCCTCCCGACAGCCACAGGCACGTCGTTCGTCTCCTCGAGCCTGGTCAAGGAGGTCGCGGCCTTCGGCGGCGACGTCTCGGGGTTCGTCCCGCCCTTCGTGCTGGAGGCCCTGACGGCGCGCCTGGCCGAGCGGGCTCAGCGATGAGCCGCGCGCGCAGCCGTCTCCGAGCGTCCACGCGGCGGCTGGTCGGTCGGGCGATTGGGCACACCGGGCGCGCCGCAGTACGCTTCTCGCTGATCTGTTCGTGCCCGGACCCGGAAGTGAACCCCTGACCAGCCTGGACCCGAGAGCGCCGCTCGTGCTCGATACTCGCGAGCTCGGCCGCCGCCCGGGGTCCCAACGTGAGGTGTCGCGGACGGTGCCGGCTCCAGCAGATCTGGGCATCGAAGTCCTCTATGTCGCCCCGGGCGCGCCGGTCGAGCTCGACCTGCGTCTCGAGGCGGTCATGGAGGGGGTGCTGGTCACCGGGACGGCCACGGCCGACCTCGAGGGCGAGTGCGTGCGGTGCCTGGACCCGATCGTCGACGAGCTCGACGTGACGTTCCAGGAGCTGTACGTCTACGACGACTCACGAGACACCCGCGACCAGCCTCCCGCCGAGGAGGACGACGAGGTCAGCATGCTGGAGGACGACTTGCTCGACCTCGAGCCGCTGCTGCGGGATGCGGTGGTGCTCGCGCTACCGTTCCAGCCGTTGTGCGAGGAGGACTGTCCGGGGTTGTGCACCGAGTGTGGTGCCCAGCTGCGCGACGATCCCGATCACACGCACGAGGCCGCGATCGACCCGCGGTGGGCGGCCCTGGGCTCGCTCGAGCAGGACCTGAAGAGCCTGCTCGACGCCCACGACGACTGAGCGCGACCACCAGCAGCGAACCAGCACCAACCCCGACCTGGACCAACCCGACCCGGCTGTGCGAACGACCGGGTCACCTGATGAGGAGACAAGACTGTGGCTGTTCCGAAGCGGAAGATGTCGCGCAGCAACACCCGGCACCGTCGTTCGGCCTGGAAGGCCACTGCGCCGACCCTGGTGACGTGCGCGAACCCCGCCTGTGGCGCCAAGCACCTCCCGCACCGTGCGTGCGGCACCTGCGGTCAGTACGGCGCGCGCGCCGACCGTCGCCAGGTCCTCTGAGACCGGTCCTGACACCAGGGCTGACGGCATCACCAACTACGCACCACTGCGCACGGCGCTCGGGGACCCGATCTTGGACCCCGAGCTGCTGGAGCGTGCCCTGACGCACCGCTCGTTCGCCTACGAGAACGGTGGACTACCGACCAACGAGCGTCTGGAGTTCCTCGGCGACTCGGTGCTCGGCGTCGTGGTGACCGAGACGCTCTACCTGATGCACCCCGACCTCTCCGAGGGGCGCCTGGCCAAGCTGCGCGCAGCGGTCGTGAACGCCCGCGCGCTGGCCGGCGTAGCGGTCACGATCGGGCTCGGCGACCACGTGAAGCTGGGTCGCGGTGAGGAGGCCACCGGCGGTCGCACCAAGTCCTCGATCCTCTCCGACACCGTCGAGGCCGTCATCGGGGCCGTGCACCTCAGCGGCGGCGGCATCACGACGTCCGCCGAGGTCGTGCACCTGCTCTTCGACCCGCTGATCGAGGAGGCCTCCGCGATGGGCGCCGGCCTCGACTGGAAGACCTCGCTGCAGGAGCTCTCCGCCGAGCACGGTCTCGGCGTGCCCGACTACCTCATCACCGACGAGGGACCCGACCACCTGAAGGTGTTCCACGCCCAGGTCCAGGTCGCCGACCAGCGGTACGGCAACGGCGTCGGCCGCTCCAAGAAGGAAGCCGAGCAGGCAGCCGCCGAGACGGCGTACGGCGAGATCACCGCCTCGCTGAGCGCCGCCACGGCTTGCGCCCAGTAGCCGGTACATGCCCGAGCTACCCGAGGTCGAGGTCGTCCGCGCCGGTCTCGAGCGCCACGTGCTCGGCGCGAGCGTCACCCGCGTCGACGTCCTGCACGCCCGCCCCGTACGGCGTGACGCCGGCGGGCCCGAGGGCTTCGTCGCCGCCCTGACCGGTCGCCGCATCGAGGCGGCCCGGCGCCGGGGCAAGTACCTCTGGCTGCCCCTCGACAACGGCGACGCGCTGCTCGCCCACCTCGGCATGAGCGGCCAGCTCCTCGTGCAGCCGCCCGCGGCCCCGCCCGAGCGCCACCTACGGGTGCGCCTGGCGCTCGAGGGCGCCGACGAGGGTCGCGAGCTGCGCTTCGTCGACCAGCGGATGTTCGGTGGCCTGTCGATCTCGGCGGGCGGGGGCGAGCTTCCGACCGAGATCGCCCACATCGCGCGCGACCCCCTCGACCCGGCCTTCGACGACGACGAGTTCGTCGCCCGCGTGCGCCGGCGCAGCTCGGGCATCAAGCGGCTGCTCCTCGACCAGGGACTGGTCTCGGGAGTGGGCAACATCTACGCCGACGAGGCGCTGTGGCGCGCCGAGCTGCACGGCGAGCGGCCCGGCGACCGGCTCACCAAGCCGCAGGTGCGACGCCTGCTCGACCACGCGCGGGTCGTGATGGGCGAAGCCCTGGCTCAGGGAGGCACGTCGTTCGACGCGCTGTACGTGAACGTCAACGGCGAGTCGGGCTACTTCGACCGCTCCCTGCACGCCTACGGACGCCAGGACCAGCCCTGCGACCGCTGCGGGACGCCGATCCGCCGGGTCGCCTTCATGAACCGCTCGTCGTACTTCTGCCCGCGCTGCCAGAGCGTGCCGCGCACGCCTCGCTCACCCCGCAGCGTCCCAGCCGTGCCGGATTGACCGGCTGCAGGTCTGGTGGGACTCTGGTAGACGGTCGTCTCCCGGCGGCCCCCACGACCTGGGTCCACACCTGAAGGAAGGCCACGTCATGGCCAAGGCGCTGATCGGCTACCTGAACAGCGACCTGCGCGACCCCCGCACCGCCGCCGACAACGCGCGGCTGCGTCAGCGGGTGGCCGAGCTGGAGTCCCTCGTCCTGCGGCTGTCGGAGGAGAACGACCGCCTGGTCGCTGCGCACTCCCTGGCGCTGCTCGACACCGCCTCGCTGCAGGAGATGCAGCCTGCCTGACCGACCGTGGCCGGGAGCACGTCACCTGCCCCACCGACTCGGAACGGCTGGCGTCCCCTGCTCGTGAGCGCCCTCGTCGACATCGTCGCCCCGCGACGCCTGGGCCTGGGGTTCCGTTGGTTGCTGGCCTCGTCGTGGACGACCAACCTCGGCGATGGGGTGGCGATCGCGGCCGGGCCCCTCCTGGTGGCCTCCCAGACCGACCAGCCGTTCCTCGTCTCGTTGGCTGCACTGATGGTGTGGGCGCCGCCGCTGCTCTTCGGGCTGTACGCCGGCGCGCTCACCGACCGGCTCGACCGACGTCGCATCGTCATCACCGTCGACCTGGTGCGGGCGGGCGTGCTGGCGGTCCTGACGGCGTTCATCGTCACCGGTCAGGTCTCGATCGCCGTGGTGCTGGCAGCGCTGTTCCTCCTGGGTACCGCCGAGATGTTCGCTGACAACGCCAGCCAGACCCTGCTTCCGATGATCGTCGAGCGAGACGACCTGGCCGTGGCGAACTCACGTCTGCAGACCGGTTTCATCACGGTCAACCAGCTCGCCGGCCCGCCCATCGGTGCGGCGCTGTTCGCCGCCGGGACGGCCTGGCCGTTCGCCGCGCAGGGGGTGCTGGTGGTGCTCGGGACCATGCTGATCTCACGGCTGGTGCTGCCTTGCGACCACACGCCTGAGCCCGAGAGGCCCGAGGCGCCGTCGCGGGTGCGTCAGGACATCGCCGAGGGGTTCCGCTGGGTGCTCCACCACTCAGCGGTGCGCACGTTGGTGCTCACCATCTTCATCTTCAACCTCACCTTCGGCGCCGCCTGGTCGGTGCTGGTGCTCTACGCCACCGAGCGCCTCGGGCTCGGAGCCGTCGGCTTCGGGCTGCTCACCACCGTGGGTGCGTTGGGGGGCTTCGTCGGGGTCGCGTCGTACGGCTGGCTCACCCGTCGCCTCTCGCTCGGCAACCTGATGCGGATCGGCCTGGTGGTCGAGACCCTCACGCACCTCGGGCTCGCGCTCACGACCACGCCGGCTGTGGCGCTGGCGATCTTCTTCGTGTTCGGCGCCCATGCCTTCGTCTGGGGGACGACCTCGATCACCGTGCGGCAACGCGCGGTGCCGGTCGCCCTGCAGGGCCGGGTGGGGTCGGTGAACCTCGTGGGGGTCTACGGCGGTCTGGTGATCGGCTCGGGCATCGGTGGCCTGCTGGCCCAGCACCTCGGACTCACCGCACCGTTCTGGTTCGCCTTCGTCGGCTCGGCCGTCTTCGTGGTCCTGCTCTGGCGCCAGCTCAGCCACATTGCGCACGCCGACGCGGCCGAGGCCCCTGCTCCTGGCTGATCCCTGCCCGGGCGTGCCGCGACCTACGTCGTGTCGAGACCGGCTGCGCCGGAACTTCTCAGCACGATGCTCGAGACTGGTCAGATGTTCCACCGCCACCCGTTCCTCAGCCTCGCGACGTTCGCCTACCTCGGCTTCGTCGGGTGGGTGACGCTGACCCCCTCCTCGAGCGCTCCGACCGGCTCCGAGCTGGTCCTGCGCCTGCTGGCTCGGCTCCAGCGCTACGAGGAGCTGTCGTGGCTGACCTACACCCGGGCCGAGCTCCTGGCCAACGTCGCGCTGTTCGTGCCCGTGGGCCTCTTCCTCCTGCTGCTGGTCGGCACCCGGTTCTGGTGGGTCGCCGGCGTCGGGGCGTTCTTGATGACCTCGGCGATCGAGACCGTGCAGCGCTCGATCCCGGGCCGGGTCTCCGACGAGCGCGACGTGCTGGCCAACACCGCGGGTGCGCTCATCGGCATCGTCGTGGGGCTGGTGCTGACCTACCCCGCCGCGCGCCGACGGGCGGTCGAGCGCCGGGCCCGCTCACGCCGGCCGGTGACGGCCTCGCGGCGCTGAGCCGCCGGCCCGGGGCGGTGCCGGGGCTCGCTCGCTGCTGCCTGGAAGACTGGTCGCCACGGGTCTCTTCGATCGCAAGCGGCGCAAGCGGCGCGAGCGGTACGACGCCGGCGATGCGCCCGCAGCGGCGGACGAGCCGGCACCCGCGGCACCGCGTGCGCGGCCCCCGCAGGAGCGCGACGCGTTCCTCACCGCCGTCACCCGGGAGGACGCCCTCGCCCTCACCAAGCTCGCGCGCGAGGCCTTCCTGCAACAAGGCGTCGAGACCATCGGCGACGGCAGGGGCGCGCTACCCGACGCACGTCTGCGAGCTGCTCAGCGACGAGGCGGTCGACCGGATCGGTGGCTGGCCTGCGGTGCGGGAGGCGGCGATGGCCAACCTGCGCGCTCTCCCGCCCCTGCACCGCGACACGATCGACGCGGACCCCGACCGCGCCGACGCCGCCGTCCACGTGCTCACGACCGACGACTTCTTCGGGCCGTCGCGCGTGCTGATCCTGCCCGAGGTGCTGGCCGGCATCGGGATCGAGCGCCCCTCGCACGGGGTGCTCGTCGCCGTGCCCAACCGGCACCTGCTCGCCGTCCACGCCCTCGGCGGAGCCGGTGTGGTGGCTGCGTTGCAGGTGCTGGTGCGCGTCAGCACGGGGGAGCACACCCAGCAGCCGGGTGCGATCTCACCCCACGTCTACTACGTCCCGTCCGACGGAGCCCCGGCGCAGCAGGTCACGTCGTTCGCCGACGACGGCACACCGTCGATCGACGTCGAGGGTGCGCTGGCACGGGCGTTCTGCGAGCTCGGCCTGATCGACGGCTGAGGCGCACCTCTCCGCAGCGGGCTCGACGTCTGCCGCTGCGGATGCGCGCGTAGGTAGGGTGAGGCCCGCTGAGCCTCCCCGCAGCAGTCCCAACCCCCAGCCCATCGGTGACGGAGCCTTGCGTTGTACCTCAAGAGCCTGACCCTCAAGGGGTTCAAGTCGTTCGCCTCGTCGACGACGCTGCAGCTCGAGCCGGGCATCACCTGCATCGTGGGGCCCAACGGCTCCGGCAAGTCCAACGTCGTCGACGCCCTCGCCTGGGTGATGGGTGAGGCCAGCGCCAAGAGCCTGCGCGGCGGCAAGATGGACGACGTCATCTTCGCCGGCACCTCCGGGCGGCCGCCCCTGGGTAGGGCCGAGGTCGTGCTCACCATCGACAACTCCGACGGCGCGCTACCGATCGAGTACGCCGAGGTCACGATCAGCCGCACGATGTTTCGCAGCGGTGGCTCCGAGTACGCCATCAACGGCACCGGGTGCCGCCTGCTCGACGTCCAGGAGCTGCTCAGCGACTCCGGCATCGGCCGCGAGATGCACGTCATCGTCGGCCAGGGCCAGCTCGACACGATCCTGCACGCCACCCCCGAGGACCGTCGTGGCTTCATCGAGGAGGCCGCCGGCGTCCTCAAGCACCGCAAGCGCAAGGAGAAGGCACTTCGCAAGCTCGACGCCACCGAGGGCAACCTGACCCGGCTCGGCGACCTGCTCACCGAGCTGCGCCGCCAGCTCAAGCCGCTGGGGCGCCAGGCCGAGGTCGCTCGCCGCGCAGTCACCGTGCAGGCCGACGCCCGCGACGCCCGCGCCCGCATCCTGGCCGACGACCTCGTCACCGCTCGCACCGCGCTCGAGCAGGAGCTGGCCGACGAGTCGATCCTGGTCGAGCGCCGCGAGCAGGTCGAGGCCGAGCTCACCGCGGCCCGGGGCGAGGAGGCCCGCATCGAGGCAGCCCTGCGCGAGGACCTCCCAGCCCTCAGCGCCGCGCAGGAGACGCAGTACGCCCTGACCGGGCTGCGCGAGCGCTTCCGCGGCACCCAGGGCCTGGCCGTCGAGCGCATCCGCAACGCCACGTCCGTCGGCGAGGCCGCAGGGCAGGGCCGCGACCCGGACGAGATCGAGGCCGAGGCCGAGCGGGTCCGCGCGCAGGAGCAGGAGATCGCCGCCCTGGTCGACAGCCACCGCGCTTCGCTCGAGTCAGGGGTGGTCTCACGCCAGAGTGCCGAGGACGCCGCAGCCGAGGAGGACCGTCGCATCGCCGCGCTCCAGCGTGCTGCGGCCGACCGCCGCGAGGGCCTGGCCCGGCTCACCGGACAGGTCAACGCCCTCAGGTCGCGCGCCGCAGCCGCTGACGACGAGGTCGGCCGGCTGAGGCTCGCCCGGGAGGACGCCCTGGCGCGGGCCGAGCGTGCCCAGCGCGACTTCACCTCGCTCGAGACCCGGGTCGCCGGTCTCGATGCGGGCGAGGAGGGTCTCGACGCCGAGCACGAGGCCGCCAGCGAGGAGCTCAGCGATGTCGAGGAGCGGCTCGCCGCTGTCCGCGAGCAGGCCACGCAGGCAGATCGCGACCGCTCGACGCTGGCGGCCCGCAAGGACGCCCTCGAGATGGGCCTCAACCGCAAGGACGGTGCCGGGGCCCTGCTGGCCGACACCGACGCGGTGCCCGGACTGCTCGGTTCCGTCGCGGCCCTCGTCACCGTCACCGCCGGTTACGAGGCTGCGGTCGCCGGAGCCCTGGGCGCCGCCGCGGACGCCGTGGCCGTCGCGGACGCCGACGCAGCGGTGGCGGCGATCTCGCACCTGCGCGCCGGTGACCTGGGTCGCGCAGGCCTGGTGCTGGCCGGCGGCCCGGTACCGCCGCGTGAGTGGCCGACGCTGCCGAGCCACGCGACGTACGCTGCCGACGTCGTCGAGTGCCCCGACCCCCTGCGCGGAGCCATCACGCGACTGCTCGAGCGCATCGCCGTCGTCGACGACCTGGGCGCCGCCCGCGCCCTCGTGGCCGACCTGCCGGACGTCGTCGCGGTCACCCGTGACGGCGACCTCCTCGGGGCCCACGTCGCCGGAGGAGGGTCGGCTGCCCAGCAGAGCCTGATCGAGATCCAGAGCGCGGTCGACGAGGCCGCCTCCCAGCTCGCCGAGGCGACCGCGGCCGGCGAACGTCACGGGTTCGAGCAGTCGAGGCTCGAGGGCGAGCGGCTCGAGGCCCAGAAGCGCGTCGATGTGGCCCTGGCAGGGCTGCACGCCTCCGACGCCACCCTGGCCGCGGTCGCCGAGGAGCTCGGCCAGCACGGGTCGCGGGCGCGGGCCGCCAGGGGCGAGGCCGAGCGGATGGCGCAGTCGATCGAGAAGGCGCAGACCGCCCGCGAGGCCGACCTGGCCGGTCTGGCCGACCTCGAGCTTCGCCTCGTCACCGCCGAGGACGCTCCCGACGAGGAGCCCGACACCAGCGAACGCACCCGCCTGGTCGAGGCTGCCCGGGTGGCTCGACAGGCCGAGATGGATGCGCGCCTGGCGCTTCGCACGGCCGAGGAGCGCGCTCGAGCCCTGCACGGCCGCGTCGACAACCTGCTGCGCCAGGCCCGGGCCGAGCGCGACAACCGGGCTCGGGCCGCCGAGCGCCGCGAGCGTCTGCTCCGGGAGGGTCGCGCGGCCGAAGCGGTCGACATCGCAGCCGGCTACGTGCTCGCGCGCCTGGAGATCTCGATCTACGAGGCCACTCAGGCAAGACTCCGGGTCGAGCAGGCCCGCAGCGGCCGTGAGCGCCAGCTGCTCGAGGTGCGCGCGGCGCTGCGCGAGCTCGGCAAGGAGCTCGACCAGCTGGTCAACTCCGTGCACCGCGACGAGATGGCTCGCGCTCAGCAGCGGATGCGCATCGAGCAGCTCGAGGAGCGTGCGCTCGACGAGCTCGGTCTCGACGTCGACGTGCTGGTCGCCGAGTTCGGCCCCGACCAGCTCGTGCCGACGTCGTCGGCGACGCCCGACGAGGACGCCGCTGCAGCTGTCGCCGTGGGCGGCGAGGCGGTCGAGGCGGCGCCGCCCACGCCCTACGTCCGCGACGAGCAGGTCAAGCGGCTCAAGCAGGCCGAGCGCCAGCTCGCCATGCTGGGCAGGGTCAACCCGCTGGCGCTCGAGGAGTTCTCGGCGATGGAGGAGCGGCACAAGTTCCTCACCGAGCAGCTCGAGGACCTCAAGAGCACCCGCAGGGACCTCCTCGACATCGTCCGCGAGGTCGACTCCCGCGTCGAGCAGGTGTTCACCGAGGCCTACGCCGACGTCGAGGCTGCCTTCGACGCCACCTTCGCCCGCCTCTTCCCGGGCGGGGAGGGGCGCCTGGTGCTCACCGACCCCGACAACATGCTGTCGACCGGGGTCGAGGTCGAGGCCCGCCCCCCGGGCAAGAAGGTCAAGCGGCTCTCGTTGCTCTCCGGCGGCGAGCGATCGCTGGTCGCGGTGGCGTTCCTCGTCGCCCTGTTCAAGGCTCGCCCCTCGCCCTTCTACATTCTCGACGAGGTCGAGGCCGCCCTCGACGACACCAACCTGGGTCGTCTGCTCCAGATCTACGAGGAGCTGCGCGAGAACTCCCAGCTGCTCGTCATCACCCACCAGAAGCGCACGATGGAGGTCGGCGACGCCCTCTACGGCGTGACGATGCGCGGCGACGGGGTCAGCGCCGTCATCTCCCAACGGCTGCGCGAGTCGGAGGCCGTGTCATGACTGATCGCCCCGCTCGTCCCACCCGCGGCGACTACGTCGCGTGGCGCACCGCCACGACGCGGTGGTCCGACGACGACGCCTACGGCCACCTCAACAACGCCCGGTACTTCGACCTCATCGACACCGCGGTCAACGCCCACCTCGCCGAGGCGACCGGCACCGACATCCGTGACCTGCCACAGATCGGGGTGGTCGCGGAGGTGTCGTGCCGCTACTTCGCCGAGATGGGCTACCCGCGCCCGATCGAGCTCGGGTTGGTCGTCGACACGCTCGGCACCTCGTCGGTGGTCTACCGGGTCGGGCTGTTCCAGGGCGGGGACGGGGCGGACGACGAGCCGGCGCGCGCCGAGGGCCGGTTCGTCCACGTCTACGTCGACAACACCGACCCACAGCGCAGCGTGACCCCGGTGCCCGACTCGATCCGGGCGGTGCTGGAGCCGTTGGTCGGGCCGATGGGCAGGGACGTCGCTGCGGGGTGATCGTCGGCGGCTGATTGGATGGGTCTCATGGACCTCCTGCTGCTGATCATCCTCGTCGCCGCGGCGGCGCTCGTCGCCGTCGGCACGGGCGTCGGACTGCTCGTCCGGTCGCGACGGACGCCGCCACGGGTCGGTCCCGCGCCCACGCCGACCACGACGACCACCGTCGAACCGGAGGTGTCGGCGCCACCGGTCGACCTCGAGCCGCAGGTCACCCCGACGCTCGAGCGGCCCGAGGGCACCAAGTCGCGGCTGGTGCGGCTGCGCGAGCGGCTCGCCGGCTCCCAGGGCGGTCTCGGACGCGGTCTCCTCGCGCTGCTCAGTCGCGACCGGCTCGACGAGGACACCTGGGAAGCCATCGAGGACCTCCTGCTGACCGCCGATGTCGGTGTCGCACCGACCCAGCAGGTCGTCGACAACCTCCGCACCCGGCTGCGGGTGGGCGGCGAGGAGGCCGGTGACCCTCGCGCGGTGCTCCGTGACGAGCTGATCACGTTGGTCGACCCGACCATGGACCGCCGCCTCCAGGTCAGCGGCGAGGACGGCCTGCCCGGAGTGATCCTCGTGGTCGGCGTCAACGGCGCCGGCAAGACCACCACCGTCGGCAAGATCGCCCGCATCCTGGTCGCCGAGGACCGCAGCGTCACGCTCGGCGCGGCCGACACCTTCCGCGCGGCCGCCGTCGAGCAGCTCGCGACGTGGGGCGAGCGCGTGGGAGTCGACGTGGTCAGGGGCCCGGAGGGCACCGACCCGGCCAGTGTCGCCTTCGACGCGGTCAAGCAGGGCGTCGAGCTGGGGGTCGACACCGTCATCGTCGACACCGCCGGCCGCCTGCAGAACAAGGCCGGGCTGATGGACGAGCTCGGGAAGGTCAAGCGCGTCATCGAGAAGCAGGCGCCGGTGACCGAGGTGCTGCTCGTGCTCGACGCGACCACCGGGCAGAACGGCATGATCCAGGCTCGCGTCTTCCGCGAGGTCGTCGATGTCACCGGCATCGTGCTCACCAAGCTCGACGGCTCCGCCAAGGGCGGGATCGTGGTGGCCGTCCAGCGCGAGCTCGGCGTCCCCGTCAAGCTCGTCGGCCTCGGCGAAGGACCCGACGACCTGGCCCCCTTCGACGCAGCCGCGTTCGTCGACGCCCTGCTGGGCTGAAGCCCTTCTCGAGCAGCGGCTCGGACCCACCACGAGAACCGCCGGCTAGGCTCGTTGGGACCGCCGGCGAGCGTCGGCGTAACTGGCGCGAAACAAAGGGGGGAGTTCGTTACCTGGCTCGAACATGGTTCGGACGGCAGCGAAACGTCGACCGGGGAGGCTCCTCGGGAACCAGGCGGGACCGGACGACAGTGGCGTCGATCCTCCCGACCTACCGAGATCCCAATTCCATGGAGGTCCTGTGGACGGCTATAACGCCTTCATGCTCGTGGCCACGTTGCTCGTGCTGATGATGACGACCCCTGCGCTGGCACTGTTCTACGGCGGCATGACGCGCTCGAAGTCCGTGCTCAACATGATGATGATGAGCTTCGTGTCGATGGCGATCGTCGGCATCGTGTGGGTCCTGTGGGGCTACGGCATGGTGTTCAGCGGGGAGGGTGGCATCGACACCTTCTTCAACTCGCCCTTCTCCAGCTTCGGCCTCGACGGCGTCGACTTCGGCAGCTACACGTTCATGATGTTCCAGCTGACGTTCGCGGTGATCACCGCCGCCCTCATCAGCGGCGCGATCGCCGACCGGGTCAAGTTCTCGGCCTGGATCGTCTTCTTGCCGATCTGGGTGACGCTGTCCTACTTCCCGCTGGCCCACATGGTCTTCGGCTGCACCGACAACGCCCTGATCTGCACCAAGATCGGCGCGCAGGACTACGCCGGCGGCACCGCGGTCCACATCAACGCCGGAGTCGCCGGGCTGGTCCTGGCCATGGTCATCGGCAAGCGCGTGGGCTGGCCCCGCGACAAGATGCGACCCCACAACCTGACGCTCACGATGATGGGCGCCGCCCTGCTGTGGGTCGGCTGGTACGGCTTCAACGTCGGCTCGATCGTGTTCAGCGACGAGTCGCTGGCCGACACCGCACTGGCCGGTGACGGTCCCTACAACACGCAGTTCCTGAACGAGACCGGCATCACCTTCGCCAACACCACCCTGGCCGCCATGGCAGCCATCCTGGGCTGGCTCGCGATCGAGCGGTTGCTGCACGGCAAGGCCACGTCGCTGGGCGCTGCCTCGGGCATCGTCGCCGGACTGGTCGCCATCACCCCGGCCGCTGGCGCGGTCGACATCAAGGGCGCCATCGCGATCGGCATCATCGCCGGTGCGGTGTGTGCCTGGGCGGTCGGGCTGAAGTTCAAGCTCGGTCTCGACGACTCCCTCGACGTCGTCGGCGTCCACCTCGTCGGCGGCATCCTCGGCACCCTGCTGATCGGCCTGTTCTCCAGCGTCGACTCCGCCGGCGCCGTCGACGGACTGTTCTACGGCGGTGGGCTCGGGTCGCTGGGCGACCAGTTCCTCGGGGTCGTCGTGGCCATCTTGTGGTCCGGCATCACGACGCTGGTCATCGCCCTCGCCATCAAGTACACGATGGGCTGGCGGATCGGCGAGGAGGCCGAGGTCGGTGGCATCGATCTCGACCAGCACGGCGAGTCGGCCTACGACCTGCACACAGGAACGAGTGGCGGCTCCGGCGTGCTGGCCTCCTCGACCGCCACGTCGACTCAGGGGGTCCAGCGGTGAAGCTCGTGACCGCGGTCATCAAGCCGCACAAGTGGGAAGACGTCCGCGAGGCCCTGGAGACCTTCGGAGTGACCGGCATGACGGTCAGCGAGGTCAGCGGCTACGGCCGCCAGAAGGGCCACACCGAGGTCTACCGGGGCGCCGAGTACGACATCGCCCTGGTGCCGAAGATCAGGATCGAGATCGTCGTCGACGACGGTGACGCCACCGACATCGTCGACATCGTGGTCCGCACGGCGCAGACCGGGCGCATCGGCGACGGCAAGGTGTGGGTCAGCCCGGTCGAGACCGTGATCCGTGTCCGCACCGGCGACAAGGACGGCGCGGCTCTGTGACCTCGGCTCCGTGACCTCGGGCCGGTGTCCTCGGGCCGGTGTCCTCGGGCCGGCGAGTCGTCACCCGATCACGCCCGCGAACGACGGCCCGGCTGTCATCCGACGGCCGGGCCGTTAACACGTCCGAAATAATTCGCCGGGAAGGTGGTGGACCGTGACCGCTCCCACCGCTCTCGACCCCACCTCCACCGCGCTGGTCGCCACGGTCCCTCTGGACTCCGGCGACACCGCCTGGCTGCTGGTGGCCACGGCGCTGGTCCTGCTGATGGTCCCGGCGCTCGCCCTCTTCTACGGCGGCATGGTCCGCTCGAAGAGCGTGCTCAACATGATGATGATGACGTTCGGCGCGCTGGCGGTGATCCTCGTCCTGTGGACCCTGGTGGGCTACTCGCTCGCCTTCGGCGACGACGTCGGACTCGGGCTGATCGGCGATCCGAGGCAGTACGCCGGTCTCGGGCAGCTGATCGACGAGACCAGCAACGGGGGTGCGACCTACCCCGTGCTCCTCTTCGCGGTGTTCCAGGGTCTCTTCTGCGTCATCACCGGCGCCCTCGTCTCGGGTGCCATCGCCGACCGCGCCCGGTTCGGCGCCTGGCTGGTCTTCGTGGGCGCGTGGACGGTGCTGGTCTACGCCCCGGTCGCCCACTGGGTCTTCGACTTCTCCGCCGCCGACCACGTCGGTGGGTGGCTCGCCAACGACCTCGGCCTGGTGGACTTCGCCGGCGGGACCGCGGTCGAGATCAACTCCGGTGCGTCCGCCCTGGCGCTCGCCCTGGTGCTCGGTCGGCGGATCGGCTTCGGCACCGAGTCCATGCGCCCGCACAACCTGACCCTGGTCATGCTCGGGGCCGGCCTCCTCTACTTCGGCTGGTTCGGCTTCAACGCGGGCTCCGCGCTGCGAGCCGACCAGGGCGCCGCGGTGGTCTTCGTGGCGACCTTGCTGGCGGGTGCAGCAGGCGTCAGCGGCTGGCTGGTGGTCGAGCGGTACCGCGACGGGCACGCCACCTCCCTGGGCGCGGCGTCCGGCCTGGTCGCCGGGCTGGTGGCCATCACCCCCTCGTGCGGGTCGCTGTCCCCCCTCGGGTCGATCGTGATGGGTGCGGTCGCCGGTGCGGTCTGCGCGATGGCGGTCGGCGTGAAGTACCGCTTCGGCTACGACGACGCGCTCGACGTCGTGGGAGTCCACCTGGTCGGCGGCCTGGTCGGGACGTTCGGCATCGGTCTGCTCGCCACCGCAGCCGCGCCGACCGGAGTCGACGGCCTGTTCTACGGCGGGGGTGTCGACCAGCTGGGCAGACAGCTCGTCGGTGGTGGCGTGGTGCTCGTCTACGCCTTCGTGATGTCGGGCATGATCGGGTGGGTGATCGACAAGCTGATGGGGTTCCGGATCGACGAGGAGCACGAGCTCAGCGGCATCGACCTCGTGGTGCACGCCGAGGCGGCCTACGACCTGCACGCGACCGCCGGGGCGCGTGCGACCAGCTCGATCCTGGGAACAGGGTCGGCGACAAGGAGGAACGACACATGAAGCTCGTGACCGCGGTGATCAAGCCGCACAAGTGGGAAGACGTGCGTCAATCGCTGGAGGCGTCCGGAGTGTCCGGGATGACGGTCAGCGAGGTCAGTGGCTACGGCCGGCAGAAGGGCCATACCGAGGTCTACCGCGGCGCCGAGTACGAGATCAGCCTGGTGCCGAAGATCCGGCTCGAGGTGGTGGTCGAGGACGGCGACGTCGAGGCCATCGTGAGCGCGATCGAGCGCAGCGCCCAGACCGGGAGGATCGGCGACGGCAAGATCTGGGTCGCGCCCCTCGAGTCGGTCGTCCGCGTGCGGACCGGCGACCGCGACGGCGCAGCCATCTGACCGTGTGGCCATCCCCCCTGGCTGATCGGTGACCGCAGCCGAGCGCGCCGTCCGCACCCAGGCGGCCGACGACCTGTGCGCCGATGCCTATGCCGGCTGCTCAGGGCCCGACGTCGGGGTCGCTATGGTCGCGGTCGGCGGCTACGGCCGTTGCGAGCTCGCTCCGCACTCCGACCTGGACGTCGTGCTCGTCCACGACGAGGGCGTCTCCTTGGGCGGGCTCGCCCACGAGGTCTGGTACCCGCTGTGGGACTCCGGCTCGGCCCTCGACCACTCGGTGCGCTCGATGCCCGAGATGGTCGCGGCCTCCGACGCCGACCACCGCGTCGCCTCCGGCCTGCTCGACGTGCGTCACCTCACCGGCGACCCCAACCTGACGCTGCGCCTGCGCACCACGATGTTGGCGCAGTGGCGCCGGGGCGCGCGCCGGCGGCTGCCCGAGATCCGCGCGGCGGCCGTGAGCCGGCACCGTCTCATCGGTGAGCTCGCCCACCTGTCGGTGCCCGACGTCAAGGAGGCCGAGGGCGGACTGCGCGACGCCACGACCCTGCGAGGCATCGTGGCGACCTGGCTCGTCGACGTGCCACACACCGAGCTCGAGCAGAGCCGGCAGTCGCTGCTCGACGTGCGCGACGTCGTGCAGGGCATCGCCGGGCGGTCCAGCGACCGGATCTCGCCGGAGATGTGGTCAGAGCTGGCCGAGGCGCTCGGGCTCGACGGCGACCGGGCGGCCCAGGTGCACGTGCGCGAGATCGGACGCCGGATCACTCACCTCTCGCGCCTGGCCTGGCGTCGGGTCGACGGCGTCCTGTCGCGGCCCCTCTCGCCGAGGACCGCGCGGCGTCCCGTCCTCGAGCCGCTCGCTGTCGGCGTTGCCCTCTCAGCCGGCGAGGTCGTGCTCGACCGCCGGGCCGACCCTGCCGGAGACCCGGCGCTGCTGCTGCGGGCCGCGACCGCCGCGGCCGAGCACCACGTCGTCCTCGCCCCGGCAACGGCGGCGCGGCTGGTGCGCGAGTGCGCCCCGCTCCCCGACCCGTGGCCCGAGGAGGCGCGCCGCCTGCTCGTGCGCCTCCTGGCGTCCGGCAGGGGTCTGCTCGAGGTCTGGGAGACCCTCGAGGAGACCGGCGCCCTGACGAGCATCATGCCGGAGTGGGAGCGGGTGCACTCGCTGCCGCATGCGTCGGTGATCCACCGCTTCACCGTCGACCGGCACGTCGTCGAGACCTGCATCGAAGCCTCCGAGCTCATCCGCAGCGTGGCGCGACCCGACGTGCTGATGGTCGCCGCCCTCCTGCACGACATCGGCAAGGGCGGGCTGACCGAGCACAGCGTCGCGGGTGAGCCGATCGCCCGCGCGGTCGCCACTCGGATGGGCTTCGACGCCGAGTGCGTCGAGCTGATCGCCCACCTGGTGCGCTGGCACCTGCTGCTCGCCACCACCGCCACGACCCGCGACCCCGACGACCCGGCGACCGTCGACCTGGTGGCCTCCACGATGGGCAGCGCCGAGGCGCTGTCGCTCCTGGGCGCCCTGACGGAGGCAGACGCCAAGGCCACCGCTCCCAAGGCCTGGTCGTCGTGGCGCGCCGGCTTGATCACCGACCTCGCCCGACGCGCCCACGCCGCCCTCGACAGTGGGGTGGCCCTGCCGCCGATCACCACCGACGAGCTCACGGTGCCCGACGACCTGGACCCGTCGTCGGTCTCGATCTCGGTCGAGCCGGTCGCCGAGGGCTCGCGGATCACCACGATCGCCCTCGACAGGGTGGGGCTGCTGGCCGACTTCGCCGCGATGCTGGCGATGCAGCGCGTGCAGGTCCGGGCGGCGCGGGTGTGGGCCCAGGGTGAGTACGGGGTGTCGGTCTGGGAGGTCGCGTCCGAGGCCGTCGAGGCGTCGGTCCTGCGCGCGAAGTACGACGCCATCGTGAGTGGACGCGCGGACCCCTTGACGCGGTTCTCCCCGGACGGCCCCGACCCCCTCGCCCCGACGGTGGCCGTGCGCCCGGAGGCGAGCGAGCAGTCGACGGTGCTGGAGGTCCGCGCCGCGGATCGTCCCGGGGTGGTCTACCTCGTGTGCCAGGCGCTGGCGCAGCTCGACGTCGCGGTCCGCTCGGCGCACCTCGACACCCTCGGCCCGCAGGCCGTCGATGTCTTCTACCTCCAGGAGCCCTCGGCCGGGGCGCTCTCGGAGACGCGGGCCGCCCAGGCGGCGCACGCGGTACGTGCGGCCCTGAGCTGAGGCCCTGGGCCCGAGGCCCGGGCCGCTGGGCTCGGGGCGGGCCGGGGGGTGGTCTCGGCTCGCACCGGGCCAGCGCTGTCGGGCCGGTGCGCGTGCGCGGCTAGGCTGATCGGGTCCCTGACCTCCGGCCCGTAGGACCCATCTGTGTTCGCCACCCTCTCCGACCGTCTCGCCGACACCTTCAAGAACCTCCGGGGGAAGGGTCGGCTCTCCGAGGCCGACATCGACGCGACTGCGCGTGAGATCCGGATCGCGCTGCTCGAGGCCGACGTGGCCCTGCCCGTGGTCAAGGACTTCGTGGCCGCCGTCAAGGAGCGGGCCCGCGGCGACGAGGTGAGCCAGGCGCTCAACCCCGCGCAGCAGATCATCAAGATCGTCCACGAGGAGCTCGTCACCATCCTCGGCGGTGAGACGCGCCGTCTGCGCTTCGCCAAGTCCGGCCCGACGGTGATCATGCTCGCCGGCCTCCAGGGCGCGGGCAAGACGACCCTGGCGGCCAAGCTCGCGCTGTGGCTCAAGGAGCAGGACAAGTCGCCGGTGCTCGTGGCGTGCGACCTGCAGCGACCCAATGCCGTCAACCAGCTCCAGGTCAACGGCGAGCGGGTCGGCGTACCCGTCTTCGCCCCGGAGATCGGCAACGGCACCGGTGACCCGGTCGCTGTCGCCCGCGCGGCGATGGAAGAGGCCAAGCGCAAGCTGTACGACGTCGTCATCGTCGACACCGCGGGCCGGCTCGGCGTCGATGCCGAGCTCATGCAGCAGGCCTCCGACATCCGCGACGCCGTGCAGCCCGACGAGATCCTCTTCGTCGTCGACGCGATGATCGGCCAGGACGCCGTCGTCACCGCCCAGGCGTTCCTCGACGGCGTCGGCTACGACGGCGTCGTGCTGACCAAGCTCGACGGTGACGCCCGCGGTGGTGCGGCGCTGTCGATCCGTCAGGTGACCGGACGCCCGGTCATGTTCGCCTCCTCGGGCGAGAAGCTCACCGACTTCGACGTCTTCCACCCCGACCGGATGGCGTCGCGCATCCTCGACATGGGCGACATGCTCACGTTGATCGAGCAGGCCGAGAAGACCTTCGACTCCGAGCAGGCCATGCAGGCCGCCTCGAAGCTCGCCGGTCAGGGCGGCGAGTTCACCCTCGACGACTTCCTGCAGCAGATGCAGCAGGTGCGCAAGCTCGGCTCGATGTCGAAGATCCTCGGCATGCTCCCGGGCATGGGCCAGATGCGCGAGCAGCTGGAGAACTTCGACGAGCGCGAGATCGACCGCATCCAGGCCGTCATCCAGTCGATGACGCCGGCCGAGCGTGCGAACCCCAAGATCATCGACGGCTCGCGCCGCGCCCGCATCGCCAAGGGCTCCGGCCGCACCGTCAACGACGTCAACACCCTCGTCGACCGCTTCTTCGAGGCCCGCAAGATGATGATGCAGATGATGAAGGGCGGCGCGATGCCCGGCATGCCGGGCATGCCCGGGATGGGTGGCGCCGGCGGCGGCAAGCGAGGCAAAGCCAAGCAGCAGCCGAAGAAGAGCAAGGGACGTCGCGTCTCGGGCAACCCGGCGAAGGCCGCCCAGGAGGCTGCGGCCGAGAAGGAGAAGGCGGCTGCGTCGGCCGGCAACCCGTTCGGGATGCCGGCCGAGGACGTCGACTACGAGAAGGCCGCCGCCAACCTGAACCTGCCCCAGGACTTCTCCAAGTTCCTCAAGTGAGCACCCGCCCAGGTCGAGTCGGCGCGTCAACGCGCCGACTCGACAGATGACCCGGGTCGAGTCGGCGCGTGAACGCGCCGACTCGGCAGTGAAGAGGGGACCGATGAGGAATGAGTGACAGGAAGACGACGGTGGTGGTCGACGCGGCCAACGTCGTGGGTGCCAAGCCCGACGGCTGGTGGAACGACCGGGCCGGGGCCACCCGCCGTCTGCACGAAGCGCTGCTCGTCGCCGACGTGCCGGGCGACGAGATCGTGCTGGTGCTCGAGGGCGGGGCGAAGGGCGGCGTCCGCCCCGGCAAGGACGCGCACGTGCGCACGGTCCATGCGCCCGCCGACGGCGACCGGACCATCCTCGCCGAGGCCAAGCGGGCCTCCGGCCAGGACCGCCGCGTCACCGTCGTCACCGCTGACCGTGCGCTCGCGGCCAACTGCGGAGCGGTGGGCGCGGTCGTGGTCGGCCCGACGTGGCTGCTCGATCTCCTCGACCTGGGCTGACCCGCCGGGTGCGGGCTCGGCTGTCCGGCCCCGCTGGGCCAGGCTGGCTCGCTGAGTTCGGCTGAGCCGGCCGAGGATGGCCTAGGTTCGGAGCATGAGCGTGCTCAAGTTCTCCGGACCGGTGCTGCCCGACGGCGAGGTGCGCGACCTGTACGTCGTCGACGGTCACGTCACCTACGAGCCGCAGTCCGGCGCCGACACCGCGGCGCGGGGCTGGATCGTCCCGGGGCTGGTCGACGCGCACAACCACCTCGGTCTCGAGGACGGCGGTGGCGTCTCGGACGACGAGGTCGTCGTACAGGCGGTGCAGGACCGCGACGCGGGCGTCCTGCTGCTGCGTGACTGCGGCTCGCCGGTCGACACCCGGTGGGTGCACGATCGCGACGACCTGCCCCGGCTGGTGCGCTGCGGGCGGCACGTTGCCCGGACCAAGCGCTACCTCCGCCACTACGCCCACGAGGTGGAGCCGGCCGAGCTGGCCGCCACGGTCGCCGGCGAGGCACGCTCCGGTGACGGCTGGGTCAAGCTGGTGGGCGACTGGATCTCGCGTGACTCCGGTGACCTGTCGCCGTCCTTCTCCGCCGAGACCTTCACCGCTGCGATCGCCGCCGCGCACGCCGAGGGCGCCAAGGTGACGGCGCACTGCTTCGGCTCAGAGGTGCTCACCGGCCTGCTCGAGGCCGGGATCGACTGCATCGAGCACGGGACCGGCCTGACCCAGGAGCACCTGGCTCACATGGCAGAGCACGCTGTCGCGCTGGTGCCGACGGTGCTCCAGACCGACAAGTTCCCCGAGTTCGCCGCCTCGGGCCGCGAGAAGTTCCCGACGTACGCCGCCACCATGGAAGACCTCCACACCCGGCGTCGCGACGTGCTGATGACGGCGTACGAGGCCGGCGTCGAGCTCTACGTCGGCAGCGACGGGGGAGGACTCGGGCGCCACGGGCACCTCGCCGAGGAGATCGGCGCGATGGTCGACCTGGGGCTGCCGGCCGACTACGTGCTGGGGGCTGCCTCCTGGCGGGGACGGGCCTGGCTCGGCTTCGACGGGCTCGTCGAAGGCGCCTCAGCCGACTTCCTGGTCCTTCCGCGTGACCCCCTGGCCGACCTCGGGGTGCTCACCGAGCCGTCCGCCGTGGTGTTGCGTGGTCGGGTGGTCGGTGGTGGGTAGCAGTCCTCGGCGACGACGCGACCACGACGAGCGAGGCGCCGTAGGGCGCGGGATCGGGGGAGTGGCTCGCGGAGCCATCGCGCCCACCGCGGCCATCTCGGTCGCGTAGGTGCTCCAGATTTCGGACGCGGCGCCTCGTCTGGCAGACTTCACGGCTGAGTCCTGTGCGTCCGGCCCCTCTCGCCGAGCGCGTCCAGGCCCCATCGGAAGGTCCGACCCGGTGTTCCCCACTCGGTACGGCCCTCCACCTCACATTCGAGTTCCAAGGAGACACCCACCAGTGTCAGTCAAGATCCGTTTGAAGCGCCTGGGCAAGGTCCGTGTGCCCCAGTACCGCATCGTCGTCGTCGACTCCCGCAAGAAGCGCGACGGCAAGGTCATCGAGGAGATCGGCCTCTACCGTCCCAAGGAGGAGCCGAGCTACATCAAGGTCACCTCCGATCGTGCCCAGTACTGGCTCGGTGTCGGCGCCCAGCCGTCCGAGGCCGTCGCCAAGATCCTGCGGATCACCGGTGACTGGCAGACCTTCAAGGGCATCAAGGGCACCGAGGGAACCCTCAAGGTCGCCGACGAGAAGCGGTCGAAGATCGACATCTTCAACGAGGCGCTCAAGGAGGCCGGCAACGAGCCGAAGGCCGCTGCCACCACCTCGAAGTCCAAGAAGGCCGACAAGGCCGAGGACAGGGCCGAGGAGAAGCCCGCCGCGGCCGCTCCCGAGGCTCCGGCCACCGAGGCGCCCGCCGCCGAGGCAGCCCGCCGCCGAGGAGAAGCCTGACGAGGCCGCCCCCGAGGTCGGCGCCGAGGAGAAGGCCGCCGACACCGAGGCCGGCGCCTGATGCTCGAGGATGCTCTCGAGCACCTCGTGCGTGGCGTGGTCGACAATCCTGACGACGTGTCGGTCCGCGACAAGGAGATGCGTCGTGGAGGCTCGATCCTCGAGGTCCGGGTGCACCCCGACGACCTCGGCAAGGTGATCGGGCGCGGCGGCCGCACCGCGTCGGCGTTCCGCACCGTCATCTCGGCCCTGGCCGGCAAGGGCGGCGCGCGCATCGACTTCGTCGACGTCGACCGCCGACGCTGACGGGTCCGCGGCACGCAGCAACCAGCACCACGACGCACTCGCGCAGGCGGGCGTCTCCTCCGGGAGGCGCCCGCTTCGTCGTCCCCGCGCCACGCCCTAGGCTGGCGTCGTGAGCAGCCCAGCGGAGACCCTCGAGGTCGTGGTCGGCCGGATCGGCAAGCCCCACGGCATCCGCGGCGAGGTGACGGTCGACGTCCGCACCGACGAGCCCGAGCGCCGCTTCGCCGATGACGCCGTGCTGCGCGCGCAGGTGCCGCGCGGCTCGGAAGCCACCTACCGCAGCCTGACGGTGACGAGCACCCGCTGGCACCAGTCGACCCTGCTCGTGCGCTTCGCCGAGCTGGCCGATCGCAACCAAGCCGAGGCCGCCAGGGGAGTGGTGCTGCACGCGATGATCGCGACCGACGCGGTGCCCGACGACCCCGAGGAGTTCTACGACCACCAGCTCGTCGGGCTGGCGGCTCACGATGTCGACGGTGCGCTCCTCGGCGAGGTCACCGGGCTCGTGCACGGCGGGGCGCAGGACCTGCTGGCGGTCAAGGCGCTCGACGGGAGAGCGACGCTGGTGCCGTTCGTCGTCGCGCTGGTGCCCGAGGTCGACCTCACGGCCGGTCGCGTCGTGATCGCGGACCGTCCAGGCCTGGTGGCCCCCCTCCCGGAGGACTGAGGCGGTGCGCCTCGACTACATCACGATCTTCCCCGACTTCTTCTCGCCGCTCTCGCTCTCGCTGCCTGGCAAGGCGGCGGCGTCCGGGTTGCTCGACGTGCACGTGCACGACCTGCGCGACTTCACCCACGACCGTCATCGCACCGTCGACGACCGTCCGTACGGCGGCGGCGCGGGCATGGTGATGAAGGCCGAGCCGTGGGGCGAGGCCCTCGACGCGCTGTTGCCCGAGGGAGCGACGCTGGTCGTGCCCACACCGTCCGGCGCGCCGCTGCGACAGCGCGACGCCCACGACCTCGCCCGACGCGAGCACCTGGTCTTCGCCTGCGGCCGCTACGAGGGCATCGACCAGCGCGTGCTCGACCACGCCGCGACCCGGGCGGAGGTGCGTGAGGTCAGCCTCGGCGACTACGTGCTGAACGGCGGCGAGGTGGCCGCGATCGTGGTCACCGAGGCAGTGGTGCGACTGATCCCGGGGTTCATGGGCAACGCTGCCTCGCTCGAGGAGGAGTCGCACGCGGGGGCTTCAGGGGGCCTCCTGGAGTACCCCGTCTACACCAAGCCGTCGTCGTGGCGCGGGCACGACGTGCCTCCGGTCCTGCTGTCGGGCGACCATGCCGCGATCGCACGCTGGCGCCACGAGCAGTCCGTCGAGCGAACCGCCACGAGACGCCCCGACCTGCTGCCCGCGAGCGCCTCGACTCGCGGGTGGGAGGTGACCCCGGCCGTCCTGGCTGACGCCGGCGAGCTGCTCACCCTCCAGCGCGCCTGCTGGATGCAGGAGGCCGCCGCGAACGACTCGGTGGCCGGCATCCCGGCGCTGCAGGAGTCCTTGGCCGACGTGCAGGAGTGGGTGGGCACCTGGACGTCGTACGTCGTGCGGGTCGGGGGACGCCTGGTGGGCGCGGCTCGTGGGCGGCTCGTGGACGACGTGTGGGACATCGGCCGGATCATGGTCGCCCCCGACCTCCAGGGCCGCGGTCTGGGCCGGGTGCTGCTCGAGCACATCCAGGCCGTCGCGCCGCCGGCCGCGACGTCGTACGTGCTGTTCACCGGGCACCGCAGCGAGGCCAACCAACGGATGTACGAGAAGGCCGGTTTCCGCCTGCGCCGCGACCTGGAAGCGCCACCGCTCGCCGTGGTCCTCACCAAGCCCCGCTGACCTGCTCCCTGGTGCTCGACTGGCGGGTCGGTGGAAGTGATGCCGTTTGGGACCAAACGGCGACAATTTCACCCCTGCGCGTGTCGTTCGTGACCAAACGGCGAGCGCCGGCGAGCCCCCGACGGGGCAGTCGGCCGATTTCGGCCGCACCAACCGCCTGTGGCAGACTCGACGCTTGGTCCAGCGACCGAAGTCCGCTCCGAGGAACACACGGAGGGTCTGCGTCGGGCCCCCGCCACGGGGGAGGTCTCGCGCCGCCGGTCACCATGCTGGACCCGCACGATGCAGCACCCCATCACCACTTCCGATTCCGCGGCTGACCTGTGGCACTCGCGAGGAGACACCATGAACAACCTCATCACCGAGCTCGGCAACGCGCAGAAGCGTGACGACGTCCCGGCCTTCCGCGCCGGCGACAACATCAAGGTCCACGTCAAGGTCGTCGAGGGCAGCCGCTCGCGTGTCCAGATCTTCCAGGGTGTCGTCATCCGCATCCACGGGTCCGGCATCGGGCGCACGTTCACCGTTCGCAAGGTCTCCTTCGGCGTCGGCGTCGAGCGCACCTTCCCGCTGAACTCGCCGATCTTCGAGCAGATCGAGGTCGTCAGCCGCGGCGACGTGCGTCGCGCCAAGCTCTACTACCTCCGCAACCTGCGCGGCAAGGCCGCCAAGATCAAGGAGCGTCGCGAGGCGTGAGCAAGGCCCTGACCGGTCTCTGCACCCTCCGACCTAGGCTCTGCGCGTGAGCGACGACCAGAAGCCGACCGGGCTCGACGACCACGACTCCGCAGTAGCGGATGGCGAGGGTTCCCCTGCCACGGTCGACACCGGCACGGACACCGCCGTCGATGTCGACACTGCCCCGAAGAAGCGCTCGATGCCGATCTGGCAGGAGTCGCTCCTGCTCGTCGGGGCCGCCATCGTGATGGCGGTCCTGATCAAGGCGCTGTTCGTGCAGGCGTTCTACATTCCTTCGGCCTCCATGGAGCCGGGCCTCGTCAAGAACGACCGCATCCTGGTCGAGAAGCCGTCGTACTGGTTCGGCGGCGAGCCGCAGCGCGGTGAGGTCGTGGTCTTCGAGGACCCGGGCGGCTGGCTCGGTGTCGATGAGACCAGTGACGTCACCGGCTTCCGCAGCGTGCTGTCGAAGATCGGGCTCTACCCGACTGGTGGGCACCTGGTGAAGCGAGTGGTCGGCATCGCCGGTGACACGATCTCGTGCTGCGACGACCAGGGCCGGTTGATGGTCAACGGGGTCCCGCTCGACGAGGACGCCTACATCGCCCCCCGACCCGATGGCGTCACCTGCAACGGTCCGATGATCTCGACGTGCGACTGGACGGCCGGGCCTGTGCCCGAGGGCACGGTGTTCGTGATGGGCGACAACCGCTCCGACTCGGCCGATTCGAGCTACCACCTGTGCCTGGTCGGTGAGACCGACTGCACGGACAACCCGTACGTCGACACCGATCTCGTGGTCGGCAAGGTGCTGTCGGTGGTCTGGCCGATCGGGCACTTCGGACTGGTCTCGGGGCCGAGCTCCTTCGACGACGTCCCCGACGCCGGCTGACTTTCGATGCTGCAGCACCTCTTCGCCGCGACGCCGTGAGCCTCCTGCCTCGCGGCTCGACCGTGCGCCGAGACGCCGGGCTCTACGGCTACGAGCGTGCGCTCCGCCGCCATGGGGTCGAGCTGGTCGCCGGTGTCGACGAGGCCGGACGAGGGGCCTGTGCGGGCCCGCTGGTCGCCGGAGCCGCGATCCTGCCGGCCGGAGCCGCCGGCGTCGTGCCGGGGTTGGCTGACTCGAAGCTGCTCACCGAGAAGGCCCGCGAGCGTTGCTACGACCAGATCACCCGACGGGCGGTGTCGTGGGCGGTGGTGGTCGTGGAGCACGGCGAGTGCGACCGGCTCGGCATGCACGTCGCCAACATCGAGGCCTTGCGTCGCGCCGTGGCCCTGCTCGACGTACGACCGGAGTACGTGCTGACCGACGGGTTCCCGGTCGACGGCCTCGGCGTCCCGGGGCTGGCGGTGTGGAAGGGAGACCGGGTCGCCGCCTGCATCGCGGCAGCATCGGTGGTGGCGAAGGTGACCCGTGACCGGATCATGGTCGGTCTCGACGAGTCCTGGCCGGCCTACGACTTCAAGACCCACAAGGGCTACATCACCGACGTCCACACCGCGGCCCTGACCGAGCACGGCCCGTGCCCGATCCACAGGAGGCGCTTCGTCAACGTGCGTCGTGCCGCGGGCCTGGAGCCGCTGAGCGAGGGATGACGGTGCCCCGGTGTCAGCGCACGCGCTGAGGCAGCCCGAACACCGTCTGGACGCCGGTCGAGAACAGCACGGAGTCCGGCGGAGTGGACGCCACGCCGGGCAGGCCGGCCGCCGCCAGCAGCTCGTCCTCGAGCCGGACGACGGTGGCTCGCCGAAGCGGCCAGGGTCCGTGGGTGTTCGGGATCCACAGCGGGATCCCGAGCACCGTCGAGTGCAGCCCGAACCGGGCGGTGAGGAACAGCTCGAGCGGCGACGGCTCGGGCACCTCCTCGCCGACCTCGATCTCCAGCACGCTCCGCGGGTGCGACCCGGTGCGCCGCACGGTCTCGTAACGCAGCTGCCGCCCAGCCGGGACCACGCTGCCGAGTGGCTCGATCCCGGGGGAGCGACTCATCCGTGCGAGCTTGTACGGCACCCCGAAGCCGGCGTTGGCTCCGACGACGACCGCCAGCCGCTCGGCCTCCAACGAACAGAAAACCACCCCGTGGCGACCGTGGTCGTCGACGGAGTAGACCCGAACGTTGGTCTCCAGGAAGGTGCCGAGGTGCGGGATGGCCGGGCCCTTGCCCAGGCCGGCGTCGACCATGTGGAACGGGATGAGCCCGACCCAGGCGCTGTCGTCGTACAGGTCGGGGCGGACGCCGCGGGGGAGCAGCGGAGCGACGCGGGCCGGGTCGACTCGCCAGTGCACGAACGTGATGTCGCGCCACCACTGGTGCATGATCTGCCGTGTGGGCAGCGACGGGCCCTGGCCCGGGGTCTCGGCGCCGTGCGGATCGAACTGCCTGTCGGAGCCGCTCTCAGGGGTGTCCACCCCTCTACGATGACAGGGCCGTGCCGAACCCGAAGTAGAGCTGACAGGAGTGCGATGAGCGCCGAGGACCTCGAGAAGTACGAGACCGAGCAGGAGCTCACCCTCTATCGCGAGTACCGCGACGTCGTCGGCATCTTCAAGTACGTCGTCGAGACCGACCGGCGCTTCTACCTCTGCAACCAGGTCGACGTGAAGGCGCGCACGGAGTCGGGCGACGTGTTCTTCGAGGTCTCGATGTCCGATGCGTGGGTGTGGGACATGTATCGCCCAGCGAGGTTCGCCAAGAACGTGAAGGTCCTGACGTTCAAGGACGTCAACGTCGAGGAGCTCGCTGACGCCGACATCGACCCGCCGAAGCCTTCGTGACCCTAGTGATGTGTCGCGGAGTGACTAGTCCCTTCGGTCAGAGTTGACCTAGAACCCGTCCCGGTGGGTACGTCACCGTCGTAGCCTTCGAGATCGAGGGCCGCCTGGCCCACGGACACGAGGTAGGGATCGATGGTGCGTCCCGCACAAGCGCGCGACCGTGCCGATCGTGGCGCGGCGGCAGTCGAGTTCGCGCTCCTGGTCCCGATCCTGATGGTGCTGGTGTTCGGCATCATCAGCTATGGCTACATGCTCAGCTTTCGTCAGGGCATGAGCCAGGGCGCGTCCGAAGGGGCTCGTGCAGGGGCCGTCTGGGCAGCTGCATACACGCCCTCGCAGAATGCAGCGCGTATTGCAGCAGCCACCACGCAGGTCAACAACGCCCTCGGTAGCTACGGAGTCTCGTGTTCCGCAGGCGCCACCTGCACCATCACGATCACCGGGTGTGGCGGTTCGGCCAAGTGCGTCACCGTCAAGGTGAGCTACCCGTACAAGACCCAGCCCCTGACACCGTCCCTCCCGCTCGTGCCGCTGCCCGACAGCCTCACGTACACAGCGTCAGCGAGGGTGAGTTGACCGAGCGCCGCACGGAGCGCGGGGCCGTCGCCGTCTTCCTCGCCGTCACGATGTCGCTGCTCGTGGTCCTGGCCGCGTTCGCCGTCGACCTCGGCATGCAGCGCGTCGTGCGGAGGGACATGCAGGCGCTGGCCGATGTCGTCGCGCTCGACCTCGGACGTGAGCTCGGCAGGCGCACTCAGGCAGAACTGGCTGCCGAGATCAACGCCGGCTCACCGAGCAGCGCGCTGGCGAGGAGTGTCGCTCGCAACAGCACCACGCTCGGGGACGGCCTCGTCGTGACCGCGACCTGGGGATCGTGGGACGGAACGACGTTCAACGCGACCGCGGACCCGCCGACCGCAGTCCGCGTCATTGCCTCGGCAAGCGTCGGATTCGCCTTCACCGGCGGGCGGGGAGGCGCGACCCGCACCGCCTATGCCACGTCGTCGACCACGGCGTGCCACAAGCTCGGTTCCGTGGCGGTCGCGGTCAGGAGCGGCGACTCCACACTGCTGGCTCCACTCAACGATCTGTTGGGAGTCAACGCGACCCTGTTGTCGTACCAGAACATCGCCGGAGCCAGTGTCAGCCTTGCCGAGCTGGCGGCCACCGGGAAGGTCGGCACCGAGTCGGCCCTCCTCGGGAGCACGGTGAGCTTCGCGAATCTGCTCAGCGCCACCATCGACGCGCTGAACGCCGAGAAGGCCCCCGGTTACGCGGCAGCCGTCTCTGCTCTGCAGTCGTTCACGAACATCCAGGGCAGCATTCCTGCCGTCCAGCTGAGCAAGATCCTCGGGATGTCGCCGACCGACGCCGCGGCTCTCGAGACCAAGCTCAACGTGTTGGACCTGCTGTCCGGCGCGATCCAGGTCGCCAACGGGAGCCACGCGGTGGCGATACCCAAGCTGAATGCCGGGGTGCCTGGGCTCGGCAACCAGTTCAGCGGGAACCTGTTCATCCAGGAGCCGGCCAAGCTCGGTTGCGGCGCGCCGAACTCGCTCGAGGCACAGGCGTCGACGAGTCAGCTCAAGGGCACCGTCGCCTTCGACTTCGTCAACCTGCCGACGGTCGCGCTGAACACGGTGCTCGACCTGGGGGTGGTCAAGGGGACGCTACAGACGGGCAAGGCCACGGGGGGTCTGTCGCTGGACGTCGGCCTGGCGAAGTCTCAGCTCATCGACCCCCCCGCCGTCCACTGCGGCGACGGCACGACGGTCGATCCGCACACGATGTCGGTCTCGGTCGGCAGCGGACTCGCCACGTATGAGCTGACGACCGAGGTGACGCTCTCAGGAAAGGTCCGGATCGGCGTCGGAGCGGCTGCGCTCCAGGTGGACGTCGATGCGGTGGTGGAGCTCAAGCTGGCCGCACCCGGGCCGGCGGGTTCGTCCACGGTCGGACTGAGGATCCCTCCGAACGACACCACGCCGGTCGAGACCGGTGGCAGTCCTCATGTGCTCACCCAGCTCACGGCGAACGTGAAGTCGCTGACCGCGCTGGGTCTGAGCGCGTCGAACCTGAGCGCGATCAGTGACGCGATCGTCGACGCCCTCCTCGTCGGGGACCAGTCCTTCGCCACGAAGGCACTGAAGCCTCTCGCTGCCAACATCGACACGCTTCTCGTGGGTCCCCTCGTCGAGCTCCTGGGTCTTCGACTGGGCGGTGCCGACGTGTTCGCCATCTCGACGGCCTGCAACGTCCCGGCACTTCGCGGGTGAGTCCGTGCAGAATGTAGCCGGCACGCGGCCGCCTGATCATCGTGGTGCTGCGTAGCTGGCCGGCTGCGCTCGAGGCGTGCAGCGAGCGGGCGATCGCCGGCACGACCTGGCGCTGAGGCTCTGCAGCTCCACCGTCTGCGGCGCGGAGGGGCGGGTGCGACGGAGCAACGGCTTCCAGCCCGGCGCAGGCCACTCCGGGCCCCAGGCCTGCGACCCTCTGGGCCCTGGGCTCTGTTGTGGTCCAGGTGGTGCGTTTTGTCTCGCGATGTCGGAAGGTCGCTTACTCTTGAGGACGACAGGGCGCACCCGTCGCGCCTGCCGAGGTGGACCGAGCTCATCCTCAGCAGCGATGACCCAGGAGGCCGCGTGGTTGCTCAGCGTCGACGCGACGGGAGCCGGGTGCCGGAGCCCCGCGGCGGTGTTCGCGTGCGGCGAACCAAGCAGACACGACGCGAGACGTTGCGCAACGTGCGGGTCGTCTCGCTCATGGCGGTCTTCTCGATTGCCGTGGTCGCCGGCGGAACCGTCTTGTTGAGCCACACCATCGGCACGGACGGGCGGCCTGGCTCGGCCCTGGTCACCATCGACGCCCGTCCTGCTCCCCGCGTGGCCGGGGCGAGCGCCCCCGTGGCCGCGCTGCCCACAGCGGCGACTCCGCCCTCCCCGCTTCCCCGCGAGGTCGACTACGTGGCCCTGGGTGATTCCTACGCCGCGGGACTCGACGTCGCCCCGCAGCGCTCAGACCAGCCCGCCTGCGGACGCTCCACCGACAACGCAGCGTCGCTGCTCGCCGCGCGTCTCGAGGTGGCCAGCTTCGTCGACGTCTCGTGCGCAGGGGCCAGCACCGCCGACTTCACCGGCGTCCAGGACACCGCCGACACCGAACGGCCCGACCCGCAGCGAGACGCGCTCTCGCGGTCGACGGACCTGGTCACGGTGACGCTCGGCGGCAACGACTTCGACATCTTCGGCAAGCTCATCGGCACGTGCGTCCGGGTGGCGTCCCTCGACCCGGACGGCGCCCCGTGCCGCGACTCCTACGCCGGCGCGGGAGTCGGCGAGAACCCGCTGGCAAGTGCGGGTGCAGTGGTCGACAACCTCGCCGCGGTGCTCGACGGCATCGTCGAGGCCGCCCCGAGCGCCCGAGTCGTCGTGATCGGCTATCCCCGTTTCATCGCCGGGCGTACGTGCGGCGCCGTGGGCTTCACCGTCGACGACGCCGAGTTCGCCACTGATGTCTTCGACGACGTCGATGGTGCCATGGCGCAGGCCGCCGCCGACGCAGACGTGGAGTTCGTCGACGTCCGGCAGCTCGCCGAGGGCCACGACATCTGCTCGTCGGTGCCGTGGTTCTCCGGTTTCCAGCCGACTGCAGCAGCGCCTGCAGCGTGGCATCCGGGCGCCGACTACTACCGCGCGCTGGCCCAGCTGCTGGCCGACCGGCTCGACGTCAGCTGAGGTCTGATCGCCGCGCGCGGTGCGAGGCACCAGAAGTCGTGATGAGCACGTCCTCCCAACGGGGGAGCACCACCGCGTAGGAGAGGTGCGCAGAGCGTTCGTGCCCTCCAGCGGCGAGCTGGTCGCGCAGGGCTGGCTCGCGCGCCAGGCGCACCAGGGCTTCGGCCAGCGCCTCGACCTCACCCATCGCGTACAACCAGCCCGACCGGCCGTGCTCGATCAGCTCGAGAGGACCGCCGCGGTCCGCCGCCAGGACGGCGACGCCCGCGGCCATGGCCTCGGCGATCACCTGCCCGTAGGGCTCCGGCTGGGTGCTCGCATGCAGGACCAGGTCGTGGGTCCGCATGGCGGCCGTGACATCGTCGACGTGCCCGTGCCAGTGCACCCGCTCGCTGATGCCGAGCTCGGCGGCCCGCCGCCGCGCCTGCTCGCCGTAGTCGACATCACGGGGGAACAGCGCAGCTCCGTAGACGTGCAGCTCGAGGTCGACGGGCGCTGCGCCCGCTGGGCCGGCGTCCGAGCACGCGCGGTGCAGCGCCTCGATCGCCAGGCGGTGCCCCTTCCAGATCGAGATCCTCCCGACGAGGGCGATCGAGAGTGAGTTCGTCCGCTCCTGTGGCGCGGCCCGGACCTCACGCGGCGGCGACACCTCGACCGGGCAGGGCAACACGTGGGCGCGTCGACGCTCCCGCGGGCGTAGGCTCGACGAGGTCTCCCTCGAGTTCACGATCACGGCGCTCGCGCAGGCGGCTGCACCGTGCAGGGCCGCTCTGTTGGGCCAGGTGTAGCTGTCGGCCACGACCCGGTCGTGCACGTGCATGACCACGGGTACGCCGGACATCCGCGCCAGCGGCGCGATCACGACGTGAGCCTTCGCGCTGTTCGTGTAGACGACGTCGGCGCGGCTCCCTTCGAGCACGCGCCGCAGGCGTGCGCCGAAGGCCGGCAACCCGCCCAGCGCAGCGAGGGTGCTGCCGCCGCCGTCACCGGTGCGCGACACGGCGTCCAGGCTGCCCGGCATCGCACACACCGTGGTCTCGATGCCGATCGCCTCGAGGCGACCCCGCAGAGGTCCGTCCTCGAAGAGCAGCACCGACGCCTCGATCCGGCGCGTCCGAGCCAGCATGCCGAGCAGGTAGAGCTCGGCACCGGACAGGGCAGCACTGTGACCGACGAAGAGCACCCGGGAAGTCACGAGGTGGGTCGGCGCTTCACGACCGGTCCGTGACCGGTTCCGAACGGTCGAGTCGCTCGAGCGGCTCCGCACGCTCAGGACGTTCGAACCGCTCGGGCCGGCGCTCGGCCCGACGCGGCACGGTGTCGTACTGGTAGTAGACGTTGCTGTTGGGCGCGACCTGGTTGAGCACCACGCCGAAGACGTTGGCGTCGACAGCGCGCAACGCGAACAGGGCGCGTCGCAGATCGGCGCGCTTGGTGCGGTTGGCGTGCGCAACGATCACCACCGCGTCGCTGGCTGTCGAGACGACCGCGGCGTCGGTGACGGCCACGAGCGGGGGAGTGTCGATGACGATCCGGTCGTACTCCATGCGCAGGCTGTCGATCAGGTCGCGGAAGACCTGCGCGCCGAGCAGCTCGCTCGGGTTGGGTGGTAGCGGACCGCTGGCCAGCACGTCGAAGGTATCGCGGTGCTGCACCAGGTCGACCACGTCGACCCTGCCCGTCAGCACGCTGGTGAGACCGACGTCGTCGGTCATCCTCAGCACCTTGGCCACCGAGGGCCGCCGCAGGTCGGCATCGATGAGCAGCGTGCGCTGACCGCTCTGGCCCAGCGAGGCGGCCAGGTTGGTGGCGGTCAGCGACTTGCCCTCGCTGGGCAGGGCCGAGGTGATCATGATGACCCGGGCGGGATTGTCGGGGCTGAAGTAGCTGAGGTTGGTGCGCAGCTTGCGATACGACTCCGCCCAGACCGGGTGGGCAGGCGTCGCGTCGAGCACGGGAGAGCTGGCGACGTCGGAGTTCGTCGGCACGTGGGCGAGCGTCGGGAGACCGGTGGTCTCGGTGACGTCGGACTCGTCGCGTACCGAGGTGTCGAGCACCTCGCGCAGCAGCGCCAGGGCAGCGCCCACCAGCAGCCCGAGAAGCAGGCCGACCGTGAGGCTGAGCAGCGGCACGGGGGTGCGCGGTGACGCGGGTGGCACGGCCGGGCGGGTCACGCTGACCCGTACCGGTGACGCGCTGTCCTCGCGAGTGCGGTCGAGGTCCTCGACGACGTTCGCCAGGTTGGCCGCGATCGAGTTGGCGATGTCGGCAGCGAGCACGGCCGACGGGTTGTCGACGAAGACCTGGATCAGCACCGTGTTGGGCGGCACCTCGGCGGTGACGTCGGCCGCCAGCTCAGCGGACGTCTCGTCGAGACCGAGCTCTTCGATGGTCGGCTCGAGCACCAGCGGGCTGCTCACCAGGTCGGGGTACGACTTCACCCGCTGGGAGCTGAAGGAGGCGGCGAAGTTCAGCTCGCTGGCGCTGTTGGCGGAGTCGAGCGCGACGAAGAGCTGAGTGCTGGCGCGATAGCTGGGCGTCGCTTGGTACACCAGGGCACCCGCGGCAACGACGCCGATCAACACGAGGCCGACGACGATGCGCCATCGGCGTGCGAGAACAGCCAAGAACTCGAGCATCTGGGGGGGACCTCACTGTCAGGAGCGAGGCCTGGTCGCACGTTGCGTGGCCTCGTCGCATCGTGAGGATCGTATGCCAGCAGGTTGTGCCGTTTCCGACTTTTCGACCTACCGACTGCAATAGGTTCTGCTCGCAGGTTCCGCACGACCCGCATGCCCCCAGAAGCGCCGGTACGCCCCAGCGCGATCGAGCACCGAGCAGGAGATCACGTGGCCGAGCATGGCGCCGGACGCACCGGCTCGACGCGGGTCGCTGCCACACGCCTCGCCCGGATGCCGTCCTCCGCCTCGCCGACCGTTCCCGCGCAGGCGGACGACCCGGGTGGATCGCTGGTCGTCGCGGTGGTGCTGTGCTCCCTCGCGGCCGTCGTGCCGTTGCTCCCGATGGTGGCACAGATCGACCCGTACCACGGGGTGCTCGCGGTCATGCACGCGCTGCTCTGTGCCGTGGGCGCCGGTGCCGCTGTCCACTCCCGTCTGCGACCGTGCCTTCTGATCGCCAGCGTCTTCCCCTACTGCTGGTTGGTCGTGCCGTCGATCTACCAGATCGACCATCTCCAGGCTGCGTGGAACGACCCCGGCATCACCGCGAACTTCTCCGGCACGCTGCGTGCCCAGGTCGCCCTGGCGCTGGGGCAGGGTGCCTTCCTCCTCGGGTACGCGCTGCTGCAGCGGGGACGCCCGGTGACCACCACTGCGTGGGAGATCGCTCCGGACCGCCGCCGACGGATGGCGTGCCTGGCAGTGATCTACCTCGTCGGTGCGATCCTGCTGACCCCGTTGCTGATCTCGGCGGCCGGCGGTCCCGCAGCACTACTCAGCTCCCGCAACGAGGTCACCCAGAACGTGCAGGACAGCGGCATCGCCGTGGACGCCCAGGTGGTGGGCAGCCTGGTCAAGATCGTGCCGAGCTCGCTGACGGTCAGTGCGTCGGTCCTGGCGCTGTGGCTCGTGCCAGGCGCGCCGCGCGGGTCGGGCTCACGCCTGGTGGCCATCCTCTTGAGCGCCGCCTCGTTCCTGCTGCTGCTCATCGTGGCCAACCCCTTCGTCACCCCGCGTTACTTCGTCCTGGCGGCGTTCGGCACCTTTGCGCTGGCACTCTTCCGGCCCCGAGGCCGCAGCGCGGCGGTCGGCTGGATGGTGCTGAGCATCGGCGCTCTCCTGCTCGCCTATCCGGCGGCCAACTACTTCCGTTACGGCGAGTCGAGGTCAGGACCCGAGGCCTTGCTGGCCAGCCCGGACTTCGACGGGTTCCAGCAGATGATCAACACGATCACCTTCGTCGACGCCCATGGGCACGACTGGGGTCTGCACCTGCTGTCGGCACTCTTCTTCTTCGTGCCACGAGCGATCTGGACGGCGAAGGCGGAGCCGTCCACGTTCCAGATCGCGGCGGACCGTGGGTACGACTTCCTCGACCTCTCCACCCCGTTCCCAGCCGAGTCCTACCTCGCCTTCGGCTGGTTGGGCATCGTGCTGATCCTGCTCGCGCTGGGCGTGGCGTGGGCCTACCTGGACCGGGCGTGGCTCACCCAGTCGCGGGTGGCGGTGGTGGCGGCCTACCTGGCGATCGCGCAGGTGGGGCTGTGGCGCGGGCCGTTCGGGTCGTTGTCCGGCGTCTTCGGCTCCACCGTGGCGCTGCTGGTGCTCGCCGTGTTCGTCACCGGTGGCGGACGACGGCGCAGACACCCGGTGCTGCCGTCGTCCTGAGGCGTCGCAGTGGACCGCGTGTCGGGTGTTCGACGGGCCTGCGCAGGATCTGAGAGGTTCTCGCGATCGCCGGACCAGAGGGGTCGTCCGGCACTACGATCACGACGTGAAATTCCCCCCGCTTCACATGGGCTACCGTCGCGCCGGCCCGACACCGGGCGCGCGCGCCCCCCGCAAGGGCAGAGCCGACATCCAGGGCCTGCGCGCGGTCGCAGTCCTCCTGGTGATCTGCGACCACGTCTTCGGTCAGCCTCTCGGCGGGTTCATCGGCGTCGACGTGTTCTTCGTGGTGTCCGGGTTCCTCATCACCCACCTGCTGCTCTCCGAGCAGTCCCGCTCGGGACGCATCAGCTATGTCGACTTCTACCGTCGACGGGTCCGCCGCATCATGCCGGTGGCGACCTTGGTCATCGCTGTCACGATCGTGGCGACGTTCCTGCTGTTCAACGACACGCGGGGCCAGAGCGTGGCGACGGACGGCGGCTGGGCTCTCGTCTTCGGCGCGAACTGGCACTTCGCTCAGGCCGGGACCGACTACTTCGCCAGCGGGGGGCCCGTCTCGCCCCTGCAGCACTACTGGTCGCTCTCGGTCGAGGAGCAGTTCTACGTCGTCTGGCCGACGTTGCTCGTGGCCACGATCGCGGTGGCCCGCAGGATTGCCCCCGGCTCCCGTCGCCACCTGCTGGTGCTGGGGGTGGTCGCCGGGATGCTGGGCGTCACGTCCTTCGCCTACTCGCTCTCGCACTCCTCGACCTCTCCGGTGGTCGCCTACTTCTCCACCTTCGACCGCGCGTGGGAGCTGCTCGTCGGTGCGATGCTCGCGAGCACGTCCGCCACGTGGCGTCGACTGCCGGTGCCGGTGCGCCCGTTCCTCGCCTACGCCGGCCTCGGCGCCATCGCCGCCTCTACGGTGCTGATCGACGAGTCCGCCCCGTTCCCGGCGCCGTGGGCGGCCCTTCCGGTGCTCGGCGCAGCGCTCGTGATCGTCGCAGGCATCGGGTCCGAGCCGCGCTACTTCCTCCTGCTCCGCAACCGGGTGACCACCTACCTCGGAGACATCTCCTACTCGCTCTACCTGTGGCACTTCCCCGTGGTGGTGCTCCTCCTGGCCTACTTCCCCGACGCAGGCCTCGGCTACCACGTGGTCGCTCTGGCCCTCACGCTCGGCCTGTCCGTGCTGTCGTTCCACCTGGTCGAGGACCCGGTCCGGCACTCGCACTGGTTGGAGCCCAGGTGGCGCAAGGCGATGAACGTGGGCCCGGTCAACCACTCGCACCGGCTCGCGAACACCTGGATCGTGGTCGGCGCCCTGGTTGCCGCGGTGCTGGTGGCCGGTGCCGTGGCCTCGACCGGCCAGCCGACCGACGGGGAGCAGATCCTCAGCGTCGCGCCGTCCACCGCCGACGGCGCCGTGGACGTCGCCGACGTCGCCGACGGACAGACCGAGGTCGAGGCCTACCTGCTGAAACGGATCCAGCAATCCTTGGGACTGAAGAAGTACCCGCAGCTCGAACCCTCCGTCGACCGGCTCGGCATCGGGCCCTGGCTGGACGGCATGGCTGACTACGGCTGTGTCGACGTGACCGAGGCCAACGTCGACGATTGTTCGTTCGGACCCGACGACGCCCCCACGACCACGGTCGTCCTGGGTGACTCGGTCGCCCTCGCCTACATGCCCGCGGTACGTGACGCTCTTCCGGGAGGGCGTGTGCAGCAGCTGACGTACCCCGAGTGCCCGCCCTTCGACGCCAAGACCGACAGGTTCGAGGGCGGCGACTTCGCGCAGTGCGACGAGTTCAAGACGTTCGCGCGCAGCCAGATCAACGCGATCGAGCCTGACCTGGTCATCGTCTCGTCGACCTGGATCTATCCGAACGGAGCGCTGAGCTCCGGTGCGACCGGGCAGGAGGCGCTCGACGAGATCCGGGTGGGCTTCGAGCGTGAGCTGAGGGCCATCAGCGCTCCGGGTCGGATCGTGGCTGTCGTGTCGGGCCCACCCGGCGCCGGCGACCTGACCGAGTGCGCGACCAGCGTCGGTTCGCCCGATGACTGCGAGAAGCCGATCGAGCAGGGCTGGTTCGACTACACCGACATGGAGCAGGAGGTAGCGCAGTCGACGCAGGCCTACTACATCGACACCCGTGGGTGGTTCTGCGCCGACGACTACTGCCCCGCCTTCGTCGGCACGACCCCGGCTTACGTCGATGGCGAACACCTGACCCTGCAATACGCCGAACAGCTCGCGCAGCCGATGCAGGATGCCTTGGTCGACGTGGTCGCTCAGGCCGCCGAGGCCGCCGCCGGGAGTGACGCGAAGAAGCCCGGCCGCACGTCGTCCGGCTCGAAGACTGCACGGGCGAGCTAGCTCGATGAGGACCTTCGCCGAGTACCAGGAGCGTCGCTACGTCGGCGAGCTCGACGGATTGCGGGCCGCGGCGATCCTGCTGGTCTTCACCAGCCACATCGACGCACTCTTCTGGGACCGTCTGCACGGTGGCACGGGGGTCACGTTCTTCTTCGTCCTCAGCGGCTACCTGATCACCACCCTGTCCAGACGCGAGGAGCGCCGCGACGGCCGTCTCGACGTGGTCGGTTTCTACCTGCGCCGAGTGTTTCGCATCTACCCGCTCTACGCGGTGGTGCTGGCCTTCTACGCCGTCCTGGTGGTGGGGATCGGGTTCCAGCCCGAGCGCCGCGGCGCATTCCTGGACTCCCTGCCCTACTACCTGGGGTTCCTTCCCGAGCAGGCCCTGCTCAACGCGACAGGTGTCGAGCCGCCGTTCGCTGCAGCCTGGTCGTTGGGCATCGAGGAGAAGTTCTACTTCGTCTGGCCGCTCCTCGGCTTCGTCCTTCTGGCGGGCAGGCTCCGCCTCCGTCTGTGGGCGCTGGGGGTCGCCGTCGGCGCATTCTGGTCCGCCCCCCTTTTCGTCGGCACGATCGGTGACCTGCTGCAGCCCTACGCCCTGATCGGGATGGGCTGCGCGCTCGCCCTCGTGCTCGACGACGAACGCTGCTATGCGGTGGCCTCCCGCCTCGGTCGTCCCGCGGTGATCACTACGGTGCTGGTCGGGGTCGTGGCGGTGCAGCTCTCGACCGACCTGGTCGAGCTCACCCAGCCGTTCTACGTGCTGTACGGCGTGCCGGTCACCCTGCTGCTGGGTGGCATCGTCACCTCGACGGGGTGGCTGCCCGAGCTGCTGCGCGCGCGCCCGCTGGTCTTCCTCGGCCGGATCTCCTACGCCTTCTACCTGACCCACGGGTTCCCGCTGAACCTCGCCCAGGCGGTGCTGCCGAGGAGCGACCTGTGGCAGGGCATCGTCGCCCCGGTCGCTGCCCTCGCCGTAGCGATCCTCGGCGCGTGGGTGCTGCACGTCGTCCTCGAGAAGCCGTTGATCCGGATCGGGCACCGTATCGACCGTCGTCGCCGGGCTCGAGTGGTCACCCCCGTCCTCACGCGTTGAGCGGCGGCCGGCCCCCGTGGCGGCCAGCGAGCGGTCAGCGCAGCGCTGCGTCGAGTACTGCCTCGGCGTAGCGGTCCCAGTCCAACGTGGTCCGGTCGAGCTCTCGGGTCCCGCTCGCGTTCGCCCGCCGTGCCTCGGGCTCGAGCACGGGGATGGCTGCAAGCAGTGAGGCCAGACCGGCTACGTCGCTCGGGTCCACGAGCGTGGTCTGCGGCAGCGACTGCACGATCTCGAAGGCTCCGGTCATCGCCGTCACGTAGAGCGGCAGCCCAGCGGCAGCCGCCTCGGTCACGACGAGCCCGAAGCAGTCGTCGAGCGACGGGAGCACGAACGCATCTGCAGTGGCGTACTCGCGCCTGACCTCGTCAGGGCCGAGCGAGCCGAGCAGCGTCACGTTGGGCGGCGCGTCGACCACCAGTCTCGGATCAAAGACCGGCCCAGCGATCCGGACGTCGACGGTCGGCGCGCGTCGCGCAGCATCGAGCAGCATCGGGACGCCCTTGCGGTAGAGCACTTGCGCGACGCACAGCACTGTCGGGCGCTCCGAGCCGCGGGACCCCGCGCAGACACCTGGATCGAACGCCTCCAGCTCGACGGCGTAACGGAAGACTGCGAGCTTGCTCGGGGCGACGCCGTGTCGACGCATCTGTTCCGCGCTCAGCTCGCTCGGCACGAGCACCAGGTGGGCGAGCTCGAGCTCGCGCTCGATGCGCCCCACCAGCAGGTCGGGGTAGGCCTCCGCGTGTGCCCGCCCGTCCGGATAGGCCTCCTCCAGCACCCGGTTGTGCTCGCGGGGGTGGGTGTCGATCGCGTTCAGCACGAGCGTGGCCGACGTCGCAGTGGCGAAGGACGCGGCCGCCGAGCCCGGCATCCCGACGAGGACGTCGTGAGGTCCGAGTGCGGGGCGTCGCGCGAGGCACCGAGCGACCCGGCGGTCGAAGTCGGCCTTCCACAGCTGTTCGCCCAGGTCGATCGGCAACCGCCGGTCGGCCACCGCACCGACGATGCGCAGCAGCTCAGGGGAGCGTCCCACGAGGACGTCGCCGGACATGCTCCTCGCGCGAGAACGATCGCGTGCGCGGGCCGCGTGCGCCCGAGCCTGCGTGCTGAAGCCTCCGGTGAGCAGGGCGAGGCGGGCGACGAACCGATCGTCCACGACGTAGCGCTCACGCAGGACACCTCGTGCGTGTGCGCCGCGCGCGATCGCGGTGATCGAGTTGTCGCGCCATGACGCTGCGACAACCACCGAGGGTGGGGAGGTCACGGTGTGGGTGCCTTTCGTCGAGGGGTGGGGGAGCCGGTCGCCGATCAGTAGCGCTCAGATGGGTGCGCTCTGCTCGCCGACGGCCTTTGGACCGACCGTCAGCGCCGCATCGACCGCGCGGTGGCGGGCACCCGAGCGGCGGAGCTCGGTGACCTCCCACGCGTAGATCGCCGCGTGGATGGCGACCCAGGACAGAAGGCCCGCGACCACCGAGTCGGCGCGCGCGGCGGCGTACAGCAGGACGACGCCCGCGAACGAGACCACGGCGTTGATGCGAAAGATGGTCGTCGTCAGGCCCCTGGGCACCAGCACCAGGAGCTCGAAGCTGCGCAGTGACATCGTCGCGGCCAGGGCGACGCCGATGAGCACCGAGAGGGCGTGCGACAGGTCGAGCTCGCCGGCGAAGAGGAAGCCGGCTGCCTGCGGGCCCGCCAGCGTCCACACCAGGAAGGCGCCCAGGGGTAGCCACGTGATCACCAACGACTCAGGACGTTGCCACCACCGGCTCGTCCCGACCGCGCTCCGCGTCGCCACGACGGCGATGAAGGCCTGCGGCAGGATGGACGTGGCGCTCACGCTGGCCTTCAGCATCTGGTCGACGGCGTTGAACTCTGCGATGACGGCCACCGCGCCGAGTGCGAAGATCGTCGGTCCACCGAAGGTGAAGAGGGCGAACCCGGTGCGTGCCAGCGTTCCCTCGAGCTGTCTGACGAGCTCGGCGCGATGGTCGTCCCAGCCGAGGCGGTCGCAGGGCCGGGTGGCCCGGCGGATCGTGAGGCAGTTGAGGGCCAGGCTGACCAGGCTGCTGACCACGTTGACCAGGGCGTAGACCCACAGCTGGCCCCCGAGCATCAAGAAGGCGGTGGCCACGACGTACCCGAGGAGCCGTACGGCGCCCTCGTTGACCGCCAGGTGCCGAGGCGTCGCGGCGCCACCGTAGTACCAGCCCATGGTGTAGCTGTTGAGCGCCATGCCGACCATGAAGAGCCACGCGGCGAAGGGGTACTCCGCGTCGACGACCACGACGACGGCCGTGGCCAGGGGCAACGTGAGCACGAGCATGGCCGAGCGGGTGGTCAGGCTGAGCACGACGAGCCGACGCCGCTCGACGGCGTCCGCGACGGCCACGGCATGACCGCCGGTGACGGCCCACGAGAGACCGCAGATGATGGTGACGACGGCGCCGATGCTCTGACCTGCGCCGAGGGTGACCCAACCGCCCGAGCCGAAATTGGCCGCGACCAGCGGCAGCAGCACGACGCTGGCGAGCAGGGAGAACGCCGGGAGGAACGCGAAGCCCGCGACGCGGCGTAGGTGTTGCATCATGTGGCACTCCTGGGGGGCGGCCCAAAGGATAGCGACGAGCAAGCGGCGGCGACGCCGATTCGCCGGATACCCGCACGTGTATTCTACCGACGTGCGAGCCATCGCCGTGGCACTCATCCAAGGGGTTCGGGTGAACAAGCCCAGCTGCCTGATCCCCCTCTTCGTCTGGATGCGTGCGAGAGCCGTCTGGTCCTGGTCGCCGAGTCGCGAGCAGGCGCGCACCGACGTCCGTACCGTGGTCGCCGACCTCCCTGCGAGCGATCTCGACGCGCTGGCGCGACGCCACGTGCGCTTCTCGTGCTTGCGCAGCGAGTCTCGTTTCCATCCCGCCTCCCACAGTCGACAACGCGTCGTCGGCGGCGCGCATCTGACGAGCGCGAGGGCGCGCGGCCGGGGTGTGATCCTCGCCTTCCTGCACCACGGGCACTGGGAGGGCGCGTTCCCGTCGATCGCAGCGGCCGGCTTCCCGTTGCGCGTCGTGGTGGCAGCGGAGTCGGTGGCCGCAGGGGAGGGTGATCCTGACGCCGAGCCGTGGCGGATCCACCAGGCCCGCACCATGACCGCCCATCGCGACAGTGCGTTGGCGAGCGTCGGGGTGGGATTCTCCGGCGTGCTCGAGCTGTTGAACCACGGCGACACGGTCGCTCTCGCGTGTGACTACCCCGGGGGTCGGGCGCTGGTGAGGTTCCTGGATCGCGAGTGGTTCGGGAGGACCAGCGTCGGTGCTCTCTCGCTGAGGTCTGGCGCGCCCGTGGTGCCGCTCAGCTGTCATCGCGCCGGCGGGGACGCGTCGTACATCGAGCTCGGCGCGCCCGTGCTGCCGGAGGACTTCCTCGACCCGGCGGACCTGACCGCTGCGGTCCTGGCGGCTCTCGAGCTCGGTGTGCGCGCGTGGCCCGAGGCCTACGACGTGCCATCGCAGATGTGGATGCCCTTCCACAGCTGACTCACAGCGCGACGAGGCGGTGAAGCTGCCGCTCCGGACCGGCTGCAGCATCGCGCTGGTCTGGACCGGCGCCGGGTAGTTCGTGCTCGCCCGTAACTTCGAGCCTCGTCGACCGTTTCTCCGGGTGTTGATACCCCCCCGGGTGTCTCCCCCCACTCCCCCCCCCCCCCCGCAGGAAGTCCCCCCATGACTGCTGTCATCAACGAGCGCGCCCGCGTCGTACCGATCGCGGGCCGTCGCTCGGCCGTCCTCAGGAACCTGCCCGGGCTCGCGCTCCTGGTGGATGCCGTGGTCGTCAGCGTCACGGTCCTCGCCGGCGTCGCGTTGCGAGAGTCGCTCGATTCCCTCTGGGGCCCCGACACGACGAGCTACTCCTTCGGACTGTTCTCACCGGCCGTGGCTGTGGGGTGGATCGGCGCGATCGCGCTGACGGGCTCCTACGCGAAGGCCAACTTCGGCGCCGGCGCCTTCGAACGCAAGACCGTGCTGCGCGGCACCGCGATGGCAACGGCCGGCCTCAGCATCGTCTGCTTCCTGGCCAGCTATCCCCTCTCCCGCAGCTTCTTCGCGATCCTGTTCCTCGTCGGGGCGCCCGGCCTGGTTGCCGGACGCACCCTGCTCTACCGGGGTCTGCACGCCTCGCGGCGCAGGGGCAACCTGCAACAACGACTGCTGATCCTCGGCACCGTCGCTCACATCGACGAGATCGCCACGGTGCTGGGACGGGAGGCCTGGCTCGGGTATGACGTGGTGGGTGCCCTGACGGTCGAGCACGACGTCGTCACTCCCGGTGGCATCGCGGTGCTCGGCTGCCCGGCTGCTGTTCGCTCGGTGATCGCCGAGAATGCCATCGACGTCGTGTTCGTGGCCGACTCCTCGGTCAACACCGGAGCCCGTCTGCGATCGCTGGTGTGGGAGCTGGAGGACGATGACGTGCGGGTCGTCGTCGCGCCGAGCGTCGCCGACGTCTCGCAGGCCCGCGTGCGGGTGAAGCCAGTAGCAGGGCTGCCCCTCATCCACCTCGACAAGCCGTCGACGCTCAAGGCGCTCAAGCTGAGCAAACGGGCCTTCGACATCGTCGTCTCCTGCGCTGTGCTCATCGTCTTCTCGCCCGTGCTGGCGTTCGCCGCGTGGCGCATCCGTGCCCACGACGGCGGTCCGGTGATCTTTCGTCAGGCCAGGGTCGGCACGCGCGGTGTCGAGTTCACGTGCTTGAAGTTCCGCACGATGGTCGTGGATGCCGAGAGCCGGCTGAGCGTCCTGGCTGGTGAGTCGACCGAGCCCGGCCTCTTCAAGATGAGGAACGACCCTCGGATCACCACCCCGGGCGTCTGGCTGCGCCGCTTCTCCCTCGACGAGCTCCCGCAGCTGGTCAACGTCCTGCGTGGAGAGATGAGCCTCGTCGGCCCCCGCCCGGGCCTGGTGAGCGAGGTCGACCGTTACAGCGACCTGGTCGGACGACGGCTTCGGGTGCGGCCGGGGATGACGGGGCTGTGGCAGGTCTCCGGCCGCTCCGACCTCTCCTACGAGGAGGCCGTCCGTCTCGACCTCTACTACGTCGACAACTGGTCGATGGTCCAGGACCTCAAGATCCTGGTGAGCACCTTCGGCGCCGTCCTCGGCTCGCGCGGGGCCTACTGACATGGCCCGCCAGGCTGAGACGACGAGAGTCGTCCACGTCACCGAGGCGTTCGGAGGCGTGGAGACCTACCTCCAGCTGATGCTCGACCACTGGGTCGACGCCCACGTGGAGTTCGCGTTCGTGCTCGGCAAGGACGGGGAGTTCGCCGACCGCCTGCGCGCTGCCGGACACGAGGTCTCCATCGTCGACATGCCGCGCACGACGACGCGGGTGCAGGAGGTGCGTGCGGTCTTCGCGCTTCGTCGTGCGCTACGTCGGCTCGCACCCGACGTCGTCCATCTGCACAGCTCGCAGGCGGGCTTCATCGGTCGATTGGCCTGGGCTCGTCTGGGCACCACCATCTACACGCCGCACGCCTTCTTCTACCTCGGCAAGACAGGCGCGGTGCGTCGGGTCTTCAAGGTCGTCGAGCAGGTGCTGGCACGACACTTCCCGTGCCAGGTGGTGGCGACGTCGCCGAGCGAGGCCAGGCGCGCCGTCGACGACATCGGTCACTCCGAGGACCGAGTGACCACGGTGACGAACGGCGTCGAGCGTTCGGCAGCGTCGCCCCGCGTGCCGCAGGGCCAGGTCCGGGTGGGCGCGGCCGCGCGCGTGTGCCCTCAGAAGGACGTCGACACCTACCTGCGCATGGTGCGCCGACTACGTGATCGACTCGGGACCGAGGTCGTCTGCGACCTCGTCGGGGTCGGCCACTACGCCGATGACGACCTCACGCTCGAGCTGGCACTGGAGCGTGCGTCGGTGACACGCACTGACGTCACCATCGTGCCGTGGATTCCTCGCGCAGAGCTCCGTGCATGGCTGGCTACGTGCGACGTGGTCGTGCTGCCCTCGCGCTACGAGAGCTTCGGCTACTTGCTGGCCGAGGCGAACGCCATGGGTGTGCCGGTGCTGGGCACCGACGTCGACGGCATTCGTGACGTGATCGTCCCCGGGGTCAACGGCTATCTCGTGGCACCCCACGACGACCTCGCTCTGGCGGAGCACGTCGTGCGGATGTGTAGCGACGTCGAGGAGTACGTCGCTCTCAGCGCCGGTGCGCTCGAGGCCGTGGAGGAGCGGCTCTCGATCGACCGAGTCGTCGCCGAGCTGGCCGCTGTCTACGTGCCGCACACGCGCGACGTCCGACTCGTTGCGCTGCCGGGGATGAGGGCAGGTGCTCGGCTCGTGGGCCAGGCCAGCGACGCGCTCGAGCCTGCCTCGTGATGTGTAGCCGTCATGGCGAGGGCGCCGGGTGAGGGCGCTGAGCCGCCGCGTCTGCTGAGCTGACTGGCCACCAGTCGTCCACAGGCCCCGGTGCGTGGCGGGTCCTCCACAGCCGGGCCGGAGGCCCACGTCTGGGGGACGCGACCCGCGCATCGTGACGGCATGGAGCCACGACGATGACGACGACAGCAGCAAGCAGACAAGCCCTGGGGGCTTACGGGGAGCGAGTCGCCGAGGAGCACCTCGTCGCGCAGGGGATGGTGCTGCTCGACCGCAACTGGCGCTGCGGTGCAGGTGAGATCGACCTGGTGCTCCGCGACGGGGCGGCACTGGTGGTGTGCGAGGTCAAGACCCGCACGAGCACGGTCAACGGGACGCCGCACGAGGCGATCACCGACGTCAAGCTCGACCGTCTGCAGCGGTTGGGGGTGCTGTGGGCCGCGGCGCATGGAGTCCGTCCACAGGAGACACGGGTCGACCTGGTGGCTGTCATGCGACCTCGGCGAGGCCCTGCTGAGGTCGACCACGTACGAGGGATCGGCTGATGTCCGTCGCCACGGCGCGCTCGGTCTCGTTGCACGGAGCCCTGGGTCACCTCATCGACGTGCAGGCAGACGTCTCGCCAGGTCAGGTCGGGTTCACCATGGTCGGGCGTCCTGATCTCTCGCTGCGAGAGGCCGGGGACCGGTGCCGGATGGCGATCATCAACTCCGACCTGGGCTGGCCGGCCACCAAGCGGATCACGATCCTGCTGTCGCCGGCCGACCTCATCAAGCGCGGCCCCCACTTCGACCTCGCCGTCGCGATCGCGGTGCTCGCCGCGGACGGCACGGTGCCCGCCCGTTCGCTGGTTGGAAGCGCGTTCATCGGCGAGCTCACGCTCGAAGGGGGGCTGCGGTCGGTCACCGGGGTGCTGCCGATGGTGCTGGCCGCCTCCGAGCGGGGCATCCGTCACGTCTTCGTCCCCGAGCCCCAGGCGCGAGAGGCGGCGATGGTGCCAGGGATGGCGGTCTTCGGCATGCGTTCGTTGCAGCAGGTCGTGGCCGAGCTGCGCGGTGAGGTGGTGCCGTCGGCACCGCCGGTGGCCGCGACGTCGGGCAGCCGGCTGCTGACCTGGCGCGGCGACGAGCGGCTCGAGCAGGTCGACTTCGCCGACCTCGACGGGATGCTCGACGCCAAGTACGCCGCCACGGTCGCAGCTGCCGGTGGGCATGCCGTCCTGCTGTCGGGACCGAAGGGTGCCGGCAAGACGAGCCTGGCCGAGAGGATCCCGACCATCCTGCCGCCCCTCATCGCCGAGGAGGCCCTCGAGCTCACCGCGATCCACTCGTTGGCAGGGGCGCTCGAGCCCGGGGACGGGCTGATCACCACCCCGCCGTACTCCGCCCCGCACCACGACGCCAGCAAGACCAGCATCGTCGGCGGAGGAAGCGGGCAGGTGCGGCCGGGCGAGATCAGCCGCGCTCATGGCGGCGTCCTCTTTCTCGACGAGTTCCCGCTCTTTCGCTCCGACATCATCGAGGCGTTGCGACAACCGCTGGAGAGCGGCGACATCACGGTCGCGCGACGCGACGAGTCGGTCACGCTGCCCGCCCGCGCGATGCTGGTGCTGGCCTGCAACCCGTGCCCCTGCGGCAACTACGCGGTGAAGGTCGGCCGTAGTCAGTGCACCTGTCGCTCGCAGCAGCTGCGCGACTACCGGGCCAAGCTCGGCGGTCCGCTCGCCGATCGCATCGACATCACCCGCCACATCGGTCCGGTGCAGCCGCACGAGCGTGGCGGGCCACCTCCCGAGAGCTCGGAGGTGCTGCGTGGACGGGTGGCGGCAGCGCGCCGACGTCAGCACGAGCGGTACGCCGACTGCGGATGGCGCCTGAACGCACACGTGCCCGGGGCGGTGCTGCGCGACCGGTGGGAGCTCTCGCCCGAGGCGAAGCGTCCGATCGACTCGGCGCTCTACGCGGGTCACCTCAGCAGCCGCGGCGCCGTCCGCGTGCACCGCCTTGCCCTGACGGTCGCCGACCTCGCCTCCGTGGCGCTGGGCCACGAGGTCGAGGTCGGGCCCGGCGAGGTCGACACCGCGCTGCGCCTGCGCCAGGGTGAGCCGATCCTGCTCGACGCGCTCAGGAGCGCCGCCGGATGACCGCCGGCACCGATGAACGGCTTGCGCGGGCCGCGCTGAGCCGCTTGGCCGAGCCGGGTGACCTGCGGCTCGCGGCGCTCGTCTCCGAGCTCGGCGCGACCACGCTGCACCGCCTGCTGGCCGAGGAGCGTGACCTGATGGGGCTCCAGACCGACGTCGCCGCACGTCTCGGCGGAATCGACGCCGAGCGTGAGCTCGACCAGGCCGCCCGGCTGGGGCTGCGCTTCGTCATCCCGGGGGACGACGAGTGGCCCGAGCAGCTGGCCGACCTGGCGGGCCTCGCTCCGCTGCACGACCGAGGGGGAGTGCCGATCGGGCTCTGGGCGAAGGGGCCGCTGCGACTCGACCAGGTCGGTCGGTCGATCGCGGTGGTCGGCTCCCGCGCCTCGACGTCGTACGGCGCGAGCGTGGCGGGTGAGCTGGGCGCCGTGGCTGCTCTCGCCGGGGTCGCGGTCGTGTCGGGTGCCGCTTTCGGCATCGACGACGCGGCTCACCGCGGCGCACTGAGTGTCGACGGCCCGACCGTGGCCGTCCTGGCCTGTGGGGCCGATCGGGTCTACCCCACCGCGCACCGCCAGCTGCTCGGGCAGATCGCCGTCACCGGGCTCGTCGTCTCCGAGGCTGCCCCCGGGTGCGCACCGCAACGCATCCGCTTCTTGGCCCGCAACCGCCTGATCGCCGCTCTGACGCGCGGCACCGTGGTCGTCGAGGCCGCGATCCGCAGCGGAGCCCTCAACACCGCCACCTGGGCCGGACGGCTCAACCGGGTCGTGATGGGGGTGCCGGGTCCGGTCACCAGCGTCAGCTCGGCCGGGGTGCACGAGCAGCTGCGTACCGGAGCGATGTCGTTGGTGACATCGGGGGCCGACGTCCTCGAGCTGGTGGGGGAGTCCGGCCAGCACCTCGTCGAGCCGGCCCGAGCGCCGACGACCGTGCGCGACCGGTTGACGTCGCGCCAACGCCAGGTGCTCGACGCCGTCCCGGTCGCGGTGGGGGTGGGGCCGGAGTCGATCGCCCGCGTCGCCGGGCTGGGTCTGCTCGAGGTGCGCGCAGCGCTGGAGAAGCTGCGAGGCGTCGGTCTCGTCTCCCATGACGAGGAAGGCTGGCGGCTGACGGCGCTGGCTCACGTGTGACACGGGCCGCGACTCCTACGATCAAGAGGTGAGCGACAGCGGTGTGGACGCGGCGAGCGGCTGCCCAGATGCGGAGGAGCCGGCCGGCCTTCCCGAGGCGATGGTCCGCGTGCTCGGCGACTACGAGCGGCACCTCGTCTCCGAGCGCGACCTCACCCCGCACACGGTGCGGGCCTACCTCGCCGACATCGGGGGAGTCCTCGACCACGCGCACCGGCTCGGGCAGAGCGATCCGTCCGAGCTCGACCTGCGCACCTTGCGCAGCTGGCTGGCCAAGCAGCAGACGATGGGCCGCTCGCGCACGACCCTGGCCCGCCGAGCCACCTCAGCCCGGGTGTTCACCGCCTGGCTGGTGCGCACCGGTCGGGCCCCGCACGACGCCGGCTCGGCGCTCGGCTCGCCCAAGGCCCATCGCACGTTGCCCGACGTCTTGCGGGCCGACGAGGCGCGCGACCTGCTGACCGCGGCCGCCGAGCTCGCCGACGACGGCAGCGTGCTCGGGCTGAGGGACGTCGCCATGCTCGAGCTGCTGTATGCCACCGGGATCCGGGTGGGCGAGCTGGTGGGCCTCGACGTCGACGACGTCGACGAGGAGCGGCGCGTCGTCCGCGTGCTCGGCAAGGGCCGCAAGGAACGCAGCGTGCCCTACGGAGTCCCCGCTGCCCGTGCCCTCGACCTCTGGGTGCGCCAGGGCCGGCGCCAGGTGCTGGCGGAGGGGGCAGGCGGTGCCCTCTTCCTCGGCGCCCGAGGACGACGCATCGACCAGCGCGCGGTGCGCACGCTGGTGCACCGCCGGATCGCCGAGGTGCCAGGCGCCCCCGACATCGGCCCGCACGGGTTGCGCCACTCTGCGGCGACCCACCTGCTCGAGGGCGGCGCCGACCTGCGGTCGGTCCAGGAGCTGCTCGGTCACAGCTCGCTCGCCACCACTCAGCGCTACACCCACGTCACCACCGACCGGTTGCGTCGGGCCTACGCGCAGGCGCATCCCCGGGCGTGAGCAGAACGTGGGGGTGCGGCAGGTCCGTTCGTCACCTGGGCGAGATGAGGGGAGCCCCCGGACCCGCGCGGCGCCGTTGAGTCGCTGGTCGTAGCCGCGTAGCGGGTCTGACGATGGTCAGGTCGCTCGTGTCCGTCGGGGGGCTGAGCACTGTGACAACGACACCGTGGTTGGTCACCTCGAACGTCTCACCGGCTGCGACGCGTCGGAGGATGTCGGAGCTGTTGTCACCTAGGTCGCGGTGGGCGATGCGCTCCACGGCGGTGCGCCTCACGATGCGGCGACGTGGTGAAGCGCCCTGAGCAACGGCTGCCAGGCGTCGTACGGTGACGAGGGTCGGCCGCTCGTCGCGGGGCTGCCGGAGGGTGGGGTCGGGGCCATTGACAGCTCACCCCACAACGGCAGCAACCGCACCGGACCGGCCCCGACGAGGCGCAGCGGGTCGAGGTAGGTCTCGCCCTCGATCCAGCCCCAGTGCAGGCAGGCACGGGGCAGGCAGTGCGAGCCCGCGAGATCGAGCCGACCGACGGGGTCACCGGCGGCCACGACGTCGCCGACCCCGACCACCGCCTCCACAGGCTGGTACGTCGTGCGCGTCGCGCCGTGGGAGATCACCACCACCCCTCGCCCCGCCAGGGGCCCGGCGTAGGTGATCGTGCCGGGCAGGGCGGCAAGAACTCGCTGGCCGACGGCTCCGGCCAGGTCGACCCCGCGATGACCGGGGGCGTAGGGCGAGACGGGTGGGTCGAACGTCGCGACGACGTCCGGCTCGGGACGCAGCGGCCACACCCCGACGGGGTCGGAGCCCGCGGGTTGCTCGGCCGCCACCGGCTCCGCAGCCCACACGCAGAGGACGAGGCCGACGACCAGGATCCCCAGCGCGAGCGGACCGAGGCGGGCGAGGTGACGAAGGAGAGGACGGGGCGAGATCACCCCTGCACGGTCGTCCGTCTGCGACGGCGCTGCGTTGGCCCACCCGCCGCCAGTGGAGAAGTCGACCGACCCACCATCCTGTGCAGGACTCGCGGACGGAGCGATGGAGAACGCGCGTCACGGCGCAATTACCTGCTGACTACGCGCCTGGACTACGCTGGCGGCATCACTCTCCGGAGTGAACTTCGCACGCTTGCCGACCACGACGGCCCTCCGCCCCCGGGCGAGGAACCGATCATCCGTGGGCGACGACCCTCAGTCCAGCCCGGGACGCACCATCTTCGGGCCGGTCGGGTCGCGCGCAGGCGTCAGGGCACCCGACACCCGTCGGGCGCAACGAACTGAAACCAACCGGACCGCACCACCGGCACGTCCTGACCGATGCTCGACCAAGGGCCTGCACACGGCGGAGCGCTCCACAGGAGAAGAGAACTCAATGGCAGTCGTCACCATGCGCCAGCTCCTCGAGAGCGGCGTCCACTTCGGGCACCAGACCCGTCGCTGGAACCCGAAGATGAAGCGCTTCATCATGACCGAGCGCAACGGCATCTACATCATCGACCTGCAGCAGTCGCTGGCCTACATCGACCGCTCGTACGCCTTCATCAAGGAGGTCGTCTCCAAGGGCGGCACCGTGATGTTCGTCGGCACCAAGAAGCAGGCGCAGGAGGCGATCGCCGAGCAGGCGACCCGCGTCGGCATGCCCTACGTCAACCAGCGCTGGCTCGGCGGCATGCTCACCAACTTCCAGACCGTGCACCAGCGCATCAACCGTCTCAAGGAGCTCGACGAGGTCGACTTCGAGGACGTCGCCGGCAGCAGCCGCACCAAGAAGGAGCTGCTGCAGATGCGCCGCGAGCGCGACAAGCTCAACAAGTCGCTCGGTGGTATCCGCGAGATGACCCGCACGCCGAACGCCATCTGGATCGTCGACACGAACAAGGAGCACCTCGCCGTCGAGGAGGCCCGCAAGCTCAAGATCCCGATCATCGGCATCCTCGACACCAACTGTGACCCCGACACCGTCGACTTCCCGATCCCGGGCAACGACGACGCCATCCGCGCGGTCGGCCTGCTGACCCGTGTCGTCGCTGACGCCGTCGCCGAGGGCCTGATCGCTCGCTCCGGCGTGAAGACCGGCGAGAAGGCGCCCGGTGCCGAGGAGCCGCTGGCCGAGTGGGAGCGCGAGCTGCTCGCCGGCGACGCGTCGAAGGCGGCCGCCGAGGCCACCTCCACCCCGGCCGCCGAGACCCCGGCCGCCGAGGCCACCGGTGCGTCGTCCGAGGGTGCTGAGGCCCCCGCAGCCGCCACCAGCGCCCCGACCGAGACGGCCACCGAGGCCCCTGCGGCCACCGAGGAGCCCGCTGCCGACGCACCGGCCGCTCCCGAGGAGCCCGCCGCCGACGCGCCCGTCGCCGACCCGAAGGCGCCCGCCACCACCGAGGCCTGAGCCCCGGTCGACCGAGATTCGAGGATGGAAGTCCACATGGCACACATCACTGCTGCCGACGTCAAGAAGCTCCGCGAGCAGAGCGGCGCCGGCATGATGGATTGCAAGAAGGCCCTCACCGAGGCCGAAGGCGACTTCGACAAGGCCGCCGAGCTGCTGCGCATCAAGGGTGGCAAGAAGATGGCCGAGCGGGCCGCCGAGCGTGACGCGTCCGCCGGCCTGGTCGCCACCTCCGGCGGCGCCCTGGTCGAGCTGAACTGTGAGACCGACTTCGTCGCGAAGGGCGAGCCGTTCATCGCCGCCGCGCAGAAGATCGCCGACGCGGCGAATGCCGAGAAGGCCGGCGACGCCGAGACCCTCAAGGCCGTCGAGATCGACGGGGTGAGCGTCGAGACGATGGTCAACGAGCTCGCCGTCTCGATCGGCGAGAAGATCGAGCTCGGTCGCGTCGCCTACTTCGACGGTCCGGTGGCGGTCTACATGCACAAGCGCGCGGCCGACCTCCCGCCGGCGGTCGGCGTCCTGGTCGAGTACGACGGCAACGAGGACGCCGCCAAGGGTGCTGCCATGCAGGCAGCTGCGATGCGGCCGCAGTACCTCACCCGCGACGAGGTGCCCGAGGACGTCGTCGCCAAGGAGCGGGAGATCGCCGAGGCGACCTCGCGCGAGGAGGGCAAGCCCGAGCAGGCGATCGCCAAGATCACCGAGGGACGTCTCAACGGCTTCTTCAAGGACGTCGTCCTGCTCGAGCAGCCGTCGGTGACCGAGAACAAGAAGTCCGTCAAGGCCGTCCTCGACGAGGCCGGCACCACCTTGAAGCGGTTCGCCCGCTTCGAGGTCGGCGCCTGACGCCCACGCACCACAGCGCCATGACCGACCACGCCCTCCGGCGTGGTCGGTCATGGCGTTTTCGACGCCGCCCGGTGTCGGCGGTGGTCGTGGGCGCGCGTGGTCGGTGCGAGCCCGGCTGAGCCTCGTGGCCGAGCAGCCCGGGCCGCACCGTGCGACACGACGAGCGACGCAGACATCGCGCCGGGGCGACGAGTAGTCTCGCGCCGAGCGCATCGGAGTCCCCGGTGCGACGGCCACGAGAGGCGTGCCATGGGTCTGTTCGACAAGGTCAAGGGTCAGTTCATCGACATCGTCGAGTTCCTCGACGACAGCCGCGACACACTGGTCTGGCGCTTCCCGCGGCAGGGCAACGAGATCAAGAACAACGCCCAGCTCGTCGTGCGCGAAGGCCAGGTGGCGGTCTTCGAGAGCGAGGGCCAGATCGCCGACGTCTTCACGCCGGGCACCTACACGCTCGAGACCAAGAACCTCCCGATCCTGTCGACGATCAAGGGCTGGAAGTACGGCTTCAACTCGCCGTTCAAGGCCGAGGTCTACTTCATCGGAATGCGTCAGTACACCGACATGAAGTGGGGCACCCAGAACCCGATCACCCTACGTGACCCCGAGTTCGGGATGGTGCGGCTGCGTGCCTTCGGCACCTACTCGATGCAGGTCGTCGACGCCTCCAAGATGCTGCGCCAGCTCGTCGGCACCGACCCGCAGTTCCGCACCGACGAGGTCTCGGAGTTCCTCCGTCAGAACATCGTCAGCCAGGTGGCCAACGCGCTGGGCAACTCCAAGCTCCCGATGCTCGACCTCGCCGCCAACCAGCAGACCATCGCCGACACCCTGGCCGGCACGCTGACGACCAACCTCGCCGACTTCGGCATCTCGGTTCCGCGCTTCGTCATCGAGAACATCTCCCTGCCGCCCGAGGTCGAGGAGGCGCTCGACAAGCGCACGTCGATGGGTGTCCTGGGCAACCTCGACCAGTACACCAAGTTCCAGGCCGCCGAGGCCATCGGTGACGCCGCGAACAACCCCGGCGGCGCCGGCGAGGGCATGGGCATGGGAATGGGGATGGCGCTCGGCCAGCAGATGGCCAACTCGCTGAACCAGCAGCAGCCGCAGCAGTCCGGTGCGCCGGCCGGTGGACCGCCGCCGATCCCGGGCGCCGCTGCTGCGTTCTTCCTGGCCGTCGGTGGTCAGCAGGTGGGTCCGGTGACGGTGGCCGAGATGCCGGCGAAGATCGCTGCCGGCGAGCTGACGCCGTCCACCCTCGTCTGGCGTGACGGCATGCCGCAGTGGACGGCGGCCTCCGAGCTGCCCGAGCTGCGCAGCGTCTTCCCGGCCACCCCTCCGCCGCTGCCCCCGCAGGGCTGAGGACCCGGCACCATGGCTGACGAGAACGTGCCGGCGCCCCCACCACCGCCGATCCCCCCGATGGGCTCCCCGACCCCCGCGAGCTCATCGACCCCTGAGAGCTCATCGACCCCCGCGATCTCCGAGCCCCCGCCGCCGGCGCCCGCTGGCCCGCTGAGCACGACGTGCCCGAACTGCGGTTCGCAGACGACCTATGCCCCCGGCACGACGGCGCTGCGCTGCAACTCGTGCGGCTCGATGCTCGCGATCGCCGACAGTGACCTCGAGATCAACGAGCACTCCTACGACGAGTGGCGCGCGCGGCACGGCAGCGTCGAGGTGGCCGACCTCGGCGGTCAGGTCGTGCAGTGCAAGAACTGCGGGGCGACGACCGAGACCCGCGACCTGGCCGGAGCCTGCCAGTTCTGCGGGGGCGCGCTGGTGGCCCTCGACCATCCTGAGGGCCTGGTGCCCCCCGAGGCGGTCGTACCGTTCCGCGTCGACCAGCGGGGCGCGAAGGATGCCTTCGGGGAGTGGGTCGGGTCGCGCTGGTTCGCACCCAACGCGCTCAAGAAGGTCGGCTCGACCGAGGCCCTGCACGGCACCTACGTACCGCACTGGACCTTTGACGCCCAGACCCACACCGACTACACCGGACAACGCGGCGACTACTACTACGTCACCGTCACCGACCGCGTCTCCGACGGCAAGGGCGGCACCACCACGGTCACCCGTCAGGAGCGCCGCACCCGGTGGCGTCGGGCCTCGGGCCACGTCTCGCGGTTCTTCGACGACGTCCTGGTGGTGGCCAGCAGCCGTCTCGACCCCAAGAAGCTGCACAAGATGGGCCCGTGGGAGCTCAAGGAGGCGCGCCCCTTCCAGCAGGAGTACCTCACCGGCTACTCCGCCCTGCGCTACGACGTCGACCCGCAGAAGGGCGCGGCACTCGCGCGACAGGAGATGAAGGGTGTCATCGACGGCGACTGCCGTCGCGACATCGGCGGCGACGAGCAGCGGATCTCCGACCTGGACATCACCTACTCGCAGGCGATGTTCAAGCTGATGCTCATGCCCTTGTGGATCGCCACCTACCTCTACTCGGGCAAGACCTTCCAGGTGATGGTCAACGCCAACACCGGAGAGGTGGTCGGCGACCGACCCTGGAGCGTGGCGAAGATCGTGGCGGCGGTGCTCGCCGCCCTGGTGGTCATCGGCGTCATCGTGGCTGTGGTCCTCGCCACCAGGAGCAGCAGTCCCTGAGCCGGCCCCGACACTGTCGCGACCGGATCGGCTAGGTTTCTGACCGGGTCCGACGGTCCCGACGAGCGAGCGACGACGACCAGCACGACGATCAAGGGGTGATACACGTGGCCGGATACGAGCGGGTCCTGCTCAAGCTGTCGGGCGAGGTGTTCGGCGGTGGCAAGGTCGGCGTCGACCCGGACGTCGTGGCGACCATCGCCCGCGAGATCGCCGCGGTCGCGCGGTCCGGCGTCCAGATCGCCGTGGTCACCGGCGGAGGCAACTTCTTCCGCGGCGCCGAGCTGCAGCAGCGCGGCATGGACCGGGTCCGAGCCGACTACATGGGCATGCTCGGCATCGTCATGAACTGCCTCGCGCTGCAGGACTTCCTCGAGAAGCTCGACATCGAGACGCGGGTGCAGACCGCGATCACGATGGGCCAGGTCGCCGAGCCCTATGTGCCACGTCGCGCGATCCGCCACATGGAGAAGGGCCGCGTCGTCATCTTCGGCGCGGGCATGGGCATGCCGTTCTTCTCCACCGACACCGTGGCTGTGCAGCGAGCGCTGGAGAGTCGGTGCGACGTCGTCATCTACGACAAGAACGGCGTCGACGGGCTCTACACCGCTGATCCGAAGCTCGACCCGACGGCCACCAAGCTCGACGCCCTGACCTTCGACGAGGCCATCTCACGCGGCATCAAGGTGATGGACCAGACGGCGTTCACCCTCGCCAAGGAGAACAAGCTCCCGATGATCGTCATCGGGATGGCGGCCGAGGGCAGCATCCTGCGCGCGGTGCAGGGTGAGAAGATCGGCACGCTCGTCAGCCCGGACTGACTGCTCCCGAGTCCGGCCACCACAGGCTCACAGGATCTTGCTCGCTGCGGCGCGCACCCACAACGAAAGGCCGTCACCGGTGATCAACGACATCCTCAACGAGGCCGACTCCAAGATGGACAAGTCGGTCGAGGCGACCCGCGAGGAGTTCGCCGCGATCCGCGCCGGGCGAGCCACGCCCAGCATGTTCAGCAAGATCGTCGTCGACTACTACGGCGCGCCCACCCCGATCCAGCAGCTCGCGTCCTTCACCTCGACCGAGGCACGGATCATCTTGATCTCGCCCTTCGACATCGGCGCGATGGACAACGTCGAGCGCGCGATCCGCGACTCCGACCTCGGTGTCAACCCGTCGAACGACGGCAAGGTGCTGCGCTGCGTGTTCCCTGAGCTGACCGAGGAGCGGCGCAAGGAGTACGTCAAGCTCGCTCGTGGCAAGAGCGAGGACGGCAAGATCGCCATCCGCAACCTGCGACGCACAGCCAAGCAGAACCTCGAGAAGCTCGAGAAGGACGGTGATGTCGGCAAGGACGACGTCACCGGTGCCGAGAAGCGTCTCGACGCCTTCACCAAGAAGCACACCGACGAGATCGACGAGATGCTCAAGAAGAAGGAGGCCGAGCTGCTCGAGGTCTGACGACCTCCCGCGCCTCGCCCACGATGGCCGACCCTCGCCCCGACGCCGCCCCGGCCCCGCAGAAGGACCACGGGCGGGCCGGACGCGACCTCAAGGCCGCCATCACCTCCGGCGTGCTGCTGGTGGCGACCATCGCCGCGACGCTGGTCTTCTGGAAGCCGGCCTTCATGGTCGTGGTCGTGGTCGCAGTGGTCGTGGCGCTGTGGGAGCTGCGTCAGGGCCTGCTCGTCAAGGACATCGACCTTCCCGAGCAGCCGCTCATGGTCGGTGGCGTCGTCATGGTCGTCGTCGCCTATCTCTACGGCTCCGACGCCCTCGTCACGGCGACCGCCGTCACCGCACTGGTGATCATGCTCTGGCTGCTGAGACGGGGCATCGACGGCTACGTCAAGAACGTGACGGCCTCGGTCTTCACCATCGTCTACGTGCCGTTCCTGGGCTCGTTCGTCGCGCTCCTGCTCTCCGAGGGCGGTCGTGGCGGGGGAGGGCTGGACGACGACGGCGTCCAGGGCATCCTGACGTTCGTCCTGGTCACGATCGCCTCCGACATCGGCGGCTACATCGCCGGGGTGCTCTTCGGCAAGCACCCGATGGCCCCGGTGATCTCGCCCAAGAAGTCGTGGGAGGGGTTTGCCGGCTCACTGGTCGCGACCGTGGCGATGGGCGTCCTGCTGGTGGTGCTGCTGCTCGACGGGCAGTGGTGGGTGGGGGCCTGTCTGGGCCTCGTCGCGGTGGTGATGGCCACGCTCGGAGACCTGACCGAGTCGGTGATGAAGCGCGACCTCGGCATCAAGGACATGAGCCAGGTGATTCCCGGCCACGGCGGCCTGATGGACCGCCTCGACTCGTTGCTCGCGACCATCGCCCCGATCTGGCTGCTCCTGCACTACCTCGTCTTCGCCTGATCGACTCGGGCGAGGAGGTCGAGCGCCGGTGCCACCGGCGGACTCCTGGTCCTGGACCGGCGCGGTTCAGCGTGATCTGCCGAGAGTCCGAGGGCCTGCAGCCTACGATCAGCAGATGAGCACCGGCGAAGGCACCGATGTCGCGCCCGCGAGCCAGGAGCCGTCGGGCGTGGTCGGGCGGCGCAGGGCCGCCGCGCCGACGACGTCGGGCCCCAGCTTCTGGCAGCGCTCGCACCCGGTGTTCACCCCGCTGGCCGGCTTCTTCACCGGCACGCTCCTGGTCGTGGTGGTGCTCGGCGTCCTGGGCGTGGTGCTGAACGCACTGTTCGACGTCGAGATCAGCGACCACCCAGGGCCCTTCCTGATCGCCATCTTGTCGCTGTTCGTGCTGAACGTCCTGCTGCTGGTCAACCCAGCCACCCGACGCTTCGCCCGCTACATGCTCTTCGGACTTGCTCGCCACGCCCGTCGTGGTCGGAGGCGTCGCCGCGCTCACCCTGTTCGTGCTCATCAAGAACGACGGTTAGGGAGCCTGCCCGACGGGTGGGAGACTCGAGAGGTCATGTCTGAGATCAAGACCCTGCCCCTGGTGTTCGACGAGCCGCGCGGACGCAAGAAGCCGCCGCGGCACCTGGCCGACCTCACCTCGCCCGAGCGCAAGGCGCTCCTCGAGGAGAGCGGGTTGCCGGGCTTTCGAGCCAAGCAGCTCTCGATGCACTACTTCGCGCGCCTGGTCGACGACCCGGCTCAGATGACCGACCTGCCGGCCGGACAGCGCGACGAGCTGGTGGCCACCTTGCTGCCCCACCTGATGACGCCGCTACGCACGATGGAGGCCGACAAGGGCACCACCCGCAAGACCCTGTGGAAGCTCTTCGACGGCGCGCTGGTCGAGTCGGTGCTCATGCGTTACCCCGACCGGACGACGATGTGCGTGTCGAGCCAGGCCGGCTGCGGGATGGCCTGCCCGTTCTGCGCCACCGGTCAGGGCGGTCTGCAACGCAACATGTCGACCGCCGAGATCGTCGAGCAGGTCGTCGCCGGAGCCCGTTCCCTGGCCCGCGGCGAGGTCCCCGGCGGGCCCGGTCGGGTCTCCAACGTGGTCTTCATGGGCATGGGCGAGCCGCTGGCCAACTACAAGGCGGTCATCGGCGCCGTGCGCCGCCTCGTCGACCCGGCCCCCGACGGCCTCGGGATGTCGGCGCGCGGGATCACCGTCTCGACCGTCGGCCTGGTGCCGCGCATCCACCAGCTCACCGAGGAGGGCATCGCGGTGACCCTCGCGCTCAGCCTGCACGCCCCCGACGACGAGCTGCGCAACGAGCTCGTCCCGATCAACACCCGCTACTCGGTGGCCGAGACCGTCGACGCCGCCTTCAACTACGCCCAGGTCACCAAGCGCCGCGTCTCGATCGAGTACGCCATGATGCGCGGCATCAACGACCAGGCGTGGCGCGCCGACCTGCTCGCCGACGTCCTGATGCGCGGCGCCTGGGGCTGGGTGCACGTCAACCTGATCCCGCTGAACCCCACCCCGGGCTCGAGGTGGACCGCCTCCGACCCTGCCGACGAGCGCGAGTTCGTCCGTCGCCTGGAGGCCAAGGGCATTCCCACCACGGTGCGCGACACCCGCGGCAGCGACATCGACGGTGCCTGCGGCCAGCTCGCGGCCACCGAGTAGGACACGCGACGGTGGGGCTCGACCACCGGGCCGTCGTCGCAGCGGTGGGCCGCTGGAGCTTCATCCCCGAGCAGGCCCTACGGGTCGAGACCGACGAGTACCAGGTACTGCTCCTCCCGAGCTGGTGGGCCGAGCCGCTCGAGGTGCGGTGGGTGAAGCCGCGCCGTCGGCTCGACATCGTCCTCGACGAGGTGGTCGAGCGGTGTCGTGAGCTCGACCTGCCTCGAGCGTGCTGCTGGGTCCGGATGGACGCCCCCGACGGCTACGAGGAGGCCCTCGTCGCTCGTGGCGGGCGGCTCGACGAGACGCTCGACGTGCTGGCGCGACCCCTCGACGGCCCGGTCGACCTCGAGGCACCGGACGTCGAGCTGCGCTGGGACACCGACCTGGAGACCTTCGCCGACGTGATGCGCGTCGGGGGAGCGGTCTTCGGCGGGGACGACGTCGACGACGAGACCATCGCCTCCGAGTTCGCGGGTGAGGCGGGCAAGGTCGAGCGTGGCGTCGGCGGCAGCGTCGCGGCGTACGTCGAGGGCCGCGCGATCGGCACCGCCGGGCTCACGATGGCAGACCAGGACGCGCGGCTGTGGGGCGGCGCCGTGCTGCCCGAGGCCCGCGGGCGCGGGATCTACCGGGCGATGCTCCAGGAGCGGTTCCGCTACGCCCATGAGCACGGTGGCAGGCTCGCCCTGGTGAAGGCCCGCGTCGACAGCTCGGCGCCGACCCTGCGGCGCGCCGGGTTCGAGAAGGTCGGCCAGGAGCGCTCGTACCTGCTCCCCCTGTAGTGGCCCGGGCCGACGAGGTCCACGTGGTCGGCGCAGGCGACCGTGGGGCGTGCTGAAGAGGTCGGGTGCTGTTCACCCGACATCCATGCGGTCATCGACGCGTGTTGCGCGGTCGTCCCTAGCGTCACCGCCATGGCTGAGACGACTCCGCTCGTGCCCGTCACCCACCTCCTCCGACCCGACCGCGAGCTGCGCGTGCTGGTCGTGACCGAGTCCTTCCTCCCGCAGGTCAACGGCGTGACCAACTCCGTGCGCCGCGTGCTGGAGCACCTGTCGGCCCACGGGCATCGCGCCGAGCTGGTCGCGCCGACCGGCCCCGACACCTACGCCGGCTTCCGTGTGCGCCACGCCCGGGGCGCGACGCTGCCGTTCTACAAGGACTTCAAGATCGGCCTCGAGACCCGCCGGCGGCTGCGCCAGACGATGCTCCGCTTCCGCCCCGACGTCGTCCACATCGCCTCCCCGGCGACCCTGGGCTACCAGGCGGCCCGGGCCGCCGGCGAGCTCGGCATCCCGACCGTGGCGATCTACCAGACCGACCTGGTCGGCTTCGCCGAGCGCTACGAGGTGCCCGGCGGCGCTCGCGCGATGACCTCGCTGACCCGCCGGATCCACCTCCGCGTCGACCGCACGCTGGCGCCGTCGTCGGCCAGCCTCGCCCAGCTCGCCGCGATGGAGGTCCCGAGCACCGCGCTGTGGCCGCGTGGTGTCGACACCGAGGCGTTCCACCCGAGGCGTCGCGACGAGGCCCTGCGGCGTCGGCTGGCGCCCGACGGGCGGTTGCTGGTGGGCTACGTCGGTCGGCTCGCCCCTGAGAAGGAGCTCGAGCTGTTGCAGGTGCTCGACCGCGACCCGCGCTACGCCGTCGTGCTGGTGGGAGGGGGGCCGGAGGAGGCCCGGCTGCGCTCGCAGCTCCCCGACGCCACGTTCCTCGGCGTGCTGCACGGCGACGAGCTGGGTGCGGCGTACGCCTCGCTCGACGTCTTCGTGCACACCGGGCGGCACGAGACCTACTGCCAGTCGGCGCAGGAGGCGCTCGCCTCGGGGGTACCCGTGGTCGCACCGCGCTCGGGCGGGCCGATCGACGTGGTTGACGACACCGTCGCCGGGCACCTCTACGATCCCGGGGACGCCAGTGACCTCGCGTCGTACGTCGACCGCCTCGCTCGCGACCCGGACGCCCGACGCCGGATGGGGCTCGCCGCCCGGCGCAGCGTCGAGGGACGGACCTGGGCCTCGGTGAACGACGCCCTGCTCGGTCACTACCGCGACGTCGTGGCAGCCCGCCGCGAGGACGGTCTCCGCGTGGCCTAGCGAGCCGACCCGGTGAGCTGGCCGAAGGAAGCTAGCCGCGGTCGAGGATGATCTCGGCCGCCTCGGCCGGGTCGTCGACCAGGTGCACGAGCGACTCCATCACCCGTCCGCGGGCCAGCGACCGGAGCAGGGGCCAGACCGGGAGCGTGTCGGTCCAGTACTCGCGACCGACCAGCACCATGGGGGCGGCCGACACCTCGTCGGCGTAGTAGTTCTCGCACGCGTCCTGGAACACCTCCTGCACCGTGCCGCCGGCACCGGGCAGGAACACGATCCCGGCGCCGCAGACCTCGAGGAGCACCGCCTCGCGCACGGCGTTGCCCACGAACTTGGCGATCGCCGTCGCAAAGATGTTCGGTGGCTCGTGGCCGTAGTGCCAGGTGGGGATCCCGAGGGTGGCCCGCGGCGGCCCCTCGCCGGCGACGGCCCGGCGACCTACAGCGACCCAGGCGTCGATGGAGGGCTCGAACGACGGCACCTCGGCCAGCGTCTCGAGCGCGGCATCGAGGGCTGCCCCCGGTTGGCCGGCCAGGCGCGCGCCGAGGTTGGCGGCCTCCATGGCGCCGGGCCCTCCACCGGTCGCGACGACCAGGGACGAGCCGAGCAGGGCGCCGAGCCGGGCTGCGTCGGCGTAGTCCGCCTGACCTCGCCGGAGCGCGTGGCCGCCCATGACCCCGACCAGGCGGCGTCCCTCGACCCAGGTCATCAGTGCCTCGTCGATCGCGTGGTCGTGCAGGGCCGCGGCCAGAGCATCGTCGCGTCCGGCCGACTGCTGGGTCCACGCATAGGTGCGCCCGTCGAGCGAGTCGCCGTACCGAGAGGTGTCGAACAGCTCGTCGGCGGTGTAGAGCCGCTGACGGTGGACGTCGAGGGGCGACGCACCGACGTCGGGGAGCACCAGGGCGCCCGAGGACTCGAGGTCGTCCTCGACCCCGTCGTCGAAGTGGCAGCCGACGAAGGTCGCCCCGGCGACGTCGCGGGCGAGGAGGTCGGCTCCCCGCCCGCGCAGGTCGAGGCCGTGCACACGCCAGGCCCGCAGGGTCGTCGTGCCGGCGTCGAGCCGATCGTCCATCTCCCGGGCCGTCTCGACCTTGACCACCCGACCGCGCGAACGCTTCACGGGCTCACCCTAGGTCGCGCCGACTCCTGTCACGGCGAGCGAGGTTCTCAGAACGCCTGCGCGACCAGGTCACCGAACAGCTCGTGCTCGTCGGCGTCGAGCAGTCCCTTCTGGCGGAACCAGCTGCAGATGTTGGTGCAGTCACGCAGCAGGAAGTCCATCCCGTTGACGTTGCCGACCAGGTCGACGATCTGGGGCAGGTCGATGATCACGAGTCGCTCGCCCGCGGCCAGGATGTTGTAGGCGGACAGGTCTCCGTGCACGAGCCCCGCCTGCACCATCGTGGCCATCGCCTCGCGCAGCTGGTCGAAGTACGACGCCAGCAGGTCCGGCGCGGGGCGGGTCTGGGCGAGCCGCGGCGCGGTCTCCCCGTCGTGGGTGATCCACTCCATCAGCAGCTCGGTGCCGTCGATCTGCACCGGGTAGGGCACCGGGAGCCCGAGCTCGGTGAACCGCTTGAGGGCGTTCCACTCCGAGACCGCCCACTCCCCGGCAGCGACGAGCTTGCCGAAGGTCGACTTGCGCTTGACGGCGCGCTCGTCTCGCGAGCGCTTCATCGAGCGGCCCTCGGTGTAGCTGGTCGAGCGGTGGAAGGTGCGGTGCTCGGGCGCGCGGTAGCGCTTGGCGGCCATGACGACCCCGCCGACCGGGTCGAGCGGATCGGCGCGCTCGACCAGGAAGACGTCGGCCTCCTTGCCGGTCTTGAGGACGCCCAGCTCGGTGTCGATCGCCCCCTGGGAGGTCACGACCCAGTCGGGGCGCGGCTCCGGGCCGCGACAGAGAGGCTCGACGTCGAGCCAGGTCGACCAGCGCTGGGCCTCGCCCAGGTCGTCGTAGGCGGTGAAGCTGAAGGTGAAGTCGGGATCCCGCGAGGGATCAGGGTCGTGCTCCGGTGCAGACATCGGTGAGGGTGCTCGATTCGTCGAGAAGGAGGTGGTCGGCGGTCAGGCCGGGGACAGTCATCGACATGTCAGCTCCTCTCGACGGCACCGGCTGCTCCGGTGTCGGGCACCACCCTGGTGGCACACCGCGGTGCGCGCAACTCCATTACGCGGGCCTCGTCTCGGCACCGTGGCCTGGTTCGGGGTGTCGCTCGTGAGGGGGCTCTCGATCGAGCGGGGGTCGCCGGTCCCGGCCCCTACACTCCGGCCATGAACCTGCGGCGTCCTGGGACGCACGTCCTACCGGCTCCTCTCGGCACCGTGGCGTTGCTGTTGGCGATCTTCGGCGCTCTCCTGCACTCGGCAGGCCCGGTCGGTGCCCCGGATCCGACGGTCGCGGAGACGTCGCCGGCGGTGTCGATGGGTCCCGTTGCGTCGCCGGGCGCGTCCGGCATCGGAGACGACTACTGGCCGCTCGACGGCAACGGCGGCGTCGACGTGCTCCACTACGACATCCGCGACGCCTACGTCTTCGAGACCGGCGTGCTGACCGGCACCACCACGCTGACCGTCCGAGCCACCCAGGCACTCGCGCGCTTCCAGCTCGACTTCCTCCTCCCGGTCTCGGGAGTGCTCGTCGACGGCGAGCCCGCGATGGTCTCGCGCCTTCAGCGGCACGAGCTGCAGATCACTCCCGCGACCCCGGTGGCCGACGACAGCCGGTTCACCGTGGAGGTGACCTACGCCGGCCACCCCGGGTCGTTGAGCTACGCCGGCGAGCGCAGCTGGGCGGCGTCCGACACCGAGGTCGTCACGATGAACGAGCCCCACATGGCTCCGTGGTGGTTCCCCGCCAACGACCACCCGACCGACAAGGCCACCTTCGACGTCACGGTCACCGGCCCGGCGACGTACCAGGCGGTGTCGAACGGGCTCCTGATCGATCGCAGTCTCGACGGCGACCTGGCCACCACCCACTGGCGATCGACGGACCCGATGGCGCCCTACCTGGCGTTCTTCGCGCTCGGTCGCTACGACGTCGTCGAGAGCGTGCGCGCCGGGCTGCCGTCGTACGTCGCCGTCTCCCAGGACCTGCCCGACTTCGTCCGCAGCGCCTCGAGGCGCACGTTGGCTCAGAGCGCGCAGGTCACCGCGTGGCTGGGGCACCGGCTGGGTCGCTACCCGTTCGAGTCGACCGGGGGCCTGGCCACCTCTCTCGAGGTCGGCTTCGCCCTCGAGAACCAGACCCGCCCGACCTACGCCGACTACTCCGGCACCGACCTGACCACGGTCGTCCACGAGCTCGCCCACCAGTGGTTCGGCGACTCGGTGTCGGTACGTCGGTGGCGCGACGTCTGGCTCAACGAGGGGTTCGCCACCTTCATGGAGGCCGCCTATGCCGAGGAGCACGGCGGGCAGTCGGCCCAGCACTGGCTGCTCTCGAAGTACCAGGAGAACCGCAGCGGCACGGACCTGTGGGACCTGGACATCACCGACCCCGGTGCCGACCACATCTTCGACTACCCGGTCTACCTGCGCGGGGGGATGGCCCTGCAGGCGCTACGGCACCGGGTCGGCGATCCGGTGTTCTGGTCGGTGCTGCGCTCGTGGGTCGCGGACCGTCGCTACGGCAACGGCTCGATCGCGGCCTTCCAGCGCCTGGCCGAGCGCGCCGCTGGTCGCAGTCTCGTCCGGTTCTTCGGCGTGTGGCTGGAGAGGACGTCGGTCCCGGCGCCGACCCGGGCCAACGGGCTGCGCTGAGCCCCGCTCGCCCGACGTCGACCCGGACCCCGACCCCAGGAGCCACCTGCCGCGGGCCTGCCGACGCCCGAGAAGACGGACTGCCAGACTCGTGGGGTGAAGAGCACCGACCCCGCCGAACCCCTCGCGCGCCGTGACGTCGTCGTCCTCGGGTCGACCGGTTCGATCGGCACCCAGGCCCTCGAGCTGGTGCGGGCCCACCCGGACCGCTTCCGCGTCGTCGCGCTGACCGCGGGCGGCTCTCAGCCGGAGCTGTTCGCCCGGCAGGTGGCCGAGTTCGCACCGACGTACGCCGGCACGGGGGAGGATGCCTCGGTCGAGGCCGCCTCGCACCCGTGCGACGTGGTGCTCAACGGCATCACCGGTGCCGTCGGACTGCGTCCGACGCTGGCTGCGCTCGACGCCGGCTCCACCCTGGCGCTGGCCAACAAGGAGTCGCTGATCATCGGTGGTCCGCTCGTCAAGGAGCGCGCGTCGCCCGGCCAGATCGTCCCCGTCGACAGCGAGCACAGCGCGATCGCGCAGAGCCTGCGCGCAGGCACCGAGCGCGAGGTGCGCCGCCTGGTGCTCACCGCCAGTGGGGGGCCCTTCCGCGGTCGCAGCCGCGCCGATCTCGACGCCGTCACCCCGGCCGAGGCCCTGGCCCACCCGAACTTCGCGATGGGCTCGGTCATCACCACCAACTCGGCCACCCTGGTCAACAAGGGGCTGGAGGTGATCGAGGCGCACCTGCTCTTCGACGTGCCCTTCGACCGGATCGACGTCGTCGTGCATCCCCAGCAGCTGATCCACTCGATGGTCGAGTTCGTCGACGGCGCCGTGGTGGCCCAGCTCGGGCTCCCCACGATGATGGTGCCGATCGCGCTCGGCCTCGGCTGGCCGCACCGGGTGCCCGATGCCGAGACCCCGATCGACTGGACCCGGGCTGCCGACTGGCGCTTCGAGCCGGTCGACGAGCAGGCGTTCCCGGCGATCGGGCTCGCCCGCGCCGCCGGAAGGAGTGGGGGCACCGCACCGGCGGTCTACAACGCGGCCAACGAGGTCTGCGTCGCGGCCTTCCACGCAGGCCGACTGAGGTTCCCCGGCATCGTCGACGCAGTTGCCGACGTGCTTTCCCGTCACGACGTAGGCTCTGGAGGGACCCTGACGGTCGACGATGTCCTCGCCGCCGACGCCTGGGCCCGCGAGACCACCACGTCCCTCGTTCCGGCCTGATCGGGAGCCCATGACCGCCCTTCTCTACGCCTTCGGGCTCGTCACCTTCTTCGTCGCGATCCTCGCCTCGATCGGGCTGCACGAGCTGGGCCACATGGTCCCGGCCAAGAAGTTCGGCGGAAAGGTCACCCAGTACTTCATCGGCTTCGGTCCGACGGTGTGGAGCAGGCAGATCGGCGAGACCGAGTACGGCGTGAAGGCGATCCCGCTCGGCGGCTACGTCAAGATCGTCGGGATGCTCCCGCCCGGCGCCGAGGACCTCGTCGAGGAGATCGAGCACGACGCCTCGGGTGCGCAGGTCCTGAAGGTGCGCAAGTCCAACACCGGCATGTTCACCCAGCTGATCTCGGACGCCCGCGCCGCCGAGTGGGAGCTCGTCAAGCCCGAGGACTCCGAGCGCCTCTTCTACAAGATGGCCTGGTGGAAGAAGGTCGTCGTGATGGCCGGCGGACCGTCGGTGAACATCGCGATCGCGTTCTTCCTGTTCTGGGGGGTCTTCTCCACCTACGGCCAGCAGTCGGTCGAGCCGGACGTCGGCCAGCCGGTGCTGCAGTCGGTCTCCGAGTGCGTGCTGCCCTACACCGAGGAGGGCCGCGCCTGCACGCCGTCCGACCCGCCGTCCCCTGCAGCCGCGGCCGGCCTGCGCCCCGGTGACACCATCACGACCTTCAACGGCGCCTCGGTCACCGGCTGGGACCAGCTGCGCGAACTGATCCGCGACAACGCCGGTGGCAACGTCGACATCGGCTACCTGCGTGAGGGTCAGACGCTCTCCGGCACGACCAGCACGACCGTGCAGGCGCGGCCCACCTCGGCGACCGACGAGACCCTCACGCAGGTCGGCTTCCTGGGTGTCACCCCGACCGCCCGGGTCGTCACCGAGACCGGCGGACCGATCTACACCGTGCGGCAGATGGGCACGATGTTCGTCGACACCGCTCAGGCACTGGTCACGCTGCCCGCCAAGGTCTACGCCGTCGGTGAGGCCATCGTCGGAGTGAAGGACCGCGCCGCCGACAGCCCTGTCAGCATCGTCGGCGGCGGCCGCCTGGCCGGTGAGACGACGTCGTCCGACGCACTCGACACCTCCAGCAAGCTGGTCTTCCTGGTGATGCTGGTCGCCGGCTTCAACTTCTTCATCGGTGTCTTCAACTTCATCCCGCTCCTCCCGCTCGACGGCGGCCACATCGCCAGCGCGCTGTGGGAGGCCGTACGTCGTGCGGTCGCCCGCGTGCGCGGTCGCCCCGACCCCGGCTACGTCGACGCGGCGAGGCTGTTGCCGGTCGCCTACGTCGTGGCCTCGGCGCTGCTGGTGATGGGCGTCGTGCTCATCGTCGGCGACCTCGTCGTGCCGCTGCACCTCGAGTCCTGACCCGACCCACCCGCCTCACCCGCCCCTCACGCCTCAGGCGGGGGGCCGAGTCGGCGCGTCTACGCGCCGACTCGACCCGGACCCGAGCCGAGTCGGCGCGTCTACGCGCCGACTCGACCCGGACCCGACGCCGAGTCGGCGCCGATGCGCGCGGACTCCCCGGGGTGTGCGGGGTGCGCAGTAGCCTGGCGCCATGAGCACCCCGATCAGTCTCGGCATGCCCGAAGCGCCTCCTCCGGTGCTCGCGCCCCGTCGCAGGACCCGCCAGATCCAGGTCGGCAAGGTCGGCGTCGGCAGTGACTCGCCGGTCTCGGTCCAGTCGATGACGACCACCCTCACCTCCGACGTCAACGCGACCCTGCAGCAGATCGCCGAGCTGACCGCCACCGGGTGCGACATCGTGCGGGTGGCCTGCCCCAGCCAGGACGACGCCGATGCGCTGGCCGAGATCGCGCAGCACTCCCAGATCCCCGTGATCGCCGACATCCACTTCCAGCCGAAGTACGTCTACGCCGCGATCGACGCCGGCTGCGCCGCCGTCCGTGTCAACCCCGGCAACATCCGCAAGTTCGACGACCAGGTCAAGCAGATCGCCCGGGCCGCCAAGGACCGCGGCACGTCGATCCGGATCGGCGTCAACGCGGGCTCGCTCGACCCCCGGCTCCTCGAGAAGTACGGCAAGGCCACGCCGGAGGCCCTCGTGGAGTCGGCGGTGTGGGAGGCCGGGCTCTTCGAGGAGCACGACTTCCACGACTTCAAGATCTCGGTCAAGCACAACGACCCCGTCGTCATGGTCCGCGCCTACGAGCTGCTCGCCGAAGCCGGCGACTGGCCGCTGCACCTCGGCGTGACCGAGGCCGGGCCCGCGTTCCAGGGCACGATCAAGTCGGCGACCGCGTTCGGTGCGCTCCTGAGCCGCGGCATCGGCGACACGATCCGCGTCAGCCTGTCGGCCCCGCCGGTCGAGGAGGTCAAGGTCGGCATCCAGATCCTGCAGAGCCTCAACCTGCGCCCGCGCAAGCTCGAGATCGTGTCCTGCCCCAGCTGTGGGCGCGCGCAGGTCGACGTCTACACGCTGGCCGAGCAGGTCACCGCCGGTCTCGAAGGTCTCGAGGTGCCGCTGCGGGTAGCCGTCATGGGGTGTGTCGTCAACGGGCCCGGCGAGGCGCGTGAGGCCGACCTCGGCGTTGCCTCGGGCAACGGCAAGGGCCAGATCTTCGTCAAGGGCGAGGTCATCAAGACCGTCCCGGAGTCGCAGATCGTCGAGACGCTCATCGAGGAGGCGATGCGCATCGCCGAGGGCATGGAGGCCGTCGACGGGGCCGGCGCAGAGGTCAGCGTCTCCTGACCCTGGACGGGCGTCGCCTAGGCTTCGCGATGTGCCAGCCAGCCGTCACGGGATCCGAGTGCTCGGCACCCCCGACCTCGAGGACTTCCTGACCCTGGCCGACCGCGACCCGGTGGTCAACGTCTTCGCGCTCTATCGGGCCCGCACCACCAGCCTCGAGCCTCGGTGGCTCGGTGGCGAGATGTGGGGGCGCTACGACGAGGGCCGCTTGGTGGCGGCCTGCCACGTCGGCGCCAACCTGGTGCCGATCGGGTGCGACGCGGACGACGCCCGCGCCTTCGCCGAGAAGGCGCTGACCCGCAGCCGCACCTGCACCACCATCGTCGGGCCCCACGACCCGGTGCGGGCCTTCTGGAACGCCGTCGCCGGCACGTGGGGGCGACCGCGCGACACCCGCTGGCTGCAGCCGCACCTCGTGATCGACGGCGACCCCGAGGTCGAGGGCGACCCGCTGGTACGGCGTACCGACCGCAACGACATGTCGCTGGTCTACCCCGCGTGCGTGGCGATGTACTCCGAGGAGGTGGGCGTCTCGCCGGAGTCGGGCGGCAGCAGCGACCTCTACCGTGCCCGGGTGACCCAGCTGATGTCGCGCGGCTGGTCGTTCGCGCGCTTCGAGGGCGGGAGGCTGATCTTCAAGGCCGAGGTCGCCTGCGCGACCGCCGACGTCGCCCAGATCCAGGGCGTCTGGGTGCCGCCCGAGCGCCGCGGCGAGGGGCTCGCCGTCCGCGGCATGGCCGCTGTCGTCTCGCTCGTGCGCGCCGAGATCGCGCCGACGGTCTCCCTCTACGTCAACGAGTGGAACCAGCCCGCACGCAAGGCCTACCGCCGCGTCGGCTTCCGGGAGTCGGCACGCTTCTCCACGATCATGTTCTGATGGTGCACGGGTGGTCGGTGAGTGCCGACGACTGCGACTCGCCCTGCGTAGGATCCGGCGCGTGAGCATCGAGCGCAGCAGCAGGATCCTGGCCGCCATCTTCGCCGTGAGCGGAACGGTCCACCTCGTCCGGCCGGCGGCGTACGAGCCGATCATGCCGGCGTGGGTGCCGGCGCCTCGGGAAGTGATCCTGGGCAGCGGCGTGGCCGAGCTGCTGCTGGCTGCCGGCCTGCTCAGCCCCCGCACCCGAGGGCCAGCGGGCTGGGGGAGCCTCGCGCTCCTCGTCGGGGTCTATCCGGCCAACCTCAAGATGGCCACCGACGCGGCACGCTCCGACAACACCGCGCTGAAGGCGGCCGCCGTCGCACGGCTGCCGCTGCAGTGGCCGATGGTCAAGCTCGCGCTGAGGGCCGCGCGCAGCTGAGCCCCGCAGGGTCAGCCGCCGAGGAGGCCGACGAGGTCAGCGCGCACCTGGGTCATCCGCTTGCGGTTGGCGCCGAGGTCCGAGCCGGCGTACGGCACCGACTCGGAGCGGAAGTGGACGACGTGGTCGTCGGCGTCGATCTCGAACTCGACGGTGTCCTTGAAGCGGATGACCTTCGTCTTGAAGATCGCCTTGACGTAGTCGCCGTCGTCCTCCGAGATCGAGGTGCGGGGGTGGTCGGCGATCACCTTGAGCACCGCCGACTTGGCCTCGGCCGTCGAGCCGCTGAACGGCACGGGCTCCATGGCGCAGTACTTCTGGGTGTCGAGCGTCGACACGCACTTCTGCGAGCCGTCGGGGCAAGGGGTGAGGCGCTGGGCGGCCATGATGATCCTCCGGGTGTCCGGGTCGCTCGCGTCTGCGACCTCGCAGGTGACGCTACCGCGGCGGAGCGCGAGCGACCCGGAGCAACCGACCAGGAGCCCTCAGAACCTCGGCGAGTCCATCAGGTCGGAGGCTCGCTCGCAGGACGTCTCCGAGCATCGCACCGTGGCGCCCTTCTCCTTGCCGTAGGACTCCAGCAGCAGGTCGGTCGTCGACTCCCACGAGATCTGGCCGAAGAAGTAGCCGGCGCGGTACGACGCGAGCAGGTCACCGTCGGTGGTGCTTTCCCAGACCTCGGTGGGCCCGAGCCCGTCGGCGAGCTTGTACGTCGTGACCATGCGCTGACCGTCGGGGGAGAAGCTCAGCACGGCCTGGCGGCACGAGCGCGACAGCGTCGTGCGCGGGGCGGTGAACGTGGTGACCACCGAACACCCACCCTGGTAGGGGTCCTTGGTGAAGTAGGCCAGCCGGTCGGCGCCCAGGTCGACCTCGTAGACGGAGGCGTCCGTGACCTTCTCGACAGTGTCGTCGCGCCAGCTCCAGTCGCTGAGACCCTTCTCGAAGCTGGTGACCGCGACGTGGTCGGCGTCGATGTCGGCGACGTCGGGGTAGCCCCTGAACCCGCTGCGACTGGCCAGCTTCTCGCCATCGATCGCGGAGTAGACGTCGACGGTGGCGTTGCGGCGCACCTGCTCGATGACCCCGAGGGTCGCGCCGTCCTCCGACAGCACGGCCTGCTCCGGGGCGCCTTCGACCAGCTCCCGCTGCGGCGCGCCCGGGGCTACCCGGACGACCTGGTAGGTGCTGTCGCGCTCGACACGCAGCACGTAGCCGTCCCCGGCCTTCCCGAGGAGGACCGGCTGTGTGCCACGCACACGGAGGCTGACGTCACCGTCGACGACGCGCCGTCCGTCGAGGTGCGCGACCGCGACGTCCGGTCCGCGGTCGAGGGCGGCGGGCTTGACGGTGACGTGCTTCGAGCCGGAGGCGGACGCCGAGGTGATCGGAGCCGCGGCTGCGAGCGAGCCGAGCAGGGCGGCGGAGCACAGGGCGCCGAGGGTCTTGTTCATGTGAGGTCTCCCGAGGTGATCGAGGTCCGGCCCGCGGGTGCGGGCGATGCGGTGTACGTCGAGGAGACGCAGCCCGGAACTCATTGGTTGCGACCCGGTGGGCACCAGTAGCCTCGCCCCATGATCTTGAGGATGTCGAGCCTGTTCGTGCGAACCCTGCGAGACGACCCCTCGGACGCGGAGGTACCGAGCCACCGGCTGCTGGTGCGCGCCGGCTACATCCGCCGGGCGGCGCCGGGCATCTACACCTGGCTGCCCCTCGGCCTGCGGGTGCTGCGCAAGATCGAAGCCATCATCCGTGAGGAGATGGACGGCATCGGCGCCCAGGAGCTGTCGTTCCCGGCGCTGCTTCCCCGCGAGCCCTACGAGGCGACCAACCGCTGGACCGAGTACGGCGACGGCATCTTCCGCCTCCAGGACCGCAAGGGCGCCGACTACCTGCTCGGTCCCACGCACGAGGAGATGTTCACCCTCCTCGTCAAGGACCTCTACTCCTCCTACAAGGACCTACCCCTCTCCATCTACCAGATCCAGACCAAGTACCGCGACGAGGCGCGCCCCCGCGCCGGGCTGTTGCGCGGACGCGAGTTCATCATGAAGGACTCCTACTCCTTCGACGTCGACGACGCCGGCCTCGACGAGAGCTACGCGAAGCATCGAGACGCCTACATCCGGATCTTCGACCGGCTCGGCTTCTCCTACGTCATCGTCTCCGCCCACTCCGGCGCGATGGGCGGCTCGAGGTCGGAGGAGTTCCTGGCCCGTGCCTCGGTCGGGGAGGACACCTTCGTGCAGTGCACGCACTGCGACTACGCGGCCAACGTCGAGGCGGTCGAGATCCCCGCACCCGACCCGGTTCCGTACGACGACGCGCCCGCCGCTCACGCGGAGCCGACCCCGGGCACGCCGACCATCGACTCGCTCGTCACCCACCTCGAGACGGCGTTCCCTCGCGCCGACCGGTCGTGGAACGGCGCGGACACGCTCAAGAACGTGCTCCTCGTGCTCGCGCACCCCGACGGCACCACCGAGCCCCTGGCGATCGGCCTGCCGGGCGACCGCGAGGTCGACGAGAAGCGGCTCGAGGCGCACGTGTACCCCGCGGAGCTCCGCCCGTTCGCCGAGGCCGACTTCGCGGCCTATCCCGACCTGGTCAAGGGCTACATCGGGCCCGGCGTGCTGGGTGAGAGGAGCAAGACCGGCATCCGCTACCTCGTCGACCCACGGGTGGCCGCCGGCACCGCCTGGGTGAGCGGGGCGGACGTCGACGGCTCGCACGTGATCGATCTCGTCGCCGGACGCGACTTCACCCCCGACGGCACGATCGAGGCGGCCGAGGTGCGCGCCGGCGACCCCTGCCCCCGCCTGGACGGCGGCACCCTGCAGGCCGAGCGTGGCCTGGAGATGGGCCACATCTTCCAGCTCGGGCGCAAGTTCGCCGAGGCCCTCGACCTCAAGGTGCTCGACCAGAACGGCAAGCTCGTGACGGTCACCATGGGCTCCTACGGCATCGGTCCCTCGCGTGCCGTGGCCGCGATCGCTGAAGGCACCCTCGACGACGTCGGCCTCTGCTGGCCCCGCAACGTCGCACCGGCCGACGTCCACGTGGTCGCGGCCGGCAAGGACGACCTGCTCTACGACACCGCCGAGCAGATCGCCCGCGAGCTCGACGACGCCGGCGTCGCGGTGCTCTACGACGACCGTCGCGGCAAGATCAGCCCCGGCGTCAAGTTCAAGGACGCCGAGCTGATCGGCGTCCCGACGATCCTCGTGGTCGGCAAGTCCCTGACCGAGTCCGGGACGGTGGAGGTCAAGGACCGTCGCACCGGGGAGCGCCGAGACGTCGCCTCCGACGCGATCGTCGACCACCTGGTCGCCCTCGTCCGGTCGTGACGTCCCGCCCAGGCGGCGCGGTCGACGCGGTCATCTTCGACTGGGGCGGCACGCTCACGCAGTGGCACGACGTCGACTTCCACGCCGAGTCGATGGCGTTGGCGCAGGCCGTCGTCGACGCCGACCACGACGTCGAGGTCTCGCGCGAGCGCCTGCACCGGGCGGGGTCGACGGTCTGGGCGCGCAGTCGTGACCACCAGCAGAGCGCGACCGTCGCCGACCTGTTCGTCGAGGCCGGGCTGAGTCACGACCCCGACCTGCTCGAGGGCTACTACGCCTTCTGGGAGCCGCACACCCTCACCGACCCGCTCGTGCGGCCCCTCTGGGAGGGCCTGCGCGAGCGCGGCATCGCGGTGGGCGTGCTCTCCAACACGATCTGGCCCCGGTGGGTGCACGAGGAGATCTTCCGACGCGATGGCGTGCTCGACCTGATCGACGGCGACGTCTACTCCAGCGAGATCGCCTTCACCAAGCCCTCGCCGCGGGCGTTCGAGGCCGCCATGGCCGCCGTGGGAGCGACCGACCCGGCCCGTTGTGTCTACGTCGGGGACCGACTCTTCGACGACGTCTGGGGAGCCCAGAACGCCGGGCTACGCGCCGTCCACGTGCCGCACAGCACCATCCCGTCCGAGCAGGTGGGCCATACCGAGGGCGAGCCGGACGCCGTGGCGCACGAGCTGGGCGACGTCCTGGCGATCGTCGACGGCTGGCGCTGATCGGGCGGCGCTGATCGGGCGGCGCTGATCGGTCGGCGCTGATCGGTCGGGGTCAGCGGCCCGGGAGCAGGCGGGGACGACCACCCAACGACGTCTCGCGCAGGGCGGTCTCGACGAGAGCGTCGACGGCGAAGCGTCGCTCGGGCGACGGGCTGCTCGCCACGAGGAAGCCGTACGCCGCAGCGCAGGCGCGCTCGAGCTCCAGTGCTCGGCTCCTGATCAGGTCCGGATCGCCCGCCACGTCGCCGATGTCGTACGCCGCCGCGGCTGCCACCGGTTCGCCCCCGGCCAGGATCACCCGGTCGACGAGGTCGTCGCGCAGCGTGCGGTGGGCGACGAAGGAGCCGCCGAGCAGGGCGTAGAGCTCGGGCTCGGCGGACGCCGACGTCTGGGCGCCGAGGTAGCCGACGACGAAGAGCGTCCCGTGCTCGGAGGCGAGCGCGCCCTGAAGGGCGTCGAGGTAGGTCACAGCCGGGTGCGCTCCTGAGCCACGCCGGCGGCCATCGAGGCCAGCAGCAGGGCCAGCGCGCCACTCTCGGCGTCCACGCAGGCACCGACCAGCCTCCGTTGCAGGCGGTCCTCGACGCTCGCGAGAGCGGCGACCACCTGAGAGGTGCGGAGCTCGGCAGCGGGCGCGGTCACCACCGCCAGGCCACCGAGCTCGGCGGCGTGCCGAGCGTGCAGCCGCTCGAGGCCACGAAGCCGCACCGACAGCGAGGCGTGGGCGCGTCGGTTGGCGCGCACCTGCGCGTGCACGAGGGAGACGGCATCGAGCACCGAGGCCACCAGCGCGGTGTCCGGCTCGGCGTTTCCCCGGTCGGTCGCTGCGGCGCCGGAGCCGGATGCCGTCGCCCGTGGCGCGGGTCGAGGAGTCGCCGGCGTGCTGCTCGTCGAGCAGGCGCCGAGCGTGCCGGTGAGACCCAGTCCTGCTGTCAGCCCGGCCCCCAGGGCGGCGCGCCTGCTGGTGCGGCGGAGCGGACGGGACACGGCGGCGAGCCTACGCGGGCCCGCGGGACGGTGGGTCCGCGACGGGCGCCGCACGGCGCCGTCCGGCGCCGTCCGGGATGGCACGGGGAGGCTCCGAGCACCGGTAGAGTGTCCGATCGCACCATCACAACAGCACAGGGAGGTCCCGGATGTCCGTGGCAGATGCATTGACGACCCGCATCGAGAACGAGGTGACCGACCCGCTGCACGGCCTCGGTCTCGACCTCGAGGCCGTCGAGCTCACCCCGGCCGGCAAGCGCCGCGTGCTCCGGATCGCCGTCGACAAGGACGGCGGGGTCTCGATGGACGACGTCGCCGCCGCGACGCGCGAGGTGAACCGGGTCCTCGACGACAGCGACGCGATGGGCGAGCAGCCCTACACCCTCGAGGTGACCTCCCGCGGGGTCGACCGGCCGCTCACCCGGCCGCGCCACTGGCGCCGCAACGCCGATCGACTGGTCAAGGTGACCCTCACCGACGGTTCCTCCATGACCGGGCGAATCGGCGAGAGCGGCGAGGAGACCGTGCTCGTCGAGGTCTCCGGCGTCGACAAGCTCGTGGCCTACGAGGACGTCGCCCGTGCCCTGGTGCAGGTCGAGTTCAACCGCACGACCGCCGCCCCGGCTCCCGAAGACCCCCAGGACCCCGAGGGCGCCGACGACAGCGACGACGCCGACGACGCAGACGTCGACGGCGACACGGACGACGAAGAGACGGAGCACGACGACTGATGGACATCGACCTCAACATCCTGCGCATGCTGGAGCGCGAGAAGGAGATCTCCTTCGACGTGCTCGTCGAGGCGATCGAGCAGGCGCTGCTGACCGCCTACCAGAAGTCCCCGGGCGCCCAGGAGAAGGCACGGGTCGACCTCAACCGCAAGAGCGGGCACGTGACGGTCCTCGCAGCAGAGCTCGACGAGGCCGGCGGGGTCGTCGGCGAGTACGACGACACCCCTGACGGCTTCGGCCGGATCGCCGCGACCACGGCCAAGCAGATCATGATGCAGCGCCTGCGCGATGCCGAGGACGAGGCGAAGTTCGGTGAGTTCTCCGGCAAGGAGGGCGACCTGATCTCGGGCGTCATCCAGCAGGGGCGCAACAAGGACGACGTCCTGGTCGACCTCGGCCGCCTCGAGGCGATGCTCCCGGTGAGCGAGCGGGTGCCCGGCGAGACCTACACGCACGGCACCCGCATCAAGTGCCTGGTGCTGTCGGTGCGCAAGGGCATGCGCGGGCCCCAGGTCACCTTGACGCGCTCGCACCCCAACCTCGTACGCAAGCTCTTCGCGCTCGAGGTGCCGGAGATCGCCAACGGGCAGGTCGAGATCGCCGCGGTCGCTCGGGAGGCCGGGCACCGCACCAAGATCGCCGTCGCGCCGGTGACCAAGGGAGTCAACGCCAAGGGCGCGTGCATCGGCCCGATGGGCCAGCGGGTACGCAACATCATGGCCGAGCTGCACGGCGAGAAGATCGACATCGTCGACTGGTCGACCGACCCGGCCCGGCTCGTGGCGAGCGCCCTGTCGCCGGCCCGTGTCACCAGCGTCGAGATCGTCGACCTCGCCGCCAAGTCGGCTCGCGTCGTCGTCCCCAGCTTCCAGCTGTCGCTGGCCATCGGCAAGGAGGGCCAGAACGCCCGCCTCGCCGCGCGCCTGACCGGCTGGCGCATCGACATCCATGGCGACGAGGAGTCCGCAGAGCGTCCGTGATCGAGCGAGCAGGAGGGCGCGAGGCACGCATCGAGACCCAGTGAGTCGACAGGCAGCGGTGAGCAGCCCGGGTGGGCAGGACCAGCCCGGTTCGGTGATCGGCCCCAGGTTGGCTAGACTGCACCGCGGTGGCTCAACGAACAACGTCTCTCGAACGGTCGGACCCTGTCCGGACGTGCGTCGGGTGTCGCAAGCGGGCTGCCAAACGCGAGTTGTTGCGGGTGACCGCCGGCTCCGACACCCAGGGCCTCGCAGCCGTGGTGCCGGATCCGACAGCCACCGCACCCGGTCGCGGGGCGCACCTGCACCCCACGACCACGTGCTACGACCTCGCCGTACGACGGAAGGCCTTCGGGCGCGCACTACGCGCCACGAGCCCGCTCTCCGTCCAGCCGGTGGGGGAGTACCTTGCAGCTGGCACCAGCGCGACCTCAGAAGCGTGACCTGCGCATCGACCATCCATCACCCACCAGGGAACTGGAGCAGTAGCTCATGAGCACTCGATGAGTATTTTCCGATGAGTTTGCACCACCACTGAGGCTCGATCACGCCTAGGACGCGGGTCGAGCCAGAAGGAGAATTGTGGCCAAGACCCGAGTCCACGAACTCGCGAAAGAGTTCGGAGTCGAGAGCAAGTTCGTTCTCGAGAAGTTCAAGGAGATGGGGGAGTTCGTCAAGTCGGCGAGCTCCACCGTCGAGCTTCCCGCGGAGATGCGTTTCCGCAAGGAGGTCGGCGAGTCCCTCAAGAGCGCCGCCGCAGCCGCACCGGCCGCTGAGGCAGCTGCGCCCGCAGCTGCTGCGAAGAAGAGCGCCGCCAGGCCGGGACCCAAGCCCGGGCCGAAGGCGCCCGCCGCCGAGCCCGAGGCACCGGCCGTCGCCGAGCCCGTCGTCGAGGCTCCGGCCGAGACGCCCGCCCCGGCCTGCCCCAGCCGCGGAGGCGCCGGTCGAGCCGAGCGCTCCGTCGGCCGAGGAGCCGCCCGCTGCTGCTGGGTCGTCGGAGTCCTCGGCGCGCCCCAAGGCACCGTCGCCTGCTCCCCGTCCGGTCGGTCGCCCCGGTGCGCCCCGTCCGGGCAACAACCCGTTCTCGTCCAACCAGGGCATGGGACGTCGTCCCGCCACGCCGCCCCCGGCTGCCGGTGCCGCCGACGCTGGTGACGCGACGCGTCCGCCGCGTCCGCCCGCCGGTCGGGACGGCTCGGCTCCGGGTCGCCCGGGCATGCCGCGTCCCAACCCGGCGATGATGCCGAAGTCGCCCGCCGCTTTCGGTGGTGGGCCCGGCGGTCGAGGCCCTGGTGGCCCGGCCGGCCGCGGAGGTCCCGGTGGAGCCCCCGGTCGCGGTGGTCCCGGGGGTCGTCCCGGCGGAGCCCCCGGTCGCGGTGGTCCCGGTGGAGCGCCCGGCAGCACGCCGGGTCGTCCCGGTGGGTTCCCCAGCGGCGCTCGTCCCACCCGTCCCGGCCAGCGCGGTCAGACCCAGGGTGCCTTCGGGCGCGCCGGCGGTCCGTCGCGTCGAGGTCGCAAGTCGAAGCGGGCGCGTCGCCAGGAGTTCGAGGCCATGGAGGCCCCGACGATCGGCGGCATGCGGGTCCGCAAGGGCAATGGCGAGACGGTCCGTCTCGCCCGCGGCGCCTCGCTGACCGACTTCGCGGACAAGATCGGCGTCGAGCCGGCTTCGCTGGTGCAGATGCTGTTCCACCTCGGTGAGATGGTCACCGCCACGGAGTCGGTCAACGACGCCGTCCTGCACCTGCTCGGCGAGGAGCTCAACTACACCGTCGAGGTCGTCTCGCCCGAGGACGAGGACCGCGAGCTGCTCGAGGGCTTCGACCTCGAGTTCGGCGCCGACGAGGGCGACGAGTCCGACCTGGTCATCCGGCCGCCGGTCGTCACCGTCATGGGTCACGTCGACCACGGAAAGACCAAGCTGCTCGACGCGCTGCGCAGTGCCAACGTCGTCGACAAGGAGGCCGGTGGCATCACCCAGCACATCGGTGCCTACCAGGTCGCCACCGACGTCGACGGCACCGAGCGACGCATCACCTTCATCGACACCCCCGGTCACGAGGCGTTCACCGCCATGCGTGCCCGCGGTGCCCAGGCCACCGACATCGCCATCTTGGTGGTCGCAGCCGACGACGGTGTCATGCCCCAGACGGTCGAGGCGCTCAACCACGCCAAGGCCGCCGGCGTCCCGATCGTGGTCGCGGTCAACAAGATCGACAAGCCTGACGCCGACCCGACCAAGGTGCGAGGCCAGCTCACCGAGTACGGACTGGTCCCCGAGGAGTACGGCGGCGACGCGATGTTCGTCGACGTCTCGGCCAAGTCCGAGCTCAACCTCGACAAGCTGCTCGAGGCGCTCGTCCTGACCGCCGACGCCTCGCTCGACCTGCGGGCCAACCCCACGCAGGACGCGCAAGGTCTCGTGGTCGAGGCGCACCTCGACCGCGGTCGCGGCCCGGTGGCCACGATCCTGGTCCAGCGCGGCACGCTGCGCGTCGGTGACTCGATCGTGGCGGGTCCGGCGTACGGCCGGGTGCGCGCGATGCTCGACGAGCACGGCGAGGAGATCACCGAGGCCGACCCCGGCCGTCCGGCGATGGTCCTCGGTCTCAGTGCGGTCCCCGGCGCAGGTCAGAACTTCCTGGTCGTCGACGACGACCGGATGGCGCGCCAGATCGCCGAGAAGCGCGAGTCGCGCGAGCGAGCGGCCATGCAGGCCAAGCGTCGCGTCCGTCGCACCCTCGAGGACTTCATGGCCTCCATGGAGAAGGGCGGCACCCAGGAGCTCAACCTGATCCTGAAGGGTGACGTCTCCGGGTCCGTCGAGGCTCTCGAGGACGCGTTGTCCCAGCTCGATGTGGGCGACGAGGTCGGGATCCGCGTCATCGACCGCGGTGTCGGTGCGATCACCGAGACCAACGTCGACCTGGCCGCCGCCTCCGACGCGATCATCATCGGCTTCAACGTCCGTCCTCAGGGCCGGGCGACCGAGATGGCCGACAAGGAGGGCGTGGAGATCCGGTACTACACCGTCATCTACCAGGCCATCGACGAGATCGAGGCAGCGCTCAAGGGCATGCTCAAGCCCGAGTTCGAGGAGTCGACCCTGGGCCAGGCGGAGATCCGCGCGATCTTCTCCAGCTCGAAGATCGGCAAGATCGCCGGGTGCATGGTCACCAGCGGGACGATCCGTCGCAACGCCAAGGTGCGCATCGTCCGTGACGGCAAGGTCGTGGCCGACAACCTCGACCTCGCCTCGCTCAAGCGCGAGCGCGACGACGCCTCCGAAGTCCGCGAGGGCTTCGAGTGCGGTCTGGTGGTGAAGAACTTCAGCGACATCAAGGAGGGCGACGTCGTGGAGGCCTTCGAGATGCGCGAGATCCCCAGGGGCTGAGCAGCACCACGGCGGGTTCCGGGTTTGATCGCTCGGACCCCGACAGGTTGCGGAGCGGGAGTTTCACCACTGAGGTGGTGAAACTCCCGCTTCTGGTACGAAACTTCATGACAGAAGCGGGAGATTCACCGCTCCAGCGGAGAAACTCCCCCTCGGCTCCCACCCGAAAGGCCACGCCACCATGGCCAGTCCTCGTGTCCGCAAGCTCGCCGACCGCATCCAGGTGATCGTCGCCGAGATGCTCGAGCGTCGCATCAAGGACCCGCGCCTGGGGTTCGTCACGATCACCGACGTCCGGCTGACCGGGGACGGCCAGCAGGCCACCATCTTCTACACCGTCCTCGGCGACGAGGACGACATGGCGGGCACGGCTGTCGCGCTGGAGTCCGCGAAGGGCATCCTGCGTTCCGAGGTCGCCAAGCAGCTCGGCACCCGCACCGCACCGACGCTGACCTTCATGCACGACGCGCTGCCCGACACCGCACGCGCGCTCGACGAGGTGCTCGCCCGGGCCAAGGCCCAGGACGACGCCGTCGCTGCGCTGCGTGGCACCGCGTACGCCGGCGAGGAGGACCCGTACAAGAAACCGCGCGAGGTCCTCGACGACGGCGAGCCCGGTGAGGGAGACGACACCGGGTCCGCGTCGCCTGGCGACACCGAGCCCGACGGGGGCGACCGGCCCGCCACCACCGCGTGAGCGCAGCCGTCGTGACCCCCGGCCTGGTGATCGTCGACAAGCCCGGGGGGATGACGTCGCACGACGTCGTCGCGCGGGTCCGTCGGCTCGCCGGCACCCGCAAGGTCGGTCATGCCGGCACGCTCGACCCGATGGCGACCGGGGTGCTCGTGCTCGGTGTCGACCGCGCGACGCGGCTGCTGGGCCACCTCATGCTCACCGAGAAGGGTTACGACGCCACGATCCGGTTGGGCGTCGCCACGACGACCGACGACGCCGAGGGCGAGGTCGCCGCGCGCTGCGAGCCGACGTCGCTCGCCGCGCTCACCGAGGAGCGCGTGCGCGAGGTGCTGGCCGGGTTCGTCGGCGACATCGAGCAGGTGCCGACCGCGGTCTCGGCCATCAAGGTCGACGGCAAGCGGGCCTACGCCCGGGTGCGTGACGGCGAGCAGGTCGAGCTCAAGGCCCGTCCGGTGACGATCCATGAGCTCACGGTGCACGACGTCCGCCTCGGCGAGGCGCCCGAGGTGACCATCAGCGTGCGCTGCTCGAGCGGCACCTACATCCGCGCCATCGCCCGCGACACCGGCGCTGCCCTAGGGGTCGGTGGCCACCTCGGCGCCCTGCGGCGCACAGCGGTCGGCTCGTTCGACCTCGATGCCGCGCGCACGCTCGACGACCTCGCCGACAGCTTCGCGGTGCTCCCGATCGCCGATGCGGCACGCGCCACGTTCACCTGCCTCGACCTCGAGCAGCCGGCGGCCGACGACGTCCGCTTCGGGCGAGCGCTCGACGCGCGCCTCGACGGGCTCACTGCCCTCTTCGACCCGGCCGGGGAGTTCCTGGCGCTCTACGAGCCGGCGGGTGACGTCGCCCGCGCGGTGGCGGTCTTCGTCTGAGCCGACGGCCCGTCCGGCGTGGGCGCCGCTTCCCAGCGGTCCGCGAGCGCCGATTAGGCTCTGCGTCGTGACGATCTGGCGCAGCTTCGACGACGTGCCGGCGAGCCTGACGGCGAGCACGGTGACGATCGGCAACTTCGACGGCGTCCACCGCGGGCACCTCGCCGTCATCGCGCGTGCCCGGGCGGCCGCCGACCGGCTCGACGTGCCCCTCGTCGCGGTCACCTTCGACCCCCACCCGATGGCGGTCCTGCGTCCCGAGCACGCCCCGTCGATGCTGACCACCGTCGACGAGCGCGCCCAGCTGCTCGGCGAGGTCGGGGTCGACCACCTCTTCGCGCTGCCCTTCGACCTCTCGGTGGCGCAGTGGACGCCGCAGGAGTTCGTCGACCGCGTGCTCACCCAGGCGCTGGGAGCCCGCGCCGTCGTCGTCGGAGCCAACTTCCGCTTCGGCAACCGCGCCTCCGGCGACCTCGCCTTCCTGCGCGAGGTCGGTGAGCAGGCCGGCTTCTCCGCCGAGGGCGTCGAGCTCGACGGGGGCCCGCAGGTCTGGTCGTCGACCTACATCCGCACCTGCCTGTCCACCGGCGACGTCGCCGGCGCCGCCCAGGCACTGGGTCGCCCGTTCTCGGTACGGGGTGCGGTGGTGCGCGGTGACCAGCGCGGGCGCGAGCTCGGGTACCCCACCGCGAACGTCCCGACCGACGCGTTGACCGCCGCCCCGGCCGACGGGGTCTATGCGGGACGGCTGCGACGCCTCGACACGGGGGAGTGCTTCCCGGCCGCGATCAGCGTCGGCACCAACCCGACCTTCCAGGGTGTCGAGGGACGCCGGGTGGAGTCCTACGTCATCGACCAGACCGGCCTCGACCTGTACGGCGTCGAGGTCGAGGTCGAGTTCACCGAGCTGCTGCGCGGCATGGTCGCCTTCGACGGCATCGATGCCCTGGTCGTCCAGATGGCCGCCGACGTCGTGCGCGCACGGGCGATCCTCGGTGCCTGAGCCCGACGGCCCGGACACGCCCCACGCTCCCGGCCGCTCGGGTGTCTCGGACAGCCCCGGGGGCGCCGATGCCGCCTCGCGCGGGGCGTCGCGCCTGGTCCACAAGCTGCCGATCAAGCGGGCAACGGGTCGCGACCAGACGCCGGTCGCCACCGCCGAGTCGTGGTTCCAGCACCACGGCCTCCCGTACTTCGTCGACGACGTGCGCAGCCTGGTCCACTCGCGACTGACCCGTGGGCGCGTCGTGGCGGTGGTGCTCGCCGCTCTCGTCACCGGCGCGCTCGCCGGGACCGGGGTCGGACTGCTCACCGAGCCCAGCTACGGCGTCCCCAGCGGGGCCAGCGTGGCCGGCGCGGTGGTGCTGCTCTACGCCCTGCGTGCGCTCAAGGCCTCGGTGATCGCGGCGTGGGCCCTGCGGCGCGGACTCGGCAGCCTCGGGCTCCTGCTGCCCCTCGCCACGCGGGCGTTGCCCATGTTGCTGCTCTTCATCACCTTCCTCTTCATCAACACCGAGGTGTGGCAGGTCGCCTCCGCCCTCGAGGGCGGCGTGCTGTGGGCGACGGTGCTGTTCTTCGCTGCCGCCGCGGTGCTCTTCCTCGTGCCACGCCTGGCCGAGGAGCTCGACGTCTTCGACGACAACGTCGACGCGGGCGACGTCCTCGAGGCCGCGGCCGGCACACCGCTGGAGTCGGTGGCGCGGGAGGTCGTCGACTCCGACCTCGACCTGCCCTCCGAGGCGCAGGTGAGTGGGCTGCAGATGGTCAACCTCGTGCTGGTCCTCGTGGTCGCTCAGGCGGTGCAGGTGCTGCTGCTGTCGCTCGCGGTGTTCACGTTCTTCATGGTCTTCGGTGCGGTGGCCATCGACAACAGCGTCATCTCGAGCTGGCTGGGCGACAACCACCCCCAGAGGCTGTTCGGCCTCGACTTCGTGAGCGTCGAGCTGCTCCACGTGTCGGTCTTCCTGGCCGGTTTCTCCGGGCTGTACTTCACCGTCGTGGCCATCACCGACGAGCTCTACCGCAAGGAGTTCTTCGGCACGATCCTCGGCGAGCTCGCCCGGGCGGTCGGGATGCGGGTCGTCTACCGCGAGCTGCGACGGCGTCAGTCCGTCGACGTCGTTGCGACGTCGGAGGCCTGACGCGGCTCGCTCGCGACCAGGTGGCCGAAGACGACCAGCCGGTCGTCGGTGTGGAACAGCTCGGCGCACGTCGTCACCGTGATCAGCCGTCGCTCGTCGGGGGCCGGCCCCACACCGCCGTTCGGGTTCCCCGGGTCGACGCCGACCACCCAGCCGGCCGTGAGAGGCACGCGGAGGTCGTCCCCGCCGGTGTCGAGCACGTAGGTGTAGACCCGGTCGCGGGTCTCGACCACGATCTCGTCGCCCACCACCAGCTCGGGCAGGTCGCGCAGCGGCTCCCCGTGGGTGATCCGGTGACCGGCGACGGCGAAGTTGCCGACCTCACCCGGCTGCGCCGAGTCGGTGAAGTGACCGATGCCCGAAGCCAGGGCGTCGTCCGCCACGCCCTCGACGAGCGGTACGGCGTAGTCGGCACCGAAGGCCGGGATCCGCACGATCGCGCCCGCCGCCGAGCTCCCGCTGCTCACCGACCCGGTGCCCTGCGGCCTGGCCCACTCCGCGCGGAGCGACGCGACAGTGCTCTCGTGGCGGGCTCGAGAGACGTAGTCGGTGCCGTAGAGCTGCCACGCCACGTAGCCGAGGAGACCGAGGCCGGCTGCCAACAGCAGGAGGCCGAGGCGGAACCGCCACCGGTCACGCCGGCATCGCCGGGGGGGAGCGGGGTCGAGGAGGTCAGCCACGACTCGGCGTCCTCATGGGCGCCATGAGGTGGGGACCGCGTGGCCCCTGGCGAGAACGGGTCGCACGGCACCCCCAAGCTCGTCGGTCGGCCCTCCGGTCGGGGCTGCTGACGACCATGGTGCCGTCGAAGGCGGCCGGGCGTCGGCGATTCCCCTCGATCCCGCTACCGGCGGCGAGCGAGCTCGGACCGCTCGACGTGTGGATGAATGTCGCGGACGTCATCAGGGGCGGCCGCTCGAGCACCAGTCCGCATGACGTCAGCACGTCCGATCCGCGCGACCAGCTCGGATGGCGTCAGCGTACGGCGAGAGCTGACACCGTCACCGGTACGCCGCTCAGCGCGGCGTTGCCGGACAGGTCGAGCAGGGCCGGGTCGGTGAGGTCGTTGATCGACACTCCCGGAACGGCCGAGGCGTTGCCCAGGCGGGTGCCGGCGACCTGGTGGCCGTAGCCGTGAGGGAGCGAGACCACGCCGGGCATCATGTCGTCGACCCCGCTGACCTCGACCTCCACCCGGCCCACGCGCGAGCTGACCTCGACCACGTCGCCGTCGGTGATGCCCCGGGAGGCGAGGTCGTCGGGGTGCATGAGGAGGTGGTGGCGCGGCTTGCCCTTGGTCAGGCGCGGCGTGTTGTGCATCCACGAGTTGTTGTCGCGCTGGTGCCGGCGCCCGATGAGCACCAGCTCGTCGCCCTCGGACGCCGGTGCGTCGAGCGCTGCGCGCAGCCGGGGCAGGTCGGCGGTGACCAGGCTCGGCACCAGGTCGATCCGCTGGTCGGATGTCTGCAGTCGAGCGGGCATCGTCGGGCGCAGGGCGCCGAGGTCGACGCCTTCGGGGTGCTCGCGCAGCTCGGCCATCGTGGCCCGGTCGCCGGTGTCGAGCAGCAACGCGACGAGGTCGGAGGGCGAGGTGGCCGCGGTCGCCGCAGCCTCGTCGCTGAGCGGCGAGCCCAGCCGCTCGGCGATCCGGGCGGTGAGCTCTGCGAAGATCTGCCAGTCGTGGCGCTGGTCGTCGTCCTTGATGAAGACCGCGGGCGTGAACCGCGCGGTGTTGCGCACCGCGAAGCCGTGGAAGACCAGGTCGTACTGGTCGCGCTCGAGCGCGCTCGTCGGCGGCAGGATGACGTCGGCGTGCCGCGTCGTCTCGTTGAGGTAGAAGTCGACCGAGACCATGAAGTCGAGGGTGTCGAGCGCCTCGGCCAGGTCGTGCCCGCCGGGCGTCGAGAGCACGGGGTTGCCGGCGACCGTCACCATCGTGCGGATCCGGCCGTCACCCTCGGTGACGATCTCCTCGGTCATCGTGGAGGAGGGCAGCTCGCCGGCGAACTCGGGGATGTCGCGCACCCGGCTGCGCCACCGGTCGTAGCGTCCGGGACCGACGATCTGGCGACCGACGGTGTCGATGGCGGGCTCGGGGAACATCGCGCCGCCGGGGGCGTCGAAGTGGCCCGAGACCAGGTTCAGGCAGGCGATAGCCCACTGGCACACGGTGCCGAACGCCTGCGTCGAGACGCCCATCCGGCCGTAGACCACGCCGGCGTCGGCGGCGACGAGGTCGCGGGCCAGGGAGCGCACTGTCTCGGCAGGCACTCCCGAGGCGCGCTCGGCGGCCTCCGGGGTGAAGTCGGCGACCAGCTCGGCGAGGTGGTCGAGGCCGTCGACGTACTCCGGAGGACGCGCGAGCCCCTCGGTCAGGATCACCTGCAGCATCGCGAGCAGGACGGCGGCGTCGGTGCCGGGCCGCACGAAGTGGTGCTCGTCGGCCACCTTGGCGGTCTCGGTGCGCCGCGGGTCGAGCACGACCATGCGACCGCCGCGCGCCTTGAGGTCGCGGACCCGCTTCGGGAAGTCCGGCACCGTCATCAGCGATCCGTTGGACGCCATCGGGTTGGCGCCGACGACCAGGAAGAAGGAGGTGTGGTCGAGGTCGGGGACCGCGATCATCAGCTGGTGTCCATACAGCAGGTGGGCCACCAGCTGGTGCGGGACCTGGTCGACCGTCGAGGCGCTGAAGCGGTTGTGGGTCTGCAGCGAGCGCACGAACCCGGCGCCGTGGGTGCCGAACCCGAGGGAGTGGGCGTTGGGGTTGCCGAGGTAGATGCCGACGGCATCGCCACCCTGCTCCCGGATGGTCGCCGCGATCCGGTCGGCAACCAGGTCGAGCGCGACGTCCCAGTCGAGCTCCTCCCAGACGGCATCGTTGCCCTCTCCGCTACGACGGACGGGCCGACGCAGCCGGTCGGGGTCGGTGTAGACGTCGGCGAGCGAGACCCCCTTGGGGCAGATGTAGCCCCGCGAGAGCGGGTCGCTCGGGCTGCCCTTGATCGAGGTGACCTCGTCGGGCTCGCCGTCCCCGGTGCTGGAGATCGTCAGCTCGAGGCCACAGATCGCCTCACAGAGGTTGCACACCCCCAGCTGCGTGCGGCTCGAGTGCTCGGACGACGTGAGAGGGAGATCGACGGTGGTCACCCTCGCATCGTGGCACGACTCGCGGGCGCTCGACATGGGCGCGGCGACCGTCTCAGCACCACCTGCCTACCGCCGGCTCGATCACCCGGACATCGGCGTCGGTCACGGCCAGGTCGTAGGCCAGCGCCACCTCGAGGTAGGCCGTCACGTAGGCGCACCGGTAGGGCTTGTTCGGCGGCAGCCAGCTCGCGGGGGTGCTGTCGCCCTTCGACAGGTTGGCACTCCCGCTGACCGCGAGCAGCTCGAGGCCGGGGTCGTTGGCGAACGCGGCTCGCTCGTCGGAGGTCCAGCCCGCAGCGCCGAGGTCCCAGGCGGCGGCAAGCGGGAAGAGGTGGTCGATGTGGATCTGCGAGCTGTCCGTCGCGTAGTCGAGGGTGCCGCCGGTGTAGGGGTCCCGGAGCAGGCCGCCCACGACGTCGCAGCTCGGGCTGCGGTCGGAGAACTCCACGTCGGTCAGCGTCAGCGCGAGGACGTCGTTGCGGGTGTCGCACCCGTTGTGCCCCAACGCCGCGTCGGTGTCGTCGCTCCAATCGGTGCCGAACACGCAGGCCTCACCGGGGGAGCACCCGCGCTCGTAACCGGGGACCTTCGGGCGGCTCGTGACCCGACGCACCTCGCCGAGCAGCTGCTGCACCGCCGCCGCGTCGCGCGGCGCGCTAGAGGTCGTGATGGTCCCAGGCCCGGGCGCCGAGCGCTGGTCGGCGCAGCCGAGCAGCAGGACCGTGAGCCCGAAGAGCAGCAGGACGGACGCTGTCCTTGCCCGCGCTGCCATGAGGAGATCCTGTCAGGCCCTACCGACAGCCCGCGGACCGCGAAGCCGGTGCCGGTGACGTTTTGGGCCGTCCTCGCCGCCGCGCTAGTCTTCGACGGTTGCCCCCGGCACGATCCTCGGGGGACGCAACAGGATGCAACCCGATACCCCGCCGTGAAACGGCCGCGGATCGAGAGTGCCCGGGAGAACAGGCCCCGGCGCGCCGCGCAACGAGTGAACCAGAAGGAGCCGCCATGTCGATCGGAACCGACGCAGCGACGAAGAAGAAGATCATCGCCGAGTACGCCACGACCGAGGGCGACACCGGTTCGCCCGAGGTGCAGATCGCACTGCTCAGCCACCGCATCGCTCACCTCACCGAGCACCTCAAGACACACAAGCACGACCACCACAGCCGTCGTGGTCTGCTGCTGCTCGTGGGTCAGCGCCGCCGGCTGCTGAACTACCTGAAGAAGGACGAGATCGAGCGCTACCGCTCGATCATCGAGCGTCTCGGCCTGCGCCGCTGACATCGAGGAGGGACTCACCATCGGGTGGGTCCCTTCTGTCGTCCCAGGCGTACTACCGTCGCGTAGTGCGCCCGGGACGGGCGCACCACAACTGAACACACATCCACAGGAGCGATCCGCGCCATGTCCGGCCCGGTCCTCGGTAGTGGCCCTCGCTGTGCGCAAGAAGCGCGCACCACGTGTACGTCGGTACAGCGTCTACAGGCGCAGCGCGGGCCTCGATCGAAGATCGGCCACGCCCCGCAGCTGCGGGGCATGTGCGCGGCACCTCGCGGATCGCATCGCGAACAGAAGGATCCAACGTGACAGAACCAGTCATCTCCGCCGTCGAGACCGTTCTCGACAACGGCAAGTTCGGCACCCGTACCGTCAAGTTCGAGACCGGGCTCCTCGCCCGCCAGGCCGCCGGTTCGGTGACCGCCTACCTCGACGACGAGACCATGCTGCTCTCGGCCACCACCGCGGGCAAGCACCCCAAGGACCACTTCGACTTCTTCCCCCTGACGATCGACGTCGAGGAGCGGATGTATGCCGTGGGCCAGATCCCCGGGTCGTTCTTCCGCAGCGAGGGTCGTCCCGGTGAGGACGCCATCTTGACCTGCCGACTGATCGACCGCCCGCTGCGCCCGACCTTCAAGAAGGGTCTGCGCAACGAGGTCCAGGTCGTCATCACCGTGATGGCCCTCGACCCCGACCAGCCCTACGACGTGCTCGCGATCAACGCGGCGTCGATGTCGACCCAGCTCTCCGGCCTGCCGTTCTCCGGCCCCGTCGGCGGCGTGCGCGTCGCCCTCATCGAGGGTCAGTGGGTCGCCTTCCCGAGCCACAGCCAGCTCGAGGGTGCGGTCTTCGACATGGTCGTCGCCGGTCGCGTCACCGACTCCGGTGACGTCGCCATCATGATGGTCGAGGCCGAGGCTCCCGAGGATGCCTATGATCTCGTGCTCAACGGCGCCCAGGCTCCCTCCGAGGACGTCGTGGCCGGTGGCCTCGACGCCGCCAAGCCCTTCATCAAGCAGCTGTGCGAGGCCCAGGCCGAGCTGGCCAAGCAGGCCGCCAAGCCGGTCGTCGAGTTCCCGATCTTCCTCGACTACGAGGACGACGTGTACGCCGCCGTCGAGTCGGCTGCCACTGCCGGCACCACGCCCGCGCTGGCGATCGCCGACAAGCTCGAGCGCGAGGCTGCGCTCGACGAGGTCAAGGCGTCGTTGCTGGAGGCGCTCGGCACCCAGTTCGAGGGTCGCGAGAAGGAGGTCGGCGCCGCGTTCAAGTCGCTGACCAAGTCGCTCATGCGCGAGCGCGTGCTGCGCGACAAGATCCGCATGGACGGTCGCGGCCTGGCCGACATCCGCCCGCTGCACGCCGAGGTCGGCGTCATCCCGCGCGTGCACGGTTCGGCGCTCTTCGAGCGCGGCGAGACCCAGATCCTGGGTGTCACCACGCTCAACATGCTGACTCTCGAGCAGAAGCTCGACACCCTCAGCCCCGAGAAGAACCGCCGCTACATGCACAAGTACGTCTTCCCGCCGTTCTCCACCGGTGAGACCGGTCGCGTGGGCTCGCCCAAGCGCCGCGAGGTCGGCCACGGTGCGCTCGCGCGCCGTGCTCTGCTCCCCGTCCTGCCCAACCGCGAGACGTTCCCCTACGCCATCCGTCAGCTCTCCGAGGCCATGGGCTCCAACGGCTCGACCTCGATGGGCTCGGTCTGCGCCTCGACCCTGTCGCTGCTGCAGGCCGGCGTGCCGCTCAAGGCTCCCGTCGCCGGGATCGCGATGGGTCTCATCTCCGGCGAGGTCGACGGCGAGACCGCCTACGTCGCGCTGACCGACATCCTCGGAGCCGAGGACGCCATGGGCGACATGGACTTCAAGGTCGCCGGCACGCGCCAGTTCGTCACCGCCCTGCAGCTCGACACCAAGCTCGACGGCATCCCCGCCGAGGTGCTCGCCGCCGCGCTGACCCAGGCTCGCGACGCGCGCCTGGCGATCCTCGACGTGATGGCCGAGGCCATCGACGAGCCCGAGGAGATGTCGGTGCACGCCCCGCGCATCATCACGGTGCGCATCCCGGTCGACAAGATCGGCGAGGTCATCGGCCCGAAGGGCAAGGTGATCAACCAGATCCAGGACGACACCGGTGCGTCGCTGTCCATCGAGGACGACGGTACGATCTACATCGGTGCCACGAACGGTGAGGCCGCGGAAGCCGCGCGCCAGGCGGTCAACGCGATCGCCAACCCGACGATGCCCGAGGTCGGCGAGCGCTACCTCGGCACCGTCGTGAAGACGACGAACTTCGGTGCGTTCGTCTCGCTGCTGCCCGGCAAGGACGGACTGCTGCACATCAGCAAGCTCCGCGCCCTGGCCGGCGGCAAGCGCGTCGACGCCGTCGAGGACATCTTGTCCGTGGGCCAGAAGGTCCAGGTGCAGATCGCCGAGATCGACGACCGCGGCAAGCTGTCGCTCGTTCCCTACATCGAGGGCGACGACGCCGCCGAGGGCGCCGAGGACTCCGCAGACGCGTGAGCCCGTTGACCTGACGACGTTCGGCTCGCTGCGCAACCCGCGGCGGGCCGAGCGTCGTTTTGGCTTGCGGCGCGCTGCGCCGCAAGTCGTCCACGAACCCCGCCCCACCGGGCGCCAGGGAGGATAGACGTCATGAAGACGATGCAGAAGGTCGGCAGCACCCGCACGCTGTCCACGGTGCGCGACGGCGGGGGGCAGGTGACCTCGCAGGTACGACGGACGGTCCTGCCCGGCGGTCTGCGCGTGGTCACCGAGCAGATGGCCGGGGCTCGTTCGGCCACGATCGGCGTGTGGGTCGGCGTGGGCTCACGCCACGAGACCGGCGTGCTGCACGGTGCCTCGCACTTCCTCGAGCACCTGCTCTTCAAGGGCACCCGGGAGCGCTCGGCACTGGACATCTCCATCGCCCTCGACGAGGTCGGCGGCGAGTTCAACGCCTTCACGGCCAAGGAGTACACCTGCTTCCACGCTCGGGTGCTCGACGAGGACCTCCCGTTGGCGATCGACGTGATCGGCGACATGATCACGAGCTCGGAGATCGCCCACGACGACGTCGAGGCCGAGCGCGAGGTGATCCTCGACGAGATCGCCATGCACGACGACGACCCCGACGACGTCGTCCACAACTTGTTCGCCGAGGTCGCGTGGGGAGCCGACTCCCCGCTGGGTCGCTCGATCGCCGGCACGGAGGCCTCGATCACAGGCCTCGACCGCGCCCGGATCCGTCGCTTCTACAAGCGCCACTACCGCCCGTCGAACATGGTGATCTCGGTGGCCGGAAACCTCGACCACACCCGCGTCGTGCGCCAGGTGCGCCAGGCGTTCGGTCGTGCCGACTTCCTCTCCGGTGAGGCGACCCCCGAACCGCCTCGTTCGCCCAAGCGGATTCCGGTGAACCCGGGCAGCGTGAGCGCCAGCCGACCGTTCGAGCAGGTGAACGTGGTGCTGGGCATGGAGGGCCTGACCCGTGACCACCCCGACCGGTTCGCGCTGGGCGTCCTCAACACCGCTCTGGGCGGGGGCACCTCGAGCCGGTTGTTCCAGGAGATCCGGGAGCGGCGCGGCCTGGCCTACTCGGTCTACTCCTTCGCCTCGCACCACGCCGAGTCGGGCGTCGTGGGGGTAGCGGTCGGGTGCCTGCCGGCCAAGCTCGACGAAGTGCTCGCCACCGTGCGTGCCGAGCTGGCCAAGGTGGCGGCCGAAGGAATCACCGCCGACGAGCTGCGCATCGGCAAGGGGCAGCTGCGCGGCGGCCTGGTCCTGGGCCTGGAGGACTCCGCCTCCCGCATGTCGCGACTCGGTCGCGCCGAGCTGGTGCACGACGAGCTTCTCGAGATCGACGACGTGCTGGAGCGCATCGAAGCCGTGACGCTCGAGCAGGTGCGGGCAGTTGCCGCCGAGGTGTTCACGCGGCCCGAGATCCTGGCGGTCGTCGGACCGTAGCCGCTGGAGGCTGAGCAGGCGAGGTACGAGCCGTCGACGAAGCCCCCCGGAGGCTGAGCAGGCGAGGTACGAGCCGTCGACGAAGCCCCCCGGAGGTGGGAGCGGTCGGTGGGCTACGGCCTTCGATCGCACCGGGTCTCGACACGCACGGTCAGATGGTCACGGTCGGCGCCTACCTCACCGCGTTTCGACACGCTCGGTCGTGGCTTCGTACCTCAGCCACGCTCGCTGCTCAACGACCAACGATCACGCCGGCTTCGCCGTCGTGATCACCTCCGCCCGATGATCCCCACCACGGCGGGCTGCTTGTTGTCGACGACCGAGACGCGGAAGCCGCCCTCGCTCAGCGAGGCCGAGGCCTGCTTGATCATCGTCGGGACCTCGTCGCGGCGAGTGGCCTCGAAGAAGAGGTGCACCGCACCGCCGGGCACCACGCGCTCATGCAGCAGCGCGATCTCCTCGACGCAGTCGCGCACCCAGAAGAGGTTGACGTTGAACGCGAAGACCTTGTGCAGACGCTTGACCGGCACTCGCAGGGTGGCGAGATCGATCTGGCGCACCGTGAGCCGTCCGGCCTTGATGGCGTCCTCGTTGCGACGCTTCGTGCGGTCGACCCCGGACTCGGAGCGGTCGATCGCGAAGAGCTTGCCGGTCTCGAGGCGGCTGCAGATGAGCTCCGCGGCAGCACCGGCGCCACAGCCGATCTCGAGCAGCTGATCGGAAGGCTGGGGGTCCATGAAGTCCACCGCCCACCGGATCCGCGCCGGAATCGACTGTACGACCATGCCCCCACCCTGCCAGAAGCCCGCCGCACCTTCACCCACCGACCGGCCGGAGGCGCCGACTATCGACCCACGCCCTAGGGTCGTCTCGTGCCGACAACGATTCGAGTGGCTGTCCTGGGAGCGCGCGGAAAGGTCGGCGCAGAAGTCTGCCGTGCCGTCGAGGCAGCCGACGACCTCGACCTGGTCGCGCAGGTCGACGTGGGCGACGACCTCCAGCTGCTGGTCTCCGAGGGTGCTGAGGTCGTCGTCGACTTCACCCACCCCGATGCCGTGATGGCCCATCTCGAGCTGTGCGCTGCGAAAGGCATTCACGCCGTGGTGGGCACCACCGGCTTCGACGCCGAGCGGCTCGCCCAGCTCGAGTCGTGGCTGGGGGACGACCCTCGAAGCGGGATCCTGGTCGCTCCCAACTTCTCGATCGGCGCCCTGTTGATGATGCAGTTCGCCACCACGGCATCTCGACACTTCGAGTCGGTCGAGATCATCGAGCTGCACCACCCGCAGAAGGCCGACGCGCCGTCCGGCACCGCCCGGCGTACGGCTGAGCTGATCGCGGCCGCGCGACGCGAGGCAGGGCTCGCGTCGGCGCCCGACGCGACGTCCACCGCGCTCGAGGGGGCCCGCGGAGCGTTCGTCGACGGCGTTCCGGTGCACTCGCTACGGGTCAGCGGGCTCGTGGCCCACCAGGAGGTCGTCCTCGGCGGCACCGGTGAGACCCTCACGATCCGCCACGACTCACTCGCGCGGTCATCCTTCACCCCCGGCGTGCTGGCCGCGGTGCGTGCCATCGGATCGCGACCCGGGGTCACCGTGGGCCTCGAGCGCCTGATCGACCTGGGCTGAACCGGCTCCCGGTTCCGGGACTTCGACCTCCGCGAGGTGGGGGCGTCCGCCGCGATCAGAGCAGGCGGAGCAGCGCCGCGACCGCTGCGGCGCCGAACACCACCATGAGGAACGGCGCGCGCGCCACGAGCAGGACCACCGCTGCCCCCAGCGCGGCCAGCCGGGCGTCGACGACCAGTCCCCGGTCGGGCCCGGAGAGCACCTGGACCGCGATCAGGGCGGCCAGCAGGGCGACCGGGATGAGGTCGGCCACCAGCGCCACGACGCGGTGGTCGAGCACCTTCGCCGGCACCGACAGCCCGAGCAGCTTCAGCAGGTAGCACCCGACCCCGGCGCCGAGGATGGCCGCCCAGATCACGGGGGACCCCCGGTCGGCCCGGTCGGCCCGGCCGGCCCGGTCGGCCCGGTTGGAGGTCGGCGGGCGGCGAGTGCCCCCGCGACGACGGCGACGCCACCGGCGACGAGCACCGGCACGCCGGCGGGGGTGAGCGGGACGGCACCGAGCGCCACGGCGGCGGCGAGGACGGCGACGACGCGGGCGAGCGGCCGGTCGAGACGGGGCCACAGCAGCGCGAGGAAGGCCGCTCCGACGGCCGCGTCGAGGCCGTAGTCGCGAGGATCGCCGATCGCGGCGCCGGCCCCCGCTCCCGCGAGGGTCGCGAGGTTCCAGAGGACGAAGACCGACCCGCCGGTCGCCACGAAACCGAGCCGGGCGTGGTCGGTGGAGCCGCGGGTCACCGACATCGCCGTCGACTCGTCGATGACCAGGTGCGCCGCAGCGGCGCGACGCCAGCCGGTGAGGGCCAGCAGGGGGCCCAGGCGCAGTCCGTAGAGGGAGTTGCGGGTGCCGAGGAGCAGGGCGGTCAGCGCCCCGGCGAACGGCGTCCCGCCCGCGGCCAGGACGCCGACCAGGGCGAACTGCGACGCACCGGTGAAGACGAGCAGCGACAGCGCGCACGTCTGCCAGACGTCGAGGCCGGAGGTCACGCTGACGGCGCCGAACGAGACGCCGTAGGCGCCGGTGGCGACCCCGACGGCGAGGCTGTCACCGACGATGCCCCGCTCGACCGGGCCCACAGCTCAGGCGAGGGAGGTGTGCAGTCGGACCTGCTTGACGACCGTGGCTCCGGACCCGTCGAGGTCGAGCTCGCGGTGCGCGGAGTCGGCACCCCAGCCGGCGTCGGTCAGGAAACGGCGGCGGGCGTCGTCGGTGCCGAGGGTCCACGTGGTCGCCCGGGTGAAGCGGTCGGCGACCAGCGTGTCGGCGACGGCTTGCAGCAGTCGGCTGCCGTGGCCCTTGCCGATCTCGTCGGGGTCGACGACGAGCTCGGTCAGCTCTGCGTCAGCCACCGGGTCGCAGTCGGGGTCGGAGGACGGCGTGGTCACCGCGAACCCGGTCACCCGGTTGCGCTCGAGCGCCACCAGCACCCGGTTGCGGGCGTCGTCAGGCCGGGTCATCGCCGCCCGCCAGGTGGCGGCCAGGGCCGTGGCGTCGTCGGGCAGCGTGCCGGCCGGCAGCAGGTCGGCGTACTGCACGTGCCAGGCCCTGAGCTGGACGCCGGCGACCGCCGCGGCGTCGTCGGCCCAGGCGACCCGCACCGACACGTCGGCCGAGGGGCCGGGGCCTGCGGGTGGAGTGGTCATGGCCTCGACACTAGTGTCGGGGTCATGGAGATTCGTAACCTCGGAGACAGCGGCCTGAAGATCTCGGCCATCTCGTACGGCAACTGGCTCACCCACGGTTCGCAAGTCGAGGAGGACGCCGCGCTCGCGTGCGTGCGCCAGGCCCTCGACGAGGGGATCACCACCTTCGACACCGCCGACGTCTACGCCAACACCGCGGCCGAGACGGTGCTCGGCAAGGCGCTCCGGGGTGAGCGGCGCGCCGGCCTGGAGATCTTCACCAAGGTCTTCTGGCCCACCGGGCCCGGCAACCACAACGACCACGGGCTGTCGCGCAAGCACATCATGGAGTCGATCGACGGCTCGCTGGAGCGGCTCGGCACCGACTACGTCGACCTCTACCAGGCCCACCGCTACGACCACGAGACCCCGCTGGAGGAGACGATGGTCGCCTTCGCCGACGTCGTCCGCGCCGGCAAGGCTCTCTACATCGGCGTCTCGGAGTGGCGCGCCGAAGAGATCCGTGCCGCCCACGAGCTGGCGCGCGAGCTGCGCGTGCCGCTGGTCTCGAACCAGCCGCAGTACAACATGCTCTGGCGCGTCATCGAGTCCGAGGTCGTCCCGACCTGCGAGGAGCTCGGCATGGGCCAGGTCGTCTGGTCGCCCATCGCGCAGGGAGTGCTGACCGGCAAGTACGTGCCGGGCGAGGCGCCGCCGGCCGGCTCACGGGCCACCGACGAGAAGGGTGGCGACCAGATGATCTCGCGCTGGATGAAGGACGACGTGCTGACCCGTGTGCAGAAGCTCAAGCCGGTTGCCGACGAGGCCGGTCTGACGATGGCCCAGCTGGCCGTGGCCTGGACGTTGCAGAACCCCAACGTGTCGTCGGCCATCGTGGGCGCCAGCCGTCCCGAGCAGGTCACCGACAACGTCAAGGCCGCCGGTGTGACCCTCGACGCCGACGCGCTGAAGGCGATCGACGAGGCGCTCGACGGCGTCATCGAGCGCGATGCCGCCAAGACGCAGTCGCCGCTGCGGTCGGAGATGTTCTGAGCCTGCGAAGAACATCCGTTGGTGGTCGAGCGAGCCGTGTGAGCGAGGAACGAGCTCACAACTGGCGTGCCGAGACCCGGTGCGATCGAAGGAACGCGGTCTCGAGGGACCTCGCCGGGTTTCGTCACGCTCGGTCGCCGGTTCGTTCCTCACCGGCGCTCGCCGCTCAACCAGGGGAGGTGCTCGACGTTGGTGGGCACCTCACCGGGTTTCGACACGCTCGGTCGCGGGTTCGTTCCTCACCCGCGCTCGCTGCTCAACCACCAACGATCACGCCGGCTGCGCCGTCGTGATCAGCGGTAGTACGTCGGGAGCGTCTCGCCGATCTTGACGCGGGGCTTGGGCATCCTCATGAACTTCATCTGCATCGCGCGGCTCAAGGTGTAGTACGTCGTGCCCTTGAGCACTGCGTCGGGGAAGCGTTCAGCGAGCTGCTTGCGCACTCGGAACCGCAGGACGAGCAGGTCGATGACCAGCACGAGGAAGAGCGGGAAGACCAGCGTGGGCACCACGAGCGAGACGATCATCAGCGGGATGACGATCTCGGCGAACGAGAAGCGGCTGTCGACGAAGTCTCTCAGGAACCCCCGCACGGGACCCTGGTCGCGCGCCAGCAGGACCTTGCCGGCCTTCATGTCGGCGCGCAGGGTGCGGCTCGACTCCGACCTCAGCGACCGCTGCTGTGCGGCCTGCTCCTTGCGGGTGCGCGGGACCTTGGCACGGGCCCGAGCGGCCGCCTCGGCCTCCTTGCGGCTCGGTGTCGGACGGCCCTTGCCGGGCGTGGTGCCCGACGCGGCGTTCAACCGGGCCAGGGACTCCGCTGCCGTCGGCTCGTCGGAGTCGGACGTGTTGCGACTGAACGGACTGAACACGGGGTGCTTTCTCGTCGATCGGGGGCGGATCCGCCCGGGGATGTCAGCCTACCCGCAGGCCCGGGCGCGACCCGTGCGTCGGTTGCCCGAGCGGCATAGGGTGAGCTCATGAGCATCATGAAGCGGATGAGCTTGATCTTCCGCGCCAAGGCCAACAAGGCGCTTGATCGCGCCGAGGACCCGCGCGAGACGCTCGACTACAGCTATCAGCGTCAGCTCGAGCTGCTGACGAACGTACGCCGTGGCGTGGCCGACGTGGCCACGAGCCGCAAGCGGCTCGAGCTGCAGCTCGCTCAGCTCGACCAGCAGGCCGCGAAGCTGCAGGGTCAGGCCGAGAAGGCGTTGCAGATGGACCGTGAAGACCTTGCCCGAGAGGCCTTGACGCGCAAGTCGGCGGTCAACGGGCAGATCGACGACCTCCGGGTGCAGCACGCTCAGCTGCAGGGCGAGGAGGAGAAGCTCACCAACGCCCAGCAGCGGCTGCAGGCCAAGGTCGAGGCCTTCCGCACGCGCAAGGAGACGATCAAGGCCACCTACACCGCCGCCGAGGCCCAGACCCGCATCAACGAGGCGATGTCAGGCATCGGCGAGGAGATGGGCGACGTCGGCATGGCGATCCAGCGCGCCGAGGACAAGACCGCGACGATGCAGGCCCGGGCCGGGGCGATCGACGAGCTGATCGCGTCCGGGGCACTCGACGACGCCAGCTCGACCAACGCCGGCGACGACATCAGCCGCGAGCTCGCGGCGATGAGCTCCCAGTCCGACGTCGAGCTCGAGCTGATGCGGCTCAAGGGACTCTCGGCTCCGTCGACCCCCGATGCGATCGAACCCGGCGCCGGCACCGCGGGCGGTCCCACGACCCCGGCGGCAGAGCCGCAGATCGAGGGCGAGCAGCGGTGATCATCCGCGTCCTCGGCGAGGGTCAGTACGACGTCGCCGATCACGCCCTCGATCGGCTCAACGAGCTCGACGCGGCCGTCGAGTCGGCGGTCCACGCCGACGACGAGGCCGCGTTCTCGAGGGCGCTGGCCGCGCTTCTCGACGGCGTCCGTACCGCCGGCGTCCCCCACGACCTCGCCAGCCTCGACGAGTCCGACCTGATCCTCCCGCCCCCGGACGCCACCATCGCCGACGTCGCGGACCTGCTCACCGACGACGGGCTCATCCCCGGCTGATCTCCAGCAGGCAGCACCACCACCCGCACGGCAGCCGCCCAGCCGGAGCCGATGCCGGGCCGCCAGTCGGGCCGCCCGTCGGGCCGTTAGTTGGGATCGCGCGGCACACTGGGGTCATGGCTCGCTCACGGTTCGTCGGAGACCCCGGGCTGACTGCCCGGATGACCCTGGTCATGTTCCTGCTCGGTGGGGTGTTCGTCGCGCTCATCGTGGCCCTGATGTCGATCTTCGCCAGCCGCGGCGGGTACGGAATAGCGATCCTGGTCGGTTTCGCGGGCATCGGTGTGGCGATCTACCAGTGGTACTCCTCCGACACCGTGGCGATGAAGGCCATGCGGGCCCGTGAGGTCAGCCCGGCGCAGGCGCCCGAGCTGCACGCGATGATCGACCGGTTGTGCACGATGGCCGACATGCCCAAGCCGCGGGTCGGCATCGCCGACACCCGGGTGCCCAACGCCTTCGCAACCGGTCGGTCGCCCGAGCGATCGGTGGTGTGCGTGACGACCGGCATCCTCGGCATGCTCACCGCCGAGGAGCTCGAGGGTGTGCTCGCGCACGAGCTGTCACACGTCGCGCACCGCGACGTCCTGGTGATGACGGTGGCCAGCTCGGCCGGCATCGCCGCCGGCATGCTCACCCAGGGCGCGCAGTACGGCATGTTCTTCGGCGGGTTCGGTGGTCGAGGTCGCAGCAACAACAACAGCGGCCTCCCGGTCTGGCTGCTCGTGCTGGTCGTCAGCCTGGTGGTGTACGCCGTCAGCTTCGTGCTGCTGCGCGTGCTGTCGCGCTACCGCGAGCTGTCGGCCGATCGGGCCGGCGCCTACCTCACGATGAGGCCCGCCGCTCTCGCTTCGGCGCTGCAGAAGATCACCGGCGAGATGAGCGCGATCCCCGAGCGCGACCTGCGGCAGGTCGGGGCCGCGAACGCGCTGTGCATCGCGCCGTCGTTGCGCGGGGTGTCGCTCAAGACGCTCACCTCGACCCACCCGTCGCTCGAGCAGCGCCTCGAGCAGCTCGCCGCGATCCAGGCCGAGCTCGGACGTCCTACTCGATGAGCCTGATCGAGGACCTCGGCTGATGGGCCTCATCCGCAACCTGATGGGGCGATCACGCCCGGTGCAGGCCGACCTCGATGCGCTCTTCGGCGTGCCCGCTGCCGCGATCACCCTGCAGACCTCCATCGGTCTGGTGCCGACCGGTGACGGAGCGGTCTGCTACCGGGCCCCAGCCGGTTCCGGCTTCGCCCAGGCCGAGGCCGACATGGTCGAGCTGCTGGAGAGCACGACTGGTGGCCCCGAGATCCGCCGCACCCAGGACGGCTTCGGCTACTCCTGGCTCGAGGTCGACCACGAGCCCTTCGACCCCGCGTCGGGCGACCTCGGCGGATTGTGCACCGATCTGCACGCGGTCAACACCACGCTCGAGGCGGCCGGGTTCGGCCCGTCCCTGCTGTGCTCACTGATCCCGTTCGTCGATGGCGACGGCCGCTCGGTCGGGCTCGTCTACCTCTACAAGCAGGGGACGTTCTACCCCTTCGCGCCGGTCGTGGGCGGAGCCCGGCAACGCGACACCCTGTTGGAGATCCAGATCCGCGACGTCCTCGCGCCCGAGCTGCCGGTCGAGACCGATCTCTCGCGGTGGCTGGCCCTTTGGGGCGCGCCGGGGGTCTGATCCTGCGAGATGTCCCTCGGCACGGACCTGCCTACTAGGTTCGTCACCACGAGCCGGCGGGGACGCCACGACCACGAGCGGGGGTGACCTCGACGAGACGGAGGTGATGAGAGGGTGGCTGACATCCGCGGGCGCGACCGAGTTGCGGAGATCGACCGGTACGACGTCCTGCAGCACGCTCCCCGGCCCGAGCTGATGGCGATCGTCGAGCTCGCTGCGCAGATCTGCGGCACCCCGATGGCGACCATCAACCTGATCACCGACACCGAGCAGCACCAGGTCGCCGCCTTCGGGTTCGACGCGTCGGTCTGCAGTCGTGAGGACTCCATGTGCGCGTCGGTGCTCGACGAGGAGCAGACGACGATCGTCGTGGCCGACGCCTCCGTCGACAGCCGCTTTCGCGAGAACCCGTTCGTCACCGGGGTCCTCGGCAACGTGCGTTTCTACGCCTCTCACAAGCTGGTGACCTTCCAGGGCGTCACGGTCGGCACGCTGTGCGTCTTCGACGAGCAGGCTCGCGAGCTCGACGAGCACCAGCGGCACGCGCTCGCCACGCTCGCCGAGAGGATCGTCGACATCCTCGAGCTGTCGCTGCGCAGCAGGCAGCTGGCGCGCTCCAACGAGCGTCTTTCGGCCTTCGCCGGCCGGGTGAGCCACGACCTGAAGTCGCCGTTGTCGAGCGTGGCCCTCTCCCTCGGCCTGATCCGCGAGCAGCTCGACGGCGGCGCCGACGTCGCGACCCTCTCGAGCTTGCTCGACCGGGCGATCAGCGGCAGCGAGCGGATGGCCTCGATGATCGACGAAGTGCTCGCCTTCTCCGCCGTCGGTGGCCGGCTGACCTTCCAGCGGGTCTCCCTCGAGCTGCTGCTCGACGAGGTCCTGGCCGACGTCCGCGGTCGACTCGTCGGCGTGGACGTCGTCCGGACGCCGTTGCCGCAGGTGCAGGGCGACCCCGGTCAGCTGCACTCGGTCTTGCAGAACGTCATCGACAACGCCTCGAAGTACCGCCATCCACAGCGATCGCTGCGCCTGACCATCTCGGCCGAGCAGATCGAGGGTTTCTGGGAGGTCCGCGTCGCCGACAACGGCGTAGGCATTCCCGAGGCCGAGCGGCAGCGCGTCTTCGAGCCACGCGTCCGTCTTGCCACCACCGACAACGGCATGGGCATCGGACTGGGCACCTGCCTGAGCGTCATCCAGGCCCACGGCGGCTCGATCGGCATCGACGAGACCCCCGGCGGGGGTACCACCGTCTGGTTCCGCCTCCTCGCCTGAGCGGCCGCGGGCCCGAGGGGTCAGTCGCGGTGCGACTTGCCCGGAAGGTCGAGCATCCGCTGCAGGGCGACGAGGGCGTCACGCTCGGTGTCGGCGTCGACCTCGATGCGGTTGACGACCGTGCCGGCCACCAGCGACTCCAGGGCCCACACGAAGTGCGGCAGGTCGATGCGGTTCATCGTCGAGCAGTAGCAGACGTCCTTGTCGAGGAACAGGATCCGCTGGTCGGGATGGGCCTTGGCCAGGCGCTGCACCAGGTTGAGCTCGGTGCCGATCGCCCAGACCGAGCCCGCCGGTGCGGCCTCGACGGTCTTGATGATGAATTCGGTCGAGCCGACGAGGTCGGCCTTCAGCACGACCTCGTGCTGGCACTCGGGGTGCACCAGGACCTGCACGTCGGGCACGGTCGCCCGCAGCTCGTCGACCACGGCGGGGGAGAAGCGACCGTGCACCGAGCAGTGGCCCTTCCACAGGATCATCGTGGCGCCACGCAGCTGCTCGACGCTCAGCCCGCCACCGGGCAGGTGCGGGTTCCACACCACGCAGTCGCCCAGCGCGATCCCCATCTGCAGCACCGCGGTGTTGCGCCCGAGGTGCTGGTCGGGGAAGAAGAGCACCTTGGCGTCACCGTGGAGACCGCCCTTCTGGTCGAAGGCCCACTCGAGCGCGACCTCGGCGTTGGACGAGGTGCACACGACGCCACCGTGGCGACCACAGAACGCCTTGATGTCGGCACTGGAGTTCATGTAGGTCACCGGGACGACGCTGTCCTGCACGCCTGCGGCCGCGAGGGCGTCCCACGCGGCCTCCACCTGGGGCAGGCGTGCCATGTCGGCCATCGAGCAACCGGCCGCGAGGTCGGGCAGGATCACCTGCTGCTCGGGCCCGGTGAGGATGTCGGCCGACTCGGCCATGAAGTGCACGCCGCAGAACACGACGTACTCCGCGTCGGGGCGACCGGCTGCGTCTCGCGCGAGCTTGAAGGAGTCGCCGGTGACGTCGGCGAACTGGATGACCTCGTCGCGCTGGTAGTGGTGGCCGAGCACGAAGAGTCGCTCGCCGAGCGCCTCCTTCGCCGCAACCGCGCGAGCGACCAGGTCGGGGTCGGAGGCCGAGGGCAGGTCGCCCGGGCACTCGACCCCGCGCTCGGAGGCGCGGTCGGCGCCTCGGCCGAGAGGAAGGAGCGGCAGGTCCACGGTGGTCATGACCTCATCGTAGGTGTCCCCCGGGTGTCGTGCCGCCCAGGTCGCGCCGGGTCAGAGCATCGCTCCGTTGTGCACGTACGGCGTCGGTGGCGCCATGCCACGCAACGCGAGGTAGCCCAGCTGGTGGACCTCCAGGCGCGCGGCCAGGCCGACGTCGAGGGCCCACTGGTTGGCGGCGGTGACGTGGCCGACGCTCGCCACCTCGGGGCCGTCGGCCAGGACCGCCCAGAGCAGCCGGGTGGCCGCGGTCCGACCGGACGCCGCCAGGAGCATCAGGCTCCCGCTCGCGTCGACGTAGGCGTAGCCCGACCCGGTGGTGGTGTCGCTGACCAGCAGCCGCCACGACGAGCGCATGAAGTCGTGGTCGGCCCCGTGCGAGGCCCCGCGGACCTGGCGGTCGAGCGACTCGAGCAGGTCGAGGTCCGCGGGCGTGCCCTCACGCACCTTGTCGATGATCGGGATGGCGGAGCGGTCGACGGTGCCGCGCAGGTACATCTGCGGGTGCAGCGAGAACCCGGCGCGGCGGTAGCGCCGCACGGCGCGGGGGTCGGACGACGACGACAGCATCCCGCGCAGGCAGCCCCGCCCGTGGTGCAGTGCGGCGTCGAGCAGCTGCTTGCCCACCCCGCGCGCCTGCACCTGCGGTCGGACCGCGTAGGTGGCGAGGATCCAGGTCTTGTCGCGCACGACCGAGGTCGCGAACCCGACCATCCCCGTCGCGTCCTCCGCCACCCAGCACCCGCGGGGGTCGGTCTGCAGGAAGTGCCTGGTGCGGACCACCCAGTCGCCGGCTCGGTGCGGCGGACGCGGCTGCGGCTCAGGCGCGTCGCGGGTAGCCGTGCGCACGTCGAGCTCGTAGAAGGCCTCGGAGCTGAGCCGCTCGGCGAGCGCGACGTCGTCCTCGCGCATCGGTCGGAGCAGCACCTGTGCGGGTGCGTGCACCGGCTGCGAGCCGGACTCACTCATGGACGCTCACCCGATCACGGTAGCGAGGTGGGCAGGATGGGCGCATGCGAGTTCTGGTGGCACCCGACAAGTTCGCCGGCACCCTCACCGCGGTCGAGGCCGCCGAGGCGATCGCGTCCGGCTGGCGCCGGCGGTCCCCGGACGACGAGCTCGACCTCGCACCGATGGCGGACGGCGGGCCGGGGTTCGTCGACGTCCTGCACGCCGCGCTCGGCGGCGAGCTGCACGTCGTGTCGGTCGATGCGATGCACGGGGAGATCGTGCCGTGCACGGTGCTACGCGTGGGCGACACCGCCTACATCGAGAGCGCGCAGGCCTGCGGCCTGCCACTGCTCCTCGATGCGGGCGGCGGGGCGGAGTTCACGGCGACCGACGGGGTGGGCGAGCTCGTGCTGGCCGCGATCGAGCTCGGGGCCACGAAGGTCGTCGTCGGACTCGGAGGCTCGGGCACCAACGACGGTGGGGCGGGATTGATGGCGGCGCTGGGGGCGACGTCCGACGGAGTGCTCGACTGTGGCCCGATCTGCTTCGACCAGATCACGCGTGTCGACCTCGACCCGGCTCGCGCCCGGCTCGCCGGCATCGAGCTGGTGATGGCCTCGGACGTCGACAACCCGCTGACCGGCCTCTTCGGGGCGACCAAGACCTACGGACCCCAGAAGGGCATCACCGAGGACCGGATCGCGCCGGTCGACGCCATGCTCGAGAAGCTCGCTGTGGCCACCGACCGGCGGATGTCGCTCGAGAAGGGCGCCGGGGCGGCCGGCGGGCTCGGCTACGCGCTGCTGTGCCTGGGAGCCCGACGCGAGCCGGGCATCGAGCTGGTCGCTCGCACGGTGCGACTGGCCGAGCGGGCCCGCGCCGCCGACCTCGTCATCACCGGCGAGGGCGCTTTCGACTTCTCCAGCCGCTCCGGCAAGGTGCCCTACGGTGTGGCCGCGATCGCCGAGGAGGCGTTGCGGCCCTGCATCGCGCTGGCCGGCCAGGTGCTGGTCGGCTCGCGCGAGATGCGCGCGCTGGGGGTCGAGTCGGCGTACTCACTGGTCGACCTGGTCGGGGAGGAGCGCGCCTTCGGTGAGCCGGCCGTGTCGCTGGCCGCCCTGGCGGAGCGGGTGGCCCGTACCTGGTCGCGGTGAGGCGGTCGGAATAACCCGCCGTGTGCGACGATTGACCCTGTAGCACGATCACCATCCTCAATCCTTGGGAGTCACCGACATGACCGAGCAGGTCGACACCACCACGGAGCGACGCACCGACCAGATCAACCTGAGTGCAGTCGCAGCAGCCAAGGTCCAGAGCCTCCTCGAGCAGGAGGGTCGCGACGACCTCCAGCTGCGCATCTCCGTCCAGCCCGGCGGCTGCAGCGGCCTGCGCTACCAGCTCTTCTTCGACGAGCGCACCCTCGACGGTGACCACGTCACGGACTTCGACGGCGTGTCCGTCGTGGTCGACCGGATGAGCGTTCCCTACCTCAACGGTGCCGAGATCGACTTCGTCGACAGCATCGAGAAGCAGGGCTTCACGATCGACAACCCGAACGCGACCGGTTCGTGCGCCTGCGGAGACAGCTTCCACTGATCCGAGACGTCCTGCGCGAAGCGAGGACGGATCCGATCGTCGGTGGTTGTCACTTTTTCAGGAGGTCCGAGGCGGCTCAGGTGATGGGGTGATCTCGCCGGGTCTCGTCTCGCCTGGCGTGACTCGGTTCCTCAGTCGGGGCCCCGCTCCACCTTCGTCCACCCACGCCGGCCGCTCGTTCCTTCGCGGTCGGCTGCTCACTCCAGGTGGAAGTGCAGCGCGCCGGCGAGCCGCGCGGTGGCCTCGCTGATCTCGATGCCGCGCTTGGCCTGCTCGCGCGGCTGCTCGTCGAAGTACAGGCTGGGAGCCGGGCGCGAGACACGGCGGGCGACCTGCTCCAGATGCAAGCGCTCGCCGGCGACGCGGCAGTCCTCGAGCATCTCGGCCGGGCTCGCGAGGTCGTCGTAGGAAGACGTCATGTGTCGACGCTAGGTGCTACCGATGGGTACTCCAACGGCTACTCCTGGGTAGTGTCTCGTGCCATGCCTCTCCTGATCGCGGGATCCATCGCGACCGACCACCTGATGTCGTTCGGCGGCAAGTTCGCCGACTCCCTGGTCGTCGACCAGCTCGACAAGATCTCGCTGTCGTTCCTCGTCGACGACCTCGAGATCCGGCGAGGGGGCGTCGCAGCCAACATCACCTTCGGCCTCGGGCGCCTGGGGCTGACCCCGATCCTGGTCGGCGCTGCCGGCGAGGACTTCGGCGACTACCGGTCCTGGCTCGAGCGTCACGGGGTCGACTGCAGTGCGGTGCGGATCTCCGAGACCAGCCACACCGCCCGCTTCGTGTGCACCACCGACCCCACCGGTGCGCAGATCGCGTCCTTCTACCCCGGCGCGATGAGCGAGGCCCGCCAGATCGAGCTCGCGCCCATCGTGGCGCGCGTCGGCGCGCCCGACTTCGTCCTCATCGGCGCAGACGACCCCGACGGCATGCTCCGCCACACCGAGGAGTGCCGCCAACGCGGCTACCCCTTCATCGCCGATCCCAGCCAGCAGCTGGCGTTCAGCGGCGGCGACCTGATCCGCGGCCTGATCGACGGTGCCGCCTACCTGTTCTCCAACGAGTACGAGTCAGCGATGATCGAGCAGAAGACCGGCTGGAGCGCCGACGAGATCCTCTCGCGCGTCGGTGTCCAGGTGACCACGCTCGGCAAGGACGGCGTCCGCGTCGCCAGCGCCGATGGCGAGACCCTCGTGGTCGCCGCTGCTGGCGGCGTCACCGCGATCGAGCCGACGGGTGTCGGCGACGCCTTCCGCTCCGGTTTCCTCGCGGCGCTCAGCTGGGGGCTCGGCCACGAGCGCGCCTGCCAGGTCGGCTGTGTCCTGGCCGCTTACGTCGTGGAGACCGTCGGCACCCAGGAGTACTCCTTCACCCACGCCGAGTTCGTGGCGCGCGTCGGGCACTCCTACGGCGAGCAGGCAGCGGCCGAGGTCGCGCGGCACGTCAGCTGAGCCGACGCCCGGGCCGCAGCCCGGCAACCCGTTGGGCGGCCTCAGCCGAGCCGGCGTACGACGTAGCGGGCCACGCCGTCCGGCGCCGGCTCCTCGCCGACGTACTCGTGGCCACGCATGCGACACCACGCCGGGACGTCGTGGCGCGCGGCGGGGTCCTCGGCGGTGACCGCGAGCAGCTCGCCCACGGCCACGTCGTCCACGTGACGACCCAGCTCGATGATCGGGCGCGGGCAGAGCAGCCCGCGGCAGTCGAGCTCGAGGATCATCCGCGCAACCCGGTGACCACATCGGGCAGGACGGCACAGAAGGCGTCGACCTCGTCGTCGGTGGTCTCGCGGGTGAGCGACACGCGCACGTTGCCGTGCGTGAGGGCTCCCATCGCGGCCAGCACGTGGCTGGGCTCCAGCGTCGAGGCGGTGCACGCAGACCCGCTGGCGACGGCGAAGCCGCGCCGGTCGAGCTCGGTGACGAGTGCCTCGCCGTTGACGTAGAGGCACGAGAACGTCACGAGGTGGGGGAGCCGGGCCACGGGGTCGCCGACCACGTCGGTGTCGCCGAGTGCTGCGGCGGCGGACCGAATCCGGTCGATCATCGCGTGGTGGCGCGCATTGACCTCGACCCGTTCGGCCACGACCGCCTGCAGCGCGGCCGCCGCTGCCAGGGCGCCCGGCACGTTCTCGAAGCCGGCGGTGCGATGGTCGATCCGGTCGTCCTCGGGGTAGGGGCTCTCCCAGCGCGCGCCACGGCGTACGAGCAGGACGCCGACGCCGGCCGGGCCACCCCACAGGTGGGCCGAGCCCGCCAGGGCGGCCCAGCCGGAGGGCAGCGGGAGGCGCCCCATCGACGCGCGAGCATCGACGAAGAGGGGCACGTCGTGGGGCAGCCGAAGCTCGCCCACGGGTTGCAGCGTGCCCACTTCGTGGTTGGCGCTCTGCAGCGCACACACGGCGACGCCGGGGCCCGCCGCCTGCTCGACGAGGTCATCGTCGTGGACCTCGCCGCTCCCGGTGACACCCACCAGCCGCGGGGTGCCACCCCAGGCAGCGGCGTGCCGCACCGAGGAGTGCTCGACCTCCGAGTGCACGATGACGTCGCCGTGCGCTCGTCGTGCGCGCACCAGGCCGAGCAGGCCGCGATGCACCGCATCGGTGCCGGACGCGGTGAAGCTGACCTCGTCGGGGCGCACCTCCAGGCACTCGGCCACCACGGCGCGGGCGTTGTCGAGCAGCAACCGGGTGTCACGGGCGGCCTTGTGGAGCCGCCGCGGATCGGCGTAGCCCCGCTCCAGAGCTGCCGCCAGCGTCTCGCGGGCCGCGGGGTGGAGCGGCTCGGACGAGGCCGAGTCCAGGTAGCCGCTGCGATCACTCACCCGGCAAACGTAGCCGTCGATTCCGTCACCCACCCGGGTCACTGAAGTGGGGGGTGATTCGGTTAGTCTTCGTGGTGTCCCTTGACCGTCCCAGAGGAAGGCTCAGACCTTGAGTCTGCAACTCCCCGAGCGCCCCGTAGCTGCACCGCGACGGGTGCGCCGGCTGACCCTGGCGGGCCTCCTGGGCCTTGCTCTCGTCGGCGTGAGTGCGTGCGGTACCGACTCGAAGCTCGAGCGGCTGGCCATGCCGAAGCCGATCACGGTCGAGGGCGAGAGCACGCTCGAGCTCTGGCAGGGCGCCTGGATCGCAGCGTTGGTCACCGGCGTCCTGGTCTGGGGCCTGATCTTCTACGCGATCATCAAGTTCCGCCGCCGTAGCGACGACGAGGTGCCGATCCAGACGCGGTACAACCTCCCGCTCGAGATCTTCTACACGATCTTCCCGATCATCATGGTGATCGTCTTCTTCTCCCACACCATCCGTGTGCAGAACATCGTCCTCAACGATGAGGACGTCACCCCCACCAACACCGTCTACGTCGTGGGTCAGCAGTGGTCCTGGACCTTCAACTACCCCGAGGCCGTCGACGGCAAGAACGTCTACACCTACGGGACCGGCAACGTCATCCCGACCCTGGTGCTCCCGGTGGGTGAGACCACCCGGTTCGAGCTCCGTACCCCTGACGTCATCCACGACTTCGGCGTCCCCGGCTTCCTGATCAAGATGGACGTCATGCCGGGCCAGCAGAACCACTTCCAGGTGACCCCGAAGGTCGAGGGCACCTACGCCGGCAAGTGCTACGAGCTCTGCGGGGTCTACCACTCGCGGATGCTGTTCAACGTCGACATCGTCTCTGAGGCCGAGTACCAGGACTACCTCCAGGGCCAGTACGACGCCGGCTTCTCCTCGGACGCTCCCGTGTGCGGCGGTCAGTACGCCCGCACGCAGGTCGCCAGGGACGAAGCAGATTCCGTGATCGAGGAGGCCTGCCAGTGACCACCACCGCCCCACCGCCGTCCACCACGACGATCCCCGAGCCTCGCAAGCCGCTGGGTCGTCAGCTGGTCACGATCCTGACCACGACCGACCACAAGCTGATCGGCAAGCTCTACCTCGGCACGTCGTTCGCCTGGTTCCTCATCGCCGGCCTGATGGCGATGCTGATCCGTTCCGAGCTGGCCTTCCCGGGCAGCCAGATCGTCAACGACGAGCTCTACAACCAGCTGTTCACCATGCACGGCACGATCATGCTGCTGCTCTTTGCGACTCCGCTGTTCTTCGGGTTCGCCAACGTGATCATGCCGCTGCAGATCGGCTCACCCGACGTCGCGTTCCCCCGGCTGAACATGTTCTCCTACTGGCTGTTCCTCTTCGGCGGCCTGATCGCCGGTTCGGGCTTCCTGACACCCTCCGGCGCGGCCGACTTCGGCTGGTTCGCCTACACGCCGCTCTCGGACGCCGTTCGATCACCAGGGGTCGGCGGTGACCTGTGGATCATGGGCCTGTGGCTCGCCGGTCTGGGCACCATCTTGGGCGCGGTCAACTTCATCACGACCATCATCTGCATGCGGGCGCCCGGCATGACGATGTTCCGGATGCCGATGTTCGTGTGGAACACGCTGGTCACCAGCCTGCTCGTGCTCATCGCGTTCCCGGTCCTGGCCGGGGCTCTGCTCTCGCTCGAGGCCGACCGTCAGTTCGGCGCCCACGTGTTCGACACCGCCCACGGCGGTGCGATCTTGTGGCAACACCTCTTCTGGTTCTTCGGCCACCCCGAGGTCTACATCATCGCGCTCCCGTTCTTCGGGATCGTGACCGAGATCCTGCCGGTCTTCAGCCGCAAGCCGCTGTTCGGCTACGTCGGACTCGTCGGCGCCACGATGGGCATCGCGATCCTCTCCGTCGCGGTGTGGGCCCACCACATGTTCGTCACCGGGGCGGTCAACCTGCCGTTCTTCTCGGGCATGACCTTCTTGATCGCGGTCCCGACGGGGGTGAAGTTCTTCAACTGGATCGGAACCATGTGGGGTGGATCGATATCGTTCGACACACCCATGTTGTGGTCGATCGGGTTCCTGACCACCTTCCTGTTCGGCGGCCTCACCGGCGTGATCCTGGCCAGTCCGCCGCTCGACTTCGCGATCTCCGACTCCTACTTCGTCGTGGCGCACTTCCACTACGTCGTCTTCGGGACGGTCGTCTTCGCGATGTTCGCCGGCTTCTACTACTGGTGGCCCAAGATGACCGGCCGGATGCTCGACGAGCGCCTCGGCAAGCTGCACTTCTGGTTGCTCTTCGTGGGCTTCCACACGACCTTCCTCGTCCAGCACTGGTTGGGTGTCGAGGGCATGCCGCGGCGCTACGCCGACTACCTGCCGAGTGACGGGTGGACCGGGCTCAACCAGATCTCCACGCTCGGCGCCTTCCTGCTCGGCGCCTCGACGTTGCCGTTCCTCTACAACGTCTACATCTCGCGACGCTCACCCCTCGTCGAGGTCGACGACCCCTGGGGCTGGGGACGGTCGCTGGAGTGGGCCACCAGCTGCCCGCCGCCGCGGCACAACTTCCACAGCATCCCGCGGATCCGCTCCGAGTCGCCGGCCTTCGACCTGCACCACCCCGAGATCGCCGCGATCGAGCTCGACGACAACCGGTCCGCGCGCGACGGCAAGTTCGCCGACGCCCCCGACATGGAGGGTCGCGAGACCTTGATCAAGGAGCGGCTCGACACCGACACCGACCGGGGGGACGAGACCCGATGAAGACCGAGGCCTGGATCTTCGGGATCACCACGACCTTCCTGGTCCTGGTGACGCCTGCGTACTGGCTGGTGACCGACAGTGCCGGAAATGCCAACGTCGGCGGCGGTGGCGGCGACTGGACCGGCACCTCGGCCCTGGCGATGACCGGCCTGCTGACGCTCATGGTCACCCTCTACCTCGGCTTCCATGCCAAGAAGATGGACGCGCGCCCCGAGGACCGCAAGGACGGTGAGATCGCCGACGGAGCCGGCGAGCTCGGCTTCTTCCCGCCGTACTCGTGGTGGCCACTGTGGTGCGGCGCCACCCTCGGCGTGCTCGTCTTCGGGGTGGCCATGGCTGCGTGGTGGCTGTTCGTGATCGGCGCGCTGCTCGGTGCGGTCGCTCTGAGCGGACTGGTCTTCGAGTACTACCGCGGAGAGCACGCGCACTGAGTCCGATGGCCGCGACGCGGTTGTGCGTCGATGGGGAAACGCGACCAGGGGTCCTTTATCCTTGACCGTGGGTCGACCGGCTGGAGCCGGTCACCTGCGTACGTCAATCCTTGGGGAGTGCCATCATGTCCGTCTCGTTGTCCAAGCGTCGCCTGGCCCTCGCCATGGCAACAACCGTGTCCTGCGCCGCCCTGGTCGGCTGCAGCACCGACAGCGGTGATCAGGACGGTATGACGACCAATCAGGGCTCCGAGTCCGGCGACGGGTCCGAGGCGGCTCAGACGGGCGCGGACGGCTCTGAGGCGCCGTCCGACCTCGTCCCCGCGCTCTCGGCCAACGTGGGGCGTGGCGAGACCGGCGTGCCGGTCTCCACGCTCGTCTCCGTCGACGTCGAGGACGGCACGCTGTCCTCGGTCAAGGTCACCTCCGCCACCGCGCAGGTCGCCGGTGCGATGAGCGCCGACGGTGTCTCCTGGACCGCCAGCGACCGTCTCGAGCCGGGTACGACCTACACCGTCAAGGCGGTGGCTCAGGGCGCCGCCGAGGGTGAGCGGGCCCAGCAGACCACCCGCTTCACCACCCAGGACCTCACCCTCGACCAGCAGACCTACCCCTCGGTCGCGCCGCTCCAGGGCGAGACCGTCGGGGTCGGCATGCCGGTGATCGTCACCTTCGACGTGCCGGTGCGCAACAAGGCTGAGTTCGAGAAGAACATGACCGTCACGTCGGCGCCCCGGCAGGTCGGCGCTTGGCACTGGCTCAGCGACAACGAGGCGCACTGGCGCCCCAAGAGCTACTGGAAGGCCGGGACTGATGTCTCGGTCGACATCGACGTCAACGGCGTCGACGCCGGCAACGGCATCTACGGCCAGGAGGACCGCGTCGTCGATTTCGCGATCGGCGACGCCAACATCTACCAGGTCGATGCTCAGACCCATCAGATGAAGGTGTTCAGCAACGGCAAGCTGCTGCGCACGATCCCGATCACCACGGGCAAGCCGGGCTTCACGACGCGCTCGGGCACGAAAGTCATCATCGAGAAGTTCGAGTCGAAGCGGATGAACTCCGAGACTGTCGGCATCGGGGGCTCCGAGGCCTACGACATCGACGATGTCCGCTACGCCATGCGCCTGACCTACTCCGGCGAGTTCATCCACGCTGCTCCGTGGTCGGTGGGCTCGCAGGGTTACGCCAACGTCTCGCACGGCTGCACGGGCATGAGCACCGAACAGGCGCAGTGGCTCTACTCCATCAGCAAGCGTGGCGACGTCGTGGAGTACACCGGCACCGACCGGCCGATGACCTTCGACAACGGCTACGGCGACTGGAACGACTCGTTCAAGGAGTTCTCGCAGGGCTCCGCGCTCTGACGCCACGGCTCGCTCCTCGAGATCAGGTGGTCGTCGGTGGCGGAGCTGATCTGCACCGGTGATCGACGACCCGGAGGCGCACGCGCCCGCGGCGTGCTCGTGGACGCGGAGCTGGGGGATGGTTGCGTCCCCAGCGTCGGCCCCGTCGGCCGATTGGTGACGAGGTGGTGGTCGTCGGTCTGCCTCGACTCGACACCGTCGGCTGATCGCGGCGTGATCGCGGCTTGGCGCATGAGGCCGGACCGCTACGGGGTTGCGCCTCGGCGTGAGTGGAGGTCGCCCCGAGGAGCACGAAGGCCCGCCGGACGCTGTCCGGCGGGCCTTGCGTGGTGCACCTCGATCAGTGGTCGTTGCTGAGCGTGTTCCCCTCGACGCTGTGGTGGCCGTCGAACTGGTGGCCATCGGCCGAGTGACCGTCGAGCGCGCCCGTGAGGGCGTGTTCGCGCTCGGCGTGGTGGTGGGCCTCCTCGAGCTCTGCGGCCGTCGGCTTCTGCACGTTGTCGGCATACATGAGCGTCGAGAGCTTGCCGCGGATGCCGTCGAGACGACCTCCTGGAGCGGCGACACCGTTCTCGTCGATCTGCTGCGAGGGCGTCCAGACCTGGTCGCGATCGCGAGCCGTGAGCCGGTAGGCCTCCGCCTCACTGATGGGCAGGTGACGTTCGCTGTACCCGCCCTCGGGCGAGCGCATGATGACACCCGTCTCGTAGCCGTGCAGCACCTTGCCCTCGTCGTGGCGCTGGAGCGAGATGCACCACCGCCGTGTGAGGAAGAAGGCGATGGCTGGGCCGATGAAGACAGCCGCACGCATGAAGTAGGTGATCTGGTTGATGCTCAGGTGCAGCTTCACAGCGATGATGTCGTTGCCACCTGCGGCCCAGGCGAGGCCGTAGAAGGTCATCAGCGAGACCATGACCGCCGTGCGGGTGGGGGCGTTGCGCGGGCGCTCCAGCAGGTGGTGCTCGCGCTTGTCGCCGCTGATCCAGGCCTCGATGAACGGGAGCAGGATGAGCACGACGATCATCAGCGGAGGCAGGATCAGGATCGGGATCATCACGTTCCACGAGATCGGCTGGCCGAAGACCGTCGATTCCCAGCCGGGCATGATCCGGAGCAGGCCATCGGGCCACCCCATGTACCAGTCGGGCTGTGAGCCTGCCGTCACCTTGGTCGGGTCGTAGGGACCGAACTTCCAGATCGGGTTGATGGTCAACAGCCCGCCCATGACCGCGGCGATGCCGAAGACGATGAAGAAGAACCCGCCGGCCTTGGCGGCGTACACGGGGAGCATCGGGAAACCGACGACGTTCTCCTCGGTGCGACCAGGTCCGGGCCACTGGGTGTGCTTGTGATAGACGAGCAGCAGCATGTGCGCGGCGATCAGGCCGAGCAGCAGGCCGGGGATCAGCAGGATGTGGATCGTGTAGAGGCGCGGGATGATCGCATCACCGGGGAACTCGCCCCCGAAGAGGAAGAACGACATGTAGGAGCCGACCACCGGGGTCGCCTTCAGGAAGCCGTCGGCCGCCCGGATGCCGGTGCCGGACAGCAGGTCGTCGGGCAGTGAGTAGCCGGTGAAGCCCTCGAGCGTCCCGAGGACCAGCAGCAGGACCCCGATGACCCAGTTGAGCTCGCGGGGCTTGCGGAACGCGCCGGTGAAGTAGACGCGCATCATGTGGATCATCATCGAGCTGATGAAGATCAGCGCCGACCAGTGGTGGGTCTGCCGCAGCAGCAGACCGCCACGCACGTCGAAGGAGATGTCGAGCGTCGATGCCATCGACTGCGACATCGCGACGCCGCGCAGCGGGTCGTACGATCCGCGGTACTCGGTCTCCGCCATGCTCGGGTCGAACCACAGGGTCAACAGGACACCGGTCAGGAGGATGACGACGAAGCTCCACAGAGCGATCTCACCCAGCATGAACGACCAGTGGTCCGGGAAGACCTTGCGCAGGTTCTTCTTGGCCAGCGTGCCGAGGCCGAGGCGTTCGTCGGCCCAGTTGGCCACCGCGCCGGCCTTGGCCGGCTTCTTGGGCGTTGCCGCCGAGGTGGTGTTGCTGTCGGCGACCCGACTGGTGTCGATACTCATCCACGCCCCCAATAACTCGGTCCCACGGGTTCGGTAAAGTCGCTCTGGGCGACCAGGAAGCCCTCCGAGTCCACCGCCAGCGCGAGCTGGGGGAGGGGCCGGGCGGCTGGCCCGAAGACCACTTTAGCCGAGTCGGCGAGATCGAAAGTAGACTGGTGACAGGGGCACAGCACGTGGTGCGTGGTCCGCTCGTAGAGCGAGATCGGACAACCCACGTGGGAGCAGATCTTCGAGTAGCAGATGATCCCGTCGACCGACCAGTCCTCCCGGCCGGCCCCGGAGATGATCTCCTCCGGTTCCATGCGGACCATGATGACGGCGGACTTGGCCTTCTGGACCTGCAGCTCGGTGCCCTCGAGGTCGAAGAGGCCGTCGGGCACGCCGTTGACCAGGTCGCCGATCTGCAGGTCGGCCGGTCGGATGGGCGTGCCCACCACGTCACGCACGACGCGGCGGTTGGCCTTCCAGATCGTGTGCTCGAGCCCGGTGCCCTCCTCAGCGTCCTCGACCTGGCCCGGGGTCGGGCCGAGGTCGCGCAGCAGCACGATGGGTGCGAGGGCGATGACGCCGATGGCGCCGAACAGCGAGTTCCGGATCAGCGGACGTCGACCCAGTCCCGATTCCTCCAGCCCGGCGTTGAGGGCCGCGATCGTGGCTTCGCGGTCGTCGTCGGAGGACCGCGCCGGGTGACGCATCTCGACCATCTCGGCGTCGGCCATCAGCTTGCGAGCCCACTGGATGATGCCGACGCCGATGCTCAGCAGCGCGAGCCCGAGCGTCAGCCCGAGCGCGACGTTGGAGGCACCCAAGCCTGCCCCGACGTTCCAGTTGTCGCCGACCTTGAAGACGAAGTACGAGACGAAGAAGAGCAGGGTGAACACTGCCGAGAGGCCGAAGAGGCCGGCGACCTGGCGTTCAGCGCGCTTGGCGACACCCTCGTCGACGTCGGTCGGACGCCAGGTATGGGCCGGCAGGCCGGGGTCGGCGATCGGGTCGGCGGCCCGGACGAGCTCGCCGGAGGACGACGCGTCGGAGGCGTGGCCGGGCTTGTCGGGCTGAATGCTCATGCGGGGTCTCCCTGGTCGACGGTGCGGTCGAGGGCAGTCGACGGCTTGGCCTTGGTGGAGCGCGTGGTGTGGGCAGCGATCCAGATCGCGAAGCCCACCAGGCCCCCGATCCCCACGACCCAGCCGAAGAGTCCTTCGGAGACGGGTCCGAGCGAGCCGAGACCGAACCCGCCGTACGACGGCTGGGCATCGGTGGCCTGCAGGTAGGCGATGACGTCGCGCTTCTCGTCGGGGGTGAGGTTGCCGTTGGAGAAGGTCGGCATCGCCTGCGGCCCGGTCAGCAGGGCCTCGTAGATGTACTTGGGCTCGACGCCGCGCAGGGTCGGTGCGTAGCCGCCGCGAGGCATCGCGCCGCCCGCGCCGTCGAAGTTGTGACAGGCCGTGCAGTTGGTCAGGAAGATCTGCCCGCCACGCGAGATGGCGGCCTCCTTGTCGAAGGCCGAACCGTCGGGGGAGGTCTCGGGCAGGGTGTAGTCGGCCGCCGCCGGGATCGCCGGACCGGTGCCGAGGGAGTCGACGTACGCCGCGAGCTGACGAGTCTCCTCATCGGTGTAGATCGGTGGTTTGCGCACGGCCTGCTGACCCGGTTGCACCAGCGGCATCCGGCCGGTGCCGACCTGGAAGTCGACGGAGGCAGCGCCCACGTCGGTGAGGGCCGGACCGTACTGGTCACCATCGGCGGTCAGCACGCCCTGACCGTTCTGGCCGTGGCAGAAGGAGCAACCGTTGATGAACAGCTCCTTGCCGGACTGGATGTCCTCGGCCGTCGTCAACGTCTCACCGGCGCTGGCTCCAGGGGAGAAGGCGGAGTAGAGCCCGCCGGTGAGCAGCAGGCCGAGCAGGAGGACCACGGCACCGGCGAGCGGGGCCCGGCGGTGCCGGGAGATTCGACCAGCGGAGCGGTTCAGGAAGCGCACTTTCTCATCCCTTGGTTGCAGAAGTGGGGCGTGTGGAGGCGAGAACCGCCGTGGGGCACTGCTCGGGCACTACTGGATGAGGTAGATCGTGGCGAAGAGCCCGATCCACACCACGTCGACGAAGTGCCAGTAGTAGGACACGACGATCGCGCTCACCGCTTGCTCGTGGGTGAACTTGCGGGCCAGGTAGGTGCGCCCGAGCACGAAGAGGAAGGCGATCAGTCCGCCGGTCACATGCAGGCCGTGGAAGCCCGTGGTCAGGTAGAACATCGAGCCGTAGGCGGTGGAGGTGTCACCCGGACCGCCGTCGCCGCCGAGGGTGATCCCCTCGTGGACCAGCTCGGCGTACTCGAGCGCCTGTCCACCGATGAAGACGGCGCCCATGATGTAGGTGAGGATGAACCACTCGCGCAGGCCCCAGGCCTTGAACGCCAGGATCGAGCCGGCGCGACTCACCTGGCCGCGCTCGGCGGCGAACACGCCGAGCTGGCAGGTCAGCGACGACAGCACCAGGATCGTGGTGTTGACCGAGGCGAACGGGACGTTGAGCGACCCGGTGCTGTCGGCCCACAAGCCGGGGCTGACCGAGCGGATGGTGAAGTACGACGCGAACAGCGCCGCGAAGAACATCAGCTCGCTGGAGAGCCAGATGATCGTGCCGACCGCCACCATGCTCGGGCGGTCGTGATGCCCGTGCAGTCGGGAGGCCGGGAGGGAAGCAGTTGTCGTCGCCACGTAGCCATTATGGCGTGCACTTTGGCGTGGGGGCACCTCGCCCCCCGGGTGAAAGTGGAGTTCTATCGTGGTGACCATGCTCGCCCTCTTCGGCTCGTCCCTGCTGCCGGCTTCCGCGGCTGCTTCCGAGGCGCTCCCGCGCCTCACAGCGGGGTCGTTCTTCACCGAGTGGGGGTTCGCCCCGCTACCGCTGGTGATCACCGTCTGGGGCGCCGGGTTGTACCTGATGGGCGTTCGCGCGCTGCGCCGGCGCGGAGACCAGTGGCCGGTGGGACGCACGCTGGCCTTCGTCGTCGCCGGGATGGGCTCGTTCTACGTCGCGACCTCGTCGGGGCTGGCGACGTATGACACGACGTTGCTGAGCGTGCACATGGTCCAGCACATGATCCTGGCGATGCTGGTGCCGTTGTCGTTGGCCCTGGGGGCGCCGGTGACCCTTGCGCTGCGCACCCTGCCGGCGACGCCGAGACGGTGGCTGCTCCGGCTGCTGCACTCCCGATTGGCGAAGGTGCTGTCGTTCCCCCCGCTGACCTTCACCCTCTACATCGTCTCGCCGTGGGCGCTGTACTTCTCCGGCTGGTACCGCGCCTCGCTCGAGTCGACGTTCGTGCACGAAGCCATGCACGTGCACCTGGTGATGGTCGGCGCGCTGTTCTTCTGGCCGCTGATGGGCATCGACCCGATCCCCGGTCGGGTCGGCTACCCGGTGCGGATGCTGCTCGTCGTGATGACTCTGCCCTTCCACGCCTTTCTCGGCGTCACGATCCTGGGTCAGACGAGGCTCATCGGGGGCGACTGGTACCCGCGGCTGTCCGAGGGACCGATGCGAGCGTGGCTGCCCGACCCGTTGGTCGACCAGAACCTCGCCGGCGGGATCCTCTGGGGCTCGGGCGACCTGGTCGGTCTGGTGTTCTTCGGCGTGCTGTTCACCCAGTGGGTGCGCTCGTCGATGAAGGAGGCCGCGCGCGAGGATCGCCGTCTCGATCGGCTGGAGCGGCTGGAGCGGCTCGAGGAGACGTCGCGGGGCGCCCGGCAGGGAGCGGCGGAGCCCGAGGGTCTTCCGCGCTGACCGGTGGCAGGGCACTAGCATGACGACGTGACCGCTCCTCGTCTGAAGATCCTCATCTACTCCGACGACTCCTCCGTGCGCCAGCAGGTGATCATCGCGCTGGGACGTCGTCCGCACCCCGACCTGCCCGAGGTCGAGTACGTCGAGGTGGCCACCGAGCCGGTCGTCATCCAGAACATGGATTCCGGTCTGATCGACCTCGCGATCCTCGACGGCGAGGCCGTGCCCGCCGGCGGCATGGGGATCGCCAAGCAGATGAAGGACGAGATCTTCCGTTGTCCGCCGATCGTCGTCCTCACCGGTCGCCCGCAGGACGCCTGGTTGGCGACCTGGTCGCGTGCGGAGGCCGCGGTGCCTCACCCGATCGACCCGATCCAGCTCGGCGAGACCGTCGTCGGGCTCCTGCGCTCGCGCCTGCCTGCGACCACCTGACGTGGTCCACGCCTCCTCGGGCCTCGATACCCCGGTCGCGAGCTCGTTCGCTCGCTCGCGCGGCTGCCCGACCTCCCGACGCGGCCCGCCGCCTCACGGGTTCGGCAGCGTCGCCGAGGCCTGGCTCGGCGGAGTCGTGACCAGCTGGCCCGACGTGCTGGCCGCGCTCGTCTCGCGCTGCGACCTCAGCGCCGAGCAGGCCGCCTGGGCGATGGACGAGATCCTTGCCGGGGAGGCGACGCCGGCCCAGATCGCCGGCTTCGCGGTCGCGCTGCGCTCGAAGGGCGAGACGATCGACGAGGTCACCGGCCTCGCCGAGGCGATGTACGCCCGCCGCAACCCGATCAGCGTGGAGGGTCGGTTGCTCGACGTCGTCGGCACCGGGGGAGACCGGTCGATGTCGGTCAACATCTCCACGATGGCCGCGATCGTCGCGGCCGGGGCCGGCGTCCGGGTGGTCAAGCACGGCAACCGGTCGGCGTCGTCGCAATCTGGAAGCGCCGACGTGCTCGAGGCGCTCGGCATCCGGCTCGACCTGCCGCCCGAGCGCGTGGCCGAGGTGGCGGTCGAGGCCGGCATCACGTTCTGCTTCTCGGCCGCCTTCCACCCGGCGATGCGCCACGCGGCGGCTCCGCGGCGTGAGCTCGGTATCGGGACGACCTTCAACTTCCTCGGCCCGCTCACCAACCCGGCCCGCCCGGCGGCCCAGGCGATCGGCTGCGCCGATCTGCGCATGGCGCCCGTCATGGCCGGCGTCTTCGCGCGCCGCGGCGCCGACGCCTGGGTCTTCCGGGGTGATGACGGGCTCGACGAGCTCACCACCACGACGACGTCGAAGCTCTGGGTGGTGTCAGACGGCGAGATCGCCGAGGACGTCGTCGACCCCGCCGCCCTCGGCTTCGCGCCGGCGACCACCGAGGACCTGCGCGGTGGCGACACCGCACACAACGCCGACGTCGTACGACGGCTGCTGGCGGGGGAGCGCGGGCCGGTGCGCGACGCCGTCGTGCTGAACGCCGGCGCTGCGCTGGCCGTGCATGCTGCTGAGACCGGTCCGGTGGCCGAGCGGCTGGCGGCCGGGGCCGAGCGAGCCGAGGCCTCGTTGGACGACGGCGGCGCTCAGGCCTCGCTGGACCGCTGGGTCGCCGCAGCGTCTGGCTGACTAGTCGAGACCGAGGGAGAAGGCCGACTCGAGGTCGTGGCGTGAGTAGGCACGGAACGCGATGTGCGTCTCGGTCTCGCGCACACCGGCGACCTTGTTGAGCTGGTCGGCCACGACCGCAGCGACGTCGTCGTGATTGCGCACGCGGACCAGCGCGATCAGGTCGATCTGCCCCGTGACCGAGTAGACCTCGGTCACCCCCTCGATGGAGGCGATCTCCTCGGCGACCTCCGGGATCCGGTCCACTTCGGCCTTCACGAACACGATGGCGGTGATCATGAGCACACCCTAGGCCTCCCTGAGCCCGGGGCGTCTTGGAGAGCGAGGGCCCGTCGCTCAGTCAACGTGCGCGAACCCCGCCGGTGTCGCGTAGCGCGCCAGGTCGCGGGCGGCGCCGCCGATGGGGCACGTCCACTCGCCCTCGACGTCGACGAGGCGCAGCGACGGCGACTCCAGCCACCTCAGGACGCGCTCGGTCTCCTCGGCTGCTGCCGCCGGGGTCGGACCCGGGGTCGCACCGGGGTCGATGACAGTCTCGGCGCCCAGGCGCAGCTGATCGACGAACAGATGAGCGTCGGCACCGGGCGGAATGACCCCTGCCGCGGCGAGACGGCCGTAGCGGACGACGTGGACGGCCCAGGAGCCGTCGTCCTCGAGTCGTGCGCCGACCAGCTCGCGGCACCTGCTGAGCGAGGAGAGACGCTGGGTGCGGGCCGCCGCGCGGATGAAGGTGGCCAACCGGTCGCGGTGCACCCCGGCCTCCTCGAAGCGCTCGTCGTCGGCCAGACGAGCCATCTTGGCGTTGACGACCTCGACGAGGTCGTCGGGTCGACACAGCAGGGTCTCGCGCAGCTGGCGGACGACCGCGGCGTAGGTCTGATGATCGGCAGTGCCGTCGCAGGGGGACAGGCATCGTCCCATCTCGGCCAGCACGCAGGCCGTGCGTCGAGGTGCCCGGCCCATGGCGCCGGTGCACTGACGCACGGGAAAGGTCTCGTGCAACGCCGTCAGGGACTTCTCCGCCAGGGCTCGCGACGAGAAGGGACCGAGGTAGTCGGCCCCGTCGTCGGCCACCTTCTTGACCATCGAGAGCCTGGGCCAGGCCTCCCGGGTCAGCTTGATGAAGGTGACCTTCTCCGGGAAGCGCGAGCGTCGGTTGTAGGGAGGCTTGTGCTCGGCTATCAGCCGAAGCTCACGCACCTCCGCCTCCAGGGGCGTGGCACACGTGATCGACGAGACCTCGGCAGCCAGCCGGACCATCTCCCCCATGCGCGACCGGGTCTCGGAGGCGGTGAAGTAGGTGCGGACCCGACGCCGGAGGTCCTTCGAGGTGCCGATGTAGAGGACACGCCCCACTGTGTCCTTGAAGAGGTAGACACCGGGAGCGTGGGGGAGTCCGTCGGCCAGGTGTCGCTTGCGTCGCTGCGCTGCGGTGACACGTGAGGAGAAGGTCTGCAGCTCCTCCAGGGTCTGGACTCCCTGCGTCCCGACCCGTTCCATCAATCCGTGGAGCACGTCGACGGTGGCGCGCGCATCGGACAGCGCGCGGTGGTTGGGGGTCGTCGCCGAGCGGAAGACCTTCGCCAGGGACGACAGCTTGCAGTTCGGGGCGTCGTCGCGGGTGATGACGCGCCGCGCCAGCACTGCGGTGTCGACGACTCCGAAGGCTGGCCACGGGCGGTCCTGCTGCTGCGCGAAGTGCTGGAGGAAGCCGACGTCGAAGGGTGCGTTGTGAGCGACGAGGACGCAGCCAGCAGCGAACTCGAGGAACGACGGGAGGGCCGACTCGATGCTCGGAGCGTCGGCCACCATCGAGTTGCTGATGCCGGTGAGAACCGCGATGAAGGCGGGGATCTCGGTCAAGGGGTTGACCAATGTCTGAAACTCGCCGAGCACGACGCCTGAGCGGACCTTCACCGCACCGATCTCGGTGATCATCGACCCGGCCTTCGCCGAGCCTCCGGTCGTCTCCAGGTCGACGACGCAGAAGGTCACCTCGCGCAGTGGTGTCCCGAGCTCGTCGAAGCTGCGCTGGGTCTCCCACTGAGAGACAGGCACGGACGGACTGGTCATGAGGTGCACGGTAGGTCCCGTCGCCGACATCGCGGTCGGGCCGCGCGGTCCATCGCCGCGAATCGACGCGGGATGCAGCAGTGTCGGTGGTGACTGTCACGGTGAGCGCATGACGACACGAATCGACTGCGACTCCTGTGTGGTGCGCGGCTTGTCCTGCCACGACTGCGTGGTGACGGTCCTGCTCGGACCGCCTCCCGAGCTCGCCGACCTGATGATCGACGACGAGGAGCGTCGCGCGCTCGACGTGCTCGCGGAAAGTGGACTGGTGCCGCCTCTGCGCCTGGTCACGTCCTTGCCGGGTCCGCATGTGGAGTCGGCATAGTTGTTCTCCATGATGGTGCTGAGACGCGTGAGACTCGATGCGCCGACAGGTGGACCGTGGTTTGGTGCCCTCGACGAGAGGCGACTAGTCTTCACCACTCAGGTGCTCGTGGAAGTGGACCAACCAGTGGTCCGCGCGGGCACCGCGCTGAGTCCGGGGCCGACCCGGAGCCGGGGAACCAATTCTTCTGGGGTGAATCCTCCGCGAGACGGATGCTGCGGCGTCCAGGAGCGGAAGTAGGGCAAGTCGTGCCCGAGTCCGTCAGCTCACCCGGTAGGCGTACGACATCTACAAGGGGAACCGTCCGCTGTGAAGAACGCCCGGGTTCGACTCACGTCCGTCCTGGCCGGCTGTGCACTCGCCGCCACCGCTGGACTGGTCCCCAGCTCGCCCGCGCAGGCCGAGCCCCAGATCGCTGATGTCCAGGTCCGGGTCGACACGCTCTACCACGAGGCCGAGCAGGCCTCGGAGCGCTACAACGACGCAAAGATCGAGCTCGATGAGCTGAAGGACGAGCTCGGTTCGATGCGCTCCGACGAGAGCCGGGCCGACGACTCGCTCGACGCCATCCGCAGCCAGGCGCGAGACGCCATCTTGCGCCAGTACGCCGGCACGTCGCTCACGGCGGTCGGCGAGGTGCTCTCGGCCGGAGACGCAGGCGAGTTCCTCGACCAGGTCTCCACCATGTCGTCCTACCAGCGACTCCAGCAGGGCGTGTTCGACAACTACCGCACCGGGCTCAAGGCGCTGGACATCCGCAGCGACGCCACCCGCAAGCGCCTCGACATGGTCTCCGAGACCGAGGCTCAGCTCGCCAAGGAGAAGGCGACGATCGACGAGAAGCTCGCCGAGGCCAAGGGGCTGCTGGGTCGGCTCGAGGAAGCGGAGCGGCGCGAGGTGCTGTCCCGCAGCGCAGCCCCGGTGCCCGCTGCCACCACCACCGACGACACGACCGCTGTTGACGTCCCGGCCTCCGGTCGAGGCGGCGCCGCCGTCGCCTACGCCATGGCCCAGGTCGGCGACGCCTACGTCTACGGAGCAGCCGGTCCGAGCGCCTTTGACTGCTCCGGCTTGACGATGATGGCCTGGGCGCAGGCCGGCGTGGCGCTTCCGCATTCGTCCAGCGCTCAGTACAGCAGCGGTCCGCACATCGCTGCCGGCGACCTGCAGCCCGGAGACCTGGTGTTCTACTACAGCCCGATCAGCCACGTCGGCATGTACATCGGCAACGGGATGATCGTGCACGCAGCCAACCCCAGCACGGGTGTCCAGGTAACCGGTCTCTACTCCATGCCGTACGTCGGAGCCGTTCGCCCTGGCTGAGTCGGCACCGCCATCAGCGCCCGGCCGCCCGACAGCTCGGCGGGCGGGTTGGTGGCCTCTTGCGCTGGTGCTCGTCGTGCTCCTTGGCGTGGGGGTGGCGACGTGGAAGATCGTGTCGCCTTCTGCGAAGGCGTCGGAGTTCGAGGTCTCCGTGCCGGCGGATGCCGCGGTTCAGGCTCAGCCTGCCGGGGCTGCGTTGGCACTCCAACGTCTCGAGCGTGCAGTGTCCGACGACGACGTCGGGCTCGCAGGCGGCTTGACGACGGACGCACCGGGGGTCGAGGCCCTGGTGACGTCGTTGGTGAGGAACGCTGCTGCAGCAGACATCACCGACGTGTCCCTGCGGTACGTCGACGAGCTGGGGGCGGTCGATGCCGGTGGCACGTGGTCGGCAGCCGTGGCCGTCGAGTGGCGCTACGCGGGCTTCGACCGCGCTCCGGCTCGGACCGAAACGGTCATGCAGTTCACTGCGGTGAACGACGGCGCGCTGATCGCCGGCATCGGCGGCGACACGAGGCGCACGCCGGTGTGGATGACCGGGCCGTTGGCGGTCAGCCGCAGCAGGAACACGCTCGTCCTGGCCTCAGATGCGGCCACCCTCGACCGCTACACGAGTCTCGCCGCACGGGCGGAGCGAGTGGTTTCTCGGGTGGTGACCGACTGGGACGCCCAGCTGGTGGTCGAGGTGCCGCGCGACGCCGGTGCGCTCGAGCGGGCGCTCGACGTCGACGCCGGCTACTACCAGCAGATCGCCGCCGTCACCGGCTCCGCGGACGGATCGGTTGCAGACGATTCGCCGTTCCACATCTACGTCAACCCGGACGTCTTCGGTGGACTCGGCCGCCGAGGTCAGGAGGTGGTGCTCGACCACGAGACTGCACACGTTGCCGGCGACGGCCCGACCAGTCGTGCGCCGACGTGGTTGGTGGAGGGGTTTGCCGACTACGTGGCGCTCCGCGACTCCACCTTGCCGCTGAGCACGACTGCGGCACAGATCCGCGACCAGGTGACGGCCGAAGGTCCTCCGCAGGCGCTTCCCGGGGCCGACCAGTTCGACACGAGGGGCGTCCACCTGGGAGCCGTCTACGAGTCGGCGTGGCTGGCGTGCCAGGTTCTGGCGGACCGCGGAGGGGACCAGAAGTTCCTACGCTTCTACGCTCAAGTCAGCTCAGGCCAACCTCTTGATGCTGTACTGCGTCGAATATTCGATTGGACCGAAAACGACCTGACGGCCGCATGGCAGCAGCGGCTCTCGCAACTCCCGGCTTCGGCAACAGACGAATAGGTGGTAGGCGACCCCCTCCAGAGAGGGGGCCACCCACTGCCTGCTGCTCAGGCGCAGGTGGCCTTCTTGACCGCGTCGCAGGTCGACTGGAAGCTCGAGGTGATGGTGTTCCCGAGGAGGAAGACCACCGCCACGATGACGGCAGCGATGCCGGCGATGAGGAGGCCGTACTCGACGGCGGAGGCGCCTCGCTCATCCATCTCGGTCTTGCGGGCGTGGATCATGATGGTGAGGTACTCGATCATGGTGAACTCCTGGGGGGATCGGTGAGTGATGGGGGTAGTTCGCTCGGTGTGAGGGAACCTCACGTGTCCTACTCTGCCGGGGCGGCGCCGTGGGTGGAACGGGAGATCGTGTCGAACGGAGTAGTCATTTCGGACTATGGCGCTACGCCATCCGAGATGCATCCGCGGAGCAGAGTGTCTACTTCTCGCGAGGCTGGATGCTCGAGAGGAGTCCGATCCTCATGGCGGTGACCAGCGCCTGAGCGCGATTCGCGGCTCCGAGCTTCTGGTAGATGCGGGCGATGTGCGATTTCGCTGTCGACTCGCTGAGGAACAGCTTCTCGCCGATAGCGGCGGCCCCGAGGCCATCAGCCAGCAGCAGGAGGACGTCGTGCTCGCGCTCGCTCAAGTTCGTCGACTCGCCCGACTGTCGCCGCATCATCGCACCGACCAGGCCTGCGCACACGAACGCACGTGGTGACACATGAGCGTGCCGAGCAGCACGGACGACCTCGGACGAGGGCGCGTCCTTGCCGACGAAGCCCGACGCGCCCGCCTGCATGGCGGCGAAGATCTGGTCGTCGCCGGAGTGCATGGTCAAGACGATGAGGCCGGTTTCGTCGCTCTGCTTGCGGATGGTGCGCACGATGTCGAGCCCGGTGCCGTCCTGCAGCTGGAGGTCGGCGACCACGACGTCGGGGGACAGCTCGTCGTACTTGGTGATGGCCTCCCGGACGGAGCCGGCTGTGCCGACGACGTCCATGTCGTCCTCCAGGTCGATGACCGCGCCGAGACCACTGCGGATCAGCTCGTGATCGTCGACGAGAAGAATGCGGATGGGTGTGACGGCGACGTCGTCAGTCATGGGGCCAGTGTCTCAGCGGCAACGGTTCGTGGGAACACCCGTCCCTCCGAGCCGACCCGCACGCTGACGGAGACACCGCCGCCTGTTCTGTTCTCGATGACCAGGACCCCCCCCGCCAGCCGAGCGCGTTCCCGCATGATCTTCACTCCGTGAGAGTCGCTGCGTGCCTGCTGCAGCCCGCGGCCGTCGTCCTTGACGGTGATGAGCGCCTCGGGGGCGTGTACCTGGCACAGCACTTCGATGTGGGCGCACTGGGCGTGCTTGATCGCGTTGTTCATCGATTCCTGGGCGATACGGAACAACTCGGCTTCGACAGACGGACGTAGACGCGCCGACTGCTCGTCGAGCGTCACCGAGATCGGCACCCCGGAGGACTCGCTGAGGTGGCGGGCCACCGAGCCGATGGCTGCCCCCAGGCTCTGGGACTCGCCGATGCTGGTCCGCAGAGTGAGGACTGACTGCCTCACCTCTGCCACGACCTTCGTGATGCGATCGCGCAGCACGGCGAGCTGAACCGCCTGCTTCTCGGACGCAGGCCTGGCTGCCAGCGCGTCGACCAGGTAGCCGAGCGACGCGATGTCCTGCGCGACACCGTCGTGCATCTCTCGAGCCAGTCTCTTCCTGGCGTCAGCGGAGGCGAGGTCACGGAAGTCGGAGAAGAGCAAGGCTGTATCGAGTTGGACCGCCTTCGAACGCAGCTGGGCGCTCAGCGTCAGGATCGACCGTTCGACCGCCTCCAGCGAGAGCCCGACCTCGGTCGACAGCTCCCCGGCAACCACTGCTGCGTCTCCGAGCGGGAAGGCGAAGCACCGCCCGAAGACGATCGGTTCTCCACGAGCCCAGGACTCGACGGCGAGGGTCTCGGTCTCCGTCCTGCGCTCGTCGGGGTCGTCCAGCGTGGTGACGAGTGGCATGAGCACTTCTCCGCGCGGGAGGTAGAGACCGAGCGCCGAGGTCGGAAGCAGGTCTCGCACGTCGCTGGCGATGGAGCCTGCCAGGGAGGCCACGTCGAGCCCGGAGCTGAGCTCGCCTGAGAGGTCGAGGAGCTGTCGGATGAGGTGCTGAGCATCGCGGTAGGGAGCCAGAGCGTCGTCTTCTCGGAAGGAGACTGCATGCACGAAGCTGCCGATCATGGCGAGTCCTACTCCGGCCATGGTCCAGGTGAAGAGGGACAGACCTTCATCCGCTGAGAGTCCGCCCTCGACAACCAGGGGCGTCGAGATGACGAGGGCGAGCTCGGTGCCGATAGCCAAGGAGCTCATCCGCAACCCATTGAAGACGGCGGCGGCGAAGGGCGGAACCGCGAGCGCGACGAGGATGACGGGTGAGTCGGCTACGCAGAAGCCACACACGAGTCCGATCACGCCGGCCTCCGCGACGGGCACGGCGAGGCGACTTCGCTCTTGTCGCTCCCCGAGTGATGCGAGCGCCCAGACGACGCCCAGGGCCACCAGCGCCAGGAGCGCCGAACGGTCGCGGTACCAGAGCACCGGTGCGCCCAGCGCCAGGAACGTGAAGATCCGGGCACCCAGGGTGAAGCGGAGCAGTTGTTTGATAGGCATGGGTGGCAGCTAGCTGAGGTTGTCCATGACCGCGAGCGCTGCGGGGCCCATGACAGCTACGAACAGGCAGGGCAGGATGCAGAAGATGAGAGGCACCGTGATCTTGACCGGGACCTGCTGCGCCTTGGTTTCCGCGCGCTGACGCCGCTTGACGCGGATCTCGCCCGACTGCACCCGCAGCACCGAGCTGATGGGGACGCCGAACGCGTCGGCTTGGACCATGGCACCGACGAAGGAGCGGACGTCGTCGACATTCGTACGGTCTGCCATGGCGCGCAACGCGTCCGACCGACCCTGCCCGATCTGCATCTCGCTCAGCATGCGCGAGAACTCATCCGAGAGCGGACCGTCGGTGTTGCGCGCCACCTGCTGACAGGCGGCATCGAAGCCCAGACCCGACTCGACACTGATCGTGAGGAGGTCGATCGCGTCTGGCAGCTCCCTACGGAGTTGCTCGGAGCGATTGTAGGCGACTTGGTAGAGGTAGAGATTCGGCGCGTAGAAGCCGAGCACGAGCCCCCCGATCGTGAGGAACACCAGCACCGGGAAGCTGGCGCCGAGCAGCAGCGCGAGTGCCAGCCCGACGATGAGCGAGGAGACAGCTCCGATCACCTTCAGGGAGACGACGCGGTCCGCGGTCATGTCACCCGGATTGCCGGCAGCATCGAGTTTGCGCTGGAGTCGCTCGGCGGAGTCAGACCCCGACAACCTGCGACCGAGTCCCAGAGCGCGCTTCTGCAATGGTTCGATCACGCGCTCCGCGAAGGACTTGTCGAGCTCCCGGGTCAGTTCTTCGGGAGCAGAAGTCATGGCCTCGAGCACGGCGAGCGAGCGCTTGATCCCTCCCTCCGGCGCGCTGTTCAGCGACAGGGCGACCAGGCCGATCGCGGCCAGCACCATCGTCACTCCGAGAGCGAAGACGAGCACCATGTCAGACCTCGACCTTCACGAGCTTGCTCATCCAGAAGACGCCGACGCCGAGCCACAGGGTCGCCCCCACCAGCATGATGATGCCTCGCGGATCGTTGAACAGCGGAGCGACGTAGTCGCCGTTGGCGACGACGAGGTACAGGAGGAAGATCGGTGGTAGGCCGCCCAGGACGGCGGCCGACAGCCTGCCCTCGGCCGAGAGCGCGCTCACCTGGCGCCGGATGTACTCCCGCTCGCGCATGGTGTCGGCCACGGTGTTGAGCAGCTCACCCAGGTTGCCGCCGACCTGACGCTGGATCCGGATCGCCATCACGACCCAGCGGAAGTCACGGCTGTCGAACCGGTCGGCCACGCCGTCCATCGCATCCTCGAGCGAGACTCCGATGCGGGTCTCGACGAGCACCCGCTTGAACTCCGAGCGCACGGGTTCGGTGCCCTCGCGCGTGATGGTGTCGACTGCCTGCATGAGCGACAGACCCGCCGAGAGTGCGCCGGACATGAGCTGGAGCGTCTCGGGCAGCAGTGAGTCGAACTTCTTGCGACGACGCCGGGCGCGCAGACCCAGGTAGATCCAGGGGCCCACGACGCCCAGCACCATGAACAGCAGGCCGAGCACGATGTTGCCGCCGCTCAGCGCCAGCCCCAGCAGGCTGACCAGCACGAAGACGGCCGCGTGGGTCAGGAGCCACTCGGACGACGTCAGCTCGCTGCCCGCCGCGGCCAGACGTCCGGCGATGCGGGCGTCGAGCCCGCCGCTGCGCTTGAGCATCTTGGCCACGGCCAGGTTGGCCTGGGCAAGAGCTGCTTCGCTCGGGTCGGTCTTGGTCGCAGTGCCGCCGCCACCGTCGCGGACGCCTGACAAGCCCGCCGTGTACGACGACACACGCTCCTCGGCCGACATGGGCAGGGGCTTGGCCGGCACCATCAGCAGCAGGGCGACCACCAGGCCGACCGCGAACACCCCGACGCCGGCGTACATGGTCCAGCCGGGCACCGCGAAGGAACGCGAGGCCGGCTGCTCGACGGGGACAGCCAGCGTCGTGTCGCCGGGCGGAGGTGGGGTGCCGGCCGATGCGGGGATGGTCGACCGGGCGACGACGTCCCCCGCGGACGACGGCAGCGCGACGGTGACGGAGACCTGACGGTTCGCGACACCAGCCGGGACGGCGATGCTGACCCCCACCTGACGCGCCAGGACGGCAGCCTCGGCGGAGAACGTGTCGGCGAGACCAGCGCTGTCGGCGCTGATCACCGACCCCTTGTCGCCGGCCAGCTCGCTCAGGGCACGCACGGCCTCGGGTTGCTGCTCGAGGGACACCACGTCGACCGCGACGTCGGATGCGCCCACCGTGTCGACCACGGCGCCGAGCGGGGTGGTGCCCGTGTCGGCCCCGTCGGAGAGGAGCAGGACGCTGCCCTGACCGTCGGTGCCGGCCAGAGCGACCGAAGCCAGCACCGCCTCGTAGAGGCGGGTCCCGCGGCTGAGCTGCAGGCCGGCGACGACGGCTCGAGCGGCGTCGCGGTCGGTGGTCGGCTCCAGCGCGGTGTCGACGGTCGAGCTGAACCCGACCACCCCGACGCGCACGTCCTCCGGGACGACGTCGAGGAACGTCGCGGCCGCAGCCTTCGCCGCCTCGAAGCGGGCGCCGGTCATCGAGTCGCTGGTGTCGATCGCCAGGATCGTCGTCCGACTGACCGTGCTGTCGCCGTCGGAGAGCCGGAAGGCCTCGGCCGGGTAGTCGACCTCGTCGACGGTGGCCGTCACCCCGGCAAGGTCGACGTCGACGTCGGCCGGCACGTCGATCGAGAGCTCGAGGCCGTCGGAGCTGCGCTCGACGTTGACGACGGCCCCGTCGACCGCGAACGCACCAGGCGTCGCACTGAGCACCAGCGCAGCAGCGGCGGCTGCACCGGCCATCAGCCGCCGTGCGCCGTTCACATCCGGTCCATCTGGAAGATCAGCGGGTCGACGGTGACGTTGGAGTAGGCCATCTTCTCCAGGAACTGGGGGCGCAGGCCGGTGCCGCGCATCCGTCCGAGGGCGTGGCCCTCGCCGTCGAAGCCCATCGAGTTGTCGAAGAGGAAGATGTCCTGGAGCGTGATGATGTCGCCCTCCATCCGTTCCACCTCGGTGATGTGGGTGATGCGGCGGGTGCCGTCGCGAAAGCGCGTCTGGTGCACGATCAGGTCGACCGCAGAGGCGACCTGCTCGCGGATCGCCCGGATCGGCAGGTCCATGCCGGCCATCAGCACCATCGTCTCCATCCGCGACAGCGTGTCGCGCGGGCCGTTCGAGTGCAGGGTGCAGATGGAGCCGTCGTGACCGGTGTTCATCGCCTGCAGCATGTCGAGCGCCGAGGAGTCGCGGACCTCACCGACGATGATCCGGTCGGGCCGCATGCGCAGGCTGTTCTTGACCAGGTCGCGGATGGTGACCGCGCCCTTGCCCTCGATGTTGGACGGCCGCGACTCCAGCCGCACCACGTGGGCCTGCTTGAGCTGCAGCTCGGCGGCGTCCTCGATGGTGACGATGCGCTCGTCGTTGGGGATGAACGACGACAGCACGTTGAGCGTGGTCGTCTTCCCGGCGCCGGTGGACCCGGAGACGATGATGTTGAGCCGTCCACGAACGCAGGCATCGAGGAAGTCCGCGGTCTGCGGGCTCAGCGAGCCGAAGCTGATGAGGTCCTCGACGGTGAGCGGGTCCTCGGAGAACTTGCGGATCGTCAGCGCCGACCCGTCGACCGCCAGCGGCGGGACGACGGCGTTGACGCGGCTGCCGTCGGGCAGGCGGGCATCGACCATCGGGCTGGACTCGTCGACGCGGCGTCCGATGCGCGACACGATCTTGTCGATGATCCGGCGCAGGTGCGCCTCGTCGGTGAAGACCGCGTCCGCGGCCATCAGCTTGCCCTTCTTCTCCAGCCAGATCGAGCTCGGCCCGTTGACCATGACCTCGGAGACGTCCGGGTCGCGCAGGTAGGGCTCGATCGGGCCGTAGCCGAGGATGTCGTCGCTGATCTCCTGGGTGACGCGGGCGCGGTCGCTGGTGCTCAGCGGCCGGTCCTGGGCGCCGAGGACGTCGGCGAGCACGCCGCGCACGCGCTGGTCGAGCTCGTTGGGCTCGAGGTCGGAGTCGTAGAGGTGCGGGCCGAGCTGCTTGAGGAGCTCGACGTGCACGCTGCTCTTGAGCTCGTCGATCCGAGTGGTCGGCCCGGTGCCCTTGCGTCGCGACGTCGTCGGCGCCTCGGCTTCGCGGGGAGCGGCAGCGCGCGGCGCCCGGGCCGCGTGCTCGCCACCGGGGGGAGTCGCGGGCGGAGCAGCGGGGGAGCCATCGGCGCGGACCGACTGCCCCGTGCTGTCGAGGGGCGCGTGCGGGGAGGGGTTCTCGTCGTTCGCCGACGCAGCCTCCTCCAGCATCGCGGCGCGGCGTGCTGCCTCCAGGCGGTCCGAGAGGGTGCTCATGCCGTGGCCTCCTTCCTGCGACGGAACATCCGGCGGCCCTCTCCGAGGCCTCCTCGACGTGCGTTTCGCGGCCTGCCGCAGAAGCACCCAGCGACTCTCCGGACAGCGTCGCGGCCAGGCGCGTGATGGCAGTGGTGGCACCGTGCTGGGGTTGGGCCATCACGATCGGCGTGCCGGAGTTGGTCGCGGCAGCGATGTCGATCGAGCTGGAGACCGCCGTGGCGACCGGCATCCCGAGGATCGCCTCGACCTTCTCGCTGCTGATGCCGACCGCGTCGTCGGCGCGGTTGAGGAGCAGGTGGCGATGACCGCTGGCGATGTTGAGCATCTCGAGGGTCTCGAGCGCGACCTTGACGTTCTTCAGCGTCGGGACGTCGAGCGTGGCCACGAGGACGCACTCGTCGGTCTCGTCGAGCGCCGTCAGGACCTGGTCGTCGAACGACGGCGCCGTGTCGACCACCACGTAGTCGAAGCCTTCCTTGAGGGTCCGCAGGATCCGCGAGACCAGGGCCGGCGTCACGCGCTCGCGGATGTCGGGGTGTGGTGGCGCCGCGAGCACCATCAGCGAGTCCTGATGGCGGGTCAGGAGCCCCTCCAGCGTCGACAGGTCGAGGGAGTCCTCGGAGCCGATCGCCTGCTCGATCGAGTGCGTCGGGAAGAGCTGCATCGTGATGGCGACGTCGCCGAAGGCCAGGTCGAGGTCGACCAGGCACACCTTGCGGGCGCCGCCCTGGCACAGCGCCAGGGCGAGGTTCACGGCCACCGTGGTCTTGCCGACCCCGCCCTTGGGGGAGAAGACGGTCACCACGCGACCCACGTTCTTGGCACCCGCCGGGCCCCGCAGGGCGACGTGCAGCTGGCGTGCCTGCTGGATCGCGCCGGAGACGGCCTCGAGGTCGTCGGCCTGGACGACGTCGCGCGCGCCGGCCTTCATGGCGCGGGTGAGCACCTGGGTGTCGAGGGTGGAGACGACCAGCACCACGCTGATCGTCGGCCGCAGGACGCGCAGGTCCTCGGCGATCTTCAACGCGTCGTCGAGGCCGAGGTCGGGGCCGAGCACGACGACGTACTCGTCGGGGTGCTGGTCGAGCCAGGCCAGCATGCGATCGGTGCTGCTCACACCCTGGGAGCCGGACGGCATGGCCTGGAGGAGCGCGTCGGCCGTGGGGTTGTCGGGCTCGACGAGGACGGGCACCGCAGACCTACCCGTCCCCGAAGACGTCGGCCGGGGTCACCGGGTCGCCGATCCTCAGCGGGGTGTCCGGCGGCAGGAGGACCAGACTGATCTCGCCGAGGCCCTGAGCCAGCTTGAGCCGCGCTGCGTCACGCGCGTTCAGGGCGAGCACGTACTGGCTGAGGGCGGCGCTGTCGCTGCTGACGACCGGGACGCCGTCGGCATCGACCTGGGGCGCCACGGTCACCAGGCCGTTGGCGAGGATCAGCACCTCCTTGAAGAGCACCCGCACCTCGGGGTCGGGCGAGCCGGCGAAGGTTCCGGTGATGAACACGCCCACCCGGGTGCCGGCCGGGGTGAAGCCGCTGATGCGCGAGGTGTCGTCGAGCGTGATGGCCGTGGCGGTCAGTCCTTCGGGAACGACGAGCCCGGTCTCGGAGACGACCTGGTCGACGGTGCCGAACTTCTGTGTCAGCAGCTGCTCGCCCGGGTAGATCGTCGTGAGCGCCACCGTGTCGGTGAAGGCGGTGCCGTCGTTGGTCGATCCGACGAGCAGCTCGTCGGTCGAGATCGGCTTGCTGAGCAGCTTGCCGGTGTTGGCGGCATCGGAAGCCGACTCCCCGGGCGCGATCACCTGGGTCGCGACCAGCACGTTCTGGGTGGTGAACTGCTCGGCCGCGCGGTCCTGGGCGTCCTGGGCGTAGATGAAGACGAGTCCCGCGCCGAGGGCGGCCACGACGACCGCCACGATGAGGAGAACCCTGCGTCGATCCATGCTCGCCATTCCTTTGCTCACGCGTCCGTTGTCGACCACCATCCGTTGCCGGCAGGTCGCTCGAGAATTACTCTAGGGAGCCCGAACGCACCTGGGAGCGGATCGACGAAATTGCCACCGAACGGTCCGATGGCGGTCGGTGGCAGAGGGACGCCGTCTGCGTCGCGCTAGCCCAGAGCATGTTCGGGGCCGCCCTCGCGGATCGGACCGCTCAGAGGTAGAGCGCGGCGATCTCGTCCTTGCACTCCCGCAGGACGACGCTGCGCCTGAGCTTGAGGCTCGGCGTGAGCTGGCCGCCCTCCTCGGTCCAGTCCTCGACCAGGACCTGGAACTTGCGGATCGACTCGGCCTTCGAGACCGCGCTGTTGGCGTCGTCGACGGCTCGTTGCACCTCGGCGAGCAGGTCAGGGTCGTCGACGAGGTCGGCGAGCGCGCCACTCTTGGCGTGCGCCTCGGCCCATTGCGGGAAGGACTCCTGGTCGATCGTGACCAGCGCGGCGATGAACGGCCGACGATCACCCACGACCAGTGCCTGGCTGACCAGCGCATGCGCGCGCAGCCGGTCCTCCAGCACCGCGGGTGCGACGTTCTTGCCGCCCGCGGTCACCAGGATCTCCTTCTTGCGTCCGGTGATCTTGACGAAGCCCTCGTCGTCGACCTCCCCGACGTCGCCGGTGTGGAACCAGCCGTCGGCCTCGAGGACCTCGTCGGTCGCCTCCGGGTTCTGCCAGTAGCCGGCGAAGACCTGACCACCCTTGAAGAGCAGCTCGCCGTCGTCGGCCACGCGCACCGCCGTGCCCGGCAGGGGTCGTCCGACGGACCCCACCTTCAGGGCCTCGGGCAGGTTGACCGTGACCGCCCCCGTGGTCTCGGTCAGGCCGTAGCCCTCGAGGACGGTGATGCCGATCCCGCGGTAGAAGTGACCGAGGCGCTCGCCCAGTGGCGCCCCGCCGGAGACGGCGTAGGTGCAGCGGCCGCCGAGCGTCTCGCGCAGCTTGGCGTAGACGAGACGGTCGAGGACGGCGTGACGCGCGCGGACACCCAGGGGCACCCGGCCCTTGTCGAGCCCCTTCGAGTAGGCGATCGCGGTGTCGGCCGCACGGTCGAACACGCCACCGCGACCAGCGGCCGTCGCGCGCTGCGAGGCGGTGTTGAACACCTTCTCGAAGACCCGCGGCACCGCGAGCACGAAGGTCGGCTGGAACGACTGCAGGGCCGGCACGAGCTGTCGGATGTCGGAGCTGTGCGCCAGGCGCACGCGCGATCGGATGGCACCGACCTGGATGATCCGGGCGAACACGTGGGCGAGCGGGAGGAAGAGCAGCGTGGAGGCATCCTCGGTGTCGAAGAGCTGGTGCAGCTCGTCGACCGCGACTCCGAGCTCGGTCATGAAGTTGGCGTGGGTGAGTCGGCAGCCCTTGGGCCGTCCGGTGGTCCCCGAGGTGTAGATCAGTGTCGCGAGGTCGTCGGGACCCGCCGTCCGGCGGCGTGCCTCCAGGTCGTCGTCGGTGATGTCGTCTCCGAGGCTCGCGAGCACCTCCACGGCGTTGTCGTCGATGGTCCAGACCTGGTTGAGGTGCTGGAGGGAGGCGCGCACCGAGGTGATGCGCGCGAGGTGCTCGGCGTCCTCGGCGACGACGGCCGTGGCGCCGCAGTCGCGCAGGACCCACTCGACCTGCTCCGCGGACGACGTCTCGTAGACCGGCACGCTCACACCGCCGGCGCACCAGATGGCGTAGTCGAACAGCGTCCATTCGTAGCGGGTCTTCGACATGAGGGCGACCCGGTCGCCGGGCTCGATCCCCGTGGCGATGAGCCCCTTGGCGACCCGGCTGACCTCGGCGAGGAACTGCACGGACGTCACGTCGGTCCAGTCGCTGCCCAACGACCGGCAGAGGACGACGGCGTCGGGAGCCTCGGTGGCGTTGCGGACGAGGTCGTCGGTGAGGTTGCCACTCGTCGGGACCTGCACGGCGAGGGGAGTGGAGTACTCGCGCACGGTCTCCTCCTCGTTCTCGGCTGCGGCGGGTCGCGTTCGGCCCGGTGAAGGTTGCTGGTCTGCTGGTGCGGTCGCTCGACGCGGACGGGATCGGCCGTCCTGGGCACGCTATCCCTGCGGAGGCTGCGGCCCGACCACGGCCCGACCACGGCCCGGGCCCTGAGTCGAGTCGTGGGCGAGCGTGCCGGGGAGCGCGACCTCGATCCGGTAACCTCCGAGCGGCGCCCGACGCCGGTGGGCCGAGCCCGGACCGGGACGGCGCACTCCTGTCCGACTCCCCGACTGCAGAGGTGGCTCATGGCCGACCAGACGACGTCCTCGATCGTCGTCGACGCACCCCCCAGCGCGGTCATGGCGGTCATCGCCGACTTCGCCGCCTACCCCGTGTGGGCCAAGGGTGTGACGACCTCCGAGGTGGTCAGCTCCTTCAGCGAGAGCGACCCGGGCGACCACCAGGGTCGGGCCCGCGAGGTGTTCTTCGCCCTCGACGTCTCACCGATCAAGGACGAGTACACCCTCGCCTACGTCTGGGACGGCGACGCCCAGGTCACCTGGACCCTCGCGGAGGGCAAGATGCTTCGCGCCCTCGACGGCGCCTACGTCCTGCGTGAGGTCGCCGACGGATCGACCGAGGTCACCTACCGCCTGGCCCTCGACGTCGCGATCCCGATGATCGGCCTCATCAAGCGCAAGGGCGAGAAGATCCTGATCGACACCGCTCTGAAGGGACTCAAGCAGCGCGTCGAGTCCCTCACCTGACCCGGACCGGATCCTCTCGTCGTGCCTCCTGTGGAACCTACGGCTGCTGTGACGCCCCCGCGCATCGTGCTGTTCACCGGCAAGGGTGGCGTCGGCAAGTCGACCGTCGCCGCCGGCACCGCAGCGCTCGCCGCCGCGGGGCGACGTCGCACCCTCGTGCTCTCCACCGACGCCGCGCACTCCCTCGGTGATGCGTTCGGCACGCCCCTCGGACCCGAGCCGACCGAGGTCGCGCCGTACCTGTTCGTCCAGCAGGTCGACGCCCAGCTGCGCTTCGAGCAGTCCTGGGCAGAGATCCAGGGCTACCTCCTCTCGGTGCTCGACGTCGCCGGCGTCGACCCGGTGGCCGCCGAGGAGCTGACCGTCCTGCCGGGCGCGGAGGAGGTCCTGGCGCTGCTCGAGCTGCGCGTGCACGCGCTCTCGGGCGACTGGGACGTCATCGTCGTGGACTGTGCGCCCACGGCGGAGACCCTGCGGTTGCTGGCCCTGCCCGAGGCCCTGGGGTGGTACATGCAGCGCGTCTTCCCCACCCAGCAGCGCGTGATGCGGGCCTTGCGGCCGGTCCTGAGCCGGGCTGCGGGCGTCCCCATGCCGGGCGGCGGCGTGTTCGAGGCGTTCGAGCGGTTGCACGCCGAGCTGGACGAGGTGCGCGCGCTGCTGTCGGGCCCCCGCGCCAGCGTCCGGATCGTGATGACGCCCGAGAAGATGGTGCTCGCCGAGGCCCGCCGCAGCTACACCAGCCTTTCTCTGTTCGGCTACCGCGTCGACGGCGTCGTCGCCAACCGGATCTTCCCTGCCGGGGACGCCGACGACTGGCGAGCCGGCTGGGTGCTCGCCCAGGACGCCGTGCTCACCGACGTGGCCGAGTCCTTCGCGGGGTTGCCCCTGTGGCGCTCGGAGTACCGCGCCGGCGAGCCGGTCGGCGTCGACGTTCTGCGCCGGTTCGCGACGGAGGTGTACGACGGCACCGATCCGCTGGCGCTCCCGAGCGGTGACGGGCCCTTCCGCGTCACCCGCACCGCGGTCGGCGCCGTGCTGCACCTCGCGCTCCCGCTCGTCACCCGCGCCGAGGTCGACCTCGCCCGCAACGGCGACGAGCTGGTCGTCACCGTAGGCTCCTACCGCCGGCTGTTGACCCTGCCCGCCGGGCTCGTGCGATTGCGCGTGGCCGGGGCGCGGGTCGAGGACGGTGAGCTACGCGTCCGGTTCCGCGAACCGGTCGCGACGGCGGCGCCGGGACCCGGCGCAGCAGACCGAGCGGGGGGAGGGACGACATGAGCGACACGCATGGACCGAGCGGCGAGCCGGCCGACCCCTCGAGCGAGCAACCCGCCGACCAGCCCTCCGACCAACCCTTCGAGCAGCCCTCCGACCAGACCGGCGTCGGCAGCGTCGGCGACGAGGCCGCCAAGCTGTTCGGAGCCCTGTCCGACTTGGCCCGTGACTCCACGGCCAGCGGCGCTGACGCAGCGGGCCCTCTCTCCGCCCTGGGGGGCCTGGGGGGCCTGGGGGGCGTGGGCGGCCTGGGCGCGACCCTGAGCGGTCTGGTCGACCATGCCGCGGCCACGGCGTCCGAGATCAGCGCACACCTCGCGACCGGCGCGGCCGAGTGCACCTACTGCCCGGTCTGTCGTGCCGTGCACGTGGTCCGGCAGACCAGCCCGGAGGTCAAGACGCACCTCGCCGGCGCGGCGTCCTCGTTCCTGCAGGCCATGGCCGCGATGCTGGCGACCCTGCCCCCGTCGGCGTCCGAGCGGCAGCAGGACCCCGGGGTCGAACGCATCGATCTCGACGACACCGATGATCTCGACGACCCGGCCGATCCGGGTGCCCCAGATGACACCGAGGACGACGACGTATGAGCCTGACCTGTGGGATCGACATCGGCGGCACCAAGATCGCCGGTGCCGTCGTCGACGAGAAGGGTCGGGTGCTGGCGGAGGCGCGCGTCGAGTCTCCCGCCGCGGACGCCGACGCGGTCGAGGACGCCGTCGCCGCCCTGGTGACGACGCTCGCCACCGAGCACGAGGTGACCGCGGTGGGCATCGGTGCAGCCGGCTACGTCGACGCGGGCCGGTCGGTGGTGATGTTCGCCCCCAACATCGCGTGGCGCAACGAGGACCTGCGCGCCGAGATCGAGGCCCGCGTGCACCTGCCCGTGGTCGTGGAGAACGACGCCAACGCCGCCGCCTGGGGCGAGTTCGCCTTCGGGGCGGCCGCCGACGTCGACGACATGCTGATGATCACGGTCGGCACCGGTGTGGGCGGCGGGCTGGTGCTGAACGGCGAGCTCTACCGCGGTGCCTTCGGTGCGGCTGCCGAGATCGGGCACCTGCGCGTCGTGCGCGAGGGCCGCCTCTGCGGCTGCGGCAACTACGGGTGCCTCGAGCAGTACGCCAGCGGGTCGGCGCTCGTCAGGGACACCCGCGCCCAGGCGCGGACCCCGGAGGCAGCCGACCTGCTGGCCCGCGCCGGGGGCGACGTCCTGGCCATCGACGGCCCGCTCATCACCTCGGCCGCCGCCGAGGGCGATGCCTTCGCGGTGGCCCGCGTGCGTGAGCTCGGCACCTGGCTGGGCGAGGCGATCGCATCCCTGGCCGCCGTGCTCGACCCGCGCGCGGTCGTCATCGGGGGCGGGGTCAGCGAGTCGGGCGACCTGCTGCTCGACCCGGTGCGCGAAGCCTTCCTCCACGAGCTGACCGGACGCGGCCACCGACCGTTCCTCGACGTCCGAGCCGCCTCGCTCGCCAACCAGGCCGGGGTCATCGGCGCCGCCGACCTGGCCCGCCGCTAGTCACGCGGGTCAGCGGGGAGCGGCCGTGACCTTCCTGATCGGCGTCGACGTCGGTGGCACCAAGGTGCTGGCCGGCGAGGTCGAGCCCCACGGCCGGATCGTCCGGACCGCCGTGCGCCGCACCCCCGGGCGTCGGGTCAGCGTCACCTCGCTCGAGGACGCGCTCACCGACGCCGTGCGGGCCGTGGCGGGCGGTCGCACCCCGACCGGCGTCGGGCTGGCCGCCGCCGGCTTCGTGGACGTCGCGGGGGAGCGGGTGATGTTCGCCCCCCACCTGCCGTGGGCCGGGGACGACGTCCGCCGCCGGCTCGCCGAGCGCTGGGGTGCCCCGGTCACCCTCGCCAACGACGCCAACTGCGCAGCGCACGCCGAGAGCCGCCTCGGCGCCGCCCGCGGGGCGTCGTCCGCCCTGGTCGTGACGATGGGCACCGGCATCGGCGGTGCGCTCCTGCTCGACGGCAGGATCGTGTCAGGAGCCAACGGCATGGCCGGCGAGTTCGGCCACATGCAGGTCGTGCCGGACGGCCGGCTCTGCGAGTGCGGCCGCTACGGCTGCTGGGAGCAGTACTCCTCCGGCAACGCCCTGGTGCGTTTCGCGCGCGCCCGGGTGGTCGCGGAGCCGACCGTGCTCACCGACCTGTGCCAGGGCCGTCCGGAGGCGCTCACCGGCCCGATGGTCACCGAGGCCGCCGAGGACGGCGACCTCGTCGCGCGCCAGGCGTTCGCCTCGGTCGGCGACTGGCTGGGCGTCGGCCTGGCGGGTCTGGTGGCTGCCTTCGACCCCGAGGTCGTCGTGGTCGGAGGGGGGGTGTCGGCCGCCGGCGACCGCCTCCTCGACCCGGCGCGGGTCGCGTTGGGCCGCTCGCTCGTCGGGGCCGAGCACCGGGTGGTGCCGGAGGTCCGGGTCGCCGCGCTGGGTCCGGAGGCGGGGCTCGTCGGGGCCGCGCTGCTCGCCGGTGGTGCCGAGCGGTCGTCCGCCGGCTGACCTCAGAGCACCGCACCGTTGTCGTCGGGGTCGCGCGGCTCCCGGTTCATCTTCAGCACCAGGTAGACGAACCCGCCGACGAACCAGATGATCATCAGGTAGTTGAGGATCTCGGGGAGCCGGATGCCGAGCACCAACGAGACCAGCAGGAACGCGGGGGCGCCGAGCAGGCCCGACCAGGCCACCGTGCGGTCGAGGGTCGTGGTGGGGAGCGGCGGTGGAGGGGGCGGGACGAAGCGTTCCTGCTCCCACCCGGCGGCCGGGGACAGCTCGTCCCAGCCGGGCTCGCGGGTCGGCGGGCGCGCCGGGCCGATGATCTCCTCGGGGCGCGCATCGACGAGCCCGTCGGACGCTGACCCGTCGGTGTCGCCGGACTTGCCCTCGACCTGGGTCTCCAGGTCGGGGCGGTCGCCGTAGTTGTCGACGATGGCCCGCCAGGCCTCGTCGTCGTTCTGCACCACGTCTGGGAGCCTAACGAACCACCGGTCAGCCGGTGACGCGGGCGATGAACTGCGCCGACCGCTCGAAGATCGTCGTGGCGTCGTTGTCGAGGGTCGCGACGTGGTAGCTGTCGGGCAGGTCGACCTCGACGACGTCGGTGCTGCTGATGCCCTGCAGGATGATCGGCATCGAGGCGTCGTCGACGACGTGGTCGTCGGGGGAGCGGAAGTAGATCAACGGCGACGTGATGCGCGGGAGGTCGGCGATGAGCGGTGCCCACGCCTGCATGAAGGAATGGATGGCCTTCAGCGGCGTGCGGTCGTAGGCGCCCTCGGTCGTGTCGGGCTTCTTGATGTCGCCGGCGATCGCAGGGAACGACGCCACGACGTGCTTGAGCACGGGCAGGAGCTTGACGTCGAGCCGCTTGGTCGCCACCGCCGGGTTGACGACCATCACGCCGGCGACCCGGTCGGGGTGGTCGGCGGCCACGCGCAGCGCGAGCGAGCCACCCATCGACAGCCCGCCGACCACGACGGCGTCGTGATCGAGGCAGAGCTGGTCGAAGACGCGGGCGATCTCGCCGTGGAAGTCCTCGAAGCGTCGCTCGTTGAGGTCCTTCCAGGTGGTGCCGTGACCAGGCAGCCGCGGCACCCCCACGCCGTACCCCAGCGCACCGAGGTGCTCGCCCCAGGGCTTCATCGAGTAGGGGGAGCCGGTGAAGCCGTGGCTCAGCAGCACCCCGATCCGGCGAGCGCCGGTGAGCTCGGGCCGCGCGGCGATGCTCAGCGGCTCGTGAGCTCCGGCGGGCAGGTCGGGGTGCGGGTCCGAGGTCATGGGGCGATGATGCCGCACCTGGTAGGGGACGTGGCGCAGAGGCACTAGTGTTCGCAACGTTCTGGCCGCTGCTCGGTGGTCGTAGGTGCTCGGCGCGGTGACGTCTCGGGGGAAGGTGGCGCAGGTGTTCTACTGGTTCTTGAAGTTCTTCGCCCTCGGGCCGCTGCTCAAGATCGTCTTCCGCCCGCAGACCGAGGGCGCCGAGCACGTGCCCGACGGTCCGGCGATCCTCGCCAGCAACCACCTGTCGTACGCCGACTGGCTCTTCGTGCCCTTGACCCTGCCGCGTCGGGTGACCTTCGTGGCGAAAGCCGAGTACTTCACGTCTCCGGGCGTCAAGGGCTGGTTCCAGAAGCTGTTCTTCACCGGCTCCGGCCAGGTGCCGATCGACCGGGCCGGCGCCGACGCGGCTGCCGGCGCGCTGATGTCGGCCAAGCGGGTGCTCGACTCCGGGGGGCTCTTCGGCATCTACCCCGAGGGCACGCGCTCCCACGACGGCCGCCTCTACCGCGGCAAGACCGGCGTGGCGCGGCTGGCGCTGGAGTCCGGCGTCCCCGTCGTACCGACAGCGGTCGTCGGCACCGACGTCGTCGCCCCTCCGGGCAAGACGTTCGGCTCGATCACCCGCCCGGTGGTGCGCTTCGGGCGCCCCCTCGACTTCTCGCGCTACGAGGGCATGCAGAACGACCGCTACATCCTGCGCTCGATCACCGACGAGATCATGTACGAGATCATGCGGCTCTCCGGCCAGGAGTACGTCGACATGTACGCCTCCCAGGCCAAGGAGGAGTCCAAGCGGCTCGAGTCGGAGGCCAGGGCGGCCCGCGCAGCCGAGGCGGCCCGGGTCGCGCCGGACGCCGACCCGGACGAGCAGAAGAAGGCGTCCTAGCAGCGGTGGCCACCGCACCGGTCGGTCGCATCGGGTCGGGCACCACCCGTCCTCGTTCCCCGCGGGCCGCACTGGCGGTCGAGGACCAGCTGTTCCGCGCGATCACGGTGCTGCGCGTCGTCGTCCTGCTGTACGCCGTCGTCGGCAACCTGGTGCGCGGGGTCGGCGACTTCGACCATCCGGTGGGGGGTTACGTGATGCTCGCCGCGATGGTCGTCTGGACCGCGTTCACCACCTGGGCCTACGCCGACGCGGTACGGCGTGGCGCGGCGCTACTGGTCGTCGACCTCGCGGTGGCGCTGGGTCTGCTGGTGGCCACACCGCTGGTCAAGACGGCCGACTTCGACGCCAGCGTGCCCGGTTTCTGGGTGATGGCAGCGCTGCTCGCGTGGGCGGTGCGCTACCGCTGGGTGGGTGGCCTGGTGGCGGGCGTCGTCCTGGGCGGGGTCGACATCCTCGTGCGCGCGGCCCCCGACGGCACCGACGTGGGCAACCTCTTCCTCCTCCTGCTCGGTGGCCCGATCGTGGGATACATGTGCGGCTCCCTGCAGCAGATGGCCGCGGAGCGCGACCTGGCCGAGCGCGCCGCGGCAGCCGCCGCGGAACGCGCTCGGCTCGCTCGGGTGGTGCACGACGGGGTGCTGCAGGTGCTGGCGCTCGTGCAGCGACGCGGAGGCGAGCTCGGCGGTGACGCTGCCGCCCTGGGTCGGCTTGCCGGCGAGCAGGAGTCGGCACTGCGCAACCTGATCCGCGCCCAGGACAACGTGCGCGCGGACGCCGTCGAGGGTGCGGTCGACGTCGCCGACCAGCTGGGGCGCCTGGTGCTGCGAGCGGGCGTCGACGTGGCGGTGCCCGGTGGCGCGGTCGAGCTGCCCGCGGCGACCGCCGACGAGCTGGTCGCCGTCGTCCTGGCGTGCCTCGACAACGTGTCGCAGCACGTGGGGGAAGGAGCGCCGGCGTGGATCCTGCTCGAGGCGTTCGACGACCGGGTCGAGGTCACCGTGCGCGACGAGGGCCCCGGCATCGCGCAGGGTCGCCTCGAGGTCGCCGCAGCCGAGGGGAGGCTGGGCGTGTCCCAGTCGATCCGCGGGCGCCTCGAGGACCTCGGCGGCGAGGCTCGCCTGGTCACCGGGTCGTTCGGCACCGAGTGGGAGCTCGTCGTGCCCCGGTCGATGCCGGCGGCGCAGTCGGTCGCGGGCACCGCCCGCTGACGCAGGGTCGCGCGCCGGCCGCGATGATGAGGCCGTGACGATCCACAGCACGCACCCCTTCGTCGACCCCGAGCCCGACCCGGCGCGCCGGCTCCGCGGCCGGTTGGGCGGCGCGGTGTCGCTGTGGACCGCCGGCGGCGACGATGCGCGGGCGGGCCTGACGGTCTCCTCGCTGATGCTGGCCGGTGGGGACCCGACGCGCCTGCTGGCGCTCGTCGACCCGGACTCCGACCTGGCCGCGGTCGTGCAGCGCTCCGGCCGCGCGGTCGTGTCGTTGCTGTCGTGGCAGCACCGCGACCTCGCCGAGGTCTTCGCCGGCCAGGCACCCTCGCCGGGAGGGCCGTTCCGGACGGCGAGCTTCGCCGCCACGCCGTACGGCCCGGCGCTCGTCGGCGCCACCAGCCGGGCGCTGGTGTCGGTCGAGAGCGCTGTCGAGGTGGGCTGGTCGGTACTGCTGACCTGCGTGGTCGACGACCTCGGCGTCGAGGACGACGACGCGCCGTTGCTGCACCGCCGAGGCCGCTACGCCACGCTCCCGTCCGCCCCCGCGGAACGGGGCTGCTGACAGTCCCGGCCGGGTGCGGGAGTGGTCAGAGGACCGACTCGCCGTACATCTCGCCGAGCGGGTCGGCGATGATCTCCAGGCGGGCACCGTCGGGGTCGGTGAAGTAGGCCGAGACCTCGGAGTGGATCTCGTAGTCGACTCCGGCGGCCTCGAGGTTGCCGACCAGCTGCTTCCACCGCTGCGGCTCGACCGAGACGGCCACGTGGTGGAGCCCGCCGATGACCTCCTTCGACGGCCCGAGGTCGAGCCCGGGGAAGTCGAAGAAGGCGATCGTGTTGCCGTTGCCGATGTCGAAGAAGAAGTGCGTGGACCCGGGGTAGTCGCGATTCTCCATCAGGTCGGTCAGCGGGAACTCCAGCACGCCCTGGTAGAAGCGGATCGTCTGCTCGACGTCACTGCTGATCAAGGCGGTGTGATGGGTGCCGCGACCGGACGAGGCCGGGCGGGACTCGCTCGGCTGCAGGTACTGCGATGCCAGACGCTCGCGGGTGGCTCGCAGGTCGGCGACCTGCGTCTCGGTGTGGTGCTCGCTCATGGGGTGTCTCCTCAGGTCTCGAGCTGGTCAGGAAGCGATGGTGGCGTGCATCTCCCACACCAGGATCTCGGCGGCCTCGGTCGCGGTCACGCGCTGGCCACCCGTTGCGGTGAACCGTACGGCGTCGCCGGTCCCCAGCGGACCGGCTCCCTCGAGGGTCGCCGAGCCGCGGGCCACGAAGAGGTGCAGGAACGGCGCCTCAGGGAGCTCGACGCTCTGGCCGGGCTGGAGCCGGGCGGCATGCAGCGCAGCGTGCTTGTTGCTGATGTGGATGGCGGAGTCGCCGTCGTGCCGCGCCATGCCGGAGGCGACCGGCACCAGGCTGCCGTTGAGCAGGTCCGCATCGATCTCGAGCTGCTCGTAGCCCGGGGTGAGGCCGCCCTCGTCGGGAACGACCCACATCTGCACGAAGTGCACGGGGTCCTGGTGGGCGTCGCCGGACACGCGCCAGGAGTCGTTCTTCTCCGAGTGGAGGATGCCGCGACCAGCGCTCATGCGCTGGGCCAGGCCGGGGTAGATGATCCCGTTGTGCCCGGTGGAGTCCTGGTGCACGAGGGAACCGTCGAGCACCCACGTCACGATCTCCATGTCGCGGTGGGGGTGGGTGTCGAAGCCGGTGCCGGCGTCGACGACGTCGTCGTTGTTGACCAGCAGCAGCCCGTGATGGGTGTTCGCCGGATCGTGGTGCGGCCCGAACGAGAACGAGTGGTGCGAGTCGAGCCAGCTGTAGCTGCTGGCGAAACGGTCCTCGGCGCGACGGACGTCGACCTGCGGGTCCAGCGTGATGGTGCGGTCGGTGCTCATCCGGTTCCTCCTGGCGACGGGTGGATGGTCTGCCATCCACCCGCATCAACTTAGATGATGTATCAACTATTCCGCTAGGCTGGGCTGGTGACCCCCTCGGACGAACCCTGGCTGAGCCCCGCCCAGCAGGAGGTGTGGCGGGCCTGGCTCGACGTCACGGCCCGACTCCCGGTGGCCCTCGGCCGCGACCTGAGTGCGCGCAGCGGGCTGTCGCTGCCGGACTTCGACGTGCTGGTGCAGCTCAGCGAGCACCCGAGCGGCCGGCTGCGTTTCGCCGCCCTGGCCACGGCGCTGCAGTGGGAGCGAAGTCGACTCTCGCACCACGTCGGTCGGATGCAGCGCCGCGGGCTCGTCGAGCGCGAGGAGTGCCTCGACGACGCGAGGGGCGCCTTCGTGGTGCTGACCGAGGCGGGCCGGTCTGCGATCGAGCAGGCGGCGCCCGACCACGTGGCGCTGGTGCGTGACCTCGTCTTCGACCGGCTCTCCGACGACGAGGTCCGACACCTCGGCGCCATCCTGACCGTGCTGCGAGAACAGCTCACGGGGCGGGGGAGCGACTAGGCTCGCGCCGTGAGCGACGAACCGATCCGCGTCATGGTCGTCGACGACCATCCGATGTGGCGCGACGCCGTCGAGCGAGACCTCCAGGCAGCCGGTCTCGACGTGGTGGCGGTCGCCGCCGACGGCCACCAGGCACTCGCCCGCTTTCCCGCCGCGCGCCCGCAGGTCGTCGTCCTCGACCTGCAGATCCCCGGCCCGAACGGCGTCGAGGTCACGGCGGCGGTGCTCAGCACCGACCCGTCCGCCCGGGTGCTGATCCTCTCGGCGTCCGGCGAGCAGGGCGACGTCCTCGAGGCGGTCAAGGCAGGTGCGACCGGCTACCTGGTGAAGTCGGCCTCGCGGGCCGAGCTCCTCGACGCCGTCCGTCGGGTCGCGCGCGGCGACTCGGTCTTCACCGCCGGGCTGGCCGGGCTCGTGCTCGGTGAGTTCCGTCGCCTCGCCGACCCGAGCGCCTCCGGTCGCGACGACCCGCTGCACCCCGAGCTGACCGAGCGCGAGACCGAGATCCTCAAGATGGTCGCCAAGGGCCTGTCCTACAAGCAGATCGCCGAACGGCTGGTGCTCTCGCACCGCACGGTGCAGAACCACGTCCAGAACACCCTGCGCAAGCTCCAGATGCACAACCGCGTCGAGCTCACCCGCTACGCCATCGAGCAGGGGCTCGACGAGGACGACTGACCAGGACCGGGCGCCGGACCCCGGTCGGTGCGGCCCACGAGGTCGTAGGTTGGGCGCGTGGGAGTGTCAGCGAGCGTCGACGTGCCGCGGCGCCAGGTCGAGGGGCGATCGTGAGCGAGACGCTCCTCGAGGTCGCCGACGGCTTGTACGCCGGCAGCCTGGCCGACTTCACCCCGACGCGCGACGCCCGCGCCAAGGCGCTCAAGGCCGCCGGCGAGGCCGACCTCGCCGCCCAGGTGAAGGCCCTGAAGAAGGCCTCGCTGGCGGCGTGGGTCGTCGACCTGTTCGTACGACGCGAGGCCGAGCAGGTCGACCAGGTGCTCGCGATGGGCGCCGCGCTGCGCGAGGCGCAGGCGGGCATGTCGGGCGACGACCTGCGCGCGCTGACGCGCCAGCGACGCCAGCTCACCGCGGCGATCACCCAGCAGGTCCGCAGCCTGGCGTCGGAGGAGGGCGTGAGGGTGACCCAGGCGGTGGCCGACCAGGTCGAGGCGACGCTGACCGCTGCGATGATCGACGAGCGGTGCGGCCGGGCGGTGCGCAGCGGGCTGCTGGTGAGCGCGATCAGCACCACCGGCGTGGACGACGTCGACCTGGCTGCGGCGCTCGCCGTCCCGGACGCGCTCGGGTTCGTGGCCACCCCGCGCGCCGCCGAGCCCCGCGCCCGTCCCGACCTTCGCGTCGTCCCCGACCCCGACGCCGCGGCCAAGGCGCGCGAAGCCGCGCGGGAGACGCTGGGCGAGGCCGAGGAAGCTCGCGTCGAGGCGCAGACGACCTACGACGACACCGTCGTCGACGTCGAGCGCCTGCAGGCGCGCCAGCTGCAGCTGGAGGCCGAGATCGACGAGCTCAAACGTCGCATCGCCGACCTCGAGGAGGCCTACGACGCGGTCGACGACGAGCTCGGGGACGCCGAGGCTGCGCTCGAGGAGGCCTCGGAGTCGCTCGACCGGGCGACGTCCGAGCGTGACGCGGCGGCCGCGGTCGTGGACTCCCTGCTCTAGCCGCAAGGCCTCGAGGCTAGGCCTCGGCCCAGCCCTTCGCCCGCTCGACGGCCGCGAGCCACCGGGCGTAGCCGGCGTCGGCGTCCTCACGAGAGGCCGACGGCGTGAAGGAGCGGTCGAGCTGCCAGGTCTCGCGCAGGTCGTCGGTGGAGTCCCAGACGCCGGTGCCCAGGCCGGCGAGGAACGCCGCCCCCAGGGCCGTCGTCTCGACCAGGCGCGGGCGGTCGACGGGGATGCCGACCTGGTCGGCCTGCAGCTGACAGAGCAGGTCGTTGGCTGCCGCGCCGCCGTCGACTCGCAGCGAGGTCAGCGCGTCACCCACCGGCATCGTCTCCAGCACGTCGCGCACCTCGTAGGTGATGGCCTCGAGCGTGGCCCGCACGAGGTGGGCGCGGGTGGTGCCCCGGGTGAGGCCGAGGATCGTGCCGCGGGCATGGGGGTCCCAGTGCGGGGCGCCCAGACCGGTGAGGGCCGGCACGAAGACGACGCCCTCGGACGACGGCACCGTGGCTGCGATCGCCTCGGTCTCGGCGGCCGAGCCGACGATCTGGAGACCGTCGCGCAGCCACTGCACGGCCGCACCGGTCACGAAGATCGCGCCCTCGAGGGCGTAGGTCAGCTCGCCGGCCGGGGAGCGCCAGGCGGCGGTCGAGAGCAGGCCGGCGTCCGAGCGCTCGAGGGAGGTGCCGGTGTTGGTCAGGATGAACGACCCGGTACCGAAGGTGCACTTGGAGTCGCCGACGTCGAAGCAGGTCTGGCCGAACAGCGCTGCTTGCTGGTCGCCGGCGACACCGGCGATCGGCAGCTCGAGGTCGAGGAAGGTCCTCGGGTCGGAGACCGCGAGGTCGCCCCAGTTGGGCACCAGCTCGGGGAGTGCGTCGCGCGGCACGCCGAAGAGGGCGCAGAGCTCGTCGGACCAGTCGCCCTCCGCGAGGTCGAACAGCAGGGTGCGGCAGGCGTTGGAGACGTCGGTGACGTGCTCGAGGCCGCGAGTCATCCGGGCGATCAGGTAGGAGTCGACGGTGCCCACGGCGTAGCGGCCCGACTCGACCAGCGCCCAGGTGCGGGGCTCGTGCTCGGCGAGCCACATCAGCTTCGTGCCGGAGAAGTAGGGGTCGAGCCGCAGCCCGGTGAGCTCGCGGACCCGGTCCTCATGGCCCTCGTCACGCAGGCGGGTGCAGATGTCGGCCGTGCGTCGGTCCTGCCACACGATCGCGCGCCGGGGCGAGCCGAGGGTCTCCCGGTCCCACAGCAGCACTGTCTCGCGCTGGTTGGTGATCCCGATGCCCTGGAGCTCGTCGGCGTCGACCTGCGCGACGGCGTCGCGGGTGGCCTCGAGGGTCGCCTGCCAGATCTCCTCCGGCGCGTGCTCGACCCAGCCTGGCCGAGGGAAGTGCTGGCTGAACTCCTGGTAGCCGCGGGCAACGATGTCGCCGGTCTCGGAGACGACGACCGCGGTCACGCCGGTGGTGCCGGCGTCGATCGCCAGGATGCTCACGAGCGGTGTCCTCGGACGATGTCGAGCACCTGCTGGTCGACCCAGTCGAGGTCGTCGGCGACGCGCATCTCGTAGTTCTCCGTGCCGACCCAGGTGGCGAAGTCGGGGTGACCCTGCGCCCGGGCGAACTCCTCGAGCTCGGCGCGCAGGTCGTCGTCGATCGTGACCTTCTCGGCCTCGGTCGAGGCGGTGAGGTAGAGGTCGTTGAGCTCGAGGAGCCGCATCAGCTCGGCGACCGGGTCGCTGTGGTCGTCGGTCCGCAGGTCGGCGGCGATGTCGTCGCCACCGCCGTACCCGGCCTCGTCGCGGACGACGAGCAGCGCGGCCGACTGCCGGCCACGCTTGTCGCCGCCGGCTGCGTCACCGGCAGCCAGCGCGGCGAGGAGTCGCCGCGCGAAGGGCAGCTCGTCGCCGGCGGCCCAGGCCGACTCCATGGCCTCGACCACCTCGGGACCGGTCAGGCAGTTCCCCTGGATGGCATAGCCGTCACCGGTCACTCCGCCGGCCCAGTCGATGCACGCCTGACCGGTGTGGGACGCCGCACCACCGTCGAGGTCGACGATGCCGACCTGGCGGTGGTCGCGGCCGTCGTCCTCCTCGATCAGTCGGTGCAGGGCGACCGGCGCGGTGGCGCCCTCGTCGAGGTGCGAGAGCGCGAGACCCTTGTAGGCGACGTTGGCGTCGGCCTGCGTGGCGATCGCCCCCACCTGAGCCACCGCTGCCGGCACCACGGCGCCGACCGCGAGGAACTTCGAGGCCACCGCCACCCCCCAGGACTCACCGTCGTCGGAGCGGGCCACGATCGAGAACGTCATGGCGCGAGCATAGGGAGCCCCGGACGCTCAGCCCTGCACTATCGGCACGGGTCGGGGTCGTCGGACGTGCCGATCTGGTCGCAGGTCGTCTGGTACTGGTTCTGGACCGAGCTCCCGAGCGCGAGGAGTCCGACGAGCGCAACGATCGCGACGATGCTGAACAGGGTGCCGATGAGTCCGGTGACGAAGCCAGCCGTCGCGACACCGCGGCCGCCGAGCGCGCCGTTCGCCGCGTCGATCTCGCCAGTGGCCCTGCGCGCGATGATCATGGCCGGGATCCCGGCCAGGAAGCCGAGGCAGACCAGCGACGCGATGCCGAGCACCAGGCTGGTCGTCGCCGACGTCGGGGTCGGCGCAGCCACCGCGCCGAAGGCCGGCGCGCCGTGAGCGGGGGCGCCGTACGGGCCGTGCTGGCCGGATGACGGGACCTGGCCGTACGGCGGCCATGGTGGTGGCTGCTCGGGGTCGTCGCTCATCGGGGCACCTCTCGCCGGGCACGGCCGCTCGTCGCTCGAGCTGCCCACGGAATGCTACGACGCGCAGCGGGCGTCGGGAGCGTGATTAGGTGGGGCCGCGAGATGTGACCCGATCCACAGCCACACCCACAGGAGGAAACCCATGCGTGTCGGCGTGCTCACCGGCGGTGGCGACTGCCCAGGCCTCAACGCCGTGATCCGGGCGGTCGTCCGCAAGGGCGTCACCCACCACGGCTTCGACTTCGTCGGCTACCGCGACGGGTGGAAGGGGCCCCTCGAGGGGCTGACCCGCCCGCTCGGCATCGAGCAGTGCCGCGGCATCCTCCCTCGCGGCGGGACGATCCTCGGCTCCTCGCGCACCAACCCGTTCTCGATCGAGGGCGGGGTCGAGCAGATCACCGCCAACCTGAGCGCCGACGGCGTCGACGCGTTGATCGCGATCGGGGGCGAGGACACCCTCGGGGTGGCGACCAAGCTCGCCGACCTCGGCGTGCAGGTGGTGGGCGTGCCGAAGACGATCGACAACGACCTCTCCGGCACCGACTTCACGTTCGGCTTCGACACCGCGGTCAACATCGCGACCGAGGCGATCGACCGGCTCCACACGACCGCCGAGTCGCACCACCGCGTGCTGGTCGTCGAGGTGATGGGCCGCCACGCGGGCTGGATCGCCCTGCACGCCGGCATCGCCGGCGGCGCCAGCGCCGTCCTGATCCCCGAGCAGCCGTTCGACATCGAGGCCGTCTGCGCCCTGGTGGAGACCCGCTTCGAGTCGGAGTACGCACCGATCATCGTGGTCTCCGAGGGGGCCACGCCGATCGACGGCGGCGACATGACGCTGGTGTCGGGGGAGAAAGATGCCTTCGGCCACGTCCGCCTCGGTGGCATCGGCGACCGGCTCGCCGGCGAGATCGAGCGCCGCACGGGCAAGGAGGCGCGTGCGGTGGTGCTGGGCCACGTGCAGCGCGGCGGCACCCCCACCGCCTTCGACCGCTGGCTGGCCACCCGCTTCGGCCTCCAGGCGGTCGACGCGGTCGCCGAGGGCGACTTCGGCACGATGATGGCGCTGCGGGGCACCTCGATCATCCGGGTGCCACTGGTCGAGGGCACCGCCGAGCTCAAGCTCGTCTCCCCTGCCGAGTACGCCGAGGCGGAGGTCTTCTTCGGCTGACCCGCCACCTCTGGCGCGCCGCCGGGGCCGCTGTCAGAGCAGCTCGACCTGGACCGCCACGAGCGTCGACCAGCTCGACGCCTCCTGCTCGACCTCCCAGCTGTCGTCGACCGGCTCTCCGCACGGCGTGAGGTTGTTCTCGGAACCCTCGATCGCGCAGGCGATCGCCAGAACGGTCCCCGACGAGATGCTCAGGACCCATGGGCCGGAGGCGGACGAGCCGGCGACGGTGCCGTCGGCGGAGACGGTGGCGCTGCGGGTGATGACCTGCATCGTGTCGTCGGCGGGTCGGCTCGGCGTCGATCATGGTGACGGTCGAGGCGTGGACCTCGATGTCGGGCGGTCCGAGCACTGGTTTCCCGTACCGCGCGAGGCGATCAACGCAACGAACGACGTGCCGGCCGAGGCCTCGGCCTCGGCGAACTCGCCGTGGGTCATGTCGTCGAAGATCGTCGTCGCGTCGACCTGGACGTCGGCCGGCGCGAGGGTGCCCGGCGGCGGTGACGGATGCGGGCGCACGGGTGCCTCGCGCGTAGGCTGTCGGCGTGTCTTTCCCCGACCTGGCAAGCCTGCACGCGCTCGACCCCGCACAGCAGCCGTCGTACCCCGACCGGGGTGCCGTCGACGCCACGGTGGCCGCTCTGCGCGACGCTCGGCCGCTGGTCTTCGCTGCTGAGTGCGACGAGCTGACCGGCAAGCTCGCCGCGGTGGCCCGGGGCGAGGCGTTCCTGCTCCAGGGCGGTGACTGCGCCGAGACCTTCGCCGGCGTGACGGCCGACAACACCCGCAACAAGCTGCGCGTGCTGCTGCAGATGGCGGTCGTGCTGACCTACGCCGCCTCGGTGCCGGTGGTGAAGCTCGGCCGGTTGGCAGGTCAGTACGCCAAGCCGCGCTCCTCCGATCTCGAGACCCGTGCCGGGGTGACCCTGCCGGCCTACCGCGGTGACGCCGTCAACGGCTTCGACTTCACCCCCTCCTCCCGCGTGCCCGACCCGGCGCGGCTGCTCGAGGTGCACCGCACGTCGGCGGCGACGCTCAGCATGATCCGTGCCTTCATCGCCGGCGGGTACGCCGACCTGCGCCAGGTGCACACCTGGAACACCGACTTCGTCGCCGAGTCGGCAGCGGGGCTGCGCTACGAGACGATGGCACACGAGATCGACCGCGCGATGGCGTTCATGGAGGCCATCGGCGCCGACCCCGACGAGTTCCACCACGTCGACTTCCACATCTCGCACGAGGCGCTCGTGCTCGAGTACGAGCACGCGATGAGTCGCCTCGACTCGCGCACCCACCAGCACTACGACCTGTCGGGCCACTTCGTCTGGATCGGCGAACGGACCCGCCAGCTCACCGGCGCCCACGTCGAGCTGCTCAGCCACGTGCGCAACCCGATCGGCGTCAAGCTCGGACCCACGACCACCGCCGACGACGCGATCGCGTTGGCCGGACGCCTCAACCCCGACAACGAAGCCGGTCGGCTCACCTTCATCACCCGCTTCGGAGCCGGGAAGATCCGCGACGGCCTGCCGTCACTGGTCGAGAAGGTCACCGCCACCGGGCTCCAGGTCGCGTGGGTCTGCGACCCGATGCACGGCAACACCTTCGAGGCGAGCTCGGGCTACAAGACCCGGCGCTTCGACGACGTGATCGAGGAGGTCCAGGGTTTCTTCGACGTCCATCACGAGCTCGGCACCTGGCCCGGCGGTGTCCACGTCGAGCTGACCGGCGACGACGTCACCGAGTGCGTCGGTGGTGGCGAGGAGCTGCTCGAGATCGACCTCGGCAATCGTTACGAGTCCGTCTGCGACCCTCGACTCAACCGCGTCCAGTCCCTCGAGCTCGCCTTCCTCGTGGCCGAGATGCTGCGCGCCCGGTCCGCCTGAGCCTGCTCAGACGGACCCGACAGCGCGCGAGGTCGAGAAGCACTCGGCGGCGGACGGAGGCACGCCGTCCGGCGCGACGCGCCTCGAGACACCCGTGAGCCCACCACCGACCGATAGCGAGACCAGCGACATGATCGACCTCCGCTCCGACACCCTGACCACGCCGACAGACGCGATGCGGGCTGCGATGTCGACCGCCGAGGTCGGCGACGACGTGTACGCCGAGGACCCCACCACCGCCGCGCTCGAGGAGCGGGTCGCGGGGTTGCTGGGTCACGAGGCCGCGCTGTTCATGCCGACCGGCTCGATGTCGAACGTGCTGGCGGTCCGCGCCCTGGTCGCGCCGGGGCAGGAGGTGCTGTGCGAGGCCTCGGCCCACATCGCGCGCGCCGAGCTCGGAGCGCACGGCGCCTACAGCGGCATCACGATGCGCACCTGGATCCACCCGCGTGGACAGGTCGACCTGCCCACCATCCGCTCGCTGTTCGCTCCCGACATGGGCCCGTTCTTCGTGCAGACCGCGGCGATCTCGGTCGAGAACACCCACAACTTCGCCGGCGGCACCGTCCTCCCGCTGGCCGACCTGCGCGACCTCAAGGAGTACGCCGAGGGCGTGGGGGCGCGCGTGCACCTCGACGGCGCGCGACTCTGGAACGCCCACGTCGCCACTGGTACCCCGCTTGCCGAGTACGGCGCCTGTGCTGACGTCCTCTCGGTCTGCCTCTCGAAAGGTCTCGGCGCGCCGGTCGGCTCGGTGCTGGTCGGCAGCACGGACGTCGTCACGGAGGCGCGGGTGTGGCGCAAGCGCATGGGGGGCGGGATGCGTCAGACCGGCATCCTGGCTGCGGCCGGGCTGCACGCCCTCGACCACCACGTCGAGCGCCTGGCCGACGACCATCGCCACGCCCGGCTCCTGGCCGAGGCCTGCGGGGTCGACCCCGCCGGCGTCGACACCAACATCGTGGTGGTGCCGCGACCCGATGCCGGCGACGCGGCCTCGTACGTCGCGCGCGCGGCCGAGCAGGGCGTCCGGGTCGCCACCGTCGGACCCACCACGGTCCGTCTCGTCACCCACCTCGGTGTCTCGACGGCTGACGTCGAGCAGGCTGCGGCCGTCCTCACCGCGCTCTAGCCCCGGTCACGTCCTGGGATGCCCCGCGTACCGTCAGGAACCATGACACCCCTGCGCCGCTGGTGCCTCGTGGCGGTGGTGGCGCTGGTCGTCGTCACCGCCCCGCTGCTGCCGCGCCTGCTGCCCGCAGGGGCCAGCGAGGTGTCGGCCGCCGAGCTCCTGCGCAGGGTTCAGGCCTCGGGCGACGTGTCCTACAGCGGGTACGCGGAGACCGACGGCAGCGTGCAGCTGTCGGTCGGAGACGACTTCAGCAACCTCAGCGAGCTCGTCGGCGACCGGCTGCGGCTGCGGGTGTGGTGGAACTCCGAGGACTCCTGGCGGGTCAACCGGCTGCTGCTCAGCGGCGAGGAGGACCTCGTGCACACCGGCAGCACCACGACGACCTACGACTACGAGCGAGCGCGCGCGGTGCGCAGCCGCGACCCGGAGATCCGCCTCCCGCGCGCCTCCGACCTGGTGCCGCCGTCGCTGGCGCGCATCACGACCGACGGCGCCGGCCCCGACGAGGTGAGCCGGCTGCCGGCGCGCCGCGTCGCCGGCGTCTCGGCTCCCGGCCTGCGGCTCGACCCGGCCTCGGACGCCACGAGCATCGACCACGTCGACCTGTGGGTCGACGAGCAGACCGGCCTGGCCCTGGCGGTCGAGGTCTACGTGGCCGGCTCAGCGCACGCCGTGCTGAGCTCGCAGCTCCAGGACTTCTCCCGCGAGGCTCCCAGCGCCGAGGAGGTCACCGCGACGTGGTCGGGCCAGGTCGAGCAGGAGCGCGCCGACACGATCGACCTGGCGGACGCCGCCAACCGCTACGCGCCGTTCCGCGTGCCGCAGACCGTGGCCGGCCTGGCGCGACGCGGCGGCAGCGGGGCGGTCGGCGTCTACGGCAGCGGGGTCACCAGGCTCATCGCCGTGCCGCTGCGCGACCAGGACGCCGAGGGGCTGCGCACCGCCCTGCTCGCGAGCCCCACCGCCGTCACGACCGACCTCGGCACGCTCGTCTCGGTCGGCCCGCTCAGCCTGTTCCTGGCGTCGTTCAACGGCGGCATCAACTACCTGGTGGCCGGCACGGTCACCTCCGACGCGGTCCTCGCCGCCGCCACCGACCTCGTCGACGGCGTGCGGCTGAGGAGGGAGTACCGATGAGCAGCGGCGACCCGGCGATCCGCACCACCGGCCTGACGAAGTACTTCGGGAAGTTCGAGGCGGTCGCCGAGCTCGACCTCGACGTCCGCGAGGGCGACGTGTACGGCTTCCTCGGGGCCAACGGCTCGGGCAAGACCACGACCGTGCGGATGCTGCTCGGTCTGGTGCTGGCGACCTCGGGCGACATCGAGGTGCTCGGCCGGCCGATGCCGCGCAGCGCGCGCGACGTGCTGCCGCAGGTCGGGTCGATGGTCGAGGGTCCAGCGGCCTACGGACACCTCTCGGGACGTGCCAACCTGACGCTCTTCGACGCGATGGTCCGCCGGAGCCGACGCTCGGGACGCAAGGGTCGCGTGGAGGACGCGCTCGACCGGGTGGGTCTGGGCGGCGTCGACGACCGGCCGGTCAAGAACTACTCGCTCGGCATGCGCCAACGCCTCGGCCTGGCCAACGCGCTGCTGCGTCGGCCGCGGCTGCTGGTGCTCGACGAGCCGACCAACGGACTCGACCCCCAGGGCATCCGCGACATCCGCGCGCTCCTGCTCGAGCTCAACGCCGCCGGGACGACGGTCTTCGTCTCCAGCCACCTGCTCGCCGAGATCGAACAGCTCTGCACCCGCGTGGGCGTGCTCGACCGCGGCCGGATGGTCGTGCAGGAGCAGCTGGCCGACCTGCGGGCCCCCACGGGCCGGATCCTCGTCGGCGCGCCGCATCCCGACCAGGTGACCGGGCTGCTGGGCCACCGCGTCGAGCAGCGCGACGGCACCCGGCTCGCCGTCCGCGCCCCCGACGCCGCAGCCCTCAACGCCGAGCTGGTGCGTGCCGGGATCGCGGTCGACGAGCTGAGCGTCGAGCGGCGCTCGCTGGAGGAGGTCGTGCTGTCCGCGACCTCGGCCGGCAACGACACGTTCGCACGAGCGGCGCGGCCGTCGGTCGACGCGGCGCGCCCCGACGCGGTGGGGGGCGCGCGATGATCCGGGTCGAGCTGAGCAAGCTGCTGCGCAGCCGCCGCACCTGGACCACGATCCTGCTCATCAACGCCCTGCCGACGCTGGTCGGCGTGCTGCTGGCCGTCACCGACCTCGGCCCGCGGCCGGGTGAGGGACCCGCGTTCCTCTCGGCGGTGCTCACCGACGGCACCCTCTTCCCGCTGGCCGCGCTGGCGATCGTCCTGCCGCTGTTCCTACCGATCGCGGTGGCGATGACGGCGGGCGAGGCGGTCGCCGGCGAGGCGGCGGCCGGCACGCTGCGCTACGTGCTGGTGCGTCCGGTCGGACGACTGCGGTTGCTCGTCGCCAAGCTGGTCGGCGCGATGGCGTTCGTGGTCCTCACGGTGCTCATCGTGGCCGCGACGGCGTACGTCGTCGGGATCACGCTGCTGGGCGACCAGAGCGTGACGGCGGTCGGGTCGACGAGCGTGTCGGGCACCTCGCTGACCACCACCGAGCTCGTCGGACGCACTTTCTTGGCGTTGGCCTACGCGATGCTCTGCATGCTCGGGGTCGCGGCCATCGCGCTCTTCTTGTCGACGGTCGCGTCGTCCTCGCTGGGTGCGGCGCTGGGCACGATGTCGATCTTCGTCGGCTCGTCCCTCTTGCTGACCCTCGATGCGTCGGCAGGCCTGCGCGACTACCTGCCCACCCGCTACTGGCTGGCGTTCGTCGATCTCTTCCGCGACCCGATCCTCTGGCGCGACGTGCAGGCGGGCGTGATCCTGCAGGTGGCCTACGTCGTGATCTTCTTCGCAGCAGCCTGGGCCAACTTCGCCACCAAGGACGTCACCGACTGAGGCTTCCGACCTCCCGGCTGGCCCCGGGGCCGATGGCGGTCAGCCGCGACAGGCCGAGGCGTCGGGTAACGCCGGCGGATCGACACCGAGCGCGGCCTCGACCATCGAGACGACGTCGGGGGTGCGGGGAACGTCGCCGTGGTCGACGACCAGACGAGGGCACGCATCCTGCACGGCGTACGACAGGGCCCCCTGAAGTCGTCCGGAGTCGGGCGGCACGACGGTCTGGTCGTCCTCGGTCCAGAGCGCGGTGTAGAGCGGGCCGTCGGGGGTCTCGTCGCCCCGGTTGAGGAGGAGGAGCAGGTCGCTGTCCGGGGCGAGCTGGCGGCAGGCCTCGGGACACGCGTCCCCGGCGACGGCCGAGGCCAGGGCGGCGAGGTCGGTGCCGTGGTGGGGCGAGGCGAGCGTGACGACGCGGCGGGTCACCTCGGCACCCCCGAGATTGAGCAGGAACCACCGCACGACCACCCCGCCGGCGGAGTACCCGACCAGGTCGACGGAGTCGGCACTGCTGCTACGGAGCGCACCTCCGACCACTCTGCTCAGGTTGGCTGCCTGCTCGCGCAGGTCGCCGGTGCCGTTGCCCGGGGGGTCGACCAGGACGACCTCGCGCCCGTCGGCCCGCAGCTGAGCGCCCAGGACCTCCAACGACGCGGTGCTGCCGCCGTACCCGGGCACGAGCAGGACGGGACCGAGGCGGTCCTGCGCCACCGTGGGGGCGGGGGAGACCCGGTCGAGGGCCACGACGGTCGCCGGCACGAGCACGATGGCGAGCATCAACGCGGTCAGGCCCAGCCACATCCGGCGGCGCGCCGGTGAGAGCCGGCCCAAGGCGGTGCGTGGCGCGGACGTGCTCACGCGGGCACCCCCACGAGCGCGACGTCGCTGATGGCGGTGTAGTCGCGGCCGTCGGCGCCGGGTGCCGGCTCGGTCACCGACACGATGCGCAGCGTGACGGTGTCGCTCAGCACGCCGTCGACGGGGACCGACTGCAGACCCAGGTCGTCGGTGAGGTCCTGGGGAATGACGGTGCCGTCAGCGAGGACCCACTCGACGGCGGTGATCCGTCGGTTCGCCCGATAACCGTCGTAGCCGGGGTCGACCTTCGCGTACCCGTTGATCAGGCCGACGCCGACGAGCGTGGTCGGCGCGTCGAGGCGGAAGACGATCTCCTGGCCGGAGGCGTCTCCCGGCATCCGCCAGGCCGTGTCGGCCTGAGCGTCGAGCATGTTGAACGCCTCGTAGCGCACCGCGTTGCCGCGGACGTCGCGGCTGGGGCCGGCGGTGTCGGGCGGCGTGGCACGAGCGAGCCTCGCGACGTCGACCGCTGCGGCGTCCTGGGGGTCGACGCCACCGGTTCCGGGGCTGGGGGTCGGGGCAGGGCCACCGGGCGCCGGGTCGGTCGGCGCCGGGGGCTCGGGCGGGAGCGCGACCTCGAGCAGCGTGGGGTCGGTGGCGTCACCGGAGGCGTTGAGCACCAGCACCCCGCCGATCGCGAGCAGCGCGAGCACCGCCACCGTGGCTGCCGCCCGCCCGAGGCCGGCGGTACGGCGTCGGTGCGGCGGGTGCGGCGACGGGTGTGGTGCCGGGTTCGGGGGTGGGGTCGGGGGTGGCGCGGGCGTCGGCGCGATCTCGTCGGCGAACAGCGGGAACCGAGCTGCCCGGGGCAGCTCGTGCGCGGGAGGTGGGGGCTGCGGGGCGGTCGGGGTCGTCCGGGCCGCTGGGGCCCGTTCGGCCGGGGTGGACGAGACGGCCGGCCGTTCTGCCGTCGTCCGCGCGTCGTCGACGGGCGCTCCCTGGGGGTGCCCGCAGCTGACGCAGAAGCGGCCGAGGCCGAGGTCGTGACCGCACCTGAGGCACTGCTCCACCTGGCGATCCATGCTCGACGTCCTTCCTCCGTGGCCCGAGCCGTCGGGTTCGAGCCGTCGGGTTCGAGCCGTCCGCATCGAACGCGTCTCAGCCTAGGTCAGCGACCCACGCCGAGCCCGCTCAGCCGCGACCGACGTAGTCGTGGGCCGCGGCCCGACCGAAGGCCTGGGGGAGGCGACGAACCGCCTGGGCCAGCTCGCGCAGGTCGGCGCCCAGCAGGGCCTGGGGCCCGTCGCACAGCGCGGTCTCGGGGTCCGGGTGCACGTCGACGATGACCCCGTCGGCGCCCACCGCGATCGCGGCCTTCGACAACGGGACGACGAGGTCCTTGCGGCCCGCGGCGTGCGAGGGGTCGACGATGATCGGCAGGTGGCTGGTGGCCTGCACGACGGGGATCGCCGAGATGTCGAGGGTGTTGCGGGTGGCGGGCTCGAAGGTGCGGATGCCGCGCTCGCACAGCACGATGTCGAGGTTGCCGCGCTGGGCGATGTACTCGGCCGCCATCAGCCACTCCTCGATGGTCGCGGTCATCCCGCGCTTGAGGAGCACCGGCTTGCCGGAGTCGCCGGCGGCTTGCAGGAGGCCGAAGTTGGCCATGTTGCGCGTGCCGATCTGGAGCATGTCGGCGTGCTCGGCGACCACGGGCACGTCGCGGGCGTCGACCACCTCGGTGACGACCGGCAGGCCGGTCGCGGCGCCCACGTCGGCGAGGATCTCCAAGCCCTCGACCCCGAGGCCCTGGAAGGCGTACGGCGAGGTACGGGGCTTGTAGGCACCCCCGCGCAGGATCGTGGCCCCGGCCGACTGCGCCATCCGCGCCGCCTCCAGCGTCTGCTCGGCCGACTCGACCGCGCAGGGCCCGGCGAGGAACGTGAACGTGTCGGGGCCGATCGGCACCCGCGCGCCGGCCTTGCCCACCCAGACCGTCGAGCGGTCGGCCTGGTCGGTGTGGTGCTGGCGACTGACGAGCTTGTACGGGTCGGAGATGCGGTGCACGTCCGCGACACCCTTGAGGGTGCGCAGGTTCAGGTGGTGGAACGACTCCAGGTCGCCGACCAGACCGATGATGGTGCGCACGACGCCCTTGCTGACGAAGGCCTCACCGCCGACTCCCTCGACCTTCTCGACGACGTGCGCGACGTCCTCGTCGGTGGCATCCGGTGACATGACGACGACCATGGGTTTCCTCTTTCATCGAAAGCCCTCGGCTCCGGACCGGACATGACGAACGCCCCGGCTCGAGCCGGGGCGTTGGTGGGTGCGGGCGCGTCTAGGACAAGTTCCAGGACAGGGCCTGCACGGGTGCTCCCGGCAGGTGTCCAAAGAAATAGGTGTGCGCCACGTAGGTGACACTAACCCGCGGCCGGGTCTGCGCGCGCCTGGGTTTCATGGGGTGGGACGGCGGGAGTTTCTCCGCTTGAGCGGTGAAACTCCCGCTTCTGTCAGGAACCTTCACACCGGAAGCGGGAGTTTTGTCGCGACGAGCCCGCGGGTGGCAGTTTCTCCGCTTGAGCGGTGAAACTCCCGCTTCTGTCAGGAACCTTCACACCGGAAGCGGGAGTTCTGTCGCGACGAGGCCGCCGGTCCAGGCACTGCGATCAGACCACCAGGTGCTGGACCTCGCCCTCGATCGGGCGTCGTGGTCCGGCCTCGACGACCAGCATCGCCGCCACGACCATCGAGCCGCCCGCCAGCAGCCGCCAGGTGAGGGACTCGCCCCCGAGGCCGACGGCGAAGGTCGCGGCGAAGACCGGTTCCATGCTCATCACGATCGCCGCGCGGGTGGGGGCGAGGTGGGCTTGCGCCCAGGTCTGGGCGACGAGCGCCAGTGCGCCGGCGACCAGCGCCATGTAGATCAACGACACCCAGTCGCCGGTGGTGGCGGGCAGCACCAGACCGTCGGGGGCGGTCGCCACGAGGCAGATGACGGCGATCACGAGCAGCTGCGCGATCGACAGGCCGAGCGCGTCCTCGGCGGTCGACCAAGCCCCGAGCGCGACGATGTGCAGGCCGTAGAGGACCGCCGCCACGAGGGTGATCGCCTCGCCGTAGCCCAGCGACAGCCCGTCGAGGGTCAGGATGCCGAGCCCGGCGGTCGCCAGCACGACTGCCGCCCAGGTGACCGCGGTGATGCGGGTGCGCAGCAGGACGGCGGCCAGCAGCGGCGTGGCGACGACGTACAGGCCCGTGACGAAGCCCGAGACGCTCGCCGCGGTGTGGGCGAGTCCGGCGGTCTGCAGGATCTGGGCGACGCCGTACAGCGCGCCGAGGGCGATCGAACGGCGGCGAGCAGCAGGGGAGAGCCGGCCCAGCGCCCGCGGCGCCACCGCGAGCATGACCACGCCGGCCACGCGCGAAGCGCACGGCGAGGAAGTCGAGGGTCGGGATCCGGTCGAGAAGGTCCTTGATGAGGAAGAACGTCGACCCCCAGCACGCCGTCATGGCCAGCAGGGCCGCCGTCGCCAAGGACGTGGTCGAGGGACGACGCGGGGTGCGCACGGCAGGACCTTATCGGCCCGTCGAGCGCCCCCTCATCGGGCCGACTCGCGCAGCGTCGCCCCGCCCGCGCTGCGGAGCACCACCGCACTGGTGCCGAGCGCGACGATGAGCAGCACGACCCCGATCGCCCCCGCCAGCACCGCGACCCGAGCGAGGTCGAGCGTGGCGTCGACCGGCGGTGTCGTCGCATCGTCGACGACGCCGAGGGTGAGGCTGCGCAGCAGGAGCAGCTGGGCCACGACGCCGGCGGTGAGACCGGCGACGGCCGCGCCGCCCAGGGTCACGACCGACTCCCACCAGGTCGCCAGCCAGATCGTGCGCCGGCGCACCCCGACGACGCGCAGCGATGCGGCGTCGCGGCGCCGGGCCGGCAGCTGCACGGCCAGGCTCACGAGCAGCCCGCCGAGCGCCATCAGCAGGACGACGGCCCCGACGGCGCGGTAGAGCCTCAGCGCCTGGGCGTAGGCACCGTCGTCGAGGTCGTCACGGGTCTCGGACGCGAGCGCCTCCGGCGTGAGCCCGGCACCGGCGAGGGCACCGACGAGATCGGGCGGTGCACCGTCGGCGACCAGCACGTACGACGTCGTCAGCGCGCTGGTCAGGGCCAATCTGGCATCGGCCAGCACCAGGTCGAGCACGACGCCGCGTGGTCCGAGGAACGGTGTGCTCGTGGGTCGTGCGACCACGTCGACCGGTGTCGCCTCCCGGAAGTCCTGCAGGACACTCGTGGCGCCGTCGAGGGTGACGGTCTCGTCGGCATCGGTGCCCTTCAGCACCGGGATCGGCGCGGCGAGCGCGGCGCTGGTGAGGATCGCGGACCCGGCGGCGTCGCCGGTGTCGACGTCGAGCGGCAGCACGGCCGCGCCCTGCGGCGACCCCACGGTCACGTTCACCGACGACGGCGTCCAGGAGGCGGGCTCGAGGGCGTCGGGCGCAGGGGTGCCGTCCACGGTGAGGTCGGACAGCACGATCGACCCGTGCAGCTCGAGGGACGACGCCGCGTCGCCACCGCCGACGGTGATGCCGCGCACGTCGCAGCCCGGGGCGCACACCGTGGCGAGGGTGCTGCGCGTCGTGGTGCCGGCCGGGTAGGGCCCCAGGTAGACGCGGTTCGTGCCGAGCCGAGGGGTGTAGACGTCGAGCTGCACCGTGACCGGGGTGGCCTCGACCGAGTCGTTGACGACCGTCAGCGCGAGGTCCTCACCGGTGAGCCTGGCCGGGACTGTCGGCGGGGTCAGGAGGTCCTGCACGTCCTGGGCGGAGGCGCCGTCCAGCCACCGGTCCGACCAGCTCAGGACGCGTCCGACGCGTGAGGTGTCGACCAGCACGAGCGAGCCGCTGGCCACGCTCGTGCGCGCGGCCGCCATCATCCAGCGACCCTCGGGGTCGAGCTCGCGCGTGAGGGCGAGAGTGTCGCCGAGCACCAACGGTGAGGAGTAGACGGTCGCCGCCGGGGTGCGGGTCGCCGCCACGTCGTAGCGCCAGTCGGACGCCGCCCCGCTGACGCCCGCGGCGAAGACGGCGACCGCGATCGCGCTGGTGATCGGCAGCATCACCAGCGTGCCCTGACCGCGACGCGACAGGGCGCGGACCGCCACGAACCACGACAGCGACCCGCCCGTGCGGCGCCGCGCGTAGTCCGTGGTCAGCACGGTCGCTGCGCGCGTGGCGAGCAGCCCTGCTGCGACGGCCAGCACGACGGGAAGGAGCAAGGAGCTGGCGTCGAGCTGCTGGTCGTCCCCCCCGACCTGGGCCAGCGGTAGCGCCACTGCGGCGAGCACGATGACGAGCTCGACCGTGACGACAAGGCGCGAGCCGGTGCGAGGACGTCGCACACCGCTGAGCCGGTCGCCGAGGGTCTCGCGCAGTGCTTCGGCGACGGCGAGCGCCGCCGCCCCCGCGATGGCGAGCACGACGACGAGGGCGGCGACGAGCGACAGCGCCGGCACCTCCACGGACAGGCCGGGGCGCAGCCAGCGCGCGACCAGGGCCCGGGTCGTCGCCCAGCCGAGCAGGAGACCGAGGGGCGTGCCGAGGAGGAGCACGACGGCCGGTTCCGCGAGCCCCAGCAGCCAGGTGCGCCGCCGTCCGGCGCCGCGGAGCCCGGCCAGGGCCAGCTCGGGCACCCGCAGGTCGGCCGCGGCAAGGAGCAGCCGCAGGATCATCGCTAGCGCGACCAGGATCAGCGACACGACCGCCGGCGCCACGGCGGCGCCGGCCGCCGCGCGCTGGGCTCGGACGTCGACGAGCACGTCGTCGAGGTTGTTGAGGCTCGAGGAGTTCACGAGGACGCCCTGGGATCTCGTCTCGCCCAGCGGGGAGCGCGTGCCGACGAGGTCGTCGACCTGACGCACGATGGCGTCGAGCTCGGTGTCGTCGAGCGTGTCGGGCACGACCAGTCTGCTGTCGAGGAGCACGAGCTGCTCGTAGGACGCGAGCGCCTCGAAGGCGTCGGGCGTGACGACGTACGGCGCCGGCCGGGGTTCGCTCAGCTGTGACCCCGGGCTGCTGGCGAGCCTGCTGGGCAGCAGCCAGTCGTCGGAGGTGGTCGGCGTCGCGTAGGTGCCGACGATGACCTGGCGACCCAGGCGCGCCACTCGGACGACGTCGCCGACGGCGCGGGGGGCGAGGTCGACCTGATTCACCAGCACCTCACCGGCCCGGTCGGGGCATCGACCGGTCACCTCCAGCAGGGAGCACACCTGGTCGCGGGCGAGGAAGGTGGCCGCCGGCGACCTCCCCGGCTCGGCGGGCAGGTCGGAGAGGAGGGTCACCTCGGGCGCGGCGAACACGTCGGGACTCTCCTGGACGACGCGCTCGACGCCGGCCGCGACCAGGTCGCTGACCGAGACGGACGGGTCGGTGCGGCGCGCCACCCAGGTCATCGCGGTCTGGGTGTCGGAGGCCTGGTCGACGCGGCCCAGCGTGTAGGACTCGACCGAGGCCTGCTGGAACATCGGGCCGAGCACGGTCGCACCGATCGCGAGCACGACCAGGACCAGGCTCCCGAGCGAGAGCGAGGCCCGGGAGCGGAGCCCACGCAGCACGGTCGCGAGCATCACGAGAGCCCGGGCGGGAGCGCTCGGTGGAGCTCTCACCGAGGTGCTCGCGTCGAGTGGTCCCGCCGGGTGGTGACCACCAGCAGCAGCCACGCGCCGGCGGCCGCCACGGCCACCACCAGCACACGGGACCCGTCGTAGGCCTGGGGTGGCGGGAGCAGCGTGGCACCGGTAGGTGTGAGCGCCGCGGCCCCGGTAACGGTCCGCACGACGAGCAGGCTGCCCAGCGCCGTGGCGACGAGCGTGCCGGCGCAGACGAGTCCGGCCTCGACGATGGCGGCTCGTCGGCGGGTGCCGGCCGTCACGCCGACCAGCGAGAGGGCGGCCTGGTCGCGGCGGGCGTCGTCCGACATCCCGGCCGCCGCCCCCACCAGGCACAGGAGCGCCAGACCGGTTGCCCCCACGGCCACGACCTGACGCAGGTGTCGCTCCCCGCCGGCGGCCGCACCCAGGGCCGCGTCGCCCTGCGTCGCAGTCGTCACCGGTGGCTCCGCCCCGGCGTCGGTGAGCGCGGCCATCACCGCGGCCGGGGTGTCCTCCCGCGCCAGCACGACCGAGCGCACCCCGGTCACGGAGCCGCGCGTGGCCGCCAGCGCGGCCGGGAGGTCACCGACGACCCCGGCCCCGACGACCAGGGGGAGCGCTGCGCGGGCGCCGACCTCGGTGAGGGGGCGTGCCGTGCCACCGATGCCCGGCGCTCGGGGGCCCTCTGCGGGCCAGGTCGGGTCGCCTGCCACCAGCACCGGCAGGGGAGCCCTGGCGGCGAGGGGGAGGTAGCTGCGGTCGAGCACCAACGCCCGCGCGGGAGGTGCTCCGGCGTCGCGGTCGTCGACCAGACCGTCGGGCACGAGGTCGGCGCCCTCGAGGGACAGCTCGTCGAGGACGACCCTTCCCGGTCTGCCGGCCCCGACCCCGGACCCCGGGCCGGACGCCGTCGCAGCGACCGACAGCAGCACGCACGCCTGCTCGCAGGCCGGTGCCTCGGTGGCGCCGACCAGGGACGCGTCCTCGCGACCACCGCGCCGGAGACGCACGTCGACGGGCTGGACGACCCCCGCGTCGCTCAGGTAGGCGAGCGAGAGGACGGCGCGGCGCGGGGTCGCTTCGTCCGACCCCGGCTCGTAGGTGGCTGCCACCGACAGGCGGGTCCCGGTGACGACCTCGACCGGGACGACGTCCTGCAGCGGTGCGAGGACCCCGGTCAGGTCTCCCGGCGTGGACGCGAGCGTGTCACCGGAGACCCGGTCGTAGCGTGACAGGTCGAGGTAGGCCGCCCGCAGCGCCGCGTCGGGACGGTCGTCGAGCACCGCGCCGGCCATCAGCCACCGCCCGTCGGGGTCGAGGTCGCGGGTGAGGCGCCAGACGTCCAGCGCCGACGTGTCGGGCAGGGCGACCTGCAGGGGCGCCCCGACCCGGAGCTGGTCCGCCTCGCGCGCCCACGACCCAGCGGCTGACGCGCCCGACCAGGTAGCCACGACCACCACGCTCGCAGCCACGACCAGGCGTAGGCGGGCGCCGTGTCGACGCGACGCGAGCCGGCGCACAGCCAGGACGTAGGCCGTCGACCGGCCCTCGCCCACCGGAAGTGCCCGGACCACCCACACGAGCACCTGCCCCCAGGTCAGGCCGAGCACCGCGCTCGCGGCGAGGACCAGCGCGCTGGACCCCGCCGCGGGCTGCTCGGCCCGGTAGAGCGACACGACCGACACCACGACCAGCCCGACGCCTCCGACCGCGACCAGCGTGGGCGGCACGACCGGCTGCGGGCCGGTGACCGTCGACGTGGGAGCGAGCGGACGCCGCAGCACCGCGAGGCAGGCGGTCGCCGCCACCAGGCCGACGACCACCGCCGCGCCGAGGCCCCACCCGACCTCCGCGGCCCCCGGACGCCCGGGGAGGCTCCACCCAGGTGGCGGCACGGCGCTGAGGACGGCTGACGCGCCGAGCCCCAGCACCCCACCCACCACGGCCGCGCCGACCGCCGGTCCGGCGGCCACCCGCAGGGCGGCCGTTCCTCGTACGCCGCGCAGCCGCGCGAGCTCCAGGTCGGTCCGCCGACGCCAGGCGAGGTCGAGCGCCAGGACGCTCACCGCGACGACCCCGACCACCGCCAGCGGGAGCAGCACGAGCAGGTCGGCGCCGGAGCGGTGCAGCGCGGCGCCCAGAGCGGTCGAGGCGGTCAGGAGCATCGAGGCGAGCGCCAGGAGCACCAGGGTGACGGCGTAGGCGCGGAGCAGCCGGAGCGCCATCAACACGCCCTCACCGGGGCTGCCACCCCTGCCCGCATCACGGGTGACCCTCGAGGAGACGACCCTCGTCCATGCGGTGGTGGTCGTCGCACCGCTCGGCGATCTCCGGGTCGTGGGTGGCCACGACGACGGTGGCGCCGGCGTCGGCGCGCTCGCGCAGCAGGTCCATCACCACGTCGCGCGTCGACCGGTCGAGCTCGCTCGTCGGCTCGTCGGCCAGCAGCACCGGAGCCGCGACGACCAGCGCGCGTGCGCAGGCGACGCGCTGCAGCTGACCTCCCGAGAGCTCGTCGACCTGGCGAGCGCTGAGGTCCCCTATCCTCAGTCGGTCGAGCATGTCTGCGGCGGCCTCGTCGGCGGCTCGTGCCTCGTGGCCTCGGGCGCGCAGGGCGACCGACACGTTCTCCCGCGCCGACAGCACGGGCACCAGGCCATAGACCTGGAGCACGAACGACATCGCCGGCAGGGGGTCTCCGGTTCCCTGCCACGTCGGAGTGCCGTCGAGGAGCACCGACCCGGCGCTCGGTGCCAGCAGCCCGCCGGCCAGCGACAGCAGGGTGGTCTTGCCCGAGCCGCTGGGACCCGACACGGCCGTCATCCGCCCCGGGAGGAGGTCGAGGTCGATGTCGTCGAGCAGGCGTCGCGAGCCGACGTCGTAGCCGAGTCCGCGCAGCTCGATCATCGCTCCCGCGCCTCGTCGGTGTCGGCGCGGGCGAGCACGAGCCGGTCGTCGCTCTCGGCCTCGATGCGGACGACGGTGCCCGCCGGCCACTGCGACGTGATGCCCGTCGGCAGGTGCAGGGCGCCGTCCTCGCCGAGGACGACGTAGTCGGAGTCGCCGCGGCCCTCGGCGCCGACCCGGCCGTCGCGCATCGTGACGGTGCGCGCGAAGGTCGCCGCGACCTCAGGGGAGTGCGTGACGACCACGATGGTGGTGCCGAGCTCGTCCCCGACCCGGTGCAGCAGCCGGACCAGGAGGTCGCGGTCGTCGTGGCCCAGGGCGCTCGTCGGCTCGTCGGCCAGCAGGAGGCGGGGGCCGGTGGCGATCGCGCAGGCGAGTGCGAGCCGCTGTCGCTGACCCCCGGAGAGGGTGCCGACGACCTGGTCGACCTGGTCGGCCAGGCCCACCAGGTGGAGGATCTCGTGAGCCGGCGCGAGCTCGCGTCGCTTTCCGGCGGCGGCGCCCAGCTGGGCGAAGGCGAGGTTCTGGCGGGCCGTGGCGTAGGGGAGCAGGTTGCGCGTCGCGCCCTGGAGCATCGTGCTCACGAGCCGTGAGCGGACGCCGCTCAACCGCCGCTCGGTCATCTTCGAGATCTCGACGCCGTCGATGAGCACCTGTCCCGCCGACGGGCGCTGGATCCCGCCCAGCAGGGTCAGGAGGGTCGACTTGCCGCAGCCCGACGGCCCCAGGAACGCGACGCGCTCGCCGGCAGCGATCGTCAGGTCGATCCCGCGCAGCGCGACGACGTCGTGCCCGGCGAAGGTGCGGTAGAGGTGGACGACGCCCGCACAGCGGACGTCGACACCACCGGGTGGTGGGTCCCGGGAGTCGATCGCCCCGAGGGCGTCAGCGCTGGTCACCGAGTCAGCAAAGAGGGCGGGCAGGGCAATGACAAGCCCCGCGCGCAACCGTGATCGGGCTGTGACCCGTTGCCGCGGAGTCGGGTCGCGGGTCGAGCGGAGGTCCGGCGTCGCTACACGACGACGATCTGGATGACGCTGCCCTTGGGTGCCAGGGTCCCCGCCGGTGGGTCGGTGCGCACCGCGAAGCCGAGGCCGGCGTAGAAGTCGTTCTGCACCACCTCGGTGCTGAACCCGGCCTCCTCCAGCGCCTGGGTGGCGGCGTCCACCCCGAACCTGATGACGTCGGGGACCGGGATCATCTCAGGGCCCTTGGAGACGGCCAGCGACACGACGTCACCCTTGTTGACCGTGCCCTGCTCGGGACTCTGGCGCAGCACCTGGCCGGCCGGAGCGGTGTCGTCGAACTCCTCGGAGACCACCGAGGCGACCAGGCCGCGCTTCTCGAGGCGTCGACGGGCCTGGTCGATGCTCTCACCGACCCAGGAGCCGACCTCGATCGGACGCCGACCCTTGCTGATGACCAGGTCGACGGTGTCGCCCGAGCCGAGCTCGGTGCCTCGCACGGGCACGCTGGCGAGCACGGTGCCGGCAGGCTGGGTCTCGTGGTAGCGCTCGCGGCTCGCGCCGAACTCGAGCTGCGAGGCGAGCAGTGCGTCCTGGGCGGCGTCCTCATCCAGGCCCCGCACCTTCGGCACCAGCAGCCGGCCGAGCGAGAGCGTGAGGGTGACGGTGTCGCCGGGCAGCACCTGGTCGCCGCCGCCGGGATCAGCGGTGATGACGGATCCGGCCGGGACCTCGGAGTCGTAGGCGGGCTCGGCGTAGGCGACCTCGAGGCCGGCGGCGTCGAGCGCCGACACCGCGACCGCCTCGTCCTGCCCGGTGACCTGAGGAGCGGCGACGTAGCGTGCCCAGCCGTACCAGAACGCACCGCCGCCGATCGCCCCGGCGACGAGGAGCGCGGCGAGCAGGACGACCAGGCCGCGCCGTGACCTGCGCTGCTTCGGCTGTCGTGGGAGCCGCACCGGGCGCGCCTGCTCGGGTCGCGGTGCGGGCCGGTTCGGCGGTCGACCAGGCTGCGCCGTCGGTGCCGCGGCCCCCATCGGTGGGCTCGCCGGTGGCGGACGGTGCAGCGGGTACGTCGTGGTCTCCTCGGGCGCCGGTCGCGCGGCGTCGCGGAAGCCGGGCGCGAGCAGGGCCGCCATCTCGGCGGCGTCCCAGGGCTCGGGTGCGGTGTCGGTGCCCATGCCGATGCCGGCCTCGCGGCCGCCGTCGAAGCTGCCGTCGAGGCCGCTGTCGAGGGGTACGAGCAGGGGGCTGAGGTCCTCGGTGAGCTCCGGGTCGTCGCGCACGCCGTGGGCGAGCGCGTTGGCGACCCGGTGCACCTGGTGGAGCAGCACGGCCGCGTCGGCCGGACGGCGGGTGCGGTCGCGCGCCGTCGCTCGAGCCACGAGCGCGTCGACGTACGCCGGCAGCGAGGGCACCCGCTCGGAGGGCGGCGGCACGTCGTGGTGCACGTGCTTGTAGGCGACCTGGATGGGTGTCTCGCCCTCGTGCGGCTTCACGCCGGTCAGCAGCTCGTAGAGCACCACCCCGGCGGCGTAGACGTCGGCGCGGGCGTCGGCCCGCCCGTCGATGACCAGCTCGGGTGCCAGGTAGGAGACCGTGCCGATCAGCACGCCCTGGGTGGCGGTGTGCTGGGTCTCGGCGCTGATGGCCCGCGCGAGCCCGAAGTCGGCGACCTTCACGCGACCGTCGTCGGCGATCAGCACGTTCTCGGGCTTGACGTCGCGGTGGATCAGGCCGCCGCGATGGGCCGAGGCGAGGGCGGAGACCACCGGCTCGAGCAGGGCCAGCGCCCGCCCCGGCGCCATCGGGCTCTCCTTGGCGATCACGTCGCGCAGGGTGTGGCCGGGCACCAGCTCCATCACCAGGAAGACGGTGCCGTCGTCGTTGCCCTGGTCGTAGACGGCCACCACGTTGGGGTGTGAGAGCCGCGCGGCTGCGCGAGCCTCCCGGACGAAGCGCTCGGCGAAGTCGCCGCTGTCGCTGTCGCCGAGGCCCGGGTGCATGACCTTGACAGCGACGGTCCGGTCGAGCCGGACGTCGTGGGCTTCGTGGACGCTCGCCATCCCGCCTCGCGCGATGCGGGAGCCGACGCGGTAGCGCCCGTCGAGGAGTCGGCCGCGCAGGGGGTCGGTGGGCAGGCTCCCGCCGGCCTGGGCAGGCACGTCTGGCTTCACGGCGACCGTCCTGGTACCGGTTGGGGAAGGATCCGGAGGTCGCCAGTCTACGGTCGAGCCCGTTGCCGCACGCGGCTCACGGCCCGACGGCGTGGCGCGGTGCCTGCAGCGGCCCGGTGGCGGCCCGGTGGCGGCCCGGTGGCGGCCCGAGGGAGGCTGAGTGGCGGGTCAGGGGCGGCCGTGCCGGCGCTGTGCAGCGATCGTGAAACGATGAGGCCATGACCTCTGAACCGACGCTGGCCGAGGCCGACCTGGCCGCCCTGGTGCCCGAGTGGATCGACTGGGCCGAGGCGGCTCGCCGCCTCGAGGTGACCGTGGCCAAGGTCCGCACGATGATCCGCGAGCACGAGCTCGCTGCAGCCGTCCCCGTGCCGGGCGAGGGACAGAAGATCCCGGCCGACTTCCTCCAGCACGACGGCTTGATGGAGTTCCCGGTCAAGGGCCTGGCCGGGCTGCTGACGATGATGCACGACAACTCCTACGACGACCGCGAGATCATCGCGTGGCTCTTCCTCGACCAGGACTTCCCCGGCCGCGGCATCGATGCGCTGCGCGAGAACCGCGGCACCGAGGTCAAGCGTCGCGCGCAGGCACTGGCGTTCTGATGTCGGCCGCGCCGGCCTCCACGCCCCCAGACGGACTCGCGGGGGCCTGATGGTCTCCCGCGTCCCTCCCCCCGAGGGCGGTTCGACCAACCGGGCGCCCCGCACCAGCAGTGGTCTGGTGCTCCTCCTGGTCCTCGCCGTGGTCGCCGGCACCTGGCTGCTCAGCGGTCGTGGCCCCGGCGCCGACACGTCCGTGGCCACCGACGAGACCAGCGCGTCCGCGCCGGCACCGTCGTCGTCCCCGATCCGCACCGCGACGCCCTCCTCCTCGGGGTCGAGCACCACCGAGCCCCAGGACCCCGGACGAACCGCCACGCCGTCGCTGCTGCCGGAGCAGGACCCGACACCCCAGGCCACGGCGCCGCCGAAGGTCGACCCCGACTCGGGGCTGCCGACGATCTACCTGCTCGACCTGCCTCCCGAGGCTGCCGAGACCGTCGACTCCATCGACGACGGGCCCCCGTACGCCTACGACCAGGACGGCGGCACCTTCGGCAACTACGAGGGCCTGCTGCCCGACCGCGAACGCGGCTACTACCAGGAGTTCACGGTCGAGACGCCGGGCTCCTACGACCGGGGAGCCCGGCGCATCATCGAGGGCGCCGACGGCGAGCTCTACTGGACCGACGACCACTACGGGTCGTTCTCCCGGATCCTGCTGTGAGGTCTCGGGCTGCTGCCGGCCCGCTGGGGTCGGTGTTCGCCGCAGACCTCGTGCCCGGGGTGCACCGGTGGTCCTCGGCGCTCGACGTCGCCTACGTGCGCGGGGTCATCCGACGCGGCGGTTGGCGCTTCGCCCACCTCGACGGCGCGCAGGCCGTCACCGTGGCCGACTTCCACCTCGCGATCGCCGCGGCACTGTGCTTCCCGCCGTACTACGGACGCAACCTCGACGCGCTGGCGGAGTGCCTCGACGACTGCGACGGCTCGCAGGTGCTGCTCTGGGACGACTGGGGCGACTTCGCCCGGGCCGAGCCGCGGGTCGCCGCGATCGCGATCGACCTGCTGGGTGCCTCCGAGGTGACGACGCTGCTGCGGGGCGACGGCCCGAGCGTGCCGGGCGTCACACCACTCGCTGGGTGACGGCGGCCGCGAGCCCGCGCAGGACCTCTCGGGCGTGCGGGTCGACCTCGGCCACCTCCAGCGCGGCCACCGCGATGCCCGAGAGCTCGCCGATGACCGCTTCGACCTGGGCGTGGGCGCCGCTGGCCTCGATGACGTCGCGCAGGCGCTCGACCTCCGGCGGCGAGAGCGGCGTGCCGAGCGAGCGGTCGAGCAGGGCTGCATCGGCTGGGGAGGCTCCGTCCAGGGCGAGGGCCACCAGCACCGTGCGCTTGCCCTCGACGAGGTCGTCGCCGGCCGGTTTGCCGGTCGTGGCGGGGTCGCCGAAGACGCCGAGCAGGTCGTCGCGCAGCTGGAAGGCCTCACCGAGCGGCAGGCCGAACGACGACAGCTCCGCGAGCGCCCCGGGGCCGGCACCGGCGAGCGCCGCACCGACGTGGAGCGGGCGCTCGATGGAGTACTTCGCCGACTTGTAGCGCAGCACCGTCATCGCGGTGTCGACGTCGGCGCGACCCCGGGCCTGCACCGACACGTCGAGGAACTGCCCGGCGATGACCTCGCTGCGGCACAGGTCGAAGACCTCCAGAGCGGGCCCGACGCGGTCCCAGCCGAAACCGCACCGTCGAAGCAGCTCGTCGGCCCAGCCCTGCAACAGGTCGCCGAGCAGGATGGCACCAGCGGCGCCGTACTGCTCGGCGTCACCACGCCAGCCGGCCGCGCGGTGCTCGGCCTCCAGCGCCCGGTGGGTGGCGGGACGCCCGCGGCGGGTGTCGGAGGCGTCCATCAGGTCGTCGTGGGCCAGCGCACTGGCGTGGAGCAGCTCCAGGGACGCGCAGGCCCGCAGCAGGGCGCGCACCTGGTCGGCGTCTGCCGGGGAGGCCAGGGCACGGAATCCCCAGTGGCAGAAGGCCGCACGGAACTTCTTGCCGCCCGCGACCGCGGTGCGCGCCTCGGCCAGGAGGCGGTCGGCGTCAGCCCCCAGCGGCGCCAGCCGCTGGGCCTGCTCGTCGAGGAACTCGGCCAGCGCAGCGTCGAGGTCGGTGCGGAAGAGCACGTCGTCCCAACCGCTGTCTGAACTCACCCGGGTGAGGCTATGCCTCTTACGATGGGGCCATGGCAACGGGTCGCGGGCGCAGCATCACCGAGCTGATCGCCGACGGCGACCACTCGATCTCCTTCGAGTTCTACCCGCCGAAGGACCAAGCCGGGGCCGAGCGGCTCTGGAAGGCCATCAACGCCCTCGAGCCCTACAACCCCAGCTTCGTGTCGGTCACCTACGGCGCCGGGGGCTCGACGCGCGACCTGACCGTCGACATCACCGGGCGCATCGCCCGGGAGACCTCGCTGACCCCGGTCGCCCACCTCACCTGCGTCGGGCACACCCGCGAGGAGCTGGAGAAGATCCTCGACTCCTACACCGAGGCCGGGGTGCACCACCTGATGGCCCTGCGCGGCGACCCCCCCGAGGGCCCGCGCGCAGCCTGGACCTCCACCGAGGGCGGCCTCACCTACGCCACCGACCTCGTCGAGCTGGCTCGCAGCCGCGGCGACTTCCGCATCGGCGTCGCCGCGTTCCCCGAGGGCCACCCCGGCTCCGACTCGCTCGACCACGACGCCGACGTGCTGGTGGCGAAGGCGCGGGCGGGGGCGGAGTTCGCGGTCACCCAGATGTTCTTCCGCGCCGCCGACTACTTCGGCCTCGTGGAGCGCGTGCGCGACCGCGGCGTCGACCTGCCGATCCTGCCGGGCATCATGCCGATCCTGAACCTCAACGCCATCCAGCGTCAGGGCGAGCTGATGGGCACCGAGGTACCGCCCGAGGTGATCGCTCGGATCTCGGCCCAGACCTCCCCGGAGGACATCCGGGCCGAGGGCATCACCCTTGCCGCCGAGCTCTGTCAGGAGCTCCTCGACGGGGGTGCTCCCGGGCTGCACTTCTACACGCTCAACTTCTCCAAGGCGACCCTGGAGATCTTCGAGCGCCTGCAGATCACGACCTGAACGGTGTTCGTGCCCGGGCCTGCCCGGGCCGCACGAGCCGACCGGGTCTAGGCGGGGCCGATCTGGGTGGCGACCACGGCGGCACCGAGCCCGACGTAGGCCAGGCCCGCGCCGGGGGTGGCGTGTGCGCCCACGGCGTACACGCCGGGCACCGGGGTCGTCGGGCCGAGCCGGTGCCGGACGGTGGCGCGACCCTGCCACAGCACGCCGTGCGGGGAGCCGCCCCAGGCGTTCACGAGGTCGAGGGGGGAGCGGTCGACGCGGGTGACCACCTGTTCGCGGACGTCGATCCCAGCCCGAGCCAGCACCTGCAGCATGTCCTCGGCGAGGTGCCCCCGACCGTGGAGCGTCCAGGCCGTGCAGCCTGCGGGCGCCACCGCGCCGGGGCGGATGACGATCATCGGGTCGCCGTGGATGACGACCTCGTGGGCCAGGTCGGGCAGGTCACCGTTCAGCCCCAGGTGGGTGGTGACCGGGGGGATCGCCGGCATCGTCCGTGCGACGTACGGCGCCAGCGCGGGCAGGCGGCGTGGGTCGACCGCGCACACCACGACGTCGGCCGCGACCTCGTCGCCACGCACCGTGCGCACGGCCGCGACCGCGCCGTCGCGCACGACGAGGTCGGCCGCGGGCGTCTCGAGCAGCACCGTGACCCCACGAGTCGCGAGCCGGGCGACCAGGAGGTCGCGCAGGCCGTGCAGGCCTCCCGGAAGCGTCCAGGCGCCGAAGAGCTGCTCGAGGTAGGACACGACGCCCGCCCATGCCGGCACGTTGCGCAGGTCGTGACCGTCGGCGACGAAGGTGTGACCGGCCACCGTGGCGAGCCGGTCGTCGCGGAACGAGCGCCGCAGGTGCCTGTGGAGCACCTCACGGCTGCCGAGGAGCTTGACCATGTCCTTCGGCATCGCGTCGGGGCGCCAGGGCTCCTCGAAGTAGTTCCTGCGCATCAGGTCCCAGACCTCGTCGAAGTCGGAGACGTAGGAGTCCCAGGCCGTTCCGAGGCCGGTGTCGAGCTCCTCGAAGGCGTCGCACTGCGCGCGTCGCGACCCGCCGGGGAGCCGCAGGGTCGTCGTGTCGACGAAGCGGTGCTCGCGGACCACCTCGAGCGGGACCAGCCCGTCGTCGCCGTCGAGGCCGAGCTCGGAGCCGAGTGGGCGCCCGCTCTTGCGGAACAGGTCGCGCACCACGGCCGGCACGAGGAGGGCGTGGGGTCCGGCGTCCCAGGTGAAGCCGTCCTGGGAGATCGACGTCAGCGCCCCGCCGAGGCCGTCCGAGGCCTCCAGGAGGGTCACGTCGTGGCCGAGCTTGCCCAGGCGTGCTGCCGACGCCAGGCCGCCGTACCCACCACCGACGACCACCACGCGTGCCATGTCGAGGACCTTAGGGCGTGGCCCCCGGTCCCTGGTCGGCCGGACCGTCGCAGGGCTCCGCCTCGTAGGGTCGCCCAGTGGGACGGATCATCCTCGTGTGCGGCCTGCCCGGTGCTGGGAAGACGACCCTCGCGCGTCGTCTCGAGACGGAGCGCGACGCCGTCCGGCTGGGCCCCGACGAGTGGCTCGTCGCTCTCGGCCTCGACCCGCACGACGCTCGCCCCCGCCGCCGGTTCGAGCGGCTGCAGTGGGAGCAGGCCCTCGGCCTGGCGCAGCGCGGCCTGACCGTGGTGGTCGAGTTCGGGTCGTGGGGGAGGGTCGAGCGGCGGCGCAGGCGCGAGCAGGCCAGGTCGGCAGGCGTGGCGATCGAGCTGCGGCTGCTCGACGTCGATCTCGACGAGCGCTGGTGCCGCGTCGAGCGCCGCAACGCCGAGCCCGGCGCCGTGGTGATCAGCCGGGCCCAGCTCGCCTCGTTCCAGCGGTGGTGGCAGCCACCCGACGCCGCCGAGCTGGCGGCCTACGACCTGCCGCCGGAGGCCGACCGCTGACGGTCGCGTGCCGTCGGCGCACGACGTGGTCGCCGCACGGAGGAGGGGTGCCGTGTGGTCGCGTCCCGCGGCCGGGCCGGCGAGGTCCGTGCGCGATCCTCACTCCACGTCGAGGGGCGTGGCGCCGGTGAGCACGACCAGCTCGTCGTACGTCGTGGAGAACACTGCCGCCGGGTGCCCGGCCGCCGCCCAGACGACCGGGTGGCGCTGCAGCCAGCGGTCCAGGTAGGTCGGCACCGAGGCGGGGTGGCCCAGGGGGGAGACACCACCGATCACCTGGCCGGTGTGCTCGCGCACGAAGGCCGGCGTGGCGCGCTCGAGCCGCTGAACCCCGATCAGGGCAGCCACCTTGGCCGTGTCGACACGGTGCGCGCCCGAGGTGAGCACGAGCACCGGGGCGCCCGCGGCGTCGAAGAGGAGACTGTTGGCGATGGCGCCGACCTCGCAGCCGAGGGCCTCGGCCGCGAGCGCCGCGGTGTGGACCGCGTCCGGCAGGACCACGACCTCGCCGGTGCCCCCGAGGAGCGCGTGGGCGTCTCGGAACCGCGCGACGGAGGCGTGCTCGCTCGACATGGTGCGAGCCTATGCTCGGCGTGCACCCAGCGCGGCGGTTTCCAGGCCGACGCGTCGGGGCAGGAAGCCTAGGGCTCGCCGAGCCCCGGATCCCTGGACCCTCAGAGCCACCCGGACCCGCAACGACCAGCTTGGAGGACCAGTGGGTGACACCAGCCAGGAGACGCGACCGCCGACCTCGGTGACGCGGGCCTCGCAGGTGATCCTCCTGTTGGTCGTCGTGGCGAGTGTGGCCACCGTGCTCACCGTCGTCCTCGACGACGAGACGATCGCCGCATGGGTCGGGGGGCAGGGTCGATCGCCCGACGACACCCGGGTCCCGCCGTCCTTCACCCCGGTCGCGGTGGTGCTCCTCGTCGTGGTCTCGAGCCTGCTGCTGGTGATGTTGGCGTTCCTGCGCGGAGGTCACAACTGGGCGCGGCACTGCATCGCCGGGGGCGCTGCCCTCGTCGGGATCGCGGTGGTCGCCGGCCTGCGGACCGACCCCCCGGCAGCCTTCCTGGTCTCGGCGGTGGCCATCCTCGCGCTGGCCGCTGTGCTCCTGGTGCTGCTCTACCTCCCGGCGACGAACGCCTGGGTCGCCCGGAGCCCGCGGGTGCCGTCCGCCGGACAGCCCGAGGCCCCTGCGTCGAGCGGCTCCGCGCCGTCGCCCTGACGGTGCGATGACGTCGAGCCCCCGGGGGCCCCGCACGACCTCGGTGGGACCGCTGGGGGATCCCTGGCCGGCCTTCGAGCGGCGTGCGCGGTCTCGCTCTTGACGCGGTGTCGGCGGCTGGGTGTAGGTTTCGGGGTGTTCGAACATCTGTTCGATCATTCCGGTGGGGTCGACCTCGACCCCCGGCCCCACCGGCCCCGCACGTGGCTGAGCAGGAGGTGAGGTCGTGAGGCGTTACGACGACCACGTCGAGGTCCGCCGCGGGCGGGTCGGCGACATCGAGGGTCCTGAGCAGTTCCTGTGGCGCGGTCGGTTGTGGAAGGTCCGCACCGTGCTGGCGCGCTGGACCGAGACCGGTGCCTGGTGGGCCTCGCGCGAGGTCGACGCCGTCCTCGGCACCGACGAGGAGACCGTGGGCGGTCCCGAGGGCGGGGCGGGCGCGCTCGGCCTGCGCTCGGTCCCCGACCTGCTCGCCGATCGCGAGCTGTGGCGCGTCGAGGCCGGCCGCGGCGTCGGTGACGGCGCCGGTCGTGACGGGGGCACCACCGGTGTCTTCGAGCTGTCCTTCGACCACGACGACGGGCGCTGGGCGCTCGTCGGTTGTGCCGACTAGGAGGTCCTCATGTCCCCCACCACTCACGTCGTGCACGGCGCCGACATCAACCCGTACTCGCTGCCGGCGACCACGCACTCCTACCTGCTGCGTGCGGCCGAGTCGTTGAGCGAGGCGATCGCCACCGGCGACGTCGCCTCGCGCTACGCCTTCGCCCACGTCGCGGCGCTGCGTGCCGCGGCCGCGCTGCTCGCGGCGCGGGCCCGCCCGGCTCCGGCCCGGCGTCGTCCGCAGAAGAACGCCTGGGTCCTGCTCGCCGAGGTCGCCCCCGAGCTGGGGGAGTGGGCCTCGTTCTTCGCAGCCGGTGCCTCGAAGCGGGCCGCGGCCGAAGCAGGCTCGACGCGGGCCGTCACCGAGCGGGAGGCCGACGACCTGGTCCGCGACGCCGACCGGTTCCTCGGAGTGATCGAGACGGCGCTGGGCCTCATGCCCCACGCCCCGCTGCGCGAGCACCTGGTTCGCCACGTGTCCTGAGTGCGGCGGCGTCCGAGCACGGCGTCGCACGTCCGTTCGTCAGTCAGGGGTCGACACCGGCTGGAGGCCTCCGCATGTCCGACCCCTTCCCTCACCTGCACGTGGCGTCGGGCTACTCGTTGCAGTACGGCGCCTCGCACCCTCACGTGCTGGTCGAACGCGCGGCGGAGCAGGAGCTCGACACCCTGGCGCTGACCGACCGCGACGGCACCTACGGCGCGGTCAAGTTCGCCAAGGCCTGCCAACGGGCCAACATCCGCCCGGTCCTCGGCGTGAACCTGGCCTACACCGGCTCCGAGGTGTCCCCAGGCGGGTGGGCGCGCGAGCGGACGCGGACGCCGGCGCACGGCGGCACCCACCGCGACCTCTCGCTCGAGCGCGGCGGGCGGGCGCGGGCCACGTTCTTGGCCAGTGCCGACACCCGCGGCGGCCGGGCCGGTTGGGCAGCGCTGTGTCGTCTCGTCTCCGCGGTCCATCTCGCCGGCGAGCGGGGCAGCCCGGTGCTCGACCTCGCCGTCCCGCCCGAGGGCGTCGCGGAGCTGCTGGCGAGCGGAGACCTCGTCGTGCTGCTCGGCCCCGACTCCGACCTGGGCCTCGCGACCACCAGGCGCCGCGACGACCTGGTCCGACTCGCACTCGCGCCCTGGCTCCGACTGGTCCCGGCGACCCACCTGGTCGTCGAGCTCGTCTCGCACCGCCTACCCGGCACCTACGCCCGGGGCTGGGGGCCCGGCACCACTCCGCACGCCGCCCGGATGGCGGGCATCGCCCGCCAGGTCGGTCTGAGCGCCGTCCTGACCAACGCCGTGCGCTACGCCGAGCGCCGCGACGCCGTGACCGTCGACGTGCTCGATGCCGCGCGTCGACTGGTCGCGCTCGACCAGCGCCACCTCGAGCGCCGCAACGCCGAGGGATATCTGAAGTCCGGCAAGCAGATGCACGAGGTCGCCGAGGAGATCTGCCAGCAGGCCGGCCTGGCGGGCGAGGGCGCGCGCCGCGGCGCCACTCGTCTCCTGGCTGCGACCGCCGCCCTCGCCGACCGGTGCGCCCTCGACCCGCGCGCCGACCTCGGGCTGGGTGAGGTGCACTTCCCGGAATTCGTCCGACCCGACGCCGACTCCGGCATCGGTGCCGATGCCGCGCTGCGCCGCCGGTGTGAGGCCGCCGTGGGTGGGCGGTTCGGTTCAGGCCCCCGCCAGGTGGTCTGGAAGCGTCTCGACGACGAGCTCGAGCTGATCCGCGACCTCGGGTACGCCTCCTACTTCCTCACCGTCGCAGACGTCACCGACCTGATCCGGGAGCTGGGGGTACGGTGCGCGGCGCGGGGCTCCGGGGCGGGCAGCGTGGTCAACTACCTGCTCGGGGTCTCGGGGGTCGACCCGATCCGCCACGGGCTGCTCATGGAGCGGTTCCTGTCTCCGCTGCGTGCCGCCCTGCCCGACATCGACCTGGACGTCGAGTCCGCTCGCCGGCTGGAGGTCTACGAACGCATCCTCGAGCGCTACAGCGGCGAGCGCGTCGCGTGCGTCTCGATGATGGACACCTACCGGGTGCGTCACGCCGTCCGCGACGTCGGGGGAGCCCTCGGCATGGCGCCGGCCGAGACCGATGCGATCGCGAAGGCCTTCCCCCACATCCGCGCCCGGGACGCGCGGGCCGCCCTGCGCGACCTGCCGGAGCTGCGCACCGCAGGGCTGAGCGAGCAGCGGCTCGACCTGATGTTCGACCTGGTGGAGCGTCTCGACGGGCTCCCGCGCCACGTCGCGATGCACCCGTGCGGGGTGATCCTGTCCGATGCGACGCTGCTCGACCGCACGCCGGTCGAAGCCAGCTTCGGGGGGTTCCCGATGAGCCAGTTCGACAAGGACGACGTCGAGGACCTCGGCCTGCTCAAGCTCGACGTCCTCGGCATCCGCATGCAGTCGTCGATGGCGCACGCCGTGGCCGAGATCCGCCGCGTCGACGACGTCGACCTCGACCTCGACGACCCCGCACAGATCCCGCTCGACGACGCCGAGACCTACGCCATGATCAGCAGCGCCAAGACCCTGGGCGTCTTCCAGATCGAGTCGCCGGGTCAGCGCGAGCTCATCGGCAAGTCCGGCATCGACGACTTCGACGAGATCATCACCGACATCTCCCTCTTCCGACCGGGCCCGGTCAAGAGCGACATGATCCGGCCCTACCTCGACGTCAAGCACGGGTGGCGCCCAGCGTCCTACCTGCACGAGGACCTGCGCCCGATCCTGTCGCCGACCCACGGAGTCGTGGTCTTCCACGAGCAGGTCATCGAGATGATCGCCACGCTGACCGGCGTCACCTACGCCGAGGCCGACGTCCGTCGTCGGTCGCTGGGTGACGTCGACGGCATGGCACAGGCGAGGGTGTGGTTCTTCCCGCGTGCGCTCGGCCGCGGCTACCCGCTACCCGTCGTCGAGCAGGTCTGGGGGGTCCTCGAGGCCTTCGCCTCGTTCGGCTTCTGCAAGGCGCACGCAGCGGCCTTCGCGTTGCCGACCTACCAGTCGGCCTGGCTCAAGACCCACTGGCCGGCCCACTTCCTCGCCGGCGTCCTCACCCACGACCCGGGCATGTACCCCAAGCGGCTGATCCTCGACGACGCCCGTCGTCTCGGCATCGCGGTCCTCGGCCTCGACGTCAACGCCTCGGGGGCCACCTACGCGGTGGAGCTGCTCGATCCGAGCGAACACCACGAGGGGGCGTGCAGCGCCTCCGAGTCCGGCGGCGGGTCCTCAGGATGCGGGCCCACCCGGGCTGGAGCGCCCCGCTCGTACGGCATCCGGCTGTCCCTGGCCGAGGTCAGGGGCATCAGTGCCGGCGAGGTGGAGCGTGTCGTCGCGGCGAGGCCCTACGCCTCCCTGACCGACCTCTGGCATCGTGCCCGGGTCTCGAGGCCGGTCGCCGAGCGGCTCGTGCTGGCCGGGGGCCTCGACACGGTCTACGGCATCGGACTGCAGGGCTCGCGCGGAGAGGTCTCGGCACGCCGTCGGGTCACCCGTCGCGACCTGCTGCTCCAGGTGGCAGAGCTCGAGCGCTACGGCCACGCGGTGGAGCGCGCCGGTCGGGGGCGGGGCCTGGCGGGGCGCCGAGTCGCGCGCCAGGGGCGCCCTGCCGATCGTCTCGCTGATCGCCCTGCCGATCGTCGGGCCGACGACGCGGCGGCCCGCACCAGCACCGATCCCGTGGCGCGCGACGTCGCCGGTGCGTCCCGACCCGAGCGCCACGTGCTCGGGGCGCCGGGGGTGTGGGCGAAAGCCTCCGCGCAGAGCCGGGCGAGCATCGCGCCCGAGCCCGTCGACTCGGTGCAGCTGAGCCTCGACCTCGGTGACGCGCCCCGCGAGGGCGAGGTGTCCGGGCTGCCCGAGATGAGCGCGGCCGAGTCGCTGGCTGCGGAGCTCGAGATCCTCGGGCTCGACGTCAGCCGGCACGTCCTCGACGCGCACGTGCCCTTCCTGGCTGCGCTCGGCGCCACTCGCAGTCGCGACCTGCTCGACCAGCGCAGCCACAGCGAGCTGCTGGTGGCCGGGGTCAAGGTCGCCACGCAGACGCCGCCGATCCGTGGGGGTCGTCGCGTCGTGTTCCTCACCCTCGACGACTCCACCGGCCCCGTCGACGCCACCTTCTTCGAGGACGCCCAGGGCCCCTACGCCCAGACGGTGTTCGGGTCCTGGCTGCTGGTGGTTCGCGGTCGGCTCCGTCGCACCGGCCACCGCGGTGTCTCGCTGCGCGCGAGCGGGGCCTGGGAGCTGTCCGAGCTCGACGACCTGTGGCGTCGCGACGGCATCCAGGCCGTGCGCGACCTCGTGGCCGCCTCACCTCGACCAGGGGAGCGCCCGACCGACTCCCCGGAAGCAGGCTCCACGCGCCGCCGGGTGCTGGTGCACAGCAACGGCTTCGCCCAGTCGCCCTACGCCGACGTCCGGCCCGCCGGTGCCGCTCCTGCGCAGGTCTCACGCACCCTGTGGCACCGCTCGCCGGGGAGCCCGGGATGAACCGTCCGACGACACCTCACCTCACGCCCGCACCACTGACGGCGGGTCTAGGGTTGGCGCCATGTCTGCCAGCGATCGTCGTGCAGCTCCCCGCACCGCTGTGGTGTGGGACGTCCTCGACCCGCTGCTCGGAGGCTCCGGTGCGCCGGCCCTCGACGTGCTCGACATCGGCGGCGGAACCGGGGGCTCGGCCGTGCGGATCGCCGAGCGGGGACACCGCGTCTCGGTCATCGACCCCAGCCCCGATGCCCTCGCCTCGCTCGATCGTCGTGCCCGCGAGCAGGGGGTCGAGGTGTCCGGGCGCCAAGGAGACCTCTCCGACCTGCTCGACGTCGTCGCTGCCGACAGCGTCGACGTCGTGCTCTGCCACGGGGTGCTCGAGGTCGTCGACGACCCGGCGGCGGCCATCGAGACCATCCGCACGGTCCTGCGCCCCGGCGGCCACCTCAGCCTGCTGCTGGCCCAGCGTCACGCCGCGGTGGTCGCTCGAGCGATGGCCGGCCACTTCGCCCAGGCCGTGGCGATGCTCGACGACACCACCGGTTCCGGGTCGCACAGCCGCACCGGTCGTCGCTTCACGCGCGACGAGGCCGGTGACCTCCTGCTCGCCGGCGGCTTCGAGGTCGTGTCCGTGCATGGAGTACGAGTCTTCGCCGACCTGGTCCCCGGCTCGCTGCTCGACCTCGAGCCGGGCGCGAGCGGTGCGCTGGTCGACCTCGAGCGAGCTGTCGCGGACCGCCCGGAATACCTCCCCCTCGCGACGCAGCTGCACCTGCTGGCTCGGTAGGTGTCCGGGCGGATGCTCGTGACTCGGCTCCTGTCCGTGGCCCGTGATCGAGCGGAGTCGTGGTGACGACCTCCGCTGGCGCTCCGGCCACCACCACGACTCCGATCCTGCACGTCGACATGGACGCCTTCTACGCGTCGGTGCTGTTGCGGGACCGACCTGAGCTGCAGCACCAGCCGGTGATCGTCGGCGGTGGACACCGAGGGGTGGTGCTGGCGGCCAACTACCCGGCGCGCGAGTACGGCGTCCGCTCGGCGATGCCGGCCGCCCGCGCCCGCCGGCTGTGTCCGCAGGCGGTCGTCCTCCAGCCCGACTACGAGCTCTTCACCGCCGTCTCGACCGCCGTCATGGCGCTCTTCCGTCGGACCACCCCGCTCGTCGAGGCGATCTCGCTCGACGAGGCGTTCCTCGACGTCTCCGGCTCGCTGCGCCGACTGGGCACCCCGCTGCAGATAGCCGAGGACCTGCGCGCAGTGATCCACGACGAGCAGCGCATCACCTGCTCGGTCGGCATCGCGGCCTCGATCTCGGTCGCCAAGCTCGCGAGCAAGCGGGCCAAGCCCGACGGCATCGTGGTCGTCGTGCCGGGGGAGATCACCTCCTTCCTGCACCCCCTCGACGTGGGCGACCTCTACGGCGTCGGCGAGAAGACCCGCGCCATGCTCCACCGGCTCGGGCTCGTCACCGTCGGCGACGTCGCACACACCCCGCTGCGCACCCTGCAGCGCGCGGTCGGCCAGCACCTCGGGGCCCACCTCCACGACCTCGCGTGGGGCACCGACCGGCGCGAGCTCGCGCCGCGCAGCACCGGCGTGTTCGGTCACGGCGCTCGCAGCGGCGAGGCCGACCCCGACAAGTCGATGGGCGCCCAGGAGACCTTCGGGCGCGACACCGACGATCGGGACGTGGTGCTGCGCGAGGTCCTCAAGCTGACGGCGAAGGTGGCCGCGCGGCTCCGAGCGGCCCACGTCGCGGGCCGCACGGTGACGATCACGATCCGGTTCGCCGACTTCACCACGATCACCCGGAGCCGCACGCTGAGCGAACCCACCGACGTCACCCAGGAGGTCTACGCAGCTGCGGTCCGGCTCTACGACGCCCTCGGCCTGCAGCGCGCCAGGGTCCGGCTGGTCGGCGTCCGGGTCGAGGGGCTCCAGCCCCGCGACCAGGTTCAGCGCCAGGGTGTCCTGGGGGAGCGCGAGCACGGCTGGTCGGACGCCGATCGGGCGATCGACCGGGCCACGCGGCGCTTCGGCAGTGCTGCCGTGCGCCCCGCGAGCCTGCTGCCCTGAGGGGACCGGCGCTGCCGCGACGACTCCGCGATCGGTCCCGGCCGAGCGCGGCCGAAGATTGGCGACGAAAATATGGCTCCTGCCTACCGTCGCGCCAACGGGCTGCCTATCCTTGGCTGCAACGCCCCCGCTACACGTCCGTCACGCACGACCTGGAGGATCCGGTGCCACTCTCCGAAGAGGAGCTGCGACTGCTCGAGCAGATGGAGCGCGCGCTCGTCGAAGAGGACCCGAAGTTCGCCTCCACCTTGCGCGGCGCGACCATGCGACAGAGCGCGCGTCGCCGCGCGATCATCGCCGGCGCGGCCTTTGCCCTCGGCATCACCGTCCTGATGGCCGGTGCGATCTACAACCGCTGGTACGTCGGGATCGTCGGGTTCGTCCTGATGCTGGGCGGAGCCACGATCTTCCTCGGCGCCATGCGCGGCCAGCAGCAGGCCGGCCCCGAGTCGCAGGGTACCGGGCACCCCTCGGGCTTCTCGGTGATCGACGGAGGGCGGCGCACCAAGCGCAGCCGCACCCGGACCAAGACCTCGGGCAGCTTCATGGAACGGATGGACGCTCGCTGGCGACGCCGCCGCGAGAACGGCGGTTTCTGACCCTCCGCTACCCCCGCCCCACCAAAGCCGAGTCGGCGCGTCTACGCGCCGACTCGATCTGCTTCTCCCGCCGAGTCGGCGCGTCTACGCGCCGACTCGGCGGGTGATGGGCGCTGGTCGACGACGTGGGGCGAGTCGGTCAGAGGTGCTCGACGAGCTGGTCCGCCCGGTCGGCAGGAGCGCCGTCGCTGCTCCTGGCCTCCGGGTCGGGGCGGCGCTGGGTCACCGAGCGGGGCAGCCAGGTGGCTCGACGTCGGGCCCGAGGGGTCGCGCCGGCGGCGAGCGCCTCGCAGCACCGCTGGACGTCGTGGCGCAGGACGCCGGGCTCGACGCTCGCCGCCGCGGAGTAGCGCGAGAGCTCGACCGCCCGCACGATCCTCGCCAGCGCTCGGGTCGCCTCGGGCGCGGCGTCGGGCCCGTGGGCCGGCCGTTCGGCGGGGTCGCCGACGCGTCCCAGGCCGGTGCCGAGGATCGCCTGGGCCTGGCGCGGCGATCGCCCGTCGGGCCACGCGCGCCCGAGGTCGAGGGTCGTGGCCCTCAGCTCCTCCCAGGCGGACTCGGGCCCGCCGTCGAGGCGCCGAGCCCGTTGACGCGTGCGGAGCGACCGCGGGGCCAGAGCGAGGACGACGAGCAGCGCCAGGACGACGAGTCCGAGCAGGAGGCGGGCCCAGGGGAGCGTCGACCCGTCGGCGCCGGCTCCGGAGGCGTCCACAGCGGCGGGCGTGGGGGCCGCCGCGGCGGGGTCCGTGACCGACGGGCGCTCGGACGGCACCTGGCTCGGCTGGTCCTCGGGGCGCACCGTCGGGACCACGACGTCGCTGCTGCGCAGCGTGTAGGCCGGCAGGTCCTCGGCGGGGACGCGACCGTTCGGGCCGCCCGGAGTCGGGTCGAACAGCACCCACCCGGCGCCCGGGAAGTACAGCTCGGGCCAGGCGTGGAGGTCCCATGCGCTGTAGACGTAGGTGTCGGAGCCTGTCTTGTCGGGGGTCAGGAACCCGACCGCCACCCGTGAGGGGATGTCGAGCACGCGGGCCATGACGGCCATGGCGGTCGCGAACTGCTCGCAGTAGCCGACCCGGCCGGTGTCCTCGCGCAGGAAGGCCTCGAGCTCGTCGGTGCCGACCTTGGCGTCCGGGGCGTCCTCGATGTCGTAGACGAACCCGCCGTCCTCCCGGAACCACTGCTGCAGCGCGACGGCCTTGTCGTACTTCGTGCGCTGACCCGAGGTGACCCCGCGCGCCAGCTGGGTGACCAGCGACGGCAGCTGGTCGGGCAACGCGGTCACCTCGTCGCTCACGCCGTCCTCGGCCAGCGGGGTCACCCGCAGGTCGTCGGCTCGGAAGTCGTACTCGACCGAGGTCATCGAGTAGCTCATCCCGGCGGTGGTGAGGTCGTCCTGGCTGGCCAGGAAGTCCATCGTCGAGGCGTCGTAGCGCCAGTCGCCGGGAGCCTCGACAGCCGAGATCGGGGCCTGGGTCGGCAACCATCGGGAGTCGAACTCCGGGGCGATCGTCACGTCGTAGGCGTACGACGTCTCGCCGGCGGCGACCCCCTCGCTGACGCCCTGCAGGGTGGGCATCGTCCCGTCGGGCAGGTTCGCCGCCGGCACGTCGCGGTCACCGGAGCTGAACTCGTTGTCGGAGAAGCGGTTCAGCACCGAGATCCGCAGGTGGTCCGGCGACGGGTCGTCGGTGACGACGCGCACGAGCGGGATGTCCGGGCCACGCCGCAGGTCGCGCCGCAGGTCGGTCAGGGGGTTGTCGATGGTGATCTGGTTGTCACCGCCCGGCCCCGACCCGATGTCGAAGACCTCGAGGCTGAAGGTCGGGATGGCCAGCGGGGCGAGCACGGCGGCGCCCGTGGCGACGGCACCCACCAGCAGCGCACTGCCGCGCACGGTCTCGCTGCGCCGGTTCGACGTCGTCCCGGGGTCGAGCGAGCGACCCCAGCGCCCGACCTGGTCCTGTTCCTGGAGGAAGAGCATCATCAGGAAGCCCAGAGCCGTCAGGGTGAAGACCCACCAGGAGAGGTCGCCGTCGAGCATGCTCACCGGCACGCCGTAGACGGTCAGCAGCGGCAGTCCGGCGAGCGGCACGCGCCGCAGCGAGCAGGCGAGGAGGTCGACGAGCAACATCGCTGCCAAACCGCCGATCAGGAGCAGCGGCTGGACGCTGACGTCGGCGACGCTGGGGACCGGCGCCGCGTAGGTCTGGGCCGAGGTGAAGGCGTCGTCGACGGCGGTCCAGAAGGCGGCGTCGGGGTAGGGGCGACCCGCGACGAAGAGGCAGGTGAGCATCGAGCCGGTGACCACCTGGGCGAGGAACACCGCAGCACCGGGGATCGTGCGCCAGCGTCCGACGGCGCCGACCAGGGCGATCACGATCCCGGTGCCGACGAGAGCCAGGAGGAACCGCGAGGAGCTCTCGGTGAAGCCGCCCCACGAGAGCATCGCGGCCCAGGTGGTGGCGCCAGCAGTCGTGGCGAGGCGCAGGCCGGCGCCCAGGGAAGCGCGGCCTCGGCCCCGGGCGGTGCTCATCGACTGCTCATGGCTGCTCGACCACTGGTCCTCTCCCTGACGCCGGGCTCGGCCGGGCTCGGTGTCGGCACGGCTCTCACCCCGTCCCGGCCGCGCCGGCGGTGCGACGCAGACCTCCGGAGCGTCCGAGCTCCTCCCAGACGCTCTCCATCTTGTCCTGTGGACCCAAGGTGGCGACCCGCCAGCCCGACGAGGCCAGCACGGGGCCCGCCCCTGCGCGGACGTCGGCCCGCCCGCCCGCCCACGCGTCGACGTCGAGGGCGATCGCCAGCGCGCCGCTGCTGTGGTGGGCGAAGCGGCGCAGGAGCGGCGCGTCCTGCTGCTGCAGGGCGCCGAACACGGCGATGGTCAGCCCGCCCGACTGCTCGCCCATCCACGACGAGTCGAGGCGGGAGCGGTGGTCGGTCGACAGCACGGCGAGGGCCTCGAGCAGCGGTCCGCTGGTGAGCCCGGCGTCGCGCACGTGCCACGAGTTGGCTCGGTCCTCCCCACCGGCGGTGACGAGGCGGACGGCGAACCCCCGCTGGCTCAGGTGCACCGCGATCGATGCGGTCATGGTGACCGCGGCCTCGAGGGAGCTGGCGATCCCCTGACCGCGGTGCGAGAGCAGCCGGTTGTCGATGAGCAGGGTCGCGCGCGACTGCCAGGGCTGCTCCTCACGGCGCACCATCAGCTCGCCGGTCCGAGCCGAGCTGCGCCAGTGCACCCGACGCAGGTCGTCGCCCTGCCGGTACTCGCGCACCATGACGTCCTCGGCCGACCCGAAGGCGAACGCCCGCGGGCGGTTGTCGCCCGACCCGGTCCACCCGCCGCCGAGCGGGATCGGGGGCAGCGCGCAGATGCGGGGGGTCACGATGAGCGGCACCGTGGTGCGAAAGGCGCGCCCGAGCTCGACGAGGCCGAACGCATCGCTGACCCGCACCGTCATCGGGCCGATCTCGAAGCGGCCGCGCACGTCGGAGCGCACCTGGTAGCTCACCTGGCGACGCCATCCGTGACGGACGCCGTCGACGACGAAGCGGGGCCGGGTGCCCAACACGTAGGGCACGTGGTCCTCGAGGAGCAGCACGCCGCTCGGCGTGCGGCCCTCGTTGGTCAGCGAGAGCGTGACGCGGGCGGGCTGGCCGGCCGCGACCAGCTGCGGCGAGGTCGTGCGCACGAGGGCCAGGCGGTACCGCGACCTCCCCAGCAGCAGCGCGGTGGCGAGGGGCAGGATGAGCACCAGGACGCCGACCCGGGTCAGGGCGGGCTGACCCAGCAGCATCGCGCAGACGATCGCGGTCAACCCCGCGGCGAGGAAGGCACGCCCGCGGACGGTCAGGCCGAGGAGCGCCTCACGCACGGGGGCCGGCCGGCACCGGTACCGACCTCACCACCGCGTCGAGGACGGCGCCGACCGAACGGCCGTTCATCGTGGCCTCGACGCTCGGCAGGAGTCGGTGGGTCAGGACCGGGCCCGACAGCAGCGCCACGTCGTCCGGTAGGACGTATTCACGACCGTGGATGGCGGCGTACGCCTTGGCCGCTCGGACGAGGTGGAGGGTGGCGCGCGGGGAGGCGCCGAGCACCAGGTCGTCGCTGCGTCGGGTGGCGCTGGTGATCGCGACGACGTACTGCTGCACCGACGCGGCGACATGGACCGAGTTGACGATGCCGCTCAGCTTGCGGATCTCGCCGGCATCGGTGACGGCCTCGAGGTCGTCGAGCGGCCGCGCGTAGGTGTGGGAGGCGAGCATCGCGATCTCGGCGGCCTCGACGGGGTAGCCGATCGAGACGCGGGCCATGAAGCGGTCGCGCTGGGCCTCGGGCAGCGCGTAGGTGCCCTCCATCTCGATCGGGTTCTGGGTCGCGATCACCATGAACGGGGCCTCGAGGGGATAGGTCGTGTTGTCGACGGTGACCTGACGCTCCTCCATGCACTCGAGGAGGGCCGACTGCGTCTTCGGGGAGGCGCGGTTGATCTCGTCGCCGACGACGACGTTGGCGAAGACCCCACCGGGACGGAACTCGAACTCGCGGGTGTTCTGGTTGAAGACCGACACCCCGGTGACGTCGGACGGCAGCAGGTCGGGCGTGAACTGGATCCGCCTGACCGAGCAGTCGATGCTGCGTGCCAGCGCCTTGCTCAGCATGGTCTTGCCGACTCCCGGCACGTCCTCGATCAGGAGGTGGCCCTCGGCGAGCAGGACGACGAGGGTCGAGGTGACGACGTCGGGCTTGCCCTCGATCACGCGCTCGATGTTGGTACGGATGCGTCCCACCACCCGCGCCACTGTCTCCAGGTCGGCTGCTCCCGCCGTCGGGTCGTCCACGTCTGCTCCTCTCAGGTCCAGCACGCAGCCGGCCGGCCCATCGGCACCCCGGACCCGGCAGGTGCACGCCGGTGGTGGCTCCGCCCACGGTAGGGCGTCGGCGCAACCCGCGTCGTCCGCCGCCCCCGGAGAGCGCCCGCAGACCGTCCACGCGGGCGCCGCAGGGCCGTGCCCGAGCCGTCCGCCTACCCGTGGGGGGTCCGCGGTGGCGACAGGTGGGGGCCAGGGGTGTGAAAGTGGTTGACGGTGGGGGAAAGTGGCGTAAGGTGGGGCGAAGTGGAGCAGACGGCCACGGATGTGGGGCTCGCTGGCTGAGGTAGGAGGTGCTCGATGCGATTCATGGGCACGTTCCGACCCAAGCTGGACGAGAAGGGCCGCCTCTTCCTGCCCGCCAAGTTCAGGGACCAGCTGGCCGAAGGGGTCGTCGTGACGCAAGGACAGGAGCACTGCCTGGTCGTGTGGCCCCCCGAGGTGTTCGACCGCGAGGCCGACCGCGCGGCCGAGAAGCCGCTCACGAGCAAGGCCGCTCGTGGTTATGCCCGGATGTTCTTCTCCGGCGGCGAGGAGGCCGTCCCGGACAAGTCAGGTCGGATCGGCATCCCCGCACCGCTTCGTGACTACGCCGGCCTGGAGAAGGAGGTCGTCGTCATCGGTGTCCGTGACCGCCTCGAGATCTGGAACCCCAAGGCCTGGGAGGACTACCAGGCCGACGAGGTGCGCCGCTTCGCTGCCCTCGACGACGACGAGGACGACGACTAGCCCCACCGCGCCCCACTCGGCACCACCACAGCTCCACAACTTCACAGTGATCCGCAGGACGAGGTCTCCGACCCGCTCCCTCCCGCAGCCGTCTGGGACACCTTCCCCGGCCCCAGAAGGCGGCACTTCCCCAGGACATCGGGGAGCGGGCGGAGCCCTGGCCCTACGGATCACCCAGCAGCACCCAGCACGAAGCACGAAGCACGCAGCACGAGCCACCCAGCAGCACGCAGCAGCACCGTCCAGCAGTCCAGCCGCACCACGCACATCAGGGGTCGAACCGATGAGCACCACACCTGCCGCACGTCCGAGGTCGTCCGTCGGACCCCCGCCCGGCGGAGCCACCGCGGGGCGCCGCGTGCGTCACCAGGCGCAGGACGTCGTCGCCCTGATGGCCTTCTCCGGGTTCACCTCGCTCGGGTGCGCGCTGGCCCTGTTGCTGATCACCCAGCTGGGTCGCTGATGGTCTCCCACGACCCGGTGCTCCTCGACAGGGTCGTGGCCCTGCTCGAGCCGGCTATCGACCACCAGGGCGCCGTGCTCGTCGACGCGACCCTGGGCCTCGGGGGGCACTCCGAGGCCGTGCTGACCCGCTGCGGGCTGGCGCGCGTGATCGGGATCGACCGTGACCTCGACGCCCTCGCGCTCGCCGGGGAGCGACTGGCCCCGTTCGGCGACCGGTTCACCGGGGTCCACGCCGTCTACGACGAGCTGCCCGACGTCCTCGACGACCTCGGCCTCGACGCGGTCGACGCCGTGCTCTTCGACCTGGGGGTCTCGTCGATGCAGCTCGACGTGCCGGAGCGCGGCTTCGCCTACTCCGTCGACGCCCCCCTCGACATGCGCATGGACAACACCACCGGCCTCAGCGCAGCCGACGTCTTGAACACCTACAGCGCGGGCGACCTCACGCGGGTGCTGCGTGACTACGGCGAGGAGAAGTTCGCCCGCAAGATCGCCGGAGCCGTCGTCCGGCGCCGCGAGACGCAGCCGTTCACCACCTCGGCCGCCCTGGTCGAGCTGCTGTACGCCGAGATCCCGGCGCCGGCGCGACGGACCGGGGGCCACCCGGCCAAGCGGACCTTCCAAGCCCTGCGCATGGAGGTCAACGACGAGCTGGCGGTGCTGCGACGAGCCATTCCCGCGGCAATCGAGGCGATCGCCGTCGGCGGGCGCGTCGTCGTGGAGTCCTACCACTCCCTGGAGGACCGCTTGGTGAAGCAGGCGTTCACCGCCGCCACCCGCAGCACGGTGCCGATCGACCTGCCGTTCGTCCCCGAGGGCAGCGAGCCGGCGCTGCGCCTGGTCACTCGCGGCGCCGAGCAGGCCGACGCGGGCGAGACAGCCGCCAACCCCCGGGCCGCGTCGGTGCGGCTGCGGGCCCTCGAACGGATCTCCGCCTCCCGACCCCCGACGACATCAGGAGCCGCGTGATGAGCAGCACCGCCCCCCAGCGTCGCACCTCGCTGCCCCGCAACGCCCGCGCCGCCGTCGACCGCGCCCGCCTCACCGTGGTACCGCGGCTGCGCACGCGCGCCCCGCGGGTCCCGTTCGTGATGCTGGTCAGCCTGGTCCTGCTCGCCGGGATCATCGGACTGCTGCTCTTCAACACCTCGATGCAGCAGGCCTCGTTCACCGCGTCTCGCCTGGAGGACCAGGCGAGCAGCCTCTCGGCTCGCGAGGAGGCGCTCGCGATGGAGCTCGACCAGCTGCGCAACCCTCAGCGCCTCGCCGACCAGGCCTGCGCGCTCGGCATGGTGGTCGGGCCGGCGGCGGCTTTCCTCGACGTCGACTCCGGCACGGTCACGGGTACGCCGGCCGCGGCGGTGGCGGGCCCGTGCGGCTTCGAGCCCGTCGTGAAGCCGGTGCCCCCGGCGGCCGAGGACACCCTCGAGCTTCCCGCCCGGCGCTCCGGCGCGGCGCGGGGGCTGGGGCTCCGCTCCGACCGATAGTGGTCCCACGAGTTCCACCAGTCACACGCGCCACGTCCGACGCCGGATGAGCGCCACGAGTCAGCGACACCCGGCAGGAGCAGGTGGATGGACCTGATGCACCACACGAGTCGCCCCGGGACCCCGTCGTGGTGACCCGACCGCCTGAGCACCCCAGGCGTCCCCGACCGCCGGCGCGCCGCCCGGGCCGTCCGGGCCGTCCGGGCCGTCCGAGCCGTCCGGGCCCGCGTTGGGGACAGGCGCGTGCGGTGCGACCGGCACGTCGGACGCCGAAGCGTCGGACCTCGCGGCTGGCGGCCTCACGCCGCGGCGCCTCGCCGCTACGGCTGCGGATCGGCTTCCTGGCGATCGCCATGGTGCTGTCGGTCTTCGCGGCCCGGCTCGTCCAGCTGCAAGGCATCGACCCCAACCAGTACGCCCAGATGGCGGCGGCGGAGGGCGCGGTCTCGGTGGTGCTTCCCGCCGAGCGCGGCCGGATCGTCGACCGCAACGGACAGCCGCTGGCGGCCTCGGCCGCCGGGCTGATGATCGTGGCAGACCCGTCCCTGACGTCGCAGGACGCGCCCGCTCTCGCGCGACTGCTCGCCGATCGCCTCGACCTCGACTACTTCGCGGTGCTCGAGCACCTGCGCGCCCAGGACAGCCGGTTCCAGTACATCGCGCGCCAGGTGCCGACAGCCGACGCCACCGCTGTCGTCGACGAGGCCGAGGCGGCCGGGTTCCGCGGCCTCGACACCCGTGAGGACCCGGTGCGGTCCTACCCGGCAGGCAACATCGCCGCCAACGTCGTCGGGTTCCTGGGCACCCCCGCCGACGACGGCTCGGCCGTGCCGCTCGCCGGCTTCGAGGACTCCTTCGACAGCTGGTTGGCCGGCCAGGACGGCAAGGCCCGCTACCAGGTCGGTGCCGGGAGCCGGATCCCGTTGGGCGACAACACGATCGTCGATGCGCGCAACGGTCACGACCTGACCACCACGATCGACCAGGGCCTGCAGTGGTACACCCAGCAGGTGCTGAGCCAGACCGTGCGCGGCGCCGACGGCGACTCGGGCTACGCCATCATCATGGACTCGCAGACCGGCGAGGTGCTCAGCCTCGCCGACTACCCGACGTACGACGCCTCGGACCCGTCGAGCTCCGACCAGGAGGCCTACAACGCCGCCTCGGTCCGCGACGTCTACGAACCCGGATCGGTCGAGAAGGTCCTCACCGTGGCCGGCCTCATCGACGCGGGGAAGGTCACGAACAGGACGCAGTTCGTCGTGCCGGGCACCCTCCAGCGCCAGGACCGGCCGATCAACGACTACTTCGTCCACGAGACCCTGCGGCTCACGCTGGCGGGCATCATCGCCAAGTCGTCCAACATCGGCACGGTCATGGCGGCCGACAACTACGAGCCCGGGCAGCTCTACTCCTACCTGAAGCGGTTCGGCCTCGGTCGCAGGACCACGACCGGCCTGGGTGTGGAGCCGAAGGGGATCCTGCAGACCCCCGACATCATGACGAGCCAGACCGCCGACCGGGTCGCGTTCGGGCAGTCGCTGTCGGTCACCGCCCTGCAGATGATCGCCGCGGTCAACACCATCGCCAACGGCGGGGTGCGCATCGACCCCAGCCTGGTGCGCGGCAGCGCGACCCTCGACGACGGCACCGAGGTGGGCAGCGCGACCTCCGTCGAGCGGCGCGTGGTCAGCGAGGACGCCGCACACCAGACCATGCAGATGATGGAGCGGGTCATCGACCCCGAGGTCGGCGTGGCGCCGGGGGCGGCGGTGCCCGGATACCGGGTGGCGGGCAAGACGGGAACGGCGCAGCGCGTGGTCACCAATGCCGACGGCGTCGGCGTCTACGACGGCTCGTTCACGGTGTCGTTCGCCGGGTTCGCACCCGCCGACGACCCCCGCTTCACGATCTACGTCGTCGTCCAGAACCCGCGCAACGGTGGCGGTGGCGGCTCGGTCGCCGGCCCCGCCTTCTCCCGGCTGATGGGTTACACGCTGCGACGCTACGGAGCTCCCCCCACCGGCACCCGACCCTCGCGGCTGCCCGTCGAGTGGTGATCGGACAGGATGGGCGCGCCGTGTCGACCACCCGCCCGTCCTCTCCTCCCCTCACCGCGATCGCCGCCGTCGTGGGGTGGCTGCGTGACGCCGGTCATCGGGTCGAGGTCGCCGGCGACACGTCGGGTGGCGACCGCGTGCGCATCAGCGGGATCAGCCTGAGCTCGCAGCGCATCCGCCCCGGAGACCTCTATGCCGCGCTCCCGGGCGCTCGCGCGCACGGGGCCGGTTACGCCGCCCAGGCCGTGGCCGCCGGCGCCGTCGCGGTCCTGACCGACGCGGCGGGTCTGACCCTGTGCGACGGGGGCGAGGACGGTGCTGCGCGCAGCGCGGTGCCCGTGCTGGTGGTGGAGTCGCCACGCGAGGTGCTCGGACTCGTCAGTGCCCGCGTCTACGGGGACCCGACGCGCGACATGACGTTGATCGGTGTCACCGGGACCCAGGGCAAGACGACGACCACCCGCCTGGCCGAGGCGGGGTTGATCGGCGCCGACGTGCCGGCCGCGGTGGTCGGGACCGTCGGGACCCGCATCCTCGGCGAGGACGTCAAGACGTCCCTCACCACCCCGGAGGCCCCCGACCTGCACGGCCTCTTCGCGCTGATGGGCGAACGGGGGGTGCGCGCGTGCGCCATGGAGGTCTCGAGCCACGCCCTGGTGCGTGGCCGCGTCGACGGCGTCGTCTTCGACGTGGCGGTGTTCCTCAACCTCGGCCGCGACCACCTCGACTTCCACCACGACCTCGAGGACTACTACCGGGCCAAAGCCGTCCTGTTCACCCCGGCGCATGCCCGCCTGGCGCTGATCAACATCGACGACGAGCACGGACGCCGGTTGGCGGGCGAGACCACGCTGCCGGTGCGCACGTTCTCGACCCGCGGCGCCGATGCCCACTGGTCGGCCCACGAGGTGCACGAGACCGAGAGCGGGTCGACGTTCGTGGTGCGTCGCGGTGCCGGCGCGCCCGACCTCGAGGCCGCCGTCCCGCTGCCGGGGGCCTTCAACGTCGAGAACGCCCTCGCCGCGATCGCGGCGTGCGGCGAGGCCGGTTTCGACGTCGAAAGGATCGTCGCCGGGCTGCGGGGCGCCGACGTCCCGGGGCGCATGCAGCGCATCGAGCGAGGACAACCGTTCAGCGTCGTCGTCGACTACGCGCACAAGCCGGACGCCGTCGAGGCAGCGGTCGGCGCCCTCCGCCCGGTGGCCGACCGGCAGGGCGGCCGGGTGATCGTCGTGATCGGCGCGGGCGGTGACCGCGACCGCGGGAAGCGGCCGCTGATGGGGGAGATCACCGCTCGCCTGGCCGACGTCGTGATCGTCACCGACGACAACCCGCGCACCGAGGACCCTGCCGCGATCCGAGCCGAGGTGCTGGCCGGCGCAGCAGGCGGCCGGGCCGAGCTCCACGAGGTCGGCGACCGTCGCGAGGCGATCGTCCGGGCGCTGTCGCTCGCCACCGACGGCGACGTCGTCCTGATCGCGGGGAAGGGCCACGAGACCGGCCAGGAGGTCGACGGGGTCGTGCACGAGCTCGACGACCGGGAGGTCGCTCGGACGGCGCTCGACGTGCGGGCGCGGGCCTGACGTGATCCCCCTCTCGCTGGCCGAGATCGCGGCCGTCGTCGACGGCGGCGTCCACCCGGGCCCCGCGACGCCCGCGCTCGTCGTCGACGGCGCGGCCTACGTCGACACCCGTGCCTCGGTCGAGAGAGGTCTGTACGTGGCGATCGCGGGGGAGCGCGTCGACGGGCACGACTTCGCTGCAGGCGCCCATGCCGTGCTCGGCAGCCGACCCACCGAGGTGCCGACCGTGGTCGTGGCCGACCCCGTGGTCGCCCTGGGTCGGCTCGCCCGCCATGTCGCCGACCGGATCGGTGCCGACGTCCTGGCGATGACCGGGTCGCAGGGCAAGACCGGGACCAAGGACCTCCTGGCTCACGTGCTGGCCGGCTCGGGGTCGACCGTGGCCACCGTGGCCAACAACAACAACGAGCTCGGAGTGCCGCTCACGGTGCTCCGGGCCGACGCGTCGACCGACCACCTGGTCGTCGAGATGGGGGCACGCGGCATCGGGCACATCGCCTACCTCACCGACGTCGCCCCGCCGACGGTCGCCGCCGTGCTGAACGTCGGCACGGCCCACCTCGGTGAGTTCGGCGGGCGCGACGCCATCGCGGCTGCCAAGGGTGAGATCGTCGAGGCCCTCGGGCCCGCGGGCACCGCCGTCCTCAACGCCGACGACCCGTGGGTGGCGGCGATGGCGTCGCGGACGTCGGCGCGGGTGCTCACCTTCGGCGAGCGCGCCGACGTGTCATGGCGCGACGTGCGGTTCGACGACCTCGGGCACGCATCCTTCGACCTGGGCCACGCCGGCCACTGGGCGTCGGTGACGATGACCCAGACGGGCGGTCACCAGGTCGTCAACGCCGCAGCCGCAGCAGCGATGGCCCTGGCCGTCGGTCTGTCCCTGGGCGACGTCGCCGCGGGGCTGTCGAGCGCGGTGCCCGCCTCGCGGTGGCGCATGGAGCTGACCGAGCGCGGCGACGGGCTCCTCGTCCTCAACGACGCCTACAACGCCAACCCGTCGTCCATGCGGGCTGCGATCGACGCCCTCGCCCGGCTCGGCGCGGCCCGCGCCGCACGCGGCGGGCGCACCATCGCCGTGCTCGGGGAGATGAAGGAGCTGGGCGACGAGCACGACCTCGCTCACGGCGAGGTCGGCCGAGCCGCTGCGGACGCCGACGTCGACGTGCTCGTCGTGGTGGGTGCGGGGGCCTCGGGGATCGCTGCCGGAGCCGGTGGCAGCTCGAGTGAGGTGATCGTCACGGCGGGGCGGGACGACGCGCTGGCCTGGGTACGGGAGAATGTCACCGCCGACGACGTGGTCCTGGTGAAGGCCTCACGGGCAGCTGCCCTCGAACAGGTCGCCGAGCAGCTGTTGTCCGACCCGTCCACGCAGCCGTCCGACAGGTCGGCCCGAACCGAGAGGGAGCGCCCCGCGCCATGAGAGCCATCCTGCTGGGCGGAGGCCTCTCGCTGATCATCTCCCTGCTCGGCACCCGGGTGGCCATCAACTACCTGACGCGCTGGGGCTATGGCCAGGAGATCCGCGACGACGGTCCGGCGTCGCACCACACCAAGCGGGGCACGCCCACGATGGGCGGGGTCGTGATCATCGGCGCCACGGTCGCGGCCTACTTCGTCGCCAAGCTGGTCACGATGACGCCACCGTCGGCCTCGGCGCTGCTGCTGCTGTTCCTCTTCGTCGGCATGGGCATGGTCGGCTTCCTCGACGACGTCATCAAGATCTCCAAGCAACGCAGCCTGGGGCTGCGCAGCAAGGCCAAGATGGGCGGTCAGACCGTCATCGCGGTCGCCTTCGGGGCGCTCGCCCTCTCGCCGTGGCTGGAGGACGAGAACGGCCGCACCCCGGCGAGCCACAAGATCTCGTTCCTGCGCGAGATCGACTGGCTGGTGCTACCGAGCATCGTGGCGATCGTGCTGATCTGGCTGATCGTCACCGCCACCAGCAACGCGGTGAACCTCACCGACGGCCTCGACGGGCTGGCCACGGGTGCCAGCGTGATGGTCTTCGGCGCCTACACGCTGATGAACATCTGGCAGAACAACCAGTTCTGCCAGGACGACCCCAGCTCGCAGTGCTACAACGTGCGCGACCCGCTCGACCTGGCGATCATCGCGGCGGCGATCACCGGCGCGTGCTTCGGGTTCCTGTGGTGGAACGCGCCGCCGGCGGCGATCTTCATGGGCGACACCGGGTCCCTGGCCCTGGGCAGTGCGCTGGCCGGCTTCGCCATCCTGACCCGCACCGAGCTCCTCCTCATCATCCTGGGAGGACTGTTCGTGCTCATCACCTTGTCGGTGATGGTGCAGGTGAGCGTGTTCAAGATCAGCCGGTCCAGCGCGGTGGTGCGCAAGGTCTTCGGGATCAGGGCGGGCCACCGCGTGTTCCGCATGGCCCCGCTGCAGCACCACTTCGAGATGCTCGGCTGGGAGCAGGTCACGGTGGTCATCCGGTTCTGGATCATCACCGGGCTCTTCGTCGCCACCGGGCTCGGCGTCTTCTACGCCGAGTGGGTGGCCCGACTGTGAGCGAGCGCTGAGATGGCCGGTCGCGACCCCGCCCGGCTCGGGCGCGAGGACTCCTGGGACGGCGTGCGCGCGGTCGTCGCGGGCTTCGGCGTCTCCGGCTTCGCCGCTGCCGACAACCTGACGCACCTCGGCGCGAGCGTCACCGCCCTGGCCGACACCGCCACTGCGGCCCAGCTCGAGAAGGCCGAGCTGCTCGAGGTCCTCGGCGCCCGTGTCGACATCCATGATGGCGCCACCTCGCGGCTGCCCGACGACGTCGACCTCCTGATCACCTCGCCCGGCTTCAGGCCCGACGCGCCGCTGCTGGCGCAGGCCGCCGCGCGCGGGGTGCCGGTGTGGGGCGAGGTGGAGCTCGCCTGGCGGTTGCGCGGCCCCGGGCCGTCAGGCGCACCGGCGCCGTGGTTGTGCGTGACCGGCACCAACGGCAAGACCACGACGGTGCAGATGCTCGACGCGATCCTGCAGGCCGCCGGGCTGCGCAGCGTGGCGGCCGGCAACGTCGGGCTCCCGATCGTCGAGGCGGTGATGGACCCCGCGCCCTACGACGTCTTCGCCGTCGAGCTCTCCAGCTTCCAGCTGCACTACACCCACACGATGGGCGCGCAGGCCGCCGCGGTGCTCAACCTGGCCGAGGACCACCTCGACTGGTACGACACCCTGAGCGGCCCGGGCGCCCCCGGGAGCGGCATGACCGCCTACGGGGCCGACAAGGGCCGCATCTACACCGGCGTCGAGCGGGCGTGCGTCTACAACGTGGCCGACCCCGCGACCGAGGCGCTGGTGCGTGACGCCGAGGTCGTCGATGGTGCACGGGCGGTCGGCTTCACCCTCGGCATGCCCGGTGTCGGGATGGTCGGTCTCGTCGAGGACCTCCTCGTCGACCGGGCCTTCATCGAGGAGCGCGGCACCAGTGCCGCCGAGCTGTGCACGCTCGACGACCTCGCGGTCGACGGCGTCGCCGCGGCCCCCCACGTCGTCGCCAACGCCCTGGCGGCCGCCGCGCTGGCACGGGCCCACGGGGTGAGCCAGACCGCGGTGCGCGACGGCCTGCGCGGCTTTCGTCTCGACGGCCACCGGATCGCGGTCGTGGGCTCGGCCGGCGGCCTCACCTGGATCGACGACTCCAAGGCCACCAACCCGCACGCCGCCCAGTCCTCGCTGATGGCCCACGAACCGGTGGTGTGGGTCGCGGGCGGCCTCGCCAAGGGCGCCGGCTTCGACGAGCTCGTCCGGTCGGTGGCCTCCCGTCTGAGGGCCGCGGTGCTGATCGGCCGCGACCGCGACGTCATCGCGGCGGCGCTTTCGCGACACGCGCCTGATGTGCGCGTCATCATGATCGACGCCGACGACACTGGGGCCGTAGACGGCGGGCAGGCCCTGATGGTGCGTGTCGTCGAGGCAGCCGCTTCGGTGGCCGTCCCCGGCGACACGGTGCTCCTCGCACCGGGATGCGCCTCGCAGGACCAGTTCACCGACTACGCCGCACGGGGCGAGATGTTCGCCGCCGCGGTCCGCGACATCGTGGACGCGACCTGAGACCAGCGAAGCGAGGCCATGACCGGTGACGACCGTCGACCCGGAGCGCGCCCCTTCCCTGACGCGGCCCCTGATCGCCCCGGTGCGCGTGCGACCGGGTGCCTGGCTCGGTGCGGTGCGCGCGGCCTTCGAGCGTCCGCTCACCAGCTACTACCTGCTCGTGAGCGCAGCCGCCCTGCTGCTGACCATCGGCCTGGTGATGGTCCTGAGCGCCTCGAGCGTCTTCTCCTTCCGCGACACCGGTGACTCCTACGCCATCGTGCGTCGCCAGCTGACCTGGACGCTGATCGGCCTGCCGGCTGCCTTCGTGGCGAGCCGGGTCCCGCTGGTGTGGGTGCGGCGCCTGGCCTACCCGGCGTTCTCGGTCTCGCTCGCCCTGCTGCTCCTGACCGCCTTCATCGGCGTCGAGCGCAACGGCAACACCAACTGGGTGGTGCTCGGCCCGCTGACGATCCAGCCGTCCGAGATCGCCAAGCTCTCGCTGATCGTCTGGGCCGCCCACATCTACGCCAACAAGGAGCGCCGTCTGGGCAGCCTGCACCAGATCATGGTGCCGGTCGTGCCCGGGATGCTCCTGGCCACCGGGCTGGTCATCTTCGGTCGCGACCTCGGTACGGCGCTGATCCTCTTCGGCATCCTCATCGGCATGCTCTGGGTGGTCGGTGCCCCCGCGCGGCTGTTCTTCCTCTCCAGCCTCGTCGTCGGCGTGATCGCCCTGGCCCTGGCCGCCACCGACACCGAGCGACTGGCCCGCATCACGACGTTCGTCGACCCCTTCAAGGACTTCCAGGGGACGGGTTGGCAGCCGGCCCACGGGCTGTACGCCATGTCGAGCGGCGGACTGTTCGGCCAGGGCATCGGCGCGAGCCAGCAGAAGTGGGGTCGGCTGCCCGAGGCACACACCGACTTCATCTTCGCCGTGCTCGGCGAGGAGCTCGGCCTGGCCGGCACGATGCTCGTCATCGGGCTCTTCCTGACGATCGCCTACGCCGCGCTGCGCATCGCGCGCCAGACCAAGGACCCGTTCGTCCGCTACGCCACCTTCGGGATCGTCGTGTGGCTGATCGGTCAGATGGTCATCAACATCGGCATGGTGCTGGCGTTGATGCCGGTCATCGGCATCCCGCTCCCCCTGGTCTCCTACGGGGGCTCGAGCCTGGTTCCCACGCTGGCCGCCATCGGCCTGCTCGTCGGGTTCGCGCGCCGCGAGCCCGAGGCCGCGCGGGCCCTGGCGCAGCGTCGCCGGCAGCGTTCGGCGGGCCTCGCCGCCCGTCGCTGACTGCGTCGCTAGCATCGATCCCTCATGACTCGCGTCCTGCTCGCCGGTGGTGGAACCGCCGGCCACACCTCCCCGCTCCTGGCCACGGCCGACGCCCTGCGCCGGCTCGAGCCGACCATCGAGATCACCTGCCTCGGCACCCCGCGCGGGCTCGAGACGCGGGTGGTGCCCGAGGCCGGGTACGCACTCGAGCTGATCGCGCCGGTGCCCCTGCCCCGCAAGCCCGGCGGCGACCTGGTGCGCGTCCCCGGTCGGTTGCGCGGAGCGGTCAAGGAGACGTTGGCGATCGTCGACCGGCTCCGACCCGACGTCATCGTCGGCTACGGCGGCTACGTCTCGGTCCCGGCCTACCTCGCCGCGCGACGGCGCCGGGTCCCTCTGGTCGTGCACGAGCAGAACGCCCTGCCCGGGGTGGGCAACCGGGTCGGCGCCCGCGTCGCCTCCCGGGTCGCGGTCAGCTTCCCCGACACCCCGCTCAGGCACGCCGAGTACGTCGGCCTGCCGATCCGCCGCATGGTCTCCCAGCTCGATCGTGCTGGGCTGCGCAGCGAGGCCCTGGCTGCGTTCGGGCTCGACCCCGACCGCCGCACGCTGGTCGTCACCGGCGGCTCGCAGGGGGCGCGTCGCCTCAACCAGTCGGTCTCGGGCGCCGCGCGAGCCCTCGCCGAGGCCGGCGTCCAGGTGCTGCACGTCGTCGGTCCGAAGGGCGAGGCGGCCCCGGAGCGAAGCGACGTCCCCTACGTGGTCGTGGCCTACGTCGACCGGATGGACCACGCCCTGGCCGCCGCAGACCTGATGATCTGTCGCGGCGGGGCCAACTCCGTCACCGAGGCCGCGGCGACCGGGGTACCTGCGATCTTCGTGCCGCTGCCGATCGGCAACGGCGAGCAGGCACTCAACGCCCGACCGGTCGTCGATGTCGGGGGAGCGCTGCTCGTCGCCGACGCTGACCTGACCCCGTCCTGGGTCGCCGAGCACGTACCCGCCCTGCTGCTCGACACCGAGCGTCTGCAGACGATGAGCCGGGCAGCGGCCGGGCTCATCCGCAAGGACGCCGACGAGCGGCTCGCCGCCATCGTGCTCGAGGAGGCGACCCGGTGAGGGTGCCGGTGCCCGAGACGATCGCCCCGGTCGGTGACCTCGGGCGGGTGCACCTCGTCGGCATCGGCGGCGCCGGTCTGTCGGGCATCGCCCGGATCATGCTGGCGCGTGGAGTCGCCGTGAGCGGGAGCGACGGCACCGAGTCCGCGACGCTCGAGGCGCTGCGGCGCCTGGGGGCTCGGGTCTCGCTCGGCCACGACGCCGCCCACGTGGTCGACGTCGACACGCTGGTCGTGTCGACCGCGATCAGCGACGACAACCCCGAGTACGTCGAGGCGCAGCGCCAGGGCCTGCGGATCCTGCCCCGCTCCGCGGCGCTGGCCTCGCTGATGGTCGGACGCCGCGTGGTCGCGGTCGCCGGCACGCACGGCAAGACGACCACCACCTCGCTGCTGACCGTGGCGCTCCAGGCGGCGGGGGCCGACCCGACGTACGCCATCGGCGGCGATCTCAGCGCGACCGGCGTCAACGCGGCGCTCGGCGGCGGCGACCTGTTCGTCGCCGAGGCGGACGAGAGCGACGGGGCGTTCCTCGTCTACGAGCCCGAGTGCGCGATCGTCACCAACGTCGACGCCGACCACCTCGACCAGTGGGGCACCCCCGAGGCCTACGCCGCAGCCTTCGACGAGTTCGCCGATCGCCTCGACGCGGCCGGGTTCCTGGTGTGCTGCGTCGACGACCGCGGCGCGGCCCGCCTCGCCGAGCGTCAGCGAGCCGCCGGTCGCCGCGTCGTCACCGTCTCCACCCGCGCCGGCGTCGCCGCCGACCTCGGTCCGGACGCCCTCGCCGCCGTGACCCTGTGGTCGCCCGGCGACCACTTCCTGGCCGACGCCCTGGCTGCTCTGGCGACCGGTCTCGAGCTCGGCCACGACCGCGACGACCTGGTCCGGGGCATCGCCGCCTTCACCGGGACCCGGCGACGGATGGAGCCGAAGGGGGAGGTCGGAGGGGTCCGCGTCTACGACAGCTATGCCCACCACCCGACCGAGATCGTCGGCGACCTGCAGTCGGCCCGGTTGCTCGCCGGGCAGGGTCGGCTGGTGGTCGCCTTCCAGCCGCACCTGGTCTCGCGCACCCGCGTCTTCGGCGAGGCCATGGGCCGGGCCCTCGGCGCCGCCGACCAGGTCGTCGTCCTCGACCTCTACCTGGCGCGTGAGGCCGCGGACCCTCAGGTGACGTCGCGGCTGGTCGCCGACGCCGTTCCGCTGCCCGCCGGTGACGTCGCGACCAGCTCCCTCGAGGACGCCGCGGGCGAGCTCGTCGCCCGCGCGCGACCCGGCGACCTGGTGCTGACCCTCGGAGCCGGCACCGTCACCCGGGTGGGGCCCGAGGTCCTCGCCCTCCTCGGGGCTCGAGGAGGCTCGGGTGGCTGAGTCGTCGCGACCCGAGCGGAGGTCGGCGCAGGAGCGCAGTCGACGCCGCTTCGCGCGCCGCCAGTGGGCCCGGCGCTGGCTGACCTGGCGCTACGTCCTGGTCGGCGTGGTCGTGCTCGCCGTCCTCGGGGGAGGGGTGTACGTCGTCTACTTCTCCGAGGTGCTGTCGGTGCAGGGCGTCGAGGTGACCGGCCAGGACACCGTCTCGCGCGACGACCTGTTGCAGGCCGCGGCGGTGCCGACGGGTGGGCCGCTCGCGACGGTCGACCTGGGGGCGATCCAGCGTCGCGTCGAGAACATCGACGCCGTGCTGTCGGTGGCCGTGACGCGGCAGTGGCCCCACGAGGTCCTGATCGACGTCACCGAGCGCACCGCGGTGGCCGTGATCGACCGGGGAGGCGAGTACCGGGCGGTCGACGCGACCGGCACGGTCTTCGACAGCTTCCCTGCCGCTCCCGACGGGCTCCCGCGCATCCAGGCCGCCGACCTCGACGACGTCGACGCCCTCAGGGCCGCCGCGGTCGTGCTGGCCGCGCTGCCGCCCGAGGTCAGCGCCGTCGTCGACCACCTGGAGGTGGCCGGCGTCGACGAGATCGACCTCCTGCTCGACGGGGGGCGCACGGTGCGCTGGGGCAGCGCGGAGTCGTCGCCGCAGAAGGCCGAGGTGCTGGCCGCGCTGCTGGAGCAGCCGGGCAGGGTCTACGACGTCACGGTGCCCGGTCAGCCCACCACCTCCGGCTGACGTCGAGCCGTCCGGCCCGGTCAGTTCGCCCCGGTTCGGCGCGTCCGTGCCGACGCAGGCAGACCGGTGACCTCACGTCCGGCGTGTCGACGTCCGACGAGGCGGGCCGGTGCCTACTGTCATGACCACGACGAGGTTGACATAACTATAACCCTCAGCCTGAGGGTCACAGTTTCGGAGAACCCGGTCTCGAACGCCGGGCAGCACCGACCACCACACAACACAGATCCGGAGAGGTGAAGCCGCCGTGGCTGCTGCACAGAACTACCTGGCCATCATCAAGGTCGTCGGCATCGGCGGCGGCGGGGTGAACGCCGTCAACCGGATGATCGAGGTCGGCCTCAAGGGGGTCGAGTTCATCGCCATCAACACCGACGCCCAGGCGCTGCTGATGAGCGACGCCGACGTGAAGCTCGACATCGGCCGCGAGCTCACGCGCGGGCTCGGTGCCGGTGCCGACCCCGAGGTCGGCGCCCGCGCCGCCGAGGACCACGCCGACGAGATCGAAGAGGTCATCAAGGGCGCCGACATGGTGTTCGTGACCGCGGGAGAGGGTGGCGGCACCGGCACCGGCGGCGCGCCCGTCGTGGCTCGGATCGCTCGCTCGCTCGGCGCCCTGACCATCGGCGTGGTCACCCGCCCGTTCGCCTTCGAGGGTCGTCGCCGCGCCAACTCCGCCGACGAGGGCATCGCCGGGCTCCGCGAGGAGGTCGACACCCTCATCGTGATCCCCAACGACCGACTCCTGTCGATCAGTGACCGCAACGTCTCGGTCCTCGACGCCTTCAAGCAGGCCGACCAGGTCCTCCTGCAGGGCGTCTCGGGCATCACCGACCTGATCACGACCCCCGGCCTGATCAACCTCGACTTCGCCGACGTCAAGTCGGTCATGGCCAACGCCGGCTCCGCCCTGATGGGCATCGGCTCGGCCCGCGGCGAGGACCGGGCGGTCGCTGCAGCCGAGATGGCGGTGTCGAGCCCGCTGCTCGAGGCCTCCATCGACGGCGCCCACGGCGTCCTGCTCTCCATCGCCGGAGGCTCCGACCTCGGTCTCTTCGAGATCAACGAGGCTGCGGCCCTGGTCGCCGACGCGGTGCACCCCGAGGCCAACATCATCTTCGGTGCGACCATCGACGACGCCCTCGGTGACGAGGTGCGGGTGACCGTCATCGCCGCGGGCTTCGACGGGGGAGTGCCCAAGCGGCGCGAGGAGGGCAACGTCCTGCGCCGCGACACCAAGCCGGCGCTGTCGGCCCCGGTGGCGCAGGAGGCACGGGTGGGTGCCTCGGCGCCGCCTCGCGAGGAGCCCCGGCGCCAGGACGCCACCGCCGTCCGGCCGGCGACCTCACCGCGCCCCAGCACGCCGACCCCGGTGACCTTCGACGACGACGACCTGGACATCCCCGACTTCCTCAAGTGAGTCGGCGACCGCTTTCAAGGAGCTCTGCTGTACGCCTTCCGCACGACCCTCGGCCCCGTCGAGCTGGCCTTCACCGACCGGCACGGCGGGGTCAGTGCTGCCCCGTTCGACTCCCTCAACCTGGCCTTCTCCGAGGCAGGTGATCCCAGCGCGCCGGCCCGCAACCTCGAGATCCTGCTCGACGACTTCTCCCCGGGCTGCGGCACCGACCGGCTCGCCGACCTGAGCCAGGTGCACGGTGGCGACGTGGTGCGAGCGGTGCCCGGCGCGCCCCGGGCCAGCGCCGACGCGCTGGTGAGCGACGAGGCCGGCGTGGTGTTGCTGGTGCGGGCCGCCGACTGCGTGCCGGTGCTGTTCGCCGACCCGGTGGCTCGCATCGTCGGTGCGGCTCATGCCGGTCGACCCGGAGTGGCCGCGAACGTGGTCCCCCACACGGTCGCGGCGATGCGCGACCTGGGCGCCCATGACATCACGGCCTGGGTCGGCCCGCACGTGTGCGGGGCCTGCTACGAGGTGCCGCCCTCACTTCGCGACGACGTCGCCGCCGTCGTCCCCGCCACCCGCGCGACCACCTCGTGGGGCACGCCCTCGCTCGACCTGGGCGCAGGGGTCCGCGCTCAGCTCGAGCAGGCGGGTGCGACGGTCGTCGACGTGAGCACCTGCACGCGCGAGTCGCCCGACCTCTTCTCCTACCGTCGTGACGGAGCCGCCTCGGGTCGGCTCGCTGCTCTGATCACGGTGACTCCTTGACGCGCCACGACGACCTCGCCGCGTCGCTCGAGACCGTCCGGACCCGGATCGCGGCCGCGTGCGCGGAAGCCGAGCGCGAGCCCGGCGAGGTGACCCTGGTCGCCGTCACCAAGTTCTTCCCAGCCTCCGACGTGCGCCTCCTGGCCGACCTCGGGGTCACCGACGTCGCCGAGAACCGTCACCAGGAGGCTGTCGAGAAGGCCGCCGACTGCGCCGACCTCGACCTGCGCTGGCACTTCGTCGGGGGCTTGCAGAGCAACAAGGCGGCCGCGGTCACCTCCTACGCCTCGGTCGTGGAGTCCGTCGACCGCGCGAAGCTCCTCGCACCCCTGGCCCGGGGTGCAGCAGAGCACGACCGGGTGCTCGACGTCCTGGTTCAGGTCAGCCTCGATCCTCCCGGCAGCGACCACCGGGCCGGGGTCGCACCCGACGCCCTCGCCGCGCTGGTCGAGCAGGTCTGCTCGCACGACGAGCTGCGGCTGCGCGGGGTCATGGCCGTGGCGCCCCTCGATGCCGACCCCGGCGCAGCCTTCGACCGGCTCGCCGAGCTGCACGCGCAGGTGCTGCTCGAGCACCCCGAGGCGACGTGGCGCTCGGCCGGGATGAGCGGTGACCTCGAGGCCGCTGTGGCACGCGGCGCGACACACGTGCGTGTCGGGTCCGCGGTCCTCGGTTCGAGGCCTGGAGTCCAGTAGTGTCCGAAACACGTCAGAGCGGCCCCGCCCGGGGCGCCCGATCGGTGGTCCGACCACCTCAGATGAGCGGAGTGTCATGAGCGGTGCGATGCGCAGGATCGGTGAGTACCTCGGTCTGCTCGAGGACACCGGCCGCTACGACGAGTACGACGGCCAGTACGACGACACCTACGCCGACGCGCGGGAGCCACAGCCGGCCCATGCCGGTTACGGGCACGCGCCCGAGCCCGCCCCGGCGCAGGCCGCGGCCGCGGCGCGTCGTCGTCCCGAGCAACGACCGGCAGCGGTCTCCGACCTGTCCGAGCGGCGCCGCAGCACCGGCCAGGTGCCGCACGACCTGGGTGGAGCTCCCGAGCCCGTCAACACGGTCGCGGAGCTGTCGCGGATCATCACCCTGCACCCACGCACCTACAACGAGGCGCGCAACGTCGGGGAGAACTTCCGCGAGGGCACCCCGGTCATCATGAACCTCTCCGAGATGGACGACACCGACGCCAAGCGTCTCGTCGACTTCGCCGCCGGGCTGGTGTTTGCCACGCGTGGCACCATCGAGCGCATCACCAACAAGGTGTTCCTGCTCTCGCCGCCCAACGTCTCGGTCGCCGCCGAGGACAAGCAGCGAATCGTCGAGGGCGGCTTCTTCAACCAGAGCTAGGACGGTCTATTCCGTTGCAGGTCTTCGGAGAGATTCTCCACGGCATCCTGTTCGCGTTCATCGGCTGCATGTGGGTCCGGTTCATCGTCGACTGGGTGCAGGTCTTTGCGCGCTCGTGGAGCCCGAGCGGCATTCTCCTGGTGGTGCTCGAGGTCGTCTACTCGGTGACCGACCCGCCGATCAAGGCGCTCCGCAAGGTGATCCCACCCTTGCGGTTGGGAAACTTCGCGCTCGACCTCAGCTTCTTGATCGTCTTCATCAGTGCCTACATCCTGCTCTCGCTCACCGGTCGCTACCTGACCTGAGCCCCTCGACGCAGCGACGCCGCCAGGTCCGCGCGTCCCGCGGAGCATGCCTGGCCCCACCAGTCACACGCAGGCGTTAAGGTGCTCCAGACCGTTCCACCACAGATCCACGAACAACGACGAATGAATTGGGTGAAGTCATGCCGCTGACGCCTGAGGACGTGAGTAACAAGCGATTTACTCCCGTCCGGCTCCGTGAGGGCTACGACATGGGCGAGGTCGATCAGTTCCTCGACGAGGTCGAGGCCGAGCTCGCGCGGCTGACCGCGGAGAACGACGACCTCCGCGCCAAGCTCGGTGCCGCGCAGACGGGTTCGACGCCCACGGGCCCGGTCCCGTCGCAGGCCACGGGTGCTGCGCCGATCTACACGCCGGTCCCGGACGCCGCTCCCGAGCCGGAGCCCGAGGCCGTCGTTCGGCCGCCGGCACCGCCGGTCGCCCTGCCGTCGGAGACGATCCGGATCGAGACCGTGCCCCAGGCGTCCAACGCGGCCGCGCGCTTGCTCGAGATCGCCACGCGTAACGCCGATGAGCTCGTCGAGGAGGCCAAGAACGACGCTGACAAGATCGTCGGTGAGGCCCGCACCAAGGCCGAGCGTCTCGACCACGAGTCGAAGGGTCGCGCCGACCGGCTCGAGTCCGATGCCCGCTCGCGTGCGCAGATGCTCGACACCGAGACCTCCGAGCGTCGCACGCAGCTGTTCGGCGACCTCGAGAAGGAGCGCGACAAGCTCGACGCCGAGGTCGAGAGCCTGCGCGCCTTCGAGCGCGAGTACCGCTCGCGCCTCAAGAGCTACTTCACCCAGCAGCTCGAGGCCTTGGCCGGCAACGAGGACCACGAGCCCGCCGGCGACGACATCGCGGCGCCGAAGCGTCTCCGCTCGATCCTGGACCACGAAGAGAGCTGATCGCGCGGCGTCCCGCCGCTGTCGGCGGCCGTCTCCTGCGGGAGGCGGCCGCCGGTCTTTTGTCACCGTCGTGTGGGTGCGCCTCTTGGAGACGCGCGAGGTCAGCAGATAGCCTTCGTGCCGCCCGTGGCTCCCCGTAGCGGCCTCGGCAACTGGAGAGGCCCGGAGCCGATGGTGAGCAGCACCCGCAAGCTGGCGCAGGCGGCGCGCAAGGCGTTGTCCCGCACCCCCAAGGACGCTGCCGGGTCGAAGGAGAAGACCGAGGCGCCCGCGAAGAAGGCGGCACCGGCGAAGAAGACGGCACCGGCGAAGAAGGCGGCACCGGCGAAGAAGGCGGCACCGGCGAAGAAGGCGGCACCGGCGAAGAAGGCGGCACCGGCGAAGAAGGCGGCACCGGCGAAGAAGGCGGCGCCCGCGAAGAAGGCGGCGCACCGGCGAAGAAGGCGGCGGCGCCCGCGAAGAAGGAAGCGCCCGCGAAGAAGGCCCCCGCGAACAAGGCGGCACCGGCGAAGAAGGCCGCCCCGGCGAAGAAGGCCGCCCCGGCAAGAAGGCCGCTGCGGCGAAGAAGGCCGCGTCGGCGAAGCAGAGCGCCCCGGCGAAGAAGGCGGCACCGGCCCAGAAGGCGGCACCGGCCCGGAAGGCGGCGCCTGATCCCCGGGCGCCCGCCGAGAAGTCTGCACCTGCCCCCCGGCCGGCGCCTGCCAGGAAGGTTGCTCGCGCCAAGGTGGCTGGGGCGGCCGGGAAGACGACGGCTCACGACCTCGTGGTCCAGGAGGGCGAGTCCGCCTGGACCTCGGCCGAGCTGAAGGAGGTGCTCGACGAGCTGCACGACCAGCGCGCCCACAGCTCGAGCATCGTCGAGCAGCACGAGTCCGAGCTCGAGGGGCTGCTGCGCAACTCCGGCGACGGCGCCGGTCACGACCAGGCGGACGTCGGTGCCTCGAGCTTCGAGCGCGACTACGAGATGACGGTGCTGAGCAACGAGCGCGACAAGGTCGCCCAGATCGACCGTGCCCTCGCGAGGATCGACGACGGCACCTACGGGGTGTGCGAGTCGTGCGGGCAGCCGATCGGCAAGATGCGACTCATGGCATTCCCGCGTGCCACACTGTGCATGACATGCAAGCAGCGCGAGGAACGTCGGTAGACGCAGCGACAAGCCTCGATCAGGCGCACCGACGGCTCCTGCGGTCCTTCGTCCTCGTGGCCCTGGTCGCCTACGCGACCGACCAGGTCACCAAGGCAGTGGCGGTAGCCCGGCTCGATGGTCGAGCCGACGTCAGCGTGGTCGGCGATCTCCTGCAGCTGAACCTCGTCCGCAATCCCGGGGCCGCCTTCAGCCTCGGCACCGGCCTGACCCCGGTCCTGAGCGGGTTGGCGATCGTCGCCGCGCTGGTGGTGCTGTGGTTCGCCCGACGCCTGGGCAGCGCGATCTGGGCGGTGGCGCTGGGGCTGCTGCTCGCCGGCATCACCGGCAACCTGACCGACCGCATCGCCCGGCCGCCGGGCGTCTTCCACGGACACGTGATCGACTTCCTCCAGCTGCCGCACTGGCCGATCTTCAATGTCGCCGACGTGTGCATCAACCTCGCCGCCGGGCTGATCCTCCTGCAGGCCTTGCGCGGCGTGCGGCTCGACGGGACCCGGGACCCCGACCCCGACGGTGACCCCTCCGAGCGCAGTGACCCATCAGTCGTCCAGCCGGTCGACCAGTCCTCCGGGCGCGACGCCGCCGAGGTGGAGTCGGAGTGAGCCAGTCCGACTACCGCAGCCTGCACGTGCCTGAGGGCTTGGCGGGGGAGCGGGTCGACTCCGCCATCGCGCAGATGTTCGGCCTCTCGCGCACCCGCTCTGCTGACCTCATCGGGCGTGGTCTGGTCAGTGTCGACGGTGCCGACGTGAGCAAGAGCGAGCGGGTGCTCCCCGGAGCGCTCCTCGAGGTGACCATCCCCGTCGAGGTCGATCCGCTGGCGGTCGTGCCCGAGGTGGTCGAGGGCATCGGCATCATCCACGACGACGACTCCATCGTGGTGATCGACAAGCCCGTCGGCGTCGCGGTCCATCCGTCGCCGGGCTGGTCGGGCCCGACCGTCGTCGGACACCTGGCCGGGGCCGGGTTCCGGATCGCCACCAGCGGTGCGTCCGAGCGTCAGGGCATCGTCCAGCGCCTGGACGTCGGCACGTCCGGCGTGATGGTGATCTGCAAGTCGGAGCACGCCTACTCGGTGCTGAAGAACGCCTTCCGCCACCGCACGGTCGACAAGACCTACCACGCGGTCGTGCAGGGCCACCCCGATCCGCTCGAGGGCACCATCGACGCTCCGATCGCCCGTCATCCGGGCGCCGACTACAAGTTCGCGGTCCTGGACGGCGGCCGGGCGAGCGTCACGCACTACGAGACCCTCGAGGCGCATCGCTTCGCCAGCCTGCTCGAGGTGCACCTCGAGACCGGACGCACCCACCAGATCCGGGTGCACATGGCGGCGCTGAAGCATCCGTGCCTGGGCGACCTCACCTACGGAGCCGACCCGACGCTGGCCAAGCGCTTCAAGGTGACGCGCCAGTGGCTGCACGCGGTGAAGCTCGGCTTCGAGCACCCCGAGACCGGTTCCTACGTCGCGTACGAGTCGTCCTACCCCGACGACCTGGCACAGTCGCTCGATGTCATCCGCGAATCCGACTGACCTGGTCCTGCGGCCTGCCGGCGCGGACGACGCACCGGCCGTCGCCGACGTGAACTTGCGCGCCCGTGCCGGCGCCGTCGCGGCCGCGGCGATGCCGCCCAGCATCCACGACGACGACGAGGCCGGCCGGTGGGTGGCCGGCTGGATCGGGACCGCCGAGGTGTGGGTCGCCGAGGCCGACGACGTCGTGGTCGGCTACCTGCGCCTGACCGACGACTGGGTCGACGACCTGTACGTCCTGCCCGAGCGAGCCGGGACCGGCGTCGGCGCTGCGCTGCTCGACCTCGCCAAGGGTCTGCGTCCGCGGGGCTTCGGGCTGTGGGTGTTCGAGATGAACCGTCCGGCGCGGCGGTTCTACGAGCACCACGGGCTGGTCGAGGCCGGGCGGACCGACGGGGCCGACAACGAGGAGCAGGCCCCCGACCTCCACCTGGTGTGGCGGCCCTGACGCGAGCCGGGCCGAGGGGTCCGAGCGACTGCGGTTGTCGGTGCTGCCTGGCACCATCGGCGTCGCTGGTGACGTAGGCTGAGGACCCTTCCCCCAGAAGGTCGCTCGGCTGCACACCAGGCACGCACGAGACCCCTGCAGCATGCCCGCACCCGACCCGATGAGGAACGCCACCGATGTCTGCCGGCTCCCTTGGAACCACTACCGGAAGCTCGACCGGAAGCTCGAACGGAAGCAGGGACTCCTTCGTCCACCTGCACGTGCACACCGAGTACTCCATGCTCGACGGGGCAGCCCGGCTCGGGGCCCTGACCGAGCGGGCCGCCGAGCTCGAGATGCCGGCGGTCGCGATGACCGACCACGGCAACGTGTTCGGGGCCTACGAGTTCTACTCGAAGGCGAAGAAGGCCGGGGTCAAGCCGATCATCGGGGTGGAGGCCTACTTCACGCCCAACATCAGCCGACACGAGCGCAAGCGCGTGAACTTCTACGGCGGCGGCCCCGACGACGTCTCCTCGCGCGGCGCCTACACCCACATGACGCTGCTGTCGGAGTCGACGCAGGGCATGCACAACCTGTTCCGGATCTCGACCGGGGCCTGGCGCGACGGGTTCTTCCAGCACCCGCGTGCCGATCGCGAGCTGCTCGCCCAGCACTCCCAGGGCATCATCGGCACCACGGGCTGCCCCTCGGGCGAGGTGCAGGTGCACCTGCGGCACGGCAACTACGCCGCGGCCCGACAGACTGCCGCTGACTTCCAGGACATCCTGGGTCGGGAGAGCTACTTCCTCGAGCTGATGGACCACGGCCTCGACATCGAGAACCGGGTCCGCGACGGTCTCCTACGTCTCGCCGACGACCTCCGGATCCCGCTGTTGGCGACCAACGACTCGCACTACGTCATGCGCGAGGACGCCCGCTCGCAGGAGCACCTGCTGTGCATCAACTCGGGCTCGACGATGGACATCCCCGCCGGCGACGGTCCGGGTCAGCGCTTCGCCTTCTCCGGCGACGGCTACTACCTGAAGTCCGCCGCCGAGATGCGGGCGCTGTGGGTCGACAAGTACGACCTGCGCGAGGCGTGCGACAACACGCTGCTGATCGCGGAGCGCTGCGAGGTCGAGTTCTCCGAGGCCCCGGGCAAGTACATGCCGAAGTTCCCCTGCCCCGAGGGGGAGAACGAGGACTCCTGGATGGTCAAGGAGGTCGAGCGCGGCCTCGAGGCGCGCTACCCCGCAGGAGTCCCCGAGGCCTCGCGCACGCAGGCCGAGTTCGAGCTCGGGGTCATCATGCAGATGGGCTTCCCCGGCTACTTCCTCGTCGTGGCCGACTTCATCAACTGGGCGAAGAACAACGGCATCCGCGTCGGGCCCGGCCGGGGGTCGGGGGCCGGCTCGATGGTGGCCTACGCGATGCGGATCACCGATCTCGACCCGCTCGTGCACGGCCTGATCTTCGAGCGGTTCCTCAACCCCGATCGCGTCTCGATGCCCGACTTCGACATCGACTTCGACGAGCGTCGTCGCGGTGAGGTCATCCGCTACGTCACCGACAAGTACGGCGACGACCGGGTCTCCTACATCGTCACCTACGGGACCATCAAGGCCAAGCAAGCCGTCAAGGACTCCAGCCGCATCCTCGGCTACCCCTTCGCCATGGGTGATCGCATCACGAAGGCGATGCCGGCCGCGGTGATGGGCAAGGACGTCCCGCTGCAGGAGATCTTCGACCCGCAGCACAAGCGCTACGGCGAGGGCGGCGAGTTCCGCACGCTGTACGACGGCGACGCCGACGTGAAGAAGGTCGTCGACACCGCCATCGGCATCGAGGGTCTCAAGCGCCAGTGGGGCGTCCACGCCGCCGGCGTGATCATGTCGAGCGAGCCGCTGCTCGACATCATCCCGATGCTCAAGCGTCCCGCCGACGGCGCGATGATCACGCAGTTCGACTACCCGACCTGCGAGAACCTCGGCCTCATCAAGATGGACTTCCTGGGGCTGCGCAACCTCACGGTCCTCGACGACTGCATCAACAACATCCGGGCCAACCGTGGAGAGGAGCTGGTCCTCGAGGACCTCGCCCTCGACGACGCGGCGTCCTACGCGCTGCTGGGCACCGGCAACACGCTGGGGGTCTTCCAGCTCGACGGCGGACCGATGCGCGCGCTGTTGCGCCTGATGCGCCCCGACAACTTCGAGGACATCTCGGCGGTCCTGGCGCTCTACCGACCGGGGCCGATGGGCGTCGACTCCCACACCAACTACGCCCTGCGCAAGAACGGCAAGCAGGAGAGCACCCCGATCCACCCCGAGCTCGAGGAGCCGCTCGCGGAGATCCTCGGCCAGACCTACGGCCTGATCGTCTACCAGGAGCAGGTCATGGCGGTGGCGCAGAAGCTGGCCGGCTACACGCTGGGCCAGGCCGACCTGCTGCGACGCGCCATGGGCAAGAAGAAGAAGGAGGTGCTCGACGCCGAGTACATCCCCTTCTCCGACGGCATGAAGGCGAACGGCTACTCGGCGGCCGCGATCAAGGCGCTCTGGGACGTCCTGGTCCCGTTCTCCGACTACGCCTTCAACAAGGCGCACACCGCGGCCTACGGACTGATCTCCTACTGGACCGCCTACCTCAAGCAGCACTACGCCGCCGAGTACATGGCCGCGCTCCTGACCTCGGTCAAGGACGACAAGGACAAGATGGCGATCTACCTCAACGAGTGTCGCCGGATGAAGATCCAGGTCCTGCCGCCCGACGTCAACGAGTCCGCAGCCACCTTCACCCCCGTCGGCACCGACATCCGCTTCGGCCTCACCGCGATCCGCAACGTCGGCGCCAACGTCGTCGACGGGGTGGTCTCGGCACGCGAGGAGAAGGGTCGCTACCACGACTTCAACGACTTCATGGGCAAGGTCTCGGCACTGGTGTGCAACAAGCGGGTCATCGAGTCGCTGGTCAAGGCCGGTGCCTTCGACGAGATGAAGCACCATCGCAAGGCGCTGGTGGCGGTGCACGAGACCGCCGTCGACCAGTACGTCGACATCAAGCGCAACGAGGCGATCGGCCAGGACTCCTTGTTCGCCGGCCTCGACGACCCCGAGGACGGCGGCGCGGCCTTCGGCGTCACGGTGACGATCCCCGACATCGACGAGTGGGACAAGATGACGCTGCTCGGCCACGAGCGCGACATGCTCGGGCTCTACGTCTCCGACCACCCGTTGCTGGGCCTCGAGCACGTGCTCTCGACCGGCACCGACTGCACGATCGGTCAGCTGATGCTCGACGAGGACCGGCCGCACGGCACGACCCTGACGATCAGCGGGCTCATCACCTCGGTCAACCGCAAGATCACCAAGCGTGGTGACGCCTGGGCCACGATCACCCTCGAGGACCTCGACGGCGCCATCGAGGTGCTGCTCTTCCCCAGCTCCTACCAGCTCGCCAGCCCCTACCTCGTCGAGGACGCCATCGTGCGGGTCAAGGGTCAGCTCTCGCGCGACAAGGAGCAGCCCGAGCTGCGGGGTCAAGAGCTCACCGTGCCCGACCTCAGCACCGGGCCCGGCGGGCCGACCGGTCCGGTCACCATCAGTCTGCCCTCGACCCGGTGCACCGCGCCGGTGATCGAGCAGCTCAGGGACGTCCTCGGCACCCACCCCGGTCTCACCGAGGTCCGGCTACGGTTGCTCTCACGGGAGTCGACCAAGGTGATGCGCCTGGACGACCGCCTCCGGGTGACGCCGACGCCGGCGTTGTTCGCCGACCTGAAGCAGCTGCTGGGACCAGGATGCCTGACCGGATGACGTCCGACCCGATGACGAGCGAGACCGACGCGGCCGCAGGCAGGCGGTCGAGCAGCCTTCTCGGAGACCTGCTCGAGCCGCTGGTGGTCGTGGCACTCTTCGCCGGCGCCGGCGCCGCGGCCGGGTGGCTCTGGGAGCGGTGGTGGAACCCGATCGGGGGGGTCGTCGTCGACGGCACCTGGGTCGCCGGTTACCGCCCGGTGGGGGACACCTTCGTCTTCGACTTCCCCAGCCTGAAGGGCTTCTTCGACTCCACGGCCGAGTACGTCGTCATCGGCGTCGTCGCCGGGCTGGTGCTCGGCGTGCTGTGCAGCCTGCTGGGCAGACGGTCCGAGATCGTCATGCTGGCCGCCGTGGTCATCGGCGCTGCACTGGCCGGGTTCGTCGCCTATCGGCTCGGCACCCATCTCGGGCCGGTCGACCCGGCCACCCTGGAGGCCGATGCCGCTGACGGCACCGCCCTGCCGTCCTCCCTGACGATCAGCGGCGCCAGTCCGTTCGTGGCGTGGCCCCTCGGCGCTCTGCTGGGGCTGGCCCTGACCTACCTGCTGACGGTGGGTCGGGTGGGGGACGGCGGGGTGCCCCCGGATGCCGACTGGGCCGAGCGACCGTCCTGGCTCGACGAGGGTTCGACCGGCACCAGGTCGGGTACAGCCACCTCGTAGTCCGCCCCTGGCCTCCGCGGCGAGAGGTCCGTAGCATGTCTGCTCCGACCGGGCGCCCTCCTCGCCGGCGCGCGGTGTCAGGCACGTCGAATCGAGGATGACCGCGATGCCCACCAACCAGCCTCCCCCGGATCGCCCGTCCGACCCCCGCCACGAGCCGCCATCCGGGCTGCCGGTCGGCGGTTCCCGGGGTCCGCTGCCCGCAGGCCCCCCGGCGACACCGCCCGGGCCGCGGCCCAGTGCGCCCCCTCCGACGTGGCAGGACGCCAGCCCTGAGGTCCTCCAGGGCGGCTTCAGCGGCCGGCGACCCCCGGGTGGGCACGGCGCCGCCCCCGGGCGCGGCCGGGGGCCCCGCGCCACCCTCGTGGTCGGCGCGGCCCTGATCGGCGTGGGCGTGCTCGCCGGCGGCGCCTGGGCGGGGTACTCGATGTTCTTCGCCACCGGTGCCCAGCCGGCTGAGGCCCTGCCCGACACCACGATCGGCTACGTGTCGGTCGACCTCGACCCCCGTGGGACGCAGAAGCTCGAGGGCCTCAAGACGTTGCGCCAGTTCCCGGGGTTCGCCGAGAACGTCGACGTGGCGGCCGATGACGACCTGCGTCGGCGACTGTTCGAGCAGATCCAGGGCGACGGAACCTGCCCCGACATCGACTTCGCCGACGACATCGACCCTTGGCTCGGCAACCGCTTCGCTGCAGCCGCGATCGACCTGGGCGGCTCGGACGCCCCCAGCGGCAGCGACATCACGGCGGTCGGGGTGATCCAGGTCGACGACGCGGCGGGGGCCGAGACCGGCCTGGCCGCACTCCACGCGTGCGACGGCGAGAGCGACTCCTTCGGCTTCTCGGTCGCGGGCGAGTGGGCCGTCGTCGCCGAGACCACCGAGATCGCCGAGCAGGTCTCCGCCGCCGCGTCCGAGGCCTCCTTGGGCGACGACGCCGACTTCCAGCGCTGGACCGACCAGGCCGGTGATCCCGGGATCCTCACCGCCTACGCGTCCCCGCGAGCCGCGACGTTCCTCTCCGACACGACGGGCGGCCTCAGCGGCCTGTACGGCATCGGCGGGCCCTCGCTCACCGAGTGCCTGCCGTCGGACCCGGGCGCCGACCCGTTCGCCACGTGCGGCGACCCGCTGGCCCCCACTCCGGGTGCTGCCGGCGAGCTGTCGACGCTCTTCGACGGCTTCGAGGGTGCAGCGCTCACGGTGCGCTTCGCCGACAGCGGCCTCGAGGTCGAGACGGCCGTGGGGTCGTCGCTCGGCGAAGGCATCGGTGCAGGCGAGGCCGGCGACGACGTCCTCTCCACGCTGCCCGACGACACCGCTGTCGCGGTGGGTTTCGGTCTGCCCGAGGGGTGGTTCGACGCGATCAGCTCGTCGGCCGACGACATCCTGGGCCAGGGCGGCCTGGACGAGCTCCTGAGCCCGGTCGAGAGCGCCACGGGCCTCGACCTGCCCGGCGACGTCGAGACCCTGCTGGGCGACTCGACCGCGGTCGCTCTGGGCGGCGACGCCGACCTCACGGCCTTCGCCGCCTCGGAGCCGCCCACGGACCTGCCGCTGGGTGTCAAGGTCGAGGGCGACGGCGAGGCGATCGCGGGCCTCCTCGACACGATCCTGGGCGCTGTCGACGATTCCGCGCTCGACACCCTGCTCGGGTACGACGTCGACGGTGATGTCGTGGCCGCTGGGCCGTCACCCGACTACCGCGCCTCGTTGCTCGAGGACGGCGGGCTGGGCGGCACCGATGCCTACCGCAACGCCGTGCTCAACTCGGGGGACGCCGGCGCGGTGCTGTTCGTGAACTTCGACACCGGCTCGTGGTTGTCGTCGATCCCGGACCTGCCCGACGAGGTACGAGCGAACCTCGAGCCGCTCAGTGCTCTCGGACTCTCGACCTGGTCGCAGGACGGCGTCAACCACCTCGCGCTGCGCGTGAGCACCGACGGCGACGACCGCTAGGGCCGCGACTGCTAGGTGCTCCGGCCGATCCGATCGAGGCTTGCCGAGGTGATCGCGACCAGATCGGCCGGGGCCAGCTCGACGTCGAGCCCTCGGCGTCCGCCGGACACGAGCACGCTCTCGTGGTCGAGCGCCGAGAGATCGACGACAGTGGGGTGACGACGCTTCTGCCCGATGGGGGAGATGCCGCCCACGACGTAGCCGGTGGCCCGCTCCGCCACCGCCGGGTCGGCCATCTCGGCCCGGCGAGCGTGCCGGGAACGCGCCAGTGCCCTGAGGTCGAGCCGCCCGCTCACCGGCACGACCGCCACCGTGAGCGCGCCGTCGACGACCGCGAGCAGGGTCTTCAGCACTCGTTCGGGCTCCACCGCGAGCGCGGAGGCCGCCTCGAGGCCGAACGACTCGCTGCGCGGGTCGTGGTCGTAGGGGCGCAGGACGAAGCCGATCCCTGCTGCGGTCAGGGCGCGGGTGGCCGGGGTGCCGCCGGGTGATCTCGTGGCCATGGGGCGATCGTGGCACGGCACGGCACGGCACGGCACGGAGGCTGAGCAGGCGAGGGACGAGCCGTCGACGAAGCCTGTGACGTGTGTAGCCGCGGTGGGGACGGCTGCTGGCTACCTCACCGGATTTCGATGCGCGCGTCGCGAGCTCGTTCCTCGCTCGCGGCGCTTGCTCGATCTTCACTGATCACGGGTGTGCGCTCGTTCCTCACGCACTCCCTATCAGTTCGGACTCCAGCGGGTGCGGGCCACCTCGGTGGCGGGTAGCGAGGGGATGACGTTCATCGCCTTGAGCTCGGAGCGGAGCAGGTCGGTGACGAGCACCAGCCGGTCGGTGGCGTCCTCGGCCTCGAGAAGGGCCTGACGGTCGTGCAGGGGGAGGGGCGCACACGCCGCGAGGGTCCAGGAGAGGTACGACGGGTCACGGGGGAGGTTGCCGGTGTAGGGGTCGGTGCGGATCTCCGAGAGCGCCACCCGGTAGGCGGTGAACGTGGCGCGGGCGCGTTCGAGGACGTCTTCGGCGACGTGCTGGGTCTGCTCGGGCAGCTCGGTGACATGGCCGAGTGGAAAGGCGTCCCCGGTCTCGAGCCGGTCGAGCTGAATGCGCTCGAGACCGATGGCGACGACGTCGAACGTGCCGTCGGCATGCGCCTCGATCTCGGTGAGCTGGGCCTTGCACCCGACGCGGAACAGCGACTGCGCGCCGTGGTCGCCGACCTCGTAGCCCTCGCGGATCGCGACCGAGCCGAAGACCCGCGCGGTGGGGTCCTCGACCCGCAGCAGGTGGTGCACCAACGCCCGGTAGCGGTCCTCGAAGACGTGCAGGGGCACGCTCAGACCGGGGAAGAGCACCGAGTTGAGCGGGAACATGGGGAGCGTGCCGGGACCGGTTGCCACGTGATCAACCTAGTGCCGCCGTGGTGGCGCACGTCCAACCCACGCCACCGAATCCTCGGTGGAGGTCGAGCCCTTCTAGGATCGGCCCCATGATCCGCCGCATCGACCTCCGGGGCTCCACGCCCGACGACTACCGCACCGTGATCCCGCGGGCGGAGTTCGACGTCGAGAAGGCGACCCATGTCGTGGCGCCGATCCTCCAGGACGTCCGCACCCGCGGGCTGGACGCCGTGCTCGAGCTCACCGCCCGCTTCGACGGCGTCGAGCTGGACGACGTCAGGGTCCCGGCCGAGGCGATGCGCACGGCCCTCGCCGAGCTCGACCCCGAGCTGAGGCGCGCGCTCGAGGAGTCGATCCGGCGTCTCCGCGTGGCCAGCGAGGCCGAGCTGGAGGACGACGTCACGGTCGAGGTCGCCGAGGGCGCCCGGGTCACCCACCGTCTCGTGCCGGTCGACCGCGCCGGGCTGTACGTGCCGGGCGGCACCGCGCCCTTGATCTCGACGGTCATCATGAACGTCGTGCCCGCACAGGTCGCCGGGGTGGGCTCCCTCGCCGTCTCGACCCCTCCGACGCGAGGGACTGGCCTGCCGGACGCCTCGATCCTGGCCGCTTGCGAGCTGCTCGGCGTGAGCGAGGTCTACGCCGTGGGCGGGGCGCAGGCGATCGCGATGTTCGCCTACGGTGCCGGGCCGTGCCGGCGCGTCGACCTGGTGACGGGTCCGGGCAACCTCTACGTGATCGCCGCCAAGCGGCTGCTGCGCGGCGTGGTCGGCATCGACTCCGAGGCCGGACCGAGCGAGATCGCGGTCCTGGCCGACGACTCCGCCGACCCAGCCTTCGTGGCGGCCGACCTGCTGACCGAGGCCGAGCACGGCGGCACGTCCGCGGCGCTGCTCGTGACCGACTCCGAGTCGATGGCCGACGACGTCGAGGCGCAGCTCGTCGAGCAGGTCGCCGCGACCCGGCACAGCGAGCGGGTGGCGGCGTCCCTGGCCGGCGAGCAGTCGGCGATCATCCTGGTCGACGACCTCGACCAGGGCCTCGAGGTGATCAACGCCTACGCCTCCGAGCACACCGAGATCCAGACCCGCGAGGCCCTCACGATCGCTGCGCGCGTGCGGAACTCCGGCGCCGTCTTCGTGGGACCGTGGTCCCCGGTGGCGCTGGGCGACTACTGCGCCGGCTCCAACCACGTGCTGCCGACCGCCGGCTGCGCCTGTCACTCCTCCGGGCTCGGCGTGCACTCCTTCCTCAAGCGCCTCCACCAGGTCGAGTACACCCGTGACGCCCTCGCCGAGGTGGCCGGCCACGTGGTGGCGATGGCCGGTGCCGAGGACCTCCCCGGCCACGGCGCCGGCGTCGGCGCCCGCTTCGCGAGGTAGGTGACCATGACCTTCCCCCCGATGCGGGAGGAGCTGCGCGGCGTCGAGCCCTACGGCGCGCCGCAGCTCGACGTCGCGGTCTCCTTGAACACCAACGAGAATCCGTACGGACCCTCGGCAGCGTGCGCCGACGACATCGCCGCCGCCGTGCGCGAGGCAGCGAGCTCGCTCAACCGCTACCCCGACCGCGAGCACGTCGAGCTGCGGACGGCGCTCGCCACCTACCTCTCGGCCGACGCGCCGCGGGGCGTGGAGCTCGCGCAGGTCTGGGCGGCGAACGGTTCCAACGAGGTCATGCTGCAGCTGTTGCAGGCCTTCGGCGGGCCGGGTCGTACGGCGCTCAGCTTCGCGCCGACGTACTCCATGTATCCCGAGTACGCCCGCGACACCCACACCCGCTGGGTCGCCGGCCGACGCGCGGACGACTTCGGGCTCGACCTCGCCGAGGCGCGCGAGCTGATCGGCGTCGAGCAGCCGCACGTGGTGTTCCTGCCCTCGCCCAACAACCCCACGGGCACTGCGCTCGAGCCGTCCGCGATCGCGGCCCTGTGCGACCTGGTGGGGGAGCGCGGCATCGTCGTGGTCGACGAGGCCTACGGCGAGTTCCGTCGCAGCGGGACGCCGTCGGCCCTCGAGCTGCTGCCCGCCCACCGCAACCTGGTGGTCACCCGCACGATGAGCAAGGCGTTCGCGGCCGCCGGGTTGCGTCTGGGGTACCTGGCCGCCGACCCGGCGATCGTCGACGCCGTCCGGGTGGTCCGCCTGCCCTACCACCTCTCCTCGATCACCCAGGCCGTCGCCCTGGCCGCGCTGCGCCATGCCCCCGAGCTGCTGGCGCGTGTCGACGACCTGCGCGCCGAGCGGGACGCCACCGTCGCCTGGCTCCGCGAGCAAGGACACCGGGTGGCCGACTCGGACGCCAACTTCTGCCTGTTCGGCACCTTTGCCGACCGCCGTGCCGTGTGGCGCGGGCTTCTCGACCACGGGGTGCTGGTCCGCGAGACTGGACCTGACGGCTGGCTGCGCGTCTCGATCGGCACCCCGGCCGAGATGACGACGTTCAAGGACGCGCTGCAGCGCGTGACGAAGGAGAACCCATGACCACGCCCACCGCCCCCGGGGCCGCCGCCGGGACCGCCGGTCCCTCCCGGACCGCCAGGATCGAGCGGCAGACCAGCGAGTCGAAGGTCGTCGTCGAGCTCGACCTCGACGGCTCCGGTCGTCACGACATCTCCACCGGGGTCGGCTTCTACGACCACATGCTGAGCGCCCTGGCGCGCCACGCACTGCTCGACCTCACCGTCCGCACCGAGGGCGACGTCCACATCGATGCCCACCACACCGTCGAGGACACCGCGATCGCCGTGGGGCAGGCGATTCGCCAGGCCCTGGGCGACAAGGTCGGGATCCGCCGCTTCGGTGACGCCACCGTGCCGCTCGACGAGGCCCTCGTCCAGGCCGTCGTCGACGTCTCCGGCCGCCCGTACTGCGTGCACACCGGCGAGCCCGAGGGCCAGGCCTACGTGCAGCTCGGCGGCTCGGGGGTCTCCTACCTCGGCTCGCTGACCCAGCACGTGTTCGAGTCGATCGCCTTCCACGGACACCTGGCCCTGCACGTGCGGGTGCTGTCGGGGCGCGAGCCGCACCACATCGTCGAGACGCAGTTCAAGGCGTTCGCACGCGCCCTGCGTGACGCGGTCGCCCTCGACCCCCGCGAGACCGGGGTCCCGAGCACCAAGGGCGCCCTGTGACGCCCCCGACCCCCGGTGGGGCGGGTCGTGGGTAGCCGCGACGTCGTCGTCCTCGACTACGGGTCGGGCAACGTCCGCTCGGTCGTGCGGGCGCTCGAGCACGCCGGAGCCGAGGTGACCTTGAGCGCCGACTTCGACACCGCCCTGCACGCTGACGGACTGGTCGTGCCCGGCGTGGGTGCTTACGCCGCCTGCATGGCCGGGCTCCGCGCGGTCAAGGGCGAGCGCGTGATCGGACGACGTCTCGCCGGCGGCCGACCCGTGCTGGGCATCTGTGTGGGGATGCAGGTGCTCTTCGAGCACGGCGTGGAGCACGGCGTCAGCACGCAGGGGTGCGCCGAGTGGCCGGGCACCGTGTCGCGCCTGGAGGCGCCGGTCGTGCCACACATGGGCTGGAACACCGTCGAGGTGCCCGGTGGCACCGGCCTCTTCGCCGGCATCGAGGCCGAGCGCTTCTACTTCGTGCACTCCTACGGCGCCCGCCAGTGGGTGTTGGAGACCAACGACCGCACGCGCGCTCCGCTCGTGACCTGGGCCGAGCACGGAGGCGACCGGTTCGTGGCGGCCGTCGAGAACGGACCTCTGAGCGCCACCCAGTTCCACCCGGAGAAGTCGGGTGCCGCCGGGGCGGCACTGCTGGCCAACTGGGTCGGGTCGCTGTGACGGCAGCTGCCGGGTGAGCAAGGAGCGGGCCAGGCTGCGAGAGGAGCGCGAGCGTCAGGCGACGCTGGCCGCTGCGACCCGCGCCGCCGAGGCCCAGAAGGCCGCTCAGCGCGAGCGGCGACGTCAGGTGCTGCTCGGCTGGGTCCCGCGCCCGGCCCCAGCACCCAGCGGCACCCTCGCCGCTCGTCGAAGGCGCGACATCGGCCTGGTGCTCACGGCGGTCTTCGCGCTCAACCTCCTGGTGTTCCTCGCCTCCGACGGCTGGGCGCTGCGTACTGTCGTGCTGCTCCTCAGCGTCCTGCTGACGCCCGTCGCCACCTTGTTGATCTCCCAGAAGTGACCACCGAAGAGAGTGCCCCCATGACCCAGCCCGAGCCGTCGTCCGCACCTCGGCCCTACCTGCAGCTCCTGCCCGCCGTCGACATCACCGAAGGCCGTGCCGTGCAGCTCGCCCAGGGCGTCGCCGGCTCCGAGCGCGTGTACGGCGACCCGGTCGCCGCCGCGCGCCGCTGGCAGGACGCCGGCGCCGAGTGGCTGCACCTCGTCGACCTCGACGCCGCGTTCGGGCGTGGCTCCAACGCAGCGCTCCAGGCCGAGATCGTCGGGGCGCTCGACATCCAGGTCGAGATGAGCGGGGGGATCCGCGACGACGAGTCGCTGGCGGCAGCCCTCGCCACCGGGTGCCGCCGCGTCAACATCGGCACCGCGGCCCTCGAGCAGCCGGCATGGTGCGCGAAGGTGATCGCCGAGCACGGTGACCGCATCGCGATCGGTCTCGACGTCCGCGGACGCACCCTCGCAGCCCGCGGCTGGACCCGCGAGGGGGGAGACCTCTACGAGGTGCTCGCCCGCCTCGACAGCGAGGGGTGCGCGCGCTACGTCGTCACCGACGTGAACAAGGACGGCATGCTCCAGGGCCCCAACCTCCAGCTGCTGCGCGACGTCTGCGCGGCCACGAGCGCCCCGGTCATCGCCTCCGGTGGGGTCAGCGAGCTGGCCGACCTCGAGGCACTGATGGCCTTGGTGCCCGACGGGGTCGAGGGCGCGATCGCCGGCACTGCCCTCTACGAGGGTCGCTTCACCCTCGAGGACGCGCTCGCCCTCACGCTCCCCGCCGACCGCCGAACCGACCGCACTGCCGGTGGGGGAGCGTCGTGAGCCTCGCGGTCCGGGTGATCGCGTGCCTCGACGTCGACGGCGGTCGGGTGGTCAAGGGCATCAACTTCGTCGACCTGCGCGACGCCGGTGATCCCGTCGAGCTCGCCCGCACCTACGACGCCGAGGGCGCCGACGAGCTGACGTTCCTCGACATCTCGGCCTCCCACGAGGGACGCGCCACGACGATGGACATCGTCTCGCGCACGGCTGAGCAGGTGTTCATCCCCCTGACCGTCGGGGGCGGCATCAGCTCGGTCGAGGACGTCGACCGCCTGCTGCGAGCCGGCGCCGACAAGATCGCCGTGAACACCGCGGCCATCCACCGCCCCGAGCTGGTCGCCGAGATCGCCGACCGCTTCGGCAACCAGGTGCTCGTGCTGTCGGTCGACGCGCGCCGCGTCGCCCCCGGAGGACCGGGCGGTCCCGGCAGCCCGGGCTCCGACTCGGGCTGGGAGGTCACCACCCACGGCGGGCGGACGTCGGCCGGGCTCGACGCCATCGCATGGGCCAGGCGGGCCGCCGAGCTGGGCGCCGGCGAGATCCTCCTCAACGCCATGGACGCCGACGGCACGCAGGACGGTTTCGACCTCGACCTGATCGCCGCGGTACGCCGGGAGGTGACCATCCCGGTGATCGCCTCCGGCGGGGCCGGGGCCGTCGAGCACTTCGCTCCGGCCGTGGAGGCCGGCGCCGACGCCGTCCTCGCCGCCACCGTGTTCCACTTCGGCACGCTGCGCATCGGTGACGTCAAGACCGCCCTCGACGCCGCCGGGCACCCGGTCCGTTGACCCACCGGAGTGATCGCGCCGCTCCCGCCGGCCGCATCGCGACCTCGCGGGTGTGCGGCCCTGTCGGTGCGGTGCCCTAGCCTGAGGCGGTCCGGGCGTCGTGCCCGACCTGAGGAGTGCTGTGAGCAACGCCGACCGGGCCGAGGATCGGGCCGACGACCGGGGGCGCGGGTCGACCCGCGCCGGGTTCGCCGTGCTCGGCGTCGCGATCCGGCGCGAGCCACGCGTCTTCGCCGTGTCGACGATCGGGTCGGTGCTGTTCGGCGCGCTGACCGTCGCCGACGCCTGGGTCCTGGGCTGGTCGACCGACCACGTGGTGCTGCCCGCCTTCCGCGACGGGGAGGTCGACAGCGGCCTGCTCTGGGCCATCCTCGCGCTCTTCCTCGCCGTGGCGCTCCTGCGCGCGGTCGGCATCGTCGCGCGACGGCTCGGGGCCGGGATCATGCAGTACCGCCTCCAGGCCGCCACCCGTCGCGCCGTGACGCGCCGCTACCTCGAGCTGCCGATGGAGTGGCACCAGCGCCACCCCACCGGGCAGCTGCTGTCGAACGCCAACGCCGACGTCGAGGCGGCCTGGAGCCCGATCGCTCCGCTGCCGATGGCGGTGGGCACGATCGCGATGATGGTCATCGCCGTGGGCCAGATGCTGGTGGCCGACCTGGTGCTCGCCGTCGTCGGTCTGCTCATCTTCCCGATCATCATCGCCACCAACGTGACCTACCAGAACCTCGCCCAGGGCTGGGCGACCCGGGCCCAGGAGCTGCGCGCGGAGGTCAGCGAGATCGCCCACGAGTCCTTTGACGGTGCGATGGTCGTGAAGACCCTGGGCCGCGAGCCGCAGGAGACCGAGCGCTTCGCCGCCAAGGCCTACGAGCTGCGCGAGACGAACATCCGCATCGGACGCATCCGTGCGGCCTTCGACCCCGTCCTGGCCGCCCTGCCCAACGTGGGCGTGCTCGTGGTGCTGGCCGTCGGGGTCACCCGCGTGACGGGCGGCTCGACCGCGGCCGGCGACGTGGTGACCGTCGCCTACCTGCTCACGATCGTGTCGTTCCCGATCCGGTCGATCGGCTGGCTGCTCGGTGAGTTCCCCCGCAGCGTCGTGGGCTACCGACGGGTCGAGGCGGTGCTGCAGACCACCGGGGAGATGGCTCACGGCGAGGCATGCGCGCCCGCCGGTGCCGGTGGGGCCGCGCTCGAGGTCTCCGACGTCGCCTACGGCTACGACGCCGACCAGCTCGTGCTCGACGGACTCTCCTTCGGCGTCGAGCCCGGGCGCACCGTGGCCCTGGTCGGCTCCACGGCGTCCGGCAAGTCCACGCTGACCACCCTGCTCACCCGGCTCGTCGACCCGGCCACCGGAACCATCACCCTCGACGGCACCGACCTGCGTGACCTGGCGCCTGGCGCCCTGGCCCAGGTGGCGTCGATCGTGCCGCAGTCGGCCTTCCTCTTCGACGACACCGTGCGGGGCAACGTGACGCTCGGGGCCGACTTCTCCGACGAGCAGGTGTGGGCGGCTCTGCGCACCGCCCAGGCCGACTCCTTCGTCGCCGCCCTTCCCGACGGGCTGTCCGCGCGTCTCGGGGAACGCGGCACCTCGCTGTCGGGCGGCCAGCGACAGCGGATCTCCCTGGCTCGCGCCCTCGTCCGGCGACCGCGACTGCTGATCCTCGACGACGCGACCTCCGCGGTCGACCCGGAGGTCGAGCAGCGGATCCTGGCCGGGCTGCGCCGTGACGGCGCCTCGACGACCCTGGTCGTCGTGGCCTACCGCAAGGCGACGATCAGCCTGGCCGACGAGGTGCTCCACCTGGAGCAGGGCCGCATCGCCGACCGGGGCACCCACGCCGAGCTGCTCGTCCGGTCTGCGGCCTACGCCCGCCTGGTCAACGCCTACGAGCACCAGCCGGTCCCCTCGACAGCCCCATCGACGCCGACCTCGACCTCGGCGGCGCCGGCGCAGGTGAGCCCGTGACCGCGGTCGACGACCGGGCCTCGGGTGCCGCCGCACGCAACCAGAACAACGGCACCGCCCTCGCCACCGGCGAGGAGATGCGGCCGATGCAGACCATCCGTCGTGGCCTGCACTACTCCCCCGAGCTGAAGGACGGGATCGCAGGCACGTTGGCGCTCGCCGTGATCGCTTCGGCCGGCCAGGTCGTCGTCCCGATCTCGGTGCAGCAGACGCTCGACCGCGGCCTGAACGGCGACGGCGGCCCCGACGTCTCCTTCACGGTGCTCCTCGGCCTGGTGGCGGCGGTGGCCGTCGGACTCACGACGTGGGCCTCCTACGCCATGACGCGTCGTCTCTTCACCACCTCCGAGCGCGGACTGGCGACGCTGCGCATCAAGGCGTTCCGCCACGTGCACGACCTGCCGCTGCTCACCCAGAACACCGAGCGACGAGGCGCCCTGGTCTCCCGGGTCACCAGCGACGTCGACCAGGTCAGCCAGTTCCTCGTCTTCGGAGGCCTGCTGTTCGTGGTCAGCGTCGGGCAGATCCTCATCGCGACGATCGTGATGCTCATCTACTCCTGGCAGCTGACCCTGGTGGTCTGGGTCTGCTTCGCGCCGCTGTTCTTGTCGCTGCGCTTCTTCCAGCGCACGTTGTCGGACGCCTACACCACGGTCCGGCGTCAGGTCGGGTCGATGCTGTCGGCGATCTCGGAGCCCGTCGTCGGCGCCGCCGTCGTGCGCACCTACGCGGTCGAGGCGCGCACCCAGGCACGCATCGACGAGGCCGTGGCCCGTCACCAGCGAGCCAGTGTGCGGGCGCAGGGCTTCACCGCGTTCTCGTTCTCCCTGGGCGGGGTCTCGGCAGGGCTCGCCAACGCGGGGGTGCTGATCGTCGGCATCCGGCTGGGCTTCGCCGACGACATCACCGCCGGCACGGTGCTGGCGTTCGCGTTCCTCGTGAGCCTGTTCGTCGGCCCCGTCCAGATCGGCACCCAGATCCTCACCGAGGCCCAGAACGCCATCGCCGGGTGGCGACGCGTGCTGGGCATCCTCGACACCCCGGCCGACCTCGCAGATCCCGGCACCTCGGGCCACGTGCTGCCTCGTGGGCCGATCGACGTCCGGTTCGACCACGTGGGCTTCGCCTACCCGGCCGGGCCCACGGTGCTCAGCGAGATCTCGCTCCACATCGAGGCCGGATCCCGGGTCGCAGTGGTGGGGGAGACCGGTTCGGGCAAGTCGACCCTCGCCAAGCTGCTCACCCGGCTCATGGACCCCTCGTCGGGGTCGGTCCTGCTCGACGGCATCGACGTGCGCGACATCTCGGAGAGCTCGTTGCGCTCCAGCGTGGTGCTGGTGCCGCAGGAGGGCTTCCTCTTCCACGACACGATCGCGGCCAACGTGCGCTACGGCAGGCTCGACGCGACGCACGGTGACATCCTCACCAGTGCCACCGAGCTCGGCCTCGATGACTGGGTCGCCGGTCTCCCGCGGGGCCTCGAGACCGGGGTCGGCCAACGGGGGGAGTCGCTGTCGGCGGGGGAGCGGCAGCTGGTGGCACTCCTGCGGGCTCACCTGGCCGACCCCGACCTCCTCGTGCTCGACGAGGCCACCAGCGCCGTCGACCCCCAGCTGGAGATGCGCATCGGCCGCGCCCTGGAGCGGCTGATGTCGGGCCGCACGTCGGTCACCATCGCCCACCGCATGACGACCGCCGAGAGCGCCGACGAGGTCGTCGTGGTCGACCAGGGCCGGATCGTCCAGCGCGGGCCGCACCGGGTGCTGGTGAGCGAGCGCGGCAGTGTCTACGCCGGGTTGCACTCCTCGTGGACAGCGCAGCAGGGCAGCTGAGTGGCGCGGGGAGACGACAGGGGGTGGGGCGGAGCCCCGGCATACTGGGGTCGTGAGCAGCCTCGACCCCGCCATCGCCGCGCGTCTCAAGCGCACCCCCGACGCAGGTGGACCGGAGGCACGAGGCCTGGTGCCGGCGATCGCCCAGCAGCACGACACGGGCGAGGTGCTGATGTTGGGCTGGATGGACGACGAGGCGCTGCACCGCACCCTCACCACCGGGCGGGCGACCTACTGGAGCCGCTCGCGCCAGGAGTACTGGGTCAAGGGCGACACCTCCGGGCACGAGCAACGTGTGGTGGAGGTCCGCCTCGACTGCGACGGTGACACGCTGCTCGTCTCGGTCGACCAGACGGGCGTCGCCTGCCACACCGGTGCGCGCACCTGCTTCGACGAGGGGAAGCTGCCGAGTGACTGACCGACGACGTCGGTTCGCGCCGGTGGCCCTGTGCGGGCTCCTGGCCGGCGCGGTGGCGGCGGTCGCGGGCAACCAGGACTGGGCGCGGCTGCCGGGGTCTCAGGAGACCCAGGCGGACTTCGCCTCGGTGGCGTCGACCACCACCGACGCCACTGCACCACCGGTGACCGCGCTGGCGCTGGTGCTGCTGGCGACGTGGGGTGTCGTCCTGGTCTCTCGCGGACGCTGGCGCCGTGGAGTCACGTGGCTGGGTCTTCTCGCCGCGCTCGGCGTGGTGGCCTTCGCGGTGGTCGCCTGGGTCGGCACACCTTCCACGCTTGCCGCGGCGTCGTCCGCGGTGACCGGCACGACGCAGGCGGCTTCGCGCACCTGGTGGTCCTACGTCGGGGTCGGGGCCGGTCTCGCCGCCGTCGCCACGTCGGTGGTGGCGACCCGCTCGGTGGCGTCCTGGCCGGAGATGGGACGACGCTACGACGCTCCGGGCGAGGGGCCTGCGGCACCGCGCGCCGACGTCGCGGCGCAGGAGCAGACCAACCTCGACCTGTGGCGCGCCATCGACGAGGGCCGCGACCCCACGGAGGGGTCGACCCACTAGAGTCAGCAGCAGCCCGCAGTGACCTGCGGTCACGCCTTCGCACGTCACCGAGGAGCACAGATGTCTGACAACCACGGCAACACCCCGGCTGCCTGGTCCGCCGTGGCGCTCGCGCTGATCGGGTTCGCCGTGGGCGCCGCCGGGCTGATGCTGCGCCCGGTGAGCTTCCCCGTCTTCTGGGTGGGCACCGCCCTGGTGGTCGTCGCCGGCATCCTCTTCGTCGTGATGGCCAAGCTCGGCTTCCACGAGACCGACCACTGAGTCGACCCACGACCCAGACCTCACCGAGCCTGCATCGAACCCCTGACGCCGCCATGAGCACCGAGACCGCGCCGACGTCCGTGCCGGCGGCCGTGCCGGCTCCCCCCGGGCAGCGGCGCACCCGCGCCGAGCGGATGAGACGGCCGGTGTCGGTCATCGGCGGCCTGGGGCTGGCGACTGCGGCCCTGCACCTGCGCGACCCCCACCAGTCCGGGTCGTGGGGGCTGTGCCCCTCGGCCGCGCTCGGGTTCTGGTGCCCCGGCTGTGGCGGTCTGCGCGCGGTGAACGACCTGACCGACCTGCGCTTCGCCGACGCTGCCTCGAGCAACCTGCTGCTGGTGGCGGTGATGCCGGTGGCGATCTTCCTGCTGGGTCGCTGGGCGCTCGACTCCTGGACGGGCAAGGTGCGGGCGCCGCTGGGCCCGCGCGCCAACGCCGTCATCCTCACGGCGATCGTCATCACGCTCGCGACCTTCACGGTGCTGCGCAACCTCCCCGCCGGGAGCTGGTTGGCTCCCTGACGCGACAGGTGTCTCCCGGACGGGGCGGTCGCAGCGACGGTGGGGTCGGGTCAGCCGACGTTGAGGTAGAAGTTGCCGGTGGCGACCAGGACCACCTGGATCACGAGGAACACGCTGGCGATGATTCCCAGGACCAGTCCCGCAGTGGCAAGCCCGCCGCCCTGCTGGTTGCTGGCTCCCATCTCCTTCTTCGCGTTGTTGGAGAGGAAGATCGCCACCGGTCCGAGCACGCCACAGCACAGCAGACCGACGATGCCGGTGACCAACGACCAGATGGCCTTCTGGTTCGTGCCTTGGGGCACGGCGCCGTAGCCGCCTCCGGGGGCTCCGTACTCCGGGGGCGGTGGGGGCTGGTTGTAGCTCATGGTGGGCTTCCCTTCAGGTGGTGGGCCCGCTGGGCCGGGCTCGCCGACGACCCTAAGGCCTCGCGTGCCAGACTTGGGGAGGCGGCGAGCACGAATTCTCGCTCCCGTGCCGACGTCCCCGGTCGTCCGGTGCGACCCACTCACCCCAGGAGCATCCGTGTCCGTGCTCGACGACATCGTCGCCGGCGTGCGGATCGACCTCGCACGGCGTGAAGGCCTCCTCCCGCTGGCCGACGTCCGGGCCGCGCTCGCCGACGCGCCTGCGCCCCGCGACCCCATGCCGCACTTCCGCGCCGCCGGCTCGAGCGTGATCGCCGAGGTCAAGAGGCGCAGCCCCAGCAAGGGCGACCTCGCCGACATCACCGACCCGGCCGCGCTCGCCGCCGAGTACGCCGCCGGCGGGGCCGCGGCGATCAGCGTGCTGACCGAGGAGCGCCGCTTCGGGGGCAGCCTCGCCGACCTGCACGCCGTCCGGGCCGCGGTCGAGGTGCCCGTGCTGCGCAAGGACTTCATCGTCGAGAGCTACCAGCTCGTCGAGGCGCGAGCAGCCGGTGCGGACCTGGCCCTGCTCATCGTCGCCGCGCTCGACGACGACGACCTGCGTCGCCTCCACGACGAGGCGCGCGAGCTCGGGCTGACGGTGCTCGTCGAGGTGCACGACGAGGCCGAGACACAGCGAGCCGTCGACCTCGGAGCCGAGCTGATCGGCGTGAACGCTCGCAACCTCAAGACCCTCGTCGTCGACGACGACACCTTCGGCCGGCTGGCTCCGCTGCTGCCGCCCGACCGGGTGGCGGTCGCGGAGTCGGGGATCTCGGGGCCGGGCGACGTGGCCCGCTTCGTCGACGAGGGCGCCCGGGTGGTGCTGGTGGGCGAGGCGTTGGTGAAGGACGGTGCTCCCCGGGCTGCGGTGGCAGCGATGACGGGACTGACGATGAGGAGCTCAGCATGACCGACGAGATGATCCAGGCACCCCCGACCTCGGAGCCGACCGGCCGCTACGACGCCGACGACCAGGGCTGGTTCGGGGGGGCGAGCGGCTTCGGCGGACGCTTCATGCCGGAGGCGCTGATCGCCGCCCTCGACGAGCTCACCGTCGCCTGGCACGAGGCGGTGGCCGACCCGACCTTCCGCGGCGACTTCGACGCGATCCTGCGCGACTACGCCAACCTGCCCAGCCCGCTCTACTTCGCCGAGCGCCTCAGCGCGCAGGTGGGAGTCCGCATCCTGCTCAAGCGCGAGGACCTCAACCACACCGGCGCCCACAAGATCCGCAACGTGCTGGGCCAGGCCCTGCTCACCAAGCGGATGGGCAAGAAGAGGGTCATCGCCGAGACCGGTGCCGGGCAGCACGGGGTCGCCAGCGCCACGGCGGCGGCGTACTTCGGGCTCGACTGCACCGTCTACATGGGCTCGGTCGACGCCAGGCGTCAGGCGCTCAACGTGGCGCGGATGCAGCTGCTCGGCGCCACTGTGGTGACCGTCGACTCGGGCAGCGCGACGCTCAAGGACGCCATCAACGAGGCGCTGCGCGACTGGGTGGCGAGCGTCGACCACACCGCCTACCTCTTCGGCACCGCCGCCGGCCCGCACCCGTTCCCGAGCATGGTGCGCGACTTCGCCCGTGGCATCGGCGACGAGGCGCGCGCCCAGTGCCTCGAGCAGTACGGCGTCCTCCCGGACGCCGTGGCGGCGTGCGTGGGAGGCGGGTCCAACGCGATCGGTCTCTACCAGGCCTTCCTCGACGACGACTCGGTCAAGGTCTGGGGCTACGAGCCCGGCGGTGACGGCGTCGAGACCGGTCGCCACGCGGCCACGATCCACGCCGGCGCGAGCGGCGTCCTGCACGGTGCCCGCACCTACGTGCTGCAGGACGACGACGGCCAGACCGTCGAGTCGCACTCGATCTCGGCCGGGCTCGACTACCCCGGGGTCGGTCCGCAGCACGCCCACCTCGCCAGCACCGGGCGGGCGACGTACACGCCGGTCACCGACTCCGAGGCAATGGAGGCGATGGCGCTCCTGAGTCGCACCGAGGGCATCATTCCGGCCATCGAGACCGCGCACGCGATCGCCGGGGCGATCAAGGACGCCCCCGCGCTGCGCGCCGAGCGCGGCGACGACGCGACGATCCTGATCAACCTCTCCGGACGCGGCGACAAGGACATGCAGACCGCGCTGGAGTGGTTCCGGCTGGGGCAGACGACGTGAGCCCGCAGACCGTCGAGACCGCCTTCGCCACCGCGCGGGCCGAGGGGCGCGCCGCCCTGGTGGGCTACCTGCCCGCCGGTTTCCCCGACGTCGACGGCGGCATCGAGGCGCTGCACGCGATGGTCGACGCCGGCTGCGACGTCATCGAGGTCGGGCTGCCCTACAGCGACCCCGTGATGGACGGGCCGACGATCCAGGCCGCCGCCCAGCAGGCGCTCGAGGGCGGCGTCCGCACCGTCGACGTGCTGCGCACCGTCGAGGCGGTCGCCGCGACCGGCACCCCGACCGTGATCATGACCTACTGGAACCCCGTCGAGCGCTACGGCGTCGAGCGGTTCGCGGCCGACCTCGCGAGCGCCGGGGGAGCCGGGCTGATCACCCCCGACCTCACGCCCGACTTCGCGCCGGAGTGGATCGAGGCGGCCGACGCCCACCAGCTCGACAAGATCTTCCTGGTCGCGCCGTCGTCGACCGACGCACGGATCGCCATGACGACCGCTGCGTGTCGAGGTTTCGTCTACGCGACCGCGGTCATGGGCGTCACCGGCGCACGCACGGCGACGAGCGACCTGGCCGGTCCACTGGTGGAGCGCACCAGGGCAGCCACCGGCCTCCCGGTCGGCGTCGGTCTCGGCGTGAGCACCGGCGACCAGGCGGCCGAGGTCGCGGCGTACGCCGACGGGGTCATCGTCGGCTCCGCCTTCGTGCGCGCGCTGCTCGACCACCCCGACGACCGCGCGGCGGGGTTGCGCGCGCTCAGCGCGCTGACCGAGGACCTCGCGGGAGGAGTGCGACGTGCGTAGGAGCCTGGCCGCCCTGGGCATGGTGTGCGCGCTCGGGCTCGGAGCCTGTTCCTCCCAGGCGAGCGTCCCCTTCGCGGGCACCACCCTCGACCCGGTCTACGCGGTGCCCGACGTGGAGCTCACCGACACCTCGGGTGATCCCTTCTCGTTGGCGGCCGACACCGACAAGCGCCTCACCCTGGTGTTCTTCGGCTACACCCGCTGCGAGGACATCTGCCCGGCCGTCCTCACCCGGCTCGCCTCCGCGATGGTGCGGCTCGACGACGCCGACCGTGCGCAGGTCGACGTCGTCATGGTCACCAGCGACCCCGACCACGACACCCCAGGGGTCATCCGCGCCTACCTCGACCGCTTCGACCGGTCGTTCATCGGGGCGACCTCCGACTTCGACACCGTGGTCGAGGTGGGCCGGGCACTGGCGGTCGGGATCGACCGCGACGATCCCGGCGGACACACCACGCAGATCATGGGGGTCGACGCGGCCGACGAGGCTCCGGTCTACTGGGGCCAGGACACCACCCCGGCGCAGTTCGCCTCCGACATCCACACGCTGCTCGAGGACTCCTGACGTGACCCTGCCCCTCATGACCCTCGCGACCTCGTCCCCGTTGTCGATCCCCAGCCCGTCCCAGGGCGTCTGGTACCTCGGCGACCTGCCGATCCGCGGCTACGCCCTGTCGATCATCCTCGGCATCATCGTGGCGATCTGGATCGGCGAGAAGCGGTGGGAGGCGCGTGGTGGCACAGTCGGCGACGTCCAGGACCTCGCGATCTGGGCCATCCCCTTCGGTCTCGTCGGGGCGCGGCTCTACCACGTGGCGACCGACTCCGGGCTCTACTTCGGCGAGGGCAAGAACCCGGTCGAAGCCCTCTACGTCTGGAACGGCGGACTCGGCATCTGGGGCGCAGTCGCCCTCGGTGCGGTCGGCATCTACCTCGGTGCCCGCCGCAAGGGCATCCGGCTGCTGCCGATGCTGGACGCCCTCGCTCCCGGCGTGATCGTCGCGCAGGCCGTCGGGCGGTGGGGCAACTGGTTCAACCAGGAGCTCTACGGCAAGCCGACCGACCTCCCGTGGGGCCTGGAGATCGACCGCGGCAACTACCCGCAGGGCCTGGACTTCCCGGTCGGGACGACTTTCCACCCCACCTACCTCTACGAGTTCCTCTGGAACCTGGCGGTCTTCGCGCTGCTGGTGTGGGCCGACCGACGGTTCCGGCTGGGCCACGGGCGGGTCATGGCGCTCTACGTCATGGGCTACACCCTGGGCCGCGGGTGGATCGAGGACCTGCGCATCGACACCGTCGAGCTCAACAACGTCCTGGGCCTGCGACTCAACGTCTGGACCTCGATCGTGCTCTTCGTGGCGGCCGCGGCCTACTTCGTGTGGAGCTCACGGCACCACCCGGGACGTGAGGACTCCGCCTACCTGCCCGGCCACGGTCCCGCCGCCACGACCGCGGACGACGCGGAGCCGGACGCTCGCGAGGACGAGGCGAACCGCCCAGCGGGCGACGAGACGACCCTCCTCGGCCAGGACGACGTCGTCGCGGACCTCGGCGCGGAGAACGAGCGCGGCTGACGCCTGTCCAGCGGCGGGTTCCCCACCCGGACGGCCCCTGCCCCGGTGGTAATCTGGCGCTTCCGCCGCGTGGGCCAACGTTGTCCCCTGCGACCCACCGTTGCAGCCGCTCCGTCCGTTCACGGGCAGCACGGTCGCAACCGACGCCGACGGGAGAACACCAGTGCCCTATCCGCACGCGTTCCCGCCAGTCCAAGGTCTCTACGACCCGGCCAACGAGCACGATGCCTGCGGCGTCGCCTTCGTCGCCACGCTCACCGGGGAGGCCTCGCACGACATCGTGGCCAAGGCCCTGACAGCGTTGCGCAACCTCGACCACCGCGGCGCCGCCGGCGCCGAGCCGAACTCCGGTGACGGCGCAGGCATCCTGATGCAGGTGCCCGACGCCTTCCTGCGCGCCGCGGCCGTCGAAGCCGGCTTCGAGCTCCCGTCGCCGGCGTCCTACGCCGTCGGCACGGCCTTCCTCCCGGGCGACGACGACCACGTGGCCGCGACCCGCAACCGGATCGAGGAGATCGCGACCGACGAGGGTCTGAGCGTCGTCGGGTGGCGCGACGTGCCGACCGACCCCTCGATCCTCGGGCCAGGCGGCGCTGGCCGTGATGCCGGTGTTCAGCCAGCTCTTCGTGGCGGGTGCCGGCCGGCGGTTGACCGGCATGGCGCTCGAGCGTCTGGCCTACTGCCTGCGCAAGCGGGCCGAGCGCGAGACCGACGTGTACTTCCCGTCGCTGTCGTCGCGCACCCTCGCCTACAAGGGCATGCTGACCACCGACCAGCTCGACCACTTCTTCCCCGACCTCGTCGACGAACGCATCGCCTCCGCGATGGCCGTCGTGCACTCGCGGTTCTCCACCAACACGTTCCCGAGCTGGCCGCTGTCGCACCCGTTCCGGTTCATCGCGCACAACGGAGAGATCAACACCGTCAAGGGCAACCGCAACTGGATGCGGGCCCGGGAGGCGCTGCTCGACTCCGACCTCATCCCCGGCGACCTGGAGCGGCTCTACCCGATCTGCACCGAGGGAGCCTCCGACTCGGCGTCGTTCGACGAGGTGCTCGAGCTGCTGCACATGGGCGGGCGCAGCCTGCCCCACGCGGTGCTGATGATGATCCCCGAGGCGTGGGAGAACCACACCGAGATGGAGCAGAAGCGTCGCGACTTCTACTCCTTCCACTCCGCGATGATGGAGCCCTGGGACGGCCCCGCCTGCGTCGTCTTCACCGACGGCTCGCAGATCGGCGCGGTCCTCGACCGCAACGGGTTGCGTCCGTCCCGCTACTGGGTCACCGACGACGGTCTGGTCGTGCTCGCCTCCGAGGTCGGCGTCCTCGACCTCGACCCCGCCTCGATCGTGCGCAAGGGTCGGCTGCAGCCGGGCCGGATGTTCCTCGTCGACACCGACGAGCACCGGATCATCGAGGACGAGGAGGTCAAGACCGAGCTGGCCGAGGAGAACCCCTACGGCGAGTGGCTGCACGCCGGTCTCATCCACCTCGACGACATCACCGAGCGTGAGCACATCGTGCACACCCACGCCTCGGTCACCCGGCGTCAGCAGATCTTCGGCTACACCGAGGAGGAGCTGCGCGTGCTCCTCACACCGATGGCCAACACCGGCGGCGAGGCGCTCGGCTCGATGGGCACCGACACGCCCATCGCGGCGCTCAGCGACAAGCCCCGGCTGCTGTTCGACTACTTCAGCCAGCTCTTCGCGCAGGTGACCAACCCGCCGCTGGACGCCATCCGCGAGGAGCTGGTCACCTCGCTCAACGGCACCATCGGGCCGGAGTCGAACCTGCTCGAGCCGACCCCGGCGTCGTGCCGCCAGGTGGTGCTCCCGTTCCCGGTGATCTCGAACGACGACCTCGCCAAGATCCGCCACATCAACCGTGACGGTGACATGCCCGGGTTCATCACCCACGTCTCGCGCGGCCTCTACGAGGTCGCCGGCGGCGGCACCGCCCTGGCAGCGCGCCTGGAGGAGATCTTCGTCGAGGTGAGGGCCGCGATCGCCGAGGGTGCTCGCGTCATCGTGCTCTCCGACCGGCACGCCGACGCCGACCTGGCCCCGATCCCGTCGCTGTTGCTGACCTCGGCGGTGCACCACTTCCTGGTGCGGGAGAAGACCCGCACCCAGGTCGGCCTGCTCGTCGAGGCCGGCGACGTCCGCGAGGTCCACCACGTGGCGCTCCTCAACGGCTTCGGCGCGGCCGCCGTCAACCCCTACCTGGCGATGGAGTCGGTCGAGGACCTCGCGCGCGAGGGCTACTACGTCAAGGTCGAGCCCGAGGTCGCGGTCGCCAACCTGATCAAGGGTCTCGGCAAGGGCGTGCTGAAGGTGATGTCGAAGATGGGCGTCTCCACGATCGCCTCCTACACGGGCGCCCAGATCTTCGAGGCCGTCGGGCTCTCGCAGGACGTCGTCGATGCCTACTTCACCGGCACGACGTCGAAGCTGGGCGGTATCGACCTCGACACGATCGCTGAGGAGGTCGCGCGGCGTCACGCCACGGCGTACCCCCGCGGCGGCGTGCTGCCCACGCACCGCGAGCTCGAGATCGGCGGCGAGTACCAGTGGCGCCGCGACGGTGAGCCCCACCTGTTCAACCCCGAGACGGTCTTCCGGCTCCAGCACTCGACCCGCTCGCAGCGCTACGACGTGTTCAAGGAGTACACCTCGGCGGTCGACGCGCAGTCGGCGAAGCTGATGACCCTGCGCGGGCTGTTCCGCTTCAAGGGCTCCGAGATCACCGGTCGCGACTCGATCCCGATCGACGAGGTCGAGCCGATCTCCGAGATCGTCAAGCGTTTCTCGACCGGCGCGATGTCGTACGGCTCGATCTCGCAGGAAGCCCACGAGACCCTGGCGATCGCGATGAACCGCCTCGGCGCCAAGTCCAACACCGGCGAGGGCGGTGAGGACTCCGAACGTCTCTACGACCCCGAGCGGCGCAGCTCCATCAAGCAGGTCGCCTCCGGGCGCTTCGGAGTGACCTCGGAGTACCTCACCAACGCCGACGACATCCAGATCAAGATGGCGCAGGGCGCCAAGCCGGGGGAGGGTGGCCAGCTCCCGGGCAACAAGGTCTACCCGTGGATCGCCAGCACCCGGTACTCCACCCCGGGCGTGGGGTTGATCAGCCCGCCGCCGCACCACGACATCTACTCCATCGAGGACCTCGCCCAGCTGATCCACGACCTCAAGAACGCCAACCCGTCGGCGCGGGTGCACGTGAAGCTGGTCTCCGAGGTCGGCGTCGGCACGGTCGCGACCGGCGTCTCCAAGGCGCACGCCGACGTCGTCCTGATCTCCGGCCACGACGGCGGAACGGGTGCCTCGCCGCTGACCTCGCTCAAGCACGCGGGTGGACCCTGGGAGCTCGGCCTGGCCGAGACCCAGCAGACGTTGCTGCTCAACGGGCTGCGCGACCGCATCGTCGTCCAGGCCGACGGACAGCTCAAGACGGGGCGCGACGTCGTGATCGCCGCGCTGCTCGGAGCCGAGGAGTACGGCTTCGCCACCGCACCACTGGTGGTCTCCGGCTGCATCCTGATGCGGGTCTGCCACCTCGACACCTGTCCGGTCGGCGTCGCCACGCAGAACCCGGTCCTGCGCGAGCGCTACAACGGCAAGGCCGAGTACGTCGTCACCTTCTTCGAGTACATCGCCCAGGAGGTGCGCGAGATCCTGGCCGAGCTCGGCTACCGCTCGATCGAGGAGGCCGTCGGCGACGTCGGCACCCTCGACATGGCCACGGCCGTCAACCACTGGAAGGCCGACGGCCTCGACCTGAGCCCGATCCTGCACCAGGTCGACCGCTCGCAGTTCCCCGACCAGGCCCGGCGCTGCGTCACCACCCAGGACCACGGCCTCGAGCGCTCGCTCGACGTCACCGAGCTGGTGCCGTTGGCCGAGCCCGCCCTCGAGCGCGGCGAGCCCGTGCGCGCCCAGGTCGCGGTCCGCAACGTCAACCGCACGGTGGGCACGATCCTCGGTCACGAGGTCACCAAGAAGTACGGCGGCGAGGGCTTGCCCGAAGGAACGATCGACCTCACCTTCACCGGCTCGGCCGGCCAGTCGTTCGGGGCGTTCCTGCCGCGCGGGATCACGCTGCGGCTCGAGGGCGACGCCAACGACTACGTCGGCAAGGGGCTCTCCGGTGGGCGGATCGTGGTGCGGCCCGACCGCAGGGCCTCGTTCAGGAGCAACGAGCAGATCATCGCGGGCAACACGATCGCCTACGGCGCCACGTCGGGACAGATCTTCCTGCGGGGTGGGGTCGGCGAGCGCTTCGCGGTCCGCAACTCGGGTGCGTGGCTGGTCACCGAGGGCGTGGGCGACCACGGGTGCGAGTACATGACCGGTGGTCGCGTCGTCGTCCTCGGCAAGACGGGTCGCAACTTCGCTGCCGGCATGTCGGGTGGTGTCGCCTGGGTGCTCGACCTGAAGGACTTCCGGGTCAACCAGGAGCTCGTCGAGCTCGGACCGGTGGCCGGCGAGGCCGCCGACGAGCTGCGACAGATGGTGCGTGAGCACCTCGAGGAGACCGGCTCCCTGGTCGCCGAGGACCTGCTGTCGGACTGGGACACCTCGCTGGCACGCTTCACCGAGGTCATGCCGCGCGACTACCGGATCGTGCTGGAGGCCAAGGCGAAGGCCGAGGCCGACGGGCTGGACGAGGACGCAACCGCGAACGCGATGATGGAGGCTTTGCATGGCTGACCCCAAGGGTTTCTTGAAGGAGGGCCGCGAGGTCGCCGAGCGGCGTCCGGTCGAGGAGCGGATCCATGACTGGAACGAGGTCTACCCCGACGGGATCGGGCGCGCTCTGCTGCCGATCATCACCCAACAGGCCGGGCGCTGCATGGACTGCGGCATCCCGTTCTGCCACCAGGGATGCCCGCTGGGCAACATCATCCCCGAGTGGAACGACCTGGTCTGGCGCGACGACTGGGAGGGCGCGATCGATCGTCTGCACGCCACCAACAACTTCCCCGAGTTCACCGGGCGGCTGTGCCCGGCGCCCTGCGAGACCGCGTGCGTGCTCGGGATCAACCAGGACCCGGTGACGATCAAGAACGTCGAGGTCTCGATCATCGACAAGGCCTGGGAGTCCGGTTACGTCCGCCCCCAGGCGCCCGAGTGGCTCTCGGGTCGCACCGTCGCGGTCGTCGGTTCGGGCCCGGCCGGCCTCGCTGCAGCCCAACAGCTGACCCGCGCGGGTCACACGGTGGCCGTCTACGAGCGAGCCGACAAGATCGGCGGTCTGCTGCGCTACGGCATCCCCGAGTTCAAGATGGAGAAGAGGCACCTCGACCGGCGCCTCGACCAGATGAGGCGCGAGGGCACCGTCTTCCGCGCCGGCGTCGACGTCGGAGGCGAGTCCTCGACGCTCAGCGGGGCGAAGCTGCGCGAGCGCTACGACGCCGTGGTGCTGGCGATGGGCTCCACCGAGGCCCGCGACCTGCCGATCGACGGGCGCGAGCTCGGCGGGATCCACCAGGCGATGGAGTTCCTCCCGCAGGCCAACCGAGCGGCGCTCGGGCTCGACCAGCTCGAGGGTCAGGAACAGATCCTGGCCACCGACAAGGACGTCGTCATCATCGGCGGCGGAGACACCGGCGCCGACTGCCTGGGCACCTCCACCCGCCACGGCGCCCGTTCGATCACCCAGCTCGAGATCATGCCCGAGCCGCCGCAGGCGCGTCCGACCGGTCAACCGTGGCCGACGTACCCGATGACGTTCCGGGTCTCCTCGGCCCACGAGGAGGCCGGCGAGCGCGTCTACGCGGTGTCGACCAAGGCGTTCCTCGGCGACGACGACGGACACGTCCGGGCCCTGCGCCTGGTCGAGGTCGTCCTCGAGGCCGGCAAGCTGACCGAGGTCGAGGGCACCGAGCGCGAGATCCCGGCCCAGCTGGTGCTCTTCGCGATGGGCTTCGTCGGCCCTGAGAAGCCCGGCATCGTCACCCAGCTCGGTGTCGACCTCGACGCCCGCGGCAACGTGGCGCGCGACGGCGCCTACATGACCTCGGTGACCGGCGTCTTCTCCGCCGGTGACTGCGGTCGGGGCCAGTCGCTGATCGTCTGGGCCATCGCCGAGGGCCGAGCCGCCGCCGCAGCGGTCGACACCTACCTCACCGGGGACAGCTCGCTGCCGGCGCCGGTCAAGCCGACGGACCGTCCGCTCGTCGTCTGAGCCGCTCGCCGTGTCGGCGCTCGTCGCTCAGCGCCCGTCGTCCGGCAGCCCGTCGCCCCTCGTGGGTGACGGGCTGTCGCGCGTGCGGCGCGCGGCCCGGAGGGATGCGCTCGACCGCGCTCTGTTGGATCGTTCCAAATGTCGGTAGGGTGGCCCCGTGCGAAGAGCAAAGATCGTGTGCACCCTGGGCCCTGCGACCAGTTCCGAGCGGAGGATCCGCGAGCTCGTCTACGCCGGTATGGACGTCGCTCGGCTGAACATGAGCCACGGCACCCACGCCGACCACGCCGAGGCCTACCGGCTCGTGCGCGAGGCAGCCGACGCGACCGGTCGGGGCGTCGGCATCTTCGCCGACCTGCAGGGGCCGAAGATCCGCCTGTCGACCTTCGCCGAGGGTCACGCCGTCCTCAACCGCGGTCAGCGCTGGACGATCACCACCCGCACCGTCCCGGGCGACGGAGAGGTCGCGGGTACGACCTACCAGGGCCTGCCCGGAGACGTGAGGACCGGCGACCCCATCCTCATCGACGACGGCAAGATCCGCCTGCGGGTCGTGTCGGTCGAGGGCACCGACGTGCTCACCGAGGTGCTCGTCGGTGGGCCGGTCAGCAACCACAAGGGCATCAACCTGCCGGGGGTCGCGGTCTCGGTGCCGGCGATGTCGGAGAAGGACATCGCCGACCTGCGGTTCGCGTTGAGCCTGAGCGTCGACTTCATCGCACTCAGCTTCGTGCGCGATGCCAAGGATGCCGAGGACGTGCGCGCGATCATGCGCGAGGCGGGCGTGATGCTGCCCATCATCGCCAAGATCGAGAAGCCTCAGGCGATCGACAACCTCGATGAGGTCATCGAGGCCTTCGACGGCTTCATGGTGGCGCGCGGCGACCTCGCCGTCGAGTGCCCGCTCGAGGACGTGCCGTTCCTGCAGAAGCAGATCGTGCAGAAGGCGCGCCTCAACGCCAAGCCCGTGATCGTGGCGACCCAGATGCTCGAGTCGATGATCACCAGCCCGTCGCCCACGCGTGCCGAGGCCAGTGACGTCGCCAACGCCGTCCTCGACGGCGCCGACGCGGTGATGCTGTCGGGTGAGACCAGCGTCGGTGACCACCCCGTGCACACCGTCGAGACCATGGCCCGGATCATCACTGCGACCGAGGGCCACGCCCTCGACAACAGCGAGTCCGGCCGCTTCACCTCGATCCAGTGGGACCCCCACACCCGTGGCGGGGTGATCGCGAAGGCCGCCGCCGAGGTGGCCGAGCGGGTCGGGGCGAAGTACGTCGTCGCCTTCACCCAGAGCGGCGACTCCGCGAAGCGGCTCTCCCGGCTGCGCGGAGCCATCCCGACGTTGGCGTTCACGCCCGAGAACCGGGTCCGCTCTCAGCTGTCGCTCTCGTGGGGCATCGAGACGTTCCGCACCCATGCCGTGGAGCACACCGACCAGATGGTGCGCCAGGTCGACGAGCAGCTGCTGCAGATCGGACGCGTCGAGGAGGGCGACCTCGTCGTCATCGTGGCGGGCAGCCCGCCCGGCATCCCCGGCTCGACCAACGCGCTGCGGATCCACCAGATGGGCGATGCCATCAACGAGGTCGCCCCTGCCTACCGCAAGCCCGAGCCCCTGGCCTGAGCCTCAGGCCTTCAACCCGATCAGCTCATCGAGGCGGGCCACCGCCTCGCGCCGTGACACGCTGATGTGCTTCGCGCTGCTGCGCCGCCAGGCGACGTCGACGAGGTCGAGGGCCCAGCCGCACAGGCCGAGGATGTCCTCGCTGGCGTTGGTGAACTGCCAGCGCGGGTACTCGTAGCGCTTGAGCACGCCCGCGACCGGGCGTCGCGTCCAGTTGATGAAACGCGATCCATCGGAGTGGAAGAGTCCGCGCAGGAAGTCGTCGGGGTGGTCGGCGACGACGACTCGCTGCCAGTCCTCGAGCGCGATGACGCGCTCGTGCTTGCGCCCGGGGCCGTGCTGAGGGAACAGGCACGTCCAGTGAGTCCAGTGGGCCTGGACCACGATGCACCCGGGAGCCCGGACGCGGAACACCCGCCCGTGTCCGACGAGGGCTACGCAGGACTCGACGTCGTCGATGATCTGGGGGAGGCGGGCGTCGCACGAGACGCGCAGCACGTCATAGCGCGCCGCTCGGGAAATGTGTCCGTCCCCGAGATAGTAGCCGAGCAGTGCGGCGTAGGCGCCGTGCGCCAGCGCTGCCGGACCGCAGCGCGGGCACCGTTCCTCGACACGCAGCGTGGCGGACCGCCACGTACGCAGCGTGGAGCGGCTGACGCCCACCAGTCGAGAGATCTCGGAGAGGGTCAGCCCCTGCCCGCGCAGAGCCAGCGCACTGCGGCGGGTGTCGGCGCTGTGCATGAGATCAGTCTTGAGCAGACCACCGACATCGAATCACGTACCCCGGGTGGGACTCGAACCCACACTGGATGCAGTTTGAGTGCATTGTCTCTGCCGTTGGACTACCGGGGCCGGCGCCGCCAAACCTTAACCGATGGGATGCCGCCCCCCGCACTCCCACTAGCCTGAACCCGTGAACGCCGCAGCAGGTACCCCCGACCCGGCTCCGACGAGCGGCGCGACGGTGCGGCGCACGGTGGTGATCGCCGAGGACGAGGCGCTGATCCGCATGGACCTCGCCGAGATGCTCACCGAGGAGGGGTACGACGTGGTCGGTCAGGCCGGCGACGGGGCGCGCGCGATCGAGCTCGCCGAGGAGCACCGCCCCGACCTGGTCATCCTCGACGTGAAGATGCCGGTCCTCGACGGCATCGCCGCGGCGGAGGCCATCGCGGCCCAGCGGATCGCGCCGGTCGTCATCTTGACGGCATTCTCGCAGCGAGACCTCGTCGAGCGGGCGCGCGACGCCGGGGCGATGGCTTACCTCGTCAAGCCCTTCACGGAGTCCGACCTCGTGCCGGCCATCGAGATGGCGCTGTCGCGCTTCGCCGAGCTGGCGCAGCTCGAGAGCGAGGTGCAGGACCTCCAGGAGCGGCTCGAGACGCGCAAGTCCGTCGACCGCGCGAAGGGGATCCTGCAGCACAAGCTCGACCTCACCGAGCCCGAGGCCTTCCGCTGGATCCAGAAGACGGCCATGGACCTGCGGCTCTCGATGCGCGACGTCGCGGACGGCGTCGTGACCCACGGACCCGAGATCGCGGGCGGTTCCTGAGGTCTGCGGTATCAGAAGAGTCACGGTCCAGTAAAGGCAGAGTTGCTCTGCAGAATGCGGGACAGATGTGCTGCTCTGCGGCGACGCGTACCCCTAGAGTGTCAAGTCGCTGCCCAGGGGGGACGCGGAACAGGAGAACCACGTGAAGCCACGCACCAGGCCACCCCGTCCACGTAGACGAACGTCGGTGGCTGGAGCCCTGCTGGGCCTGCTGCTCGCCCCGCTGGCCATGCTGATGGGAGCTCCACCCTCCAGCGCTGCTGTGCTGTGCCTCGCGCAGGCCGACCAGACGGCCTGCATCACCGGCACCGTCGGCAACCGGACGAGCCCCACGGAGGGTGTCGACGTGACGCTCCTCGACGCCGACGGCGTCGAGATCGAGACGATCACGACCGAGGCGGACGGCAAGTTCAGCTTCCAGGTCACCGAGGGCGGCGACTACCTCGTCAAGATCGGTGAGCTGCCCGACGGGCTCGAGCTGCTGCCGGCGGCTGCGCAGTTCCAAGGACCCGACGGCAGCGTCAAGGTGAGCGTCAAGCTCGGCAGCTCGGCCAGCCCGAGCATCAACGTGCGTTCGGTCGACTTCGACTCCGGGGGCGCCTCGTTCAGCGACCAGATCATCCAGAGCGTGGCCCAGGGCCTGAGGCTCGGGCTCCTCCTCGCCCTCGCCTCGGTCGGGCTGTCGCTGATCTACGGCACCACGGGGCTGTCCAACTTCGCTCACGCCGAGCAGGTCACGCTCGGCGGCATGGTCGCCTACGGGCTCTGCAACCTCGCCGGCATCAACCTGTGGGTCGGCATCGTGCTCACCACGTTGATCTGTGCAGCCACCGGATACCTCCAGGATCGCGCGATGTGGCAACCGCTGCGTCGTCGCGGCCTGGGGCTGACCCAGATGCTCGTCGTCACGATCGGTCTGTCGCTCGCCGCGCAGTACGCCTTCCAGTTCTTCGTCGGCGCCTCGCAGAAGAAGGTGGTCGTGCGGAACTTCGAGGTCATCACCATCGGCCCGATCCGCCTGACCGGCATGTCGTTCGTCGCCATGGGTGTCTCGCTCCTCGCGATCGGCCTCGTGGGCTACTTCCTGCTCTACACCCGAGTCGGCCAGGCCACGCGAGCGGTCTCCGACAACCCGGCGCTCGCCGCGGCCTCGGGCATCGACGTCGACCGCATCATCCGCCTGGTCTGGACGGTGGCCGCCGGCCTGGCCGGCCTCGGCGGGGTCTTCTACGCCCTGGTGGTCAGCAACGGCATCCGGTGGGACACCGGGATGCAGATCCTGCTGCTGCTCTTCGCCGCCGTCACGCTCGGCGGTCTCGGTACCGCCTTCGGCGCCTTCGTCGGCGCCATCGTCATCGGGCTCGTGGTCGAGCTGGCCGGGCCGCTGGGAGCACCCGGCGACCTCAAGTACGCCGTCGCCCTGGTCATCCTCATCGTCTTGCTGATGGTCAGGCCCCAAGGCCTGCTCGGTCGAGCAGCACGGGTCGGCTGAAGGAGCTCACATGGACACCATTCTCAGTATCCTCAACTCGGTCCTGCGCGAGGCCATCGCACCCGACACCGCCGCGGTGGCCATCGCGGTGATCGGACTGAACCTCCACTTCGGCTTCACCGGCTTGCTCAACATCGGTCAGGCCGGCTACATGCTGCTCGGGGCCTACGGCATGGCCATCTCGATCACCCACGGGCTGCCGCTGGCCGTGGCGGTCCTGGTCGGCCTGCTCGTCAGCCTCATCTTCTCGATCATCCTCGGGCTGCCGACGCTCAAGCTGCGCGGCGACTACTTGGCGATCGTGACCATCTCGGCCGCCGAGATCATCCGCTACGTCGGACGACTGGCCTCCTTCGAGAGCTTCACGGGCGGCTCCCAGGGGATCTTCGGCAAGGACTACCAGGGCCCCTTCATCAACCTGTCGTTCCTCGGCGGCGGGCGGCTGACGTTGCTGGAGTTCAACTACTCCGACGTGGCCGACGGGGCCAGGTGGGTGCAGGTCGTGGGCGTGATCGTGCTGCTCGCGGGCATCGCCGGCGCGGTGGTGCTGCTGCGCAGCCTCAAGGCCGCCGGCGGCGCCGTCCTGGCACCGACGTCACCCCTGGTGCGTCGGGTGCTGGTCGCGGTGTCCGTGGTGCTCGGCCTGGTCCTGATGGTGGTGCTCCCGGCGTACGCCGACGCGGGCGCCGCGACGGCGATCGGGAGCCGCGTGACGGCCTTCGTCATCTTCACCGGGATCGCGCTGGGGCTGTTCTTCGGCGGTCAGGCCGCCGTCGCCGCCTCGAAGACCGACAAGGGTCGGCGGGCCATCGTGGCCGGGGTCCTGATCCTCGTCGCGATCCTGGCGATGTTCTTCACCTTCCCCAAGACCTACGACCGCACCGGGGTCGACGGCTGGTGGGTGCGCCTGATCGCCTGGTTCCTGGTCGCCCTCTCGTGCGTCGTGACCCTCCTGCTGGTGCGCAGCCCCTGGGGCCGTCTCCTGCGCGGTGTGCGCGAGGACGAGGACGCCATGCGCAGCCTCGGCAAGAACGTGTTCGCGATCAAGATGCAGTCGCTCATCATCGGCGGCATGTTCGGCTCGCTCGGCGGCATGGTCTACGTGCTGACCGGCTCGGTCCAGGCCGACTCGATGGGCCGCTCGCTGACCTTCTTCGCCTACACCGCGCTGCTCCTGGGGGGCGCGGCGACGATCTTCGGCCCGGTCCTGGGCACGATCCTGTTCTTCGCCGGGCGCATCCTCATCCGCGAGGTGTCCGGCGCCTACATCCCCGACGCGGTCATGAGCAACTCCCAGACGGAGCAGTTCTCCTACATCGTCGTGGGAATCGGACTGATGCTGCTGGTGATCTTCCGGCCACAGGGCATCCTGGGCAACAAGAGGGAGCTTCGATTCAATGTCTGAGACCACCGCAGTCGACATGGCCGACCCCACCGTCCGCCGTACGCTCATGGCCGACGTCGTCCAGGCGCCGGGCTCCGCCAAGCCCGACGCGATCCTTGCCGTCGACCACATCACCCGGCAGTTCGGCGGCATCACGGCCGTCGACGTCGACCACCTCGAGGTCCAGCGTGGGCTCATCACTGCGCTGATCGGGCCCAACGGTGCCGGCAAGACGACGTTCTTCAACCTCATCACCGGCTTCGACCGGCCGACCTCGGCGGGCAAGGGCGCGCACTGGTCGTTCGACGGCGCGACCCTCGACAAGACCGGCGCCTCTGCGGTGGCCAAGTCAGGCATGGTGCGCACCTTCCAGCTGACCAAGGCCCTGAGCCGGATGACGGTCATGGACAACATGATGCTCGGCGCCCAGGGGCAGAGCGGCGAGAGCCTGCTGCGCTGCATGTTCCGCCCGATCTGGGCCGGGCAGGAGAGCGCCGTCGAGGAGAAGGCTGCGCACCTGCTGCAGCGTTTCAAGCTCCTGGAGAAGAAGGACGACTACGCCGGCGGTCTCTCGGGTGGTCAGCGCAAGCTCCTCGAGATGGCACGCGCCCTGATGTGCGACCCGAAGATGATCATGCTCGACGAGCCGATGGCCGGGGTGAACCCGGCCCTGACGCAGTCGTTGCTCGGTCACATCCAGTCGCTGCGTGACGAGGGCACCACGGTGCTCTTCGTGGAGCACGACATGCACGTCGTCCAGCACATCTCCGACTGGGTGGTCGTGATGGCCGAGGGTCAGGTCGTGGCCGAGGGCTACGCCGACACGGTCATGGCCGACCCGGCGGTCATCGACGCCTACCTCGGCGCCCACCACGACACCGACCTCGGCGACGACGGCTTCGTCGACGAACCGGAACCGACCGGCCGGGTCCCCGAGGCCGGGACAGAAGGGAAGCACCTGTGACCAGCGCACCCAGCACCCAGCAGCCGGTCGTGGAGGCCAAGAACCTCGTGGCCGGCTACCTGCCCGGCGTCAACATCCTGCACGGCTGCAGCCTGGTGGCCTACCCGGGCGAGATGATCGGCATCATCGGACCCAACGGCGCCGGCAAGTCGACGCTGCTCAAGGCGATGTTCGGTCTGGTGAAGATCCACTCCGGCGAGGTCATGATGGGCGACCGCGAGATCACCAACCTGAGGGCCAACCAGCTGGTGCAGATGGGGGTCGGCTTCGTCCCCCAGAACGACAACGTCTTCCCCTCGTTGACCATCGAGGAGAACCTGCGCATGGGTCTGTTCCTGCGCCCCAAGAAGCTCAAGGAACGCCTCGGCGCCACCTGGGACCTCTTCCCGAACCTGCACGAGCGGCGCGACCGCAGCGCCGGAGCGCTCTCCGGCGGAGAGCGTCAGTCCCTGGCGATGGCGCGAGCGTTGATGATGGAGCCGTCGGTGCTGCTGCTCGACGAGCCGTCGGCCGGGTTGTCGCCGGTACGCCAGGACGAGACGTTCCTGCGGACGCGCCAGATCAACAAGACCGGCGTGTGCGTCGTCATGGTCGAGCAGAACGCCCGCCGCTGCCTGCAGATCTGCGACCGCGGCTACGTGCTCGACCAGGGCAAGGATGCCTACACCGGCACCGGCCGCGAGCTGGCGAAGGACCCGAAGGTCATCGAGCTGTACCTCGGCACGCTGGCCAAGGAGGTGGGCGCGGAGTAGTTCTCCGGCTCCTGCCTCACCCGCAGCTGCAGCGTTGCGCCCCGGCGCCTGCCTGCCCCGTGTAGGCGGTGCGCGGACCACCGAGCAGCACGCGCTACGAAAAGCACCAGGGCCCCGGACCAGATGGTCCGGGGCCCTGGTGTTCACCAGGAGGAGGTCAGGACTTCGAGCCCTCGACCGTGGCGGTCAGCGCGTTCTTGTTCTTGGCATCGAAGGTGTAGATACCGACGAAGGCCGACGACGGGTCGTTCTCCTTGTCGATCGGACCGATGCCGGACGGGCCCTTGTAGGCGATCTCGTCGCCGGCGTCGAGCAGCGCGATGCAGTCGGCGTACGACGTGCACTCGGTGCCGTCAGTGGCTCCCGAGACGGCGGCGAAGTTCTTCTGGACCGTCACCGAGTCGGTGGCGCCGCCCTTGTAGGCAGCGAGTGCGGCCAGCATGGTGGCGTCGTAGGACTCAGCGCCGTAGGCGTAGTCCTTCAGCGCACCTCCGCCGACGGCGTCCGACCAGTCGCTCAGGCGAGCCTTGACGTCGGCCGAGGCGTCGGCGCCGGGGATGGTGCCCTGCGCGCCCTCGAGCGTTCCGTCGGGGAACTCTCCGGAGTAGTCGGCGGTGTTGCCGTCGGAGTAGTACGTGGCAGCCATGTCGAAACCGGTCGAGGCGAGCTCGGGCACGATCGACTTGGTCTCGTCGAAGGCCAGCACCACGATGGCGTCGGGGTTGGTGTTGACAGCCGAGGTGACCTCCGAGGAGAAGGTCGTCTGACCGGCCGGGAACTCGTCGCCGTCGCCCTTGCACCCGTAGGTGCAGGTGCCGCCGCCGTCCTCGATCGTCTTCTGGACGACGTCACGCAGGCCGGTGCCGTAGGTGTCGCTGAAGACGATGAAGGCGACGTTCTTGTAGCCGTCGGAGTTGATCAGCGAGCCGAGGGCGTTGCCCTGGATGCCGTCCGGCGGCGCGGTGCGGAAGTAGAAGTCGGAGTAGCCGCTGAGCGCCACCGCGGTGTTCGCCGGGGAGACCTGCGTGATCTTGGCCGCGGTCAGGGCGTCGACGAAGTTCAGCGACACGCTGGAGGAGGCGGCACCGATGACCACCGACACCTCGTCGGCGATGAGCTTGCTGGCCGAGGCGGTGCTGACCGACATGTCGGTCGAGTCGCCGGAGTCGGCGATCTCGGTGCACGCATCGGCGCCGTTGACGCCGCCGGCCGCGTTGATGTCGGAGACGGCGAGGCCGACTCCGGCGATCTCGGGCGGTCCGAGGAAGGCCAGGTTGCCGGTCAGCGGCAGGATGCCGCCGGCCTTGAACGTGTCGGCCGACGACGTGCCGTTGGCGCACTCGTCGTTGGTGAACGTCTCGGTGGCCGGCGCGGGATCGCTGGTGGGGGCGTCGGAGGACTCGCTCGTGCTGGGCGTGTCGCTGGCCGTGGGCTCGGCGTCCTCCGAGCCGCAGGCAGTGAGGACCAAGCCGAGCGCGGCAGTGCCGGCCATCAGCTTCATCCAGTGGGACGTCGTGGTTCGAATCACGTGGTGGACCCTTCTTTCCTCAGGTGTGGTGAAAATATTTGGGGATTTCACCGTTGGCCCGACCCCCGAATGGCAGGGCGTAGCACGCACACCGTAGTGCCGTACCAGGGGTCGAGCGGTGCTTGGGCGCGGCGATGTTGCGGAATCGTGACGTCGTGGCTCAATCGTGATGTTTGCCGGACGCCGTACCGGGGGACGCGCGGGTCCGGCGTGCGCAGGGTCAGCGGGTGGCGCCGACGAGGGTCACCAGCAACGGTGCGACCAGCAGGGCAGGGAGCAGGTCGGCGACCGCGATCTCGCGGATCTTGAGCAGGCGCAGCGCCACCCCCACGAGCAGCAGCCCGCCGGTCGCGGTCACGGCGGACACGTGCGCCGCAGGCAGCACGTCCCCGAGCAGGACGCCGACCACGGTGAGCGAACCCTGGACGACGACGATGGTCACCGCGCTCGCCGCCACCCCCCAGCCGAACGAGGCGGCGAAGGCGATCGCTGCGAAGCCGTCGAGGGTGGACTTCAGGTACAGCTGGTCTGCGCCGTTGCCCAACCCGTCGTTGAGCGAGCCGAGGATCGTGAGCGGTCCGGTGCAGAAGATGAGCGAGGCCACGACGAAGCCTTCGATGAAGCGTCGCCGCTCGACGGAGTCCGAGCCGCCGGCGAGCCGACGCTGGAGGAGCGCGCCGAGGTCCTCGACCCGCGACTCCAGCCTGAGCAGCGAGCCCACGATGCCTCCGAGCAGGACGGACCCGAGCACGATCAGCAGGGGAGCGCTGGTCCCGACGGCGTCCGACAGGTCGACGTCCAGCACGGCCAGGGCGGACGTGCCGGCGATGAGGAGGGTCACCAGCCCGAGGCCGTCGGTCACCAGGTCGCGGGTGCGCGTGGGCAGCCGGTTGCCGAGCAGCTTGCCGACCACGGCTCCGGCGAGCACCGCGGCGACGTTGACGGCGGTGCCGACTCCTGGGATCACGTCTTCGGTCTCGCATTCTCGGGGGCTCGAATGACACGCGGGCGCGCCGAGCGTAGTGTGCGGGAGCCCGAGCAAGAACGAGTGCAGGCGCGCAGCCAGGGAGAGCAGGTGTCGTGGTGGGTCGGACGCAGGTGGTCCTGCGCGACGCGGTCGTCGACGACGCCCCCTTCCTGGCGCAGCTGTGGTCGACGAGCCTGCGCCGCACTGATGACGCGGGCGTGCTCGCAGACCTCGCCACGATCATCGAGGGGGCGAGCAGCGACCCCCAGCAGCGGCTCGTCGTCGCGGAGTACGACGACCAGCCGGCCGGCGCGGTGCTCCTTCAGGTCGCCACGGTCACGGCGCTCAACCTCGACCCGACCGTGCGGGTCCTCTCGCCCAGCGTCGTCCCCGAGGCGCGTCGGCACGGCGTCGGCCGCACGTTGATGGAGGCCGCCCTCTCCTTCGCCGACGAGCACGGAGTCGCGAGCCTCGGCACCGCGGTCAGCGCCGGAGCCCGCGACTCCAACAGGTTCATGGCGCGACTGGCGTTCAGCGCCCACGCGACGTACCGCGTGGCTCCCACCGCTCTCGTGCGAGCCCGACTCTGGGGCCAGCGTCCGGCACCGGTCGTCGCCGCGCCAGGAGCACGCGCCACGACCCGGGTCATTGCCGCGCGCCGCTCGTTGCGTCGCGCCCGCGCCGCAGGTTGACCGGCTCGCTCGGGCCCTCGGAGGGCTGTCGGGGCCTTCATCTAGGGTGACGACGTGAGTGTCGAGACCGCCCCCGAGACCCGTCCCCGGCTGCTCCTGCTCGACGGTCACTCACTGGCCTACCGGGCCTTCTTCGCGCTCCCGGTGGAGAACTTCTCCACGACCACCGGGCAGCACACCAACGCCGTCTACGGCTTCACCTCGATGCTGATCAACGTCCTGCGCGACGAGCAGCCCACCCACGTGGCGGTGGCCTTCGACGTGTCTCGCCAGACGTTCCGCATGGAGGAGTACTCCGAGTACAAGGCCAAGCGGAACAAGACCCCCGACGAGTTCGGCAGCCAGCTGCCGCTCATCGAAGAGGTCCTCGACGCGCTGCGCATCCCCTTCCTGAAGAAGCCGGGCTTCGAGGCCGACGACATCATCGCCACCCTGGTCACCCAGGCGCTGGCCGACGACATGGACGTCCTGGTGCTCACCGGCGACCGCGATGCGCTGCAGCTCGTCACCGACCACTCCACCGTGCTCTACCCGATGCGCGGGGTCTCCGACCTCGCGCGGATGACCCCGGAGGCGGTGCAGACCAAGTACGGCGTACCGCCCGCGCGCTATCCCGAGCTCGCCGCGATCGTCGGTGAGACCTCCGACAACCTCCCCGGGGTGCCCGGTGTCGGGCCCGGCTACGCCGCCCGGTGGCTCAACCAGTACGACGGGCTCGACAACGTGATCACCCACGCCGACCAGATCACCGGCAAGAAGGGGGAGTCGCTGCGCGAGCACCTCGGTGACGTGATGCGCAACCGACGCCTCAACGCCCTCGTGCGCGACCTCGAGCTCGACCTCCTGCCCTCGGAGATGGCGTTACGTCCGTGGGACCGCCAGGAGGTGCACACGCTCTTCGACGGGCTCGAGTTCCGAGTGCTGCGCGAGCGGCTCTTCGAGACCCTCGAGAGCGTCGAGGACGTCGACGGCAGCGGGTTCGACCTCGACGGCGTCGAGCTCGCCGCGGGCGACGTCGGGGCTTGGCTCGACGCTGCCGGTACCGACCGGATCGGCGTCCTCGTGCGCGGCTCGTGGGGTGCGGGCACGGGCACGGTCGACGCGATCGCGCTGGCCACCGGCGACGGGCGCGCCGCCTACGTCGACACCGCCGCGCTCGGCCCCGACGACGACCGGGCGCTGGCCACCTGGCTCGCCGACGCCGACCGGCCCAAGGTCCTTCACGACGCCAAGGGGCCCGCGCTCGCCCTGGCCGCCCACGGTTGGACCCTGGCCGGGGTCGTCTCCGACACCGCCCTCGCCGCCTACCTCGTCCGCCCGGACCAGCGTTCCTACGACCTCGCCGACCTGACGGTTCGCTACCTCAAGCGCGAGCTCAAGCAGGAAGAGGTCGTCGACCAGGAGGCCCTCTTCGACGAGGGTGGCGAGCTCGCGGCGACCTCCATGCTGCAGGCCCGAGCGGTGCTCGACCTCGCGGACGCCCTCGACGAGTCCATCGAGGAGCACGGCGGCACCCGCCTCCTGGCCGAGGTCGAGCTCCCGCTCGTCAGCCTGCTCACCCGCCTCGAGCAGGTCGGCATCGCCGTCGACGCCGAGCACCTCGAGCTGCTCTCCTCCGAGTTCGACACCGCAGTGCGCGACGCGGCCGAGGCCGCCTACGCCACCATCGGCAAGGAGATCAACCTCGGCTCACCCAAGCAGCTGCAGGTCATCCTCTTCGACGAGCTGGCCATGCCGAAGACCAAGCGCACCAAGACCGGCTACACGACCGACGCCGACGCGCTCCAGGCGCTCTACGCCAAGACGGCGCACCCGTTCCTCGAGCACCTGCTACGTCACCGCGACGTCATCCGGTTGCGTCAGACGATCGCCGGGCTCCTCAAGACCGTGGCCGACGACGGCCGTATCCACACCACCTTCAACCAGACGATCGCGGCCACGGGGCGGCTGTCGTCGACCGACCCGAACCTGCAGAACATCCCGGTGCGCACCGAGGAGGGCCGAAGGATCCGCGAGGGCTTCGTCGTCGGTGCGGGCCAGGAGTGCCTGATGACGGCCGACTACAGCCAGATCGAGATGCGGATCATGGCTCACCTCTCCGAGGACACCCTTCTCATCGAGGCGTTCAAGTCCGGCCAGGACTTCCACTCGATCACCGCCTCGCGCGTCTTCGAGGTCGAGGCCGCCGACGTCACCGTCGAGATGCGGGCCAAGATCAAGGCGATGAACTACGGCCTGGCCTACGGGCTGTCGGCCTTCGGGCTCGGCGGGCAGCTCGGCATCGAGCCCAGCGAGGCGCGGGTGATGATGGAGGAGTACTTCGAGACCTTCGGCGGGATCCGCGACTACCTCGCCGAGGTCGTGGTGGAGGCTCGCAGGACCGGTTACACCGAGACGATCCTGGGGCGACGTCGCTACCTGCCGGACCTCTCGAGCGACAACCGGCAGCGCCGCGAGATCGCCGAGCGGATGGCCCTGAACGCCCCGATCCAGGGCTCCGCCGCCGACCTCATCAAGGTGGCCATGCTCAACACCCAGCAGGCGATCGAGCGCGACGGGCTGGCCTCGCGGATGTTGCTCCAGGTGCACGACGAGCTCGTCTTCGACGTCGCCCCCGGCGAGACCGAGGCCCTCGAGTCGTTGGTGCGCGCGCAGATGGGCGCGGCCGCCGACCTGCTGGTCCCGCTCGACGTGTCGGTGGGCACCGGCCGCACCTGGCACGAAGCAGCGCACTGATCCCCACCAGCGGGGTGCTCATCGAGTAGTCGGTTGACGAGCGCAGCCAGGCGCCGGCGTATCGAGACGGCGGTCGGTGGGCACTGGTCATCGAGTAGTCGGTTGACGAGCGCAGCGAGGCGCCGGCGTATCGAGATGGCGGTGAGGGTCCTGCGGGCGTCGGGTGGTGGGCATCTCGATACGTCGGCCTGCTCCTTCGTCGCGTGGCCGACTACTCGATGACCGGTTCGAGATGGCGGTCGGTGGGCACTGGTCATCGAGTAGTCGGCTGGCGAGCGCAGCGAGGCGCCGGCGTATCGAGATGGCGGTGAGGGTCCTGCGGGCGTCGGGTGGTGGGCATCTCGATACGTCGGCCTGCTCCTTCGTCGCGTGGCCGACTACTCGATGACCGGTTCGATGATGGCGGTCGGTGGGCACTGGTCATCGAGTAGTCGGCTGGCGAGCGTAGCGAGGCGCCGGCGTATCGAGATGGCGGTGAGGGTCCTGCGGGCGTCGGGTGGTGGGCATCTCGATACGTCGGCCTGCTCCTTCGTCGCGTGGCCGACTACTCGATGACCGGTTCGTGTCGGGTCGGTGGGCATCTCGGTACGTCGGCCTGCTCCTTCGTCGCGTGGCCGAGCTACTCGATGACGCGGTTCTGTCGGGTGGTGGGCATCTCGAGTACGTCGGCCTGCTCCTTCGTCGCGTGGCCGACTACTCGATGACCGGTTCTGTCGGGTGGTGGGCATCTCGATACGTCGGCCTGCTCCTTCGTCGCGTGGCCGACTACTCGATGACCGGTTCCGTTCGTCGCGTGGCCGACTACTCGATGACCGGTTCCGTTCGTCGCGTCGGTGGCTACTCGATGACTGACGGGGCGGGCGAGGCACGGCGCAGCACCACGGGCAGGAGCAGCCCGAGGAGGAGCACGGTGTCGACGACGAGCACCAGCAGGAGCAGCTCGGCGATCGTGGAGGTGAGCTGCGACGCCGTCACGATCACCGCGAGGGCGGCCCACAGCAGCCAGGTCGCCTTGCTGCCCTGCTGGGCGATGAGGCCGTAGACCAACAGCTGGATCATCGAGAGCAGCGTCCCGAGGATCGCGAACTGCCAGAGGCGGTCCTGCACCGCGACGTACTGGCTGCCTCCGACGAAGACGAGCGCGACCTGCGAGAGCAGGAGGGTCACGACCACCCCCACGGCTCCGAGCGCAGCGACGGCGCCGAGGCTCAGCCGAAGGGCCCGACCGCGATCGCGGGAGTCGGCCATGTCGGGGAAGGCGATCACGACCACGAACTGGGGCAGGAACAGCACGGCCTTGGTGAGGATGAGGCCACCCGCGTAGAGCCCCGAGTCGGCGTTGTCGAGCACGCTGCGCGCCAGGATCACATCGGCGTTGGTGACGGCGAAGAAGGCCAGGAGAGCCTGTGAGTTGTGGCCGAGCTCGCGCACCAGCGAGCGGACGCCGTGGTCCTCGCTCGAGGGTGCCACGTCGTGGTGAGCGCGTTCGCGCAGCGCGACGGCGCCGACGACGACCGGCGCTATCGCACCGATGAGAACGGCGAGGATCGCGGTGAACTCCTCGGGTTGCCACAGGATCAGCGCGGTCCCGACGAGCAGGCGGGGCAGCCCCGCGGCGGCGTACAGCACGGCCAAGGGGCCCCAGCGGCGCTCGCCCTGGAGCGTCCCGGCCTGGCCGCCCATGACCGTGAGGGGTACGGCGATCGCGCCGACCAGCAGCGCGGTCAACAGGCTCTCGAGTCGCAGGAGGTGGTTGATGAGCGGGGCGGCCACCAGCAGCACCGCACCGAGCCCCAGGGCGCTCAGCCAGGTGACGCGCCGGACGCCGCTCTCGATCACCGACACGTCACCGGGAGTCGACGAGATCCGCCGGGCGGCCGTCGCCTGCAGGGCCAGCTGGGCGACGCTGACCACCATCAGCAGGTTCATCACGGCGGCGAAGGCGCCGTACTGCTGGGGGCCGAGGGCACGCGCGGCGATGATGGTGAAGCCGTACGTCGTGATGTTCATGACGCCGATGGCCACGGCGATCACGGCGCCGTTGCCGACCGGGCGGGTGTCGACCACGCGACCGCTGCCTGGCTCGGCCGCTGCTTCACTCACGCGAGGGAGTGTTCCACAGCGACCCGTCCGGCCCGTGGCTAACCTAGCCCCGCCCGCCGCGCCCACGCGCGCCCTCGGGAAGCAGGTCAGCACCGAAGATCGCGGTCCCAGGCGTGAGCCGACCACGCACTGACGACCACCCGCCCCAGACCCGGTCGTGGCCCGCGGGCCACTCCGGCTCGACGAGGTCGGTGATCGCGAACCCGGCGTCGGCCAGCAACGCCACCCAGTCGCCGAGCGTGCGGTGGTGCTCGACGTAGGTCACCTCACCGGTGCTGTCGTCGACCTCGACGTAGGGCAGCCGGTCCCAGTACGACTGCGCCGCCACCAACCCGCCCTCGGACGGGTCGTCGGGAAACATCCACCGGGTGGGGTGGGTGATCGAGAAGACGAAGCGACCGCCGGTTCGCAGCACCCGGGCTGTCTCGGCCACAGCGGCGGCGATGTCGTGCACGAACTGCAGGGCGCCGAAGCTGCAGAAGACGAGGTCGAACGAGGCGGAGGCGAAGGGAAGGTGGGTCGCGGTGCCGAGCACCGACGGCACCTCGACGCCGGTCTCGACGTCGATGCGTCGAGAATGCTGCAGCTGACGCAACGACAGGTCCAGGCCGATCGCCCGACCGCCCTGAGCCCGGACCCACCGCGAGCACTGGCCGGCGCCCGACCCGACCTCGAGCACGTCACGGCCGCGCAGAGGGCCGAGCAGGCCCGCCTGCGACTCGGTGAGGCCCTCGGGACCCCACACGAAGCCGATGTCGCCGAGGAAGGCGCCGTGGGTCGCCTGGTACTCGTCGGCGTAGCGGTCCCAGTCGGGTCCGTTCGCTCGGCGTGTCTCGTCCTCGTCGACCGCGCGTCGGTGAGCGCTGATCGGCGCCATCGGTGGGTGGTCGCGCGAGTCAGGAGCCGTACGGGGGAGCGGCTCGCTCACGAACCGACCGCAGCGGCATTGCGACGTCGACCACCGGGAAGCCGGTTGACGAGGTCGCCCAGAGGCCCGACGGCGCGGTGCAGCGAGTCGGCGGAGTCGGACAGGGCGGGGATCAGCCCGGCGATCGCGTCGAGCTGGGGCTTGATGTTCTCCAGGGTGTCGCCGAGGCTGACCAGCTGGTCCAGCGTGCCGCCGTCCGCCACGAGCTTGTCGACGAAGCCGTCCTCGGTGAGCAACCGGTCGATGAGTCCCCCCGGCTCGGTGAGGCGGTCGACGGCCCCGCGTGGCGCCAGCAGGCGGTCGAGCACGCCGTCCTGCACCACGAGCCGGTCGAGGGCGCCCCCCTCGGCGAGCAGCCGCTCGAGGGCGCCGTCGCGCGCGAGCAGCCGCACCAGGGGTCCGTCATCGTCCATCAAGCGGTCGAGGACCCCGTCGCGCGCCAGCAGCCGGCCCAGCGGGCGGTCGAGCGCGGTGAGGTCGGTGAGGGTGGCGACCAGGCGCATCGCGCCGCCTTCGTCGCGGACGAGCTCCATCAGCTGCGCGAGGTAGCCACGCTCGCCGATGACCTGGAGGATGAGGTCTGCATAGCCGCCCGGGCGTCGGATCGGACCCTCCGGCGCGGCCAGCGTCCCGACGGCGAGCGTGGCGCGGGTGGCAGCGACGGCGACGCGGAGCGGCAGCGCGGCGGCCTCGGTGAGGGTCTCGGTGAGGGTCGGTCGCGCGAGGAGCCGGAGCTCGGGTGAGGCCATGGGGCGCACGCTATCTCGGCCACTACCCTCGCGGCATGGACTTCGCCTCGCTCGAGCCGCTCGAGGGCGGCTGGTCGGGCGAGACGTTCGTGGCCCGGGTCGGGGACGGCGAGCCCCAGGTGGTCCGCATCCACGCCCGCAACCCGGGGCGGGCCGAGGTCGACGCCGCGCTGCTGCGCCTGGTGCGGGGGCTCTTGCCGGTGCCCGAGGTGCTCGACGTGCGCCGACCCGACGGCGACCTGCCGGCCCTGCTCGTCACGTCGTACCTGCCCGGAGAGCGGGGTGACCTCGTCCTGCCCCGGCTGGGCCCGCGCGAGCAGGCCGTCCTGGGGACCCACGTCGGTGAGCTGGTCGCCGCGCTCGGCGGGATGCCGCAGGCCCGCCCCGGAGAGCTCGTCTGCACCGTCGACGCTCAGCTGGTGGTGCGCGACTGGGGCCTCCCCGACGGGCTTCGGGCCTACGCCGAGCAAGCCCTCGCCGGCCCTCTCGCACACTGGGGCGACACCGAGCGCGTCGGCCTGCTGGAGGTGACCGGCGCGGCCGAGAGGCTGCTGGCCGGCGTGGAGCGGGTCTGCCTGGTGCACGGCGACCTGAACCCGAAGAACCTCCTCGTCGACCCCGACACCCTTGTCGTCACGGGCCTCGTCGACTGGGAGTACGCCCACGCGGGCCACGCCTTCACCGACCTCGGCAACGTGCTCCGCTTCGACCGCTCGCCGGTGTACGCGCAGGCGGTGCTCGTCGCCTACACCCGCCTACGAGGGGGCTCGGTGGACGACGCCCTGGCGCTGGCGAGGGCGGCCGATCTCGTCGCACTCGTCGAGCTCGCCGGACGAGCGGGGGACGACCCGGTGGCCGATCGTGCCGAGCGGCTCCTCAGGATGATCGCCGCCTACCGCGACCCCGGCGCGCGGACCTGAGCTGCGGCGGCGTGATGCCTCCAGCCGGGACAGGTGTCGGCATCACCCGCGGAGCACGCTGAGCACGACGATGCCCCGCCCGGTGCAGCACCACGGCGGGGCATCGTTGCTCGAGTCGGGACCGGCCTCTAGCGCCGCCTGCCCCTCGGGTTGGACGGTGAGGACGAGCGGTCCGCGGGGTTGGAGCCGAGCTCGATCTCCTTGCCGTCGTTCACGCCCCCGATGTCGGTGTCGCAGTTGCGCGGGTCGGTCGGTTGCCTGCTGAACCTCGCGTTGGCAGCGCCTGTCTTCTCCTTGCGGTCGCGGACGCCGTCACGGTCGGTGTCGCGGCGCACCGGGTTGCTGTGCACGCGGCCGATGCGGTAGCTCGTCGTGCGCGCCTTGTTGGTGAAGACCCGCTGCTTGATGACGTATCCCAGGACTTCTCTGGCGTCGGAGAGTCGGTCGCCGTCGGTATCGCGGTCGTTCGGGTCGGTCCTGATCCGGCCGATGGCTCGCACCGTGCTCCGGCAGCGGGCCACGGCGTCCGTGATCTTGCTCCCGCGCACCTCGTCACCGTCGGTCAGGCCGTCGTTGTCCGAGTCGCTGTTGCACGGGTCCGTCGGTTCGTTGCCGAACCGGTTCTGCGACCCGCTGGTCTCCTCCTGGTTGGACAGACCGTCGAGGTCGCCGTCCACGGACCCGCCGAGCTTGCACGGGAGCGGGGGCGGTGGCGTCGGCGTCGGCGTCGGCGTCGGCGTCGGGGTAGGCGTCGGCGGTGTCGGAGTAGGTGTCGGCGGCACCGGCGTCGGGACCGGCGGCGTCGGGATGGGCGGCACCGGGGTGGGCGGCACCGGCGTCGGGGTGGGCGGCACCGGGGTGGGCGGCACCGGGGTGGGCGGCACCGGCGTGGGGGTCGGGGTGACGGGTGGGGGGCACGTCACGCCCCCGCTGGGGGCCTTCGCGACGACCGCCATCGGGAACAGATCGAGGTCGACCACGGTGAGGCCGCCGAGCGGGGGAGCTCCCGGGATCACGGGAGCCGGCAGCAGGGCGAGCTTCACGTTGAGCACGGCGGCGGTCGCGCTCGCCGTCCGGCCGTCGGGGCTCTTGACGAGGTCGTCGACCTGGCCCAGGCGCAGCTGCAGCTGCAGCAGCGGGTTGCTCGGAGCGATGAAGTTGAGTGGCGATCCGTCCACTGGGAGCGTGTACGGCGTGCCCATGAACGACACCGTCACCAGGGGCGCGGTGTAGTCGACCTTCGCTCCGCCCGGGCTGCCGCTGGCCGTGGCGGTCAGGGTGGGGGTGTCGAGCACCTTGACCGAGACGGCCCCGAGGAGGTCGAGGTCGACGGCCGAACCCTCGGCCTTCGCCTCGACGCTGCGCACCGTGGCCGACGGCGTCTCGATCAGGCGGGTCGTCTGTGTCACCGAGGCCTCGTCGGGCAGCGTGAGGAGTGCGGTGCCCTCAGCCGCCGGGACCGGGAGGACCGCCGCACTCGCCGTCGTCACCTTCGACCGCGTGAGCGGCACGTTCCCGGGCAGGCAGGTGGTGTCGCCCGACCACCGTGCCGAGGCGGTGGCGTTCGAGACGCCGAGGTCGACGACCGGCGTGCTCGTCGCCGGGATCACGTCTGCCGCCGCGCCGTTGGGATTGTCCGGCGGCGCGCTCTGCTGCGTCGTCGACAAGAAGTTGAGGGGAACCGCGCCGAGCAGGGTGCCGTCGAGGTTGGTGGCCCGGGCGTTCGAGCGGGGCGTGGCGGTCAGGCTCGTGGTCCCGACGGCGTCGTCCACACTGACGTCGCCGACGCTCACCCCGCCGGCACCCAGGACGGTGGCGTCGAGGAGCCCGGAGGCGGAGGCTGCGGAGAAAGCAGGCAGGACGGGGGCGACGGCCGCGGCGGGTGACGGCGAGGCGGCCAACGCGAGGCTCGCGGAACCGCCGAGCAGGGCGAGGGCCGTGAGGGCGGCGACGGGCACGGCACGTCGCTGCGCCGCTCGCATCCGGGTGGGACCCGGTCGGCGAGCCACCTGGGGGTCGGGAGAGTGCTGAGGCATCGGGACGAGCTCCGTTCTTGGGGCGCAGTTCCGAAGGGGGAGGACCAACGGGGGGGGTCGCGACACAGCGGGCCGGGGGGCCCGAGAGTCGCAGTCACGACAAGCAGCACGTACCCCCGGGGCGGGAGCCCTATGCGTGGGCCCCCGGGGGCGCCTCATTTGGACGCCGTCGCGCGCAGCGGCGTAGTCTCGGTCCTTGCGTCTGTCGTCTGCTGGGACCCAACCGAAGCGGACCGCGGCTCGTTGCCTCAGCTCGGCGTGGCTCACGCTCGAGAGGGGTGGCGAAACCAGACCTCACACGCATCCACTCGACTTCTGCCCACCGAGGAATCAACTCCCTTATGACAAGCACGCTCAACTTCCCTCTTCCGTCCAGCTATGACGACAACGCGCCCCAGGTCGCGATCAACGACATCGGCTCCGAAGAGGACTTCCTCGCCGCCATCGATCTGACGATCAAGTACTTCAACGACGGCGACATCGTCGCCGGCACCATCGTCAAGGTCGACCGCGACGAGGTCCTGCTGGACATCGGCTACAAGACCGAGGGCGTCATCCCCTCGCGCGAGCTGTCGATCAAGCACGACGTCGACCCCTCCGAGGTCGTCTCGGTCGGCGACGAGGTCGAGGCCCTGGTCCTGCAGAAGGAGGACAAGGAAGGTCGGCTGATCCTGTCCAAGAAGCGCGCCCAGTACGAGCGCGCCTGGGGCACCATCGAGCAGGTCAAGGAGGAGGACGGCGTCGTCGAGGGCACCGTCATCGAGGTCGTCAAGGGTGGCCTCATCCTCGACATCGGCCTGCGTGGCTTCCTGCCCGCCTCGCTGGTCGAGATGCGCCGGGTGCGCGACCTGCAGCCCTACGTGGGTCAGACCCTCGAGGCCAAGATCATCGAGCTCGACAAGAACCGCAACAACGTGGTCCTGTCGCGCCGTGCCTGGCTCGAGCAGACCCAGTCCGAGGTCCGCCACGGCTTCCTCACCCAGCTCCAGAAGGGCCAGATCCGCAAGGGTGTCGTGTCCTCGATCGTCAACTTCGGTGCCTTCGTGGACCTCGGTGGCGTCGACGGTCTCGTGCACGTCTCCGAGCTGTCCTGGAAGCACATCGACCACCCGTCCGAGGTCGTCACGGTCGGCGACGAGGTCACCGTCGAGGTGCTCGACGTCGACATGGACCGCGAGCGCGTCTCGCTGTCGCTGAAGGCCACGCAGGAGGACCCCTGGCAGCACTTCGCCCGGACCCACCAGATCGGTCAGATCGTGCCCGGCAAGGTCACCAAGCTGGTGCCCTTCGGCTCGTTCGTCCGCGTCGAGGAGGGCATCGAGGGCCTGGTGCACATCTCCGAGCTGGCCGAGCGCCACGTCGAGATCCCCGAGCAGGTCGTGCAGGTCAACGACGACGTCATGGTCAAGATCATCGACATCGACCTCGAGCGTCGCCGGATCTCGTTGTCGCTCAAGCAGGCCAACGAGACCGCGACCGCCGCGGACGTCGAGGAGTTCGACCCGACGCTCTACGGCATGGCGGCGACCTACGACGAGGCCGGCAACTACGTCTACCCCGACGGCTTCGACCCCGAGACGGGCGAGTGGCTCGAGGGCTTCGACGAGCAGCGTGCGGTCTGGGAGGAGCAGTACGCCAAGGCGCACGAGCGCTGGGAGGCGCACGTCAAGCAGCAGGCCGAGGCCAAGCAGGCCGACATCGAGGCCAGCGAGGCGACGTCGTACTCCTCCGCCACCGGCGACAGCGACGCCGTCGAGGGCTCCTCGGAGACCGACGGCGGCTCGCTCGCCTCCGACGAGGCGCTGCAGGCGCTGCGCGAGAAGCTCACCGGCGGCGCGAGCTGATCTGCACCCCGGCCACTGCGTGAGCTGACGAGCACGCAACGGACGCGACGCAACGAGGGCCCGGTCACCGTGAGGTGGCCGGGCCCTCGTCGCGTCCTGCACGCCATCGCAACGAGCGCTCCCCGACCGGGTGGCCGGCCTGGTCGACGGCCTGGTCGACGGCCTGGTCGACGGGCACACCTACGCCTTCCGCCTGCAGCGGTGACGCGCGACCGGGCGCGGAGGGCCCCGACGTCAGGTCGAACGAGACACGGCTGCGCCCAGGGTCGAGTCGGCGCTTCGACGCGCCGACTCGACGGGACTCGACCTAGGACCCGGGCCGGCTTCGTTCAGAGCTCCTGACGCAGCACCTTGCCGGTGAGGGTGCGGGGCAGCTCGTCGCGGAAGACCCAGGTCTTGGGTCGCTTCGGGGGAGCCAGCCGCTCGCGGGCGTACGCCGCCAGCTCGGCCGCCGTCGCCGTGCCGACCACGGCGGCGCAGACCCGTTGCCCCCAGGCAGGGTCGTCGGCGGCGTACACCGCGACGTCGTCGACGCCGGGGTGCTCCCCGAGCACCTGCTCGACCTCGAGCGGGTAGACGTTGACGCCGCCACTGATGATGAGGTCGGTGCGGCGTCCGTCGAGGTAGAGGTAGCCGTCGGCATCGAGCCGGCCGACGTCACCCACGGTGAACGCGTCGCCGCGCCACGCGGCCGCGGTCTTCTCGGGCTCGCGGAAGTAGGTGAAGCGCGCGTAGGACGGCACCGAGCACCAGATGGTGCCGTCGTCGTCGAGGTGGAGCGTGCGGCCAGGTCTGGCCCGTCCGACGGTGCCGGGTCGCTCGAGCCATTCCTCGCTGCGGCACGCGGTGAACTGTCCCTCGGTGGAGCCGTAGAACTCCCAGGTCGATGCGGCGGGGAAGTGATCGATGAGGCGGCGCTTGACGTCGGTCGGGCAGGGCGCGCCGGCGTGGGCGACGAGCCGGAACGACGACAGGTCGGGCACGCCGACGTCGTCCCAGTGCGCGAAGAGTCGCTGCAGGTGGGTCGGCACGCAGAACATCGTGGTGGGCCGCTCGCCGACGATGGCGGCCGTGACGACCTCCGGGTCGAACGGCCCGGGGATCACCACGTGGCCACCGGCGAGCCGGGTGCCGAGCGCGAAGCGCAGCGGCGCCGAGTGGTAGAGGGGGCTCAGGACGAGGTTGACGTCGGTGTCGCAGAAGCCCCAGAGCTCGCGCTCCTCCGCGACCAGTGCGGCGGCGTCCGACTCGCCCAGCACACCGCCGTCGACCCCTTTCGGCACGCCGGTGGTGCCGCTGGTGCAGTGCATCGGCCGCGCCAGGGGGATGCCCCGATCGTTGCTGGTCACGGCAGCCAGCTGCGCGTCGGTCGTGACGGTCACGGCGGGGTCGAGCGGTGTCAGGATGCGGCTGCGCTCGTACGTGGTCAGCCGTGGGTCGAGCGGGATCGGCAGGATGCCGCGGGCCAGCAAGGAGTGGACGGCGTCGAGGTAGGCGGTGGAACCCGGCACGAGCAGAGCGACCCGGTCGCCGGCCTCCAGCTCGACGTCCGCCTCCGGCCCACGTCGGCCCCGGCCGGATGCCCTAGATGCCCTAGATGCCCTAGATGCGTTGGATGTCCTGGACGTCCCGAATGTCTCCGCGTCGTTGCCTGCGGGCATCAGCGTGAGGTTGGCGCGGGTGCCGGGCGCGACCGCGTCCTACGAGGCCACGGAGCACGGCACCGCGCGCACGCAGAGGGCCACCTGGGTGCCATCCGCTGATTCTCACCCAGCTGCGAGAGCGGGGCAAGCACCCGGATGTGCTCGTGCCCCCCGTGGCGGGCCGGCGATCTCCAGGACGAGAGCACCGCCCAGACGTCAACAAGTGGAGATGGCCGGAGCCGGCAGGGAGTGACCACCGGTTGCGCACGCGTCGCTCGGCCGGTCCTGTCCCCAGGGCGTGCTCGATTGCTACTCGTCGGTAGCCGAGTGCCATGATGAGACATGAGTGAGCACGCGTTCGACTGGACGGTCCCGCACACCGACGAACGCACGGTCCGGCGGCCGCTACGCCCGGGAGTCGACCCGTTCTACGACACGCCGGCCGATCTCGGGCCACTGGCGCCCGGCACGATCATCCGCAGCCGCCAGGTGCAGGTGGCGTTCCTGGGGCTGATCGCCCAGCGCGGGCTGGTCGCCTGGCAGCTCGCCTACCGCAGCACCGACCTGCACGGAGAGCCCGAGGTCGCCGTCACGACGGTCCTCGTGCCGCGGGGGCACGACCCGAGGCGCCCGCAACAGCTCGTGGCCTACCAGTGCGCGATCGACGCCGTGTCCGACCGGTGCTTCCCCTCCTACGCCCTGCGCAGCGGTGCCCGGGCCTGGGGCGCGCTGCCCCAGTTCGAGCTGATGATCATCGCCGGCCTGCTCGAACGGGGGTACGTCGTCAGTCTCTGCGACCACGAAGGACGGCACGGGTACTTCGCTGCGCCGCGCGAGCCGGGCTACCGCGTGCTCGACGCGGTCCGTGCGGCGACGGCGTACCCGCCGACCGGGATGACTGCGGCCACGCCTGTCGGGCTGATCGGCTACTCCGGAGGCGGGATGGCCTCGTCCTGGGCGGCTGAGATGGCGCCGCAGTACGCCCCGGAGATCGCGCTCGTCGGTGCCGTGCTCGGCTCACCGGTCGGCGACCCCGGTGAGGCCTTCATCAAGCTCAACGGCGGGCTCAACGCCGGTCTCCCGGCCCTGGTCGTCTCCGGCCTGCGCCACGCCTACCCCGGTCTCGGCGCGGTCGTGCGACGACACACCCACGCCGAGGGCATCAAGCGCCTCGACGCACTGCAGGAGATGACGACGGTCGAAGCCGTGGTGCGATTCGCGTTCGACGACTTCGACCACTTCGTCGACCCGCCCCTGGCCGACGTCCTCGCTGAGCCCGAGGTCGTCGAGGTGTTCAACGACCTCCGGCTGGGGCACAGCGCTCCGCAGTGCCCCGTGCTGGTCGTGCAGTCGGTCCACGACCAGATCATCGACGTCGCCGACGTCGACGGACAGGTCGCTCGATATCTCGAGGCCGGGGTCGAGGTGAGCTACCTGCGCGACCGGCTCAGTGAGCACATCTCGCTGATGGTCCTGGGCCTGCCGGCGATGCTGACCTGGCTCGAGCGTCGCTTCGCGCACCACCCGGCACCGGCCACCACCCGCTCCCGTACCGTCATCTCGCTCGCGCTCTCGCCGCGGGCCGTGCCGGGCTTCGTCCGCATGGTCGTCGCCGCTACGAAGACGGCGACCGGCCGCGCCGGCTGAGGGTGTCGAGTCAGGCACGGCAGGTGCAGCGGTCGCGCGAGATCATCGCCTGCTTGCGAGCGACCCGAGGGAGAACTGCTGTCGCCTGCGGGCGACGGCTGTGGATCCGACGCCGTCTCACCCGACCGACGGTCACCTCCTCCGGACGCCTGGCGGACGACCGGTGCGAGGATGCGCGGATGAGCTGGGGAGACGCGTGGGTCAGCGGCGACACGATCCGGCCCGGTATCGACGCCACCGGCCCGCCGCCCCCGTGGATCCCGGCCGGTGTCATCTCGCCGGACGAGCGGGCGTTCGTCGAGGCGACGCAGCTGCTGCGCAGGACCCGGGGTGCGCACGCCCGAGCGGTCGAGTTCGACCTCCAGGTCACCTCGTCGGCCGTGGGCAAGGAACGCTCCGCCAAGGCCGTCGTCGGTTTCGAGCCGGACGGGTTGTGGCTCGCGGTGGACGTGACCCCGGCAGGAAGGCGCGCTGAGGAGGCTCGTTTCGTGGTCTTCACCCAACGCGTGCACGTCGTCGCCGGGGGCCGGTGGGCCGCCGGGCGCGCTACGACGAGCCGCCCGCGTGCCACCCTCGCGCTTCGCGGCCGCGCGCGATCTCGCGAGAGCGCCCTCGAATGGGGTCACCGGGCAGCTCAGGACTGACCGAGCGCAGGCGGCAGCCGGGGCAGCGGCGCCGGTGAGAGGCGCAGGACTCGGGCAGGGTCTCGGTGCTGGGTCGCGGGGCGCGGCCCGACGCGGCGGCCCCATCGGGGCGCCGGTCAACCGCGGCTGCTGAGTCGGCACCCGCCCCCCCGTACGGTGAGCGCATGCGCGTAGGACTCACCGGCGGCATCGCCTCGGGCAAGAGCACCGTCTCGGCGATCTTCGCCGAGCTCGGGGCGGTGGTCATCGACGGTGACAAGCTCGCACGTGAGGTCGTCGAGCGGGGGACACCGGGGCTCGCCGCGGTCGTCGAGGCGTTCGGTCCCGAGCTGTTGACCCCCGAGGGCGACCTCGACCGGCCCGCGATGGGCGCGATCGTCTTCAACGACGAGGCCAGGCGCAAGGTGCTCGAGTCGATCGTGCACCCCCTCGTCTTCGAGCGCTACGCGGAGCTCGAGGCCGCAACCGGGGCCGGCGACATCGTCATCCACGACATCCCCCTGCTCGCCGAGTCCGGTCGTGCGGAGGAGTTCGACGCCGTTGTCGTCGTCGACGTCCCCGAGGAGGTCCAGGTCGAGCGGATGCTGCGCGACCGCGGCTGGACCGAGGACGACGCCCGCTCGCGGATCGCCTCGCAGGCCACCCGCGAGGAGCGCCTGGCCATCGCCACCCACGTCGTCGACAACACCGGCTCGCTGGCCACCTTGCGGTCTCGCGTGGAGGAGGTCCATCACGACCTGGTGGGTACCGGTCCTCGTGAGTGAGGACGTGGTGGGTCGATCTCGGCCCGACCGGCTCCGGGACGCATCACGCACCCGAGCCGACCTCGCCTCACGCCGTGGCCAGACGCTGGTCTTCGTCGGCATCGTCGTGCTGGCCCTGAACCTGCGACCGGCTGCCGTCAGCGTGGGCCCGATGCTGGGGGAGATCCGATCCGGACTGTCGATGTCGTCGACCCAGGCGGGGGTGCTCACCTCGCTGCCGGTGATCGCCTTCGGCCTCTTCGGGGCGCTGGCCCCGCTGCTGTCTGCTCGGGTAGGGCGTCACCGGCTGACCGTCGCCTCACTCGTCGCGATCGCCCTGGGACTCGTCGGACGGAGCTCGGTCGACTCGGTGCCGCTGTTCTTGCTGCTCTCCCTGCTGGCCCTGGTGGGCATGGCGACGGCCAACGTCGTCATGCCCTCCCTGGTCAAGCAGCACTTCCCCGAACGGATCGCGCCGATGACCGCGATCTACTCGACCGCGCTGGCCATCGGTCTGACCTCCGGGTCGGTGCTGACCGTTCCCGCGAGCCAGGCGCTGGGAGGATGGCGGCTGGGACTGGCATCCTGGGCGCTGGTGGCGCTTCTCGCCCTGCTGCCCTGGGTGCTGCTGATGCGCCACGACTCCCGTGGCCGCGCCGGGCAGGCGCCCGTCGTCTCGAAGATCGCGCTCGCGAGCGTGGCGCGGACACGACTCGGATGGTTGATGGCTGCCTTCTTCGGGCTCCAGTCGCTGCACGCCTACGCGATCTTCGGGTGGTTCGCGGAGATCTTCCGCGACGCCGGCTTCTCGTCGACGACCGCGGGTCTCCTGCTGGGCCTGATCACCGGCACCAGCATCCCGCTGTCGTTGCTCGTGCCGCTGGTGGCCGGCAGGCTGCAGAACGTCACGCCGCTGCTGCTGTCGCTGCTGGTGTGCTACCCGGTGGGCTACGTGGGGCTGATCGTCGCACCGCACGCGGGCGCGGTGGCATGGGCCGTCCTCGTCGGGATCGGCACCTGCACGTTCCCGTTGGTGCTGACCCTGATCGGGCTGCGGAGCCGCACCGCGGAGGGCACGGCCTCGCTCTCGGCGTTCACGCAGTCCGTCGGATACCTGCTGGCGGCGGCCGGCCCCTTCGGCGTCGGGTTCCTGCACGACCTCACCGGTGGTTGGACGGTGCCGCTGATCGCCCTGACCGTGCTGGTGCTCCCACTGGCAGCCACCGGGTTGGCCGTCGCGGGTCCGGCGTTCATCGAGGACGAGCTCCCCGGGCTGAGCACTCTCACAGCTCCCGGGTCATGAACGTGCTCGACGGATCGGGTCGGTAGTCGCCGAAGGGCTCGCACTCCACGAACCCGTGTGCGCGGTAGAGCGCACGTGCAGGGAGGAAGAAGTCGTCGGACCCGGTCTCCAGGCTGACCCGCGTGAACCCGGCCGACGAGGCCTCCTCCAGCACGCTCGTCAGGAGGCCGGCAGCGATGCCCTCTCGGGTCCGATGCGCGGCGGTGCGCATCGACTTCAGCTCGGCGTGGTCGCAGGAGAGCATCCTGAGGGCGGCGCACCCGACCAGCTCACCGTCGTCGTAGGCCGTCCAGAAGCGGACGTCGGGGCTCCTCAGGCCCTCGAGGTCCAGCGCGTGCGTCGACTCGGGCGGCCCCATCGAGCGCAGCTGGACGACGTGGGCCTCGAGGAACGCAGCGACCTCGAGGTCGTCCAGGTCGCCCGGGCCCGTCTGCATCGATCCGGCCCGGGCACGCGAACACCCCCGCCACGACGGTGGCGAGGGCGTCCTCGATGGTTCCGCCGGCTCGGCGTCAGGCGGCGAGGTCGGGGTCACCGATGCGACGCAGCTTCTGCAACGCCTCGCGCTCGAGCTGGCGCACCCGTTCGGCGGAGATGCCGTGCTTGGTCCCGATGTCGGCCAGCTTGTGCTGGCGTCCGTCGACGAGCCCGTAGCGCGAGCGGATGATGTCGGCCGCGCGGTCATCGAGATGTCCGACGAGCGCGTTCAGGCGGCTACGGGCCTCGACGTCGAGGACCGTCAGGTCGGGCGAGGGCGAGGTCTCCTGCGCCATCAGGTCGCCGAGGGAGGTGTCGCCGTCCTCGTCGACCGGGGTGTCGAGGCTGACGTGCTCGCGGCCCCAGGCCATCAGGTCGAGCACGCGCTCGACCGAGAGGCCGAGCTCGACGGCGATCTCCTCGGGCTCCGGGTCGCGGCCGAGCTGGCGCTCCAGGGTCCGGCGGGCCCCGCCGACCTGGTTGAGCTCCTCGACGACGTGCACGGGCAGCCGGACGACGCGTGCCTGCTGGGCGATGCCGCGAGTGATCGCCTGTCGCACCCACCAGGTCGCGTACGTCGAGAACTTGTAGCCCTTGGTGTAGTCGAACTTCTCGACCGCTCGGATCAGGCCCGTGTTGCCCTCCTGGATCAGGTCGAGCATCGGCATCTGCGCGCGACCGTACTTGCGCGCGATCGACACGACGAGCCGCAGGTTGGCGGTGATGAACGTGTTGACGGCCTTGCGGCCCTCCTCGGCGAGCCACTCGAGCTCCTCCTCGGAGGCACGCATGGGTGCGCCACCCTTCCTGCGACCCACGCGGCCCTCTGCGAGCAGCGCCTCGGCCATCAGTCCGGCCTCGATGGTCTTGGAGAGCTCGACCTCCATGGCTGCGTCGAGCAGGGGGTTGCGGGCGATCTCGTCGAGATACAGACCGACGCTGTCGCGGCCCTCGATCTCGCGCGTGACCCCCGTGGTCTTGGTTGCGGTCCTGGTTGCCATGGGGACCCTCCTTACGTCGTTGGCCACCTCTGCGGCCACGTCTGTGACAACGATGGCGGGGTGCAGTGGATTCCCACATCACCCCGAAGGCTCGTGAGTCCTTCGAGAGAAAGGACGCTTCGGATGGGTCCAGAGTTGCCGCGACGTCGACATCTCAGGGACTTCTCAGGGCGGGGCTCAACTTCTCAGCCTGGGGCGGGCGGGCAGTGCCCCGGGACGGCTCCGCAGCGACACCGAGGGGGCCCGCGGAGGGCGAGGACGACCTCAGTCGGAGGCGGGTCCCAGGCCGAGGACGTCGAGGGCCCAGGCCAGGGTGAAGGCGCGGTCCTTCCAGGCCTGGTAGCGACCTGACACGCCGCCGTGGCCCGCGGACATCTCGATCTTCAAGAGCACGTCCGGCGAGGTCGCGACCTCGCGCAGTCGGGCGACCCACTTGGCCGGCTCGACGTAGAGGACCCGCGTGTCGTGGAAGGACGTCTCGGCCAGGATGGCGGGGTAGGTGCGGGGCGCGATGTTGTCGTACGGCGCGTACGCCGCGATGGTCGCGTAGGCGTCGGGGTCGACCTCCGGGTTGCCCCACTCGTCGTACTCGGTGACCGTCAGCGGCAGCGTCGCGTCGAGCATCGAGGTGAGGGGGTCCACGAACGGCACCCCGGCGATGATCCCGGCGAAGTCGTCGGGCGCCTGGTTGGCGACGGCTCCCGCGAGCAGCCCGCCCGCGCTGGCGCCCTCGCCGACGATCCGGTCGTGGGTGGTCCACCCCTCGGCGACCAGGTGACGCGCGACTGCGACGAAGTCGTCGAAGGTGTGCTGCTTGCGGGACAGCTTGCCCGCGTCGTACCAATGACGACCCATCTCACCACCGCCCCGCACGTGCGCGATGGCGAAGGCGACGCCGCGGTCGAGCATCGAGAGCCGGGCGATCGAGAACGACGGGTCCATCGAGGCCTCGTAGGCGCCGTAGGCGTAGAGGTGCAGCGGCAGCGGCTCGCCGGTGGCCCGGGCGTCGCGGCGACAGACGATCGAGATCGGCACCGAGGCGTGGTCGGTCGACGGCGCCCACAGCCGGTGCTCCTCGTAGTCGGCGGGGTCGTAGCCGCCGAGCACGGGAGCGCGCTTGAGCAGCACGAGCTCGCGGCTGCGCACGTCGTAGTCGTAGACCGACGACGGGATGGTCATCGTCGTGTAGCCGAGCCGCACCGTCGGCTGGTCGAAGCGCGGGTTGCCGCCCGAGCCGACGGTGTAGACCGGCTCGTCGAACTCCACCAGGTAGTCCTCGGCGACTCCGTCCTCGCCGAGCTCGAGGATGCGCAGCTGGGTGAGGCCCTCGCTGCGCTGGTGGACGACGAGGTGCGTGGCGAAGGCGTCGACGTCCTCGAGGCGCACGGACTCGTCGTGCGCGATCAGCGGCACCCACTCCTCGCGCGCGGTCGGGACCGGCGGGGTCACCGCGAGCTCGAAGTCGTCACCTGCGCCGTTGTGCATCACCAGGAACCGGTCCTGCCCGGCGATGACCGCGTGGTCGACGGAGTACTCCAGGCCCTCCTCGCGCTCGCGGAAGCAGCGCAGTCCGAGCTCAGGCTCCTCGGAGTCGAGGAGGTGGTACTCGCTGGTGGTCTTGGACCCGGAGGCCACGACGATGAAGCGGTCGGTGCGAGTGCGTCCGACCCCGACCCAGAAGCGGCCGTCGGTCTCGTGGAAGACCAGCTCGTCGTCGCCCTGCGCGGTGCCGAGGTGGTGGCGCCAGATCTTGTCGGCGCGCCAGGTGTCGTCGACGGTCGTGTAGTAGAGCTGGGTGCCGGTGCGGTCCCACGTGGCGCCGCCGAGCGAGCCGACGATCTCGTCGTCGAGCAGCTCGCCGGTGTCGAGGTCCTTGACGCGGATCGTGTAGCGCTCGTCGCCGACGACGTCGAGGGCGTAGGCCAGCAGCCTGCTGTCGGGGCTGATGCTCGAGCCGCCGAGGGAGAAGAAGTCGTGACCCTGCGCGAGCTGGTCGAGGTCGAGCAGCACCTGCTCGCCGGGGAGAGCGGGCTCGTCGGGAGTGGCGTCCTCGGCCGGGCGGGGCGGCGTCCAGTCGTCGGGTCCTCGCACCGGCACCCGGCAGGACGCACCGTACTCGCGGCCCTCGAAGGACCGCCCGTAGTACCAGTGATCACGCACCCGCGTCGGGATCGAGAGGTCGGTCTCGCGGGTGCGGGCCTTGATCTCGGAGAAGATCTGCTCCTGCAGTCCGCTCAGGTGCGCGGTGCGCGCCTCGGTGTAGGCGTTCTCGGCCTCGAGGTGGGCGACCACCTCCGGCGACTCCTTCTCGCGCAGCCACTCGTAGTCGTCGACGCGCACGCGCCCGTGGTGCTCGCTGGTGACCGGACGCCGCGCGGCGGTGGGCGGCTGGGGGAGGCTCATTCGACGAACGGTAGCCGGGTGCCATGCTCGGGTCATGGCTGACCTCTCGCCCGGCGGGCCCACGTTGTCGCTGCACGCCGATCCGCACCCGGGCGCCTCGTCCGGAGCGCTGGTCGCCCGGCTGACGCACCGGCGCTTCCTCGGCGAGCAGGCCGACGTCGAGCGAGCAGAGGGTGCCGCGCGAGCCCTCGTGGAGCGGCTCCTGCCCCGGCTGCGGCGCCTCGAGGTCCGAGCGAGCGCCGACGGCGTCCCGTGCGGTGCCGTGTGGCTGCTGGAGGAGGGTGACGATCTCGGTGTGCTGGAGCTCGACCTCGACGACCACCGGCTCGCCCACGTCGTGCGCGACCTCGTCGTCGACCTGGCGCGCGCAGAGCAGCTCCGGCGTCTCACCATCGGTGTCGCGCCGGGCGACGCGGTGACGGAGGCGTTCGTGCGCGGGCGTCGCTTCGCGGTCGAGGCCTTCCAGATGCGCCTCGACCTCGACCACTCCCTGCCCGACGACAGCGCCGTTGCGCTCACCTCCATGAGCCAGGACGCCTTCGACACCTACCTGAGCTCCTTCGTCGACGAGTACGCCGAGACCCGGGAGAAGGCGGGCGAGACCCCCGAGCGGGCCCGGGAGGTGGCGCACTCGCAGATGGCCTCCCTGCTGCCCGAGGGGCTCGACACCCGCGAGCACCACTTCTTCGTGGGTTCGGTCGGCGACCAGGTCGTCGGCACGCTCTGGGTCGGCACCGAGCGGCCGATGGCGTTCGTCTACGACGTCGCCGTCGACGAGGCGCAGCGCCGTCGCGGTCACGGGGCGGGGCTCATGCAGGCGGCGGCCCTGTGGTCGCAGCGGCGCGGCGCGCACGCGCTCGGGCTCAACGTCTTCGCCTACAACCTCGGCGCCAAGGCGCTCTACGACCGGCTCGGCTATCACGTCGTCGAGGCGTTCGCCGCGCACACGATCGACCTCGACCCGCTCTCGTGAGCACGCAGGCGGCGGAGCCGGCGCGCCGCACGGTCGACCTCAACGCCGACCTCGGCGAGGAGGTCACCGACGACGCCGCCCTGCTCGCCGTGGTCACCAGCGCCAACGTCGCCTGCGGCTACCACGCCGGGTCAGCGACGATCATGACGCAGGTCTGCGAGGCAGCCGCAGCCGGCGCCGTCTCGGTGGGCGCCCAGGTCTCCTACGCCGACCGTCCCAACTTCGGCCGCGTGCCCGTCGACGTCGCCTACGAGATCCTGCGCGAGCAGGTGGCCCACCAGGTGGGGGTCCTGAGTGAGATCGCGCGCGCCGCCGGCACCGACGTCCGCTACCTCAAGCCGCACGGGGCGCTCTACCACCGGGTGCTCGACGACGAGGAGCAGGCAGCGGCCGTGCTCGCCGGCTCCGGGTCGCTCCCGGTGCTCGGGATGCCGGGGCAGCTGCTCGACCAGGCCTTCGCCTCCGGGCGGGTGATCATGCTGGAGGGCTTCCCCGACCGGGAGTACGACGGCGCCGGCCGGCTGGTCCCTCGCGGGCGCCCTGGCGCAGTTCTCGACGACAGCCGGGAGATCGCCCGGCGGTCCGTCGAGCTGGCTGCCTCGGTGGCGTCGGTCTGCGTGCACGGAGACTCACCCGGGGCGGTCGAGAGCGCCCGCGCCTGCCGGAGCGCGTTGGAGTCGGCCGGCTACGAGCTCAGGGGGCTGTAGCGAGCCTCCGGGCCACCGCTGCCCCCCGCTGGCTCCTGCTGGCCCCCGTCGGCCCCCGTCGGCCCCGTTTCCGACGGCGCGGGTCCCGGGCGATCGGGCGGGTGGAGCCGCCGCACCGGCCCCGTCAGCGACACTGGCGCCATGCAGATGGTCGCGGTCGGACGCAGCGCGCTGCTCGTCGAGGTCTCGACCACCGATGAGGCGTTGTCCTTGGCGCAGCACGTCAGGCGTGCCGGCGTCCGGCTCGACGACATCGTCCCCGGGGCACGCACCGTGCTCTTCGACGGCGTGGCCGACCGGGCGACCCTGCAGGCCGCCCTTCAACAGTGGGTCCCGGGCGGGTTCGCGAGCCCTGGACCGGCGGTCGAGGTGCCGACGACGTACGACGGCGTCGACCTGGCCGTCGTGGCCGAGGCATGGGGCACCGACACCGCCGGTGTCGTCGCGGCGCACCAGGCGATCGAGTTCGTGTCGGCGTTCTGCGGCTTCGCGCCGGGCTTCGCCTACCTGAGCGGCCTCGACGACGAGCGGGCCGTGCCGCGCCGGGCCACCCCGCGCACGCGCGTCCCGGTCGGGTCGGTCGCCCTCGCCGGGTCGTGGTGCGGGGTGTACCCGACGGCGTCCCCGGGCGGGTGGCAGCTGATCGGCACCACCGACGCTACGCTCTGGGACGTCGACCGGGCCGAGCCGGCGCTGCTCGCCCCCGGCACGCGGGTCAGGTTCGTGGCCCGGTGAGCCCGATCCCGCCCGCTGCCTCGTGGCACGTGCTCGACGCCGCAGGCCTCGTCACGGTCCAGGACCGGGGGAGGCCGGGGGCGGCCCACCTCGGCGTCCCGCGGGCCGGGTGGTTGGACCCGAGGTCGGCGACCTTGGCGAGCCGGCTCGTCGGCAACCGTGAGGACGCCGCCCTGCTCGAGGTGACGGGTGCCGGGGTTCGGTTGCGTCAGGATGGCGCCGATCGCTGGGTCGCCGTGACGGGTGCCGAGTGCCGGGTGCTGGTCGACGGGGTGGTCGGCGTCCACGGTCAGCCGTTGCGCCTGCGGGGCGGGGCCGAGCTCGTGCTGGGTCCGGCACTGCACGGGGTGCGCAGCTACGTCGCCGTCGCGGGCGGCATCGACGTCGCGCCGGTGCTCGGCTCACGGTCCACCGACACCCTGGCCTGGGTGGGACCGCCGCGGGTGGCGGCGGGCGTCGTACTGCCGCTGGGGGAGCCGCACGCTCCGCCGGCCCTGGTCGACGAGGTCGCGCGACCGGCCCGGTCCGGTCCGTTGCGCGTGGTGCCCGGGCCGAGACGCGACTGGTTCACCGACGAGGCGTGGGACCGGCTGTGCGCCGAGGAGTACGTCGTGAGCGCCGACTCGAACCGGATCGGGCTGCGGCTGGGCGGAGCTCCGCTCGCCCGGGCCCGCGACGACGAGCTGCCGAGCGAGGGCATGGTGCTCGGGGCTGTCCAGGTGCCACCTGACGGGCTGCCGGTCGTCTTCCTCGCCGACCACCCGACGACGGGGGGCTACCCGGTGATGGCGGTCGTGGACGTCCGCGACCTCGATCGGTGCGCGCAGCTGCGGGCCGGTGACGTGGTGCGGTTCAGGCGCGGGGGAGACGCCTGACGAAGTCGGCCGAGGCCTCGACGGGTGCGAAGCCCATCTCCTCGTTGATGGCGACCATCCAGTCGTTGGTCTCGGCGTTCTGCGTCACGACGCGCCGCATCTCGGGGTGGTCGGCCTGCACGGCGCGCAGGTTGGCGGTCTTGACGGCGAGCCCGAGGCTCCGGCCACGGTGGGCGCGGTGCACGAACGTGCCCCACTGGGAGACGTCGAGCCGACCGGGCGGCGGCACCGAGATCGTCGACTGGGCCGCGACCGTGCCGTCGCGCGCGACCGCCACGGTCTCGTAGATCGTGCGTCCGGCGGCGACGAGCGAGGCACGGTTCTCGGTGAAACGCTCCGGACTGATCTGCTCCTCCTCCCACTCGACGTCACCGGTGGGGGCATCCACGGCGAGCTGGCCGAGCAGCACGACCAGGGACGGGACGAGGTTGTCCGGGACCTGGTTGACGTGGGTCTCGATCCGGTAGTCGCCGCTCCGCGCCGACGCGCTCGCCTGCCACGCATCGAGGCTCGAGGTCGCGACCGGCAGGTCGAGGTGACGCACGATCTCGATGTTCGACAGCGTGAAGCCGGCCGCCTCGGCGAAGTGGCGGTAGCGGTGGTCGGCGATCCGGTCGAACGGCAGCTTCAGCTCGACGACGAGGGTGCTGCGACCGGCCTCGCGGGCGATCCCGCTGACGTGGTCGAGCAGCTGCCGACCGTGTCCGCGCCGCTGGTCGGCAGGGTCCACGTGCACGGCCAGCCAGCACTTGTCGAGGTTGTCGGTCGTGCCCAGGTAGGCCGTCGCGAACCCCACGACCCGACCCTCGGCCCGACCGACGGCCCAGTACTGCCGCTCGCCCGGGTCGGGACGGCGGATTCCTCCCGCCATCTCCTGCCAGGACCAGTGCGGGGAGCCCTCGCGGCCGAGGAGCGACGAGCGGGTGTCGACGTCGTAGACGGCGCGCAGCGCCACGTCGTCGGTGAGGTCGAGCTCGGTGATGTCCACGGCCGACGACGCTACGACTCGAACGTCTCCTCGGCCACCGATTTGTCGGTGCCGGCCGCGTCGTCGTCCTCGGCGGCCTCCGGGGCCCACGGATGCAGCGCCGGGTCGCCGATCGGGTAGGAGCGCACCGGCCCGGCGGGAGTCTCGGCGGTCTCGAAGCGCACGGTCACCACCCCGCGCCCCGACCCCCAGACCCACCCTCGCCCGAGCTCGTCGTGGACGACGTCCTGCCCCGGCCCCCAGGTGGACCGCTTCGGGGCGGGCTGCACCTCCAGGGCCGCGACCTCGCGGGCCTCGTCCTCGGCGACCGCGTCGTCGTCCTCGCCGAACAGGTCGTCCTGGATCCAGTCGGCCAGCCCCGAGACCCCCACGCCGAGGAGCCGGACTCCGCCGGAGGTGTCGAGGTCGGCGAGCAGGCCGCGCGCCAGCCGGCTGATCGTGGCGCTGCTGTCGGTGGGTGCGGCCAGGGTGCTCGACCGGGTCAGGGTCGTGAAGTCGTGCGAGCGCACCTTGATCGTCACCGTGCGCCCCGAGAGGCCCTGGGCGCGCAGTCGGCCGGCGACCTCACCGGCCTGACGGGTCAGCAGCCCCTCCATCAGCTTGCGGTCGGTGAGATCGGTCTCGTAGGTGCCTTCGGCGCTCACCGACTTGGCCTCCCGCTCCGACACCACCGGGCGGTCGTCCTGGGCGTGTGAGAGCTGGTGCAGCCCGGTGCCGTGCGCCTTGCCGACCAGACGCACCAGCTCGTCGAGGTCGACCGACTCCAGCTCGGCGACGGTGTGGATGCCGGCGCGGCGCAGGCGCTCGGCCGTGGCCGGCCCGACACCGGGGATGACCGAGACGTGCATCGGGCGGAGCAGCTCCAGCTCGGTGCCGGGGGCGACCACGACCAGCCCGTCGGGCTTGTCGAGGTCGCTGGCCACCTTGGCGATGAACTTCGAGGTGCCCAGGCCCACCGACGCGGTCAGGCCGCCGGTGGCCTCGTGCACCCGGGTGCGGAGCTCCTCGGCGAACGCGGTCACCGTGGCGACCTCGAGGTCGGGCAGGTCGGCGCGTTCGAGATCGATGAAGGCCTCGTCGAGCGAGAGCGGCTCGACCAGGGGGGAGACCTCCTTCAGCAGGCCCATGACGATGGCGCTCGCGGTGCGGTAGGCGTGGAAGCGGCCGGTGAGGAAGGCGGCGTGCGGGCAGCGGGAGCGGGCCTCGCGCGTCGACATGGCCGAGCGCACGCCGTAGCGCCGGGCCTCGTAGGACGCGGTCGCGACCACGCCGCGGCCCCCGGTGCCGCCGACGACGACGGGCTTGCCACGCAGCGAGGGCTTGTCTCGCTGCTCCACGGCGGCGAAGAAGGCGTCGAGGTCGAGATGGAGCACCGAGGCCTGCTTGCGCACCGGGTGAACCTATCCCCGTCATCATCGACGACCGCCACGAGTCGTCCACAGGGCTTGCCGTGGCCCGTGCCGTCCACAGAGCTCGAGACGTCGCCCCGTGCGCGTCGGTGCGCCCGGGGAGGGTCGGTCCATGACCTCCACCAGCACCCCGGGCCCGCTCGGGACCCCTGCCCCGCTGACCCTGACGGCCCGCTCCCCGGAGGACCTGCTGGCGCTTGCGCCGGTGGTCCTGGGCTTCTTCCCGCGCGACTCGGTGGTGATGCTGACCTTCGGTGCGCGGGCGCCGTTCCATGCCCGCATCGACTTCCCGGAGTTCCCCGACGAGGAGGCCGAGGTCATCGACTCCCTGGTGGCGCCGGCCGTGCAGCACGGGGTCGAGCGCGTGGTCCTGCTGCTCTACGGGACCGACCGCTCGATGTCGGCGCGGCTGTGTCGCGCGCTGACCAGTCGGCTGCGGCGAGCGGGCATCGGGGTCCTCGACGCGATGCGGGTCGAGGAGGAGCGGTGGTACCCGCTGTCGCGCGGCGACGAGCGGGTTCGCGAGCACGGGGTGCCCTACGACATCTCCGCCCACCCGTTCCTGGTGCTGGCCGTCGTCGACGGACGCATCACGCACGGCTCGCGCGAGGCACTTGCGGCGACGCTCGTCACTGACCCGGCGGCGGCGTCGCTGGTGGCCGGCGCGACGCTCGCCCTGGAGCCGCCGACCGACCTCCTCGCCGAGGGCGCCTGGATCGAGGCGACCCTGGCCCGCGCCCTGGGCGCAGGGGCACCTCCCGACGACGGCGAGCTGGCGCGGCTGCTGCTCGCCCTGACCGACCTGAGGCTGCGCGACGCCGCGTGGAGCTCTCTCACGCGCGAGCGGTCCCGGGAGGCGGTGGCATGGTGGACCCACGCCCTGACCCGTTGCCCCGACGGTCTGGCGGCGGCGCCGGCGGCACTGTTGGCGTGGTCGGCGTGGCTCGACGGCAACGGTGCCCTGGCGTGGTGTGCCGTCGACCGGTGTGAGGAGGTGGAGCCGGGCTACGGTCTCGCCCGGATCGTCGCTGACCTGCTCGAGCGCGCCCACCCACCGACGTCCTGGGCGGAGTCGATCGACTGGCGCGCGGCGCTGGCCGAGTCGACGCGTGCCGGCTGACGGTGGCACTAGGCTGGTCGGATGGGCGAAGAGGTCGACCTCCAGGAGTTCACCCCCGGTGATCGCACCCGGCACCGGGAGAAGGTGCGTCGGTGCCTCGACGTCTTCGCGAGGATGCTGCGCGAGGAGGCGTTCGACACCGACGACCCGATGACGGGCCTCGAGGTCGAGCTCAACCTGGTCGACGAGCTGGGCAACCCGGCGCTGAAGAACGCCGAGGCGCTCGAGGCCATCGCCGACCCCGACTTCCAGACCGAGCTCGGCCAGTTCAACATCGAGATCAACGTGCCGCCGGCCAAGCTCCGCGAGCGCGGCCTCGAGAGGTTCGAGGACAACCTGCGGCGCAGCCTCAACGACGCCGAGGCGAAGTCGGCCGAGGTCGGCGCGCACCTGGTGATGATCGGCATCCTGCCCACCCTCGCGGAGGGGCACATGGGGGTGCACAGTCTCAGCGGCAACCCGCGCTACCGGCTCCTGAGCGAGCAGATCCTCCACGCCCGGGGCGAGGACCTCGTGATCGCGATCAACGGTTCGGCCAGCGGCGAGCGCCTCGACACGACGTCGGACTCGATCCTTCCCGAGGCCGCGTGCACCAGCACCCAGCTGCACGTGCAGACCTCGCCCGACCAGTTCGCCGCCTACTGGAACGCCTCCCAGGCGATCTCGGCCATCCAGCTCGCCGTCGGGGCCAACTCGCCGTACCTCCTCGGCAGGCAGCTGTGGCGCGAGACCCGCATCCCGCTGTTCGAGCAGGCCACCGACACCCGCAGCGAGGACCTCAAGGCCCAAGGGGTGCGCCCGCGCGTCTGGTTCGGCGAGCGCTGGGTGACCTCGGTCTTCGACCTGTTCGAGGAGAACGTGCGCTACTTCTCCGCCCTGCTGCCGGTCACCGACGAGGAGGACCCGCTCGCGGTCCTCGAGGCAGGCGGTACGCCGACCCTGTCCGAGCTGCGCCTCCACAACGGCACCATCTACCGGTGGAACCGGCCGGTCTACGACGTCAGCGACGGTGTGCCGCACCTACGGGTCGAGAACCGGGTGCTGGCGGCCGGACCCACGGTCGCCGACACCATGGCCAACGCCGCGTTCTACTTCGGGCTGGTCAGGGCCCTCGCTGAGAGCGAGCGGCCGCTGTGGTCGCAGATGTCGTTCAGCGCGGCCGAGGAGAACTTCCAGGCAGCTGCTCAGCACGGCATCGACGCGCACGTCTACTGGCCCGGGGTCGGTCAGGTCCGCGCGACCGAGCTCGTCCTGCGCCGGCTGCTGCCGCTCGCACACCAGGGACTCGCGTCGTGGGGGGTCGAGAGCGACACGGCCGGACGACTGCTGGGCATCATCGAGCAGCGTTGCCTGCTCGGCACCAACGGTGCGGAGTGGTTCGCCCGGGCCATGGCGGGGCGCCCGGAGCCCGATCGTTTCGACGCCCTGCGAGGCGCACTGCTGGACTACCGGTCGCACATGCACAGCAACGAGCCGGTGCACACCTGGTGATCGGCGCCGCCGGTCGATGAACAACCGATCGGCCGGTTCGCGACGGGCCCGCTCAGGGATCCTCCGGGCACCTGGCGTCGGGGTGGGCGCAGGCGACGCCACGTGCGCGAGGCACCTGTGCGCGGATCGATCCATCCTCGGCGCGTCACCACGACCATCGACAGGTCGACGCCGAGCTCGGAACCTGCGCTGGCGGTAGCGCTGGCCCAGGCCAGGTCGTCGTCGCGGACCTCGAGGGTGCCGCTGCGGGTCACCCAGACCAGCGGGACGCGCACGCCACCTCGGTCCGGCAGCGATCGGGTCATGGCCTCGATCGCATCGGTGCGCAGCGCGTGGTCGAGCTGAGGACCTCCCGGAGGGCGCGCGACGACCAGCGCGGCGGCCCCCTCTCCGGGCTCGCCGACGTGGACGACGGGGCAGAAGGTGCGTCGGTGCTCCGTTGCGACGTGGTCGAGGACTGCTTGCCTGCAGCCGCGCCGGTAGCGGACGTGTGCCCGGGACCGGTGGGGCGCAGGGGTCGAGCGACATGCGCCCAGGGTGCCCGAGGAACGCGAGATCGTGCGGGGTCCCTCCACAGGTGCCTCGAGTCGTCGCGGCGGGTAGCGTGCCCGACATGTCGAGCGTCGTGGTCGGATATGTCCCCAAGCCCGAGGGCGAGGCCGCCCTCGCGAGCGCGATCGAGGAGGCCCGGATGCGCGGCGCCGACCTCATCGTGGTCAACTCGCACCGGGCTCGCGACGGCGAGGGGGAGCCGGACCTCGGCGAGGTGCAGGGCCTGCTCGATGCGTCCGAGCTCACCTACGAGATCCGTCAGCTCACGCGCGGCTTCGAGGCCGCCGAGGACCTGGTCAGCGTCGCCGAGGCCAACGACGCGGTTCTCATCGTGATCGGGCTGCGTCGCCGCACACCGGTCGGCAAGCTCATTCTGGGCTCCAACGCGCAGCGGGTCCTGCTCGATGCGCACTGTCCGGTGCTGGCGGTCAAGGCCTGATCAGCACCTCGCCCCAGACCGATCCCCAGACCGACCGATCACCAGACCGATCCCCAGACCGGTCCCTCGCCCCAGCGCGTGGTCAGCACGGACTCTTCACCGGCGTGCCGGGCAACGCCGGACCGGACTGTGCCTTGCGCGCCTGCTTGTTCAACGGCCACGCGCGCTGCCAGTCGTAGAGCACCCTCGTGCGCGCCATCTCCTTCTGCTTGGCGCCCACCAGGCTCAGCTTCGGAGTCAGCGGCACGCCGGGCACGGCACCCTTGTTCCGCACCGTGGCCAGGCTGCGACCGTCGAGGAACCAGGTGATGTGGTCACGCGTCACCTCGATGCCGAAGACGTGGGCGCGGCTCCCGAGACGCGGGATGCGGCGCGAGCCGGCCCATGCCCTGGTGCCGCTCGACGAGGTGACGCCGAGGCGCGCGGTGCGCGAGTTGAACGCGACGTCGGAGACGGTGATGGTGTTCGCGCCGCACCCGGCATCCTCAGGACGGGCCGGCACCAGCTCGATCTTGATCCGGTGCTGGCGACCCTTCTCGAACACGTCGATGCGTCGCCGGAACTCCCACCGTCCGTAGGTCAAGGCGTTGCCCTCGAGCGTGGCCGACGTGGTGCCGTGGTCGCCCTTGCCGGCCCGCTCGTCGTAGTGCGTGCTCAGGGCCATGCCGCCGTTGTAGTGCGCCACTCGGCCCGACCCGTTCGAGCGGTCGATCCAGGAACCTGTTCGACCGCTCCCTCGGTAGGGCTTGTCGGTGAGGGACTCGCCCTGCTCCCAGGCGAAGTCGTAGAGCGTCGGTCCCCAGTGGTAGCGCTGGCCGGCCTGGGCTGCCTGGGCGGCGCGGGGGAGGGGTGCGTCGGCCGGCGGCGCCTCGGCGGTGCGCACGGCGGGGGCCGTCCGGGTGGGCGTCGAGGCACGACCGGCTCCGGGGGTCACGACGCGCACCTCGATCGGGTAGCTCGGGAACCAGCCGATGGCGTTGCCGTCCGTCGAGATCGCCTCCTCACGCACGCGGTAGGCCGCGGCACCGGAGGACCCGGCGGTCACCGAGAAGGAGGCCGTGCCCTGCGCTGAGGCTGCAGCGGTGGCGATCGTCGTCCAGGTGTTGCCGGCGACCCGCTGCTGGAGGGTCAACGGCCGGCCGGGGAAGACCGGCGGGCGCTGGTCGATGGCGCCGTCGCCGGGCGGCGTCGTGCTCACGTCGATGGTGAACTGCTCGCCGCTGACGACCGTGGCGCCCTGCTGTCGACGACCGCCGTTCACCCGCAGCGCGATCTCCTGCTGGCGCGGCTCGAGGACGATCGCGGACCCGGCGGGTCCGCCGACCGCCTTCACGCGGTACCTGATCCCGAAGTTGTTGGGCGCCGGGTAGGTGAACTGGAAGCTGCCATCGCCACCGCTGCGACCCACGACGCCCGGCAGGGTCGTCCAGGAGTCGCCGGCGCGGCCGAAGAGCGACTGCAGGCGTAGCGTCGCGCCGGGGGCGTCAGGGAGACGACCGGAGAACGTGAGCGCTTGACCGCCCACGAACCGCTCGGGGCTCACCCGCACACCGACCGCCCGTTCGGAGGAGGTGCGGGGCGAGCTGACGGGCGAGACGCGGGGCGAGCCGACGGGGGAAGCCGCGGCGGTGGTCAGGGTGACGGCGGTGACGGCGGTGACGGCGGTGACGGTGGCGGCGGTGAGGGCAGCGACGACGGCGGACAGCAGGCGGGTGCTCATCAGGACTCCGTGTGGGGTGGGCTCGTCCGGTGGACCGAGCAGGGGGGCAGCCGCACGCGGCGCCCCGAGGCGCTCGCCGACCAGAGGTCGTCCCGAGCGACCGGCTTCGACCCTAACCAGCAACGCGCAGGTAAGGGCGGGTTCTGCTCAGATCGGCAGGATCGCCTGGGCGTTGGCGTGCGCGATGATGGTGCGATGGCCATCCACATCACCGGGCTCGACGAGGCCGACCGGATCCTCACCGACAACCCCTTCGCTCTGCTGGCAGGGATGATGCTCGACCAGCAGTACCCGATGGAGCACGCCTTCCGTGGTCCGGCGAAGGTCTCCGAGCGCCTGGGCGGCTTCGACCCTCGGGTGATCGCCGAGGCCGACCCGACGGAGTTCGCCGCCCTCTGTGCGCTCACCCCGGCGATCCACCGCTTTCCCGGCTCGATGGCAGCACGTCTTCAGGAGCTCGCGCGCCTCGTCGTCGAGCAGTACGACGGCGACGCCGCCCGGCTCTGGACCGAGGCCGGCGACGGCAAGGACCTGATGAAGCGCATCCAGGCGTTGCCCGGGTTCGGCGCCCAGAAGGCGAAGATCTTCGTGGCGCTGCTGGCCAAGCAGCTCGATGTGCGCAAGGACGGGTGGGAGGAGCTCACCGGTGACTACGCCCTCGAGGGCTACCGGTCGGTCGCGGACGTCGTCGACCCGGCCAGCCTGCGGAAGGTGCGCGACTTCAAGAAGGAGAAGAAGGCTGCGGCCAAGGCCTCGTCGGCGTGAGGACGAGCACCGGGTGAGAGATCCGGGTGGTGGTCTGGTCGGCTTCGCGCCCGTGGCAGAATGACGCGAGCGGCTCTTGACGACAGCGGCCCTTGTCGCGCCCTCAACCCGCACCGCACAGATCCGACCGACAGCCCCAGCGCAGCTTCACGAGAGGTGTTCGTGTCCTCGAACGCACGCAAGATCCCCACCGAGGTGCTCTCGCACCCCGCCGTCCTCACGCTGATCGACGAGGCGGGCGCCTCGGGGTCCTTCAGTCCCGACCAGGTACGCCGTGCCAGCGACCAGGCGGGTGTCGAGCCCCGTCACCTCAAGTCACTGCTCGAGCACCTGAGTTCTCTCGGACTCTCCGTGGCGCTTCCGGTGGAGAGCCGCGCGGCGGCCGCCACCGGCACGCGCAAGACGACGACCGCCACGCCGAAGAAGGCCCCGGCGAAGAAGGCTGCTGCATCCGAGCCCGCAGCTGAGGCCGTCGCCGAGGCGCCGGCGAAGAAGGTCGCGGCGAAGAAGGCTGCGCCCGCCAAGAAGGCGGCGCCGGCCAAGAAGGCGACTGCTGCAGCCAAGAAGGCAGCCGTGGGCGCCGATGGGAAGAAGATCCTGCCCGATGTGCCCGACGAGCAGTTCGAGAAGGACGTCGTCGCCGACCCCACCATCAAGGCCGACGAGGAGGAGGCCACCGCGACCTCCTCGTTCGTGGTCTCCGCAGCCGACGACACCGACGAGCCGGCCCAGCAGGTCATGGTGGCCGGCGCGACCGCCGACCCCGTCAAGGACTACCTCAAGCAGATCGGCAAGGTGCCCCTTCTCAACGCCGAGATGGAGGTCGAGCTCGCCAAGCGCATCGAGGCCGGCCTCTTCTCGGAGGAGAAGCTCGGCAAGGGCGGCAAGATCACGCCGAAGGTCCACGAGGAGCTCGAGTGGATCTCCGAGGACGGCAAGCGCGCCAAGAACCACCTGCTCGAGGCCAACCTCCGTCTCGTGGTGAGCCTCGCCAAGCGCTACACCGGTCGCGGCATGCTCTTCCTCGACCTGATCCAGGAGGGCAACCTCGGCCTCATCCGTGCGGTCGAGAAGTTCGACTACACCAAGGGCTACAAGTTCTCGACCTATGCGACGTGGTGGATCCGTCAGGCGATCACCCGCGCGATGGCCGACCAGGCCCGCACGATCCGCATCCCGGTCCACATGGTCGAGGTCATCAACAAGCTCGCCCGGGTCCAGCGCCAGATGCTCCAGGACCTCGGCCGCGAGCCGACGCCGGAGGAGCTCGCCAAGGAGCTCGACATGACCCCTGAGAAGGTCATCGAGGTCCAGAAGTACGGCCGCGAGCCGATCTCGCTGCACACACCTCTCGGCGAGGACGGCGACTCGGAGTTCGGCGATCTCATCGAGGACTCCGAAGCGATCGTGCCCGCCGATGCGGTCAGCTTCACGCTGCTCCAGGAGCAGCTCCACGCCGTGCTCGACACGCTCTCCGAGCGGGAGGCCGGCGTGGTCTCGATGCGCTTCGGCCTCACCGACGGCCAGCCCAAGACGCTGGACGAGATCGGCAAGGTCTACGGCGTGACCCGCGAGCGGATCCGCCAGATCGAGTCGAAGACGATGTCGAAGCTGCGCCACCCGAGCCGCTCTCAGGTGCTGCGCGACTACCTGGACTGATCATCCTGGGCAACGCGGTTGCCCGCACGGACCGAGGACGGTCCCTGTCGCCCTACGCTCGACAGGGGCCGTTCTTCACGCCCTGGCGATCGCGCCCGGCGTGGAAAACGTCAGACACCAGGCCGCTCCGACAGCTGGGGGGCAGTCAATCGGATCGACCTGGCGTGTTCGAAGCATGTCACCCTTTCGGCGACTTTGTCAGCAAACGGCGCCACCTGCGTGAAGAAGGCAGCCGAGCTTCGTTGTTCGGGACTGGTGTCGTCAAAGTGCGATCAGCGCGACCACGACGGCGCACAACGCCAGGCCGATGCCCTGGTCCCGGTGGATGCGTTCGCGCAGGAGCACGGCAGCGAGTACCACGGTCACGGCCGGGTACAGCGAGGTGATCACGGCCGAGACGGTGAGCAGGCCGCGGTGGGTGGCGAGCAGGAACAGCACCGTCGCCGAGGCGCCCAGCACTCCGGGCGCCAGCCCGAGCAGGGCCGTGCGGCTGCGTGGGAGGAAGGCGTGCCCCATCACCGTGGCCAGGACCGCCACGACGACCAGGCCCACGACCTGGTTCAGGGCCAGCGGCAGGAGCCCCGAGGTGTCGGGAACCTGACCGAGACCCGCGAAGAGCACGCCGAAGCCGAGGCCGGCCAGGACGCCGTCGACGACCCCGGAACCGGCGGGGGCGCCGCGTTCTGGCGCGCCCTCGACGGCCGGCTCGCGGGTGACCAGCCAGATCGCCGGCAGCGCTGCGACGATCCCGGTCCCGGCCAGGGCGCCGGGTCGTTCCCCGGCGACGATGCCGAACACCAGGGGCACCAGCGCTGCTCCGATGCCGGAGATGGGCGCCACGACCCCCATCCGGCCGGAGGCCAAGCCGCGGTAGAGGAACGCCGTACCGATGCCGTTGCCGAGCCCGGCCAGCAGCGCCCACCCGGCGTCCGAGCGCTGGGGCGTCCCGTCCACGACGGTGCTGAGCGTCAGGATCAACAGGGCTCCGCCGACCTGGGCGGTGAAGGCGATCGTCCACGGGGTGACGCGGCGCGAGACGACGCCGCCGACGAAGTCGGAGCACCCGTAGGCAATCGCCGCGAGCAGGGACAGGACGACGGCCACAGACCGAACCATGCCTCGTCGAGCCCAGCGGTGGCGACGCGGGCCCCGGCTCCTACCCGGTAAAGCACTCGACCCCGGACCAGGTCCGGGGTCGAGTCGACGTGTCTCGCGGCGCGTGGCCGCGAACGGGTCAGGCGTTGCTGGGGCGCGACGCGGTGGGGGAGAGCCGGTGCGTCTCGTCGACCACGACCTCGGCCACCTCGGCGAGCTTGTCGCCGTGCTCGCGGGCGTGGTGGGCGCAGAAGAGGAGCTCCCCACCGGTCTGGAGCTCGACGCGCAGGTAAGCCTGGGCACCGCAGCGGTCGCAGCGGTCCTCAGCAGTCAGGGAGGTGCTGGGGGCGGTCGCAGTCGTCATGTCGGCCTCTTCTCGTTTCGGTCTGTACCGGGTCCAACGTAGCCAGGAGGAGCAAGATTCCCGATCCGAGGTGGCGGGCACCACATCGCTGGGGTGTCCTTCACATCGGTCGCTGGTGCGGGGAACTGAGGCCACGTGAGGATGGTTCGAGTATGCATGCGGGGCAGCGGTTCTGGTTGCTTCTTCGATTCTGACGTCCGATGGGGCCGGGCGGTGACACCAACGGGTGGGTGCACCTGATCGTGTCCTCATCGTGACGTTCGAGCCGCAGGCGAGCCTGCACCGGCGGTCGGCGTGTCGCGGGTAGATTCGACACCGGCGACTGGACGGATGGGGCGGATGCGACCGAACCCCGGCGGCCGGCGCGAGACCCACCCGTACCGCGTTCTCGATGTCGCAGGAGCCCACGATCGCCGACAACACCTACAACGCCGCGCACCTCCTCGTGCTCGAGGGGCTCGAGGCCGTGCGCAAGCGACCGGGCATGTACATCGGCTCGACCGACACCCGTGGCCTGATGCACTGCCTGTGGGAGATCATCGACAACGGTGTCGACGAGGCCCTCGCGGGTGCTGCCCAGCGCGTCGAGGTCACCCTGCACCCCGACGGGTCGGCCGAGGTGCACGACGACGGACGCGGCATCCCCACCGACAAGGAGCCGAAGACCGGGCTCCCGGGCGTCGAGGTGGTGGCGACCAAGCTGCACGCCGGCGGAAAGTTCGGCGGCGGCTCCTACGTCGCCACCGGAGGCCTGCACGGGGTGGGACTCTCGGTCGTCAACGCGCTGTCGTCGCGGATGGACATCGACGTCGACCGCGCGCCGTCCGCCCAGGGACTCAGCTTCCACCGGGGCGCAGCCGGCGTGTTCGACGCCGCCGGGCCGAGCGCCTCCTTCGAGCCGCGTAGCGGACTCACCCGCAAGGGCGGTCGTGTCGCCAAGGCCCGCACCGGCACCCGCATCAGGTTCTGGCCGGACCGGCAGATCTTCACCAAGGACGCCACCTTCGAGCTCGAGGGCCTGCTCGGGCGGGCGCGCCAGACCTCGTTCATCGTGCCGGGGCTCGAGCTCGTCATCCGCGACCTGCGGGGAGAGACCCCGGTCGAGGAGAAGTTCCGCCACGACGGCGGCATCGCCGAGTTCACCGAGTACCTCTCGACCGACGACCCGGTCACCGAGGTGCTGCGCATCCAGGGGTCGGGCGCCTTCACCGAGACGGTGCCGATGCTCGACGCGAAGGGTCACATGACCCCCCAGGACGTCGAGCGCGACCTCGGCGTCGACATCGCCGTGCGCTGGGGCACCGGCTACGACACCGAGATGCGCTCGTTCGTCAACGTGATCGCCACGCCCAAGGGCGGCAAGCACGTCTCGGGTTTCGAGGGTGCCCTCACCAAGACGTTCAACGACGCGATGCGTGCAGCCAAGGTGCTCAAGGTCAACGACGTCGACGTCACCAAGGAGGACATCCTCGAGGGGATGACGGCCGTGGTGACGGTGCGGCTCGCGGAGCCACAGTTCGAAGGACAGACCAAGGAGATCCTCGGCACGCCCGCCGTGCTCGGCGTGGTCAAGAAGGTGGTGGCCGCTGAGCTCAAGACGTTCCTGACCTCGGGCAAGCGGGCCGAGAAGGCGCAGGCGCGCCTGCTCATGGACAAGGTTCTCGGCGCCTCCAAGACCCGCATCGCCGCCCGCCAGCACAAGGAGACCCAACGCCGCAAGAACGCCCTCGAGTCCTCCACCCTCCCCTCGAAGCTGGCCGACTGCCGTTCCGGCGACAACGACCGCACCGAGCTCTTCATCGTGGAGGGCGACTCGGCACTCGGCACCGCGAAGCTGGCGCGCAACTCCGAGTTCCAGGCGCTGCTGCCGATCCGCGGCAAGATCCTCAACGTCCAGAAGGCCTCGGTGGGCGACATGCTGAAGAACACCGAGTGCGCCTCGATCATCCAGGTCGTGGGTGCCGGATCGGGGCGCACGTTCGACCTCGACGCGCGCCGTTACGGCCGCATCATCTTCATGGCCGACGCCGACTCCGACGGGGCTCACATCCGCTGCCTGCTGGCGACGCTGTTCTTCAAGTACATGCCCGAGCTCATCACGCAGGGACGGGTCTACACCGCCGTGCCGCCGTTGCACCGCATCGAGATCTCGAACCCGCGCAAGGGACAGGGCAAGTACGTCTACACGTACTCCGACGACGAGCTGCGCCGCAAGCTGGCGGAGCTGAAGAAGAAGAACACGGCGTGGAAGGACCCGGTGCAGCGCTACAAGGGGCTGGGCGAGATGGACGCCGGGCAGCTGGCGGAGACCACGATGGACCCACGCCACCGCACCCTGCGCAAGCTCACGATCGACGACGGTGACGCCGCGACCTCGGTGTTCGAGCTCCTGATGGGAGCCGACGTGGCCCCTCGCAAGGAGTTCATCGTGGCGGGTGCCTACGAGGTCGACGTCGACGCGATCGACGCCTGAGCTAGAGCTTGCGGTGCAGCCGACCGGTGTCGACGTCGTAGACGAACCCGCCGATGGCGGTGTCTGCAGGCATCAGCGGATGGGCGCGCAGCTTCTGGACGTCGTCGGCGAGCGACTCGACCTGATCCGGGATCGCGTTGATGGTCAGCCAGGAGGCGTCCTGGCCGGCGGAGGCCTCGATCCGGTCGCGCAGCTCCTGGGTCGAGCTGCTCGCCATCGCGCACCTCGTGTGCGCGACGACGAGGATGCGCTTCACCCCGAGCAGGTGGACGGCGATGATGAGCGCCTCGAGCGTGGTGTGGTCGACGCGACCGCCGGGGCTGCGCAGGATCTTGGCGTCACCGAGCGTGAGACCGAGCATCTGCAGCGGTTCGATGCGCGAGTCCATGCAGGTCACGATGGCCACGCCTGCCTGCGCCACACCATCGAAGCCGGCGCTGGTGAACGACTCGGCGTAGCGGGCGTTGGCCTTGATGAGGTCGTCGAAGTCCGGCACGGGTCGAGGATATCGACTCAGCCGGTCGGCTGCGGCGCCGTCCCAGCCCCGACGTCCCGGGTGGGGGCGCCACGTAGGAGCACCACGGCGGACACCGCGGCGAGCAGCGCGAAGAGAGCGGCTCCCTCGAAGACCGCCTGTTCCTGCAGGACTCCCAGCTCCTCGACCGTGAGGGCGGGGTTGGCGGCGCCGGCGTCGTAGAGCCGGGCCAGGCCCCAGGTGGTGAGCACCGAGATGCCGACGAGCATGCCGACCATCCGCGCCACGACCACCAGGGCGCTGGCCAGGCCGTGGGTGTCGTCGCGGGTCGTGGCCAGCATGGCCGCGTTGACCGGGGCCAACGCCGACCCGAACCCGAGCCCACCGAGCACGAGCGGGAGGTTCGAGACGGGGGAGTCGAGGCTGGTCGCCCCCCAGGTCGACATCCACCAGAAAGCGCCGGAGGCCAGCAGCATGCCGGCCGCCGCGATCAGGCCCGCGGGGATGAACCGGAGGAGGTAGCCGCCGGCCACTGCGCCGACCGGGAGCGCCACGAGGAAGCGCACCAGCACCAGCGCCGCCCCGAGCTGGGTGTCGTACGTCGTGGTGCGCGCGAAGAGCGGGATGTCGACCAGGGCCGCGATCAGCGCCCAGCCGACGAGCAGGCTGACCACCAGCGAGCCCCACGCCGGTACCGCACGCAGCGTTCCGCGTGGCACCAGGGGGTTCGAGCCGCGGCGCAGGTGCACGACCAGCGCGACGACGGCTGCGGCCGAGCCGCCGAGCAGCCACGGACCCTGAGGTGAGAAGACCGACACCTCCGGGTCGGCCGTCGCAAAGGCCAAGACGATGCCGCCCAGGGCGACCGCGAGGTACGAGGCGCCGAGGAGGTCGGCCGCCACGAGGCTGCGGCCCCACGACCGGGCGTCGACGAGGGGACGCCGCGCGGTGAAGCACCGCACGAGCACGAGCACCAGCCCGGCGATCGCCGCGAGCCCCAGCGGCGACAGCCAACGGCCGGAGCCGGCGAGCGGAGTGAACAGCCGGCCGTAGGCGAGGTCGAGGTAGAGCCGGTCGGGTGGGTGGATGACGAGCAGCGCAGCTGCGGCGGTGACGATCGTGGCGGCCACGCTGACGAGGTCGGGCACGCCACGTGCCGCGGTCCGCGACGTCGTGGCCGTTGCCTCGCCCGACGTCGGGTCGTCGTGCTGCAGCACGTGCACGACGACCACCAGGAGCACCGCGACGGCTGCGTTGACCGCGAAGATCACCCTCCAGGACGACACGGAGAGCACGAGCGCCCCGAAGAGCGGGCCCAGCACCGAACCGAACTCCTGCACGGCCGAGACCAGCCCGAGGGGCACGCCTCGACGCTCGGGCGGATAGAGCGCGGCGACGAGGGCGATCGTCGCCGGGACGAGCCCGCCTCCACCGAGACCCTGCAGGAAACGCCCAGCGACCACGGAGGCGAGGTCGTAGCCCACCGCGGTGACCAGCGATCCGACGGTGAAGGTGACCAGGGAGGCCACCAGGACCGGAACAGGTCCTCGTAGGTCGGCGATCCGGCCGATGAGCGGCAGGACGGCGACGTAGCCCAGCAGGAAGCCGGAGATGATCGGTGCGGCGCGCTGGAGGTCCTGGGCACTGATCGCCACCGACGTCATCATCTCGGGCAGCGCCAGGACCACCACGTAGGTGTCAGCGGCTGCGAAGGCCACCGCGACCGCGCAGAAGATCAGGAGCGTGCGGGAGCGACGGTCGAGCCGGGACGACGGGGGCTGGTTCGTCAGGGGCAGGGTGCCCGGGCGGTCGTCGTCCGGCCTCGGACGCCGCGGCTCGGCCCTCATTCGGGAGCGGTGATCTCCTGGGCGACCCCGTAGGCGGAGATGACGATCGTGTAGGTGATGTCGTCCCCGCCGGAGAAGAACTGGCCCGTCAGGTCGGCCGAGCGCAGCCGGCCCTCCTCGTCGATCGCGAAGGTCGCGTCGAAGGAGTCGCCGGGGGCGCAGGGCAGGATCGCCGTGACCGCCGGGCCGGGCACCGTGGCGGTGTAGGGCGTCACGATCACCGCGTTGTCGTCGGCGGCGCGGCGCGGCTCGCCGGCGACGAGGTCGGTCGCGGCCGCCAGCACGCTGGACACCCCGGTGTCGGGGTCGAGGAGCATGGCCGGGTCGGGCGCGCACAGCTCGGCCGGGTCGTAGGTGTCCCAGCCGATGACGGGGGCGTTGACGTAGAACATCTGGCCGACCGAGCGGACCTCGACGCCTTCGGCGTCGAAGCCGAGGAACCGGCCGCCGGCCGTCCCCTGGAAGGCGGGGGCGTCGGTGATGACCCCCTCGGCGCTCTTGAGGAAGTCGCCGTCGGCCCGCGAGTCCTCGGTGCTGAGGGAGAGCTCGACCCCCGAGGTCGCGTCGAGGGTGCTCGTGGCCGTCGAGATGACCTCCTCGGGCGTGGGCTCGTCGCCGGAGGCGCCGGACGTCGAGTCGCCGCCGCTGCAGGCCGCCAGCGACAGGGTGAGCAACGCAGCCGCAGCGATCGCGCGCAGACGACAGGTCGAGGACTTCGAGGGCATGGACGTCAGCCTGTCACATCGTCGGAAGGGAGGTCCTCGACGAGAGCCGGCGCGCGGACCCTGCTCGCGACCGGCCCGGAGCAGGCCGCGATGGGTTGGCTGCAGGGCAGGCCCGAGCCATCGCGGCGGCCCTCGGCAGCAGGTAACGAGACCGGCGCGCCGCTGGCCGCGGCGGCCCGCGCGGGTGCGGTCCCGACCCAGGCGAACACCAGGGCGTCCTCCCCCTTGAGGAAACGGTGGCAGCGCACACCTCCGGTGGCGCGGCCCTTGGTGGGGTACTCGGAGAACGGCGTGACCTTGACCAGGCCGGGCTCGGTGCCGGGCAACGCGGTCGAGGAGCCGGACGCCGTGACCACGACCGAGCCGTCGGCGGCCTCGGGGTCGACTGCCCCGAACCAGGCGACCGACTGACCCGCACCGAGCTTGATGCCGGCCATGCCACCGCCGGCCCGCCCCTGGGGCCGGACGAGGGTCGCCGAGAAGTGGAGCAGCTGGGCGTCGGTGGAGACGAAGCAGAGGGTCTCCTCCCCGGTGACGAGCTCGACGGCGCCGACCACCTCGTCGCCGTCCCGGAGCGCGATGACCTCCCACTCGTCGCGTCCGAGGACCTCGGGATTCACCCGCTTGACCGTGCCGTCGCGCGTGCCGAGCGCGAGGCCCGGCCCGTCGTCGGCCAGGGTGCACAACGAGAGGGCGCGCTCGCCGGTCCGGAGCGGGAGAACCTCGCTGAGCGGGAGCCCTCCCGAGAGGTTCGGGTCGTTCGCCGACGCAGGCAGCGCCGGCAGGTCGAGCACACCGACGCGCAGCAGCCGCCCGGCTGAGGTCAGGACGCCGACGACGGCGCGCGCGCTCGTGCGCACGACCGACGTCACGACGTCGTGGTTGGTGCGGTCGCCGCCTTGGCCGACCTCCACGCCGGTGGTGCGCGCCAGCAGACCGCCGGCCGACAGGAGCGCGAAGCACGGGTCGTCGGCGACCTCGAGCGGAGCCGTCGTGGCGCTGACCGTGGTGCCGGCCGACTCGAGCAGGACCGTGCGGCGCGCAGTGCCGTAGGTCGTGGCGACCTCGGCCAGCTCGTCGGAGACCACCCTCTGGAGCAGTGCGTCGTCGGCCAGGATCGCGTCGAGCTCCTCGATCTCGCGCCGCAGCTGGTCCTGCTCCTTCTCCAGCTCGATCTTGCTGAAGCGCGTGAGCCGGCGCAGCTGCATCTCCAAGATGTAGTCGGCCTGAGCCTGGGAGAGCTCGAAGACCGTCTGCAGCCGCTCGCGGGCGGTGGCGGTGTCGTCGCTGGTGCGGATCACCTGGATCACCTCGTCGATGTCGAGGAGGGCGACGAGCAGACCGTCGACGAGGTGCAGCCGGTCAGCCTTCTTGGTGCGGCGGAAGCGCGAGCGACGCCGTACGACGTCGTAGCGGTGGCCGAGGAAGACCTCGAGCAGCTGCTTGAGCCCCAGCGTGCGGGGCTGCCCGTCGACGAGGGCGACGTTGTTGATGCCGAAGGAGTCCTCGAGGGGGGTCAGCTTGTAGAGCTGTTCGAGGATGGCCTCGGGAACGAACCCGTTCTTGATCTCGATCACCAGGCGCAGGGGGTTGTCGAGGTCCTGCAGGTTCTTCACGTCGGCGATGCCTTGCAGCTTCTTGCCCTGCACCAGGACCTTGATCCGCTCGATCACCTTCTCGGTGCCGACGGCGTACGGCAGCTCGGTGACGACGATCGCCTTGCGCCGCCCGACGGTCTCGATGCGAGCAGTCGCGCGCATCCGGAACGAGCCGCGTCCGCTCTCGTAGGCCTCGCGTATGCCGTCGAGACCCACGATCTTCCCGCCGGTGGGGAGGTCGGGGCCGGGCACGAAGCGCATCAGGTCGTCGAGGGAGGCCGTCGGCTTCTTGATCAGGTGGCGCAGCGCCGCGATGACCTCGACCAGGTTGTGCGGCGCGCAGTTGGTGGCCATGCCGACAGCGATGCCGGTCGTGCCGTTGACCAGCAGGTGCGGGATCGCTGCCGGCAGCACCGACGGCTCCATCTCGCGGGAGTCGTAGTTGGGGCGGAAGTCGACGGTGTCCTCGCCGATGTCGGCGGTCATCGCCACGGCGGCCGGCGACATCCGGCACTCGGTGTAGCGCATCGCCGCGGGGGAGTCGTCGGGCGAGCCGAAGTTGCCGTGGCCGTCGACGGTGGGCACCCGCATCGCGAACGGTTGCGTCATCCGCACCAGGGCGTCGTAGATCGCCGAGTCGCCGTGGGGGTGGAGCCGACCCATGACCTCGCCGACCACGCGCGCGCTCTTGACGTGGCCACGGTCGGGACGCAGCCCCATGTCGTTCATCGTGTAGAGGATCCGGCGCTGCACCGGCTTCAGCCCGTCGCGTGCATCGGGCAGCGCGCGGGAGTAGATGACGGAGTAGGAGTACTCGAGGAACGAGTTGCGCATCTCCTCGCCGATGTCGATGTCGAGGATGTGTTCCTCGAAGTCGTCGGGGAGGTCGGGGGTCGTGGAGCGGCGAGCCATGGTGACATTCTCGCGGTCGCCGCGGCCGGAAGCCCGCCGGGCACGCCGGAGCGGCAGGTCGACAACGCAGGCCGCGCAGGTCCCGGCGCGGCGGTAGGGTCGTGCTCGTGACCACGGACCCCCTCAGCGTGGCCGAGAGCCCCACCGCACCCCGGCACTGGGAGGCCGACGTCCTGCTGCGCGACGGGCGCACCGCCCACATCCGCCCGATCGGACCGGCCGACGCCGAGCTGCTGGTCGAGTTCTACGCGCGGGTCTCCGACCGGTCGAAGTACTACCGCTTCTTCAGCCCGATGCCCAACCTCTCCGAGCGTGACGTCACCCGGTTCACGGTGGTCGACCACGACCACCGCGTGGCGCTGGTGATGGTGCTGCAGAACCAGATGATCGCGGTCGGACGCTACGACGTCATCGGCGACGGCGAGGCCGAGGTGGCCTTCCTCGTCGAGGACCAGCACCACGGCCGCGGCATCGCCCAGCTGCTGCTCGAGCACCTGGCCCAGGCTGCGCGCGAGCGCGGGATCGAGCGCTTCACCGCCGAGGTCCTCCCCGACAACCAGGCGATGATCCACACCTTCCGCGACGCCGGCTACCGGGTCGCGAGCGGCTACGAGGACGGTGTCTTGACCCTCGAGTTCTCGATCGACGTCACCGACACCTCGATCGGCGTCATGCGCGGGCGCGAGCACCGGGCCGAGGCCGCGTCGATCGAGCGCTTCTTCAACCCCCGCTCGATCGCGGTGATCGGCGCCAGCCGCCGTCAGGACACGATCGGGCAGGTGCTGGTGCGCAACCTGGTCAGCAACGACTTCACCGGGCGCATCTATGCCGTCAACCCCAGCGCGCCGGCGGTCTCGGGGCTGCCGTCGTACAAGTCGGTGACCGACATCCCCGACGACGTCGACGTCGCGATCGTCGCGGTGCCCGCCGAGGCCGTCAACGACGTGGTGCTCGACTGCGCTGCCAAGGGCGTGCACGGCATGATCGTGATCAGCTCGGGCTTCGCCGAGACCGGCGAGGAGGGGCGCAAGCGCCAGCGCCACCTCGTCGGGCTGTCCCGGTCCTACGGGTTGCGCCTGATCGGCCCCAACTGCCTCGGGGTCATCAACACCGACCCGGCTGTCTCGGTCAACGCCTCGCTCTCGTCGGTGATGCCGCCCCGCGGCCGCGCCGGCTTCTTCTGCCAGTCGGGCGCGCTCGGCTCGGCGATCCTGGAGAAGGTCCAGAACCGCGGGCTCGGGCTGACCACGTTCGTCAGCGCCGGCAACCGTGCCGACGTCTCGGGCAACGACCTGCTGCAGTACTGGGAGGAGGACGACGCCACCGAGGTCGTGCTCCTCTACCTCGAGTCGATCGGAAACCCGCGCAAGTTCTCGCGCATCGCCCGCCGCGTCTCGCTGCGCAAGCCGATCATCGCGGTGCGCTCGGGTCGCACCACCCAGGGCGTGCCGATGGGTCACGCCGTGCGTCGCATCGTGGCCCCGCCCGAGGCGCTGGACGCGATGTTCAAGCAGGCCGGGATCATCCAGGTCGACACCCTCGAGGAGATGTTCGACGTCGCCCAGCTGCTGGCCCACCAGCCGCTGCCACGCGGGCGCCGCGTCGCGATCGTCGGCAACTCCGACGCCCTCGGGCTGCTCGCCGCCGACGCCGCCGCCGCGGTCGGGCTGCTCGTCGTGCGCACCGTCACCCTCAGCGCCGAGCCGAGCGCCGAGGACTTCGAGGACGCCCTCGACGACGCGATCGACGACCCCGAGGTCGACTCGGTGGTCGCGGTCTACATCCCGCCGCTCAACGTGTCCGGCGAGGACGTCGCCAACGTGCTCGCCGCCGTCGGCGAGCAGTCCGACAAGCCGCTGGTGTCCTCGTTCCTGGGCGCCGAGGGCGTTCCCGAGCTGCTCCGCGTGCCCGACGTCGCCGGCTCCGACGCCGGCCGCGGGTCGGTGCCGTCGTACCCCGCCGTCGAGGCGGCCGTGCGGGCCCTGGCCCGCGTCGTCGAGTACGCCGTGTGGCTGCGCACCCCCGACGGCCCTGCACCCGAGCCCGGTGACGTCGACACCGTCGGGGCCAGGCGCATCCTCAACGCGGCGCTGGCCGCGATGCCCGAGGGCGGACCGCTCGATCGCGAGCAGGTCTCGGCCTTGTTGAACACCTACGGGATGGAGGTCTGGGAGTCCGTGCCGGTCGCCACCGTCAAGGAGGCCCAGTCGGCCGGGCGACGACTCGGCTGGGACGTCGTCCTCAAGGCCACCGCCGAGGGGCTGCGCGAGCGTCCGGACCTGGCCCACGTGTGGCGCAACATCGACAACGCCGCCGAGATGCGCAGCGCCTGGGACTCCCTGACCGTGCTGGTCAAGGACCCGTCGCTCGCCGACTTCGTCGTGCAGAAGAACGCCGCCGCCGGCGTCCCGGTGGCCATCAAGAGCCTCGAGGACCCGCTCTTCGGCCCGGTCGTCTCCTTCGGCATCTCCGGTCCCATCATCGACCTGCTGTCCGACCGGTCCTACCGCATCCCGCCGCTCGGCGAGCGCGACGTCGCGGCGATGGTGCGTGAGGTCAAGAGCTCGCCGATCCTCTTCGGCTATCGCGGTGCCGCGCCCATCGACGTCCGCGAGGTCGAGCACCTGATCAGCCGGGTGGCGCAGATGCAGAACGACCTCCCCCAGCTGAGCGCCCTCGAGCTGTCCCTCGTCCTGGCGGGCACCGAGTCGGCGTCGGTGCTGACGGCCTCGGCCCGGGTGGCACCCGTGGCCGACCCCCGTTCGGACCACTTCGTCCGTCGCCTGCCCGACATGATCGGCGACACGATCCCGGACTGAGCAGCCGTCGCGGGCAACGAGCAGTGGCGCCGCGCAGGAAAGGGGCCAAGGCCCTGCGAGCGAGCTTGGAGCTCGTGACGGGCGAGTCGTGAAACTCGGTGCGGGCCGAGTGGGGCGAGGCCGAGGTGGCACACTGACCGCGTGCGCCGCCCTCTCGACGACCTCGACCGCTCGCGCGACCTCCGGGTGGCGATCGACCACACCGGCTACTACCCCGAGGTGGTGGCCGACGCGGTCGACGGCGCCGTGGCCGGCGAGGCGGTTCGCGCCTACTTCGTGCACCACGAGCCGACCTTCGATCGCGACGAGGTGCGCCGTCACCTCAGCGTCGTCGTCCTCACCCCGACCCGGCTGATCCTCGCGCACACCGACGAGCACGAGGGCGACGACCTGCTGCCCGAGCCCTACACCTCGACCTCGACCGAGGCGGTCAGCCTGACCGCGGTCAAGTCGGTCGTCGTGACCCGGATGACGGCCGATCCGACCGCCGGTCCGCGCCCGCCCGCCGAGGCCGTGATGACGATCGGGTGGGGTGGCGTCAGCCGCCTCGACCTCGAGCCGGCCGGGTGCAGCGACCCCGAGTGCGACGCCGACCACGGCTACACCGGCGTCCTGGCCTCCGACGACTTCTCCCTGCGCGTCTCGGCCGCAGCCGACGGGGTCGATGCCGTCGGCGGTCTGCTCGGCTTCGCTGCTGCGCTGTCGGCCAGCACCCAGCACTGACGCGGCCGATGACCGAACCGACCACCCGGACGCCCACCGACGTCTTCGTCGAGCCCGCGTACGGACGCCGTTCGCTCGCCGACGTGATGCCTGCCGTCGCGCGGGCGCTGGGCTCGCCGCCGGCGCAGACCCCGACCGGCCTCGACCTGCCCACCGCGCCCGCCTACGTCGTGTTCCTCGTCGACGGGCTCGGGGCGAACCTGCTGCGCCGTTACGCCCACGCGGCGCCCTACCTCTCCTCGCTGCTGGTCGACGCCGAGCCCGGCACCGCGGGGGTGCCCTCGACGACCGCCACCAGCCTGACCTCGTTCGGCACCGGGCTCGCTCCGGGCGCGCACGGCCTGGTCGGCTTCACCGCGCGGATCCCGGGCACCGAGTCGCTGCTGAACCACCTCTGGTGGGACAAGAGCGTCGACCCCCTGGAGTGGCAGCCGCACCCGACGTCGTTTGCGACCCTGCAGGCGGCCGGCGTCGACGTCACGGTCGTCAACAAGCGCGAGTTCCGCGACTCCGGCCTCACCGTGGCCTCCTCACGCGGGGCGTCCTTCGTGGGGGCCGACAAGGTCGGCGAGCGGATCGCGGCCGCCGTGGCCGCCTCGGCCGGGCGACCGTCGATGACCTACCTCTACGACAGCGACCTCGACTGGACCGGCCACCGTTGGGGCGTCTCGTCGAGCCAGTGGCTCCAACAGCTCGCCATGGTCGACGCCGAGGCCGAGCAGCTGCGCGAGACCCTGCCGCCCGAGGTCCGTCTGGTGGTGGTGGCCGACCACGGCATGATCGACTCCCCGACCGACGACCGCACCGACGTCGACGTCGACACCCACCTCCTCGACGGGGTCGCCCTCCTCGGCGGCGAGGCACGCTTCCGCCACCTGTACTGCCGCAGCGGTGCCGTGGACGACGTCCTGGCCACGTGGCGCGAGGCCCTGGGCGCTCGCGCCGACGTGCTCACCCGCGCGGACGCGATCGCGCGCGGGTGGTTCGGAGCCGTCGATGCCCGCGTGCTGCCCCGGCTCGGGGACGTCGTGGTGGCCTGCCGCGGCAGCCACGGGGTCTTCGCGAGCGAGAAGTTCGACTACGAGACCACCCTCGTCGGCCTGCATGGCAGCCTGACGCCCGACGAGATGCTGATCCCCATCCTCCTCGACTGATCGCCCGCACCGAGGAGGGGCGCGTCCACGTTCGGCGAGCTGGACATCGATCGCCTCGGGTTCGCACCACCGACGTCCACGAACCGTCCGCCGGCCTGGCCGAGCACCTGGCGGGGTGGATGAGAGGATCCGGTCGTGGCTGAGCTGACCTTCTGGACCGGGACGATGGACGCCGGCAAGTCGACGCTCGCGCTGCAGACCAACCACAACCACGCGGCTCGCGGACGAGTGGGCCGCATCTTCACCTCGCAGGACCGCGGTGGGACCGCCCTGATCTCCTCGCGCCTCGGTCTCACCCACGACGCTCTCGAGGTGGCGCCCCACTTCGACTTCTGGCGCTACGTCGTCGACGCGCTCACCCAGGGCGGGCGGATCGACTACCTCATCTGCGACGAGGCGCAGTTCTACCTCGCGGCGCAGATCGACCAGCTGGCGAAGGTCGTCGACGAGCTGCAGATCGATGTGTTCTGCTTCGGGATCCTCACCGACTTCCGTACCCGGCTCTTCCCGGGAGCAGCACGACTCGTCGAGCTGGCCGACCGCACCGAGGTGCTGCAGGTCGAGGCGCTGTGCTGGTGCGGCAAGAAGGCGACCCACAACGCCCGCACCGAGGACGGCGTCATGGTCACCGAGGGCGAGGTGATCGTCGTCGGCGACGTCGAGGACCAGCAGGGTCCGCCCGCCGAGGTGGCCTACGAGGTCCTGTGCCGCCAGCACCACCGTCGTACCCTCACCGCCGCACGGGCGAAGGCGGTCTCACTGGCGCCCGAGCCGCTGCCCTTCGGCTGAGGGCACGCGCGCGCCGGGGAGGTGGCTCAGTCGTCCGGGTCGTCGAGACGTGCCAGCCAGGTGGCGAAGCGCTCGACGGCGGTCTCGAACTCCGGATGGGTGTCGGTGAACACCTGGAGCTGCTCGGCGAGCCACGCCAAGGTGACCTCCTCGTCACCTCGCCGCTTGTCCAGCTCCTCGATCCCGCGGTCTGTGAAGTACATGGTCCTTATCTTCTGCCGTTGGTGCCGTTGGTGCCGTTGGTGCGGTCGGCGTTCGCCTCACCGGATCTCGACCCGCCGGTAGCGAGCTCGTCCCTCGCTCGCTCGGCTTGCTCGATCTGCCTGACCACGGGACCCTCCTCGTCCCTCGGAGCGTCCCTGTCAGGCAAACGCTCGGTCGAGCAGGTCCTTCTGCTCGGCGACGTGCCGCTTGATCGTGCCGACCGACGGCGACGACGACTGCTCGCGGGTGATCCGCTCGACGGTCGCGTCGACCTCGGGCCACACGTTGAGGGCGTAGTCGGGCCACGGGCCCATGTTGGCCGGCTCGTCCTGCACCCAGCGCACCTGCTTCAGGTGCGGGTACCGGGCGATCTCGGCCCTGATGTCGTCGAGCGGGCGCGGGTAGAGCTGCTCGACCCGCGCGATCGCGAAGCGCTCCCCGTTCTCGCGCTTGGCGCGGTCGACCATCAGGTCCCACGTCACCCGGCCCGAGCACATGAGCAGCGTGTCGACCGTGTCCTGGTCGGCAGCGGCGTCGCCGATGAAGGGGCGGAAGGTCCCCTGGGTGAAGTCGCCGGGCTGCGAGGCGGCCTCCTTGCGCTTGAGCATCGACTTGGGCGTGAAGACGATCATCGGGCGGTGCTTCTCGCTCAGCGAGTGGTGGCGCAGCAGGTGGAAGTACGAGGCCGGCGTCGAGGGCTGAGCGACCACGAAGGCCTCGTCGGCCGCCATCTGCAGGAACCGCTCGATCCGCGCCGAGGAGTGGTCGGGGCCTTGGCCCTCGTAGCCGTGCGGGAGCAGCAGCACGACACCGGAGTTCTGGCGCCACTTGGTCTCGCTGGAGGTGATGAACTCGTCGATGACCGTCTGGGCACCGTTGACGAAGTCGCCGAACTGCGCCTCCCAGAGCACCAACGCCTCGGGACGCGCCACGGAGTAGCCGTACTCGAAACCGAGCGCCGCGTACTCCGAGAGCAGCGAGTCGTAGATCGAGAACTTGGCCTGGTCCTCGGTGAGCGCCGACAGCGGCGTCCACTCATCGGCGTTCTTGCGGTCGATGATGGTGCCGAACCTGGACACGAAGGTGCCACGTCGCGAGTCCTGGCCGGCCAGGCGCACCGGACGGCCGTCCATCAGCAGCGAGCCGAGGGCGAGGATCTCGCCGGTGCCCCAGTCGATCGGTCCGTCGGTGATCGCGGCGGCGCGCCGCTGCAGCTGCGGCATCACCTTCGGGTGCACGGTGAAGCCCTCAGGCGGGGTGACGTAGGCGTCCGCAATCCTCTTGAGGCACTCGAGGTCGATGGCGGTGCGCGTCTCCCCGGCGGGCTTCTCCGGGTAGTCGGGCACGGTGGTCCACTCGGGCGGCTGGGACGAGGCGTCCTTGACGTCGGTGAAGACCCGCTCCAGCTGCTGCTGGTAGTCGGCGAGGACCTGCTCGGCCTCCTCGATCGTGATGTCACCACGACCGATGAGCGACTCGGTGTAGAGCTTGCGCACCGAGCGCTTCTGCTCGATCAGGTCGTACATCAGGGGCTGGGTGTAGGACGGGTCGTCGCCTTCGTTGTGGCCACGGCGGCGGTAGCAGACCAGGTCGATGACGACGTCCTTGTTGAAGGCCTGGCGGTACTCGAAGGCCAGGCGGGCCACGCGGATGCAGGCCTCCGGGTCGTCGCCGTTGACGTGGAAGATCGGCGCCTGCACCATCCGGGCGACATCGGTGCAGTACAGCGACGAGCGGGAGGACCCGGGCGAGGTCGTGAAGCCGACCTGGTTGTTGACGACCACGTGGATCGTGCCGCCGGTGCGGTAGCCGCGCAGCTGGGAGAGGTTGAGCGTCTCGGCCACCACGCCCTGACCGGCGAACGCGGCATCTCCGTGCACGAGCAGCGGCATCACCGGGAACGTGTCACCGAGGTCGAGGACGTCCTGCTTGGCGCGCGCGATGCCCGTCAGCACGGGGTCGACCGCCTCGAGGTGCGAGGGGTTCGCGGCGACCGAGACCTTGATCTTGGCGCCGGAGCCGGCAACGAACTCGCCCTCGGCTCCGAGGTGGTACTTGACGTCGCCGGAGCCCTGGACGGTGCGGGGGTCGATGTTGCCCTCGAACTCGCGGAAGATCTGGGAGTACTTCTTGCCCACGATGTTGGCGAGCACGTTGAGGCGACCGCGGTGCGCCATGCCGATGGCGACCTCGTCGAGGCCGACCTCGGCGGCAGCCTCGCAGATCTCGTCGATCACCGGGATCGTCGTCTCGCCGCCCTCGAGGCTGAAGCGCTTCTGCCCGACGAACTTGGTCTGCAGGAAGGTCTCGAACGCCTCGGCCTGGTTGAGCTTGAGCAGGATGCGCAGCTGCTCCTCGCGTGGCGGCTTGGAGTGGGGCTGCTCGACGCGCTCCTGCAGCCAGGCCCGCTGCGCAGGATCCATGATGTGCATGTACTCGATGCCGGTCGTGCGGCAGTAGGAGTCGCGCAGGATGCCCAGGATCGTGCGCAGCTTCATGAACCGGCGCCCGTCGCCGAAGGCACCGGTGGCGAACTCCCGGTCGAGGTCCCACAGCGTCAGCCCGTGCGACTCGATCTGCAGGTCGGGGTGGGTGCGCTGGCGGTACTCCAGCGGGTCGGTGTCGGCCATCATGTGGCCGCGCACCCGGTAGGCGTGGATCAGCTCGAGGATGCGTGCCTGCTTGCTGATCTCGTCGTCGTGGGACGTCGCGATGTCGCTGCCCCAGCGGATCGGCTCGTAGGGGATGCGCAGCGAGCGGAAGATGTCGTCGTAGAAGCCGTCGGCGCCGAGCAGCAGCTGGTGCATCCGCTTGAGGAACTCACCTGACTGCGCGCCCTGGATGACGCGGTGGTCGTAGGTCGAGGTCAGCGTCATGACCTTGCTGATGCCGTTGCGAGCGATCGCGTCTGCCGACGCGCCCTGCCACTCGGCGGGGTACTCCATCGCGCCGACACCGACGATGGCGCCCTGACCCGACATGAGGCGCGGCACCGAGTGGACGGTGCCGATGCCGCCGGGGTTGGTGAGGCTGATCGAGGTGCCCTGGAAGTCGGCCACGGTGAGCTTGTTGTCGCGCGCCTTGCGCACGACGTCCTCGTAGGCGGTCCAGAAGGCCGCGAACTCCATGTTCTCGGCTGCCTTGATGGCCGGCACGAGCAGCTGACGAGAGCCGTCGGGCTTCGGCACGTCGATGGCCAGGCCGAGGTTGATGTGGGCAGGCGTGACCAGGTTGGGCTTGTTGTCGACGACCTCGAAGCCCACGTTCATCTCAGGCATCGAGCGCGCGGCGCGCACCAGGGCGTAGCCGATGAGGTGGGTGAAGGAGACCTTGCCGCCGCGAGCGCGGGCGAGGTGGCTGTTGATGACGATGCGGTTGTCCCACAGCAGCTTCACCGGTACCGACCGCACCGAGGTGGCGGTCGGGACGGTGAGGGACTCGTCCATGTTCTTGACGGTGCGGGCAGGTGCGCCGCGCAGCACGGTGTAGGTCGGCTCGTCGCTGGCCTTGCTGGGCTCGGCCGGTCTGGCGTCCTTCGGCGTCGGGTTGCTCGTCGCCTTCGCCGGCTCGGCCGCCTTGCCCGACTGGCGAGGGCTGGCCTGCGGCTTGACCTCTCCGGAGGACTTCTCGGCCGGCTTCTCGCTCGCCCCGGCCGACGTCGCAGGCGGCTCCTCTGCAGACCCGGCCGGTGCCTTCGTCCTCTTCTTCTCGGCCTCGGCGGCAGAAGCCTTCGTGGTGTCCGGCGGACGCGGGGGAGGGCGAGGCGCCGGAGGACCCCTTCGACGACCCGTTCGACGACGACCCGTTCGACGACGACCCGTTCGACGACGGCCCGTTCGACGACGACCCGTTGGACCCGTGGGACCCGTTGCCGGAGGCCTCGGAGGCGAAGTACGCCTTCCACGAGGCGTCGACGCTTGCCGGATCACGGTCGTACTGCTCGCGCATCTCCTCCACGAGCCACTCGTTGGCACCGAAGTCGGTGTCCGAGGGTTCGGTGGAACTGGTGGAGGGGCCTGAGGACTGCGGCACGGCTGGTTTCGCCTCTTCCGGGAAGGTGCTGGTGGTGGCTGACTGATGAGCGATGATCGGTGACAGGTGCACCGGGCCTCGGACGGCGCGCTCGATCGAGCGTGACCCGACGCCTGGTCCAGGCTAGACCCACCCGCCGCCAAATGCGCGGAGTGCTGGTCACTTTCGGGCACTCTGTCACCCACACCACTCGCTCGCCCCTCGAGACGTCACCGCGCCAAGCCACCCGCGCGCGTCAGCCGGCGTCGAGCCCCTCGACCCCGAGCAAAGGACGACCCATGATGCGAGCAGGTCGCCGGTCCCGACCAGGTGCCTGCCGCGCGTGGGCTGCCGTGCTCGCGGCGGTGGCGGTCCTCGCCCTCGCCGTCACCGCCAGCGCCTGCACCGTGATCGATCGCGAGGTCCCCGCCGACGCCTCGGGGCGCGGCGCGCCGAGGGACCCGGCGGGCTCCTCGAGCGCGCGCACCCCCGACCCGGCGCCGGTGGCGACCCGGTCGAGCGTCAACCGGGTCGACGGCAGGCTGACGGTCGAGGACCGCAGTGAGCTGCTGGACCGGGTGACCCGCGCCATCGACACGTGGATCGACGCGGCCTACGCGGGCACCTACCCGCGCGACGACTTCTCCGGCGCCTTCTCCTCCTTCTCCGAGGGTGCTCGCGACCGGGTCGCCGACGACGAGAGCGTCATGAGCAACGCCACGATCGCGGCGTCGCTCGACGACGTGCGCCCCCTGCGCCGCCGGGTGCGTCTCGACGTGCTGGCGGTCGACGGCGCGGCTGCAGCCGTGACCGCCCGGGTCGACCTTGCCTTCGAGCTGAGCGGTCAGCTCACCCGCACCGACCGGGTCTGGGGGTCGCTCTACCTCACCCACGTGGGGGCCGGTGACCCTGCCGGCTGGCGGGTCTTCGGCTACGACGTGCAGCGCCGCGAGATCCGATGACCAGCCCGAGGAGCCCGATGCGCTCGCGCGTCGTCCGGCTGAGCGTCCTGGCGCTGGTCCTGGTCGTCACCGGGCTGGTCGTCCCGGCCTCGACCCGCGCCTCCACCCAGGTGGCGCTGGTGAAGGTCGAGCACGCCGAGGCCGTGGCGGTCGGGCGGGAGACCGTGTGGATCCTCGCGGTCGGCAGCGACGCGCGACCGGGTGAGGACATGACGCGCACCCGGGGCGATGCGCTGCAGCTCGTGGGCCTCGACACCGTCACCGGAGCGGCGACCTCGATCGGGATCCCGAGGGACTCCTACCTGACGATCCCCGGCTACGGCAGCTCGCGCATCAACGACGCCCTCTCCTACGGCGGCCCGCAGCTGCTCGGCGAGACGGTGGGCGACCTCGTCGGCATCGAGCCGGACTACGTGATGGTGACCCGCTTCCCGTTCTTCGAGGACATGGTCGACGACATCGGCGGGATCGAGGTGGACAACCCGGGCTTCTTCTCCGACGACGACCTGAAGCGCGAGGGCTTCCCTCCCGGCCGCATCCGCCTCAGCGGTTATGACGCAATGGCCTTCGCGCGGATCCGCAAGTCGCTGCCGGGGGGAGACTTCGACCGTTCCGCCCACCAGCAGCTGGTGCTGCAGGGGATCGGACGCCGCATCGCCGAGCGGGTGTCGGAGCCCGGCTTCATCGCCGCCGGCGTCCTGACGGTGATGGAGCACATGGACGTCAGCGGGGTCGGTCCCGCCGAGCTGTTCCGCCTGGCCCAGGCGGTCGCGAGGGTGAGGTCGAGGCTCGTGACCGGGTGCGTCGTGCAGGGGAGCATCGCCACGATCAACGGCGCCAGCGTGGTGCTGCCCTACGTCGACCAGGCACAGCGCTACGGCGACGACGCCCGTGCGGACGCCGTCATCGACGAGTGCTGATCGGGCACCACCTGCTCGCGCGGTTGGGGCGCCTCCGGCAGGATTCGAACCTGCGACACCTGGTACCGGAAACCAGTGCTCTATCCCCTGAGCTACGGAGGCTCGCGCCGAGGGCGCGCAGCGGACACTACCGCTGCCGAGCGATGGAAAGGAAACCGGTGCCCGCCGATACCCTGGAGCGGTGAATCCCGATCAGGTGGCTGCTGCCGTCAAGGAAGCCCTGGCGTCCCTCGTCGACGACGGCTCACTGACGCTGTCCCACGGCGCCATCGACCAGGTCGGGGTCGAACGGCCTCGCGACCCCAGCCACGGCGACTACGCGACCAACATCGCCCTGAAGCTCTCGAAGCCCGCGGGCACCAACCCGCGCGCGCTGGGCGAGATGCTGGCCGCGCGCCTGGGCGATGTCTCGGGCATCGCGCACGCCGAGGTCGCCGGGCCCGGGTTCGTCAACGTGACGGTGGCCGCCGACGCCCAGGGTCAGGTCGCCGCCGACATCGTCGCGGCCGGAGCGTCGTACGGCGGGTCCGCTGCGTTCGCCGGCGAGAAGATCAACCTCGAGTTCGTCAGCGCCAACCCGACCGGTCCGATCCACATCGGCGGAGCGCGGTGGGCGGCGGTGGGCGACGCCCTCGGCCGCATCCTGTCCCTGACCGGTGCCGAGGTCACGCGGGAGTACTACTTCAACGACCACGGCGGTCAGATCGACCGCTTCAGCCGTTCGCTGCTCGCCAGCGCCCAGGGGGAGCCGGCGCCGGAGGACGGCTACGGGGGCGACTACATCAGGGAGATCGCTGTCGCCGTCCTCGCCCGGCACCCCGACGCGCTCGGGCTCTCGGCCGACGAGCGCCTGGAGGTCTTCCGCGCGATCGGCGTCGAGCTGATGTTCGCCCAGATCAAGCAGAGCCTGCACGAGTTCGGCGTCGACTTCGACGTCTACTTCCACGAGGACGACCTGCACCGCTCCGGGGCGGTCGACCGCGCCGTCGCCAGGCTCAGCGAGCTCGGCAACACCTTCGAGGCCGACGGGGCGCTGTGGCTGGCCACCGAGAAGTACGGCGACGACAAGGACCGCGTGATCATCAAGTCCGACGGTCAGGGTGCCTACCTGTCGGGCGACCTCGCCTACTACCTCGACAAGCGCGAGCGTGGGTTCGACCGCTGCTTCATCATGCTCGGCGCTGACCACCACGGCTACGTGTCGCGGATGATGGCCATGTGCGCGGCGTTCGGCGACGTGCCCGGCACGAACCTGGAGATCCTGATCGGTCAGATGGTCAACCTCGTGGCCGGCGGTGAACCGATGCGGATGTCGAAGCGCGCCGGCACCGTGATCACCCTCGACGACCTGGTCAGCGCGTTGGGCGTCGATGCCAGCAGGTACGCGCTGGCGCGCTACTCCAGCGACTCACCCATCGACCTCGACCTCGACCTCTGGACCCGCGCCAGCAGCGAGAACCCCGTCTACTACGTCCAGTACGCCCACGCGCGCACGTTCCGGATGATCGCCAACGCGCGCGACCTGGGGATGGCGCTGCCCTCGGACTTCGATGCCGCTCTGCTCTCCCACGAGCGCGACCGTGCCCTGCTCCGGGCCCTCGCCGACTTCCCGGCAGTGGTCGCGAGCGCCGCCGAGCTGCGCGAGCCGCACCGTGTCGCGCGCTACCTCGAGGACACCGCGTCTGTCTTCAACAAGTGGTACGACACGAAGGAGTGCCGGATGCTGCCGATCGGCGACGAGCCGGTCAGCGCCGCCAACGAGGCCCGACTCGTGCTCGTGCACGCCACCCGGACCGTGATCGCCAACGGGCTCGCCCTTCTCGGCGTCTCCGCTCCCGAACGAATGTGAGGCCGCCATGACCCACGAGGCAGGCTGGGCCCACGCGCCCGGTGCTCTGCGCGGTCCGTCGTGGCTCCGTGAGCCCGCCGACCCCAACGCGCTCGTCCCGCTGCTGTGGTCGGCCAGCGCGCAGAAGGTCGACGGCGCGCTCGTCGTGGGCGGGGTGGCGATGACCGACCTGGTCGCAGAGCACGAGTCCCCGGCCTACGTGCTCGACGAGGCCGACTTCCGCAACCGTGCCGCAGCCTTCCGCGACGCCTTCTCGGCCTACGACGTCTACTACGCCGCCAAGGCGTTCCTGTGCACCGAGGTGGCTCGGTGGGTCGCCGACGAGGGCCTCTGCCTCGACGTGTGCTCGCCCGGCGAGCTGCTGGTCGCCCTGCGCGCCGGCTTCGACCCGACGCGGATCGGCTACCACGGCAACAACAAGACCGTCCCCGAGCTCGAGCGCGCGGTCCGTGCCGGTGTCGGTCGCATCGTGCTCGACTCGTTCGTCGAGGTCGACCGGCTGGCGGCCGTGGCCGCCGAGGTCGGCGTCACGCAGGGCGTGATGGTCCGGGTGACGGCCGGGGTCGAGGCGCACACCCACGAGTACATCGCCACCGCGCACGAGGACCAGAAGTTCGGCTTCTCGATCACGTCCGGTGACGCCTTCGAGGCCGTACGACGGGTCCAGGACGCGCCCGGCCTCGAGCTGCTGGGCCTGCACAGCCACATCGGCAGCCAGATCTTCGACTCCTCCGGCTTCGAGGTCGCGGCCCGCCGCGTCCTCGCGCTGCACGCTCGCGTCGCCGACGAGCTGGCGGTCGTGATGCCGGAGATGGACCTCGGCGGTGGCTTCGGCATCGCCTACACGACCCAGGACGACCCCTCGGAGCCGGCGCGGCTGGCGAAGGAGATGACGGCGATCGTCGAGCACGAGTGCCGCGCCCTCGGCCTCGCCGAGCCGCGCCTCTCGATCGAGCCCGGGCGCGCGATCGTGGGCCCGTCGGTGTGCACGGTCTACACCGTCGGCACCGTCAAGCCGGTCGCGCTCGACGGGGGAGCGGTGCGCACCTACGTCTCGGTCGACGGCGGCATGAGCGACAACATCCGCACCGCGCTCTACGACGCCGACTACTCGTGCACCCTGGCGGCGCGTCGCTCCGAGGCCGCGCCGGTGCTGGCCCGCGTGGTCGGCAAGCACTGCGAAGCCGGCGACATCGTCGTGCGTGACGAGTTCCTGCCCGGGGACGTCGCCCCGGGGGACCTGATCGCAGTCCCCGGCACCGGCGCGTACTGCCGGTCGATGGCGTCGAACTACAACCACGCCCTGCGCCCGCCGGTGATCGCGGTGCGGGACGGGGTCGCGCGCGTGCTGCTCAGGCGCGAGACTGAGGACGACTTGTTGGCAACGGACATGGGTGCGAGATGAACGAGCGCGACGGTGCCGTCCAGCGGGCCGATCAGCGGGTCTTGAAGGTCGCGGTGCTCGGCTGCGGCGTGGTGGGCTCCCAGGTGGTCCGGCTGCTCCAGGAGCAGTCGAGCGACCTGGCGGCGCGCATCGGCTGTCCGGTGGAGCTCGCCGGGGTCGCGGTGCGCCGCATCGACGCGCCCCGTGACGTCGAGGTGCCCGAGGGCCTGCTCACCACCGACGCCGCCGGCCTGGTCGCGCGCGCCGACGTCGACCTGGTGGTCGAGGTCATCGGTGGTCTCGAGCCGGCGCGCACCTTGATCCTGTCGGCCCTCGAGCACGGCGCGAGCGTCGTGAGCGCCAACAAGGCGCTGATCGCCGACGACGGCCCGACCTTGTTCGAGGCGGCCGAGAAGGCTGGGCGCGATCTCTACTACGAGGCCGCCGTCGCCGGTGCCATCCCGATCCTGCGCCCGCTGCGCGAGTCGCTCGCCGGCGACCGGGTCACCCGGGTGCTGGGCATCGTGAACGGCACGACCAACTTCATCCTCGACAAGATGGACAGCTCGGGTGCCGGCTTCGCCGACGCGCTGGCCGAGGCGCAGGAGCTCGGCTACGCCGAGGCCGACCCCACCGCCGACGTCGAGGGCTTCGACGCCGCGGCCAAGGCCGCCATCTTGGCCTCCCTGGCCTTCCACTCGCGCGTGACGGCCTCCGACGTGCACCGTGAGGGCATCTCCGAGGTCACCGCCGCCGACGTCCACTCGGCTCGCGAGATGGGCTGCGTGGTGAAGCTGCTCGCCATCTGCGAGCTGCGCACCGACATCGAGGGACACGACGGCGGCGAGGCCGTCGCGGTGCGCGTGCACCCGGCGATGATCCCGCTCGACCACCCGCTGGCGAACGTCCGCGGCGCCTACAACGCGGTGTTCGTGGAGTCCGACGCCGCGGGTGAGCTGATGTTCTACGGTCCCGGTGCCGGTGGGGCACCGACGGCCAGCGCGGTGCTCGGCGACCTGGTCTCGGCCGCGCGCAACCATCTCGCGGGCACCCGCGGCGCGGGGGAGTCGGCCTACGCCGACCGCACCGTGCTGCCCATGGGCGAGACCCGCACCCGCTACCACGTGGCGATCGACGTCGACGACCGCGCCGGCGTGCTGGCCACGGTGGCCCTGGCCTTCGCCGAGCACGGCGTCTCCATCCAGACGGTCCGGCAGGAGGGTCGCGGCGACGACGCCCAGCTCGTGGTCGTGTCCCACTGGGCGACCGACGCCCAGCTGAGCGCCACGGTGGAGCACCTCCGCGGCCTCGACATCGTGCGTGAGGTCACCTCGGTGATGCGCGTGGAAGGCAGCGACGAGTGACCCCGACCAACACCTCCACCGGTGCCCCTGCCGGGCCTCCTGCCGGACCTCCTGCCGGAACCCCGGCCGGGGCGTCCGGCGGCGCCGTGGAGCCCACGCGCCAGTGGCGCGGGATCATCGAGGAGTACCGAGACCTGCTCGAGATCCCCGCCGGTGTCGCGGCGGTCACGCTGCGCGAGGGCGGCACGCCGCTGGTGCACTCCGAGTGGCTCTCCGGCCTGACCGGGGCGGAGGTCTGGCTCAAGGTCGAGGGCAACAACCCCACCGGCTCGTTCAAGGACCGCGGCATGACGGCCGCGATCTCGGTGGCCAAGGCCGACGGCGCCGAGGCCGTGGTCTGCGCCTCCACCGGCAACACCTCGGCGTCGATGGCGGCGTATGCGGCCAAGGCAGGGTTGAAGCCGCTGGTGCTCGTGCCCGAGGGCAAGATCTCGGCCGGGAAGATGGCCCAGGCGATCGTCCACGGCGCGCAGGTCATCATGGTGCGCGGCAACTTCGACGACTGCCTCACCATGGCCCGCGGTCTCGCCTGGGACTACCCGGTCGCCCTGGTCAACTCGGTCAACCCGGTGCGACTCCAGGGCCAGAAGACCGCCGCCTTCGAGATCGTCGACTACCTCGGCGACGCACCCGACTACCACCTGTTGCCCGTCGGCAACGCAGGCAACATCTCGGCCTACTGGCTGGGCTACTGCCAGTACGCCCAGCTCGGCCTTGCCACCAGGACCCCGGTGATGCGAGGTTTCCAGGCGGCCGGCGCCGCGCCGCTGGTGACCGGTGAGCCGTTCCCGGACCCCGAGACCAAGGCGACCGCCATCCGGATCGGCAACCCCGCCTCCTGGAAGCTCGCCGAGGCGGCGGCCCACGAGTCGGCCGGCCGGTTCGCCTCGGTGAGCGACGACCAGATCCTCTCCGCCCAGCGCGAGCTGGCCTCGCACGACGGGGTGTTCGTCGAGCCGGCGTCCGCGGCCGGCATCGCCGGGCTGCTCCAGGAGCTCGCCGGCGGGGAGTCCTACGCCGGCAGCACGGTGGCGATCACCGTCACCGGCCACGGGCTCAAGGACACCGCGACGGCCCTGGAGGGGTTCGGCCCCCTCGTCGACGTCGTGGTCGACGCCGACGTCGCGGCCGCCGCGGCGGCGGCCGGTCTGGCCTAGCGCGATGTCCCTCATCGCCGGACCCACCGGGGTCACCGTGCCCGCGACCTCGGCCAACCTCGGCCCGGGTTTCGACTCCCTGGGGCTTGCTCTCGACCTGCGCGACCGGCTCGAGGCCGAGGTGCTCCCCGACGGCCTGGTGGTCGAGGTGGAGGGCGACGGGAGCGACACGGTCCCGCGCGACGACGGCCACCTCGTCGTCCGTGCCATGCGCCGGGGGTTCGCGGTGCTCGGGGAGGACCCGCCGGGGCTGCGGCTCTCGTGCCACAACGTCATCCCGCACGCACGCGGGCTGGGTTCGTCGTCCGCGGCCATCGTGGGTGGGCTGGCGCTGGCGCGGGCCCTGGTCGCCGGCGGCGCCGAGCAGATGGACGACCAGGGACTCTTCCAGCTGGCGGCCGAGATGGAGGGTCATCCCGACAACGTCGCTCCCGCCTGCTTCGGAGGATTCGTGATCGCCGGACGCGACATCGCGACGGACGGCGCTCCCGGTGACTTCTACGCCGTGCCGGCGCCGGTCGGCGAGACGCTCTCAGCCGTCGTGCTGATCCCCCCGGGCGGAGTCGAGACGAAGCTCGCTCGTGGACTGCTCCCGGCCGACGTCCCGCACGGCGACGCCGCCACCAACGCGGGTCGGACCGCGCTGCTGGTCGCGGCACTCGCCGCCCGGCCCGACCAGCTGTTCCGAGCCACGCACGACCTGCTCCACCAGCACTTCCGGCGCCCGGCGATGCCCGAGACCGTCGACCTGGTCGACGACCTGCGCTCCCACGGGGTCGCCGCGATCGTGTCGGGTGCCGGGCCCACGGTGCTGGCCTTCGTCGGCGGCCCCCGCGCCATGGCGGCCACCGACATCCTGTCCAGGTGTCCGCCCGGGTGGGAGGCGGCCCACCTCGCGGTCGACCGCCGTGGCGTCGAGGTCGACGGTCGCCCCTGACCTGGCCGTCCTCGCTCGACCGGGTCAGGCGAGGTCGGGCAGAACCGGGCACGGGAGGCCCGTGCCGGGTGATAGGTTGACGCGCGCGCTACGACCCGGGCGCAGGCCGGTGTCCTCACCTGGCTCACCTGCGCACCCATGCCGATGATCGCGGCGACGTCCACGCTCTCGGCGGACCAGTACTCCCCATCAGTTTGTCGGCGCACCAGTCTGCCCGACTCAGCGAACGTGGTAAGGACTTCACGTGACCGACACCCCCGACTCCCCGGCTGACGCCTCGGCCGCGGCGCCGAAGAAGCGCTCCGGCGGGCTCAACTCCATGCTCCTGGCCGACCTGAAGGCGATGGCGGCGGGCATGGGCATCGCCGGCGCGGGAGCGATGAAGAAGGCACAGATCGTCGAGGCGATCAAGGCGGCCCAGGCAGGCGGCCCGCCGCCGCCCGCCGCCGCTTCCCGCACCCGCACCCGATCGGCCCGAGCCACCGAGCCACGCCAGGAGTCGTCCGGGGCAACCGCCGACGCCCCCGGTGCCGGGGGTGATCAGGACGCGAGGGCGACCGTCACCCGGGCGTCCCCCCGGGCGCAGGACGACACCGAGAGCTCCGCCCGCCCGGCCGGACGCGAGCCGCGCACCCGCCGCCCCGACGAGACGACGCCCGCGAGCGCGCCGGCCCCGGCGGCGTCCACGCGTGGTGCCGACACACCACTGCGGGGCGACCTCCCCGAGCGCCAGGGCACCCAGAACGGCAGCAGCCCCAAGAGCCAGGGCGCTCCGCACGATTCCGGTGCGAAGAACCAAGGAAATCAGGCCAATCAGGCCAACCAGGCCAACCAGGCCAGCCAGGCCGGCCAGGCCAACCAGGCCAACCAGGCCAACCAGGCCAACCAGGCCAACCAGGACGATGGGGACGACGAGGGTCGCACCGGCCGCAACCGCCGCCGCCGCGGTCGCGACCGCACCCGCACGCCGGTCGCCGCCGGTGGCCAGCCGGCGGTGCAGTCACGCTCGAACGAGCCCGACACCACGATCCTCGAGGACGACGTCCTGGTGCCGGCCGCCGGCATCCTCGACGTGCTCGACAACTACGCGTTCGTCCGGACCAGTGGCTACCTGCCCGGTGCCGATGACGTCTACCTCTCCCTGTCGATGGTGCGGAAGTTCGGCCTGCGCCGCGGCGACGCGATCGTCGGACAGGTGCGCCAGCCCCGCGAGGGGGAGCGCAAGGAGAAGTTCAACCCGATGGTGCGCATCGACACCGTCAACGGCGCCGACCCCTCGCAGGCCGCGTCGCGGCCCGACTTCGACACGCTGACTCCGTTGAACCCCTCGGTGCGGCTGCGCATGGAGACGGACTCGGCCAACCTGACCGGTCGTGCCATCGACATCGCGGCCCCGATAGGCAAGGGCCAGCGTGGCCTGATCGTCTCGCCCCCGAAGGCCGGCAAGACGACGGTGCTCAAGTCGATCGCGCGGTCGGTGACCACCAACAACCCTGAGTGCCACCTGATGGTCGTGCTGGTCGACGAGCGTCCCGAGGAGGTGACCGACTTCGAGCGCACCGTCAAGGGCGAGGTCATCGCCTCCACGTTCGACCGTCCTGCCGGTGACCACACGATCGTGGCGGAGCTGGCGATCGAACGGGCCAAGCGGCTGGTCGAGCTGGGTCACGACGTGGTGGTCCTGCTGGACGGCATCACCCGCCTGGGCCGCGCCTACAACCTCACCTCCACCGCCTCGGGCCGGGTCCTGTCGGGGGGCGTCGACGCGGCCGCCCTCCACCCGCCCAAGAAGTTCTTCGGCGCCGCGCGTGACATCGAGAACGGCGGCTCGCTGACCATCATCGCCACCGCCCTGGTCGAGAGCGGCTCGCGGATGGACGAGGTGATCTTCGACGAGTTCCGCGGCACCGAGAACATGGAGCTCCGCCTGCGCCGCGACCTCGCTGACAAGCGCCTGTTCCCGGCCGTCGACGCCGTGGAGTCCGCGACGCGCCGCGAAGACCTCCTGATGAGCGAGGAGGAGCTGGCGATCGTGTGGAAGCTGCGGCGTACGCTCGCCTCGCTCGAGGACGGCCGGGCGACCGAGCAGCTGCTCGACCGCCTCTCGTCGACCCAGAGCAACATCGAGTTCCTGACCCAGGTTCAGAAGAACCCACGTTCCACCCTCACACCCAATGGAGCTGAGTGACATGGCGCGGATCGTGGTAGCAGACGACGACGTCGACATCAGGGAGCTCGTCGAGTTCAAGCTCTCGACGATGGGGCACGACATCGTCGCCGTCGGTGACGGTGGGGCGGCCCTCGAAGCCTGCCGCGCCCAGAAGCCGGACCTCGCGGTCCTCGACGTGATGATGCCCGGGGTCTCAGGTCTCGACGCCATCCGGATGATCCGTGCCGACCCCGCGCTGCTGGACCTCCCGGTGATCCTGCTGACCGCTCGCGCCCAGGAGTCGGACGTCGAGACCGGCTTCGACTCCGGGGCCGACGACTACATCACCAAGCCGTTCAGCCCGCGCGAGCTCGCCGCCCGGGTCGAGGCGCTGCTCAGCCGGGCGGTCTGAGTCACCCCGACGCACCGCGTCGGTGGTGCGCCTGCGTCCGGTCGGTCCGTCCTCGCGGACAGACCTCGTGGCGTTAGGATCGCGCTGACCTCTCGGGGTCGCTCGGGAGCAGGGGAGGGGTGTGGTGGTCGTCGCTGCGAAGGTGGTCGACCCCGGGCGCCCGGTCTCGCGGATGCTGGCACCGGTCACCTGGCGCCTCGGTGCGCTGGTGGCCCTGATGGCCGTGGTCTGCGTCATCGGCGTCCTGCTGTCGATGCAGGCCGTCAGCCGTGCCAGCGACGTCGTGGACCCCACCGAGCGGCTCCACGACCAGGTCGTGCGCGAGCTGGAGGTCGTCGACGCGGTGCTGACCGGCTGGGAGCTCAGCGGCGCCGACCACTTTCGCGCCGACTTCGTCGTCGCCCAGGGCGCGCTGGAGAAGTCGCTGTCAGCTCTCGAGGACCGAGCCGCCGACCTCCCGGACGTCGACCCGGCCGTGGAGGCCGAGACCGCCCGGGTGCGCGCCTACCTGAACTCCTACGCCCGCCCCCGGATCGGCGTCCCGGGCGGTCCCGGCACGTTCGACGCTGCGATCTTCGAGACCCGGCGCGAGCTGTCTGACGACATCGCCAGTGCCAGGGACCGCACCGATCAGGCGCTGGCGCGCGACGGTGCCGACGCCCGGGCGGCTGCGTTGCTGCGCCTGAGGGTGACGGTCGTCGCTGCGCTGCTGCTCATGGGGCTCTCGATGGTCCTCATCGGGCGGGCTCGCTCGAAGCTGCACGACCAGCTCTCCGAGCCCCTGCTCGCGCTGGAGAAGGTCGTCCAACGGATGCTGAAGAACGACCCGGAGGGCCGGGCCGTCGCCGACCACGGTCCCCAGGAGGTGCGCGCGATTGCCCGGGCGCTCAACGACTTCGCCGACGGGCAGTCGCGAGCGCGCGCCGTCGAGGGCAGGATCCAAGACGAGCTGCACGTCCTCGACAGCGCCAAGGACGACTTCGTCTCCAACGTCTCCCACGAGCTGCGGACGCCGCTCACCACCATCAGCGGCTACCTGGAGATGGTGGCCGACGAGTTCCAGGACCAGCTCGAGCCACGCCACGAGCGGATGCTCGAGGCGACCCGTCGCAACGTGACCCGTCTGCGAACCCTGATCGATGACCTGCTGGCCCTCTCGAAGGCCGAGGAGCGAGCCAGTGACCTGGAGCCGGCCGACGTCAACGAGATGGTGATGGACGCCGTGACCGACATCCGGATGACGGCAGCGCGCCGCGGTATCTCGGTCGACGTCGTCGGGCCCGACGCACCGATGCTGGTGGTCTCCGACCGGGCGATGCTCTACCGCGCGTTCCTGAACATCCTCACGAACGCAGTGAAGTTCAGTCACGACGGCGACTCGGTCGAGGTCAGTGTGAAGCGCGTGCGCAACCGCGTCGAGGTGTCGGTCCGTGACCACGGCATCGGCATCCCCAAGGCCGAGCTCGATCGGCTCGGCACCCGCTTCTTCCGCGCCTCCAACGCCATGACGAACGAGATCGCCGGCACCGGGCTCGGTCTGCGCATCGTGCAGACGATCATCGACCGGCACGCCGGCGACGTCATCATCGAGTCCGCGGAGGGCGAGGGCACCACGGTCTTCGTCCGGCTGCGCCTGCACGGGGAGCGCGACGGACGTGTCGCGGCGGCCGCACCCGCCGACCCCGCCATCTCCGGCCCCGGCGACACGGTCGAGGTGCTCGACGCCGACGAGGCGACCGGCGCCCACGAGGTGCCCGGAGCCCGCGGACTGCAGGGCCGGCCGCAGGCGAGCGCGGTGTCCGACCAGGAATTGGGCGGGCCGGTGCGGCGTTAGTACGATCGAGAAGCTGTTCCGGTTCACGTCCCGCGCATCCTGCGCGTCGGCGACCCGGAGCTCTCCCAGCGATGGGACTACCTGTGAGGTTCACCATGAAGAAGGAAATCCACCCCGACTACACGCCCACCCAGGTCACCTGCACCTGCGGCGCGTCGTTCACGACCCGCAGCACCGCCGCCGCCGGATCCATCCGCGCCGACGTGTGCTCGCAGTGCCACCCCTTCTACACGGGCAAGCAGAAGATCCTCGACACCGGCGGTCGCGTGGCCCGGTTCCAGGCTCGCTACGCCAAGAAGGCCGTCGCGCCGACGGCCGAGGAGACGGCTGACGCCGACCGGTAGCCCTCTCGCCGACGCCGGTTCCTGCTTCGTGCAGGGGCCGGCGTCGGCTCGTTTTGGGCGTCCCGGTGACGCCGTCGAGGCACGAGTCGCCTCATCGTCAGAACTCCCATCCCGCAAGTCCCCTTCTCGAAAGCAGGAGAGATGTTCGAGGCAGTCGAAGGTTTCCTCTCCGAGCACAGCGAGCTCGAGGGTCGCCTGGCGGCGCCCGAGACCCACGCTGATGCTCGGCTGGCCAAGCAGCTCAACCGGCGCTACGCCGAGCTGAGCGCCATCATCGGTGCCTGGCGCGACTGGACCGGGCTGGGCGCCGACCTCGAGGCCGCGCGCGATCTGGCCGGCGAGGACGCCGACTTCGCCGAGGAAGCCGACGCGATCGCTGCGCGGCTGCCCGTGGCCGAGGAGCGGTTGCGGCGTCTCCTCGTGCCGCGCGACCCGGCTGACCACAAGGACGTGCTCATCGAGGTGAAGTCGGGGGAGGGTGGCGAGGAGTCGGCCCTGTTCGCTGCCGACCTGTTGCGGATGTACACGCGTTACGCCGAGCAGAAGGGGTGGTCCATCGAGATCCTCGACGCCGCCGAGTCCGATCTCGGGGGCTACAAGTCGGTGACCGCGGCCGTCAAGGCGCGTGCGGCAGGCGGCGAGCCCGGGTCGGCCCCTTACGGCGTGCTGAAGTTCGAGGGCGGCGTGCACCGGGTGCAGCGAGTTCCGGTCACCGAGTCCCAGGGGCGGGTCCACACCAGCGCGGCCGGCGTGCTGGTGGTCCCCGAGGCCGAGCAGGTGGAGGTCTCGATCGACGAGAACGACCTGCGCATCGACGTCTACCGCAGCAGCGGCCCCGGCGGTCAGAGCGTCAACACGACGGACTCGGCGGTCCGCATCACCCACGCACCCACCGGCATCGTCGCCAGCTGCCAGAACGAGAAGAGCCAGCTGCAGAACAAGGAGCAGGCGATGCGCATCCTGCGGGCCCGGATCCTGGCCGCGGCGCAGGAGGAGGCGGACGCCGCCGCCAGCGACATCCGGCGCAGCCAGGTCCGCACCGTCGACCGTTCCGAGCGGATCCGCACGTACAACTACCCGGAGAACCGCATCTCCGACCACCGCACCGGCTACAAGTCCTACAACCTCGACCAGGTGCTCGACGGCGACCTCCAGCCGGTCATCGACTCCTGCCTCGAGGCCGACCTCGCGGCGCAGCTCGCGGCGCTCGAGGACTGAGCGGCGTGCCCAGCTCGCGCCGCGACCTGCTGCGTGCCGCTGCCGTCGAGCTCGCCGCCGGCGGCGTCGCCAGCCCGGCACACGACGCCGAGGAGCTGCTGGCCCACGCCCTGGGCATGGCCCGGTCGCGACTCGTGCTCCTCGACGACGTCGACGACGCTGCCGCCGACACCTTCCGCGCGCTGGTGGCCCGCAGGGCGGCTCGCGAGCCGCTCCAGCACCTGACGGGGATCGCGGCGTTCCGATACGTGGAGCTGGCCGTCGGTCCGGGCGTCTTCGTGCCGCGACCCGAGACCGAGCTCGTGGCGGGCTGGGCGATCGAGCAGGCGAGGCTGCTCGACGAGCCTGTCGTGGTCGACCTCTGCACGGGATCGGGAGCCATCGCGCTCGCCGTCGCCACCGAGGTGCCGAGCGCGCGGGTGCACGCCGTAGAGCTCGACGAGGGGGCCCTCGGCTGGGCCGAGCGCAACCTCGCCGGGAGCGGTGTCGAGCTGCGGCACGGCTCGATGGACGACGCCTTCGCCGATCTCGACGGAGGGGTCGACGTGGTGGTCTGCAATCCGCCCTACATCCCGCTCGAGGCCTGGGAGTCGGTGGCGACCGAGGTCCGCGACCACGACCCGCACCTGGCGCTCTTCTCGGGTGACGACGGGCTGGACGCCTTCCGGGTGCTCGAGCGGGCCGCCCGACGGCTGCTGCGCCGCGGGGGAGCGGTGGGGGCCGAGCACGCCGACGTGCAGGGCGTCTCGGCGCCCGAGGTCTTCACCCGCACCGGCCGCTGGCGCGACGTGGGCGACCACCTCGACCTCGCGGGTCGTCCGCGCTACGTCACCGCCCGGCTGCGATGATGCTGCGATGACCTTCGACCGCTACCCCACCGACACCGCCGAGGAGCGGGAGAAGGCCATCGAGGCCGCCACGATGGCGCTGCAGGGTGGTGACCTGGTGCTGATGCCCACCGACACCGTCTACGGCATCGCCGCCGACGCCTTCGACGCCGACGCCGTGGCCGACCTGCTGGTCGCCAAGGGCCGCGGCCGCACGATGCCACCGCCCGTGCTCATCAGCAGCGCAAGCACCCTCGACGCCTTGGCCACCGACATCCCCGCCTTCGCGCGGGCGCTGGTCGACGAGTTCTGGCCGGGCCCGCTCACCCTGGTGTGTCGCCAGCAGGGGTCGCTGCAGTGGGACCTCGGTGACGCGCGCGGCACGGTGGCCCTGCGGATGCCTGACGACGAGATCGCGCTGGAGATCCTCGAGCGCACCGGCCCGCTGGCCGTCAGCTCGGCCAACGCCACCGGCGAGCCCGCCGCCACCGACGCCGACCGGGCCGAGGCGATGCTCGGCGACGCGGTCACCGTGATCGTCGACGCCGGCGAGTCGCGCGGGGGCGAGGCCTCGACGATCATCGACGCCACCGGCGGGCAGGGCCGGGTGCTGCGGGTCGGCGCCCTCTCGCTCGAGGTGCTGAACGCCGTCCTCGAGCCCCTCGGGGCGACGTTGACCCACGAGCCCCCGCCCGACGAGAGCTGACCTGGTCGGATGCGCGAGTACGTCGTCGTCTTCCTCGTTGCCGCATCGGTGACCTACCTGCTCACCGTCGTGGCCCGCGAGATCGCGCTCCGCACGGGCGCGGTCGCCGCGGTGCGCGACCGCGACGTGCACGCCGAGCCCGTGCCCTACCTCGGCGGCCTGGCCATGCTGGGTGGGCTCGTGGCGGCCTACCTCGTCGCCCAGGAGCTGCCGTTCCTGTCGGTCAGCAACGCGTTCACGTTCCCCGACGCCAAGGCGGTCCTCATCGCCGGGGCCCTGGTCTGCGGGGTCGGCGTCCTCGACGACATCTTCGACCTCGACGCGCTCACGAAGTTCGGCGGCCAGGTGCTGGCCGTGGGCCTGCTGATCTACAACGGCATCCAGTTCAAGTTCTTCTACACCCCCAACGACCAGCAGTTCGCCCTCGACCCCGCGCAGGGTGCCCTGCTCACCGCCCTGATCGTCGTCGCCACCGTGAACGCGGTGAACTTCGTCGACGGCCTCGACGGGTTGGCCGCCGGCGTGGTCGGGATCAGCGCGATGGCGTTCTTCGTGTACTGCTACGAGCTGACCCGCATCAACGACGTCGACCGGGCCACCACGGGCGCGCTCCTCAGCGCGGCGCTTGCCGGGGTGTGCGTCGGTTTCCTGGTCCACAACTTCCATCCGGCACGTCTCTTCATGGGTGACAGCGGCTCGATGCTGATCGGGTTGGTCCTGTCGGCCACCGCGATCACGGTGACCACGCAGTTCTCCAGCGAGGACATCGCCTTCGGTGCCGACGGGGCCCGGGCGAGCTGGTTGCCCATGCTCCTGCCCCTGGCGCTGCCGATCCTGATCCTCGTCGTGCCGTTGCTCGACCTGGTCCTGGCCGTCGTGCGCCGCACCCGTGCCGGACGTTCCCCGTTCGCACCCGACAAGCTGCACCTGCACCACCGGTTGCTCGAGATCGGGCACTCGCACCGGCGTGCAGTGGTGATCTTGTGGGTCTGGGCCGGCGTCGTGGCCTTCTCCACCGTGCTGGCGAGCCTCTACACCGGCCCGCCGGTGTGGATCGCGGTGTCGGGTGGCTTCGTCTCGGCGATGCTCCTGACCTTTGTGCTCCCGGCTCTCAGACTGCCCGGACGGCCTCGCCGCCCGGTCGTGATCGCGCCCCTCGAGGAGCCCGCGCAGGGGGCCCTCGGTGAGACCACGGGGCCGGTCGCGGCCGATTCGAACCCGTCCCAGACTTTGTGATAACTTTCACGAGCAGTTGAAGAACACCTGAGAACACCAGCTCGCCCTCGACCAGAACGGCCGCCGACGATGACGACCGAGACCAGGCAGGACGCCCGCCGTACCGGTGTGAGCACCTTGGTCCGGGCGAGCACCGGAGCCCTTGCCGCCGGTGTGGTGACGGCCCTCGCCGGGCTCGTCGTCGTAGGGCGAGAGGCTCTGCTCGCCGGCCTCGTGGGCACCGCGGTGGTGGTCTCGGTCCTCTTCAGCGGCGCCCTGGTGGTCGCCGTGGTGGCCGAGCTGATGCCATCGGCCTCGCTCATGGTGGCGCTGATGACCTACACCTTGCAGATGGTGCTCCTCGCAGTGCTCCTCATCCCGCTCAGCGGCACCGCCTGGGCCGCCGAGCACCTGGCTCCGGCCTGGCTCGCCGCGGCCGTGATCGTCGGTGCCCTGGTCTGGACGTTGGCGCAGGTCCTGATCTCCGTGCGCGTCCGCATCCCTGTCTACGACCTGCCCGCTCCGGAGGCCGTCGAGGCCTCCAGCGGAGCCTCGCCCGAGGCGGAGGGGGGTGCGCGATGAGTGCCGTGCACTGCTATTGTCCGGGGCGCAATGACCCACGGCCACGACGCACCGCGAGGCGATCCCTGGAACGCCTTCGGCTACATCGTGGCGGGGGTCCTGCTGTACGGCCTTGCGGGCTTCGGCCTCGACCGGTGGTGGGGCTCGAGCTTCATGACGCCGGTCGGCATCATGTTCGGCGCCGTGCTGGGACTCTTCATGACCTGGCAACGCTTCAAGGCTCCGCCCGACGCCCACCCCGACCCGAGCACCGCCGCAGGGCCACCCACGTCCACAGATTCCGTCAGCCACCCCACCGAACCCCAGCGGTAGTGAACACACAGGAGACACGGTGAGCATCCTCATGACCCTCGGCGGCGAGTCGGAGCCCTTCGTCCCCCCCAGCCCTGCGGACTTCAACTACCCGGCGATCCCGGGCACCGGCAGCGGCACGTTCGAGTTCCTCGGCCAGGCCCAGATCGCCGGCGTCACCAAGCCCATGATCCAGATCGTGCTGGCTGCGATCCTGGTCTTCGTCTTCTTCTACGCCGCCTCTCGCAAGCGAGCCATGGTGCCCGGGCGCCTCCAGTACGTCGGCGAGGAGGCCTACGGCTTCGTGCGCAACTCCATGGGCCGCGACATCATCGGCAGCCAGGACTTCGCGCGCTACACGCCCTACCTGTTCGCGCTCTTCTTCTTCGTGCTCTTCAACAACCTGATGGGCTCGATCCCCTTCATCCAGTTCCCGACCTTCTCCCGGTCCGGGATGGTCTACTCGCTGGCCCTGATGAGCTGGTTGATCTACAACGTCGTCGGCATCAAGAAGCACGGCTTCGCCGGCTACTTCAAGCTGCAGTCGGTGCCGGCCGGCGTCGGCGGCCCGATCCTCCTGCTGCTGATCCCACTCGAGTTCATGTCGAACATCATCGTCCGGCCGGTCACGCTGGCCCTGCGACTGTTCGCGAACATGTTCGCCGGTCACCTGCTGCTGATCCTCTTCGCGCTCGGTGGGGAGTACCTCATCCTCGAGCAGCCACTGGGCTACGCCCCGGTCGGCATCCTGGCCTGGATCCTGTTCATCGTGATCTCCTTCCTGGAGCTGCTGATCCAGTTCCTCCAGGCCTACGTCTTCGTCCTCCTGAACGCCATGTACATCCAGGGCGCCCTGGCCGACGAGCACTGATCTCCACCAGCACCACAGCTCCACCTCATCTGAAGTAGAACCAACCGAAAGGAAACAGCCGTGGACGGCAACCTCAACATGATCGGCTACGGCCTGGCAGCAATCGGGCCGGGTATCGGAATCGGCCTGATCTTCGCCGCCTACATCAGTGGTGTCGCTCGTCAGCCGGAGGCCCAGAGCCGCCTGCAGTCGATCGCGATCTTGGGCTTCGCCCTCGCCGAGGCGCTCGCGATCATCGGTATCGCACTCGCGTTCGTCCTCTGACTCCAGGCTCGACAAGCCAGACTGACGTAGGACCCCGGAAGGACCTGCTATGCCAGCAATGACCGCACCACCCGTGCTGCGGGCGGCCGAGGAGCTCAACCCGCTCATCCCGCACCCGGTCGAGATCGTCTTGTCGATCGTGGTGTTCGGACTGCTCTTCTTCGCTGTGAAGAAGTTCGTCGTCCCGAGCTTCGAGTCGACCTTCGCCGAGCGCACCACCGCGATCGAGGGCGGCCTCGCCGCCGCCGAGACCAAGCAGGCCGAGGCCGACGCCAAGCTCGCCGAGCTCGAGAAGCAGCTCGCCGACGCCCGGCACGAGGCTGCGCGCATCCGTGAGGAAGCCCGTGAGCAGGGGGCCACCATCGTCTCCGAGATGCGTGAGCAGGCCCAGAGCGAGGCGGCGCGCATCGTCGACCACGGCAAGGCCCAGATCGAGGCCGAGCGCCAGCAGGCGATCACCTCGCTGCGGGCCGAGGTGGGCACGTTGGCCACCACGCTGGCCGGTCGCATCGTCGGCGAGTCCCTCGACGACGACGCCCGTCAGGGCCGGGTCGTCGAGCGCTTCCTCGCCGACCTCGAGGCCGGCACCCCGGGCCAGAACTGATGGCGCTCCGTGGAGCCTCAGCCGAGGCGGTGGCAGCGCTCAGCGACGAGCTCGAGGCCGGAGTCTCATCCTCCGACGTCGCAGCGACCGTGGCCGACGACCTGTTCTCGGCGGCGACGACGCTACGCGCGGAGGCGGCGCTGCGCCGCTTCGCGACCGACGCCTCCATCCCGGCCGAGGCCAAGTCGGGCCTGGTCAACGAGGTCTTCGCCGGCAAGGTCCACGAGGTCAGCCTGAGCGTCCTGGCCTCGGCGGTCACCCGCCGTTGGGTCGCGGGTCGCGACCTGGCCGACGCCCTCGAGCACCTCGGGGTCGTCGCCTACGTCAAGGCCGCTGGATCGCGAGACCGCCCGGCTCGCCGACGAGCTCTTCGCCTTCGCCCAGGCGGTCAAGGAGAACCCGGAGCTGCGTGACGCGCTGGCCGACCCGGTGCGGTCCGGCGACCGACAAGCGCTCGCCTCATCGCCGGCCTGCTCGGCGCAACGCGCCCTGCCGGCGACGGTCGCGCTCGCCGGGCAGTCGATCAGCGGCAGCCACCGCACGGTCGGCGGTCGCCCTCGACCGAGTACCAGAAGGTCGTCGCCGACGTCGCAGGCACAGGGGGTGGCCACCGTTCGCGTGGCCCGTCCGCTGCGCCGACGCCGACGTCGAGCGTCTCGCCAGCGCTCCTGTCGGCGCAGTACGGGCGCCCGGTCCACCTCAACCTGCTCGTCGACCCCTCGGTGCTCGGCGGCATCCGGGTGGAGATCGGCGACGACGTCATCGACGGGACGGTCTCGAGCCGGCTCGACGACGCGCGCCGACGGCTCGCCGGCTAGTCCCCGGGCTCGCGACCTGCCGGCTCCACCGCCCCGCACCCCAGACTCACCCCGACGCACCAGTAGACCCAAGAGAGAAGGCACCACAATGACGGAGCTCTCCATCCGTCCGGACGACATCCGCGACGCGCTGCAGAAGTACGTCGCCGAGTACCAGCCGGACGCGGCCAGCAAGGAAGAGATCGGCCACGTGCACGAGGCCGGCGACGGCATCGCCCGGATCAGCGGCCTGCCCTCCTGCATGGCCAACGAGCTGCTCGAGTTCGAGGACGGCACCCGCGGCCTGGCCCTCAACCTCGACACGCGCGAGATCGGCGCCGTCGTGCTCGGTGACTTCGACAAGATCGAGGAGGGCCAGACGGTCCGCCGCACCGGCGAGGTGCTCTCGGTGCCCGTCGGTGACGGCTACCTCGGTCGCGTCGTCGACCCGCTCGGCACCCCCATCGACGGCCTCGGCGAGCATCGAGACCACCGGTCGTCGCAACCTGGAGACCCAGGCGCCGTCGGTGATGGAGCGCAAGTCGGTGCACGAGCCGCTCGCCACCGGGCATCAAGGCGATCGACGCCATGACCCCGATCGGCCGCGGTCAGCGTCAGCTGATCATCGGTGACCGCGCCACCGGCAAGACCACGGTCGCGATCGACACGATCATCAACCAGAAGCAGTACTGGGAGACCGGCGACCCGGAGAAGCAGGTCCGCTGCATCTACGTCGCCATCGGCCAGAAGGGCTCGACCATCGCCTCGGTGCGCGGCGCGCTCGAGGAGGCCGGCGCGCTCGAGTACACCACCATCGTCGCCTCGCCCGCCTCCGACTCGGCCGGCTTCAAGTACCTCGCCCCCTACACCGGCTCGGCCATCGGCCAGCACTGGATGTACGAGGGCAAGCACGTCCTCATCGTCTTCGACGACCTGACCAAGCAGGCCGAGGCCTACCGCGCGGTCTCGCTGCTGCTGCGTCGCCCGCCGGGCCGCGAGGCCTACCCCGGTGACGTCTTCTACCTGCACAGCCGTCTGCTCGAGCGTTGCGCGAAGCTCTCCGACGACATGGGCAAGGGCTCGATGACCGGTCTGCCGATCATCGAGACCAAGGCCAACGACGTCTCGGCCTTCATCCCGACCAACGTCATCTCGATCACCGACGGTCAGATCTTCCTGCAGTCCGACCTGTTCGCGGCCAACCAGCGCCCGGCCATCGACGTCGGCGTCTCGGTCTCCCGCGTGGGTGGAGCGGCCATGACGAAGGCGATGAAGGCGGTCACCGGCTCGCTCAAGGTCGACCTGGCGCAGTTCCGTGCGATGGAGGCGTTCGCGATGTTCGCCTCCGACCTCGACGCCGCCTCGCGCCAGCAGCTCGATCGCGGTCAGCGCCTGATGGCCCTGCTCAAGCAGCCCGCCTACTCGCCGTACCCGATCGAGGAGATGACGGTCTCGCTGTGGCTCGGCACCTCCGGTCGCCTCGACAAGGTGCCCGCCGACGACGTGCTGCGCTTCGAGAACGAGTTCCTCGACTACCTGCGTCGCTCGCACGAGGGCATCCTGTCGGCGATCCGTGAGTCCTTGAAGTTCGAGGACGACACCGAGTCGTCGGTCTCCGACGCCTACACCTCCTTCCTCGACCAGTTCGAGACGAGCGACGGCACCTCGATCAAGATCGGTCGCGAGGCGTCCGCCGAGGCGCTCGGTGACGACGAGGTCGAGCAGGAGCAGATCGTCAAGCAGAAGCGGGGCTGACGACTCATGGCTGTATCGCTGCGTGAGTACCGCGCGCGGATCAAGTCGACGGAGTCGATGAAGAAGATCACGCGCGCCATGGAGCTCATCGCTGCCTCGCGCATCATCAAGGCCCAGCAGCGCGCCCAGGCGGCGGCGCCGTACGCCCGCGAGCTGACGCGGGCGGTGTCGGCGGTGGCGACGTTCTCGAACGTCGACCACCCGCTGACCAAGGAGGAGGACAACCCGGTCAAGGCCGCGGTGCTCATCGTGACCAGCGACCGTGGGCTCGCCGGCGCCTACTCCGGGAGCGTGCTCAAGGAGGGCGAGCGGCTCTTCGAGCGGTTGCGCGAGGAGGGCAAGGACGTCGACATCTTCGTCGCCGGTCGCAAGGGCGAGGCGTACTTCAAGTTCCGCAACCGCCCGATCGTCCAGTCCTGGACCGGCTTCTCCGACCAGCCCTCCTACGAGGTCGCCTCCGAGATCGGCGAGGCGCTGATCGCTGCCTTCCTCAAGGACCAGGGCGAGGAGGGCGACGTCGACGAGGTCCACGTCGTCTACACCCGGTTCCGCTCGATGCTGCTCCAGGAGCCGACGGCCGTGCGGCTGCTGCCCCTGGAGATCGTCGAGGGCGAGGAGGCCCCCGAGGCCTCCGAGGCGCTGCCGCTCTACGAGTTCGAGCCCTCGCCGGAGTCGGTCCTCGACGGGCTGCTGCCGCAGTACGTCCAGAGCCGGATCTTCTTCGCCCTGCTGCAGTCCGCAGCCTCCGAGCTCGCGGCCCGACAGAAGGCGATGAAGTCGGCGACCGACAACGCCGAAGAGCTGATCAAGAAGTACACGCGCATCGCCAACCAGGCCCGCCAGGCCGGCATTACCCAGGAAATCAGCGAGATCGTCGGTGGCGTCAACGCGCTAGCCGATGCCAACGCCGCCAACGACTGACCTGTGAGTGAGAGAGACATGACTGCCACTGCTGAAGAGACCACCACCGGTTCGAACGCCGGGAGCACCGGACGCGTCGCCCGGGTGACCGGGCCCGTCGTCGACGTCGAGTTCCCCGTCGATGCGATGCCCGAGATGTACAACAAGCTCGAGGTCCCCGTCGAGCTCGGCGGGGAGACGGTGACCCTGATCCTCGAGGTCGCCCTCCACATCGGTGACGGCATGGTCCGGGCCATCTCGATGAAGTCCACCGACGGACTCGTGCGCGGCGCCACCGTGACCGACACCGGCGGCCCGATCTCGGTGCCGGTCGGCGACATCACCAAGGGTCACGTGTTCAACGCGACCGGTGACGTCCTGAACCTCACCGAGGGCGAGGAGTACGACGTCAAGGAGCGGTGGGGCATCCACCGCAAGGCTCCCGCCTTCGACCAGCTCGAGTCGAAGACGACGATGTTCGAGACCGGCATCAAGGTCATCGACCTGCTCACTCCTTACGTCAACGGCGGCAAGATCGGCCTCTTCGGTGGCGCCGGCGTCGGCAAGACCGTGCTCATCCAGGAGATGATCGCTCGGGTCGCCAAGGACCACGGTGGCGTCTCGGTGTTCGCCGGGGTCGGCGAGCGCACCCGTGAGGGCAACGACCTCATCGCCGAGATGGAGGAGGCCGGCGTCCTCGGCCAGACCGCCCTGGTCTTCGGCCAGATGGACGAGCCGCCGGGCACGCGTCTGCGGGTCGCCCTGTCGGCGCTGACGATGGCGGAGTACTTCCGCGACGTCCAGAACCAGGACGTGCTGCTGTTCATCGACAACATCTTCCGCTTCACCCAGGCCGGTTCCGAGGTGTCGACGCTGCTGGGTCGGATGCCGTCCGCGGTGGGCTACCAGCCCAACCTGGCCGACGAGATGGGTCAGCTGCAGGAGCGCATCACCTCGACGCGTGGTAACTCCATCACCTCGCTGCAGGCGATCTACGTGCCGGCCGACGACTACACCGACCCGGCGCCGGCCACGACCTTCGCTCACCTCGACGCGACCACCGAGCTGTCGCGCGACATCGCCTCGCAGGGCATCTACCCCGCCGTCGACCCGCTGACGTCGACCTCTCGCATCCTCGACGCCCAGTACATCGGCCAGGAGCACTACGACTGCGCGATCCGCGTCAAGCGGATCCTGCAGCGCAACAAGGAGCTGCAGGACATCATCGCCATCCTCGGCGTCGACGAGCTGTCCGAGGAGGACCGCATCATCGTCTCGCGGGCGCGCCGCATCCAGCGCTTCCTGTCGCAGAACACCTACGTCGCCAAGCAGTTCACCGGTATCGAGGGCTCGACCGTTCCGGTCGGCGACACGATCGAGGCGTTCAACAAGATCGCCGACGGCGACTACGACCACGTCGCCGAGCAGGCGTTCTTCATGTGCGGTGGGCTCGACGACGTCGAGGCCAAGTGGGCTGACATCCAGAAGAACCTCTGATGGCCGGCGAGACCGGCACCGGCCTGCAGGTCGAGATGGTGGCCGCCGACCGCGTCGTGTGGTCGGGGGAGGCCTCCATGGTCATCGCCCGCACCACCGACGGCGATCTCGGCGTCCTGCGGGGGCACGCGCCCCTGCTGTCGCTGCTGGTCGACGCGGCGGTGGAGGTCAGCACACCCGAGGGCGTCGTGCACGCCGTCGTCGAGGGCGGGTTCATCTCGGTCGCGGCCGACCGGGTCTCGATCCTCTCCGAGCGGGCGCTGCTCGCCGAGGAGATCAAGATCGATGAGGTCAAGGCCGAGCTGGAGGCTGCCGAGGGCATGCCCACCGGCGACGAGCGGGAGATCCGCATCCGTCGTGCCAGCGCGCGTATCCGGGCCGTCGAGAAGGCATCCTGACCGACCCGGTCAGGATCTGTGCTCCAAGGAAGAGGAGGGGCACGTGGCCTGGTGGCAGTGGGTCATCGACGCTGCCGGCGTGCTGCTGCTCCTCGTCGTGCTCTACGGCCTCGCGCTGGTGCTGCGCAGGCGCTGGATCTCGCGCCACGGCGGCACGTTCGAGCTCAGCCATCGCGCCCGTCCGCACCGGGACGGGCGCGGCTGGGTCCTCGGCCTCGGTCGCTACTCCGGGGAGCGTCTCGAGTGGTTCCGGGTCTTCTCGCTGGCGCCGCGCGCCAAGCGGTCCTGGGCCCGCGAGGCGTTGAGCTACGACGGTTCGCGTGACGCCCTCGGCGCCGAGAGCATGTCGCTCTACCCCGACCACGTCGTCATCCGCTGCCAGACGTCGGACGGTGAGGTCGAGCTGGCCATGAGCCCGGCCTCCCTGACCGGCTTCCAGTCCTGGCTGGAGGCACGCCCACCCGGGACGGACTGGACCCGGTGAGGCTCGTCGCCGCCCGACGCGCGGTCTTCGCCGTCTTCGCTCTCAACGGGGTGCTCTTCTCCTCCCTCGTCTCGCGAATCCCCGACGTCCGCGCCGACCTCGCCCTCGACAACACCGGTCTGGGGCTGCTGCTCCTGGCCGTTGCTGTCGGGTCGCTGGTGGCCCTGCCCGCCAGCGGTGCCCTGATCGCTCGATGGGGAGCCTCCAGCGTGGTCTCCTCGGGCGCCTGGGTCGCCGGCGGCGGGTTGCTCGCGGCGGCGGTCGGCGCGACCGAGGTCGGGTCGGTCCCGTTGACGGCGATCGGTCTGGCGACCGGGGGTGCCGGCGTCGGGGTGTGGGACGTGGCGATGAACGTCGAGGGTGCCGAGGTCGAACGATCCGGCGCTCGCGCGATCATGCCGCGCTTCCACGCCGTCTTCAGCCTGGGCGCCGTCACCGGGGCCCTGGTCGCCGTGCCGGTCGTCGCGCTCGGCGTCCCGATGACCCTGCACCTGGGAGTCGTCGTCGTCGCTGCGCTGGCCGGGGTCGTGCTGATGACGCCACGATTCCTTCCGGCCGTCGAGCAGCCCGAGGGGACGCCCTCGACCGGAGCGGCCTGGCTGGAGCCCAGGACCCTGGCGATCGGGATCATGGTCCTCGGGTTCGCCCTGGCCGAGGGCTCCGCGAACGACTGGCTGGCGCTCGCGCTCGTCGATGGCCACGCTGCCTCGCACGCCGTGGGCGTGGCCGGGTACGCCCTCTTCGTCGCCGCCATGACCGTCGGGCGTCTGGGCGGCACCTCCGTGCTGGATCGTCTGGGTCGCGCACCCACCCTGTGGGCCACGGTGTCCTTCGCCGTCGCCGGTCTCCTCGTGCTCGTGCACGGTGAAGGTCCGCTCGCGATCTCGGTGGGCATCGTCGCCTGGGGCCTGGGCGCGTCCCTCGGCTTCCCGGTCGGGATGAGCGCCGCGGCCGACGACCCGGTCAGGGCTGCTGCCCGGGTCAGCGCGGTGTCGACCATCGGCTACGCCGCATTCCTGGCGGGCCCGCCGTTGCTCGGTGCGCTCGGTGACCGGGTCGGCACCTTGGCGTCGCTCCAGGTCGTGGCGGTCCTGCTCCTGCCGGCCGCGGTGGCGATCGCGGCGCTGCGTCCGACCTCAGTCGAAGAGCGCTCGGATGTCGGCCGCGCTGATCGCCCCTGAGGCGACGCCCTCGCCATCGATCACCCGCGCGAACAGCGCGGCCTTGCGCTGCTTGAGCGCCATGACCTTGTCCTCGATCGTGTCGGTCGAGACCAGCCGGTAGACCATGACGGTCTTGTCCTGGCCGATCCGGTGCGCCCGGTCGACGGCCTGCGCCTCGGCGGCGGGGTTCCACCAGGGGTCGAGCACGAAGACGTAGTCGGCCTCGGTCAGGGTGAGCCCGACCCCCCCGGCCTTGAGGCTGATCAAGAACACCGGCGCAGCACCGGTCCGGAACTCCTCGATGACCCGGGACCGATGACGGGTGGTGCCGTCGAGGTAGGCCGAGGGGATGGCCTCGGCGTCGAGCCGGTCACGGACCCGTCGCAGGAAGCCGGTGAACGTGCTGAAGACCAGGGCCCGGTGCCCCTCGGCCGCCAGCTCGCCGATCTGGTCGACGACCAGGTCGAGCTTGGTCGAACCGACGCGCGCGTGGCCGGGGTCGGTGAGGGCCGGGTCGAGGGCCAGCTGACGCAGGGTCGTGAGCGCGGCCAGGATGGCGACGCGGTTGCGGTCGAAGTCGTCGACGAGGCCGAGGATCCGCTGGCGCTCCTTGGCGAGGTGGGCGTCGTAGATCTTGCGGTGCCGTGGGTTCAGCTCGACCTGGAGGACCTGCTCCTGCTTGGGCGGCAGGTCGGCGGCCACGACCTCCTTGGTGCGACGCAGGATGAACGGGCTGATGCGGCGGGTGAAGCGCTGGAGAGCGAGCTCGTCACCGAGCTTCTCGACCGGGCGCACCACCTGCTCGGTGAAGGCGCGCGGCTGCGGGTACAGCCCGGGGGCGACGATCGACAACAACGACCAGAGCTCGAGCAGTCGGTTCTCGAACGGGGTGCCGGTCACGGCCAGGCGGAAGGACGCCGGAACCATCCGGACGGCGGCGTAGGCCTTGCTCTGGTGGTTCTTCACCGCCTGCGCCTCGTCGAGCACCAGGCCGGCCCAGTCGACGGTGGCGTAGTCGGTGGCCTCGAGGCGCAGGAGGGTGTAGGTGGTGACCACGACGTCGGCCTGAGCGGCCAGCTCGGCCACCGACACGCCCCGACGGGAGCGGGAGGCGACGACGGAGCGCACCCGGAGGTTCGGTGCGTGCCGCGCCGCCTCGCTGAGCCAGGCCGAGACCACGCTGGTCGGAGCCACGACCAGGAACGGGGCGTCGGTGGTGGCGCGGGTGTGGGCGATGAGGGTCAGGACCTGCAGGGTCTTGCCGAGGCCCATGTCGTCGGCGAGGATCCCCCCGAGCCGGTGCTGCCACAGGAACGCCAGCCAGTGGAAGCCCTCGAGCTGGTAGCCGCGCAGCGTCGACGCGATGCCGTGCGGCTCCGGCCGCGGGAGGTCGACGAGGTCGCGCAGGGCCCGGGCCCTGCTGACCCACTCCGCGGCCTGGGCGTCGACCACGCCGAGGTCGTCGAGCTGGGCCCACAGCCCGAGGTCGGTGCGGCCGACCCGGACCCGATCGCCGTCCGGCGAACCGAGCTGGGCTGCGGCGCTCACGACCTCGCGCAGTCGCGCGAACTCCGGGCGGTCGGTCCGGACGAAGAGGCCGCTCGGCAGGATGAGGTGCTCCTGCTCGAGCGTGAGTGCGGCCAGGACCTCGGCCAGCAGCACGCGTTCGCCCTCGATGGTGACCACGACCTCGAGGTCGAGCCAGTCGGTGTGGCCGCCAGGAGGCTCCTCTGGCTCCCCGAGATCCCCGAGATCCCCCAGATCCCCGAGATGACCGGGGTCACCTGGGGCCCGGGAGTCGCGCGCGTCCGGCCCGGGCAGGGCGAAGGTGATGTCAGGAGCAGCCTCCGACTCGCGGAAGGTGGGGGCGTCGACCTCGACCACCTCGACGTCGTCCTGGTCGCGCCAGAGCGGCAGCTCGAGCAGTGCGAGGTGCAGGACGTCGACGCCGGTGACGGTGCGTGGGGCGAGGTCGGTGCGGTGGGGCAGCCGCGCCAGCAGGTCGTGCTCGGCAGCGGGGTCGCGTCGGGGGTCGGCCTCTGCGTCTGCGAACGATGCCTCCCCGTAGGCCCAGTGCCACGAGACATCGGCCTCACGGCTGGAGGACCAGACCACGCGCAGCACGAGGCGTGGGGCGGGGGGCACCGGGATGCTCACCGAGTCGTCGTCGGAGGTGACCGGCAGCAGCCGCACCAGACGGTGCAGCGGTTCGGGCAGATGGCCGGGGGTGGTGCCGGACGGTGGCACCGTCACCGGCCGGCCGTGGCGCAGCGCGCGCAGCGGTCCCGCGGTGAGGCGCTTGGTCAGCTGGGCGATGACGAGGGTGCCCTCGTCGAGCAGACCCACCGAGTGAGCCGGGTCGCCCCAGGTCAGGACGTCGGCTCCGCGCCACAGGCGCCCGTCGTGGCGCAGGCCGGTGGTGAGCACGGTGCCGGCGTCCGTGGCCGCGGCGTCGACGGCGAGGCCGAGCGGCTCGTCGAGGATCCGGACGTCGCGCACCCCACCGGCGGTCACGAAGGTGACCCCGGCCGTGCGGGCGCGTCGCAGCAGGGTGACCACATCGGGGCCGAAGTCCTCGAGGGAGGGATCGGAGTGCAGGAAGCCGTAGGTGGTGCGCCCCGCCATGCACTCGGCGAGGTCGCGCAGCGCGCTCAGCTGGCCGTGGTCGTAGGCGCCACGGGTGAGATGGGCGGTGATCTCCGACCACTCCATCCCGGTCTTCACCCACGGATGGCGCGCTCCTGGTCGCAACGGCCGGATCCGCACCCGAGGAGCGCTGTCGTAGTAGAAGCTCCGCACGGGGGCGGTGACGTAGGTGAGGCTCAGGGCCACGCCGGGGAGGTCGCGCCGGGCCGGGACCAGCTCGCCCAGGTCGTCGAGCAGCTCGGCCACCTGGTCCTCCCAGCCGGGCTCGGCCGCGGAGCGCTCACGCGTGAAGCTGCGGCTGAGCACGAGCGCGAGGGCGGCACCGTGCTTGCACTGGCGGCCCACGGGGCAGTTGCAGGTCGTGTCGAGCTGGAGCGACCCGCTCCCGGGTCGCCGGGCCGTGAGGCGCACGGCGTACGACGCGTGGGCCGATCCGGTCACGTAGGCGACGACCTCGACCCGCTCGGCCTCGAGGAGTCGGATCTCGGGGCTCGAGACCGATCCGTCGACGGCGTACGCGGTCGCGCGGCTCAGCGTCGCCTGGTCGAAGTGGCGGGCGACCTCGTCGCCCGTCAGGTGGTTGAGAATCATCTCCGTCAGTGTGTCAGCGCTCCTCGACGCTCACGAACGCCTCTCCACAGGACGCTCAGCGCTCGCCGCCGGGCACCCACAAGACGTCGCCCTGCGCGCGGTTGGCGTAGCGGGCAAGGATGAACACGAGGTCCGAGAGGCGGTTCAGGTAGGTGATGGCGAGCGGGTTCATGCTCTGCGCGTGCCGCTCGTGGGCAGCCCAGGCCGACCGCTCGGCGCGCCGGATGACCGTGCGGCAGACGTGGAGCTGGGCGGCGGCAGTCGTGCCACCGCTCAGGATGAAGGAGCGCAGCGGCGTCAACGGCTCGTTGTAGTGGTCGCACCACCGCTCGAGACGGTCGACGTAGTCCTGCTCGATGCGCAGCGGCGGGTACTCGGGATGCTCGACGACCGGGGTACAGAAGTCGGCGCCGACGTCGAAGAGGTCGTTCTGCACGTGGACGAGCACGGCGACGACGTCGTCCTCGAGCCCGCCCGAGGCGACCGCCAGCCCGAGGTGGGCGTTGGCCTCGTCGACGTCGGCGTAGGCGTGCAGGCGCAGGTCGTTCTTGGTGGTGACACTCATGTCGCCCAGGCGTGTCTCGCCGCCGTCGCCGGTGCGCGTGTAGATCTTCGTCAGGTTGACCATGGGTCGAGCCTAGCCATGGCGGGGCGCCGGTCGGGGTGCCGGTCGGGGTGCCGGCCGCAGCACGTCCGGGTCGGGAAACGAGGAAATCCCCGCTCCAGGGCAACCGCGTGGTTTCGACGTGCGTCATCAGGGGTAGAGCGCACCCGCGGGCGTGGTGCCGCGGGCCCGACAGGTGAAGGAGCTTCGGATGGACATCTCGACCGACGGCGCAGAGCTCGTCCTGGAGGGCGACTTCGACGTCCGGAGCACGTGGGAGGTCCGTGCCGCGATCTACGACGCGATCGCCCTGCACCCCAGCGTCGTCGTCGACCTGAGCGACGTGCACTCGGTCGACGTGACCGCGCTCAAGGTGCTGGCCGTGGCCTCGCGCTACGCCAGCCGGCGCGGCCACCAGCTCACGCTGCGCGGCTGCAACGGCGCCGTGCGCCGGTTGCTGCACATGACCCACCTCATCCGTCTGGTCGAGGTCGAGCGGCACGCCGTACCGGCCTGACGCTGTCGCTGTTCGGTCCACCGGGCACAGTGGGCTCATGCACAAACGTCTGGTGTTGTCCGTCGTCCTCGCCCTGCCCGCGCTCTCGCTCGCGGGCGCCGGCTTCCTCCATCCGCACGGGCTGAGCTACGACTCCTCCTACCAGTGGTCCTCGCTGCACGTCCCCGGCCTGATCGCCTTCCCAGCGGTGGGCGCGTCGTTGGCGTGGCTGGTCCGCGGACGCAACGATGCGACGGCCTGGGTGATCCGGCTGTCAGCGCTCGTCTACGCGGCGTTCTACAGCGCGCTGGACGTCATCAACGGTATCGCCGCGGGCTACGTGACACACCGGCTGGGGCCGGGGGTGCCGCGGCCCGACGAGGTGCGCTACCTCTTCGACATCGGCCGCCCCCTCGGTGACATCGGCGAGTGGGGGCTGCTCGCCTGTTGCCTCGCGGTCGCCGTCGACCAGGTCGTGCGGCACCGGGTGCCCGGAGTGCCCGCCGTGGCACTGGTGCTCGGGGCGTGGTTCGTGCGCGGTGACCACATCTTCACGCCGATCGGCGTGGTCGGGATGGCGATCATCGGGGGCGTCTCGGGCTACCTCGCCTGGAACGACCCGAGGATCTTCGCCTCCCGCGCCATCGTCGTCGACCCCGTGCACGAGCCCTTGTCGGATACCCCACATGCGAGACGCGTTACCAACCAGTAGCCGAAGTCCTACCCTCGACCCATGACCGTTGAGGACCTGGCCCAGCCGGAGCGCCCGCAGAAGGATCGCCCGTGGGTGATGCGCACCTACGCCGGTCACTCCACGGCGCAGGCGTCCAACGCGCTCTACCGCACCAACCTGGCCAAGGGCCAGACCGGGCTCTCGGTCGCCTTCGACCTGCCGACGCAGACCGGCTACGACCCCGACTCGCCGCTGGCGCGCGGTGAGGTCGGCAAGGTGGGGGTGCCGGTGCCGCACCTGGGTGAGATGCGCAAGCTCTTCGCCGACATCCCGCTCACCGAGATGAACACCTCGATGACGATCAACTCCACCGCCATGTGGCTGCTCGCGATGTACCAGGTGGCGGCGGAGGAGCAGAATCCCGACCTGGCGCCCTCGGAGGTGGCCCATCAGCTGGCCGGAACGACGCAGAACGACATCATCAAGGAGTACCTCTCGCGGGGCACCTACGTGTTCCCGCCACAGCACTCGTTGCGCCTGATCAGCGACATGATCGCCTACACCGTCCACGAGATCCCCAAGTGGAACCCGATCAACATCTGCAGCTACCACCTGCAGGAGGCGGGCGCGACGCCGACCCAGGAGCTCGCCTACGCGCTGTGCACCGCGATCGCCGTGCTCGACCAGGTCAAGGCCTCCGGCCAGGTCTCCGAGGACGACTTCGAGAAGGTCGTCGGGCGGATCTCCTTCTTCGTGAACGCCGGCGTGCGCTTCGTCGAGGAGATGTGCAAGATGCGTGCGTTCGTCGAGCTGTGGGACCGCATCACCCGCGAGCGCTACGGCGTCCAGGACCCGAAGATGCGGCGCTTCCGCTACGGCGTGCAGGTCAACTCACTCGGGCTCACCGAGGCCCAGCCCGAGAACAACGTGCAGCGCATCGTGCTCGAGATGCTCGGTGTGACGCTGTCGAAGGATGCTCGGGCCCGTGCGGTCCAGCTCCCTGCGTGGAACGAGGCCCTCGGACTGCCGCGCCCCTGGGACCAGCAGTGGTCGCTGCGCCTGCAGCAGGTGCTCGCCTTCGAGTCCGACCTGCTCGAGTACGACGACATCTTCGCCGGTTCGCACGTGGTCGAAGCGAAGGTGGAGCAGCTGATCGCCAGCGCCACCGCCGAGATCGACCGCGTGCAGGCGCTCGGCGGGGCGATCGCCGCCGTCGAGTCGGGCTACATGAAGTCCGAGCTCGTCTCGGCCCACGCTGCGCGCCGCGGTCGGATCGAGAACGGCGAGGAGATCATCGTGGGAGTCAACCGCTACGAGACCACCGAGCCGTCGCCGCTGACGGCCGACCTCGACGGCGCCATCATGGCGGCCGACCCGCTGGCCGAGCAGTCGGCCCTCGACTCGGTCAGCGCCTGGAAGGCCGAGCGTGACGAGAGCCGGGTCCAGACCGCCCTGCAGCGGCTGGCCGACGAGGCCAAGACCGACGTGAACCTGATGGCGGCCACGCTCGAGGCCGCCCGTGCGGGTGCCACCACGGGGGAGTGGGCCGGCGTGCTGCGAGAGGTGTTCGGCGAGTTCCGCGCCCCCACCGGGGTCAGCGGGGCGGTAGGCGTCGCCCAGGCCGGCGCCGAGCTGACCGAGGTGCGCGCACGGGTCAGGGCGACCGGGGACGAGCTCGGCGGCCGGCTGCGGCTGCTGGTCGGCAAGCCCGGGCTCGACGGTCACTCCAACGGGGCCGAGCAGGTCGCCGTCCGGGCGCGCGACGCCGGCTTCGAGGTCATCTACCAGGGCATCCGCCTCACGCCCGAGCAGATCGTGTCGGCGGCCATCGCCGAGGACGTCCACTGCGTCGGGCTCTCGATCCTGTCCGGCTCGCACATGGAGCTCGTGCCCGCCGTGCTCGACGGGCTGCGCGCCGCGGGCCTGGACGACGTCCCGGTCATCGTCGGCGGCATCATCCCCGACTCCGACGGGCGCCGGCTGATGGAGCTCGGCGTCGCCGCGGTCTACACGCCCAAGGACTTCGGGCTCACCGAGATCATGGGCGGCATCGTCGAGGTCATCCGCGGCGCCCACGACCTGGCGTGACCGGGCGTGACCTGGCGTGACCGGCGTGACCGGGCGACCGCGCGATCAAGGCGGACAAGGCTCCCCTCACCGCCCTCCGATTACCATGACCCCCATGGGCAAGGGCGGCGCGCAAAGGCTCCCGAAGCTGGTCTGCTGCGAGTCTCGCAAGAAGTGTGGTCGCTGCCCACTGCGGATGCTCAAGGACGGCACGATGCCGCCGGGCTACTCGGTCAAGAAGCGCAAGCTGGTACGCCTCGACGGAGGCAAGGTGACCAAGAAGAAGCTGGCGAAGTGGTCTGAGCTCCACGGGTCCTGAGCCCGGCAGCCGCTCCCAGCGGCACGCCGGTTCGGCGCGTGTCGGTGGCGTCAGAGGCGCATCTCCGGCAGGGTCGGGCGCGTGAGCCGAGTCATCGTCGTCGGAGCCGGGGTCGTCGGGCTCAGCTGCGCCGTGCGGCTGCTGGAGGCCGGGTACCGCGTCGATGTGGTGGCGCGCGACCTGCCCGGAGAGACGACCTCAGCGGTCGCCGCAGCGCTGTGGTACCCCTACCGGGCGTGGCCGCAGGACAAGGTGCTGGCCTGGGGTGCCAGGACCTACGAGACGTTCGCGTCCCTGGCCGTGCAGGACCAGCTGGACGCCGGCATCGCGATGGTGCCGGGCACCGAGGTGCTGGGGGAGGTGTCACCCGACCCGTGGTGGGCCGCGGCAGTGCCGGGCCTCTCCCGCGGCGTCGCGCCGAGCGGCTACGCCGACGCGTGGTCGTTCTCCACGCCCGTCATCGAGATGCCGCGCTACCTACGCTGGCTGGCAGCTCAGGTGGAGATGCTCGGCGGCACGATCACCCGGCTGAGCCTCTCGGTCCTGCCGCCCGGGGGAGACCTGGTGGTCAACGCCAGCGGGCTCGGGGCGCGACTGCTCGGCGGCGACTCGTCGCTCGCGCCCGTCGCGGGTCAGGTGCTCCACGTCGAGCAGGTCGGGCTGACGCGGTGGTGGCTCGACGGCGCCGGACCGACGTACGTCGTGCCCCGCTCGCGCGACATCGTCGTCGGGGGCTCGGCCGGCGACGGCGAGTGGAGCCGGACGCCGTCACCCGAGGTCGCCGAGGCGATCCTGCAACGTGCCGGGCGGCTCGTGCCCGAGCTCCTCGGTGCTACGGTCCTGCGCCACAAGGTGGGGCTGCGCCCGGCACGTCCGTCGGTGCGGCTCGAGCGCCGGGGCCGCGTCATCCACTGCTACGGCCACGGTGGCGCGGGGGTCACCTTGTCGTGGGGCTGCGCCGACGAGGTCGTCGACCTCGCCGGCACGTCGTCCTAGCCTTCGACGTCGTCGAGCTTGGTGTCGTCGTCGACGCCGTCGCAGGCGGAGACCACGAAGGTGGCGACCTGGTCGAGCTCGTCGTCGCTGGCGTCGGCGAGGGTGTCCTGGGCGTCCTGGTCGCCGGACTCGTCGACACCCTGCTTGATCAGGTCGCGCTTGGCGCCGGCGGACATGTCCTTGAACTCCCCGCAGGTGGTGTCACCGCTGGAGGAGCCGCCGCAGGCGCTCAGGGTGCCGCCGAGGAGGAGGGTGGCCAGCGCGATTCCGGCCCGGGTGGTGGCGTGCGAGACAGACATGGGCGCCAATCTAGCGCCAGCGCTGGCCGTCGTCAGGTCGTTCGGCTGGCGCGTCTTCGCGACAGCCGACGCGCGGCGAGCACCCCGAGCCCGAGGCCGACGGCGGCGCCGGTGATCGGCCCCCACTCGAGGCCACTGGCGAGCCCGAGGAGGGTGAGGCCCACCACGAGGGCCAGCACGAGGCTCGCCACGACCAGCTGCCTGAAGACCTCCTGGAGGAAGATCCTGCTGAACGACTCGCTACCGGGCGCCGGGTTCGGGGCCGCCGGGCCGACACTCCCAGGAGCCGGTGCGGGAGGCGCTGCGGTGCGTGACGTGCGCCCCTCCAGCGCGATCGTGGCCACCACGGCGGCTGGGTCGACGGGGCCGTAGATGTGCGGGAAGGTCTCGCTGCCTCCCGGGACGGCCTCGTCGATCACCGGGGAGGTCAGGAGGTCGGTGTCGATCGAGAGCAGGACGAGCGGCTCGGTGGCATCGGCGTAGTAGCGCTGGCGCACGCCCTGCCACTGGTCGCCCCTGCTGGCGTGGATGAAGCCCTCCTCGGCCAGGGTGCGTCCGCGGGTCGAGGTCACGTAGCTGCCCGACGCGAGCGCCGCCTGCCAGTCGGCGAGCGTGGCGATGTGGAAGATGCGCACTAGAACAGCCGGTGGCTGGGGTCGTCGAGCCCGCGTAGGGCGTCGTAGTCGACCACCGCGCAGGTGATGCCCCGGTCGGTGGCGAGCACGCGGGCCTGGGGCTTGATCTCCTGGGCGGCGAAGATGCCCCGCACGGCGCCGTGGGTGGTCAGCAAGGGGTCGCGGTTGAGGAGCTCGAGGTAGCGGGTGAGCTGCTCGACCCCGTCGATGTCGCCGCGCCGCTTGATCTCGACGGCCACGCTCGCGCCGACGGCGTCCCGACACATCAGGTCGACCGGACCGATGGCGGTGGGGAACTCCCGCCGCACGAGGGTGAGGCCGTCGGCCAGGCTCGCGGGGTGGTCGGCCAGCAGCTCCTGGAGGTGCTTCTCGACGCCGTCCTTCTGCAGGCCCGGGTCGACGCCGAGGTCGTGGCTGGAGTCGCTGACGACGTCCTCGAGCAGGATGCGCAGGGTGTCGTCGGACTTGGCGGAGGTGACGATCCACTCGTGCTGGCCGTCAGCGTTGCGACCCTCGCGCAGCGTGCAGGGAGGCGACATCCAGTTGAGCGGCTTGTAGGAACCGCCGTCGGAGTGCACCAGCACCGAGCCGTCGGCCTTGATCATCAGGACGCGGGTGGCCAGCGGCAGGTGAGCCGTCAGTCGACCTGCGTAGTCGATCTGGCAGCGGGCCACGACGAGTCTCACAGCGGGCCAATCTACCGTTGCCGTCGTGAGCCCGACGATCCGCCTCGCGCGCCCCTCCGACCTGCGTCACCTCGCCGCGATCGAGGACGCCGGCGTCGCGCTGTTCGAGGAACACTTCGGTCACGCCGTCCCCCAGGTCTGCGTCGCGGCGCCCAGCGGAGGCGAGCGCGACCTGACCGGCACCCTGCTGGTCGCCGAGGTCGACGGCCGGCTCGTGGGGTTCGCGCACCTGACCAACCCCGACGGCCACGCGCACCTCGAGCAGCTGTCGGTGCTGCCGGCGTACGGGCGCCGGGGCATCGGGACGGCCCTGGTGCGTGCGGTGCTGGAGGAGGCGCGGTGGGCCGGGCACGACCGGGTGTCGCTGTGCACCTTTCGCGACGTGCCGTTCAACGGCCCGTTCTACGCGTCCCTCGGTTTTGCGGAGGTGGCTGTGCCGGAGCCGTTCCAGCAGCGTCTCCGCGCGGCGGAGATCGGCCTGCACCTCGACGAGGTCGGCGTCCGAGTCGTGCTGTCGGCGCCGGCACGGCGAGGCTAAGTTACCGACGAGTGAACAAGCTGCGGGGCCGCCGCGTGCGCGTGGAATGATGCGCCCCATGAGCGCTGAGAGCACCGGTACCGCCGACCAGACGACCCGCAGCTTCGCCACGATCGGTGTCGTCGGGCTGGGCACGATGGGCGCCGGGATCGCCGAGGTCTTCGCGCGCCACGGCTACGCGGTGGTCGGGGTCGAGCAGAACGACGAGGGGGTCGAGCGTGGTCGGCAGCACCTCACCAACTCGACAGGGCGGGCGGTCGAGCGCGAGAAGATGACCGAGGCCGAGCAGGCCGAGCTCCTGGGCAAGATCACCTTCACCACCTCGCTCGAGGACCTCTCCGAGGCCGACCTCGTCGTCGAGGCCGTCGTGGAGTCGATGGAGACCAAGAAGTCGATCTTCCGTCAGCTCGACTCGATCGTCGACGCAGACGCCGTCCTGGCGACCAACACCTCGTCGCTCTCGGTCACCGAGCTCTCGTCGGCGACGTCCGCACCTGGCCGCGTCGTCGGCGTCCACTTCTTCAACCCCGCGCCCGTCCAGGACCTCGTCGAGGTCGTGCGCACCGTCGTGACCGAGCCCAGCGTGCTGACCGACGTCCAGGCGCTGCTCGGCACGCTCGGCAAGAGCCCGGTCGTGTGCGGCGACAAGGCCGGCTTCATCGCCAACACCCTGCTCTTCGGCTACCTCAACCACGCTGCCTCGATGTTCGAGGGCCACTACGCCACGCGCGAGGACATCGACGCCGCCATGCGCTTCGGCTGCGGCTACCCGATGGGTCCGCTGGCGCTGCTCGACCTGATCGGCCTCGACACGGCCTACGAGATCCTCGAGACGATGTACCTGCAGGGCCGCGACCGCCTGCACGCCCCGACGCCGATCCTCAAGCAGATGGTCACCGCGGGCCTGCTCGGCCGCAAGACCGGGCGCGGGTTCTACACCTACGAAGCGCCTGACAGCTCGGCGATCGTCGCCGACGACAAGACGCCGTCCGCCGACGAGGCGCCGCAGCTCAGGCACGACATCAGGCAGGTCGGCGTCGTGGGCACGGGAACGATGGCTGCCGGTATCGCCGAGGTCTTCGCCAAGAGCGGCTACGACGTGCTCTACGTCGGGCGCTCGCAGGAGAAGGTCGACGGTGTCGTCAGCATCGTCACCAAGAACTTCGACAAGCAGATCCAGCGGGGCCGCGCCACCGAGGAGGCCAAGGTCGAGGTGCTCGGCCGGATGACCGGCTCCACCTCGCTCGACGACCTCAAGGACGTCGACCTCGTCGTCGAGGCGATCGCCGAGGACCTCGCGATCAAGACCACCCTCTTCGAGAACCTCGACGAGATCTGTTCGGGCGGCCGAGGTGGGGCGGGCGCCATCTTGGCGACGACGACCTCGTCGCTGCCGATCATCTCGATGGCGAAGGTGACCAGCCGCCCGCAGGACGTCATCGGCATGCACTTCTTCAACCCGGCCACGATCATGAAGCTCGTCGAGGTCGTCTCGACCGTCTCCACCGACGAGGACGTCACCGAGACCACGCGGGCGCTCTGCGCGAAGGTGGGCAAGGTCGCCGTGTCGTGCGGCGACCGGGCCGGGTTCATCGTCAACGCGCTGCTCTTCCCCTACCTCAACGACGCGGTCAAGATGCTCGAGGCGCACTACGCCACGGCCGATGACATCGACGTCGCGATGAAGCAGGGCTGTGCCCTGCCGATGGGCCCCTTCGAGCTGCTCGACGTGGTCGGCAACGACGTGTCGCTCGCCATCCAGAGGGAGCTCTACAAGGAGTTCCGCGAGCCCGGCTTCGCGCCGGCTCCGCTGCTCGAGCACCTCGTCACCGCCGGCTACCTCGGCCGCAAGACCAAGCGTGGGTTCCGGGACTACTCCCGCCGCTGAGCCTGGCCCCTCAGGACTGCGACGTGTCGGAGCTCCGACCTGTCAGCACCCCACAATTGTGCCGTTTGGACATGGTGGGGGTCCGAAAACCTGTCAGGACGGCACAATTGTGGGGATTGTGCGGACCTACCGACCGACCCGGGTCCATCAGTCGAGGCAGAACTCGTTGCCCTCGGGGTCGGCCAGCACGAGGAAGCCGTGCGACATCGGGGGAGCGGGCTCGTGGCGCTGGAGTCGGGTGCCGCCGAGGGCGACGAGCCGGTCGCACTCGGCCTCCAGCGCCGACATCCTGGCCTCGCCCACCAGTCCCGGTGCTGCCCGGACGTCGAGGTGCACGCGGTTCTTGCCCGCCTTGGGCTCGGGCACCTTCTGGAAGAAGACCCGCGGGCCGGAGCCGTCGCCGGGCACGATCGCCGAGGCGGCGTCGCGCTGGTCCTCCGGGACTCCGGCTGCCTCCAGGAACGTCGCCCACGCCTCGAACGGGTCTTCGCCGGGTGCCAGCTCGCGACCCGGCGGGGGTTGGACGACGTAGTGGAGCGCCTCGGCCCAGAAGCGGGACAGCGCGACGGGATCGGCGGCGTCGAAGGTCACCTGCAGCTCACGGGTCACCGACGGGGCTCCTCTCGGGAAACGGCCGCGGGGGTCTGGCAGCAGCGCAGGCGCGAGCGCGTGGGTAGCCACGCCGCTCGACGCGGTCGTGGTGGTCGCGGAGCCGGGCGAGGACGGCGGACGCCGCGACGACGACCCCGGCACGAGGCGCCCAGCCTGGCCTCGGCGTGCTCGGTCATGCCGTGATCCTGCCAGCGCCGGCGGCTCCTGGGTAGGTCGCGCGACGCGCGCGGCCCGACCTGTTGGTCCATCATGAGGCGGTGACCTCCAGGACGCAGCCGCAGCTGCAGCCGCAGACCCGCGCCGATGCCGAGTCGCTGACCGAGCGCGTCGACATCTGGCTCACCGGCTTCGCGGTGTCGAGGCGGGTGCCGGTTCGGCGCACCGGTGCCGTGACCGAGGTCGAGGTCGGCGCCACCGAGCGAAGGCTCGAGCTCGTGCTCGTCGAGCCGGACGACGCACTGCTCGACAGCACACTCGCCCGTCTCATCGGCACCACGGACGTCTGGTCGACCGTTTTCACCGCCGCGCCCCGCGCGTGGGTGCTTCCCGCGGGTGTGCAGGAGCAGCTGACCGGCGAGATGCTGATGACGACGACACTCGCCGCCGCCCGGGTCCCGACCCCGGCGGTGGGCCGCCTCGAGCTCGAGCCGGACGGAGACCGCGCCCTGGTGCGGGTCGTCGACGATGAGTCGCACGCCGCCCACGGTCAGGTCGCCGTCGTCGGCAACGACGCGATCTTCGACCGGATCGGCACCGAGAGCGACTACCGCCGCCGTGGCCTGGGCACGGTGGTGATGCAGTGCCTGACCGCGTGGGCGCTCGAGCAGGGGGCTGCTCGGGGCATCCTGGCCGCCTCGCCCGACGGGCAGGCCCTCTACGCGCCACTCGGCTGGAAGCCCGCGGGTGCCATGGTGACGCTGTCCGGGACGAGGGGCGCGGCGTGAGGACGTTCCGGGCCCCGCCCTGCCCTGCGCCCTGCTGCCCGCCCTGCTGCTGACCCTCGTCGCCGCCCTGACGACGCCCGTCGCGTCGGCCCACGAGCCGCTACCGACCGGCACCGACGTCGACTACCAGCTGGGAGGGCCTGTCGATCGCCCCGAGCACGTCGGGATCGTCGCGCGCGACCGCACCGCGGAGCCGGCCGCGGGGCGCTACACCATCTGCTACGTCAACGCCTTCCAGACCCAGCCCGACGCGAAGAAGTTCTGGCGTCGTCACGTGGACCTGCTGCTCCACCGCGGCGGTCGCCTGGTCGTCGACGGGCAGTGGGGCGAGTGGCTGCTCGACGTGCGTACCGACTCCCAGCGGCACCGTCTGGCCGGGATCGTCGGACGGTGGATCGACGGTTGTGCCGACGATGGCTTCGACGCCGTCGAGCTCGACAACCTCGACTCCTTCACCCGCAGCACGGGACTCATCCGTCGCCGGACGGCGCTCAGCTTCGCGCGCCTGCTGGTGGCTCGCGCCCACCGCGCCGACCTCCCGGTGGGGCAGAAGAACCTCGCCGGCCTCGACGGCGCCCGCATCGGGTTCGACTTCGCCGTCTCCGAGGAGTGCGCCCGCTACGACGAGTGCGATCGCTACGTCGAGCACTACGGCGACCAGGTCGTGCTGATCGAGTACCGCGCACGAGACTTCCGCGAGGCCTGCGCTGCCTACGGCGAGTCGCTGGCGATCGTGCTGCGCGACCGGCAGCTGCGCCCGGCGTACGAGCCCCGCTACTGCTAGTCGGCGGACTGGCGCGCGCGGTAGGCCGCGACAGCGTTGCGGTTGCCGCAGGTCGTCGAGCAGAAGCGCCGCGAGCGGTTGCGCGAGAGGTCGAGCACCACGCCGTCGCAGTCGTCGTCGGCGCAGACGCTCAGCCGCGAGTGCTCGTCGGCGCGGACCACGTCGATCATGGCCATCGCCGTCTCGACCCGGATGCGCTTGGGCAGGGGGGCGTCGGGGGCCACCGCGTGCAGGTGCCAGTCGAACTGGTCGTGGCGCGCGAGCTGGGGGAGCGCCTCCTCCTCGGCCAGCATCCGGTTGACGAGGTCGACGGCCTCGTCGCGAGGGGCCAGGAGCAGATGACGCAGCTCGTCGCGGACGGCCCGCACCGCGTCGAGCTCGGCTGCGTCGGCGTCGTGGCGCCCGGCGTAGGAATAAGCCTGATAGAGCTCGGACAGGTCGGCGACGGTGGTGAGGGTGTCGGGCTCGAGGGCCGAGTTCGCGAGCACGGTCGCGGCTTGGAGGGCGAGCTCGACGTCATGACTGAATACCACGTTGACAGATTACCAAACAATCTCTAGCGTCATGACCCATGAGCACGTTGACGAATGACGCCCCGATGGCGAAGACCGGTAGCCGCAGCATCACCTCCGGCCTCGTCCTGGCCCTGGTGTCGGCCTTCTCCTTCGGCCTCTCCGGCGCCCTGGCTCGGCCCCTGCTCGACGCCGGCTGGAGCGCCGGCTCGGTGGTGCTCGTACGGATCGCCGTAGGAGCGCTGATCGTCGTGCCGTTCGGCATCCGTTCGCTGCGCGGCGACTGGTCGCTGCTGACCCGTAACGCCCGCCTGGTCGTCACCTACGGAGTCCTCGCCGTCGCCGGGGCCCAGTTCTGCTACTTCTCCGCGGTGTCCTCCATGCAGGTCGGCCCGGCACTGCTCATCGAGTACACCGCCCCGGCAGCGGTCGTGGTGTGGCTGTGGCTTCGGCACGCCCAGCGACCCGGGCTCGTCACCCTCGGTGGGGCGGCGGTGTGCGCCCTCGGCCTCGTCCTGGTCCTCGACCTGTTCTCGGGCTCCGACCTCAGCGCCGCTGGGGTGCTCTGGGCGCTCGGCGCCATGGTGGGCTGCGCGGCGTACTTCCTGATCGGCGCCGACGACACCACCGGCCTGCCGCCGCTGGCGCTGGCCGCCGGCGGGCTCGTGGTCGGCGCCGTCGCCCTCGGGTTCCTCGGGCTCATCGGCCTGATGCCGATGCGGGCCGCCGACGTCACGCTCACCTACGCCGGCGTGGAGACGTCGTTCTGGCTCCCCCTCGCCCTCCTCGGCCTGATGACCGCCGCCGTCGCCTACGTCGCCGGCATCGGCGCCGCTCGCGTGCTGGGCTCGCGCCTGGCGTCGTTCGTCGCCTTGAGCGAGGTCGTCGCCGGGGTGGCCTGGGCCTGGCTGCTGCTCGGCGAGCTCCCGGGCCCCGTGCAGCTGTTCGGTGGCGCGCTGATCCTCGTGGGGGTCGTCGGGGTCAAGCTGGGCGAGCCGGTCGTCGTCCGCGCGGAACCGACCCCGGCCTGACCGACGCGTCGTCGCGCTCCGCTCACCGCTGGTCCTGGCGCTTGACCACGACCTCGCGCAGCACCAGCAGGACCGCCGCGGCGGTCGGGATGGCGAGCAGGGCGCCGACGACGCCCAGCAGGGCGGCGCCGACGAGGGCGGCGATCACGGTGACCGCCCCGGGGACGTCGACCGAGCGCGCCATCACACGCGGGTAGATCAGGTAGTTCTCGACCTGCTGGTAGGCGACGTAGAAGATCACGCAGATCACGCCGGTCTGCAGATCCGTGGCGAAGGCGATGGCACACACGATGACGGCGCCGATCGTGGCGCCGATCATCGGGATGACGTCGAGCAGGGCCACGACGAAGGCCAGCGCGACGGCGTACTGCCCGAGCCCGACGGCGAAGAGGAACACCAGCGACGACAGACCCGCGCACAGGCCCACGATGAAGGCGCCGGAGACGTAGCCGCCGACGTTGCGGATGACCCGGTCGCCCAGGACGGTGACCCGCTCACGGCGCGAGGCGGGCGCGAGGTTGTAGAAGGCGTGCTTGGTGATCTCCAAGGAGGCCAGGAAGTAGAGCGTCAGCACGATCACGATGAACCCGTTGAAGAGTGCGTTGAGGATCTTGAGCCCGAAGCCCAGGGCGCCCCCGAAGAGGCTGCTGACGAACGCGCCGTCGGCCACGTACTCCTTGATCTTGTCGATGACCTGGAACTCGTCGTCGAGCTCCTGGATCTTGCGGTTCGACTGGAGCTCGTCGAGCCAACCGGGCACGTTGGCGGTGAGGGAGGCGACCTGGTCGGTGATGACCGGCACGATGGCGACGACGAACAGGGCGACCGCACCGAGGGCCGCGACGATGACGACGGTCACCGCGCCCGAGCGCCGTACGCCCCGACGCTCGAAGAACTCCACCGACGGGTTCAGACCGGCGGCGAGGAACAGCGCCACCACCACGAGGAGCAGCACCGAGGCGATGCCGACGACTGCCTGGAAGAGGAACCACGCCAGCAGGACGCCGAGGCCCCCCACGAAGCCGATGTAGAACGGGTTGCTGCGCGAGAAGGGCTCGCCCGGTTGCCCGAGGTCGTCGGTGGGTACGAAGATCCCGACGTCATCGCCGCGTTGCCCGTGCTCGTGGTGCTCGGACCCGTCCTCGTTGTCAGCCTCGACCCGGCCCGCCTGGTCGGCGGGGTCCGGGTCCGGGCTCAACTCTCGTCCTCGGCGAACCCTGCGACCACGTCGCGCAGCGACGCGAGCTGGGCGGTGATGGCGTCACGTCGCTTGATCAGGCGGTCGAGCTCGGCCTTGGTGGCGGCGACCTCGCGCTGGGCTGCGTCGTCGCCGGCGTGGCTGACCTGCTCGGCCTTGTGGTTGGCAGCGGCCACGATCTGCTCCGCCTCGCGGCGCGCGCGGTGCACCAGGGCCTCGGCCTCGGCCGAGGACGCGGCTCGGTTCGCGATGGCCTGCTGGGTCGCGGCGGTGGCCCGTTCCTCGGCGGCCGCGGCACGCTGCTCGGCCTCCTCCACGAGGCGTTTGGTCTCGGCGACCGCGCTGTTGTGGTGGTCGGTCGCCTCGCGGGCCAGCCGCTCCTTCTCGACGGCCAGGGTGCGGCGGGCCTCCTGCACCTCTCGGTCGGCGGCGGCGCGGGCCTGCTCGACCTCCCGCTGAGCGCCGGTGCGCTGCTCGGAGCTCTCCTGCTGGGCAGCAAGTCGGATCTGGTCGGCGGCTCGCTTCGCGGCGGCCACCAGGTCGGCGGCCTCGCCCTGGGCGAGGGTGCGCTCCTGCTCGGAGTCGGCGACCAGGCGCGAGCGGGTCTCGTCGAGCTCGCGCAGCTGCACGACCTTCATGTCCTCGACCTCGCGCGTCGCGTCGGAGCGGATCGCGCGGGCGTCGCGGTCGGCCTGGGCGCGGATCTCGGCGGCGTCGCGCTGCGCGACCTCGCGGATCTCGTCGGCCTCCTCCTCGGCCAGGCGCAGCATCGTGCTGGCGCGCCCCCCGAGGCCGGCGTACGACGGCGACTTGATCTCGGCGAGGTCGGACGTCGCCTGCTCGAGGGCCCGCTCGAGCTCGAGGACGCGGGTCTCGGACTGGGTCAGGCTCGCGCTGAGGCCGGCCTTGTCGCTGCTGAGCTGATGGACCTGCGCGTCGACCGCGGCCCGGTCGTAGCCGTTGCGCCGGACCACCGGGAATGTTGCGGTGCCGCCGGCGGCAGGAGCCGCGGCGGGCCGGGGGGACGTGCTGGTGGCTGCGGTGGGCGGCGTCGACAAGGACGGCGGGAGGACCGGCCGCTTCTGGGCCGCGGGTGCGTTCGTGGGGGAGGAACCGGCCGGCGGGGCGCTCTGCTCGCCGACGGGCGCGATGACCTGGGTCGACTCGCTGTCGACGTCGGACTCGGCGCCGGCTCGGGCGGGCCGCTTGCCAGCCTCGTCGGGTTCCTGGTCGAAGATGGACAGGCCCTGGTCACTCATGAAGTGGTCCTCGCGTCGGTCGGGGGTGGCACCGCCCATGATCGCCGATGGAGCCGACCGATCCCACCCCGGGTGGCCGAATTTTCCCGGGGTGGGCCGAGCGCCGCCTCAGACGCCGCGGAAGCGGTTGATCTTGTCCAGGTGCTGGGACCGGAGCTCGGGATTCGTCACCCCGAGGCCCTCCTCGGGGGCCAGGCACAGCACCCCGACCTTGCCCTGGTGGAGGTTGTGGTGGACGTCGATCGCGGCCTGTCCGACCGCGTCCAGGGAGTAGGTCTTCGACAGCGTCGGGTGGATCATGGCCTTGGCGATGAGGCGGTTGGCCTCCCAGGACTCGCGGTAGTTGGCGAAGTGCGAGGAGATGATCCGCTTGAGGTTCATCCACAGGTAGCGGTTGTCGTACTCGTGCATGTAGCCGCTGGTGGAGGCACAGGTCGTGATGATGCCGCCCTTGCGGGTCACGTAGACCGAGGCGCCGAAGGTCTCGCGCCCGGGGTGCTCGAAGACGATGTCGATGTCCTCGCCGCCGGTGAGCTCACGGATCTTGGCGCCGAAGCGCTTCCACTCCTGGGGGTCCTGGGTGTGCTCGTCCTTCCAGAACCTGTAGCCCTCCTCGGAGCGGTTGATGACCAGCTCGGCGCCCATCGACCGGGCGATCGTCGCCTTCTCCTCGTTGGACACCACGCACACCGGCACGGCGCCACCGTTGAGGGCGTACTGCGTCGCGAATCCGCCCAGGCCACCCGAGGCGCCCCAGACCAGGACGTTGTCGCCCTGCTTCATGTTGCCGCCGTTCTTGGAGACCAGCTGACGGTAGGCGGTGGAGTTGACCAGGCCTGGCGAGGCGGCCTCCTCCCAGGTGAGGTGGGCCGGCTTGGGCATCAGCTGGTTCGACTTGACCAGCGCGATCGTGGCGAGACCACCGAAGTTGGTCTCGAAGCCCCAGATGCGCTGCTGGGGGTCCATCATCGAGTCGTCGTGGCCGTCGGAGTCCTCGAGCTCGACCGAGAGGCAGTGCGCGACGACCTCGGTGCCCGGCTTCCACTTCGTGACACCGGGTCCGGTGCGCAGCACGACGCCCGACAGGTCGGAACCGACCACGTGGTAGGGCAGGTCGTGGCGCTTGGTGAGGTCGGAGAGGCGGCCGTAGCGCTCGAGGAAGCCGAACGTGGAGACCGGCTCGAAGATCGAGGTCCAGACGGTGTTGTAGTTGATCGCCGAGGCCATCACCGCGACGTAGGCCTCGCCGGGTCCGAGCTCGGGCAGCGCGACGTCCTCGACGTGCAGACTTCGGCGGGGGTCCTTGTCGCGCGAGGCGACGCCCTCGAACATCCCCGCCTCGTCCTTGTGCACCGTCACGGCACGGTAGGACTCCGGCAGGGCCAGGGTGGCGAAGTCCTCGGAGGAGGCGTCACCGGTCTGGCCGGCCGTGATGGCGTCGAGGATGTGCTGCACGAGGAGCTCCTTGCGGTCTGAGGTGCTGGACGCGGCGAAGATACCGGTGGGTAACCCCGGGCGGGCCGGGGTGTGCCCGACGTAACACCGGCGGGCGGGCGGCCGGTCAGTGAGCAGCTGCCGGTTCGACCAGCTCCACCAGGACGCCACCGGCATCCTTGGGGTGCACGAAGTTGATGCGCGAGTCGCTGGTGCCGCGCCTGGGGGCGTCGTAGAGCATCCGCAGTCCGCGCTCGCGCAGGATCGCCGAGACCTGCTCGACGTCGGTGACGCGGTAGGCGACCTGCTGGCAGCCGGGGCCGTTGCGGTCGATGAACTTCGCGATCGTGGAGGTCTCGTCGATCGGCGCGAGCAGCTGCACGCACGAGGTGGAGTCGCCCACGGCCATCATCGCCTCACGCACGCCCTGCTCCTCGTTGACCTCCTGGTGGGCCACGGTCATCCCGAAGGTGTCGCGGTAGAACGCGATCGCCTCGTCGAGGTCGGGAACGGCCATGCCGACGTGGTCGATGGCCGTGAAGAGGTGCTCGGGGAGGTCCAGTGCGGTCATGGCGCCCATGTTCTCGCCGCACGCCGAGGCACGACAAGCCGTCTCACGAAGCGTGACCACAGCCCAGGGCGCGTCGGTCGTGTGAGGAGCGCCTCGACGGTGGGCAACGGACACCCCGCGCAACCGGTGCTACTCGTGGGTATCGTCGTGGACGGCCCGTTTCCACGCGCGGGGCGCTCGAGCACCACCCGAACTTCACGGAGGCATCATGTCCGGAAACGTCATCGTCGCGGGGGCACGCACCCCCATCGGCCGCCTGCTCGGCGGCTTCAAGGCTCTCTCTGCCGCTGACCTGGGCGGCGTCGCCATCAAGGGGGCCCTCGAGAAGTCCGGGGTCACCGGCGACCAGGTCGACTACCTGATCATGGGCCAGGTCATCCTGGCCGGTGCCGGGCAGAACCCCGCCCGCACCGCGGGCATCGCCGGCGGCCTGCCGCTCGACGTCCCGTCGATCACCATCAACAAGGTGTGCCTCTCGGGCCTCAACGCCATCGCGACCGCCGATGCGATGATTCGTGCCGGCGAGGCCGAGATCATCGTGGCCGGCGGCATGGAGTCGATGACCAACGCCCCGCACGTGCTGCCCAAGTCGCGCGAGGGCTTCAAGTACGGCGACGTCTCGCTGGTCGACTCGATGGCCTACGACGCGCTCTACGACCAGACCACCCAACAGGCGATGGGCGCGCTCACCGAGCAGTGCAACGCCTCCGGCACGAAGCTGACCCGCGAGGAGCAGGACGAGTTCGCCGCGGCCTCGCACCAGAAGGCCGCTGCGGCGTGGAAGAACGGCGTCTTCGACGACGAGGTCGTCCCGGTCTCGATCCCGCAGCGCAAGGGTGACCCGGTGGTCATCGGTGCTGACGAGGGCGTGCGTGGCGACACCACGGCTGAGTCGCTCGCCGGCCTGCGCCCGGCGTTCTCCAAGGACGGCACCATCACCGCCGCCTCCTCCTCGCAGATCTCCGACGGTGCCTGCGCCGTGGTCGTGATGAGCAAGGCCAAGGCCGAGGAGCTCGGTCTGGTGTGGCTGGCCGAGATCGGCGCGCACGGCATGGTCGCCGGGCCGGACTCGACCCTGCAGCTGCAGCCGGCCAACGCAACCGCCAAGGCCTGCGCCAAGGAAGGCATCGACCCCCAGGACCTCGACCTCGTCGAGTTCAACGAGGCGTTCGCCGCGGTCGGCATCGAGTCGGCCCGCTCGCTCGGTCTCGACGAGTCGAAGGTCAACGTCAACGGCGGAGCGATCGCACTCGGCCACCCGGTCGGCATGTCCGGCGCCCGCGTCGTCCTCCACCTCGCCCTCGAGCTGAAGCGTCGCGGTGGCGGTGTCGGTGCGGCCGCCCTGTGCGGCGGCGGGGGTCAGGGCGACGCGCTGATCGTGCGTGTCCCGCAGGGCTGACTCGGTCCCCGAGCTCGTCGCGTCCGCCCGTGCCGGAGAGGCCCGGGCGGTCGCGCGCCTCATCTCGCTCGTCGAGGACGAGTCGCCGCGGCTGCGCGAGGTCACTGCCGCGCTGGCGCCGCACACCGGCCGCGCACACGTCGTGGGGTTGACCGGCCCCCCGGGCGTGGGCAAGTCGACGTCGACCAGCGCCTTGGTCCGGACCCTGCGCGACCGGGGCCGGCGGGTGGGTGTGCTGGCCGTCGACCCGTCCTCGCCGTTCTCCGGAGGCGCGCTGCTCGGGGACCGGGTGCGGATGGGCGACCACACCCTCGACGAGGGGGTCTTCATCCGCTCGATGGCTGCCCGCGGTCACCTCGGTGGCCTGTCGTGGTCGACCCCCCAGGCGATGCGGGTGCTCGACGCTGCCGGCTTCGACGTCGTCCTGGTCGAGACGGTGGGCGTGGGGCAGAGCGAGGTCGAGGTGGCCGGGCTCGCTGACACCACCGTCGTCCTGCTGGCGCCCGGGATGGGTGACGGCATCCAGGCAGCGAAGGCGGGCATCCTGGAGGTGGGCGACGTGTACGTCGTCAACAAGGCGGATCGCGACGGTGCTCCGCAGGTCGCTCGCGACCTTCGCGCGATGCTCAACTTCGCCGAGCGCGCGGCCGGCGAGTGGCGCCAGCCGATCCTCAAGACCGTCGCGCAGACCGGCGAGGGCGTGGACGACGTCGTCGATGCGCTCGACGCCCACCGCGCGTGGCTCGAGTCGTCCGGCCAGGTGACGTACCGCCGTGAGCGCCGGGCCCGGGCCGAGATCGAGGCGATCGCCGTCGCCGCACTGCGACGTCGTTGGGCGATCGTGGGCGAGCACGACCGGCTCGACGAGCTCGCCCGCGCAGTGGTCGACGGCGACGCCGACCCGTACGCCGCGGCCGACCGGCTGCTCGACAGCCTGTCCGACTGAGGCGAGCCGCACGCCGTCCGCGGTGGCCGACTGACAAGATGGCGCGATGCTCCCGTTCGACCCGATCGACGAAGCCGCGCGCCAGTGGGCCGAGCGGTGGGACGGCGTGCCGGCGATGCACGCGGCGACGTCGCTGATGCGGGTGCAGCAGCTGGTGATCGGACGCCTCGACGCGATCCTCAAGCCCCACGACCTCAGCTTCGCCCGCTACGAGGCGCTGGTCCTGCTGACGTTCTCCTCGCGCGGCTCGCTGCCGCTGGGCAAGATGGGGGAACGTCTGCAGGTGCACCCCACGTCGGTGACCTCGATCATCAAGCGTCTCGTCGACCAGGAGCTGGTCGAGCGCCGTCAGCACCCCGACGACCGGCGCACGGTGCTGGCCGAGATCACTCCCGCCGGCCGTGACCTGGTGGAGCGGGCCACACGCGACCTCGTCGCCGCCGACTTCGGGCTCGACGCGCTCGACGGTGCGGCACGCGGCTCGCTCTCCGAGCTGTTGCGCCCGATCCGCAGCGGCGCGGGCGACTTCTAGGGACGCACGCCCTGCTGGAGCCCGGGCGTGAACGACCCGGATGCCCGCATCGGCGCTGTCGTCGGACGCCTTCTAGGATCAACGCCATGACGCAGCAGCCGTTCTCCCGCCCTGGCGCGATCGACCTCTCAGCCCTCAAGCGGCCGGCCCAGCCGGCACCCTCGGCCCCGGGAGGCCCGGCGGCCGGCGGACGAGGCGGCGCCGCCGCCGCCCCCGCGTCCGGTGGTGCCCCGACCCGGTCGTCCTACGCCGTGGAGGTCACGGCCGAGAACTTCCAGCAGGTCGTCGAGCTGTCGATGACCGCGCCGGTGCTCATCGTGCTCTACTCGCGCGCCCGGATGCCGGAGAGCGGTCAGCTCGCCGACGACCTGGCGACCTTGTCGGCGGAGTTCGAGGGCAGGTTCCTGGCCGGCCTCGTCGATGTCGACGTCTCGCCGCAGATCGCGCAGGCGATGCAGGTCGAGTCGATCCCGCTGGTCATCGCCGTCCTCGAGGGCCGCCCGGCGCCGTTGTTCCAGGACGCCATCGGCATCGACGAGCTGCGTACCGCGCTGACCCAGGTGATGCAGACGCTCGCCACGCAGGGGATGACGGCACGGCACCAGCCGCTCGGCGCCGCCCCGGCAGCCGACGACGCGCAGGCCGAGCCGCAGAGCGACCCGCGCTACGCCCCGGCCGAGGACGCCCTGGCTCGCAACGACATCGACGGCGCGGTTGCCGAGTACCAGAAGCTGCTGAGCGCGAACCCGGCCGACGCCGAGGCAGCTGCCGGACTGGCGATGGCCACCGTGCTGCAGCGCACGCAGAGCGCCGACCCCGGCGCCGCCCGCGCGGCCGCTGACGAGCACCCCGACGACGTCGATGCCCAGACCCTGGTGGCCGACCTCGACCTGGCGGGGGGAGAGGTCGAGGACGCCTTCGCGCGCCTGGTCGAGCTCGTGCGTCGAAGCGTCGGCAAGGACAAGGACCGCGCACGCGAGCACCTGCTCGGGCTCTTCGCGGCCGTCGGCAACGACGACCCGCGCGTCCTCAAGGGTCGACAGGCCCTCGCCTCGGCGCTGTACTGACCCGGCATCGAACCTCGCGGGCCTCATGTGCCGATGACCGACTTCGTGCGCGGCGCCGGCTACCTCGGACGGGGGTGGGCCTTCCTGCGCACCCGTCCGCGCCTGCTGCTGCTCGCGATGCTCCCTGCGTTCGTCGTCCTCGTGATCTTGGCCGCGTGCTTCGTGGTGCTGCTCGTCAACGTCGGCGACCTGGCCGCCTGGGTCACGCCGTTCGCCGACGAGTGGGTGCTGCTCGCACGTCAGGTGCTGCGCGCCCTGCTCGCGGTCGCGATCCTCGTCGGGGCGCTGCTGGCCTCGTCGTCGCTCTTCGTGGGCCTGACCCTCACCGTGGGCGACCCCTTCTACGAGCGCCTCTGGCGTGAGACGGAGGCGTGGCTAGGCGGACCCGTGCCCGAGCACGCCGCGGGGTTCTGGCGGTCGGCTCGCGACGGGTTGCGCCTCGTGGTCGTGGGCCTCGGGTTCTCCGTGCTGGTGCTGCTCAGCGGAGTCGTGCCCGTGGTCGGGCCCGTCGTCGGGATCGTGATGGGCGTGACCTTCTCAGGACGCCTGCTCGCGCGCGAGCTCGTCGCGCGCCCGCTCGGCGCGCGGGGCCTGGACGGCGCTGCCCGACGGGACGCGGTCTCGTCGCGGCGCTCGGTGGTGCTCGGGTTCGGCGTCGTCACGCAGCTGTGGTTCCTCGTGCCCCTCGGTGGAGTGTTGGTCATGCCCGCCGCCGTGGTCGGGGCGACGATCCTGGCGCGTGAGGAGCTCGGCGGCTCCTGACGGACGGTCGCTGCGGCTGGGCTCAGGACGACAGGGCAGCAACCAGGACCCGCACTGCCGGTGACGTCGTCATCGTGCGCCGGTGCACTGCGACGACGTCGCGGGTCGGCACCGGGTCGCGCACGGCGACGGCGACGAGGTCGTCGCCCAGCGGAGCGCGGCCCAGGCGCGGCACCAGCGCGATGCCGAGCCCGGCTCCCACGAGGGCGAGGTGCGAGCCGAACTCCATCGACTCGTGCGCGATCCGGGGCCGCGACCCCGTGCCGTCATACATCCGGCCCAGCCACTGACGACAGATCGTGCCGTCCGGGGTGGCGATCCAGTCCTCTGCGACGAGGTCGTGCGGCGTGATCACCTCGTGCCCGGCGAGGCGGTGGCCGGTCGGGACGATCACGTCGGCGACGTCGCGGGCGACCGACGTCCGCACCAGGTGGTCCGGCAGGTCGAGCGCCACGTCGCCCCACGTGTGGACGAGCCCGACCTCCAGCCGGCCGTCGGCCACGAGCGCGACGGTGTCCCACGGCTCTCGCTCGACGAGGGTGATGCGCAGGTCGGGGTGGGCCGCGAGCAGGTCGCGCACCACCGGCGCGACCAGTCCCCGCATGGCGGTGGAGAAGGCGGCCAGACGCAGGTGTCCCACCACCTGGTCGGCACGGTGGTGCAGGTCGGCCTCGACCTGCTCGAGGTCGCGCAGCACCCGGCTGCCGGCGTCGACGAGGTGCCGGCCGTCGGCGGTGAGCATGACGCCGCGCCCGACGCGCTCGAGCAGGGTCACGCCGGTCGCCCGCTCGAGACGCTTGACCTGCTGGGAGACGGCGCTGGGAGTGAACCCGGTCGCTGCAGCGGCCGCCACCACCGACCCATGGGTGTCGACCGCCTGCAGAGCGGCCAGGGCGTCCAGATCGATCATGAAGCAAGGCTACCGAGAACTACCCATCAACGTTCGCTGGTGCTTCATCGTGGCGAACTGCAGACTGAGCCGTGTGACTCGCACCGACTCCGCGCTCGCCGCCCTGGTGGCCACCATCTGGGGCTTCAACTTCGTCGTCATCGACTGGGGGATGGACGGTGTCGACCCGCTGCTCTTCGTCGCGCTGCGCTTCGTCGTCGTCCTGGTCCCCGCACTGTTCCTGGTCCCGCGGCCCGACCTCCCGTGGCGCACGATCGTCGCCGTCGGCGCCACCATGTCGCTGGGCCAGTTCGGGTTCCTCTACGTCGCGATGGACGCCGGGCTCCCGCCCGGGTTGGCGGCACTGGTGCTCCAGGCCCAGGTGATGCTGACCGTCGTGATCGCGGCCGGGACGCTGCGCGAGACGCCGACCGCCGCCCAGGTGGCCGGGGTCGTGATCGGCTCGCTCGGGCTCGTCGTGGTCGGTCTCGGTCGAGGAGGCGACGTGCCCCTGCTCGCCCTGGGGCTGTGCCTGCTGGGTGCGCTCTCGTGGGCGATCGGCAACGTCGTCTCGCGCGCTTCCGGCGCCGGCGGCGGTGGGCTTGCGCTGACGGTGTGGTCGGCGCTCGTCGTCCCGCTGCCGCTCGTGGGGCTCTCGCTGGTGCTCGACGGCCCCGGCGCGGTGGGCGACAGTGTCGCCGCGTTCGGGTGGCAGGCAGGGCTCTCGACGCTCTACACCGCGGGGCTCGCCTCGCTGCTGGGTTACGGCATCTTCAACACCCTGCTCTCGCGCAACCCCTCTGCCGCGGTCGTCCCGTGGGTGCTGCTCGCGCCGGTGGTCGCGATGTCGTCGGCCTGGGTGCTGCTCGCCGAGCGGCCCACCCTCGGCGAGGCCGGCGGCGGCGTGGTGATGATCCTGGGCGTGCTCGTCGCCCTGCGCCCTCAGAAAGCTCGAGTCGGCGCGTCTACGCGCCGACTCGGCGCGGGTTCCGGGTCGAGTCGGCGCGTAGACGCGCCGACTCGAGGAAAGGATCAGCGGCCGGACTCGGTGTACGCCGGCCCCTGACCCGGGCCGGCGCTGCTCGCGAGGGCCGCGGCGACCCGTCGGGCGGTGAAGTCGGCCGCACGCTCGGCCACCTCGGACGCCGTGCAGAACGAGGCCGAGCGGATCTCACGCTCCTGCTCGACGATGCGCTGCGCGAGAGCGGGGTCGTGGACGCCACCGTCGAAGACCAGGCACAGCGCGTCGTCCCAGCCGCCCCACGGCGGCAGCCAGTCGGTGAGGAGGAGCCGGCCGGCCGGGAGGTCGAGGGCGAGCTCCTCCTTCACCTCGCGCGAGACGGCCTCCGCCGGCGACTCGCCGACCTCGACCACGCCACCGGGGAGGTCCCAGTCCTGCTTGTAGGTGAGCTGGCACAGCAGCACGCGCGGTTCGGGCACGGTGGTGTCGCGGATGAGCATCTGGCTGATCGCCCGCTTGCGGGGGAGGAAGGAGTTGAGGAGGGCCCGAAAGCCGCCGGGCTCGTGCACGGGGGTGTCGGTCGCGAGGCGCGCGTAGACGACGAGGTCGCCGCCCACCCCGCGCATGATCCCCTCGCGCCGCATGCCCGACCACGTGGCGGTGCGCTGCCCGGCCTCGTCGTCCAGACCGACGTGCGCCTCGACCCGCGGGTGGTCGATCAGTGCCGCGGCGACCTCACGGCGGACGACGTCGACGTTCTCACCGCAGACCCAGCTGATGCGGGCCACGCCGTCGGTCACGGGCGTCAACGTCGTCGGCTGCTCGGTCACCCGATCAGCCTAGACCGGGCGCGGGAGACGACCGATCCGGGCGGTCGGGTCACGTCCGTCGGGTCGGAACCTCCGCTGTCGCCGTCTCGGAGGCTGCTGCGAGCGCGGGCGCGTCCTTGCGCAACCAGACCGTCCCGAGGGGCGGGACGACGATGTCGGCGTGGGCGGGCATCGAGCCGTGCTGCCCGTCGACCGCCAGCACCGAGCCGAGGTTGCCGACCCCGGAGCCGCCGTACGACGTCGCGTCGGTGTTGAGCACCTCGGTCCAGATGCCCGACGAGGGCAACCCCAGCCGGTAGGAGTCGTGCGGTGTCGAGGCGAAGTTGGTGACGCAGACGAGATCGGGCTGGGCGTCGCTGCGGCGTACGAACGAGTAGGTGTTCCGTCCGGTGTCGTCGGCGTCGATCCACTCGAAGCCGGCTGCTGAGACGTCGGTGGCCCAGGCAGCGGGGGAGGCGACGTAGGCGGCATTGAGGTCGCGCACCAGGTCGTGCAGACCGCGGTGCTCGGGGTGCTCGAGCAGCCACCAGTCGAGCTCGCGCGACTCCGCCCATTCCGACTCCTGGCCGATCTCACAGCCCATGAAGAGCAGCTGCTTGCCCGGGTGCGCCCACATGAACGCGTAGTAGGCGCGCAGGGTGGCCAGCTGCTGCCACCGATCACCCGGCATCTTGCGCAGCAAGGACCCCTTGCCGTGCACGACCTCGTCGTGCGAGAGCGGCAGCACGAAGTTCTCGGTCCAGGCGTAGGTGATCGCGAACGTCAGGTCGTGGTGGTGCCACTGACGGTGCACCGGCTCGCGGGCCAGGTAGTCGAGCGAGTCGTGCATCCAGCCCATGTTCCACTTGAACCCGAAGCCCAGCCCGCCTGCCGACGTCGGTCCGGTGACGGCCGGCCAGGACGTCGACTCCTCGGCGATGGTGACCACGCCGGGTACGCGCCGGTAGACGGTGGCGTTCATCTCCTGGAGGAACTGCACGGCCTCCAGGTTCTCGCGACCGCCGTGCTCGTTGGGCGACCACTCGCCCTCCTCGCGGGCGTAGTCGAGGTAGAGCATCGAGGCGACCCCGTCGACGCGCAGGCCGTCGGCGTGGAACTCCTCGAGCCAGTAGAGGGCGTTGGCGTAGAGGAAGTTGCGCACCTCGTTGCGTCCGAAGTTGAAGATGTGGCTGCCCCACTCCTGGTGCCACCCGCGCTGCGGGTTGGGGTCCTCGTAGAGCGGGGTGCCGTCGAAGCTGGCCAGGGCCCACGCGTCGGTGGCGAAGTGGCCCGGCACCCAGTCGAGGATGACGCCGATCCCGGCCTGGTGGAAACGGTCGACGAGCCGGCGGAAGCCGTCGGGGTCGCCGTAGCGGGAGTCGGGGGCGAAGTACGAGGTGACGTGGTAGCCCCAGGAACCGCCGAAGGGGTGCTGCATGACCGGCATCAGCTCGACGTGGGTGAAGCCGAGGTTCGCCAGGTAGGGCACCAGGTCGTCGGCCATCTCGTCGTAGGACCAGAACCGGCCGCCGGGGTGGCGCTTCCACGACCCGAGGTGGATCTCGTAGGTCGACATCGGCTCGGAGACAGGGTTCTTGTCGGCTCGCCCCGCCATCCACTCCTCGTCGCCCCAGACGTGGGTCGACTCATAGACCCGCGAGGACGTGGCCGGGGCCACCTCGGCGTGGAACGCCATCGGGTCGGCCTTCTCACGCCAGATGTCGTCGGCGCCGAGCACCACGAACTTGTACGACGCGCCGGCCGCGACGCTGGGCACGAAGAGCTCCCAGACGCCGGAGTGGCCCAGCTGTCGCATGGGGTGCTCGCGGCCGTCCCAGGAGTTGAAGTCGCCCTTGATGCGCACCGCTCGCGCCGACGGTGCCCACACCGCGAAGGAGGTGCCGGTGATCGACTCATCACCGGGGACGTCGTAGTGGTGCACCCGCGCGCCGAGGACCTGCCAGAGGTTCTCGTGACGGCCCTCGTTGACCAGGTGGAGATCGACCTCACCGAGGGTCGGCAGGAACCGGTAGGGGTCGTCGACGACGATCTCGCCCTGGCCGTAGTCGACAACGACGCGGTAGTCGGGCACCTCGCTCGCCGTGAGAGCACCGACCCAGATCCCGCCGTGCTCGTGCTCGAGGACGGTGTCTCGGCTCCTCGCCCCGCCGCGGTGCCGCACGGTGACCCGCTCGGCCAGTGGTTTGAGCACCCGGAACGTCACGACATCACCGTCGAGGTGCGGGCCGAGGACCGCGTGCGGGTGACCGTGGTCGCCGCGCACGATCTGGTCGAGCTCGCCACGGGTCACGGCGACCGGCTCGGGCGGACCCGCGGGCGCGGCAGGCTGAGCAGCGCTCGACGAGGAGGGGATGGGCGGTGTGGTCATCGTGAGGCTCCGATCCGCGCGATCGCCCGGAGCGGGATCTCCACCCAGGTCGGTCGGTTGCGGGTCTCGTAGACGGTCTCGTAGACGGCTTTGTCTGCGACATAGGCATCGAGCAGGGTGAGGTCGTCGGCCGTGGGCTCGCCACCGGTGTAGGCACCGATGAAGTAGCGCTGGTTGCGCTCGGCCCACTCCATCCCGCGTTCGTGGCGGTCCTCGGCACCCTCGTCGTCGACATCGGTGTGCTGGCGCTCGACGGCGTGCGGGGCGTAGGCGAACGAGCGCAGCATCCCGGCGACGTCGCGCCAGGGCGAGTCGGGCAGCACGCGCTCGCTCAGCGCCCGGGCCGGCTCGCCCTCGAAGTCGACGATCTTCCAGCCCAGCGCGGTGCGCAGGGTCTGGCCCAGGTGGAGGTCGCCGTGCACCCGCTGCACCGCGATGTCGTCGATCGCAGCGACCCGGTCGAAGAGGGCCCGCAGCGCGGGCTCGTGCTCGGCGAGCGCTGCCACGATCGGCAGCGCAGCGTCCAACCGGGCGCGCATCTGGTCGGCGACGAAGGTGCCGCGCACGCTGCCGCGCGCGAAGGCGTCCCCGAGCAGCTCGTGCACGGCCGCCAGGGTCTCGCCCAGGCGGCCCGCCTCCCCGGCGAAGTCGCCCCCGGCCTCGCGGGCGGCGACGTCGGCGTCGGCGTAGAGGTTGCGCACGCTGGTCAGGGCGAGGTCCCAGCCGTCGCTCGCGGTGCGCAGGAACTGCTGCAGCATCCCGAGGTGCAGCGTCTGCTCGCCCTCGCCGTGGGCGACCCAGCCGTAGAGATGGGCGATGTCACCGGAACCGGCACGGGTGAGGGCCTCGTGAGTGGTGATGTCGGGGTTGGCGCCCGGCGTGATCTTGCGGAAGACCTTCAGGACCGCGTCGTCGCCGAAGGCCACCGAGGAGTTCGACTGCTCGCCGGTGAAGAGCGTCGAGACGGCCTCCAGGTCGAGCTCGTGCTCGGGCAGACGGTGGAAGTCCAGCCCCCCGACGTGGTGGACGGACCGCTCGGGGGCGGTGCCCGCTGCGCCGAAGGCCTGCAACCACCGGTCCATCGCCTGCCGGTCGTGCAGGGCGTCGTAGGCGTGGACCCACCCCATCTCGGGCTCGTCCCACCAGCCGATGAAGGCGTGGTCGAGCCGGTGCTCGGGGTCGGTGTAGAGCGCCAAAGGCACCTGGTAGAGCTCGATGGCGTCGTCGGCCCCGGGCGCGACGTCGCCGTAGGTGAGCTCGACGAGCAGCACGACCACTCGCGGGTAGGGGCCGGTGTCGCTGAGCGTGCCGATGCGGCGTACGCCGCTGACCTCGAAGGGCCGCCCCTTGCCGCCGAACCACCGCGTCTTGGCCAGGTAGGTGATCAGCACCTGCGGGTCGATGTGGTCGCTGCTCCCGGGAAGATCGACGGGGGGCGCACCGGGGTCGGCGCCGTGATCGCTCACCGGGGTGCTGCCGGTGTCGGGGGTGTTCATAGCAGCTGCCCTTCGTCGGGGTGCTCGCTCGGCTTGAGCCGGAACCAGTAGAAGCCGTAGCCGCTCAGGGTGAGCAGGTAGGGCAGCTCGCCGATGCGGGGGAACTCCACGCCGCCGAGCATCTCGACCGGCACCATCCCCTCGAAGCGGCGCAGGTCGAGCTCGACCGGCTGCGGGAAGCGGGAGAGGTTGTTGACGCACACGATGACGTCGCCGCGATCGTCGTCACCGAGCTCGGGTCCGGCGTACTCGCGCGCGTAGGAGAGCACGGTGGAGTTGGAGCCTCCCAGGTCGTGGAAGCTGCCCAAGCCGAAGGCGGGGTGCTGGCGCCGCGCGTGGATCATCCGACGCATCCAGTGCAGCAGCGACGACGGGTTCTCCAGCTCTGCCTCCACGTTGACGCTCTGGTAGCCGTAGACGGGGTCCTGGATGGCCGGCAGGAAGAGCTTGCCCGGGGTGGCGGAGGAGAAGCCCGCGTTGCGGTCGGGCGTCCACTGCATCGGGGTGCGGACGCCGTCGCGGTCACCGAGCCAGATGTTGTCGCCCATCCCGATCTCGTCGCCGTAGTAGAGCACCGGCGAGCCCGGCAACGACAGCAGCAGGGCGTTGAACAGCTCGATCTGGTTGACGTCGTTGTCGAGCAGCGGTGCGAGACGACGCCGGATCCCGATGTTCGCCTTCATCCGGGGATCCTTGGCGTACTCGCCCCACATGTAGTCGCGATCCTCGTCGCTGACCATCTCGAGGGTGAGCTCGTCGTGGTTGCGCAAGAAGATGCCCCACTGGCTGCCGCCGGGGATCGCGGGGGTCTGTTCGAGGATCTCCGAGATGGGGAAGCGCGACTCGCGCCGCACGGCCATGAAGATGCGTGGCATCACCGGGAAGTGGAAGCACATGTGGCACTCGTCGCCGACCCACTCGCCGGCCTCGTTCGTCGTCCCGCCGAAGTAGTCGACGACGTCCGAGGGCCACTGGTTGGCCTCGGCCAGCAGGATCTTGCCGGGGTACTTGTCGTCGACGAAGCGGCGCACCTTGCGCAGGAACTCGTGGGTCTCGGGGAGGTTCTCGCCGTTGGTTCCCGGACGCTCGTAGAGGTAGGGCACCGCGTCGAGGCGGAAGCCGTCGAGGCCCATGTCGAACCAGAACGAGATCGCCTCGAGGATCGCGTCGTGCACGGCCGGGTTGTCGTAGTTGAGATCGGGCTGGTGGGAGAAGAACCGGTGCCAGAAGTACTGCTGACGCACCGGGTCCCAGGTCCAGTTGGACGGCTCGGTGTCGACGAAGATGACCCGGGCCTCCTGGTAGAGCTCGTCGGTGTCGGACCACACGTAGAAGTCGCCGTACGGCCCGTCGGGGTCCTCGCGGCTGGCCTGGAACCACGGGTGAGCGTCGCTGGTGTGGTTCATGACGAAGTCGATGATCACGCGGATACCCCGTGCGTGGGCCTCGTCGAGGAAGTGGTGGAAGTCCTCGACGGTGCCGGCCTCGGGCAGGATGTCGGTGAAGTCGGCGACGTCGTAGCCGCCGTCACGCAGCGGTGAGGTGAAGAACGGCGGCACCCACAGGCAGTCGACACCGAGCCACTGGAGGTAGTCGAGCTTCTCGGTCAGGCCCTTGAAGTCGCCGGTGCCGTCACCGTTGGAGTCGCGGAAGCTGCGGACCATCACCTCGTAGAAGACGGCCCTCTTGAACCAGTCGGGGGTGTCGGTGATCGGGGTGCCGGGGGCGTGGGTGATGGAGGTGCCGTCGCTCATGCGGACCTCCTCACGGTCAGGACGTGCGCCGGCTCGTGGCCCGGGTCGAGACGCACGAAGTCGTGCTCGCCCCAGGTGTAGTCGTCGCCGGTGATCTCGTCGTGGACGACGAAGGAGTCCGACCAGTCGAGGCCGAGCGCCGGCATGTTCAGGTGCACGGTCGTCTCGCGCGCGGCGTGCGGGTCGAGGTTGATCACCACGAGCACCACGTCGTCACCGTCGTCGGTCTCGGCGTGCTTGGAGAAGACCAGGACGAACTCGTCGTCGGCGCCGTGGATCGTGATGTTGCGCAGTCGCTGCAGGGCGACGTGCTCGCGCCGGATCTCGTTGAGCCGCGTCAGGTAGGGCGCGAGCGTGCGGCCCTCGGCCGCGGCGGCGTCCCAGTCGCGGACCCTGATCTGGAACTTCTCGGTGTCGAGGTACTCCTCGCTGCCCGGCTTCAGCGCCACGTGCTCGTAGAGCTCGTAGCCGGCATAGACGCCCCAGCTCGGCACGCTCAAGGCGGCGAGCGTGGCGCGGATCTTGAAGCCGGCCGGGCCGCCGTACTGCAGGAACTCGTGGAGGATGTCGGGGGTGTTGACGAAGAAGTTCGGACGCAGCACCGAGTCGGACTCCGAGCTGACCTCGCGCAGGTACTCCTCGATCTCCGAGCGCGCCGTGCGCCACGTGAAGTAGGTGTAGCTCTGGTGGAAGCCCACCGAGCCCAGCCCGTGCATCATCGGCGGGCGGGTGAAGGCCTCGGACAGGAACAGCACGTCGGGGTCGGTGCGTCGCACCTCGGCGAGCAGCCACTCCCAGAACTGCAGGGGCTTGGTGTGCGGGTTGTCGACGCGGAAGATGCGCACGCCGTGGCTCATCCACAGCCGCACGATGCGCAGCACCTCACGACAGATGCCGCGCGGGTCGTTGTCGAAGTTGACCGGGTAGATGTCCTGGTACTTCTTCGGCGGGTTCTCCGCGTAGGCGATCGTGCCGTCGGCCCGGGTGGTGAACCACTCGGGGTTGGTGGTCACCCACGGGTGGTCGGGAGCCGCCTGCAGAGCCAGGTCGAGGGCGACCTCGAGGCCCAGCTCGCCGGCCCGCGCCACGAAGGCGTCGAAGTCGTCGAAGCCGCCGAGGTCGGGGTGGATGGCGTCGTGGCCGCCGTGCTTGCTGCCGATCGCCCACGGCGAGCCCGGGTCGGTGGGACCGGGGGTCAGCGTGTTGTTGGGGCCCTTGCGATTGACCTCGCCGATCGGGTGGATCGGAGGCAGGTAGATGACGTCGAAGCCCATGCCGGCGACCGCGTCGAGGCGCTTCGCCGCGGTGGCGAAGCTGCCGCTGGTGATCGCGCCCGTGTCGGGGTCTGCGACTGCACCCTCGGAACGCGGGAAGAACTCATACCAGCTGCCGTACAGCGCGCGCTCGCGATCGGCGAAGGCTGGGAAGGGCCCGGCCATCGTGACCAGCTGGCGCACCGGGTGGGCGGCGAGCACGGACCTGACGTCGTCGGCCAGCAGCTGGGCCAGCCGCGCCTCGTCGGGCCGCGAGGTGTCGGCTGCGGCGTCCAGGGCTGCGGCGAGCACCTTCGCCTCGGCCTTGGCCTTCTTCGGCAGGGAGGCGCGCACCTGCTCGAGCAACAGGGTCGCCTCGGTGAACATCAGCTCGACGTCGATGCCGGCGGGCACCTTGATGGCGGCGTCGTGCTCCCACGTGCCGATGGGGTCCGACCAGGCACGCACCTCGAAGCTCCAGGCCCCGACACCGGTCGGGGTGACCCACGCCTGGTAGCGGTCGACCGGGTCGGCGAGCTTCACCATCCGCAACGGGGCCTGCCGCACCCCGTCAGGGGAGATCAGCACGACCTCGGCGGCCAGCGCGTCGTGACCCTCCCGGAAGACCGTCGCCGAGACGGGAAAGGGCTCTCCGACGGTGGCCTTCGCGGACTGTCGTCCCAGGTCCACCACCGGTTGTACGTCCACTATCGGAATGCGTCCAACCATTGCTCCACCTTTGCGGGTCCGGAGGACGCCTGCAACCTTCTCACCCCGCTAGGTGTGCTGTTGCGGGAACGACGTCCACGCCTCGGTCACGAGGCCCGGTCGGCCCTGCCGACCACCGGGGACGGCCACGAGGGCGAGGCACCGGGTGCCTCGCCCTCGCGGACCGATCTGTCGACGGCTTCCGGCCGCCCTCAGCTCAGCGGAAGGACCGCTGCGGGTGGTCGATGCCGTAGGACGAGGTCCAGCTGGGGAACTTCGTGCCGAAGGCCTGGAACTCCGCGACGTGGGCGATCGTGCCGCGGTCGGACGCCGTCTTGCAGTCGGTGTCGTTGGTCGGGTCGCTGTCGAGCTCCCCGGCATAGCCCGCGAACCCGGTGCACTGGTTCTCGAGCACGACCAGACGCAGCGCCTGGGCCTTGGTGGGCCGGATGGCGAACGCCCTCATGTTGAGCGTCGGGGCCACCGGGCGAGGACGCTCGGACGGGAACGCGTCGGCGGCCGAGGTGAACACGCGCCGCCACTTGGCCTTGCCGGTCGAGCACTTCCGGGAGCAGGCGTCGACGCCGAACTTGCGCAGGGCCGTGAACCGCGAGCCGCCGTCCTGGTCACCGGCATTGCGCCGCAGCATCGCGCTGACGGCGACCGTGCGGATCGTGCGCGCCTTCTTGCCGGCCAGGTCGACCGCGATCTTCGGGTTGGTGGCGTCGACGTTGCCGGCGGTGACGCCGGCCCACGGCACGGTCTCGGTGCCGTCGATCAGGTAGGCGTCGTGGAGGCTGCCGGGCGTGGCGCCGATGATCTTGGCGCCCGACTTCTTGGCCGCGAAGTTCTTGCTGGTGCGGACCTTGACGACCTGCTTCTTCTTTCCGGTCACGGTCATGTGGAAGCGCATGAAGCCGTGCTTGGGTCCGACGTAGAGCATGTCGTAGCGCCCGGGCGTGAAGGAGGCCGACTTGCCGAGCTTCTTGGTCGACGACAGGGTGTCGGCGATCGGGGTGGCGCGCGCCTCGTAGTCACCCACGTAGATGCGACCGCCGGACGACGTCTTGAAGGTCACCCGCGTGTTCTTGCCGGCAGCGCTGGCGAAGCTCGGCTTGGGCGAGGTGTCCTCGCCGTCCTTGACGCTCGCACCCTTGCCCATGCCGCGCCGGGCGAAGGCGGCCGCCAGGATCTGCTTGTTCTCGCCGCGGAAGCGCATCTGGTCTGCGGCGAGGAAGGCGTCGCGAGCGTCGAGCATCGAGGTCGCCCCCTGCTGGAGCAGGAACGAGTCGAACATCAGCTGCAGCCAGCGGCGGTTGCCCGGGCACAGCGCCGGACGCTGCGGGCCCTTGTTCTCGCTGCCCTGGGCGCAACGCAGCTGCAGGGTCTTGTTGGCGTAGGGGAACTTCTGGTTCCACTTGTTCACCAGTGCCTGGCGGATCTCCCAGGCGACCCCGTTCCAGATCTCGCCGTCGGCGTGGACCTCCGGGCCGGTGGTGTCGAAGCCGTAGTCGGAGTAGTTGAGCGGGTTGTGGTTGATGGCGTAGTCGCGGATGGCGACCGTCAGGTTGCCGGTGGCGTAGGCGCCGACCGCCCACACGTTGCCTCCGTTGGAGTAGCCGTGCGAGAACTGGTACTCCGCAGCCACCTGGTCGCTCCACGACTCACCCATGGCGCCACCCTGCTCGGAGGTCAGCCCTTCGTCGGGACCGCCGACCATCCGGTTGCTGATCGCGTGGGTGTACTCGTGCCCGACGATGCCCATGTCGAGCCCACCGTCGGTGCAGGGGGCGTAGAAGGCGCCGGCGATCGGCTGGAAGAGGTACTGGTTGGTGATGCCGGAGACGCCGTCCTGCAGGGCGATCTGGTTGGCGTTGTCACGACCCAGGTAGGAGGGCTGGCCGCCACTGAGCGCGCCGGCCTGCACGTTGCCCGTCTCCGGGTCACCGTCGACGCCGCCCCGACCGAGGTTGTCGAGCTGCAGGTTGTAGTTGCCCTCGTTGAAGCCGAGGTAGTAGGAGAAGTCGTGCATCCGGTTGTGGGTCACGAACAGGTTGCCGACCGAGAAGTTGATGTCGTTGCCGCCGGGGACCAGCTCAGCCGGGCTGCACCGTGAGTTGTTCCACGCGTCGGTGAACGGGGTCGTGTACTGCTGCGTGGCCGAGTACGGCGCCTGGAAGAGACCTCCGGGAGTCAGGGGCGAGGCCCAGGCCTCGTGGGTGTTGGCGTTGTTGCCGATCGTCGTGAACGACGGCAGGCCGGTCGCGGTGACGTTGTCCCACGGGCCCGGCGCCGACACGGTGCGCACCGAGCCGGTCGACAGGGTGCACGGCTTCGAGGAGGCGTTGAACCAGCAGGCCACGACGCTGTTCCTCGGGGTCTGGGTGGAGCTGTCGAGGGTCGGGTTGGCCGGGAAGAAGCGCCAGCGCGGGTTGCCGGCGGTGCCGGTGACACCGCCGCCGGGGGTCTCGCCACCGCCGGCGGCCTGGTCGCTGGTGGCGATGGTGAGCTGGTAGTTGGCCGGGGGCAGCACGGCTGCGCCGGCGAAGGGGCACACCTGACCGGAGTAGGTGCCCTTCTCGATCGTGCCGGGGGAGTAGGTCAGCGTCTCGGGGCTCGTCGCCAGGTCGCTGGTGGCGATCGCAGCTCCGTCGGGACCGTTCAGCTGAAGGGTGATGTCGTTGGCCGGGTTGAGGGCCGCGCCGATCAGGATGATCGACTTGGTGCTGGTGTCGGTCACCTCGAAGGTGTGCTTGGGCCCGCAGTCGGTCGCGGTGTAGGTGCCGGTGAAGGGGTACAGGTTGTTCGACGCTGCCATCGTGCCGATCGCTGCACTGCCGAGCGTGCTGGGCCCGTCGGGCAGGCCGCCCACGGCGTTGTCGACCTGGTTCTCCCGGTGCAGGACCGAGCCGTCGACGGCGTCCACCAGCACGGTGTAGGCCGAGGACGAGCCGCCCTGGACGTCGACGACGTTCGCCTCGAGCACCGGTCGGACCGAACCGTCGGCCAGCGCCAGGGCGCGCAGGCGCACCTGCTGCTCCTGGGCGAGGCCGGGCACCTGCAGGCGGGTCCAGCCATCGCTCTGCGAGCTGACGATCTTCGAGACCGCGCTGTCGGCGAAGTCGAGGCCGACGTTGTCGGCAGCCTCGAGCCACCCCTGCAGCTCTGACAGCTCCGCCGCCGGCGGAGCCTGGGTGGTCTTGGTGAGCGAGGACGAGACGTAGGCGATCTCACCGTTGGCGACGCCGACGGTGACCGCGCTCCCGAGCGCGGGGGCGAGGCCGTCGAAGGTCTGGCGGAAGAGCACGGCGTGGCCGCCGCCGGCAGCGAGCTCCTGGTCGTTGACGAGCTCGAGGCCGCGCATGGCCTCGGCTGACAGGCCGAATGCGGCAGCGTTGCTCGCCAGGTAGTTGCGCGCTGCTGCCACCGGGTCGCTCGAGGTCGCCCGGGCGAGGACGCCGCTGGCCGGCAGGATCGAAGAAGGGGTGCCGAACGCGTTCCAGCGCAGGTCGGAGGCGCCCAGCCGCGCGGCGGCGCTGCGCTGCGTTGCGGAAGGAACCGTGGTGCCGCGGGTGTCGATGTCGACCAGTCCGGCAACGGGGTCTCCGATGCTCCCCGGCAGGACGCGGTCGCCGACCCCCGCGGTGCGGGTGAGGCCGGGCACCTGCGGGACGTCGCCCCCGGCGGCATCGGCGGGCAGCTGCAGGAGCCCTGGCACCAGGACGGCGGTCACCAGGGCTGCGGTCGCGGCGCTGTAGCGGCCGCGTCGAGAGGTCATCGAGATCATGACCTTCCAACGTCAGCAGGAAGCTCGCGTTACGGGCCCGGGAAGGTGATTGTCCGACGACACACGATTGTGACGTTCGGAGATCTCCCGACCGGAACTCTTGGAACGATCCAATCCACGCAGTAGCGTCAGCGGATGCGCGCTATCCGACGATTCACCGTCCGCCCGGTCCTGCCCCCCGCACTCACCTCCCTGGGCGAGCTGGCCGGCAACCTGCGGTGGTCCTGGCACCCCGAGACGCAGGACGTCTTCGCCGCGGTGGACCCGTCCCTGTGGGAGTCGACCGGTCACGACCCGGTCAGGCTCCTGGGGGCGGTGGGCCGCGACCGGCTCGACGTCCTGGCCACCGACGAGGTGTTCCTCGAGAGGCTCGGCGCCGCGAGCGCCGACCTCTCGGCCTACCTGACGGGAGAGCGCTGGTACCAACGCACGTCGGCCGAGTCCGGCGAGGGTCCGCGGGCGATCGGGTACTTCTCGCCGGAGTTCGGGATCACCGCGGTCCTGCCGCAGTACTCCGGCGGGCTCGGCATCCTGGCCGGTGACCACCTCAAGGCGGCCAGTGACCTCGGCGTACCCATCATCGGCGTCGGCCTGCTCTACCGGCACGGCTACTTCAAGCAGTCGCTCTCGCGCGAGGGCTGGCAGCAGGAGACCTACCCGGTCCTCGACCCCGACGAGCTGCCGATCTCACTGCTGCGCGAGCCGGACGGCACCCGCGCCACGGTCGCGATCGCGATGCCCGGCGGCCCCGACCTGTTGGCTCGCATCTGGGTCGCGGCGGTCGGGCGGGTGCCGTTGCTGATGCTCGACACCGACGTCGAGGGCAACCCCGAGCACTACGTCGAGGTCACCGACCGGCTCTACGGCGGCACCTCGGAGCACCGGCTGCGCCAGGAGCTGCTGCTCGGGGTGGGCGGGGTGCGTGCGCTGCGCGCCTACTGCCGCATCACCGGCGCCGCGGCGCCGGAGGTCTTCCACACCAATGAGGGCCACGCCGGGTTCCTGGGCGTCGAGCGGATCCGAGAGCTCACGGTCGACCCCGACGGGCCGCTGCTCGATGTCGACACGGCCCTCGAGGTCAGCCGCGCCTCGACGGTCTTCACGACCCACACCCCGGTCCCGGCCGGGATCGACCGCTTCTCGCGCACCCTCGTCGAGCAGTACCTCGGCGAGCACGGGGCGTGCCCGGGCGTGCCGATCGAGCGCGTGCTGGCCCTGGGCAGCGAGGACTACCAGGGTGGGGACGCCGGGGTGTTCAACATGGCCGTCATGGGGTTCCGGCTCGCGCAGCGGGCCAACGGGGTCTCCCTGCTGCACGGGCAGGTCAGTCGCGGCATGTTCAACGGGCTCTGGCCGGCCTTCGACGAGGCCGAGGTGCCGATCGGGTCGATCACCAACGGCGTCCACGCCCCCACCTGGGTAGCTCGCGAGGTCGTCGCGCTGGCGACCGCGAAGGGTGCCGACGCCGACTCCGACGACGCCGAAGCCTTCTGGGCGGCCGTCGACGAGGTCGACGGCCGCGACATCTGGGCGGTCAAGCGGATGCTGCGCGAGCGTCTGGTCCTCGACGCCCGCAAGCGGCTCGCCAAGTCGTGGGAGAAGCGCGGCGCCGCCCCCGCCGAGCTCTCCTGGATCGACACCGCGCTCGACCCCGACGTGCTGACGATCGGCTTCGCGCGTCGGGTGCCGTCGTACAAGCGGCTGACGCTGATGCTGCGCGACCCCGAGCGGTTGCGGGGCCTGCTCCTCGACCCCGACCGCCCGGTCCAGCTGGTCATCGCCGGGAAGTCGCACCCGGCCGACGAGGGGGGCAAACGGTTGATCCAGGAGATCGTCCGGTTCGCCGACCAGGCCGACGTCCGGCACCGCATCGTCTTCCTGCCCAACTACGACATCGCGATGGCCCAGCCGCTCTACCCCGGCTGCGACGTCTGGCTCAACAACCCGCTGCGGCCCTACGAGGCCTGCGGCACCTCGGGCATGAAGGCCGCGCTCAACGGCGGTCTCAACCTCTCGATCCTCGACGGCTGGTGGGACGAGTGGTACGACGGCGAGAACGGGTGGGCGATCCCGTCAGCCGACGGGCTCGACGAGTCGCAGGGGCCCGACAAGCGCGATGCGCTCGAGGCCGACGCGCTCTACGACCTCATCGAGCGCGAGGTCGCGCCGCGCTTCTACGACGTCGACGACGACGGGGTGCCGACCCGGTGGGTCGAGATGCTGCGGCACACGATGAAGTCGCTCGGACCCAAGGTGCTCGCCACCCGCATGGTGCGCGACTACACCCGTCAGCTCTACGCCCCCGCGACCCGCACCGCGCGGGCCCTGAACTCCGACTACGCCGGTGCCCGCGAGCTGGCCGGCTGGAAGAAGAAGGTGCGCGCTGCGTGGCCCGACGTGCTGGTCGAGCACGTCGAGTCGAGCGGGGTCGGCGACGCCCCCGAGATCGGCTCCGAGCTCACCGTGCGAGCGTTCGTGTGCCTGGGCGACCTCACCCCCGACGACGTCCACGTTCAGCTCGTGCACGGTCGCGTGCTGAGCGACGACTCGATCACCGAGGCCGTGCTCCTCGACCTGGGCGTGACCGAGAGCTACGAGGGTGGGCGTCACCGTTTCGACGGACAGCTGTCGCTGGCCCGCAGCGGGCCCTTCGGCTACACCGTGCGCGTGCTGCCGAAGAACGGTCTGCTGGCCTCGCCCGCCGAGCTCGGGGTGGTCGCGACCGCAGGGTGAGGGCGCTGCTCCCTTCGGGGAGCCCGGGCTCAGCTCGGGGTGACCCGGTAGAGCGCGTCCTGGCCGTCGCCGTTGTCGGTCGTCACGAGCAGGTCGCCCTCGTGGCCGGGCGAGGTGTCGGTGGCGACGGTGCGGACCCGGCCCAGCTCGCCGAGCTCGACCGGACGACGCACCTCCTCCAAGGTGCCGGCGTCGTCAAAGGCCAAGAACAGCACCTCCTCGTCCTTGAGCACGGCCATCGCCAGCACGCCGTCCAGGTCGCCCCACTGCTCCCCGGCCACGAAGTCGGCACCCCCGGGAGCCACCGTCGGGTAGCCGGACGACCAAGCGGCCTCGACCTGGTCGCCGGGCAGGTCCTGGTCGGTCATCGGGACCGACTCGTCGTACCCGGGCACCGGGTTCCACCCGTAGTCGCCCCCTGGCACGAGCAGGTTGACCTCGTCGTCGCGGTCCGGGCCGTGCTCCACCGACCACACGGTGCCGTCGGCGCGCTGCGCGAGGCCCTGCACGTTGCGGTGCCCGAAGCTCTCGACGTAGCGCTCGTTCTCGTCGGTCGCGTCGATGAAGGGGTTGCCGGGCCACGGCTCGCCGGTGGTCGGGTCGAGCCGCAGGACCTTGCCGCCGAGCGAGGTGAGGTCCTGCGGGTTCTCGCCCTGGGCGGCGTCGCCGGTGCCGACGTACATCGAGCCGTCGTCGGCCACCAGCAGCCGGCACCCGCCGTGGCGTCCGCTGCTGGTCGGGAAGCCGCTCACCAGCACCTGCTCCTGCATCACCGCGAGGGCATCGAGGTCGAGGCTCCAGGCGATCACGCGGACGTCGTGCCCCCCGGGCACGGTCGCGCCCTGACAGGTGTAGATGCGCTGGTTCGTGGCGAAGTCGGGGTCGACCGCGAGCCCGAGCAGTCCGGTCTCGCCCGAGACCCAGACCTCCTCGGAGGGGAAGTCGACCGCCTGCACCCCGGAGTCGTCGACGAGCGACAGGCTCGCCCGGTCGCGCTCGGTCACCAGCAGCCGCCCGTCGGGCAACGGCCGGACGTCCCAGGGGTGGTCGAGGCCGTCGGCGAGCGTCGTGACCTCGAGGCCGGGCAGGCCCTCGGCGGAGAACTCCTGGCCGCGGTCGGTCGTGCGCAGGAGCACGAAGGTCAGTACGCCGGCGACCACGACGACGAGCACGAGCAGGGCGACGAGGAGGGGAGGCCGCTTCACGACGTCACCGTAGCGACGCGCTCCTGAACCCCCACCCCCCTCACCTCCCTCACGCGCCCGCGTCGAGCCGGCGCTCGACGCGCCGACTCGGCTCGGGTGGGGGTCGAGTCGGCGCTCAGACGCGCCGACTCGGCATCGGGTGGGGGTCGAGTCGGCGCTTAGACGCGCCGACTCGGCATCGGGTGGGGGTCGAGTCGGCGCTTAGACGCGCCGACTCGGCATCAACCCGGCGGCAGGTCGGCAGCCTCGGCCGGGGTGTCGCTCTCACGCAGGACGACGACGCACGGGCCGCCCAGGTGCATGGTGCCCCCGGCGGTCACCACGGTCCCCTCGGCGAGCCCGGCGTCGGTCGACAGCGCGACCTCGCCCGACTGCACCCACGGGTTCTCCGGCAGGTGGACGTCGATCGGGTCGGGGCCGGAGTGGAACCACAGGACGAAGGAGGCATCGGTCTGCTGCTCGCCACGAGGCCCGGGGGAGCGCAGCGGCGTGCCGAGGACGAACATCGCGAGCGTGCTGAGCGAGTCGTCGTGCCAGTCGTCGGCAGTCATCTCGCGCCCACTCGGGTGCAACCACGCGAGGTCCTTGGGTCCGCCGTCCATGGTCGGGCGACCCTCGAACCAGTGCCGCTGACGAAGGGCCGGGTGCTTGCGACGCAGCCGCAGCGCCGCGCGGGTGAGCTCGTAGACGTCGAGCCAGGCGTCGCCGGCGCTCCAGTCGATCCACGAGGTCTCGTTGTCCTGGCAGTAGGCGTTGTTGTTGCCGCGCTGGGTGCGGCCGCGCTCGTCACCGGCGGTGATCATCGGGACGCCGTTCGACAGGCACAGGGAGACCATCAGGTTGGCCGCGGCGCACCGCCGCGCCGCCCGGATCGACTCGTCGGACGTCTCGCCCTCCACGCCCCGGTTGGCCGAGCGGTTGTTGTCGCTGCCGTCACGGTTGTCCTCGCCGTTCGCGCCGTTGTGCTTGTGGTCGTAGCTCACCGCGTCGCGCACCGTGAAGCCGTCGTGGGCGGTGACGAAGTTGACCGACGCGTACGGCGAGCGTCCGTCGTCGGCGTACAGGTCGGAGGAGCCGGCGACTCGGGTGGCCACGGTGCGGATGCCGTCGGTGCGCCCGCGCCAGAAGTCACGCAGCTCGTCGCGGTACTGGTCGTTCCACTCCACCCACGGTGGCGGACAGTTGCCGACGGCGTAGCCGTCCATCGAGGCGTCCCACGGCTCGGCGATCAGCTTGACCTGGCGCAGGACGGGGTCCTGCCCGATGGCGGTGAGAAGCGGGTGGGTGCGCATGTCGACGGCGTGGTTGACCCGCGTCAGGGCTGAGAGCAGGTCGAAGCGGAACCCGTCGACGTGGTACTCGGTGACCCAGTGGCGCAACGAGTCGAGGATGAGACGCAGGGCGAACGGGTCGCCGGCATCGACGGTGTTGCCGCAGCCGGTGACGTCCCAGTAGGCGTCCGTCGCCTCGCCGAGCTCGGCTTCCGTGTCGGCCGCCTCGGTGCGAGCCGGGGGCGAGGGCTGGGCCGGGGCCCGCTTGTCGAGAGCGACCCGCGAGTAGAAGCCGAGGTCGTCCAGACCGCGGAACGACAGGGTGGGCCCGAGCGGTCCGGCCTCGGCGGTGTGGTTGTAGACGACGTCGAGGTAGACCTCGATCTCGGCGTCGTGGAACGCCTTGACCATCGCCTTGAACTCGGTCACCTGCTCGCCGCGCTCGCCCGTGGCGGCGTAGGCGTGGTGGGGTGCGAAGAAGCCGATCGTGTTGTAGCCCCAGTAGTTGACCAGCCCGCGCTCGAGGACGCTGGTCTCGGTGACCGACTGCTGCACCGGCAGCAGCTCGACGGCGCTGACCCCGAGGTCGCGCAGGTAGTCGACGACCGTCGAGCTGCCCAGGCCGGCGTACGTGCCGCGCAGGTGCTCGGGCACCCGGTCGTGCAACGCCGTCATGCCCTTGACGTGCAGCTCGTAGATGACGGTGTCGCGCCAGCGCTGCTTGGTCGGCTGCTGGCCGCCCCAGTCGAAGTCGTCCGGTGCGGTGACGACGCTGCGTGGCACGTGGGGCGCCGAGTCGGTCGTGCTGCGGGTCTCGGGGGAGCCGTGGACGTAGCCGTAGATGGCCGGGTCGGGCTCCAGCTCGCCACAGATCGCTCGGGCGAAGGGGTCGAGCAACAGCTTGTCGGGGTTGAAGCGCATCCCTTTGTCGGGCGCCCAGGGACCGTCGACGCGGAAGCCGTAGCGGGTGCCGGGAGCGACGTCGGGGATGGCGCCGTGCCACACGCTCAGCGTGTGCTCGGTGAGACGGTGCCGGGTCTCGACGCCGTCCTCGTCGAAGAGGCAGACCCACGCAGCCGTCCCGTCGGGTGCGTGCAGCGCGAAGTTCGTCGACTCCGAGGACCACGTCGCCCCGAGGGGGTCCTGTCGGCCGGGCCAGACTGCGGACTGCTCGCCGAGGCGGCTCCATCTCCGGGGCATCACCGGTGAATGATAGGGACCGACGTCGATGACCAGGAGTCGGTCCGGTCACGACGAGGTTGCGAGGAGACGGCTATGGCGGCACAGGCGGAGTTCGTACGGCTCGAGGTGGCCGAGGGTGTCGGGACCATCCGGATCGACCGGCCCAAGATGAACGCGATCAGCATCCAGGTCCAGGCCGAGCTGCGGGCGGCCGCGGCCGAGGCGACCGAGCGCGACGACGTCAAGGCCGTCGTCGTCTACGGCGGGGAGCGGGTCTTCGCCGCCGGCAACGACGTCAAGGAGATGGCCGGGCTGTCGTACGCCGACATGGTCACGGTGTCGTCCTCGGTGCAGTCGGCGGTCACCGCCATCGCTCGCATCCCCAAGCCGGTGGTCGCGGCGGTGACCGGCTACGCCCTCGGTGGTGGCTGCGAGCTCGCGCTGGCCGCCGACATCCGGATCGCAGCCGACGACGCGACCTTCGGTCAGCCGGAGATCCTGCTCGGGATCATCCCCGGTGCGGGCGGCACCCAGCGACTGAGCCGGCTCGTCGGACCGAGCCGGGCCAAGGACATCATCTTCACCGGCAGGTTCGTCAAGGCCGAGGAGGCGTTGGCGATCGGGCTGGCGGACCGACTGGTGCCCGCCGCCGAGGTCTACCGCGAGGCCTGCGCCTGGGCCGCGCAGTTCACCGGCGCCGCGTCGTACGCCGTCCGCGCGGCGAAGGAGGCGATCGACCGTGGCCTCGAGGTCGACCTCGACTCCGGCCTCGAGATCGAGCGGCTGCAGTTCGCCGGGGTCTTCGCCACCGAGGACCGCACGATCGGGATGACGTCGTTCGTGGAGAACGGGCCGGGCCGGGCGAGCTTCGTCGGGCGATGAGAGGTGGGGCAGCGCAACGAGACCGGTGTCACTGCTGTCACATCTGTGCAAGGCTCCCATCCGAACAGGCCGCGATGGGGCTGATCCGAGAGGGCAGGACATGACTGACGAGAACGACAGCACGACCACGAGCAGCACCGGCGACACGTCGGGCACCACCGCCTCGACCGGTGCGCGCAGCGCCAGCCCGACCAGCACGAGCGCCGCGGCCACGCCGCCGCCCTCGGACGACGCGCCGACGAAGGTGGGCAAGCGGCAGCTGCCGCAGATGAACATGGACACCGCGAAGATCCGCACGACCCTCGCCAAGATCGTCTGGCTGGTGTGCGCGTTGTTCGCCCTGATCCTGGCTGCGGCGGTACTCCTGGTCGCGATCGACGCGAACACGTCCAACGAGCTGGTCAAGTTCATCGGCGAGACCTCCGACAAGATCGACTTCGGTCTCTTCGACCTCAGCGACCCGATCAAGGACTTCAACGAGAAGGTGCCGAACTTCTCCGACACCGGCACGGTGTTCTTCAACTACGGCCTGGCCGCCATCGCCTGGTTGGTCATCGGGCGGATCGCCGACCGACTGATCCGTCCCTGATCCAGCCTCGCCAGCGCCCGGTCCGTCCGCGGGTGGCGTCTGGCGTCCGAACAGGTCGCGCAGCCTCGAGACCGCATCACGTCCCGCCGTCGGTCCGCCGACGGCGGGACGTGATCTGTCCCACGGGGAGCAACCCCTCTCCGGACGTGTGTACCGCGGGCCCGCACTCGGCGGTAGCCTCACCCGAGGCGCACCATCCTCGGCCACCACACCTCGTGAGCCCGTTCGCGAGGAGACCACCGATTGCATCAGGAGGGGCCGTCAAGGCCACACCACCATGAACATTGTCGTCTGTGTGAAGCATGTCCCCGACGCCACCGCCGACCGGCGGTTCGAGTCGGACAACACCGTTGACCGCGTCGGTGTCGACGGGCTCCTCTCCGAGCTCGACGAGTACGCCGTCGAGCAGGCTCTCCAGATCAAGGAGAAGTCCGAGGACCCGGCCGGCGTGACGGTCACCGCCCTGTGCGTCGGGCCGGAGAAGGCCGTGGACGCCGTGCGCAAGGCGCTGCAGATGGGCGCCGACGAGGGCGTCCACGTCTCCGACGAGGCCATCGCCGGCTCCGACTACATCGCCACCTCCCTCGTCCTGGCCAAGGCCGTCGAGAAGATCACGGGCGACAAGGGCCAGGTCGACCTCGTCATGTGCGGGATGGCCTCGACGGATGCCTCCGGGAGCGTCGTCCCGGCGATGCTGGCCGAGCGCCTGGGCCTTCCGCAGATCACCTTCGCCTCGGTCATCGAGAGCCAGGGCGACCAGGTGCGCATCAAGCGCGACGGCGACACCGCTACCGAGGTCATCGGCGGCACGATGCCGCTCGTCCTCTCGGTCACCGACCAGACCGGCGAGGCCCGCTACCCCTCCTTCAAGGGGATCATGGCGGCGAAGAAGAAGCCGATGGAGACCTACACGCTCTCCGACATCGGCGTCGACGCCGGCGAGGTCGGTCTGGCAGTGGCGTGGAGCGAGGTCAACGACACGACCGCGCGCCCCCCGCGCACCGCCGGCGAGATCGTCAAGGACGAGGACGGCTCCGGCGCCACGGCGTTGACCGGGTTCCTCACGTCCAAGAAGTTCATCTGATCGCGCGTCGACGCCAAGCTAGAGGAGAAGAACATGTCTGAAGTCCTGGTCCTGGTCGACCACGTCGAGGGTGCCGTGCGCAAGCCCACCCTCGAGCTGCTGGCGCTGGCCAAGAAGCTCGGCGCGCCCTCGGCGGTCTTCATCGGAGGGGCTGACCAGGTGTCGGGCGCCGTCGAGAAGCTGACCGCCTTCGGTGCCGAGAAGGTGTACGTGATCGACGACGCCGAGATCAAGGGCTACCTCGTGGCCCCCAAGGCCGAGGCGCTCCAGCAGCTCGCCGGCAAGGTCGACCCGGCCGCGATCCTGATCGTCTCGAGCGCCGAGGGCAAGGAGATCGCCGGACGACTGGCGATCAAGCTCGGCTCGGGCCTCATCACCGACGCCGTCGACCTCGCCGACGACGGCACCACCACGCAGAGCGTCTTCGCCGGCAACTTCACCGTGCAGGCGAAGGTCACCAAGGGCACCCCGATCATCACGGTCAAGCCGAACTCGGCCGCGCCCGACGAGACGCCCGGAGCCGGTAGCGTCGAGGAGTTCGCGGTGACGATCTCCGACGCCGCCAAGACGGCCCAGATCGTCGCCTCGCAGCCGCGCAAGGCCTCCGGCCGTCCCGAGCTCACCGAGGCCGCGATCGTGGTCTCCGGCGGTCGTGGCACCGGCGGCAACTTCGAGCCGATCGAGGGCCTCGCCGACGCCCTCGGCGCGGCGGTCGGCGCCTCGCGCGCCGCGGTCGACTCCGGTTGGATGCCGCACACCTTCCAGGTCGGTCAGACCGGCAAGACCGTCTCACCGCAGCTCTACGTGGCCAACGGCATCTCCGGTGCGATCCAGCACCGCGCCGGCATGCAGACGTCCAAGACGATCATCGCCGTCAACAAGGACGAGGAAGCGCCGATCTTCGAGCTCGTCGACTTCGGCGTCGTCGGCGACCTGCACGCCGTCCTGCCGGCTGCGACCGAGCAGATCGAGGCCAAGAAGGGCTGACCGCCTTTCCCGAGCATCACGAACGCCCCGCCGCCTCGTCGGTCGCGGGGCGTTCGTGCGTGCCGACCCCTAGGCTCGCCCGATGAGCACCACTGCCGAGCCGACCACCGACGTCCGCGCCCTTGCCGTGCGCGCCCGCGAGGCGAGCCACGAGCTGGCCCTGGCGACCCGGGCCACCAAGGACGCCGCGCTCACGGCGATGGCCGCTGCCCTGGTCGAGCGGAGCGGGCCGATCCTCGCGGCCAACGCCGAGGACGTTGCGCGCGCCGAGGCCGACGGCACACCGTCCGACGTGATCGACCGGTTGCGCCTCACGACCGACCGGCTGGGGGCGGTGGCCGACGGGCTGCGCGAGGTCGCCGGGCTGCCCGACCCGGTGGGCGAGGTCGTGCGGGGGAGCACCCTGGCCAACGGGCTCGAGCTGCGTCAGGTGCGGGTGGCGTTCGGCGTGGTCGCGATGATCTACGAGGCGCGCCCCAACGTGACCGCCGACGCGGCCGGGATCTGCCTGAAGTCGGGCAACGCGGTGCTGCTGCGGGGGTCCTCCAGCGCTGCTTCGTCGAACGCGGCGATCGTCGAGGTGCTGCGCGACGCGGTCGAGGCGAGCGGGCTGCCCGCTGACGCGATCCAGCTGGTCCCGGCCGACTCCCGCGAGAGCGTCACCCAGCTGATGCGGGCCCGGGGCCTGGTCGACGTGCTCATCCCGCGCGGGGGAGCGGGCCTGATCCAGAGCGTGGTCGAGGGCTCGACGGTGCCGGTCATCGAGACCGGCGTGGGCAACTGCCACGTCTACGTCGATACGGCCGCCGACCTCGACCAGGCGCTGGCCATCGTGCTGAACGCCAAGACCCAGCGCACCAGCGTCTGCAACGCCGCCGAGTCGCTGCTCGTGCACGTCGACCTCGCCGAGACCTTCCTACCGACGGTCGTGACGGCGCTCCAGGACGCCGGCGTGACGGTGCACGGCGACCCGACCGTCGCGCGGCTCGACGGCGTGCTGCCGGCCACCGACGAGGACCACGCGACGGAGTACCTCTCGCTGGACATCTCGGTGGCGGTGGTGACCGACGTCGACGCGGCCGTCGCCCGCATCAGGCGGTTCTCCAGCGGTCACACCGAGGCGATCGTGACCCGCGACCAGGCCACCGCCCGTCGTTTCGTGGCAGCGGTCGACTCGGCTGCAGTGCTGGTCAACGCCTCCACCCGGTTCACCGACGGGGCGGAGTTCGGCTTCGGCGCCGAGATCGGGATCAGCACCCAGAAGCTGCACGCCCGTGGGCCGATGGGGCTGCTCGAGATGACCTCGACCAAGTACGTCGTCACCGGCGACGGCCACGTGCGCTGACACCGTCCCCACGGCGGGTAGGGTCGCGGCGTGGTCGATCGCGCAGCTCACTCTGTGTACGCCGATCGCGACGCCGAGCGGCTGTGGACCGGCGCGACGGTCATCACCTTCGTCCGCACCATCGCCTCCTTCGCGCTCTGTCTCGTCGGCATCTGGCAGCAGGAGCTCACGTGGCTCGTGGTCGGCCTCGGCGTCTACTGGGTCGGTGACATGGCCGACGGCGCCTTTGCGCGCCGTTTCGACTGCGAGACCCGCATCGGCGGGGTGATGGACATGCTGTGCGACCGTCTCAACTGTGCGGCCTTCTACCTCGGACTCGCCTCGCTGCAGCACGAGATGGTCCTGCCGGTGGCCGTCTACCTCTTCGAGTTCATGGTCATCGACTTCTTCCTCTCGCTGGCGTTCCTCGCGTGGCCCATCCGCAGTCCGAACTACTTCTACGTCATCGACCGACGCATCTACACGTGGAACTGGTCGAAGCCGGCGAAAGCGGTCAACTCCTCGCTGTTCGCGGTGCTGCTGCTGGTCACCGGGTGGTGGTGGCTGGGACTCGTCATCGCGATCGGGCTGGTCGCGCTGAAGTGCATGACCCTGAAGTGGATCCTCGACCTCGGGCTCCCGCTCCCGGAGCGCGTCAGCGCATGATGGTGCTGCTGACCACCCTCGCGGTCGCGCTGGGGTCGGCGCTGCTGCCGCTGATCAACATCGAGATCTACCTGGGAGGTCTCTCCGGCGCATCGGGCGTGGCCGACGTCGCCGGATGGGGAGCCGTCCTCGTGGCCGCGGTGGCAGCCCTGGGCCAGACGGTCGGCAAGGTCGTCTGGTACGAGGTGGCCAGACGTGGCATCGACACCGAGTGGGCCCGCAAGAAGATGGCGAGCCCGAAGGTCCGCGGTCCCTACGAGCGCTGGACCGCACGCATCGAGGGCCGGCCCTGGTACGCCGGCCTGATCATCTTCGTGGCTGCCTCGGCCGGCATCCCTCCGCTGCTGGTGATGGCAGCGGTCGCTGGCGCCCTCAAGATGCCGCTGTGGGTCTTCGTGCCCACGGTGCTGCTCGGTCGGGCGCTGCGGTTCTACCTGATCATCGTGGGCGTCGACCTCCTGCTGCACTGATTCGAACGCTGCCGTATAGGCTGGCGGCATGTCGCTGAGCTTGATCACCACCGCCGTCCTGCGCGCTGCCGAGGAGTCGGCCGGTCCGGCCGTTCCCGCTTGGGTGATCGGCCTGATCGCGTTCGGGATCCTGCTGTCGCTGCTCATCGGGCTGGTGTCCTTCGGCGGAGGACGCGAGCACAGCTAGTGCTGCAGCCATGACCCACCGCGCCGTGTCCCGGCGCCGTGTCGGCGTGATGGGCGGGACCTTCGACCCGATCCACCACGGCCACCTCGTGGCGGCCTCGGAGGCGCAGGCCTGGTTCGACCTCGACGAGGTCGTCTTCGTGCCCACCGGGCGCCCGTGGCAGAAGTCGGACCGCCGGGTCTCGCCGGCCGAGCACCGCTACCTGATGACGGTGATCGCGACCGCCGCCAACCCGAGGTTCCGGGTCTCACGCGTCGACATCGACCGCGACGGACCGACCTACACGATCGACACCCTGCGTGACCTGGCGCTCGAGCTGCCAGACGCCGACCTCTACTTCATCACCGGCGCCGACGCGCTCGGCGACATCTTCTCGTGGCGCGACGCCCAGCGGGTCTTCGACCTGGCCCACTTCGTCGGCTGCACCCGGCCCGGAGCCGAGCTCGACCCCGCGACCGTCGACCTGATGCCCCACGACCGGGTCACCCTGCTGGAGATCCCAGCACTCTCGATCAGCTCGACCGACTGCCGCGAGCGCCAGCGCCTCGGTCGTCCCGTCTGGTACCTCGTGCCCGACGGGGTCGTGCAGTACATCACCAAGCACCTCCTCTACTCGACAACGGAAGACTCTTCATGACCGCGACCGACCACGCCCTCGAGCTCGTCCATGCCGCGGCTCGCGCCGCCAGCGACAAGCTCGCCCAGCAGATCATCGCCTTCGACGTCAGCGAGCAGCTGGCGATCACCGACGCGTTCGTCCTGGCCTCCGCGACCAACGACCGTCAGGTCAAGGCGATCGTCGACGAGGTCGAGGACAAGCTGCGTGAGATCGGCGCCAAGCCCATCCGCCGGGAGGGCGAGCGGGACGGTCGGTGGGTGCTCATCGACTACGGCGAGATCGTGGTGCACGTCCAGCACGAGGAGGAGCGGCAGTTCTACGCCCTCGAGCGGCTGTGGCGTGACTGCCCCGCGATCGCGCTCCCGGCCGACGTGACCGGTCCGGCGAGCCAGCCCACCGGTGAGTGAGGCCCGCACCCTGGTCCTGCTGCGTCACGGTCGTACCGCGTGGAACCACGCCGGTCGCGTCCAGGGCCAGCTCGAGGTCGACCTCGACCGGGTCGGGCGTGCCCAGGCCGAACAGGTGGCGGCGGTCGTCGCGACGATGGCGCCCACCCACCTGTGGTGCTCCGACCTCGCTCGCACCCGTCAGACGTGTCGCCCTGTGGCGGCCGCAACCGGTCTCGCACCGGTCTACGACCGCCGCCTGCGCGAGTTCTTCTTCGGCGAGCGCGAAGGACTCACCCACGCCGAGTACGCCGCTGCCGACGCGGCCGAGTACGAGCAGTTCGTCCGGGGCCACTACGACGCGTGTCCGAGCGCTGAGCGCACCGCCGACGTGGCGGTGCGGATGACGGCCGTGCTGCACGAGCTCCTCGCCACCACCGACCCGGGAGGGACCGCGGTGGCCCTCTCCCACGGAGCTGCCATCCGGGTCGCGACCGGGGCGCTGCTCGGCTGGCCGGACGAGCAGTTCCACACCCTGCGCGGGCTGGCGAACTGCGGCTGGGTGGTGCTGCAGGAGCAGCTCGACGCTCCCGGTCTGCGTCTTGTCGCCTACAACCGCATCGCCTAGGTGCTCGAACGACCCACGCTCGGGGCAGGCTCCGGAGGACAGGGCCGATTTCACAACACCCGAGGCGTTGGCTAAGGTACTGCGAGTTGCCCCGCGGGGCGACAGGTTCGGGGCTGTGGCGCAGCTGGTAGCGCACCTGCATGGCATGCAGGGGGTCAGGGGTTCGAATCCCCTCAGCTCCACCGAATCACCAGGTCACAAGCCATGTCGCAGTCTCAGCAGCAAGGGTCCGACATGGCCGTTGATCACTTCATCGGCCACCTTGGCGGCAGAGAACGTCCGCGGCCAGCGAGTCGAGTCGTCTCGACGCGGCTCGGGACAGCGTGCACACCTGACCGCCATGACCACTCATGAAGCCTTCGCCAGGGTGCCATCCGTCCTCCCCATGGCCCCGGCGACCGGCTCCCGAGCGTACTGACCCCGAACGAGCTCGCCGACCACGCGCGGGTGCCCGCCCAGATGAGGGTGAATGACCCCATCGAGCGTCGCGCTCGCGCGGCCGCGGAGGCGCGTTTCTGCCAGTTCTCCTTTCCCAGGTCGCCGGTCGGGGTCGACGTCGCCGCCGTTGCGGAGACGGGTCAGCTCGTCGTTCGCGATCTGGCGCGCCGGCGCGGGCCGATCGAGGTCAGCAGCAATGCCTTCCATCGCCACGAATCCGGTCGAGCTGTCGGTGGGAGTCGCGGCCGATCACGAAGCGGGCCGCGTTGACCCTGGTCCCTCGGGCGCGGCGTGCCGGGGCCAGGCCAGTCCCGCCATCTCACGTCGCGGGTTGCGACGTCAGGCTTGCACGAGGGTGATCGCGTTGCCGTCCGGGTCGATCACCTGAGCGACCGCGGTGACGACTTCGCCCCTGGCGACCTCAAGGGCGATCCCGCGGCCCCGCAACGTCTCGGCGACGGTTGCGAGATCGTCGAACGTCAGGGTCAACAGACCGCCACCCGCACGTTCGGTGTCAACCACGACTTGGAGAACGCCGACGCCGAGGTCCCATTGCGTCAACCCGGGCATGGGGGAATCAGTCGGGGAAGATCCAAGGAGTTGCACGTAGAACTCCCGCGCGGCCTCGGCGTCGCGCACGGGGACCGCGGCCAGGATGGCTGCAACGGGCAAGGTGGGTCGGTTGGTCATGCTCGTACCGACCGTGTCAGCAGAGCCAACTCATCGCAACGCATGTCGTCGTCTCGAGCGCACGACTTTCGGCGGAGTCGGGCCGATCGTCGTGGGTCAGGTGCCTGGTGCCATGGAGGCGGTGACGATGTAGTCGGGGTGGCGGTCGAGGGTGTTGCGCGCTCGGTCGTAGCGTGCCACGGTGCGCGGGTCGGCGTGGCGGGCAGCGACTCGGACGTCTCGCAGGTCGACCGCAACGTCGAGCATGGTGCTCACGACGGTGTCCTCAGGACTCGGTGGCCATGGCTCTCGCCGAGGTGCCGACCGTCAGCACCGGCGGGCCTCAGAGATCCGCAAGCCGAGCAATCCGAACAATCCGAGCATCGCGACGAGAGCGAAGTCGTCGGGGCGGTCCGAGTCGCGTGCTGCGGTGAGCATTGCTTCGAACTGGAGGTGACTCAGACCCGGTGTCGGGGACTCGGGAGAGACGTGGGATCGGCGGACGTGGTCGGCTGAGGTCGGTCCGTGCCCGTTGCTGACACCGGCACCCATGAGGTTGTCAGGATTCGACCCCGCTCTGCTGTGGAGGATGCTGGGGTCAGCGCTGCTGCCGCACGTGGAGGACGCAGCGAGCATGACGCACGACGTGCCGTCAGGAGTGGTGGCGTCACCCCATCATCGGAGGACCCGGATGTCCGAGCGAGTGCGCACCCGTTGCTTGGTCGTCGCGTCGCTGGCCGCGGTCCCCGTCATGGTGGCGGTCCTGGTCGTCCCCTCGGGTCTGAGCCAGGTAGGGGTGTCGTTCCTCTACTCGACCGTCACGATGACAGCGGGCACGGTGGCGGTCCTCGGGTCTCGGTCCGGCACGACGTCGCGCAAGGTGCTGGGCGTGGCAGTCCTGCTCCTGGGCGTCGGTGACGTGGTGTGGGCTTCACTCCTCAGCCGAGGACCCGTCGGAGACGCCTCGGCGGCGGACGTCTTCTATCTTGCCGGCTACGTCGCGGTGGCGGCCGCGCTCGCGATCGAGGTCGCCTGGGACGGCATCCGATGCGACCTCGATGCCGTGATCGACGCCGCGACGACAGTCGTGGCGGTAGGGCTCGTCCTGTGGTTCGTGACCGCCAGCCAGGCGTCGTATTCCTCGTACTCCATCCTCGGGAGCACCGTCACGATCGCTTACCCCGTCCTGGATGCGGTGTTCATCGGGTTGGCGCTTCGCACCGTGCTCCTTCATGGCGTGGCCACCTGGCGGTGGGCCGCCCTTCTGGCCGGGATCGTCGGGTTCCTGCTGGGCGACCTCCTCTACCTGGTCTCCTTCTCGCCGGGTGTCTACTCAGCCGTGTCGAGCGCGGCGTGGATGAGCGCGGCACTGCTGATGGCCCAGTGGCCGCCGGCCCGGCCCGCGCCTCGGATCGAACGTTCCACGCGCCGCGTCATCCGCGGTCGGCTGCTGATCTCGATCCTGCCGCTGACCATCCCGGTCTGGTTGAGCCTGATCTCCGGGTACCGCGGTCAGACAGAGATGCACACGCTCGTGATCTTCGCGGTCGCCACCGTGCTGCTGCTCCTCCTCACGTCAGTGCGGACGGCGCGGCAGCTCCGCCATGAGGCCGACGTCTCGAACCGGTTGGCCGAGGAGCAAGCCGGCTCTGCTGCGAAGTCGCAGGCCGTGGCGCATGTCAGCCACGAGATCCGCACTCCCATGACCGGCGTCCTGGGCTACACCGAGCTCCTCCTCGAGAGCGACCTGACCGAGGAGCAGCGGGTCATGGCTGAACGTAGCTACCGCGCCAGTCGTACGTTGCTGGCCACCGTCACCGGCATCCTGGACCACACCCGTCTCGAGGCCGGGTTGATCGTTGTCAACCCACAGGACTTCTCCGTGCGTTCCCTGGTCGACGACGTCATCGACCTGGCGAGCCGTCCTCGCGGTGCGTCCGGGACGAGACTGAGCTACCACGTCGACGGCGCTGTGCCGCTCCTGGTACGCACCGACCCGGACCTCCTGCGCCAGGTGCTGCACAACCTCGTGGGCAACGCCGTCAAGTTCACCCCGGAGGGAACCATCACCGTGCGCGTCGAGCATCGAGCGCGCGAGGGGCACGCCGAGCTGAGGATCGCGGTCATCGACACCGGCGTGGGGATCGACCCTGAGGCCCTCCAGCGGATCTTCCAGCCCTACGAGCAAGCCGGCAACCAGACAGAGCAGAGCGCGAGCGGAACGGGCCTGGGCCTGGCGATCAGCGCCTCCATCGCCGCCGTCCTGGGCGGCGACCTCAGCGCATCGAGCGTCCCGGGGCACGGCACGACATTCGAGCTCAACGTCCCGGTGCAACCTGCCGTCGCCGGGACACCCGCCGAGGGCCGGGGTCGCGCCCGGCACACGGCGCAACCCGAGGACTCCGCACCGCAGCGACAGACGCTGCAGCCGGACAGTCGCGACGCACCGGCAACACCGGGGACCTCGGACGCACCACAGGGGCGATCCTCGGCGCCGCGAACCCGCAGGTGACCGACCCCGACCCGATCCGTGTCGGCGCGAGGCTCCGCATCCCCGTGCTGGACTGAGCGTCACACTGGTGTGGTGACCCTCGACCCGCTGCAGCGCCTGCTGGCGGACCCGCCGTCGCTCCCCGTGGTGGGCGGGCTCGCGGCCGTGGCGTCGGCGCTGCACGACCACGGGGCCGCCGTGCTGCAGGCGCCACCCGGCAGCGGCAAGACGACCCTGGTGCCGCCCGCGGTGGCGCTGGCAGTCGGCGCCGGCCGGGTGGTCGTCACCCAGCCCCGGCGGATCGCTGTCCGCGCCGCAGCACGTCGCCTGGCGCAGCTGCTCGACGAGCCGCTCGGGCGTACCGTCGGGTACGCCGTGCGCGGCGAGCGGAGCGGAGGACCCGAGACCCGCATCGAGTTCGTCACGACGGGCACCCTGCTGCGCCGGGTCCAGCGCGACCCCGAGCTCGCGGGCACGGCCGCGGTGGTGCTCGACGAGGTGCACGAACGTCAGCTGGACGCCGACCTCACCCTCGCGCTGCTCGTCGACGTGCGGGCGCACCTGCGCGACCTGCCGCTGGTGGCGATGTCGGCGACGATCGAGGCCGACCGCACGGCGGCGCTGATCGGCGGCGCCAGCCCGGCACCCGTGGTGACCGTGCCCGGCGCGCTGCACCCGGTCGACGTCCGCTGGAGCCCGCCGCCGCCCGGGGTGCTGCACTCCGACGACCGGGGGGTCACCCGGGCCTTCCTCGACCACGTCGCGGCCGTCGCCCGACAGGCGCTGCGCGACACCGTCGGCGACGTGCTCGTCTTCGTCCCCGGCCTGCGCGAGGTCTCCGAGGTGATCCGGCGCCTCACCGGTCTCGGCGACGTCGACGTGCGGCCGCTGCACGGTCGGCTGACCAGCGCCGAGCAGGACCTCGCCCTGACGCTCGGTGCTCGTCGACGGGTCGTGGTCTCGACCTCGGTCGCCGAGTCGTCGCTGACGGTGCCGGGCGTCCGCACGGTCGTGGACGGCGGTCTCTCCCGCGAGCCCCGCACCGACCATGCCCGCGGGCTGGCCGGTCTGGTCACCGTGCGCGTGAGCCGGGCCGCGGCCGACCAGCGCGCCGGCCGCGCCGGGCGGGAGGCGGCGGGCGCGGCGTATCGCTGCTGGTCGCAGGCCGAGCACGGACACCTCTCCGAGCACCCGCTGCCGGAGATCGCCACCGCCGACCTGACGTCGTTCGCGCTGGAGGCGGCGCTCTGGGGCGCTCCCGGCGGCGCCGGGCTCGCCTTGCTCGACCCGCCACCCGTTATTGCGCTCGAGGCGGCCACCCGCACGCTCGTCGACCTCGGCGCCCTCACCGCTGATGGCGAGGTCAGCGAGCAGGGCCGCGCGATCGCGGGCCTGGCCACCGACCCCCGGCTGGCCCGAGCCCTGCTCGCCGGGGCGCCGCTGGTCGGGGCCGAGCGGGCCGCGGAGGTGGTCGCCCTGCTGTCCGAGGACCTCCGCACCCCCGGGACCGACCTGGTCGCCACGCTGAGGCTCCTGCGCCGAGGTGGCAGTGGTGCTGCCACGGGCGCCTGGAAGCACGCCGCACGTCGCCTGCACCGTGCCCTGCCCGACGACCTGCGGCGGCACCGCGGCGAGGCCGGGCTCGGTGACGACCTGGCCGTCGGGACGGTCGTCGCGCTCGCGCACCCGGACCGCGTCGCCCGACGACGCAGCGGGTCGCAGGCCTACTTGATGGTGTCGGGCACCGGTGCGGTGCTTCCCCGGGGGGTGGACGCGGCCGGCCTGACGGAGTGGATCGCGGTGGCCGACGTCGAGCGCACGGCCGGGGCCCGCGACGCCCTGGTGCGATCGGCGGCCGCGCTGGAGGAGTCGCTCGCCCTGGAGGCGGCCGCCAGCCGGTGGGAGGAGAGTGACGAGGTGCGCTGGGACGACGCTCGCCTCGTGGCTCGTCGGGTCACGAGGCTCGGTGCGATCGAGCTCGGGAGTGTCGCGCTGAGCGACCCCGCCCCGGCCCTCGTGGCGCGCGCGCTCGAGGACGGCCTGACCCGCGAGGGGCTCGGCGTCCTGCGCTGGAGCGACGCCGCCACTGCCTTGCGCGACCGGCTCGACTTCCTGCACCGCAGCCTGGGGGATCCGTGGCCGGACGTCGGCGACGACGGCTTGCTCGCGACGATCGACACCTGGCTCGGCGACGAGCTCGCGCGGGTCCGCACGCACCGCGACCTCGCGCGCATCGACGTCCTGGCGGGCCTGCGACGGCTGCTGCCCTGGCCGGCCGCCGGGCGTCTCGACGAGCTGGCTCCCGAGCGTCTCGTGGTGCCGAGCGGCAGCACGGTCCGCCTCGACTACGCGCCCGACCAGCCGGTGCTGGCCGTGCGGGTGCAGGAGATGTTCGGCGCCTCGACGGTGCCGCGGCTGGCCGGCGGGCGGGTCCCCGTGCTGCTCCACCTGCTCTCCCCGGCCGGGAGACCGGCAGCGGTGACCGCCGACCTGGCGTCGTTCTGGACGAGTGGCTACCCGGGGATGCGCGCCGACCTGCGCGGGCGCTACCCGAAGCACTCGTGGCCCGAGGACCCGGCCGCTGCTGCGCCGCTGCGGGGCACGAAGAAGCGGGGCGCCTGACCCCCTCCTACGCTGCCGGTGGCCGCGCGGCTCAGCTGACGGAGAGCTCTGACCAGTCGACCTGAGCCGTGCGCTCCTGGTACTCGGCGACCCGGCCCGGCCAGTTGGTCGTGATGCGGGCGCCGTCGGTGTACCAGCTGTCGCAGCCGGTCCAGGCACTGGCGGCCAGGCGGGCCTGCATCTCGGCGTCGTAGGCGTCGTAGACCTCCGCGAGGACGGCGACCTGCGGACCACCTGAGTCGGCGACCCGTCGGGCGACCTGGGCGATGTAGCCGGCCTGTGCCTCCATCATCGCGATGATCGAGCTGCCGCCGAGGTTGGTGTTGGGGCCGTAGACGGCGAAGAAGTTCGGGAACCCGGGCACCGCCAGGCCCAGGTGGGCGCGTGCGCCTCCGGCCCACACCTGGTGCAGGTCGGCGCCGGCCTCGCCGGTCACCACGATGTCGGCCAGGAACGAGGTCGCGGCGAACCCGGTGCCCCAGATGATGACGTCGGCCGGGTGCAGCACGCCGGCGTCGTCGCGCACGCCGGTCGGCTCGACGGCCGCGACGCCGTGGGTGACCACGTCGACGTGCTCGCGGTCGAGCGCGGGGTACCAGTCGTTGGAGAAGAGGATCCGCTTGCACCCGATCTCGTAGTCGGGGACGAGCTTGGACCGCAGCGCGGCGTCCTTGACCTGGTGCCGCAGGTGCAGCCTCCACGCCCAGCCGAGCGCGCCGAGGAGGGCCTTCGACCAGCGCACCTGGCCACCGAGGGCGGCGTTGAGCACCTCGCTCAGGCGGAACCACGTGCCGCGCTCGGCGCTGACGAGCTTCGGCCAGCGCTTGAACGCGCGGTGGTGCCGGTCGTCGTAGGCCTGGTCGGGCTTCGGGACGACGTAGGGCGCCGAGCGCTGGAAGACCGTCAGCCGAGCCACCCGGTCGACGATGCCGGGCACGAACTGGATCGCGCTGGCGCCGGTGCCGATCACCACCACCTTCTTGCCCTCCAGCGCGACGTCGTGGCGCCACCTGGCGGAGTGGAACGTCGGGCCGGAGAACGTCTCCTGCCCGGGCAGCGAGGGGACGACCGGGTTGGAGAGCTGACCGACGGCGGAGACCACGATGTCGGCCTGGTAGGTCGTGCCGTCGACCGTCGTGACGGTCCAGGTCGCATTGCTCTCGGACAGGACGCAGGAGGACACCGCCGCACCGGTGACGACCAGGTCGGTGAGCCCGGCCTCCTCGGCGGCGCCGCGCAGGTAGGCGAGGATCTCAGGCTGCTTGGAGTAGCGCCGGCCCCAGGCCGGGTTGATCGCCCACGACCACGAGTAGAGCGGCGAGGGCACGTCGCAGGCCGCGTCGGGGTAGGTGTTGTCGCGCCAGACCCCGCCGACGCTGTCGGCGCGTTCGAGGACCGTGATGTCGGTGATGCCCTGCTGACGCAGGGCGTGGGCGGCCCCGAGACCGCCGAAGCCTGCTCCGATGACGATGACGCGTGGGGACGACTGGCTGCTCATGCCTCGAACCTAGGCCGGTACGGGCGGGCACGGTGGCGGGACGCCGCACGTCAGCTGATAATTCCGGACATGGCTCATCAGCTACCGGCGCTCGCCGCCGACCACTGGGACTTCCCCCGCTCGTCGGCCGGTCTCGCGGTGCTGCTGCGCTTCGCCGAGGCCTCCGGGATGACGTCGCGGCGCGCGCTCGCCGGCACCGGACTGCAGCCCGCCGACCTGCTCTCCAACCGGCCGGAAGGCGTCACCGAGGTCACCGCCGCGCAGGAGCTGCGCGTCGTCCGCACCCTGCGCCACGCCTTCGGCGAGGTCGGGACGAGGGTCGGGGAGGGCTACACCGCCGCGACGTTCGGAGCCTTCGGCTACGCCGTCCTGAGCAGCCGCACCGTGCTGGACGCCCTGTCGTTCGCGGTGCGCTTCATCGACCTCACCCACGCCTTCGCGTTGCCCGGTGCCGAGATCGTGGGGGAGGAGGTCGTGATCAGCCTCGCCGGCGCGCAGCTGCCGAGCGACGTACGCCGCTTCCTGCTCGAGCGCGACGCCGTCGCTGTCCACCGCGTGCTCGAGAGCCTGGTGCCCGGGGGAGTGGGCGCGGTGCTGGCGTGGGAGGAGCCCGGGGCGAGGATCAGGTTCGGTGCCGACCAGCTCGATCGGCCGTTGCCCGAGCGCAGTCCGCAGCGACAGGCGCTGGCGACCCAGGTCTGCACCGAGGTGGTCGGCGTCCGACGCTCCCGCTCGGGGCTCGCCCAGGACGTCCGGGTCCTCATCACGCAGCGACTCGAGCGGGGTGCTCCGATGAGCGAGGTCGCCGCGGCCCTGGCGCTGAGTGAACGGACCCTGCGACGCCACCTGGACGCCGAGGGCGTGGGCTACCGCCAGCTCCTCGACGAGGTGCGCTCGGCCCTGGCCGCGACCCTGCTCGGTGGCCGAGCCACGGTCCCCGTCGCAGCGGTCGCCGCACGCCTCGGGTACGCCGACGCCGCCGCCCTGGCGCACGCGCGCGCACGGTGGCGTCGCCGGGACCCGGGTCAGGTGATGGTCAGTCCGCCGTCGACGGCCAGGGTCTGACCGGTGACGTAGCCGGCGGCGTCCGAGGCCAGCCACACGACGGTCGCGGCGAGCTCGACCGGGTCGCCCTTGCGACCCATCAAGATGCGCTCGCCCATGGAGTCGAGGTAGCCGTCGGGGTACTGCTCGGTCATCTCGGAGGCGAAGAAACCCGGTGCGATCGCGTTGACGCGGATGCCCTTGCGGCCGGTCCACTGCTGGGCGAGGTCGCGGGTCAGCCCGATGAGGCCGGCCTTCGAGGCGGCGTAGGCGGCCTGCGGGAGCCGGGCGGTGGTCAGTCCGAGCACCGAGGAGATGTTGATGATGCTCGAGCCCGGGGTCATCACCCGCCCGCAGGCCTGCGCCATCCAGTAGCAACCGTTGAGGTTGACGTCGATGACCGCACGGAACTGCTCGGGTGTCTCGCGGGTCGCCGGCACGGCGGTGCCGACCCCGGCGTTGTTGACGAGGATGTCGACGCGGCCGAACTCCTCCATCGCCAGAGCGACGAGGTTCGTGCAGGACTCCGGGTCGGCGACGTCGGTGGCCACCGTGAGGGCTCGTCGTCCCGCCGTCTCCACGAGGGCCGCGGTGTCGGCGAGCTTGTCGACGCGGCGCGCGCCCAGGGCGAGGTCGGCGCCGGCGTCGGCGAGACCCTGCGCGAAGGCGACGCCGAGGCCGCTCGACGCCCCGGTGACGACGGCGACCTTGCCGTCCAGTCGGAACATGTCGTTGACAGTCATGGCGAGGAGGCTACGGCCTGGGGCGTGGTGTCGGCCTCACCGCCGCGGTCCCGCGGACGTCGTCCGCGGTCGGCCGGGCAGCTGGCGCAGCGCGGTGTCGTGGGCACTGCGGGGTTAGGGTCGCGAGATGCGCTCCGACCTCGCCCTGACCAGCCACGGTGACCCGATCGCCGCCTGGCACTACCGCGCCGAGACCGACGCCTGGACCACCGCGGCAGGGCGGCCGTGCGTCGTGATGGCACACGGTTTCGGGGCCACCAAGGACGCCGGGCTGACGCCGTTCGCCGAGCGGTTCGCCGCTGCGGGCGCCGACGTGGTGGTCTTCGACTACCGCGGCTTCGGCACGTCCGGGGGCACGCCTCGTCAGCAGGTCGACCACCGACGCCACCGCGACGACTACCGCAGTGTGCTCTCGCAGGTGCGGGGGCTCGACGGGATCGACCCCGACCGGGTCGTGCTGTGGGGCAGCTCCTACTCCGGCGGGCACGTGGTCGCGGTGGCCGCCGGCGACCCGCGCGTGGCCGGTGTGATCTCGCAGGGCGCCGCGATGGACGGGTTGGCCGCCGTTCTCGAGATCGTCAAGTACGCCGGGGTGGGGCACCTCCTGCGGCTGACCGCGCACGCCGTGCGCGGCGTCGTCCAGCGTGACTACACGATCCCGATCGTGGCCGCGCCGGGTGAGCTGGCCGCCATCACGTCGGCCGACGCCGAGTCCGGCTACCAGCTGATCATGGGCCCGACGTTCGAGAACGCGATGCTCGCCCGCGGCATCCTGCCCATCCTCGTCAACCGTCCGGTGTCGTCAGCGTCCAGGCTGAGGATGCCGCTGCTGCTGGTGCTCGCCGAGAAGGACACGATCGCGCCACCGTCGGCGGTGCGGCGGGTGGCCCAGAAGGTGCGCGGCCCGGTCACGGTCGAGGCCATGGACGTCGGGCACTTCGAGATCTACGCCGGTGAGCCGTTCGAGAAGTCGGTGTCGGCGCAGGTCGAGTTCCTGGCCTCGGTGCTCGGTCAGGCGCACTGACGGGCGAGCTGTCGGCACCCCGCGCCGGTAGATCACGCGTGCGGGGGGATCGCGGCGCGTAGCCTGCGGCCATGGCCGACCAGCCCCGCAACCTCCCGGTCCTGCAGAGCGCCCACGGCCCCGGCATCGTCGTCCTCACCGCGGCCCTCGCCGCGCTGCTGCTCGGGCTCGGCGTCGTCGGCCTGGTGCGCGCCGTGACGATCGACCGCACCACCCGCCCCGCACTGACCGACGCCGCGTGCCGCGAGGTGGTGGACACCGGGGCGGGTGGCACCCGGACCGTCTGCACCGTGCTCGTGACGGGCGGTCAGGCGGGGACCGCCATCGAGGTCGACGACGACGTGCGGGCCGGTGAGGAGGTGGGGGTCGAGCTGGCGGCGGACGGGACGGTCCGTGCCGACCGGTCCCGCGTCGGTCTGGTGATCGTGGCCGTGACGTGCTTCGTCGTCGGAGGTGGTGCGGCGTACGCCGCCGTCCTCGTGCGGGGCGGCGCGCTGTCCGACGACCCGCTGCGACGGGCCCGCCGCATGCTCTAGCATGGGGTCATGAGCACCAGCACCCTGCTTCTTGGACAGCCGCGCTGATCATCTGTTGATCGCGCGGCCACCCCTCCACTCGTGAGGGGTTTTTTCATGTCCACACCACCCGAGCCCGACCAGCAGGAGAAGCACCCGATGAACGCAGAGCCCGAGCGCACCGAGCAGGCCGACCAGGTCGAGGCCCCCACGTCGTACGACGTGAGCGCCGTCGAGCACAAGTGGCAGCCGGTCTGGGAGGAGCTCGACCCGTTCCGGGCCGACGACACCTCGCCCAAGGAGCGCAAGTACGCGCTGACGATGTTCCCCTACCCCAGCGGCGACCTGCACATGGGTCACGCCGAGGTGTTCGCCCTGCACGACGTGATCGCCCGTTACTGGCGCTTCCGGGGCTTCGAGGTGCTGAACCCGATGGGCTGGGACTCCTTCGGGCTGCCGGCCGAGAACGCCGCCATCCGCAACGACGAGCACCCGGCGACCTACACCTACGCCAACATCGAGACCCAGGCTGCGTCGATGAAGAAGTACGGTCTGGCTTTCGACTGGTCGCGTCGGCTGCACACCTCCGACCCGGAGTACTACCGGTGGACGCAGTGGCTGTTCCTGAAGTTCCGCGAGCAGGGGCTGGCCTATCGCAAGAACAGCCCGGTGAACTGGTGCCCCCAGGACCAGACCGTGCTGGCGAACGAGCAGGTGCTGGCTGACGGCTCCTGCGAGCGCTGCGGGGCCGAGGTCACCAAGCGTGAGCTGACCCAGTGGTACTTCCGCACGACCGCCTACGCCCAGGAGCTCTACGACTGCCTCGACGACCTGAAGGACGCCTGGATCGGCAAGGTCGTCAACGCCCAGCGCAACTGGATCGGGCGCTCCGAGGGAGCCCACGTGCGGTTCCAGGTGTCCGGTCGCGACGAGCCGGTCACGGTCTACACGACCCGACCGGACACGCTGTACGGCGCGACGTTCATGGTCGTGGCGGCCGACGCGCCGCTGGCGGCCGAGATCGCTGCCCTGGGCGGGTCCGACCGCGTGGAGGCGCTGGCGTCGTACGTCGAGGAGATCCGCAAGGCCTCCGACATCGACCGGCTGGCCACCGACCGCACCAAGACGGGTGTCGACCTGGGGGTCACCGCGACCAACCCCGTCAGCGGTGAGCGGGTTCCGGTGTGGGCCTCCGACTACGTGCTGGCCGACTACGGCACGGGCGCGATCATGGCGGTGCCGGCGCACGACCAGCGCGACCTCGACTTCGCGCGGGTCTTCGACCTGCCGGTGCGGCGGGTCGTCGACACCGGGGAGCCCAACCCCGAGGAGACGTTCGAGGCGACCACCGGCAACGGGTCCTACGTCAACAGCGGGCCGCTGGACGGCCTCACCGACAAGGCGCAGGGCATCTCGCGGATCATCGAGCAGCTGGAGGTCGACGGCACCGGCGAGGGCACCGTGAACTTCCGGCTGCGCGACTGGCTGCTGTCGCGCCAGCGCTACTGGGGCGCACCGATCCCGATCATCCACTGCCCGGTCGACGGCGAGGTCCCGGTCCCCGAGGACCAGCTGCCCGTCGTGCTGCCCGAGCTGCGCGGCACCGACCTGAAGCCCCGGGGCACCTCGCCCCTGGGTGCGGCGACCGAGTGGGTCGAGGTCGCCTGCCCGACGTGCGGGGGGCCGGCGCGCCGCGACACCGACACGATGGACACGTTCGTCGACTCGTCGTGGTACTTCCTGCGCTTCCTCTCGCCGCACGACGACACCCAGGCGTTCGACAGCGAGCAAGCCGCGGCGTGGGGCCCCATCGACCTCTACATCGGTGGTGACGAGCACGCCGTCCTGCACCTGCTCTACGCGCGGTTCTTCACCAAGGTGCTGCGCGACGCGGGGCTGCTCGCGTGGGACGAGCCGTTCTCGGCGTACCTGTCGCAGGGCAAGGTCATCAACGCCGGCCGCAAGATGAGCAAGTCCCTGGGCAACGGCGTCGACCTCGGCGCCCAGCTCGACGAGTTCGGCGTCGACGCCGTGCGGCTGACGCTGGTCTTCGCGAGCCCGCCCGAGGACAACATCGACTGGGCCGACATGAGCCCGGCCGGCTCGCTGAAGTTCCTGCAGCGGGCCTGGCGGCTGAGCGGCGACGTGACCTCGCCGGCCGGGGCCGACGTGAGCACCGGCGACCGCGCGCTGCGCTCGGTGACGCACCGCACGGTCCGCGAGGCCGAGGAGCTGGTCGAGAGCCACCGCTTCAACGTGATGATCGCTCGCACCATGGAGCTGGTCAACGCCACGCGCAAGGCCATCGACGGCGTCGGCAGGGGAGGGTGCGGCCCGGCCGACCCCGCCGTGCGGGAGGCGGTCGAGGCCGTCGCGATCCTGCTGTCCATGGTCACGCCGTACGTCGCCGAGGAGATGTGGGAGCGCCTGGGCCACGCCCCGACCGTCGCCCACGCACCCTGGCCGGTCGTCGATCCCGACCTGCTGGTCGAGGACACCGTGACCGCGGTGGTGCAGATCCAGGGAAAGGTCAAGGCGCGTCTGGAGGTGTCGCCGGCGATCACCGCCGCCGACCTCGAGGCGATGGCCCTGGGCGATGCCACGGTGGTCGCTGCGATCGACGGGCGCGAGATCCGCAAGGTGGTCGTGCGCGAGCCCAAGCTCGTCAACGTCGTCGTCTGAGTCGGGGCCCCGCAGCGGGCGCCGGCACCGGACGCGGGGACCCACGGAGGGACCGGACGCTGGGACCCACGGGGGCCCGACTTGGCTAGCCTGTGGCCATGCCTGCCCGTTCCATCGTCGTCGTGACGGACTCGACGGCCAGCCTGCCCGCCGCGCTGGCCGAGGAGCGCGGCATCGTCGTGCTCCCGCTGCAGGTGGTCATCGGCGCCGACTCCTTCGACGAGGGATCACCCGACGCGACGCCGGAGCGGGTCGCGCAGGCGCTGCGCGACTACCGGCCGGTGAGCACCTCGCGGCCCTCCCCGGCGGTCTTCAGCGACCTCTACGAACGCCTCGCCAGAGCGGGCGCCAAGCAGATCCTGTCGGTGCACCTGTCCGGCGACATGAGCGGCACGTTCGAGTCGGCCCAGCTGGCCGGACGTGACTGCGAGGTGCGGGTGCTGTGCGTCGACTCGCGCCAGGTCGGCGTCGCCACCGGGTACGCCGCGCTCGCTGCCGCTGACGCGGTCGGACGCGGAGCCTCGGTCGAGCAGGCCGCCGACGCGGCGCTGGCGCGAGCCGAGGCCACGTCGTCCTTCTTCTACGTCGACACCCTCGAGTACCTCCGGCGAGGTGGACGCATCGGTGCCGCTGCCGCGCTGCTCGGTGGCGCGCTGGCGGTCAAGCCGATCCTCACCATCGCCGACGGCGTCGTGGCGTCGCTGGAGAAGGTGCGCACCTCGGGCAAGGCGCTGGCCCGTCTGGGCGACCTGGCGGTCGAGGCGGCCGGCGCCGGACCCGTCGACGTCTCGGTGGCCCACCTGGCCAACCCCGAGCGGGCCGCCGGCCTGGCCGAGGCGCTGACCAGCCGGTTGTCGGACCAGCTCGGTGGCCGAGAGGTCTGGTGCGCCGAGGTCGGCGCCGTGCTCGGCGCCCATGTCGGCCCGGGCACGATCGCGGTCTGCGTGTCACCGCGGGACTGACCTGCCTCGATGAGGTCGAGCGGGCTCGACCTGCTCGACGTGCCCGCCCGTGCCCGCCCGTGCTCGACCGTGCCCACGAGTCGTCCACAGCAGTACCGGACGCCTTCGTCCTCCCCAAGCGGCTCCCGACGGCGTCCCGGTGGGCGGCGCTGCTCCTAGCGTCGTCCGCATGCGATCTCGACGTCTCTACGCCGGAGCACCACGATGCCGTCGCGCGACGGCTGGCGGAGCTGTCGGCGCAGCTGGCCGCGTCGCGAGCACCTGATCCGGCCTCCGAGCCTGTCCTCGACCAAGCCGTCGGTGACGAGTGGTGGGCCGATCACACCCGGATCACTCCTCGACCACCGCTCGCCATCGTGCCCATGGCCGTGCAGGGGACTGACGCTTGGGACGACGACGACCTCGCTGACGAGGCGCCTCAGGCACTCCGACACCCGGGTGGGCCGACGGCGCCCGCGCTCCCCGTGCCGGGGCGTCACGTCGCTCGCCGCCCTCCGAGCTTGTCGCCGAGCGACCTGGTGCCGGCACCCCTGCGCGGTGGGGTCCGCCTCGGCGCAGCACAGCTGGCTGCGGTGGCGGTGCTGGTCGCCGCCGGTCTCGCCGTGACCTGCTGGTGGGTCGTGCGAGGCGACCCCGCGACCCCGGTGCCCGTGGCGATGGAGCAGGTCGTCGGAGGTCGACCCGGCGCGCCGGTCGGCACCGCCGCGGATCCCACGTCGCCCGCCGGGTCGGAGCCGGGGCCGGCGCCGCAGGGGGCACCGGGCGAGGGAGGAGACCAGGGGGCGGCGTCCGGAGCCGGCGTCGAGGTCACGGTCGACGTGGCCGGACGCGTTCGTCGCCCCGGCATCGTCGTCCTCGATGCCGGCGCGCGGGTGGTCGACGCCCTGGAGCAGGCAGGCGGGGCCCGGGACGGGGTCGACCTGACCTCCCTCAACCTCGCGCGGGTGCTCGTCGACGGTGAGCAGATCGTGGTCGGTCCCGGCGCTCCGGCCGCCGGCGCGCCGGTGCCCGCCGTCCCGCCGTCCGGCACTGCCGCCCCGACCGCCCTCGTCGACCTCAACCTCGCCGACCAGGCGTTGCTCGAGACGCTGCCCCAGGTCGGACCGGTGACGGCGAGCGCGATCATCGCCTGGCGCACCGAGCACGGTGCGTTCACCTCGGTGACCGAGCTGCTCGAGGTCGACGGCATCGGCGACGCGACCCTCGCCCAGGTGACGCCCTTCGTGACGGTGTGACCGACCGGTGCCGGTGCTGGAGGAGGCCACCGTGCCCCGGGCCGACCTGCGGATGCCACTGCTCGCCGTGGTCGGGTGGTCGGCCGCCCTCCTCGCCCGGCTGCCGGCCGCCCCGCTGGTCGCCGTCGTCGCCGCGCTGGGCGTCCTCGTCGCGGGGTGGGCGGTACGCCGACCACGGCTGCGCGCGACGCTGGCCGGAGCCGTGCTCGTCGGCCTGGCCGTGCTGGTCTCGGCCCAGGTGCGAGAGGAAGCGATCGTCAGGGGGCCCGTAGCCGCGCTCGCGGGGGAGCACGCCGCCGTCGAGCTGATGGGCGTCGTGAGCCAGGACCCGCGCCGCATCGCCGGGCCCTTCGGTGACCAGGTCGTCGTACGTCTCGACGTGGAGGAGATCGTGGGACGCGGGTGGCGGCACCGGCTGTCGTCGCCGGTGCTCGTGCTGGGTGACCCGGTCTGGGCCTCGGTGCCGTTGGGGGCCAGGATCTCGACGACGGGTCGTCTCGCCCCGGCGGACGACGACGACCTGGCCGCCCTGCTGCCGGGTGCCTCGGCGCCGCAGGTGCTCGACGCCCCCGATGCCTGGTGGCGCGGAGCAGGAGCCGTGCGGGCGTCGATCCGCGACGCGGTGGCTCAGCGCCCCGCGGCGCAGCGAGCCCTGGTCCCGGCGCTCGTCGACGGCGACGACACCGGGCTCGACCCGGCGCTGGAGGAAGACTTCCGCACGACCGGCCTGACCCACCTGACGGCCGTGTCAGGAACGAACCTCACGCTCATCGTCGGCTTCCTCGTGGTCGTCGCGCGCTGGTGCGGCCTGCGGGGGCGCTGGCTGACGGTGGTCGCTGCCGCTGGGATCGTCGGTTTCCTCCTGCTCGCCCGCACCGAGCCGAGCGTCGTCCGGGCCGCGGCGATGGGCACGGTCGGGCTGCTCGCGCTCGGCTCCAACGGACGGCAGCGGGCCCTGCGCGGGCTGTCGGTCGCCGTGGTGGCGTTGCTGCTCGTCGACCCCGGGCTCGGCACCTCGCCCGGCTTCGCCCTCTCGGCGATGGCGACGGGCGGCATCGTGCTGCTGGCGCCCGGCTGGCGCGACACCCTTGCCCGAGGGATCCCGCGGTGGCTCGCGGAGGCGGTCGCGGTGCCGGCGGCGGCGCAGCTCGCCTGCACCCCGGTGGTCGCCGCGTTGTCCGGCCAGGTCAGCCTGGTCGCGGTTCCCGCCAACCTGCTGGTTGCCCCGGTGGTCGGTCCGGCGACCGTGCTGGGCCTCGCCGGCGGCCTGGTCGGCCTCGTCGGGGTGGTGGGGGACCCGCTCGGGCGTCTGCTGGGCACCGGCGCGGGGTGGTGCGTGGGCTGGATCGTCCTCGTGGCAGAAGCCGGCGCGAGGGTCCCTCTCGCGGCCGTCACCTGGGGGAGCGGTCCTGGGGCACTCGCACTCCTGGTGGCGCTGTGTGTCGCGGTCGTCGCGCTCGCGCCGGTCGCGCTGCGCCACCCGAGGGCCACGGCCGGCATCGGGGTGCTGGTCGTCGTGACGACGGTGGTGGTCGTGCGCGTCCTCGACGGGTCCGGAGTCCCGGGGCTGCCCGGTGCGTGGCCGACCGACGGCTGGGTGCTGGCGATGTGCGACGTCGGACAGGGAGACGCCCTCGTGCTGCGGGCCGGGCCGGGCTCGGGGGTGGTCGTCGACGCCGGGCCCGACCCGGTCGCGGTCGACGAGTGCCTCGACCGGCTCGGGATCGAGCAGGTGCCGCTGGTCGTCCTCACGCACTTCCACGCCGACCACGTCGACGGCCTGGCCGGGGTGCTCGACGGTCGGGACGTCGGAGCGATCTGGACCACCACGCTGCTCGACCCGCCCGACGCCGTCGAGATGGTCACCTCCCTCGCCAGCCGCGACGTCGTGCCGGTCAGCGCACCATCCCTCGGAGCCGTGACCGTCGGTGAAGTCAGCCTCGAGCCGCTATGGCCCCTGGAGCGGTCGCCCCACCCTGGCCCGGGCGATGGCAGCACGGCCAACAACAGCAGCGTGGTGCTCGTCGCCGAGGTGCACGGGGTGCAGATCCTCCTCACCGGAGACCTCGAGCCGCCGGGGCAGGACGCTTTGGCGGCGGGGTTCGACGCCCTCGACGTCGACGTCCTCAAGGTCCCGCACCACGGGAGTCGCTACCAGGACCTCGACGTGCTCCGATCCGTCGACGCCGAGCTCGCGCTGATCTCCGTCGGGGCCGACAACGACTACGGACACCCGGCGCTCGACGTGATCACCGCGCTCGAGGCCGCGGGCACCGAGGTCGCCCGTACCGACGAGGACGGGTCGGTGCTGGTCGTAGCGGACAGCGCAGGGTTGAGACTGGTGAGCACGCGGTGAGCGGGCACTCAACGTTCTCGGTGCGCCGTCCGTTGACCGAGGGACCAGTACGCATGACTGCCCGGAGGCGCCATGATCCGCATCGCACGACCAGGACCGACCATCGTCGTCCTCGTGCTGACCCTCGTTCTCGGCGTTCCGACCGGGTTAGCGGCCACCGCTGAGGATCCCACCTGGGGGCCGGTGCAGGACGTCCCTCCAGCCGGCGGCGGGCACGGCCTGCCGATGACCGCGGTGTTCCCCGACGGCAGCCTGGTCGCGGTGTGGGCCGACGACACCGGCCCGGTCGACGACCGCACGGCCATCTACCGCTCGACCAGGCCGCCTGGGGGCGTGTGGTCACCGCCGGAACGGTTTCCTGCCGCGGTGGCCTTTCAGGGCCTGGACAGCATCGCGAGCAGGCCCGACGGCAGCGTGATGATCAGCTATCGCGGGCCCATCTCCCTCGACCCGACGGTCAAGCACCGGGTGCGGCTCTGGCATGCCGACGGCACCGTCGGCGCGGCGTCCCTGGCCAGCCGGTCCGACGACTACTCCCTCGTCTCGGACGCGGAGGGCGACGTCGTCGCGCACCGCCTCGGGAGCTACAGCCAGCGCGACGGGTTCGATCGGGTCGTGCGCCACTACGACGCCGGCACGTGGCGTCGCCTGCCCGAGATCGACGCTGACCCGGGAGACACGTTCCTGCCGGGTCGTGGGGAGTCGGTCTGGCTGGCCGGCTACGACGCGGGCCGCCGCACGCTCCGGGTCCTGCGCTGGACCCCGACGACAGGGACCTGGACGGTGCAGTGGTCGCGCGCCTACCCGCACAGCGACCGACGCCAGCCGCGCGCGCCGGGCTTCGGCCTCGCCGCGAGCGCTGAGGGACGCGTCGTGCTGGCGTTCACGGACGGGGGCACGGTCCAGGCGGTCGAACGCGCCGGCGGATCGTCCTGGTCGAAGCCCGTCGTGCTGTACCGACCGGCCTCGGACCGAGCCGACACCCGGCCGGCGCTGTCGGGGCCGGTGGTGTCGGTGGCCGGCGAGAACGCCGAGGTCGCCTGGACGGTGCCTGCACCCCAGGATGCCTTCGAGCGGGAGATCTGGGTCGCAGACCTCGATGACGGCGGGCCCGACGTACGTCGCCTCGCGACGGCGACGGCCTTCAAGGGCTTCCGCGACGTGTCGCTCGACGTCGACGTCCGCGCCGACGGCAATGTCCTGGTGACCTATGTGCAGCGCCGCGACGACGTCCGCGACCTCGTGGGCTGGCTCGGGCCCCACGGTGACCTCCGCTCCACCACGCTGCTCGCGGACGTCGGCGGACTCCTCGCCGACGCGGCGTTCCTCGTGCCTGGACTTGCGGCCGTCATCACCACTCTTCGCGGCGATCGCCTGGCCAGCCGAGTCGTGGAGCGCTAGGGCTCCGGGGACACCGGGGCGCGCCGTCGGCGCGGTGTGCCAGTCTGCTCGCATGCGAGCAGAGGACGTGCTGGGCCGAGTCATCCTGGTGACCGGCAAGGAGGAGTTCCTCGGCGAGCGCACCGTCCAGGAAGTCCGGGTCGCCGTGCGCGCGCACGACCCCGAGTCCGAGCTGTCGCAGGCGCAGGGCGGTGACCTCACCCTCGCCACGCTCGGCGAGCTGTCCGCGCCCTCGCTGTTCTCCTCCGTGCGGTGCATCATCGTCCGTGCGCTGGAGCACCTTCCCGACGAGTCGGTGGAGGGGCTGCTCGACTATGCCGCCGCTCCCTCCGAGGACGTCGCGCTCGTGCTCGTGCACGGCGGCGGCCAGAAGGGTTCGGGCGTGCTGGCCAAGCTCCGCAAGGTCAACGCTGTGACCGAGGTGAAGTCAGAGGTGCTGAAGGCCTCCGACTACCCGGGGTTCGTCGCCGCCGAGGTCCGCCGCTACGGCACGACGATCGATGGCGAGGCAAGCCGAGCGTTGGTCGACGCCGTCGGCCAGGACCTGCGTTCGCTGAGCGCTGCAGCACACCAGCTGACCAACGACTTTCCCGACGAGCGGCTGACCTGCGACAAGGTGGCCCGCTACTTCGGTGGGCGGGCCGAGGCCAAGTCCTTCGCCGTGGCCGACCACGCCTTCTCCGGCAACCGCGAGAAGGCGCTGGAGGAGCTCCGCTGGGCCCTCGACAACGGCACCGCCTCGGTCCTGGTCACCTCGGCCTTCGCCGGCAGCGCGCGCGGCCTGGCGCGCTACAAGGGGGCGCCACGTGGCATGCGCGAGGCCGACCTCGCCCGCGAGGTCGGCGTCCCGCCGTGGAAGCTGCGCACCCTGCGCGACCAGTCCCGCGGCTGGTCCGACCAGGGCCTGGCCGGGGCCATCCGGGCAGTGGCCAAGGCCGACGCCGACGTGAAGGGCGCCTCGAGCGATGCTGCCTACGCCTTGGAACGCCTGGTGCTGACCGTTGCCGGACTGCGCGACGCGCGCTGACACCCGGGACCACCTCCCGGTCGAGTCGGCGCGTAGACGCGCCGACTCGGCGCAAGATCCGGGTCGAGTCGGCGCGTAGACGCGCCGACTCGGCATCGAACCGTGCTCTGGGGAAGAGGGCCGGGGGAAGAGGGCCGGGGGAAGAGGGGCGGGAAAGGGGTCTGGACGCACGACGGGCGCCGACCCCCGTCAGGAGGACGACGCCCGGTCGTGCGGGGCTTGCGTCGGTCGAACGCCGACCTGGCCGGTGCGACCGGCTCGAGATCAGAGGGACGCGGCGGTCTTCGAGATCGAGGACTTGCGGTTCGCGGCCTGGTTCTTGTGGATGACGCCCTTGGAGGCGGCCTTGTCGAGCATCTTGTTGGCCTGACGACCCAGGGCGATGGCCTCGTCCTTGTTGCCGGCCTCGGCAGCGGTACGGAACTTGGTGATGGCGGTCTTCACAGCGCTCTTGACGGCCTTGTTGCGCTCGTGCGCCTTCTCGTTCTGCTTGTTGCGCTTGATCTGGCTCTTGATGTTCGCCACGGGGTGCTTCGCCTCACTGCTGGATGGACTGCGGGACAGGTGGTGCAAGGTCTGGTGCGGTCGGCGTTGGGACGTGCCGGACACGCGACGGGCAAATCTAGCAGCGGGGCCCGGTCTCGCCCTAATCCGGTTCGGAGGGCCAGCCGCGTCGTTCGCACAGCCACTCCCAGCAGACCTCGCCCTGCCACAGCTGGTGGTCCCGGATGAAGGGTGAGGAGGACGGCACGGGGTCGTCGGAGTGCGAGAGGAAGTAACCGGTGAGCAGCGCGAGCACGATGTCGATCGCCTCGGCCTCGACCGCGGCGAAGGTGGGGTGCGTGGCGAGCACGGTCTCGACGTCGAGTCCGTCGCCACGCGGCCCGATCAGCAGGAGGAGGGAGTCCAGCCACGCCGCTCCCCGCACGGGCCAGTTCCAGTCGCAGAGCAGCACCCGACCCGCGTCGGTGATCAGCAGGTTGTCGTCGCGCACGTCCCCGTGCACGACCGTGTCGCCGCCGACGACCTCGGTGAAACGCGCTGCCAGTGCGGCCGCCTCACGACCGCGAGGAAGAGCGAACGTGGCGAGTGTGCGGGTCCAGGCGGCCGGCCAGGCCGCGAAGTCGACCGCGGCGTCGTCGAGATCGAGCGCCGCGGGGGCCGGGGTGAGCACCCGCACGACCTCGGCCAGGCCGTCGAGGCAGGCTGTCAGGTCCGCGTCGGTCCAAGGACGGTGCGGCGCCCGCGCCGTCACGTGCTCGAAGCCCAGCACCACCCAGTCGTCGGCGTCATGGGTCCACAGCAACCGGGTGGCCGGGACGTCGACCGGCAGGGCGCCGGCCTTGCGCGCCTCCTCGCGGTAGGCCTCGGCGAAGGAGCGCTGAGCCTTGAGCGAGGCCGCCTTGACGAAGTGCAGCGAGCCGTCGTCGCACTCGAGGACGGAGGCGAGACCGGGAGTGAATCCGGAGCGCTGCGAGACCGCTCGTACGACCGGTGCGCCGCACCGATCCGCGATCGTGCTCCGCAACGCCGGCGGCAGGTGCGCCCACTCCAGACGACGTGCCGTGCGGCCGCGCGGCACAGGAGGGAGGGTCGGAGGAGCCACCGGGTCATCGTGGACGACGAGGCGGCGTCGGCGCCACCCGCGTGCCGCCTGCCCCCGGCAGCTCGTGGTGGGACCTGAGCCAGCCGCTCCACCGTGGGCTTTTCGGCGACGTCGCGGCCCGTGGGAGAATCGGGGTCATCATGTCTTCTCCCGCGCCGAAGCCCGGCTACACCGACCCGGCGATCATCCGGAACTTCTGCATCATCGCCCACATCGACCACGGCAAGTCGACGCTGGCCGACCGGATGCTGCAGCTCACCGGTGTGGTCGACGACCGCGCCGCCCGGGCGCAGTACCTCGACCGGATGGACATCGAGCGTGAGCGGGGGATCACGATCAAGAGCCAGGCGGTGCGGATGCCGTGGACCGTCCCGGACGACAACAACGAGGGCGCGGAGCCCGGCACCTACGTGCTCAACATGATCGACACGCCCGGTCACGTCGACTTCACCTACGAGGTGTCCCGGTCGCTCGAGGCGTGTGAGGCTGCCGTGCTGCTGGTCGACGCCGCGCAGGGCATCGAGGCCCAGACCCTGGCCAACCTCTACCTCGCCATGGGCGCCGACCTGCACATCATCCCGGTGCTCAACAAGATCGACCTGCCCAGCGCCAACCCCGAGAAGTACGCCGCCGAGCTCGCCGGCCTGGTCGGGTGCGAGCCCGAGGACGTCCTGCGCGTGAGCGCCAAGACCGGCATGGGCGTCGACTCGCTCCTCAACCACATCGTCAACGAGACGCCCGCCCCGGTCGGCGCCGCCGACAAGCCGGCCCGTGCGCTGATCTTCGACTCCGTCTACGACACCTACCGCGGTGTCATCACCTACGTGCGCGTCATCGACGGCGTCCTGAGCCACCGCGACCGCATCAAGATGATGTCGACCGGCGCCACCCACGAGATGCTCGAGGTGGGCGTGATCAGTCCCGAGCAGGTCAAGGCCGGTGAGCTCGGGGTCGGCGAGGTCGGCTACCTGATCACCGGGGTCAAGGATGTCCGACAGTCGCGGGTCGGTGACACCGTCACCACCCAGCACCACGGTGCGACCGAGGCCCTCGGCGGCTACAAGCACCCCAACCCGATGGTCTACGCCGGGCTCTACCCCATCGACGGCGACCAGTTCGGTGACCTGCGCGAGGCGCTCGAGAAGCTGCAGCTCAACGACGCCGCCCTCACCTACGAGCCGGAGACCTCGGGAGCGCTCGGGTTCGGCTTCCGCATCGGGTTCCTCGGTCTGCTCCACATGGAGATCACCCGCGACCGGCTCGAGCGCGAGTTCAACCTCGACCTCATCTCGACCGCACCCAACGTGGTCTACGAGGTGCTCCTGGAGGACGGCTCGGAGATCGAGGTGACCAACCCCAGCGAGTTCCCCGAGGGCAAGATCGCCGAGGTGCGCGAGCCGGTCGTGAAGGCGACCATCCTGAGCCCGAGCGACCACATCGGCACGATCATGGAGCTCTGCCAGACCAAGCGCGGCACCCTCCAGGGCATGGACTACCTCTCCGAGGACCGCGTCGAGATGCGCTACGTGCTCCCGATGGGCGAGATCGTCTTCGACTTCTTCGACCAGCTGAAGTCGCGCACCAAGGGCTACGCCTCGCTCGACTACGCACGCTCCGGCGAGCAGGCCGCCGACCTGGTGAAGGTCGACATCCTCCTGCAGGGGGAGCCTGTCGACGCCTTCTCGGCGATCGTGCACAAGGACTCCGCCTACGGCTACGGCGTGATGATGGCCGGCAAGCTCAAGGAGCTGATCCCGCGCCAGCAGTTCGAGGTGCCGATCCAGGCCGCGATCGGCGCGCGCGTCATCGCCCGCGAGAACATCCGCGCCATTCGCAAGGACGTCCTGGCCAAGTGCTACGGCGGCGACATCTCGCGCAAGCGCAAGCTGCTCGAGAAGCAGAAGGAGGGCAAGAAGCGGATGAAGATGGTCGGCCGCGTCGAGGTCCCCCAGGAAGCGTTCGTCGCCGCGCTCGCGACGAGCAGCCCCACCGGCGAGAAGCCGAAGAAGTAGTGGCGGCGGCCTCGGTCGTCACATGAGGTAGCGCAGGTAGAGGTAGGGCGCCGCGCAGATCCCCGACACGAGGGTGACGACGATGCCGTACTTGGTGAACTCCCAGAAGGAGATCGGCGAGCCGTAGCGCTTGGCCATGCCGAGCACGACCACGTTGGCGCTCGCCCCGACAGCGGTGGCGTTCCCGCCGAGGTCGGCGCCGAGGGCCAGGGCCCACCACAAGACGTTGCCCTCGCCGGCCGGCTGGGCGGCGACCAGGGTCGCGACGACCGGCGCGAGGGTGGCGACGTACGGGATGTTGTCGACGATGCCCGACAGCAGGAGCGAGACGACCAGCAGCACGAAGACCGTCAGCGTGAGCCGGCCGTCGGTGTTCTCGACGAGGTAGTCGGCCAGCTCCGCGATGACCCCGGTCTCGACGAGGGCGCCGACCATGACGAACAGGCCCATGAAGAAGGCGAGCGTCTCCCACTCGACGTCGGCGAGGGCGTCCTGGACGGTGACCGACGAGATCAGCACCAGCAACCCGGCTCCGAGCAGGGCCACCACCGACGGGGAGTACCCGAGCACCGGGCTCAGCACGAAGCCGGCCAGCACGAGCGCCAGCACCCCCATGCTCTGCGCGAGCAGGGTCCGGTCGCGGATGGCCTCGCCCTCGGACAGGCTCATCACGGCCTCGACGCGTTCGGGGTCGTAGGTGAAGGCCTTGCGGAAGAGGACCCGGCAGAGCCCGACCAGCACGACCGTCATGAGGACGGCGAACGGGCCGAGGTTGAACATCACGTCGTTGAACGACAGGTCGCCGCGGCTGGCGATGATGATGTTCGGCGGGTCGCCGATCAGGGTGCCCGCGCCACCGATGTTGGAGGCCAGCACCTCGGCGATCAGGAACGGCACCACCGGGAGCGCGAGCCGCTCGCAGACCAGGAACGTCACCGGGGCGATCAGCAGCACCGTGGTGACGTTGTCGAGCGCGGCGGAGGCGACCGCGGTGATCACGACCAGCAGGACGAGGACCTTGAAGGGTCGCCCCTTCGCCCGTTTGACCGCGTAGATGGCCAGCGCCTCGAAGAGGCCGGTGTTCTTGAGCACGCCGACGATCACCATCATCGCGAAGAGCAGGAAGATGACGTTCCAGTCGATCCCGGAGTCCTCGGAGTAGAAAGCGGCGTCGCCGTCGGTGAAGCCGAGCGCGAGCATCACGGCTGCGCCGCCGAGCGCTGCCGCCACCCGGTTGACCTTCTCGGTGGCGATGAGCACGTAGGCCGCCAGGAAGACGACCAGGGCGAGGCTCTGCGTCAGGCTCACGGAAGCAGGGCCGCGATCACCCGGGAGGCCGTCACGGCGCCGAGCTGGTTGCCCGCCTTGTCGACGACCACGCACAGCGGGCTGTGGGTCTTGGCCATCACCGCGGCGCACTCGAGGACGGTGTCGTCGGGCTCGACCGACGGCAGCCTGGTGAGCCTCTCGCCCAGCAGGTCGCGCACGCTGCGGCCCTGGAGCCGGCTCGCGCAGCTGTCGGAGCCGGCCTCGTCCAGGACCCCGGCGAGGCTCGGGTCGTCTCGGATGTAGGGCGGGATGATGTGGCCGAGCACCTCGGAGGACGGCAGGATCGTCTTGGGGCGACCGTTCTCGAAGACGAGCAGCGCCGGGCGCTGGTCGGCGACCATGCGTCGGGCCGCCTCGGCAGCGTCGGTCGAGACGTCGACGGCGGGGTAGTCCTCCATGAGGTCACTGGCGTGCACGTGCTGACCTTAGTGACCCCGCCGACGTCGTTCTCGCCGCGCCCTGGTGCCCACCGGGCACGATGGTCTCGTGCTCCCCGACGCCGTGCTCGCGTTCGCCGCCCGCGGACCCGACTGGGCCGCCTTCGTCGACCGGCTCCCGCGCCTGGTGCGCGAGCTCTGCGACGAGTGGGACCTGGTCGCCGACGCGCAGGTGCGCCACGGCTTCACGGCCGTGGTGCTGCGCGTCACGAGCCCGGTCGGCCCGGCGGTGCTCAAGGTCGCCTTCCCCGACGACGAGTCCGAGCACGAGCACCTGGCACTCCAGCACTGGCACGGCCGCGGCGCGGTCCGTCTGCTGCGTGCCGACCCCGGACGACGCGCGATGCTCCTCGAGCGGCTGGACGACGTCGACCTGACCGAGGCATGGGACGTCGAGGCGTGCGAGGTGGTCGGCTCCCTCTACGGCACGCTGCACGTGCCCGCGCCCCCGCAGCTGCGCACGCTCACGTCGTACGTCGCCCGCTGGACCGAGCGGCTCGCCGCGCTGCCGCGCAGCGCTCCGCTCCCGCGTCGCCTGGTCGAGCAGGCCGCCTCCCTCGGGCGTGGGTTCGTGTCCGACCCCGGGAGCGACGGCCTGATCATCCACGGCGACCTGCACTACGAGAACGTGCTGGCCTCATCGAGGCCCGACGGGCCGCGCTGGCTGGCGATCGACCCCAAACCGGTGAGCGGTGACCCGCACTACGAGGTCGCCCCGCTGCTCTGGAACCGGTGGGACGAGCTGAGCGGCGACGTGCGTGGCGGCGTACGACGCCGCTTCCACGCTGCGATCGACGCTGCGGGCCTCGACGAGGACCGCGCCCGCGACTGGGTCGTCGTCCGGGCGATCAACAACGCCCTGTGGGAGCTCGAGGCCGACGCGTCCTCGCCCGACACCGCGTACCTGACGAGGTGCGTGACCCTGGCCAAGGCCGTCCAGGAGTAGCGCGGGAGAAGTCGGTCGCGGGGCACGGGGGCCAGCAGCGACACTGGCTCCCATGGCACGCGTGCGCTCGGTCAACGTCGGTCGGCCACGGGAGGCTGCGTGGGCCACGATCGGACGGACCTCGGTGCACAAGGAGCAGGTCGTCGGACCGGTGGAGGTGCACGAGCTCGGCCTCGAGGGCGACCAGGTGTCGAACCTGACGTACCACGGTGGTCGCGACAAGGCGGTCTACGCCTTCGCCCGCGAGGACCTCGACGTGTGGGCTGAGCGGCTGGGCGCCGAGGTCGCCGACGGACAGTTCGCCGAGAACCTCACGACCGAGGGGCTCGATGTCAACGAGGCGCAGGTGGGGGAGCGGTGGCGAGTCGGCGGACCCAGCGGTCCCGTGCTCGAGGTGACCGGCTTCCGCACGCCCTGCGCCGTGTTCAAGGCCTGGATGGGGCGCTCGGGCTACGACGAGCGGGCCTGGGTGCGGCGTTTCGCCGAGGACGCGCGGCCCGGGCCCTACCTGCGAGTCGTCGTGCCGGGCACCCTGCAGGCCGGCGACGCGATCGACGTCGTGGCTCCCGGGCACGGCCCGACGGTCAGCGAGGCGTTCCGGGCGGCGTACCGCCGATGAGGGCGCCGCGGTCCAGTGCGGCCGAGGGGGAGGCTTTCGACGGGTGCGCAGCGTGATCTAGGTTACGTTCGACACGCAGCAGATCCCGTACTCGGCCGAGCCAGGAGCACCATGCCCGTCAACCACGACACCTCCTTCGTCGACCACCTCACGCAGAACGTCGCCGTCCAGTTCCTCGACCGCGTGGCCGCCTCGCCCGACGCGGAGGCCTTCCGCTTCCCCCGGGGGGAGTCGTGGGAGTCCGTCACCTGGCAGCAGGCCGGTGACGAGGTCGCCCGGCTCGCCGCCGGACTGATCTCGCTGGGGCTCGAGACCGAGCAGCGGGTCGGCATCGCGTCCGGTACCCGCTACGAGTGGATCGTGGCTGATCTCGCCGTCATGTGCGCCGCCGGCGCGACCACCACGGTCTACCCCAGCACGAACGCTGACGACACCGCCTACATCCTCAGCGACTCCGAGTGCCGCTTCGTCTTCGCCGAGGACGACGACCAGCTCGCCAAGCTCGCCGAGAAGGAGTCCGAGCTCGACTCGCTGCAGAAGATCATCACCTTCGACGGCAAGGCCGACGGCGAGCGCGTCCTGAGCATGGGTCAGCTCGGTGAGCTGGGCGATGCCTACCTCGCCGAGCACGCCGACGTCATCGCGACCACGGCGGCGTCGATCGCCCCTGAGCAGCTGGCCACGCTGATCTACACCTCCGGAACCACCGGACGACCCAAGGGCGTGCGGCTCCAGCACCGCGCCTGGGTCTACGAGGGCATGGCCATCAAGGTGCAGGACATCCTCGACGAGACCGACCTGCAGTTCCTCTGGCTGCCGATGTCGCACTCGTTCGGCAAGGTGCTCCTGTCGGCCCAGCTGGCGTGCGGCTTCGCCACGGCGATCGACGGCCGGGTCGACAAGATCGTCGAGAACCTCGGCATCGTGAAGCCCACCTTCATGGGCGCAGCCCCCCGCATCTTCGAGAAGGCCCACGCGCGCATCGTCACGATGCAGGCCAGCGAGGGCGGTCTCAAGGAGAAGCTCTTCAAGCAGGCCTTCGCCGTCGGCACGAAGGTCGACGCCCTCAAGGTCGAGGGAAAGTCCGTCCCGCTGCCGCTGAAGCTGCAGCACGGGCTCTTCGACAAGCTCGTGTTCAGCAAGGTCCGCGACCGCTTCGGAGGTCGCGTCCGGTTCTTCATCTCCGGCTCCGCCGCGCTCAACCCCGACATCGCGGCGTTCTTCCACGCCGCCGGCGTCCTCATCCTCGAGGGCTACGGCATGACCGAGAACGCCGCCGGCGCGACGGTCAACCACCCCGACCAGTACAAGATGGGCACCGTCGGCATGGCGCTGCCGGGTGCCGAGGTCACCATCGGCGAGGGCGACGAGGTCCTGCTGCGCGGCCCGCACATCATGGCCGGCTACCACAACAATCCCGAGGAGACCGCCAAGACGATCACCGAGGACGGCTGGCTGCGCACCGGTGACAAGGGGAGCCTCGACAGCGACGGCTTCCTGACCATCACCGGGCGCATCAAGGACCTCTTCAAGACCTCGGGCGGCAAGTACATCGCGCCGTCGTCCATCGAGGCCAAGTTCAAGGCGATCTGTCCCTACGCCAGCCAGTTCATGGTCTTCGGCAACGACCGCAACTTCGTGGTCGCCCTGGTGACGCTCGACCCCGACGCCATGGACGACTGGGCGAGCGAGAACGGCATGAGTGCGGCGTCGTACGCCGACATCGTCTCCTCCGACAAGGTTGCGAGCCTGGTCGGGGAGTACGTCGACCAGCTCAACGCGAAGCTGAACCGGTGGGAGACCATCAAGAAGTGGGAGATCCTGCCCGAGGACCTCACCATCGAGTCAGGAGAGCTGACGCCGTCGATGAAGGTCAAGCGCAACGTGGTCGAGACCAACAACTCCGAGCGCATCGCTGCCTTCTACGGCTGAGGCACGACCGACGCAGGGCAGACCCACAGCACAGCCCGGCATCCCACCCGCGCCGGGGCGGCGGTCTGCCTCTGGCAGTGCGACCGCGACGACAGCTGCTCGCTGTGCTCCGACGCCGTCACCGACGAGCACAACCTGCGCAGTGCGCCGGGTGAGAGGGTGGGGCAGTGCCCTCCAGCCTGCCTCCCGGCGATCCCGTTCCCGCCGACGGTTCGCTGCCCGACTCGGCGTCGACCGGCCTCGGTGAGCGTGACTTCTCGTTCTACGTGCACGTGCCCTTCTGCACGGTGCGTTGCGGCTACTGCGACTTCAACACCTACACCGCCCAGGAGCTCGGGCCGGGCGCCTCGCGCACGTCGTACGCAGAGTCGGCCGCAGCGGAGGTACGCCACGCGCGCACCGTGCTGGGCGACGTCGACCTCCCGGTCCGCACGGTCTTCGTCGGCGGGGGCACCCCGACGCTGCTGAGCCCGGCCGACCTCGGCTCGATCCTCGCCGCCATCGACTCGGGGTTCGGCCTGGCGCCGAGCGCCGAGGTGACCACGGAGTCCAACCCCGACTCCGTCACGCCGGCCGACCTGGAGCAGCTGCGGGCAGCGGGCTTCACCCGGGTGTCGTTCGGCATGCAGTCGGCGGTGCCGAGCGTGCTGAGCGTGCTCGAGCGCACCCACGACCCGGCGCGGGTGCCGCAGGTCGTCGAGTGGGCGCGTGCTGCCGGTTTCGAGCAGGTGAGCCTCGACCTGATCTACGGCACGCCGGGGGAGACCCTCGAGCAGTGGGAGACCTCCCTGGACGCAGCCCTGGCCTGCGCGCCCGACCACGTCTCGGCCTACGCGCTCATCGTCGAGGAGGGCACCGCGTTGGCCCGTCGGGTGCGCCGCGGGGAGGTCGCGATGACCGATGACGACGACCTCGCCGACAAGTACCTGCTCGCCGACGCGCGCCTCGAGGCTGCCGGTCTCGGGTGGTACGAGGTCTCGAACTGGGCGCGCGACGAGGCTGCGCAGTGCCGACACAACCTCGCCTACTGGCGCGGCTCCGACTGGTGGGGGGTCGGTCCGGGTGCGCACTCCCACGTCGGGGGCACCCGTTGGTGGAACGTCAAGCACCCCGCTGCCTACGCCGACCGGCTCGCTCAGGGTCTCAGCCCGGGGCACGGCCGTGAGGTGCTCGACGACGAGACGCGACGCGTCGAACGGCTGCTGCTCGAGATCCGGCTGCGCGACGGCCTCGCGCTCGACGTCCTCGACGACGCCGGGCGAGCGGTCGTGCCGAGCGTGGTGGAGCGCGGCCTCGCCCACGTGGTCGGTTCCCGGACGCCGGCGCTGGTGCTCACCCTCGACGGACGCCTGCTCGCCGACGCGGTGGTGCGCGACCTGGTCCCGTGAGCCTCACGTGAGCCCTCGAGCTGTGCGCAAGGTGGTGCGGGTGGAGCATCATCATGCTGTCGAGCGACGGTCGCGACAGCCAGGGTCGGCTGCTGCGCCGGGACGCCGCGACGGATGGCTCAGTCGGCGGTGACGAAGTCGATCAGCTCCTCGACCCGCCCGAGCAGCGCCGGGTCGCAGTCGGCGAAGGAGTCGACCCGCGAGAGGATCTGCTTCCAGGCCCGGGCGATGTCGGCCTGCTCGGCGTGCGGCCAGCCGAGGTGGGCGCAGATGCCCTTCTTCCACTCGATGGTGCGCGGGATGTCGGGCCAGCGCTCCAGCCCGATCCGCTCGGGCTTGACCGCGGCCCAGATGTCGATGAAGGGGTGGCCTACGACGAGCACGTGGGGGCTGGTGACCTGGTCGGCGATGCGCTGCTCCTTGGAGCCGGTGACCAGGTGGTCGAGCAGGACGCCGACCTTGCGGGTGGGCCCGGGCGCGAAGTCGGCCAGGACGTCGACGAGGTGGTCGGCACCGTCAAGCAGCTCGACGACCACGCCCTCGATGCGCAGGTCGTCGCCCCACACCTTCTCGACCAGCTCGGCGTCGTGGCGCCCCTCGACGAAGATCCGGCTGGCGCGGGCCACCCGGGCCCGGGCACCGCGGACCGCGACCGACCCGGAGGCCGTGCGGGTGGCGGGGGCCGGGGCGGAGGCGCGCCGCGGCGCCGTGAGGATGACGGGCTTGCCGTCGACGAGGAAGCCGGGCCCGAGCGGGAAGGTGCGCCGCCGGTTGCGGCGGTCCTCCAGGGTCAGGGTGTCGAGGTCGCGGTCGATCGCGACGATCTCACCGACCCAGTCGGTGGTGACCTCCTCGACGACCGCACCGATCTCGGCCGGCGTCTCGACCGCCCGGCCGCGCTTGGGCACGCGCCAGTCGCCGGCGAGCACGTCGGTGCCGTAGCGATCGATCACCCCACCACGCTAGGGCGAGGAGGACTCGTCGCCCGGTCGGCGCGCCGCGTCAGTGGTCCGGTGACACGTCCGGATCGGTGCTGTCGGCCGCGTCCGCTGAGCCCGTCGAGTCCGTCGGGTCCGCCGGGTCCGTCGATTCCGCCGAGTCGTCCGACGACTCCTGCGCGGTCTTGCCCTCCTCGAGCAGGTCGCCCACGCTCTCGCCGTCCTCGAGCGGCTCGGCCAGCGGGTTGTCGTCACCGGGCACCAGGTCGGGCGGCAGTCGGTCGTCGCCGATGCCGGTGGTCGGGGTCTCTGCGTCGGATTCGCTCATGCTCGCGAAGGTACGCCGCCGGTGCCTGCACCAGGTTCACCCGGCGAGATGACCTCGCTCAGATCAGCGGCAGCCGTTTCTGGCTGCGCGGCAGCTGCTCGTAGGCACGCTCGACGGCGCGGTCGAGCAGGTGGGCCGGGAAGGGCCAGGCGTCGGCGCTCGCGACTGCCTCGGACGCCGGCACCCCGCGCCCGGCGAGGTCGCGGATCGTCTCGGCCATCATGCCGATGTCGTTGCGCTGGTCCTCGACGAAGTCGCGGTCGACCACCGCTCCGTGGCCGGGGACGACGACGGACGCGGCCGTGGTGAGCCCGAGCAGGATGTCGAGGGTCAGCGGCCACTCCATCGGCCAGCAGTCCCCTCCGAAGCCAGGGGTGTTCTCGCGCGGGCCGGACTCTTCGACGAGGTCGCCGGCCAGCAGCACGTCGACGTCCGGCACCCGGACCACCAGGTCGCCCGAGGTGTGGCCGCGTCCGGGGTGGACCAGCTCGACGAACCGGTCGCCGAGGTCGATGGCGAGCGCCGAGGAGAAGGTCGTCTCGGCGGGGACGATCCTGGTCTCGATGACCTCGGCCCCGCGCTCCTCGTCCGGAGCCGCGGCGTACTCGCCCTTGATGCGCTCGCCGGCGGCGATCGTGCGCTCGGCGGCGACCTCATGAGCGTGGATGGGCACCTGTGCGCCGTAGGCCGCGCGCAGCTCGCCGTTGCCGAAGGTGTGGTCGAAGTGCTCGTGGGTGTTGACGATCTCGACGACGTCACCGACACCGAGCGCGCGGATGTCGTCGATCACCTCGCGCGCCGCCACCGCGGAGGCGTGGGTGTCGACCACCAGCAGTCCCCGGGTGCCCTGCACCAGGGTGATGTTGACGTCGAACCACGCGTAGCGCGCGACCCAGACCCGGTCGGCGATCTCGGTGAACGGCATCGGCCCAGCCTAGGTGGACGTCGAGGGTCCGCCGGCTCCGCCCGGCACCGGCCCGCGGCGCGTGCGGCCTTCGGGGGTGGCCCGAGACGGGCTAGACTTGGCACTCGCGTGCGCGGAGTGCCAGACGTGCGGCAGTGGGGCCACGCGACGACCATCGACGAGCAGACCAACGACCAGCGGAGGAGGGCCGGCATGCAGGAGGAGCGTCGCCTGGCCGTGCTCCGCGCCATCGTCGAGGACTACGTCGCCACCGAGGAGCCGGTCGGCTCCAAGGCCCTGGTCGAGCGCCACGGGTTGAACGTCTCGCCGGCCACGGTGCGCAACGACATGGCCGCCCTCGAGGACGAGGGCTACCTCGCCCAGCCGCACACGAGCGCCGGGCGGGTGCCGACCGACAAGGGCTATCGCCTCTTCGTCGACCGGCTCACGACCGTCAAGCCGATGAGCGGTGCGGAGAAGCGGGCGATCTCGACGTTCCTCGACGGCGCCGTCGACCTCGATGATGTCGTCTCGCGCTCGGTCAGGCTGCTCTCGCAGCTCACCCGACAGGTGGCGGTCGTGCAGTACCCCACCCTGTCGCGCTCGACGGTGCGCCACATCGAGCTGGTGGCGCTGGCGCCCGACCGGCTGCTCGTCGTCCTGATCCTCAGTACCGGCCGGGTCGAGCAGCGGGTCCTCGAGCTCGAGACCCCGCTCGACGAAGGCGCCCTCGTCGAGCTGCGCTCGTTGGTCAACCACACCGCGACCGGGGAGCTCATCAGCGACGCCATCGTCGCCCTCGGCACCCTGAGCCGTACCCACCCCGGCCCGGCGACCGCCGTCGCCGACCTGCTCGTCGAGGCGATGAGCGACCACCGCTCCCACGAGCGCCTGGTGGTCGGCGGAGCGGCCAACCTCGCCCGTTACGGCGACAGCTTCGACTCTGCGGTCCGTCCGCTGCTCGAGGCGTTGGAGGAGCACGTCGTCCTCCTGCGCCTGCTGGGGGAGGCTTCGCCGTCGGGCACGGTCACCGTCCGCATCGGGACCGAGGGCTCTGTGCAGGAGCTGTCCTCGACGAGCGTCGTCACCACCGGCTACGGCCCGCACGACAGTGCCCTGGCGACGTTGGGCATCGTCGGTCCGACCCGGATGGACTACCCCGGCACGATGGCGGCGGTGCGCGCGGTCGCCCGCTACCTCTCGCGCATCCTCGACGAGGGGTGAGCGAGCCCGTGCCCACCCGATCCGCAGCTGAACGACCCGATCACCCACGAGACCCGAAGGAACTCCGTTGAGCCAGGACCTGTACGACCTCCTCGGTGTCGCCCGCGACGCGGACGCCGACACCATCAAGAAGGCCTACCGGAAGCTGGCGCGTCAGCTCCACCCCGACGTCAACCCGGACCCCTCCACGCAGGAGAAGTTCAAGGAGGTCTCCCACGCCTACGAGGTGCTCTCGGACGCCTCGAAGCGCCAGGCCTACGACCGCGGGGGCGACCCCTTCGGGGGCGGCTTCGGAGCCGGCGGTGGTCAGGGCGCCGGCTTCTCGTTCACCGACATCATGGACGCCTTCTTCGGCGGTCAGGGCGCCCAGGGGGGCCAAGGAGGTGCCGGCGGGCGGGGACCCCGATCGCGGGTGCGTCGTGGGCAGGACGCGCTCATCAGGATCGAGATCGACCTGGCCGAGGCGGCCTTCGGCGTCTCGCGTGAGCTCAAGGTCGACACCGCGGTCGTCTGCACCACCTGCGACGGCGACGGCGCCGCTCCGGGCAGCAAGCCCGTCCCGTGCGAGACCTGTCGCGGGGTGGGCGAGGTCGCGCACGTGCAGCGCTCGTTCCTGGGCGAGGTCCGCACGCTGCGCCCGTGCGCTGCGTGCCGTGGTTTCGGGTCGATCATCCCCGAGCCGTGCCGCGAGTGCTCCGGCGACGGACGCGTGCGCTCGCGCCGCACCCTGACGGTCAAGATCCCGGCCGGCGTCGACACCGGCACCCGCGTCCAGCTCAGCGAGCAGGGCGAGGTCGGTCCCGGCGGCGGACCGGCCGGTGACCTCTACGTCGAGATCCACGTCTCCGAGCACGACACCTTCACCCGCCACGGCAACGACCTGCACTGCCTGGTCTCGGTGCCGATGACCGCTGCGGCCCTCGGCACCACCTTGACGCTCCCGACGCTCGAGGCCGACGTCGAGAACGGGGCGGGCTCCGGGGTCGAGACCGAGTTCGAGCTCGCCATCGCCCCCGGCACGCAGTCGGGCACCGAGCAGGTGCTGCGCGGACGCGGCGTTCCCGGGCTGCGCGGCGGCCGGGGCGACCTGATCGTCTCCATCGCCGTCGACACCCCGACCAAGCTCGATCCCCGTCAGGAAGAGCTCCTGCGTGAGCTGGCGGCGATCCGTGGCGAGGAGAGCCCCGACGGTCAGGTCCAGGGCACCCAGCAGAAGTCGGTCTTCGGCCGGCTCTTCGGGCACTGACACCGAGCACCTGATCGCATTCCTGTGTCGCTGCCGTTCCACGTCGTCCCCGACCTCGCCGGTGCGAGCCCCGGTGCGAGCCTCACCGTCGAGGGCGACGAGGCCCACCACGCGATCGCCGTCCGCCGGTTGCGGGTGGGGGAGCAGGTCGCCCTGACCGACGGACGCGGCAGCCTGGTCGTCGGGGAAGTGGCCTCCACCGGCAAGCGCGTCTTCACCGTGGCCGTCGGCTCGGCCGAGGTCAGCCGGCGTCCTACCCCCGAGGTCGTGGTCGTGCAGGCCCTTGCGAAGGGCGACCGCGCGGAGCTGGCCGTCGAGGTGCTCACCGAGGTCGGGGTGGGCTGCATCGTGCCCTGGGCCGCCGCGCGCTCGGTCGCGGTCTGGAAGGGCGAGCGGGCCGTGAGGTCGCACGCCAGGTGGGTCACGACAGCGCGCGAGGCCGCCAAGCAGTCGCGCCGACCTTGGCACCCGGACGTCGCCCCGCTCGCCTCGACCGTGGAGGTGGCCCGCCTCGTCGCCGACGCCGACGTCGCGGTCGTCCTGCACGAAGCAGCCACGCTGCCGCTGGCCGGCATCGACGTGGACGGCGCCGCCCGGGTGGTCGTCGTGGTCGGTCCGGAGGGCGGGCTCAGCGACGACGAGGTGTCGGCGCTCGTGGCTGCCGGCGCCCACGCGGTGCGGATGGGTCCGGAGGTCCTGCGCACCTCCACCGCCGGGGTGGCTGCCGTGGCCGCCCTGCTGGCGCGCACCCCCCGCTGGGCCTGAGCCAGCGAGAGGGGTCGTCGGCTACGGACCGACGGTGAAGGCCTTGGTGTCCTCGTAGGGCCCGGGGCCCTCGCCCGACGACGAGTCGTCGGTGAGCGCGGCGAACGTGTAGGAGCCGGGCTGCAGCGACGAGACGTCGATGTCGGTCTCCCAGGGGTAGAGCTTGTCCATGAAGCCGTCCGCCGTGGCGAACCCGTCGAGCGCGACGGCGCCGCTCTCGTCGCGGATCTCCCACAGCACGGTGGCCTCGAACGAGCTCGCGACGCCGGACGCCGCCAGGGTGCCCGAGACCCGGGCGTCCGACTCCGGGTTCGTCACGTTGACCAGCGAGAGGGTCTTGAGCTCGGCGCCGGCCTTCACGCCGGTGTCGGTCGGTCGGCCGAGCAGGGCGACGGGCTGGTCGCCCTGTCGCACCATGACCGGTGCCCGGGTCTGCGCGACTCCCTGCAGCGTGTAGACCAGCGACTGGACGGCGATCTTGGCCTCAGCCGGGCTGACCGCCTTGTCGCTCGTGGGTGAGTCGGCGCCGAGCGTGACCACGATGGCCGAGTCGGTGGCCTCCACGGAGACGACGTCGAGGTCCGGCAGCAGGCTGTAGTAGTCGGGGTCGAGGGCGTCGCCGGCGACGAGCAGTGCCACAGCCTGCGCCAGCGGATCTGCTGCGTCGACCGATCGGAACTCGCGGTAGAGCCGGGGACCGGTGGGTGAGTCGCCGACGAAGTAGACCGGGACAGCGACCTTCTCGCCGCCACCGGGGTCGGTGCCGCCCTCGCTCGTGGCGGGGTCGCTGGGCGCCGGGTCGGGCTGGGGCGTGGCGGAGCCGCTGGGTTCACCGGCCTCGGTCGAGGGGGGAGAGCTGGACCCCGGGTCCGAGGCCACCGGGTCGGTGTCGTCGCTTCCGCACCCGGCGAGCAGGCCGAGCCCCAAGGTGATGGTCGCTGCCGAGGCGGCGAGCGATCGTGGGCGGGGGAGCGGGCGGCGCAGCGTCATGGCAACCATCCTGTCGGTGAGGATCGGTGAATCACCGGTCATTCGCAGGCGAGGACCCGCGTGTCGGCGGGACGGCCGTCGTGGCGGCACGGGAGCACGCCTGGTTCGCCGACCCACACTAGGTTGGGGCGCATGGATGACTGTCTCTTCTGCAAGATCGTCGCAGGCGACGTCCCGGCCGAGGTCGTGCACACGACCGAGCGGACGGTCGCGTTCCGCGACCGCAACGCGCAGGCGCCGCTGCACGTGCTGGTCGTGCCGCGCGATCACTACGCCAACGCGGCCGAGCTCGCCTCCGGCGACCCGGAGGCCTGCGCCGAGCTCGTCCGGACCGCGCACGCCGTGGCCGTCGCGGGCGGGTTCGACGACTACCGGCTCGTCTTCAACACCGGCGCGGGAGCGGGCCAGACGGTCTTCCACACCCACCTGCACGTGATCGCGGGCCGCGACCTCGCCTGGCCGCCGGGGTAGGTCGACCTCGTCAGTCGTCTCACCGCGTCTCGATACGCCGGTCGCTCGCACGCTCGCTTCCCGGCTACTCGACGACCGGGTGAGGTCGTCAGTCGTCTCACCGCGTCTCGATACGCCGGTCGCTCGCACGCTCGCTCCCCGGCTACTCGACGACCGGGTGAGGTCGTCAGTCGTCTCACCGCGTCTCGATATGCCGGTCGCTCGCACGCTCGCTCCCCGGCTACTCGACGACCGGGTGAGGTCGTCAGTCGTCTCACCGCGTCTCGACCCGCGGGTCCCGATGTCGTTCCTCCGTCGCGCTGCTTGCTCGACGACCATCGAGGGCCCCCGCGCTCGCGGCTCACGCGGGTGCCCTCACACGAACATGTAACCCAGACGCAGCACGGCGAAGAGCACCGGCAGGCCGAAGAGCACCAGCAGCGCCCAGGCCGTGATGCGGTGCAGGAGCTTGGCACCGTCGAGGTTGCCGGCGAAGTCGAGGAGGGCGCCCTCGGCCACGTGGTGGGTCAGACCCATCTGCCTGGCGTACTCGGGCAGGTGCTCACCGGGGAACCAGTCGGGCGGCGCGTCGTCGTCGGGGGCGTGGTCCTCGTCGAACTCGTCCTCGCGGCCCTCAGCCCTCATGGGGTCACCGTACGTGACGAGGCCCTGGTCCGTTGGGTGGTCTCTTCCCCTCCCGTAGCATGACCGGGGGCGGCACGCGCCCCGAGCTCCCCTGAAGCCGACCGAAAGGCCGCCCGCCCGGGCACCCATGACCGACACGAACTCCGGAGACCTCCAGACCCGCCACGCCGTGGTGGTCCCCCACAGCATCGACATGGTCAGCCTCCTCGGCCCGGGCGACGAGTTCCTCGGCATCATGGAGGGTGCGTTCTCGATCGAGCTGCACGTGCGCGGCAACCGCATCACGCTGCGGGGCGAGCCCGGGGAGGTGGCGCTGGCCGAGCGCCTCCTCGACGAGCTGGTCGCGATCATCCGCACCGGGCAGGGCATGACCAGCGAGACCGTCGAGCGCGCGATCGACATGCTCCGCACCGAGACCACCGAGAAGCCGGCCGACGTGCTCTCGCTCAACATCCTGAGCAACCGAGGACGCTCGATCCGGCCGAAGACGATCAACCAGAAGCACTACGTCGACGCGATCGACAAGCACACGATCACCTTCGGCATCGGTCCGGCCGGCACCGGGAAGACCTACCTCGCCATGGCGAAGGCGGTTCAGGCGCTGCAGGCCAAGACCGTCAACCGGATCATCCTCACGCGACCCGCGGTCGAGGCGGGCGAGAGCCTCGGCTACCTGCCGGGCACGCTCAGCGAGAAGATCGACCCCTACCTGCGCCCCCTCTACGACGCGCTGCACGACATGATCGACCCCGAGTCCATCCCCAAGCTCATCGCCGCCGGCACCATCGAGGTCGCACCGCTGGCCTACATGCGCGGTCGTTCGTTGAACGACTCCTTCATCATCCTCGACGAGGCGCAGAACACGACGCCCGAGCAGATGAAGATGTTCCTCACCCGGCTCGGCTTCGGCTCCAAGATCGTCGTCACCGGTGACGTCACCCAGGTCGACCTCCCCAGCGGCGCCAAGTCAGGGCTGAGGGTCATCGAGGGCATCCTCGACGAGGTCGAGGACATCTCCTTCAACCGGCTCACGAGCAACGACGTCGTCCGGCACCGGCTGGTGGGCAAGATCGTCGCCGCCTACGACGACTTCGACGCCGCGACCCAGGCCCGGCTGGAGAGCCGCAGCGGACCGACGCGGAGCGTGGAGCCCCGGTGACGATCGAGATCATCGACGAGTCCGGGCAGTCCCTCGACGTCAAGCACCTCGCGGGCCTGAGCCGTTTCGTCATGGACGAGATGCGGGTCCACCCCCAGGCCGAGCTCTGCATCAAGGCCGTCGACGAGGCGACCATCGCCCAGCTCAACGAGCAGTGGATGGAGAAGGAGGGCCCGACCGACGTGCTGGCCTTCCCGATGGACGAGCTGCGTCCGGGGCTGGTCAACGAGGAGCCCGAGGAGGGCGTCCTCGGCGACCTCGTGCTGTGCCCGGTGATCGCGGCCGCCCAGGGCGAGGCCGCCGGCCACGGCACGACGGCCGAGCTCGAGCTGCTCACCACCCACGGCATCCTCCACCTGCTCGGCTACGACCATGGCGAGCCGGAGGAGCACCGCGAGATGTTCTCCCTCCAGGACACCCTGCTGGAGCGGTGGCGCAACCGGTGACGGCAGCGCAGCTGCTGCTGTTCGTGCTCGCGGCCCTGCTGGTCGTCGTCGCCGGGGTCTTCACCGCTGCGGACGCCGCCCTGGCGTCCTTCTCCCGCGCGCGCGCCACCGAGCTGGTGACTGAGGGACGCACCGGCTCCAAGCGACTCCTCGCCCTGCTCGACGACGCTGCACGACACCTCAACACCGCCCTGCTCCTCGAGCTGCTTGCCGAGATCTCTGCGATCGTCATCGTCACCCTGCAGGTCTCCGCGATCGTGGACGGCCGCGGGTGGGTCTCGGCACTGATCGCCATCGGAGCGATGCTCGTCGTGTCGTTCGTGGTCATCGGCGTCGCTCCGCGCACCCTGGGGCGCCAGCACGCCGAGACCTTCGCGCTGGTCGCAGCCGGCCCACTGACGCTGTTCACCCGGGTGCTGGGGCCGCTGCCGCGGGTGCTGATCCTGGTCGGCAACGCGATCACCCCAGGACGCGGCTTCCGCGAGGGCCCGTTCTCCTCGGAGACCGAGCTGCGCGAGATGGTCGACATCGCCGAGGCGTCGGCGCTCATCGAGTCGGGCGAGCGCCGGATGATCCACTCCGTCTTCGAGCTCGGCGACACCACCGTGCGAGAGGTGATGGTGCCGCGCAACGACGTGGTCTACATCGAGCACTACAAGAACCTGCGCCAGACGATGTCGCTCTTCCTGCGCAGCGGCTACTCCCGGGTGCCGGTGATCGGGGAGAACCTCGACGAGATCCGCGGCATCGCCTACCTCAAGGACATCGTCCGCCGCGACTTCGAGGCACCCGACGTCGAGCTGACCCAGCGGGTCGACGAGGTCATGCGGCCGGTCTCGTGGGTGCCGGAGTCGAAGCCGGTCGACGCGCAGCTCTCGGAGATGCAGGCCAACCGCGCCCACATCGCGGTCGTCGTCGACGAGTACGGCGGCACGGCCGGGCTGATCACCATCGAGGACCTGCTCGAGGAGATCGTGGGCGAGATCACCGATGAGTACGACGACGACGAGATCGAGGTCGAGTGCGTCGACGAGGGTCCGCGACCGGTGTGGCGGGTCTCCTCGCGCTACCCGATCGACGACCTGGAAGAGCTCTTCGGCTTCGACGTCGAGGAGGAGGACGTCGACTCCGTCGGCGGGCTGATGGCGAAACACCTGGGCCGCGTCCCCATCCCCGGCTCGCACGTCGAGGTCCACGGCCTGCGCTTCGACGCCGAGGACGCCGCGGGTCGCCGCAACAAGATCGGCACCGTCATCATCCGCCACCACGCACCGGCGTCCGTGGCCCGCGCCTCCGAGGGCGAGCCCGAGGTCGCCGAGGTCTGAGCGAGCCGCAGCGCGACCGTAGGCTCGGGCGTATGGACCTCTCGACCGAAGACGCCAAGCTCGTCACCCTCGCTCGCGCGACCCGCGCCCGGGTCGGTGCCGCGCAGGGCGCCGCCGTGCGCGATGCGGCCGGACGCACCTACGCGGCCACCAGCGTCGACCTGCCGTCGCTGACGCTCTCCGCCCTCCAGGTCTGCGTGGCGATGGCGATCGCCTCCGGCTCGCAGGGTCTGGACGCAGCCGTGCTCCTCGGAGACGGTGACGCGCTCGGCGAGCTCGACCGGGCGGCGATCACCGACTTCGGTGGCGCCGGCGTGGTGGTGCACCTCGGCGACCCTCGCGGGACGATCACCGTCAGCGTCACCGCCTGACGGCTCACCCCTCCGGGTGGCGCGGCCCTCGGCGCCGGAAGAGTAACTAGTTGTCCGTGACAACTGATACCACCGGACACCCCCGGACCGATTCCCGACGCAGCGAGCTCAAGCGACACATCGGCGTCGTCGGACTGCTCTTCGCCAGCATCGGCTCGATCATCGGCTCGGGCTGGCTCTTCGGTGCCTTCAACGCCTCTTCCGAGGCCGGCCCGGCGGCCGTCCTGTCCTGGGCGCTCGGCGCTGTCCTGATCATGTTCATCGCGCTCTGCTACGCCGAGCTCGGGACGATGTACCCGCTCTCGGGCGGTGTCGTGCGCTTCCCGCACATGTCGTTCGGCAACTTCGCCAGCTTCACCAGCGGCTGGATCACCTACGTCGCGGTGGCGACGACGGCGCCCATCGAGGTCGTGGCCGCCCTGCAGTACGGCACGAAGTACGCCGACTTCACCACCGCCAACACCGTCAACGGCGAGACGGTCTACACCCTGACCACCCTGGGCTACGCCTCGGCGGTCGTCCTGATGGCGCTCTTCGTGGTGGTGAACTACTTCGGGGTCAGGTGGTTCGCCCGGATCAACAACGCCCTGGTGGCCTGGAAGATCTTCATCATCCTGCTGGCTGTCGTCGCCTTCGCCGGCACCGCGTTCCACGGCAGCAACTTCAGCTCCGAAGGCTTCGCTCCCAACGGCGCGCACGGTGTGTTCACGGCCATCGCGACCAGCGGCATCGTCTTCTCCTACCTCGGGTTCCGCCAGGGCATCGAGCTGGCCGGAGAGACCGACAACCCGCGCCGCAACGTCCCGATCGCGGTGATCGGGTCGGTGCTGATCACCGCGGTGATCTACATCGCCCTCCAGATCGCCTTCATCGGCTCGCTCGACCACAGCTTCATCGCCGACGGGTGGGACAACCTGTCACTCGGCGGCAACGGCGACGCCGACTTCGGGCCCCTCGCCCAGCTGGCGAGCTTCCTCGGACTCAGCTGGCTCGCGGTGCTCCTCTACATCGACGCCATCGTCTCGCCCGGCGACACCGGCCTGATCTACACCACGGTGACCGCCCGGATCTCCTTTGCGATGTCGCGCAACGGCAACGCTCCTCGCGCGCTGTCGAACACCACCGACAAGGGCGTGCCGCTCGTCGGGCTCCTCCTGTCGTTCGTGATCGGCCTGATCGCGTTCCTGCCGTTCCCGAGCTGGCAGCAGCTGGTCGGTTTCGTCAGCTCGGCCACGGTGCTGTCCTTTGCCTCCGGACCGCTGGTCCAGGCCGCGCTGCGCCAGCAGGTCCCCGACACCGAGCGCCCGTTCCGGCTGCCCGGAGGGCACGTGGTGCCGTTCCTGGCGTTCTGGGGCTCCAACATGATCGTCTACTGGTCCGGTTGGACGGTGGTGTGGAAGCTCATGCTCGCAGTGCTCATCGGCTTCGTCCTGCTCGGCGTCTTCAGCCTCGCCGGCGTCCTGAAGGGCCAGAGCCTCGACTTCCGATCCGGCTTCTGGGTGCTGCCCTGGTTGGGCGGGCTGACGGTGCTCTCGTACCTCGGCAACTACCCGGAGCCCGCGGCCGGCAACCTCGACACCCTCACCTTCACCACCTCGCTGCCCCTCGTGCTGCTGCTGTCCGCCGTCATCTACGTGCTGGCGCAGGTGAACCGGCTCCCGGACGAGCAGGCCCGGGCCTACATCGACGACACCCTCGAGGAGTCCGCGATCGAGGAGTCGGAGCTCGGCGCGTCCGGCGCCTGAGTCGGGGGTGATCGTCACCTGAGCGGCTCCGGGAGTAAGTTCAGGTTCCGTGGTGTTGGAGACTGGCGTGGAAACGGACCCCTGGCAGCAGCACGCCCGTGCGGTCGCGCGGCTGGCGGCGTCGTACGACGCCATCGCACCCGCGATGCCCGTGCGTCTGGCCAAGACGACCACCAACCTCTTCCGGGTGCGTCCGACGACCACCACGCCAGGCCTCGACGTCTCAGGCCTCACCGGGGTCATCGCGGTCGACGCGGTGTCCCGCACGGCCGACGTGCAGGGCATGTGCACCTACGAGCACCTCGTCGACGCGACCTTGCCCCACGGGTTGATACCGCTCGTCGTACCGCAGCTGCGCACGATCACGCTCGGGGGCGCCGTCACCGGCCTCGGCATCGAGTCGACCAGCTTCCGCAACGGACTGCCGCACGAGTCGGTGCTCGAGATGGATGTGCTCACCGGAGCCGGCGAGGTCGTCACGTGCCACCCCGGTGACGACCTGTTCGATGCCTTCCCGAACTCCTACGGCTCGCTCGGCTACGCGACGCGACTACGGATCACCCTCGAGGAGATCGAGCCGTACGTCGCGCTGCGCCACGTGCGCTTCGACGACGCGGGGCTGCTGGCCAAGACCATCACGGCCATCGTCGAGTCCGGCGAGCACGAGGGCGAGCGCGTCGACGGTCTCGACGGCGTGGCCTTCAGTCCGGGCGAGCTCTACCTCACGCTTGCCCGCTGGACGAACGACCCGACCTCGGTGCCTGGCGCCGTCGCGCCCAGCGACTACACCGGCCAGCGGGTGTTCTTCCGTTCACTGCAGGAGCGCGAGACCGACCTGCTCACCATCTACGACTACCTGTGGCGCTGGGACACCGACTGGTTCTGGTGCTCGGGAGCCTTCGGGGCACAGCACCCGACGCTGCGACGCCTGTGGCCACGGAGCCTGCGTCGTTCGGACGTCTACATGAAGCTGCTCGCCCTCGATCGGCGCTTTGACGTCGCCGACCGGCTCGACCGCCGAGCCGGGCGAGCGCTGCGCGAGCGCGTCGTCCAGGACATCGAGGTGCCCATCGAGCGGCTGCCCGAGTTCCTGGAGTGGTTCGACGCCGAGATCGGCATGCGCCCGGTATGGGTCTGCCCCCTGGTCTCGACCGGGTCGGTCGGTGGCCGCGGCTGGACGACCTACCCCCTGGCGCCGGGGGAGACCTACGTCAACGTCGGCTTCTGGGGCACCGTGCACGTCGGACCCGACGCTGTCCACGGGCCACGTAACCGCATGATCGAGCAGAAGGTGCACGAGCTCGGTGGCCACAAGTCGCTGTACTCCGAGGCGTTCTACGACCGCCCCACCTTCGACGAGCTCTATCACGGCGACGACCTCGACGTCGTCAAGCGCCGCTACGACCCCGATGACCGCCTGACCAGCCTCTACGACAAGACCGTACGGAAGAAGTGAGAGAGATCGTGCCCACCACCAAGACCCAGCTGAAGATCGGCGACGTCGTCGGAGACCTGATGCGTGGCGGCATGCCGGTGCGCTTCACCGCCTACGACGGCAGCTCAGCCGGCCCGGAGGACGCCGAGATCCACCTCGAGCTCGTCAACCGGCGTGGGTTGCAGTACCTCGTCACCGCCCCGGGTGACCTCGGGCTCGCTCGCGCCTATGTCGCCGGCGACCTGGTGGTGCACGGCGCCCACCCGGGCAACCCCTACGAGGTCATGCAGAAGCTGAAGGACCACACGAAGTTCCGTGCCCCCTCGGCCTCCGAGCTGCTCACGATCCTGCGCGGCCTGGGCCTCTCCAACCTCAAGCCCCCGCCGCCCCCGCCGCAGGAGCACCTGCCCCGCTGGCGCCGGGTGATGGAGGGGCTGCGCCACTCGATGGTGCGCGATGCCGAGGCGATCCACCACCACTACGACGTCTCCAACGCCTTCTACGAGATGGTGCTGGGGCCGTCGATGGCCTACACCTGCGCCGTCTACCCGACCGACACCGCCACCCTCGAGGAGGCGCAGTTCGAGAAGTTCGACCTCGTCGCGCGCAAGCTCGGGCTCGAGCCCGGCATGCGTCTGCTCGACGTCGGCTGCGGCTGGGGCGGCATGGTGCGTCACGCCGCCAAGGAGTACGGCGTCTCGGTGCTCGGCGTCACCTTGAGCCAGGAGCAGGCCTCGTTCGCGAAGGAGATGCTCGACCGGGAGGGTCTGAGCGACCTCGCCGAGGTGCGCCACCTCGACTACCGCGACGTCCTCGAGAGCGACTTCGACGCCGTCAGCTCGATCGGCCTCACCGAGCACATCGGCATCAAGAACTATCCCGACTACTTCGACTTCCTCTACGGCAAGCTCAAGCCACAGGGGCGCATCCTCAACCACTGCATCACCCGCCACCACAACAAGCAGATCCCGACGGGGGCGTTCATCGACCGCTACGTCTTCCCCGACGGCGAGCTCACCGGCAGTGGCACGATCATCACCGCCGCCGAGAACTCCGGCTTCGAGGTCATGCACTCCGAGAACTTGCGCGTGCACTACGCGCGCACGCTCGCGCACTGGAACGACAACCTGGTCGAGAACTGGGACGCCTGTGTCGAGGAGGTCGGCATCGGCACCGCTCGCGTGTGGGGCCTCTACATGGCCGCCTGTCGCGTGGGCTTCGAGCGCAACGAGGTCCAGCTGGTGCAGGTGCTGGGTGCCAAGCTGGATGCCGAGGGTGACGACGGGTTCGCGCTGCGTCCGACCTGGTGATCTCGGGGCCGAGCACACGCCTGACCGCACCGGTCAGACGCCGTCCTCGATGAGGCTCGTGAGCGGCAGCCAGTCGGCACCGAGCAGCTGAGCGAGGTCGGTGAGGCCGGTGGTGTCGCTGCCCACCGCGTCGGAAGCGGCCGCGATGCGCTCCACCATCACCTTGCCGACCTGCTCCTCGACGGTGTCCTCGGCGTAGGCGATGTGCCACGGCGAGACCTGGTGGTCACGATGGGTGCGGCCGGTGACCTGTCGCGCGGCGATGCCCGAGAACCTGGCCTGGTGGAAGACGCCCACACGTGGAGTCGTGCTCGCACGCAAGCCGCCGGTGAGGGTCTCGCCGGCGTGCAGACTGATCGAGGCGACCGTGGTGAAGACGCAGACCTGGGCCTTCCCGGTCTGGAACCGGAGCCGCTCGGCCTCCGGGTCGAACCGGTCGCGGCCGTAGATCGTGGCCACGTCGATGCCCGCGTCGCGCAGCCTCATGACGATGGGGTCGGCGGCGGTCGCGACGAACTCGACCGAGCACGCCACCTGTCTCTCCGCCTCGACCTGCTGAGCGATCCAGGCGACCGTCGAGTCGACCCGGATCAGACCTGCCTTCTGCCGGAAACGCAGCAGCGCGGCGCGGCCCCTGGCGGTGTTGCGGCCGCGCCGAGCGAGGGCCATCTCCCGGCAGAACTCACCCCAGTCGGTTTCGTAGGCCCGGCGCTCGGTCGGCGTGAGCGCGACCGGCATGCCGGAGATCGGCACCGGACCCCATGGCGCAGCTCGGTGCAGCAGGGCCGGGGGCCGCTCCTCGTCGAGCCAGCCGCGCACGAGCTTCAGGTCGGCGGCTCGGCGAGCGACGTCGGTGGTCCACGTCGCGCCGTGACGTCCCTGCTCGACCCCCACGCCGTGGCGTTCGAGCGCTGCGGCGAACATCGTTGCCGGCTGCGCGGCAGACGTCCACTCCTGCATCGTCTCGCCGAGCACCTGGGCGTAGGCCGGAGCGAGGTAGGGCAGCTCGAGCGGGGTGTGTCCTGGCGTGGCGGTCACGGCGATCACGAACGGCGCCGAGTCGTGCGGTGTGGCATGACCCGAGATCCGCGCCCAGAGCTTCCACCGCTTCGTCGTCGTACGGCGCAGTGCGTGTGCCTCGTCGGCGATGATCACGTCCCACGGGTGGTCCTCGACCTTCTCCAAGCGGTCCCAGGTGATCACGACCCACTCGAGACCGCCGTCGCCCAGCGCGGTGATGGTGCGACACCAGTGCCCGATCGTGATCGCGGCGGGTCGATCGGCGACGACGAGCACCCGGCGCGCACCGCGCAGGTCGCCCACCGCCGTCGCTGCGAGCACGGCGGAGATCGTCTTGCCCACGCCCGGCTCGTCGGCCAGCAGGAACTGCCGCCCGCCGGCCGCAGCGCGAGCGGCGATCGCGTCAGCCGCCTCGAACTGGATCCTGCGCGGCTCGAGCTCGTCGGTCGGCTCGTGCCTCGGCGCCGGGTGATCGGGGTTGAGGGTGTTCTCGATGAACCGCCCCAGCGTGTGCGGCCCCGGTGCGTAGGGGATCAAGGCCTCGGGCAAGGAGGGCCCGACGTACAGGTGGGTCCTGACACCAGGATGCCAGCTAGCGCCCTCGACCTGGGTGCCGTACGGCACGTCGAGCACCCACAGCCGTTCGCCCGGTCCGGCGACCGGCAACGGTCGCGCGGGCTGCCGCGCGCCGCTGCCGCGCGGCGCACCCCTGCGTCGACGAGTGCCGGATCGGCGCGGACTGGCCACCCCCGGACGCTAGCGGGCTGTGAAGCGCAAGCCGGTCCGGCTCGCCCACCCGTGGCGCGAGCGGCATGATGTCCGTCTGAGAGGTGGAGGCGGACTCCCAGGTCCGACACGGCAACGAGGAGCGACCATGACCGAGTACCTCATCTTCTTCAACCAGCAGTGGGTCGGTGACCACGACGAGGAGTGGTTCCGCAGCCGCGGTCCGACCTCGCGGGCAGTGGTCGAGGACATGCGGTCCGCGGGTGTCCTGGTGTTCGCCGGTGGGCTCGTGGAGGACCTCGGCCGAGCCTTCAGCGCCGACGACACCGCCGGCTCGCTGGTCTTCCGTGACGGCCCGTACAGCGCCGGCGAGGAGTGGCTGGGCGGCTTCACGATCGTCGACGTAGAGAGCGAGGAGCAGGCTCGCTACTGGGGCGGCCGGGTCGCGGAGGGATGCGGCTGGCCGCAGGAGGTCCGTCCGATCTCGGGTGGTTCGATACGTGGTTGACCGGCGTAGCTGTCCGTCAGCAGGACGCGGGGCGACGTCAGCAGAGCCGAGCAGCTCGCCGCGCCGGTTGGTCGACGGGGCTTGGCGACCCCGAGCGTGCCACGACGGGGCCGTCGGCGGGCAACGAGCTCGTTTCGCCGTCGCACGCGATCACGTGAGCGCGCGTAGGTGGGGTCCGCAGGCGACTCGAACCTGAGGGGAGACAGCGGGAGGTGGCCGACGTGCAGGCGACAGACCCCCTGGTCCCCACGGGCCCGATAGTGCGACCGACGGGCGGCGACTAGCCCGACGTGCTCAAAGGAAGCATCAGGTCAGGCTCGACCGGGCGCACATCCAGATCCGGGTGAGAGGCAGCGTTCGCGGTGGAGGGACGCACCTCGTCGAGCGAGGGGATCGCGGCAGGTTCGGACCGTGGGACTACCGCGCGGATCGCGCCATGGTCCGGGGCGGCCGCCGGACCGCAAATTCTGTCATTTCCGGGACAAATGGGTCACACGGGGGGATGGTGCAAGCACCACACCCCCCGAACTGGAGCTAACCGTGCAAAGCAAGATCATCGGAATCTTCCTTCTCGCCGTACTGAGCGTCGCGATGCCCGTCCCAGCGCAGGCCGACACCTACGCCCCACAACCCTCCAGCCGGAACTTCTCCGGCGGCCCCCATGGCTGGACCGGTCTCACCTCCAGCGACGGACTGTGCGTGCCGTCGCTGCTGTGCCCGGCGGTCACGAACACCTGGCGCGACGGTGGCGCCGACGGCAACGGCTACATCCGGACGCAGTTCGCCAGCGTCGCGGAGACGCTGCTCGGCACGTCGATCGGCGTCTGGCAAAGCCCGCGCTTCAGGTACAAGGGTAGGAACGGCCACGCGCCCGCGACCGTCAGGCTCGACCTGAACATGCGCACCGACTTGGCCGCGCTGCTTGGCGCGGACCTGCTCAACGACAGCGCATACCGCGTCGACCTCGTGGCCTCGGGTGGGCGCCTGATCAACGTTGTCCCTACGACCGGGCTGAGTGACAACACGACGTGGTCCGCCATCCAGTCGGCGTCGGTGAACCCGAAACTGCTCAAGATCGGGCGTGCCTACCGGGTCAGAATCACGACGGCCTATCGCTCCGTGGCGACGGTGATCGCGACCGGTGAGGTCGGCTACGACAACGTGCGGCTGACCACGGCCGGCCGGAGCGGTAGCGGGATCACCACCATCAGGAATCTTCGCAAGATCACCAGAACCATCATCCTGCCCAGGTCCGCGAAGCTCGTCCGTCACCATGTGAAGCTGCTGCTGCGCTGTCCCGGCAAAGTGGCCCCCAAGATGTGCCGGATCAACGTGCACGGACTGGCGGCCGGCAAGCACTCCAAGCCGGCCACCACCAAGAAGTCGGTCAAGCTCGCGCCTGGCACGCGCCGCTGGGTCATGGTCGGGGTGAAGCCCAAGTACGTGGCGTCCTACCGCGACGCGGACAAGGTGTGGATCAAGGCGGCCGTGCGGGTCGGCCAGAAGCGCGTGGTCGTGCGCAAGCACGTCAAGCTGCGTCACTGATCGCTGGTCAACCGCGGGAAGCCGCCGATCTGTGCGGCTATTCACGGCGTAGCCCAGATCTCGCGGGCAGCCGCACGTATGCGCGACCACACGCCGACCGGCCTCGCGCCCGCTCATCAAGCGTGTTCGGGTGTTCGATCCTGTCGCAGCGGCGGCGGTGAGACACCCCGATCCAGTCGACAGGAGCTTGCCGTCGTCCTACGTCCGCAGTGGGTAGTCGATGCGCTGGGCGTGGGTCTGGTGGTGGTGGAAGGGGCAGAGCAGGACGGCGTCGCGGGTGTTGGTGCCACCGCCCTCGGACCAGGGGTTGGTGTGGTGGACGTGGCAGAACGCTCCGGCGGTGTCACAGGCGGGGTGCTGGCAGGTCTTCTGGGCGATGATGAGCGCGATCCGTTGCGCTTCGGTGTGGAACCGCTTGGACCTGCCGAGGTCGAGGACGTGGCCCTTCGTGTCGAGGACCGCGGGCATGAGCTTCGCCTCGCAGGCCCAGCGCAGCAGCTGGCCTGGTGAGACACCGGTGCCGTTCTCGGTGCGTCCGGCCTTCTGGGCGCCGTGGGTGAAGACGTCGGCCGGCACGGTCACGATGAGCGTGGCGGCCACCCCACCCATCTTGGGGAGCTGTCTCGGACGGGTAGCGCTCGATGTACTCAGCGAAGGCCCAGCCCATCCGCTGCGCGGTCGGCTTCTCGTGGTCGAACGCACCGGCACCCTCCTTCGCCCGCACGTGCTTGGGGCGGCGAGCGCGAGGAGGGCTTTGCGGAGCATCTCGGCCTGAACCTGCGGAAGCACGAAGGATCCCCTGGCGAGGCCGTCGCCGATGGTGTTCATCCGGAACTCGGTCTTCTTCCGGGCCCGTTCTTCCTGCTCAGCAAGAGCTTCTGGCTTCGCGTTCTTCGGCACCTTCGGGGTCGATGGTCTCGAAGAGCCGTTCACCGAGCAGACGCAGCTGGTGGGCGTCGAAGTCGGAGGCCTTGCCGATCAGGAACGCCTCCGCTTCGGTTGCCTGGGCGGCGTAGTCGTCGTCGAGGTCGTCGAGGGCAGCAGTGATCACGGCTGCCTGCTCGGGCAGGACCTGCCCGGCTGCGACTGCTTGGCGGGTCTGTGGGTGCGCGTCCAGCGATGTCGCGAGCTTGCACCTGCGGTTCGCCTCACCACGCGTCATCCGGGTCGCGCGGGCCAACCACTGCGAGACCGACCTGGCACCGATCGACCCGTGCAGGTCGAGGGTGTGCGCCTGACCGAGCAGCCGCGTCTCGACCTCCGCCAACCGCGCCAGGTCAGCAACCAGCCGGGTCACCGCCTGGGTGGTCTCCTCGGCGTTCAACGACCACACCGGGGCGTCCTTGATGTCGTCGAGGCCGGCCTCGAGGGCGTCGAGGAAACCGAGGATCGGGTGACCTGTCCCGGTGTCGTCGAGGTGCCTGCTCATGGTGCTACTCAAGCACTTGCCACCGACACTCAGAATGCCACTTTCCCGCTCAACGGTGGGGATGTGGACAACTTCTTCGGTCGGCTCGGCTGTGGAGGGGTGGTGGGTATCTTGCGGGGTTTCGTCACGCTCGCTTCGCTCGCTGCTCAACCTCCGGGAGGGTTTCGTCACGCTCGCTTCGCTCGCTGCTCAACCTCCGGGAAGGTTCCCCTGACACTCGTTGCTCAACCTCCGGAGTGGGGCTTGGTGGCGCTCGCTGCTCGACGTCCGAAGGCACACGCGGGCGCTTGCTGCGGAGCCGCCGAGGCCCACCGGTAGCCTCGACCTGATGAGCATCCGGGCCAGCACGTACGAGGTGGACGTGCTGCGGCGCGTCGCGATCTCCGAGCACCTGGTGCGGCTCGTACTGGGCGGGCCCGGTCTGGCCGGGTTCGCCTCGACGGGGATCCCCGACGAGTGGGTCGGGCTGGTGGTGCCTGGCCAGTTCCAGAGCCGCTACTACTCGGTGCGGTCGTTCGGTCCCGGCCCCGCGGGTGTCGACGAGCTCACCCTCGACATCGTCCACCACGACGTCGGGCTCGTGACGGAGTGGGTCGGTACCGACTGCGTCGGGCAGACGTGCACCATCACTGAACCCAAGGGCTCATTCGCCATGCCCGCGGACGCCGCTTGGTTGATGCTCGTGGGCGACCTCACCGCCATGCCGGCGATGGCGCGCATCGTCGAGACCTGCGGCGTCCCCACCCAGGTGTGGGCCGAGGTGCCCGCCGATGCGGAGGTGTGGCCCGCCTACCTCGGTGCCGCCGCGGGTGAGGTGACGTGGCTGACCCAGCCCGGTGACGGACTGAGCGCGCTCGGGGCCGTCGTGCCCGACCTCACCTGGCCTCCGGGCGACGGTTACTTCTGGATGGCGGGGGAGTCGTCGCAGATGCGCACGATCCGCAAGCACCTGATGCGCGACCGCAAGCTGGCGAGCACCGCCTACGACGTGATGGGCTACTGGCGCGGGGGAGCCGTGCGTCAGCCGCGCGCCGTCGACCCGGGGCCGATCTACCGGGCGGGCAAGGCAGCGGGCAAGAGCGACGACGAGATCTGGGCCGACTACGACGAAGCGAGGGACACATGAGCGAGACACCTGGACCGGCACCCGCGCACCGCAGCGGGTTCGCCTCCTTCGTCGGTCGTCCCAACGCCGGCAAGTCGACGCTCACCAACGCCCTCGTCGGCCAGAAGGTCGTCATCACCTCCTCCAAGCCACAGACCACGCGCACGGTGGTGCGCGGCATCGTGCATCGCGAGGACGCGCAGCTCATCCTGGTCGACACCCCCGGTCTGCACCGCCCGCGCACCCTGCTCGGTGAGCGGCTCAACGACCTCGTCAAGACCACGCTCTCGGAGGTCGACGTCGTCGCCGTGTGCTTCCCGGCCAACGAGAAGATCGGACCCGGTGACCGGTTCATCGTCAACGAGATGGGCAAGGTCAAGCGCACCATCAAGGTCGCCATCGCCACGAAGACCGACCTGGCCACGCCCGAGCAGCTCGGCGAGCACTTGCTCTCCATCGACCGGCTCGGGTCGGAGACGGGCACCGACTGGGCCCAGATCGTCCCGGTGTCGGCGAAGGAGGGCCACCAGGTGCAGCTGCTCGCCGACCTGCTGGTCGGCCTGCTGCCCGAGGGTCCACAGCTCTACCCCGATGGCGACCTCAGCGACGCGCCCGAGGAGATCATCGTGGCCGAGCTGATCCGCGAGGCGGCGTTGGAAGGCGCACGCGAGGAGCTTCCCCACTCGATCGCCGTCGTGGTGCAGGAGATGAACCTGCGCGAGGACCGCCCCGCCGACAAGCCGCTCCTGGACGTCCACGTGAACCTCTACGTCGAGCGGGAGTCGCAGAAGGGCATCATGATCGGGCACAAGGGCGCTCGACTGCGCGAGATCGGGACGGCCGCCCGCACCCAGATCGAGGCCCTCCTGGGCACCCCGATCTACCTCGACCTGCAGGTCAAGATCGCCAAGGACTGGCAGCGCGACCCCCGCCAGCTGCGCAAGCTCGGTTTCTAGCTCACGCGCTCCCGCACCGTGGGCCGGGCCTGTCAGTCAGGCTGGTCGAAGGCGGCGTAGACCGCCGCGAGGTCGTCGCCACCGTGCCCCCGCTCGCTGGCCACGTCGAAGAGGCCGCGCACGGCGTTCAGGAGACGGTCGGGGACGCCGGCGCCGACCGCGGCGGCCTGCATGAGGCCGAGGTCCTTGCGGACGCCGTCGAGCGCGAAGGAGAGCGGCAGCTCGCCGCTCAGCATCGACGCGCCCTTGAGGTGGGCGTAGGGCGAGTCGGCCGCGCCGCCCTCGATCGCGTCGAGGAAGAGCTGGGGGTCGACACCGAGTCCCTTCGCGAGGGCGAGCGACTGCGCGGTGCCGGCGGTGATGAGGCCCACCCACGCGTTGCAGGCGAGCTTCAGGGCCGAGCCCTGTCCGATCTCCTCGCCGGCCACGATGGTCCTGCTGCCGATCGCGTCGAGGACAGGCTGCGCGCGCTCGACGAGCTCGGCCGGACCCGACACCAGGACGATCAGCGCGCCGTCCTCGGCAGGCTTCCTGGTCCCGAGCACCGGGGCGTCGAGCACCCGGCCCGGCGCCCGCTCGGCAATGGCGCGGGCGCCGTCGGGCCCGACGGTCGCGCTCTGCACCCACACCCCACCCTCGGCGAGGTGCGCCACGATCTCGTCGGCCACCAGGAGGGTCGCGTCGGCGTCGAAGAGCATGGTCACCACCACGTCGCTGCCCGTGACGGCCTGCGCCACGGTGCCGGCGACCGAGACGTCACCGTCGAGGTCGGCGACCAGCGCCGTGGCCTTCTCCGCGGTGCGGTTCCAGACCACGACCTGATGGCCTTCTCGCGCGAGCGAGCCGGCCATGCCGGCGCCCATGATCCCGATTCCGATGACAGCGACGCGCATGTCGCCACCCTGCCAGGCGGTGCCAACCCGGGAGGGGCGTCAGCGCAGCAGCACCGCGCGCCGACGCGGCGTCTAGTCCGGGGTCCAGCACCGGATGAAGGTCTGCCCGGCGGCCCACTGGTCGGGGTCGGGCCCCTCGTAGGCCCACGCGTAGTCGAGAGGGTCCGCGGCGACGCCGGCAGCCGCGTCCTTGCAGGGCGCTGCGCCGGCATCGGCCACGGCGGACCGCCCCGGGTAGGTGCCCGGCGGCAGGTCGATGACGGAGAACGCGCGCCATGAGTGCACGGCGCTGCACGGAACCCGCTCGAAGTCGGCCTCGTCGGGCCCCGCGGTGCCACACATGGCGTAGGTGTCGCGGCGTCCCGCGTCGTTCAGGACGCCTTCGAGCGACCCCCGGGTGCGGGTGAGCTGCTCGGCGCCCGCGAGGGCCACGACGTCGCAGCGGTACCAGTCGGCGCCGGCGTCGGACTCCTCCACGGTCGGGGTGAACCACACCGCCCGCAACATGCTGAGCCGGACGTCCTCGAGGGTTCCGCCGAGGGCCTCGGGGAGGGCAGCCGGGCAGCTGGTGGCGACCTGCTGCTGGACCTGGTCGGAGTCGACCGCGAGCAGATGACCGTCGGCCAGGCTCGCCACCGTGCCGACGTCGTACGTCTCGGCGGTGTGGGCCTTCGAGCACGACACCGCGTCGAGCCCGGCAGTGGGCGCGACCGCGGCGTCGAAGTCGAGGCGGTGACAGGCGCCGACCTTCGGGCGCGGAGCCTCGGCGGCGGTCGGCGTCGGCGCCGGCGTGGAGGTCGGCGCAGCAGAGGAAGCCAGGGAGGAGCCGGCGGGGGACCTGGCGGGGGGATCGGCGGGGGACTCGGTGGGAGGAGAGGTGCCGACACCGCTGCCGGAGCAGCCGGCGAGCGTGAGGACCAGCGCGGAGGCGGCGACGGCCGCCCGCCCGCGGGCACGGCGGTCAGTCACCGGTCTTGGCCCAGCAGATGGATCGGCGGTTGCCGGCGTCCCACTCGGCCTGGTGGAACCACGTGTAGCCGTAGTCGAAGTCGACCGGGTAGTTCAGCCAGGCGCCGACGGAGTCGGAGCAGAAGTTGGTGGTCTTGACCTCCACGATGCGGTCCCCGGGGTACTCCTCGCCCGGCTCGCCCACCTTGATGGTGGTCACGGCGCGCCAGTCGTGGGTCTGGCTGCACGGGATCTTCGGGCCGGTGCTGACGGTGGGGCCCTCGACGCACGCCATCCACTTGTCGTCGGGACGACCCTGCAGGAGCCCGCGGGCGGTCACGGGCAGGCTCGCCAGGGTCGCGCTCAGCTCGCCGCCACCGACGGCGTCGCAGCGATACCAGCGCGCACCCCCGGCCCACGCCTTCTCGGAGGGACGGAACCACGCCCACGTGATGATCGAGCGCATCGCCAGGCTCTCGTCGCCACCGAGGAACTTCTGCAGCTGGGTCGTGCACGTCTCGAACGCGAACGCACCGACCTCGGGAGCGTCGTACGCCGCCGTCGTCAGCTCGGCGGGCAGGTCGCCCACGGCATAGGTCTGTGCGGTGTGCTCCTGGGTGCAGGGCACCGAGGGGGTCGCGTTCGAGGTCTGCGCGATGTCGGGCAACGTCAGGCGACGGCAGGCGCCGAGCTCGGGCGGCTCCAGGGCATCGACCTGCGCCGGGTCGTCGGGCGGCGCCGCCGGATCGCTGCCGCCGCAGGCGGTGAGGCCGGCCATGAGAAGGGCGCCGACCACCCAGCTCCAGCCCCCGCGTCCCATGTCGGCCGATGGTACCGGCGTGGCGTGCTCAGGAGCCCAGCAGCGCCGCCAACGTGCCGCCCAGCTCGTACGCCGCAGCGAGGTCGCTCTCGCCGGCGTCCCCCAGCACCTCCAGCGTCCCCGCCACCTGACGCCACGGCAGGGCGCCGGTGATCGCGAGCACCGAGCGGACCGCGCCGGTGGTGTCGTAACGGCCGTGCACGTAGAGGCCGAACGGCTTCTTGCCCGGGGATCGGTCGCTGGAGCCCGACCCGTCGTCGGACAGCGAGCCCCCGATCTGCAGGAACAGCGTGTCGAAGAGGTGCTTGAGCGCCCCCGACATGTAGCCGAAGTTCGCAGTGGTGCCCACCAGGTAGCCGTCGGCGCCCAGCATGTCGGCCGACGTGGTCTCCAGAGCCTGGCGCACCACGACCTCGACACCCTCGATCGCGTCGTCGTTCGCACCTGCCACGACGGCGTCGGTCAACGACGCGACCGTGGGGGTGGGGGAGTGGTGGACCACCAGGAGGAGCGGCATGCCACACGGTAGCGCCACGCGGTGTGACGTGGCTCTCCAATCCGGCCACGGGGGAGCGACGAATGACTGGCGTTCACTGACTCTACAGATGGGGAATCCCATGAACTTCCGCAGCCCTCGCACGAAGACCGCCGCCGGCATCGCCGGCCTCATGCTCATCGCCTTCCCGCTCGCCGCGTGCGGCAGCGAGAGCGACAGCGGCTCGTCGTCCTCCTCGACGCCCGACAAGGTGCAGCCGGTCGCCACGATCGAGAACCTGACCGGCGAGATGACGCAGATCGACGTCGACCCCACGTTCTTCGACACCCTCGACGCCCTCGGCGTCACCCCGGGCGTGCTCTCGAACGCCACGCTCGACGGCACCGTGCTCTCCTTCCCGATCACGGGCGGCAACGTCCAGCTCTTCGAGCCCGGCAGCGTCCCGAACTACGTGGTGGGCCAGATCCAGCACGAGAACTCGGGCCTGAGCCTGACCGCCGGTGGCACCACCGTCGAGCTGCGCAACTTCAACGTCGACCCCGGCGTCTCGCGCGTCTACGGTGACGTCGTCGTCGACGGCAAGGTCGCCGCGACCAGCGCCTACCTCTTCCGCCTCAACGGCTCGACGCTGAAGCCTCTCCAGACCGAGGGCGACACCGCCATCCTCGAGGGCACCAAGGTCTACATCTCCGACGTGGCCGCCGGCCTGCTCAACGACACCTTCGGCATCACCGACGTGACCGACCAGGTCCTCGTCGGCGTCGCGAAGATCACCGTCCTCACCAAGTAGTCCTCACCGCCTCGAAGACGCCCGTCATCCGGTCGTCGCAGCAGTGAGTCGAAGCCCGCGGCACTCCGGTGTCGCGGGCTTCGCCGCGTCCACCCCCTCACCCGGACCGCGCCTGGACCGGGCGGTGGCAGCGGGCATCGCGGCGGCAGGCATCGCCACCCTGCTCGTGACGACGTGGATCGCCTACCGCTCGCTCGACGCGGTGCTGGAGGCGCTCACCCGTCCGCTCGCACCCACCCAGACCGAAGCCCTGTGGACGGGCCTGGTCGCCGCCAACCTGATGCTCCTCCAGGTCGTGCTCCTGGCTCGCCTCCCGTGGATCGAGCGCGCATGGGGGCGCGGCGCGATCACCAGCGCCCACGCCGTCCTGGGGTTCGCGTCCTTCTGGTTGATGCTGGCCCACGTCGTGCTGTTCGCCCAGCAACGCAGTGCCCGCGGGCGCGCCGACGTCGGCGGTGCGTTGCTCGACCTCTTCGTGCATGGGCGTCACATGCTCCTGGCCACGGTCGGGACCGCCCTGCTCCTCGTCGTGGTCCTGACGTCGATGTCCGGCCTGCGCCGACGGCTGCGCTACGAGCTGTGGCACCTCATCCACCTCTGGTCCTACGTCGCCATCGGCCTGGTGCTGCCGCACGAGCTGGTCTCGGTCGACTTCGTCGGTTCGTGGACCTCGGCGTACTGGTGGACCCTGCACCTCGTCCCGGCGACACTGGTGCTGGCCTTCCGGGTGCTGCGGCCCCTGCAGGTGACCCGACGGCACCGCCTGCGCGTGCAGACGCGGGTCGAGGAGCTGCCCGGGGTGGTGTCGCTCGTCGTCGCGGGCCGTGACCTCGACCGGCTGTCGGTGCGATCGGGGCAGTTCTTCCTCTGGCGCTTCGGCGGGCCCGGCCGCACCAGGGCCCACCCGTACTCCCTCTCGCGGGCCCCGGACGCGACGACGTTTCGCCTCACCGTCGGTGGGCCGGGTGACGGTGCCGCTGCCGTGCAGGGGGTCGCGGTCGGGACCCGGGTAGCGGTGGAGGGACCGTACGGCGCGCTGTCGCTGCAGCGGCGTCGCCATCCCCACCTGGTGCTCATCGCTGCCGGGATGGGGATCACCCCGTTCCGGGCCCTGCTCGAGGACGCCGACTACGCCCCCGGCGAGGTGACGCTGATCCATCGCGCTCGCTCGGAGGACGAGCGGCTCTTCGCCGCCGAGCTCGACGACCTCGCGGTCCGCCGGGGCATCGAGGTCGTGCCCCTGGTCGGGCCCAGGCTCGACTCGTGGTCATTCCTGCCACGCACCCTGGACGGCGAGCGTCCCGATGGCGCCGAGCCGGCCGACCGGGTCCTGCTGCGGCTGGCTCCCCGGCTTCTCACCAGCGACGTCTACGTCTGCGGGCCCCCGCAGTGGACCTGGGGGGTGATGCAGGCCGCCCGCGCCGCCGGGGTGCGCCGGCGCGATGTGCACCGCGAGGAGTTCGGCTGGTGAACCGGCCGACGAGCCGGCGGGACGACCGCACCTGTGCACCGCCTGGTCACGGTCGCTAGGGTGGGCACATCATGATGCTCCTCGACCTCCTCCTTCGCTGCCGCAGCGAGGTCCCCGCCCGCTAGGGCCCGCCGACCTCCTCGCTGCGGAGTCTGCAACGCGCCGGCGCACCAACCACCAGCCAGCCACCGCCAGCAGGAGTCGTCATGATCACGAACAACCCCCAGCAGCCCAGCGGCATGCCGCACCAGCGCTACGTGCCCTTCGTGCCGGTCGTCCTCGACGACCGCACCTGGCCAGACCGTCGCATCGAGAAGGCACCTAGGTGGTGCGCGGTCGACCTGCGCGACGGCAACCAGGCGCTGATCGACCCGATGTCCCCGACCCGCAAGCTGGCGATGTTCCAGCTGCTGGTGCGCATGGGCTACAAGGAGATCGAGGTCGGCTTCCCCAGCGCCAGCCAGACCGACTTCGACTTCGTCCGACAGCTCATCGACGACGACCTCATCCCCGACGACGTCGTCATCCAGGTACTGACCCAGGCGCGCGAAGAGCTCATCGAGCGCACCTACGAGGCGATCCGCGGCGCCAAGCAGGCGATCGTCCACCTCTACAACTCCACCTCGACCTTGCAGCGTCGGGTCGTGTTCGGCCTCGACGAGGACGGCATCGCCGACATCGCGGTCACCGGGGCCCGGCTCTGCAAGAAGTTCGAGGAGGGGGTGCCGGAGACCGAGGTCTTCTACGAGTACAGCCCGGAGAGCTACACCGGCACCGAGCTCGAGTTCGCCGTCCGCGTGTGCAACGAGGTGCTCGAGGTCTTCGAGCCCACCGCCGCGAAGCCGGTGATCATCAACCTGCCCGCGACGGTCGAGATGGCGACCCCCAACGTCTACGCCGACTCGATCGAGTGGATGCACCGCCACCTGGCCCACCGCGAGCACGTCGTCCTGTCCCTGCACCCGCACAACGACCGAGGCACGGCCGTGGCGGCTGCCGAGCTCGGCTACCTGGCCGGCGCCGACCGCATCGAGGGCTGCCTGTTCGGCAACGGCGAGCGCACCGGCAACGTGTGCCTGGTGACGCTGGGGCTCAACCTCTTCACGCAGGGCATCGACCCCGAGATCGACTTCGCGGGCCATGGTGGTATCGACGAGATCCGCCGCACGGTGGAGTACTGCAACCAGCTCGACGTGCCCGAGCGTCACCCCTACGGCGGCGACCTCGTCTACACGGCGTTCTCGGGCTCGCACCAGGACGCCATCAAGAAGGGACTCGAGCACCTCGAGGCCGACGCCCGGCGCGACGGCCGCCCGGTGGCCGAGCAGGCGTGGGAGGTCCCCTACCTGCCCATCGACCCCAAGGACGTCGGTCGCACCTACGAGGCCGTGATCCGCGTCAACAGCCAGTCCGGCAAGGGCGGAGTGGCCTACATCCTCAAGACCGAGCACAAGCTCGACCTGCCGCGACGCGCGCAGATCGAGTTCAGCCGGGTGATCCAGCAGCGCACCGACTCCGAGGGCGGCGAGGTCACGCCTGCCGAGATCTGGTCGGCCTTCCGCGCCGAGTACCTCGATCGCGCAGCGCCGCTGTCGCTCGACTCGGTCCACACCAGCTCGGCCGCGGGGGAGACCGACGCCCTCACGGTGAGCGTGGCCGTGGACGGCGAGACGCTCACCCTCGAGGGCACCGGCAACGGGCCCATCGCGGCCTTCGTGACGGCGATCAACACGCTGCCGCAGGACTTCGACGTCCGAGTGCTCGACTACCACGAGCACGCCCTCAGCTCCGGCGGCGACGCGATCGCTGCGGCCTACGTCGAGTGCGCGGTCCGTGGCGAGCTCTCCTGGGGCGTCGGCCTCGACGCGAACATCGTCACCGCTTCCCTCAAGGCGGTGCTGAGCGCGGTCAATCGCGCCGCGGCGACCGGCTGAGCCCCGGCCGGCAGCGTCGCAACCGCCCAGATCTCAGTCGACGACCGGGAGCAGCACGGTGAAGGTCGCGCCCTCGTGCGGGGCGGAGTCGAGGGCGATGGAACCGCCATGGGCCTCGACGATGCCGGCGACGATCGAGAGCCCCAGCCCGGTGCCGGGGATGGCCATCACCTGCGCGTGCTCGGTGCGGTAGAAGCGCTGGAAGACGTGGTCGTGGTCGTCGGCGTGGATGCCGACGCCGTTGTCGGCGACCGTGATGATCGCGCCGAGGACGGGGTCCCGGATGAGGCGGACGTCGATCCTGCCGTCGTCCTGGGTGAACTTGATGGCGTTGCTGACCAGGTTGACCAGCACCCGGTCGAGCTGGCTGCGGTCGCCCGTGACCAGCACCGGCTCGTCCGGGGTGGAGAAGGTGACCGAGAGCGGGCGTTGGGCGGTGATGGCGCGGGTGAAGTCCTGGGCGGCGCCGACGGCGTCGCGCAGGTCGTAGGTCTGCGGGTTCGCCAGGGCCTCGCGCGCCTCGAAGCCGCTGAGCAGCAGCAGGTCGCTGCAGATGGCGATGAGGCGGTGGCTGTTGCGCGCGATGGTCTCGAGCATGACGACCTGCTTGGGGTCCGGCGCCACGACGTCGCCGTCGAGCAGGAGCTCGGTGTAGCCGAGGATGCTGGTGACCGGCGTCCGCAGCTCGTGGGAGACCGTCGAGACGAACTCGTCCTTGGCCCGGTCGAGGGAGCGCAGCCGCTCCACGGCGGTGCGTTCCTTGTCGAGCGCGGCGACGAGGGTGTCCTGACCCTCACGCTGCTCGGTCACGTCGCGGCCGACGCAGAGGAAGCCGACCCGGTCCTCGACGTTGTCGTCGGTCACGCTGAGCGTCATCGACACGATGAGCTCGTGCCCGGCGCGCGTGCGCCAGGTCCAGTCGCGGGCAGCGGACTCGTCCCCGTGGCCGATCATGCCGACCAGGCAGAGGAAGGCCTCGCGCTCACCGACCGCGCCGGTGCGCACGAGCAGCTGCGCGGGGTCGAGGAGCGAGATGAACGACGTCCCGATCATCTCTTCGGCCGTGCTGCCGAGCATGTGCGCTGCCCCGCTGTTGAACACCGTGATGCGCCCGGTGACGTCGATGCCGATCAGGGCCGTGGCGACGGACGCCTGGAGGAGGTGGGCCACCAGACCGGTGTTGCTGCGCTCCGCGGTCACGTCGACGCCCGTCAGCACGGCGTACGACGGCGCCCCGGCCTCGGCCCGCACGATGTTGCTGTTCCAGACCAGCCGGATGGGCAACCCGTCGGCGGTGTAGGACAACCTCTCGCGCGTCATCGGGAAGCCGGACCTGTTGGGCCAGACGAGCATCGCCTCCATCTCGGACCGGGTCAGTGCGGCCAACGGCGAGTCCCAGAGCAGGGTTCCCACCAGGGCATGCTCGTCGTAGCCGGTGATGTGCTTGGTCGCGCCGTTGATGCGCACGATGGTGCCGCTCTCGTCGGTGACCAGGATGATGCAGGCCGCGGTGTCGAGCGTCGCATCGGTGAGCTTGTGGGCGACCTCGAGCCGCCTGCGGCTGTCCTGCTCCTGGGTCTGGTCGAGCAGCTGGGCCGAGAACACCGGGGACGACGTCGTCCCGGCGATCGCGGCGATGGCGAGGTCGATCCGGCTGCCGGGACGAGTCAGGACCGATGCCCGCCCGTGCCAGGTGTCGACCTCGCCCGAGATGAGCGCGTCGAAGACGTCGCGGTAGTCGAGGGTGCTCACCAGCTCGCCGAAGGAGCGGCCCTCGAGGTCTGCCGGGTCGAGCTCGAAGATGCTCGCCGCGGCCGCGTTCGCCTGCGTGAGGCGCAGCAGGCCGCCGTCGTCCTGCATCATGACCATGCCGAGCGGGGACTCGGTGAACGAGCGTCGGAAGAGGTCGTCGTCGGCAGCCGACTTCTGCAGGAGCCCGCGGCGCTGGTGGACGATGACCGCCAGCGGCAGGCTGGCCAGGGCGGAGCAGGCGATGTAGCCCAGCGTGACCGAGCCGATGAGGTCGGGTCTCACGAGGCCGTCCGAGAACGGTCCGCGGCCGTTGGCGGTGGCGATCGTGACGACAGCGGCGACCGCCGCGAGCTGAGTGGTGGCGATCCGGAGCTCGAAGGCGATGGCGCCGAACACCAGCAGCGGGATCGGGATGAAGGTCAGGGGCGGCGCGGCCTCGGGGAAGAAGATCACTGCGAGCACGGCTGCCAACGTCGCCGACTGCAGCCAGGCCAACGCCGGCACCCGGAGCAGGTCGAAGCGCCGTCGAGCCCGCTGCCCCTCTGCTGCGCTCAGGAGGAGCGCGCCGAAGAGCATGACGGACAGCCCGTGCTGGATGCCGATCTGCGTGGCCGCCTGCGCCGTCGTCCGGACGTCGTCGGGTCGGACGCTGAGCTCCAGCCCGACGCCCAGCACCGCCGAGGCCACGGCGGCGAGGGAGAGCAGGCCCAGGTCGGGCAACGACGCGAGACCGGCTCGGCGACGTCCGGCACGCGTGAGGATGCTCGCGCCGGCCAGGGCCTGCGCGGCATGCGAGAGCGCCAGGGTCAGGCTCACCCGCGGTGGGACGTCGAAGCCCAGCAGGACCCCGCCGGAGAGCAGCGCGAGCACGACCAGCAACGCCGGCCAGCGGCGCAGCGGAGCGACGGCGAGCAGGACGACGCCGAGCCCGACGCTCGACCACCAGGTCGTCAGCAGGACGGAGTGGTCAGGCATCCCCAGCAGCACGGCGTCGAGGCCGACGATCAGCGCCAGCAACCCGACGGTCCACCTCCGGTCGAGGGCGTGGCGCTGCGCGTCAAGGCGTGCGACAGCAGCGGGGGGACTCACCGGTCCAGTGTGGACGAGATGGACCGCCGGCGTGGGCAGGTCCGGCAGGCACGCCACCGGTGGTCCAGACCACTGTCGCGGCACGGGCGCGGGCGGGTTGTTAGCCTGCGGGACATGTTGGTCTCCGAGCGCATCGGTCAGTTCTTCCTCGAGGGGGAGTCCGGGCGCGACCGGCTCGAGTACACCGAGTACGGCTCGGGGGACTCCTGGGTGGTGCTCCTCCACGGTCAGCTCATCCCGCGGCGCATGCACCAGCACCTCGCCCGTCGTCTGGCAGCCGAGGGTCTGCACGTGGTCACCCTGGACCTGCTCGGCCACGGTCGCTCCGACCGTCCGGTCGACTCCCGGCTCTACTCGATGACCGCCTTCGGCGAGCAGGTCGTCGGACTGCTCGACCACCTCGAGGCGCCCCAGGCCGTCCTCGGCGGCACGTCGCTGGGAGCCAACGTCTCCCTGGAGGTGGCGGTCCGTGCGCCCGAGCGGGTGCGGGGGCTGATCCTCGAGATGCCGGTGCTCGACCATGCCGTGGTCGCGGCTCTGCTGGCCTTCTCGCCCCTGCTGTACGCCTCCCGCTTCGTGCCCTTCACGATCAGCGCCGTCCGTCGAGCCACCCGGCCGGTGCCCCGCGGCCTGGTGCCGTTCTGGGTCGGGGTGGGCCTCGACGTGCTCGACCAGCGCCCGGAGTCGATGGGTGCGGTCATCCACGGGCTGTTGTTCGGTCGGTTCGCCCCGCCCAGCGCCCAGCGCCGCACGATCACGGCCCCCGCCCTGGTGATCGGGCACCGCGCCGACCCGATCCACCCGTTCGCGGACGCCGACATGCTGGCGCGCGAGCTCCCGAAGGCGACGTTCGTCTCGGCGAGCAGCATCCTCGAGTGGCGCGTGGCGCCGAGTCGTCTCGACGGTGCCGCCACCGACTTCGCCCTCGACTGCTGGCGCGCATCGCGACGACGCCGACGTACGGGCGCCTGACCTCCGAGGGATCCGACCCACGACCGGGCACAATCGGGGCGTGCCCCTCTACCGCGACGAGGCCATCGTGCTGCGCACCCACAAGCTGGGTGAGGCCGATCGCATCATCACCTTGCTGACGCGTCAGCACGGTCGGGTGCGCGCGGTCGCGAAGGGGGTGCGTCGGACCACCTCGAAGTTCGGGTCGCGACTCGAGCCGTTCACCTACGTCGACCTGCAGCTGGCCGAAGGTCGGACCTTCGACATCGTCACCCAGGCCGAGACCCGCTTCCCGTTCTCGGCCGGGCTCGGCAACGACTACGAGCGCTACACCGCAGGCACTGCGATGCTCGAGACAGCCGATCGGTTGGTGCCCGAGGAGAAGCAGGCGTCGGTGCAGCAGTTCCTGCTGCTGGTCGGCGGGCTGCGTGCCATGGTCGAGGGCACCCGGCGTCCCGGACAGGTGCTCGACTCCTACCTGTTGCGTTCCCTGGCTGTGGCCGGCTACGCGCCGTCGTTCGACCTGTGCGCCCACTGCGGCCGCGCGGGTCCGCACCGGTGGTTCAACCCCTCGATGGGGGGTCTGCTCTGCACCACCTGCCGACTGCCCGGCTCTGCCGCGCCTGCTCCGGAGACCGTCGCGGTCCTCGGGGCTCTGCTGGCCGGCGACTGGCCGGTCGTCGAGTCAGCCGAGCAGCGACACCTCACCGAGGCCAGCAGCCTGGTCGCGGCATTCCTGACGTGGCACCTCGAACGCTCATTGCGTTCGCTGGAGCATGTCGAGCGCTGAGCCCCGCAGTGCCGCGCGGCAGCACGCGATAGCGTCCGCGACGTGAAGCGTGCCGTTCGTCCTCCGACACCGCACCCCTCGGGCGCCAGGCCTCCCGCTGTCCCTGCGGCGCTGGTGCCGCGCCACGTCGCGATCATCATGGACGGCAACGGGCGCTGGGCCAAGGAGCGTGGGCTGCCGCGCACACGGGGCCACGAAGCAGGGGAGGCCTCCCTCTTCGACGTCGTCGAGGGTGGCATCGAGATCGGGGTCGAGGCGATCTCGGCCTACGCCTTCTCGACCGAGAACTGGACTCGCTCGCCGGACGAGGTCAAGTTCCTCATGGGATTCAACCGCGACGTGATCAGGCGACGTCGTGACGAGATGCACGAGCTCGGCGTGCGGGTGCGCTGGGCCGGTCGGGCCCCGCGACTGTGGAAGTCGGTGATTCGCGAGCTCCAGGTCGCCGAGGAGCTGACGCGCGACAACGACGTCCTGACCCTCACGATGTGCGTCAACTACGGAGGTCGGGCCGAGCTCGCCGACGCCGCCCGTTCGATCGCGCGCGAGGTGGCCGCCGGACGGCTCAACCCCGACAAGGTCACCGAGAAGACCTTCGCCCAGCACCTCTACCTGCCCGAGGTCGGGGACGCCGACCTCGTCTGGCGCACCTCGGGCGAGCAGCGGCTGTCCAACTTCATGCTGTGGCAGGCGGCCTACTCCGAGATGGTCTTCACCGACATCCTGTGGCCCGACGTCGACCGGCTCGCCCTGTGGCGCGCGATCGAGATCTACGCCGAGCGCGACCGGCGCTACGGCAGCGCCTGACGTCGAAGGCTCAGCCTGCTGCGTTCTCGAGGCCCTGTCGGCACGGCCCGCAGGTCCCGAAGATCTCCAGGGTGTGGCTGACGTCGGCGAAGCCGTGCTCCTCGGAGATCGCACGCGCCCACGTCTCGACCGCGGGGCCCTCGACCTCGACCGTCGCCCCGCAGGAACGGCACACGAGGTGGTGATGGTGGTGGCTCGAGCACCGTCGGTAGGTGAGCTCCCCGTCCTCGGCGCGCAGCGAGTCGACCGCGCCGACCTCGCAGAGCAGCTGAAGGGTGCGGTAGACCGTGGCCAGCCCCACCTGGGCGTCGCGGGCCTCGAGCAGGGCGTGGATGTCCTGGGCGGAGCGGAAGTCGTCGACCGAGGCCATCGCCTCGATCACCGCAGTGCGCTGACGGGTGGGTCGCACGGCGGGGGTTCGCTGCTCCCCGGAGGCCTCAGTGCTCGTCATAGTGACTCCCGTGCGGCGCGTGGCGGTGCCCGTCGTGCACGTAGTCGACGTGGTCGTCGTGCGGCACGGCGGCGTGTCCGCAGCCGGGGCCGTGGGCGTGGTCGTGCTCGCTGACGGCATGCTCACCCGGAGCCTCGTCGGCGAAGGGCTCCCTGAGGCGGGTACGACGTCGCAGCCACACCCCGATCGGCCAGGTGACCACGAAGCCGGCGAGCGAGAGCAGCACGATGGTGGGGCCGGGAGCGACCGTCGCGCGGTACGACGCGAACGCCGAGAGCACCAGGCCGCCGACCGACGCCGCGGTTCCCAGCGCCATGGCCGCCACCAGCGTCGTCCGGAACGACCGGGTCAGCTGCTGGGACGTCGCGACCGGGACGACCATCAGCGCCGAGACGAGCAGGAGCCCGACGGTGCGCATGGCGACCGTGACCGTGACGGCGGCCAGTACCGCGACGAGCAGGTTGTAGTAACGCACGCGCAGGCCCGCGACGCGGGCGAACTCGGGGTCCTGGGCCACGGCGAAGAGCTGCGGGGCCAGACCGACGCCCACCACGATCACCAGGGCCGCCAGCACCATGGTGACGATGACGTCCCCGACGGAGATCGTCGTGATCGACCCGAACAGGTACTGGTTGAGGCGGGCTGCGCTCTCGCCCCCTATCCCGGTGAGCAGGACGCCGCCGGCCAGGCCGCCGTAGAAGAGCAGTGCAAGCGCGACGTCGCCGTTGGTGTGGCCGCGCTCGCGCACCACCTCGATCGCCACCGCCCCGACGATGGCCACCAGGACCGCGGTCCAGGTGGGGGACAGCCCGGTGAGCAGGCCGAGGGCGACACCGGTGACCGCGACGTGGCCGATGCCGTCGCCCATCAGTGCCAGGCGTCGCTGCACCAGGTAGGTGCCGATGGCCGGCGCCGCCATCCCGGTGAAGAGCGCCGCCAGGAGGGCACGCTGCATGAAGGGGAGGCTGAACAGCTCTGCGGGACTCATGGAAGCTCCAGGGGGGACCGGACGTGGGGAGCGTGGTCGCGGTGTCGACGCTCGTCCTCGGGGTGGTGGTGGCTGTGGGTCTCGCCCAGCCAGGGTTCGTGGACGGCGTGGTCGGCGATCGGCTCGCCGTCGTAGCCGACCCTCCCGTGGCGCATCACCACGGCGCGGTCGACCAGGGCCGCCAGCGGTCCGAGCTCGTGGGCGACCAGGACGATGGTCGATCCGCGCAGCTTCAGGGCTGCGAGCGCGTCGGTGAGCATCTGTTGGTTGGGCAGGTCGACCCCGGCAGTCGGCTCGTCGAGGAAGAACAGGTCCGGGTCGCCCGCGAGCGCCCGCGCGATCAGGACGCGCTGCTGTTGCCCACCCGACAGGTTGCCGACCCCGTCACGCGCCCGGTCGCGGAGCCCGACGAGCTCGATGGCGTCGTCGATCGCCCGACGATCGGCGGCCCGCAGCGGGCGGAGCAGTCGGCGACGCGGGAGACGACCCGACGAGACGACCTCCCACACCGACGCCGGGACGCCGGAGCCGGCGCTCGAGCGCTGAGGCACGAACCCGATCCGCTGCCAGTCGCGGAAGTGCTCCAGTGGCGTGCCGAACAGGCTCAGCTTCCCCCGGCCCAGGGGCCGCAGGCCGGTGAGAGCGCGGACGAGGGTCGACTTTCCGGAGCCGTTGGCTCCCATCAGGGCGACGAACTCGCCGGTCTCGACGGTGAGGTCGATGCCGCGCAGGACCGGTCGGCCGCCGATCGCGACAGCGCCGTCGACGAGGTGGATGGGGGGCGAGTGCTCGCTCACGGACATGCGTTGGCCTTCTCGAGCGCAGTGAGGTTCTGCCGCATGAGGCTCAGGTAGTCCTCGTCGGTGGTCTCGTCGGACAGGCCCTCGACGGGGTCGAGCACCGCGGTCCGCACCCCCATGTCGTCGGCCAGGGTCTGGGTCAGGCGCGGGCTGGCGAGGCGTTCGCCGAAGACGGTGGTGATGCCGTCGTCGCTGATGAGCTGCTGCAGGGAGGCGAGGTCGGCGGGCGTCGGTTCGGCGTCGGGCGAGAGGCCGGCGACGGGTGCCACCCGCAGACCGTAGCGAGCGAGGTAGCCGAAGGCGTCGTGCGAGACCACGATCGTGGAGCGTTCGCAGCTCGCCAGGCCACCGGCGAGGTCGCGATCGAGGTGCTCCAGGTCGTCGCGCAGGGCGGCGGCGTTGGCGTCGTACGCCGAGGCGTGCGGCGGGTCGATCCCGCTCAGGGACTCGGCGACCGCGTCGCCCAGGTCGGCCAGGCGGAGCGGGTCGAGCCAGAAGTGCGGATCGAGGTCGCCCTCGTGGTCGTGGCCGTCGCCCTCGCTGTGGGTGTCACCCGAGTGCTCGTCACCCGGCTGCCCGGCGTCGAGGAACGGTCGGAGGCCGACGACCGCCGCGGCATCGATGACCTCGCCGCCCGCATTCTGGTCGATCGCGGCGTCGATGGACGCCTGGAAGCCACGCTCGTAGATGACGAGGTCGGCCAGGGTGATGTCGGCCGTCTCCTTGATGGTGGGCTCGAGGTCGTGGGGCTCCTTGCCCGGCGAGGTCAGTCCCACGACGTCGCCGTGCGCCCCGGCCACCCGCTCGGCGACGTACTCGAGCGGGTAGAACGCAGCCGCCACCTGGACGCCGGAGTCCCCGGCGTCGTCGAAGGCCGAGCACCCGCCGGCCACGAGCAGCAGGCCGGCGAACCCGAGCAGACGAGGCGTTCGCATGAGAACCATTCTCAACGCGGATGAGAATGATTGTCAACCCGGTTCGGCGGCGGCGGTGGCCGGGCAACCTTCACCTCCCGGCACACTGGTGCGATGAGTCCTCTCGTCTCGGCCCGCGACCTGATCGACGAGCAGCAGTCCGGTCGGGCGGTGACCCTCCTCGACGTGCGCTACCGGCTGGGAGGTCCGGACGGGCCTGCGGAGTACCTCGCCGGACACGTGCCCTCGGCTGCCTTCGTCGACCTCGACGTCGACCTCGCGAGCCCACCGGGAGGAGCGCGGGGAGGCAGGCATCCGCTGCCCGCCGCCGCCGACTTCGCGGCCGCCATGCGCCGCAGCGGTGTGTGCCTCGACCGCCCCGTGGTGGTCTACGACGACTGGAGCGGGCTGGCGGCGGGACGCTGCTGGTGGCTGCTGCGCCACCACGGTCACCGCGACGTCCGGCTGCTCGACGGCGGGTGGGCGGCCTGGGTGGAGGCCGGCGGCGAGGTGGAGAGGGGTGCTCCCGAGCTGAGGCCCGGGGACTTCGCACCGAGCGCTGACGCCGACGACGCGCCGATCCCCACCGAGGACGTGCTCGGGGTGGAGGTCCTCATCGACGCTCGGGCTCCCGAGCGATTCCGGGGTGAGCAGGAGCCGATGGACCCCGTCGCCGGCCACGTCCCAGGTGCGGTCAACGTGCCGACGTCGGGCAACCTGCGCCCCGATGGCACGTTTCGACCGGCCGACGAGCTGCGCGAGATCTACGCCGAGGTGGGCGCGGTGCCCGGCGCGGACGTCGGCGTCTACTGCGGTTCGGGCGTGACCGCGGTGCACGACATCATCGCGCTGGAGCTGATCGGGGTGCGGGCGCGGTTGTACCCCGGGAGCTGGAGCGAGTGGTCGGCTGGTCCCGACCGCCCGGTGGAGACGGGCTAAGTGGTGGACGTCGCCGGTTGCGGTTCGCGTTCGGCTCCCGGGGTTTCGACATTCCCAGGCACCCCGTCGCTTCGCTCCGACGTGCCCGCGCCTGCTCAACCGGAATCACCTTGGTAGTACCAGCGGAGCTGGCACTACCAGTGGATCCCCTTGAAGACCTTGGCCAGCATGATCTGCTCGCTCTCGCGGGTCCCGCCCTGGGGCGACTGACCTTTCGCGGCCGCTGAGTCGGGGAACACGTGGTAGGCCATGTTGAGCACGCGGAAGGCGAGCTTGGGAGCCACGGTGTGGGCCACGGCGCCGACGTTGCCGAGCGCGGTGTTGATCTCGTGTGGCCGCTCCACCATCGCGGTGATGACGGTGTCGGCTGCCTGGGCCGGCGAGATCGTGGGAAACTTGTCATAGAGCTTCGTCGGGGCGATCATCGGCGTCCGCACCAGGGGCATGTGGATGTTCGTGAAGGTGACGCCGTCGCCGACCACTTCGGAGGCCACGACGTTGCTCCAGGAGTCGAGAGCGGACTTCGAGGCGACGTAGGCCGAGAAGCGGGGCGGGTTGGTCTGCACCCCGATCGAGGAGATGTTCACGATGTGTCCGGACTTCTGGGCCTGCATGGCCGGCATCAGGCCCATCACGAGCCGGATGGCTCCGAAGTAGTTGAGCTGCATCGTGCGCTCGAAGTCGTGGAAGCGGTCGGTCGAGAGGCGCAGTGAGCGACGGATCGACCGCCCGGCGTTGTTGACGACGAAGTCGACCGACGGCAGCTCGGTGGAGATCTGCTCGCACAACCGGTCGATCGCCTCGAGGTCGGAGAGGTCGCAGGCGAACACGTGGGCGGTGCCGCCGCGCATCTCGATCGTCGAGCGCGTCTCCTCGAGCTTGTCCTTGCCACGCGCGACAAGGATCGGGATCCCGCCGGCTTGGGCGACCTTGAGCGCGGTCACCTGCCCGATGCCGGAGGAGGCCCCGGTGATCACCACGTGCTTGCCCGAGAGTGCGGCTCTGACCTGGGGGTCCGCACCGGTCGACTCGTCGAGGTTCTCCTCCCAGTAGCCCCACAGCGTGCGGACGTAGCTCTCCAGGTCGGGCACCGCGATCGAGGATCCGGCGAGGGCCTGCTCGGTGCGGGTGGAGGTGAAGGTCGCGGTGAAACCGGTGTGGGCGAGGACCTCGGCCGGGATCCCGGCACGCCCGATCGTCTGGTCGAGCAGGACCTGGACCGCCTTGTTCCGTACGAGTGCGGTGACGATCGAACCGGGGCGCAGTCGTTGAGGCACGAACGCCGTCACGCGGGCCAGGCTGCGGTCGATGGGGGTGGCGAACTGCGGGGCGCCGGCGGCCTTGCAGAACGCGTTGACCATCTCGACGGTCGACTGCGGCTCGGGGTTGATCAGGTGGAACGCCTCGCCGTCGCGATCGGGCAGGTGGGCGAGGTGGTCCATGGCCTTCGCGACGTAGTCGACCGGCACGACGTTGGTGTCGCCGAGGTCGATGCCGGCCAGCGGCAGCCACGAGGGCAGCCGGTCGCGCATGGCCTTCATGAGCGGGAAGAAGTAGTAGGGACCGTCGATCTTGTCCATCGCCCCCGTCTGCGAGTGGCCGACCACGATCGCCGGTCGGTAGACCCGCCACGCGACGCCGAGGCCTGGCGCCTCCTCGCGCACGATCCGCTCGGACTCGTACTTCGTGCGGTGGTAGGGCGAGGGCAGGTGCTGGCCCTCATCGAACATCGTCTCGTCGAAGCGTCCCCGGTAGTCGCCTGCGGCCGCCACCGAGGAGGTCTGGTGGAAGCACCCGGCCCCCAGGGCGCCGGCGAGCTCGACGGCGTGGCGGGTGCCGCCGACGTTCATGGTCTCGTTGGTCGCATCGTCGGCCGTCATGTCGTAGATGGCCGCGAGGTGGAAGAAGTGGTCGATCGACCCGGCGTGCTCGCTGACCCACGCCTCGTCGACGCCGAGACCGGGCTGGGAGAGGTCGCCCACCACCGGCACGACCCGCTCGGAGCCCCACCGACGCATCAGGGTCTCGAGCCGGCCCAGCGACCCCTCCCGGCACAGGACGAAGATCTCGCCCTCGCGGTGGTCGACGAGCTCCTGCACGAGGTGACGACCGATGAACCCTGTGGCGCCGGTCACGAAGTACGACATGGGCGGAGACTACTGGGTGGTAGCCACCAGCGGGAGGCCTGAGCGGGCGAACGACCCGTTCCAGGCCGCCTACGGCTCGCTCGGCCCGCCGAACATGATCTCGTCCCAGCTGGGCACCGACGCGCGGCCCTTCTTCTTCTGCGCCGGACGACGAGCCGTCGTCCCCTCGGCGGGCTTCTCGGCGGACTCACCGGGGGGCTGGTCGGCGGCCTGGGCCGCGGGCCCGGGATCGTGGGACGTCGCAGCGTCCTGGAAGAACGCCTCCAGCGGGAGCGTCTGCTCCTCGACGACGGTCTCGATCGTCGTGTCGGAGACGGAGGCCTCGACCGGGTGGGCGCGCTCCACCGGGTCGGGGGCCGGATCACCCTGCACCATCTCGATGGTGTCGGCGCCGAGCGGGAGCTCGTCACCGGAGACCGAGGAGAGACGTCGGTCGCGAGCCGTGCGCAGGTCGTCGCGAGCAGGTGCCGGGCTGGCGACGGACTCCCCGACGAGCCAACGGGCGTCCTCGTTGTCGAGCATGACGTAGTTGCCCCTGGCGTCGAAGGTGAACCCTGCCGACCCGGAGCGCAGCGCCGAGGCGTAGTCGCCGGTCAGCGACCACCGACCGTCCTCGCGGCGCCAGGCGTCCCAGGTCACCGTGTCGGGATCGACGTTGCACGAGCGCAGGTGGGCCTCGACGGCGTCGCCCAGGGTGCGCGAGGTGCCGGCCGACTCCCCGGCCGGACGCCGCAGGTTGGAGCGTCGAGCACGATCGGCCACGTGCTCGCGCTCGGCCAGGACCGGCCCGGCGAAGGGCATGATCTTCTCGACGCTGGTCTGCGCCGCCTCGGCGACGTCCTCGGCGCTCTCGCCGGCCCGGATGCGCGCCTGGATGTCTCGGGGACGAAGGGTGCTGTCCATCGTGGTCTCCACCTTGCCGATACGAGAAGCGTCGCCGCGGAGTGCGGCGCGGAGGCCGGGCGTGATCTCGAGCAGGAACGGTGCCCCGAGCCCGTCGACCAGGAGCAGCGCAGCTCCGTCGCGACTCACCCCTGTCAACGAGAGGGGCGCCGGGGTCCCGGTGACCGCCACGTCGGGGCGCGGCGCGGAGCCGGCCGACGTACCGACCGTGCTGCTCGCCTCGTGCCCTGTCATGGGGGTTCGTCTGCCTTCTCGATGCGTGGGGGCCGCGCCCGACCTTTGCTGTCGTCGAGCCTACGCCAGCAGGCGCTCGGCGTCCCGGCACCGCGCCCAAGCGCGCGGTGGCACGAAGACTCCGTCGGTGACCACCGTTCAGACGAACGGTTCGCCGAGCTGCGTCGGCGCCGCCGCGGGCAGGTCTGCGGTCACCGGGGCGACGGCGCGAACGGCCCGCACCCGCGTCGCCAGCGCGGCAACCAGGGCGACCGCACCGCCACCGGCCGAGACCAGGAAGGCCGGGGAGGCGCCCTGGGCGTCGACGACGAGGCCGGCAACGGCAGCCCCGGGAGCGACGCCGGCCACCAGCCCGGTCTGCAGGAACGCCAGACCCTCGGTCAGGCGAGCGGCCGGCACGCTGGCCTCGGCGAGGGAGATGGCCGCGATCAGCGTCGGGGCGATCGCGAACCCGGCGACGAAGAGCACGGCTCCCATCACCCACATCGACTCGATCAGGGCGAGCGGCAGCATCGCCAGGGCCATGCCGGCGGCTCCGCGACGCAGGCGCTGGAGGACCGTGCGGCGCCAGACCAGGGCTCCGGTGATGCCGCCGGCGATCAGGCTCCCGGCAGCCCAGATCGCGAGCAGCACCCCGGCGTACGCCTTGGCGCCCTGCTCCTCGCTGAAGGCCACGGTGGCGACCTCGGCCGCACCGAAGAGCGAGCCGAGGGCGAGGCAGACGATGCTCAACGGCACCACCGTGGCCCAGGGCATCCCCGGGCGCGACCGCCGGTCGTCGATGCGCGGGTGCGGCGACGGCTCGGTGCCACGCTGGGCACTGAGGAGGTAGGTGCCGCTCACGCCGGCGACCAGCGCGGCGCTCAGCCCGGCCACCGGGTGCACCGCGGTCGCCAGCAGGGTCACGATGATGGGACCCGTCATGTAGACGGTCTCGTCGACCACGGCCTCGAGGGCGAAGGCGGTCTGACGCTGGTCGCTGTCGTCGAGGGCGTGGGCCCAGCGTGCTCGCACGCAGCTGCCGACGGCAGGTAGGGCAGCGCCGGTGACGGCGGCGAGCGCGAAGGTCACGGCCAGTGGCCACTCCTGCTCCACCGACCACATCAGGCCGGCGAGGGCCGCGCCCCACACGGTGATCGCGACCGGGAGCACCCGCGACTGACCGAGCCGGTCGGTCCACCGGGCCTGGAGGATGGCGAAACCGGCGTTCGCGACCAGGGTCACCGCCGAGACGGCGCCGGCCAGGCCGTAGGACCCCGACTGGGCCTGGACGAGGAAGATGATGCCGAGGCCGACCATCGAGATCGGCAGTCGTGCCACCAGCCCGGTAGCGCTGAACAAGGCCGTCCCGGGGTGGGTGAGGATCCGGGCGTACGTCGCGAGCACGGCGCGAGTCTAAGGCGCCCGACGAGTGCCTGCTGCATCGTCGCCGCCCCCTCCGCGGGGTGGGTCCCGGCTCCCTACGATGGTGCCGTGACCGATCCTTACGACGCCCTGCTGCTGGTCTCCTTCGGCGGACCCGAGAAGCCGGAGGACGTCGTGCCGTTCCTCGAGAACGTCACGCGCGGGCGCGGCATCCCGCGGGAGCGGCTCGAGCAGGTGGGCCAGCACTACTTCCTCTTCGGTGGGCGCTCTCCCATCAACGACCAGAACCGCGAGTTCATCACTGCGCTCGAGGCAGACCTCGCCGAGAACGGTATCGACCTCCCGGTCTACTGGGGCAACCGCAACTGGGACCCCTACCTGCGCGACACCGTGACCCGCATGGCTGCCGACGGCATCACCCGGGCGGCGTGCTTCATCACCAGCGCCTACTCCTCCTGGTCGGGCTGCCGGCAGTACCGCGAGAACCTCCACGATGCGGTCGACGGCATCGAGGACGCTCCGCGCCTCGACAAGCTGCGCCACTACTTCAACCACCCCGGCTACCTCGAGCCCGTCGTCGACGCGACCCTCGCGGCCCTGGCCGACCTGCCTGACGCCGGGGCCGACGAGGCTCGGATCGTCTTCGTCACCCACTCGATCCCGACGGCCATGAACGACTCCAGCGGACCGCCCGAGAAGGGCGGCGGTGCCTACGTCGCCCAGCACCTCAGCGCCGCCCAGGTGGTCGTCGACCGGATCGCCGAGCAGACCGGACGACGTCACGAGCACGACCTGGCCTTCTGCTCCCGCTCCGGCTCACCGCAGACTCCGTGGCTGGAGCCGGACGTGAACGACCACCTCGAGGCCCTGGCCGCCGAGGGCTCGACCGGTGCCGTGGTGCTGGTGCCGATCGGCTTCGTCTCCGACCACATGGAGGTCATCTACGACCTCGACACCGAGGCGATGGAGACCGCCGAGCGGCTCGGGCTGCCGACGCGGCGGGCGGCCACCGCCGGCGTCGACCCGCGGTTCGTCGCGGTCGTGCGCGACCTGCTCCTCGAGCGGGCCGCCCTCGAGCGGGCGGGCGAGTCCGGCGAGGTCGAGCGCCGATCCGTCGGCAGCATCGGCCCGATGTGGAACCAGTGTCCGGTCGGGTGCTGCGCCAACCCGCGTGGCGAACGGCCGGCACTCTGCGGCGAGGAGGCGTGAGCTCGCACGCGGCCGACGCGGGTGAGCTCGCCGACCTGGCGCTGGAGATCGCGCGCGAGGCCGCTGACCTGGTGCGCGACCACGCCGCTCGTGGCGTGTCGGTGGCCGCGACCAAGACCAGCGACATCGACGTCGTCACCGAGGCCGACCGGGCCTGCGAAGCGCTGGTGCGCGAGCGCGTCGCCGCCCGCCGACCCGACGACGCCTTCCTGGGGGAGGAGGGGGACGACACCACCGGCAGCAGCGGCGTGCGCTGGATCGTCGATCCCATCGACGGGACGGTCAACTTCCTCTACGGCATCGCGCAGTACGCCGTATCGATCGCGGTCGAGGTCCACGGTGTGGTGGTCGTCGGTGTGGTGGTCGACGTCGCCAAGCGGGTGGAGTACGTCGCGCGACCCGACGACGAGGGCAGGCTGGTCGCCCTGCGCAACGGCACCCCGATCGCCGTCCGCGGACCGGCGCCGCTGGAGCAACGCCTCGTGGCGACCGGGTTCTCGTACCTGGCCGACGTGAAGGTGCGTCAGGCCGCGGCGGTGGGTCGACTCCTGGTCCGGGTGCGCGACATCAGGAGGCTCGGTTCGTGTGCGCTCGACCTGTGCCACGTGGCCGAGGGTCTTCTCGACGGCTACGTCGAGGAGGGCGTGCACCTGTGGGACCACGCGGCGGGAGCCCTGGTCGCCGAGGCCGCGGGCGCGAGGGTCGAGCTGGGCACCGGCGCGGGCGGCACCAGCCTCATCCTGTGTGCGCCCTCACACGGCATCGAGGAGCTGCGGATGGCCACCCACGAAGCGGGCTTCTGGCAGGAATAGCCCGGTGTCCGGGTGCGTTCGGACTCTTGCGAGGGCCCGGTGTCTCGCGCCCAGGGGCCATGGTGCACAATCTGGCGCGCCGGACCGGGCCGGAACAGGGTTCACATCAGTTGAGAGAGGGGAGTGAGTGACGCATGGCGACCGACTACGACGCACCGCGCAAGAACGAGGAAGACCAGTCCGAGGAAAGCATCGAGGAGCTCAAGGCGCGTCGTCACGACAAGAACTCGGGCAAGGTCGATGAGGACGAGACCGAAGCTGCCGAGAGCTTCGAGCTTCCGGGGGCGGACCTGTCCCACGAGGAGCTGGCGGTCGAGGTGAAGCCCAAGCAGGAGGACGAGTTCACCTGCATGAGCTGCTTCCTGGTGCACCACCGCAGCCAGCTGGCTGACGAGAAGAAGATGATCTGCCGCGACTGCGCCTGATCACCGCGGACGACGTCGTCGTCAGCGGTGCGCGAGACCGGGTGCCGGCTGACGGGCGCCGGCCCGGTCCCCCTGCGGGTCAGTCCTTGCCCAGACCGGGGGGCAGCTTGCCGGTCGAGCGCAGGTAGTAGCCGGCCGCACGGCGCTGCGCGAGCATCCTGGCCAGCGCGATGATCGTGCCGCTGGCCACGGCCCACATCACGGCCTCGCGCATCTCGACGTCCGGGTCGGCCGGATTGTCGGGCGGATTCTTGCCCGTCGCGGCCTTCCACGAGGTGTTGAGGCCCTTCTTGGCCACCTGGGCGGCACCGAGGGACGAGGCCAACGCGAAGACGCCCCAGACCTTCGAGCTGCTGGCGGCCTCGTGGTGGCCGATGGGAGGGTCGAGCGACTTCTTAGCCATGGCTCGATCTTATCGGCTCAGGAGCCGTCGCGCGTGAGGGCCCCGATGGCCGCCGCGAGCCGGTCGGGGTCGCGCGTCGAGATCAGCCAGTAGGGGGCCGGGTCGCGCGGGTCGTCGATGCCTACCTTCACTGCCCGGTGGAGGTAGGGGCGGAGCACGAGGTAGGCGCGGGCGTCGGCCTCCACCCCGGCGGTGCGCCGCGTCTGCTCGGCGTCGAGCGCCGCGACCGCCCCGAGGTGGTGGGCCTCGATGTGAGCCCGGCCGACCCGCAGCTCCCCGTCGACGACCTCCACCCCCACGCCGCCGTAGCTGGTGAACCACGCGCCGAGCGCTGCGAGGCACGCCGCGGTGACGGCCCAGGCGAGAAGGTCGGGGACGGCGACGACGAGCGCCAGCCAGAGGGTGGCGATGAGCATCGTGCCCTGCACCCACCAGCGCAGCGGCACACGAAGCCGCTCGCGATAGGCGGTCGTCGGGGGCACCCCGAAATTCTCCCACCCGGCCCACCACCCGTCGTCGGGGGGCTGCGCGGGCTAGGGTCCCCGGCGTGAGCCAGTCCCTGCCCGACGTCGACCTGCGGGTCGAGGTCGTCCGCCTCGACCGGGACCTCCCGCTGCCGGCGTACGCGCGGCCGGGCGACGCCGGTGCCGACCTGATGACGACGATCGACGTCACCCTGGCACCGGGGGAGCGCGCCCTTGTGCCCACGGGCGTCGCCGTCGCGCTACCGGAGGGCTACGTCGCGCTGGTGCACCCGCGCTCAGGCCTGGCGATGCGCCACGGCCTCTCGATCGTCAACACCCCGGGCACGGTCGACGCGGGCTACCGCGGCGAGATCGCGGTGCTGCTGGTCAACCACGACCGGCACACCCCGGTCACGCTGAGCCGCGGCGATCGGATCGCCCAGCTCGTCGTCCAGCGGGTCGAGCGGGCGGCGTTCGTGGAGGTCGAGAGACTCCCCGACTCCGTGCGTGGCGACGGGGGCTACGGTTCTACCGGGGGATTCGCAGCCGCGAGCCCTCGACAGCAGGCCCAGCAGTCGCCCCTCGAGGAGTGAGTTCGTGAAGTTCCGTCGCAAGTCCGCCATCGATGCCCCGGACGTCGCGGGCTCAGCGGGTACGGAAGGAACGGGGGACGCCGACCACGCTGCTCAGCTCGAGACCCTCCCCGCCGGCCCCTACGACGCCGACGACCTTCCCGACGACGGCCGGGAACGGGTCGACCTGGGCTCGCTGCTCCTCGCTGCCGAGGAGGGACGCGAACTACGCCTCCAGGTCGACGAGACCTCCGGCACCGTGCAGTCGGTGATGCTCGCCGGCGCGGACGGCGCGATCGAGCTGCGCGCCTTCGCCGCACCCCGCAACGGCGACCTCTGGAGCGAGGTGCGACCACAGATCGCCGCCGACACCGCTCAGCGCGGCGGCACCGCCAGCGAGCGCGAGGGTCGTTTCGGTACCGAGCTGATGTGCGAGGTGCGCGTGCAGCGCCCCGAGGGCGTCGCCACCCAGCCCTCGCGCATCATCGGCATCAACGGGGGCCGGTGGCTGCTGCGCGCCACCCTGCTGGGTCGACCGGCGATCGACCCCGACGGTTCCGCCGACTGGGAGGACGTCATCACCCGGGTGGCCGTCCGCCGAGGCGCCCACGCGTTGCCCGTGGGCGAGCCGCTGCCGCTGGTCCTGCCCGACCACGCCCGTCGGATGACGCCCCCGGTCTCCTGACCGGACGGGGCACCGCAGAGGGTCAGGAGTCGGACATGGTCGAGAAGTCTCGGTTGCGACGCACCATCAGCAAGTGGGCCAACAACAACGACCAGCACGCGCGAGACCTCCGCGCGCAGTACGTCGGTGAGGGTGACGTGAGCATCTCCGATGCGCTCGATCGCACCCTGGTGACCCTCCAGGGCACCATCCGCTCCCTGACGGTCCGACCTCGCGGAGGGGTGCCGGCCCTCGAGGCCGAGCTCTACGACGGGTCCGGCATCATCACCCTCGTCTGGCTGGGACGCCGCCGGATCGCCGGCATCGATCCGGGTCGTTCCATGCGGGTCCGGGGGCGCATCGGTGTGCACGACGGCGTCCGCATCGTCTACAACCCGCGCTACGAGCTGATGTCGTGACCGACGACGCCGCACCGACCACCGGGCCGACCACCGGGCCGCCCACCGGGCCGCCCACGGTGGCGACCGTCGAGGCCCTGGTCCGCAGCCAGATGGCCACGGCCCTCGGGGGTCGTCGGGGCATGATCGAGGCCGGCGTGCCCGGCATCTTGTTCACCGCCGTGTGGCTGCCCACCAAGGACGTCCAGCTGGCACTCATCCTGAGCCTGGCCAGCGTCGCCGTGGCAGCCGGGCTGCGGCTGGTCCAGCGCGGCCCCCTGCAGTACGTCGTCAACGCGCTGTTCTCGATCGCTGTCGGCTTCGTCTTCATCCGGATCTCAGCCGGCTCGGGAGGCTCGGAGTCCGACCAGGCACTGGCGTTCTTCCTCCCGGGCATCATCTACAGCCTCGTCTACACGATCCTGCTGGTGGGCTCCGCCCTTGCCGGGTGGCCGGTCGTGGGCTTCATGGTCGGCAGCGTCACCGGTGACCCCACCGCGTGGCACGACGACCAGCAGATCGTGAGGCTGTGCGCGCGCCTGACCGTCCTGCTCGCCGCGCCCGGCGCCGTCGGCGTCCTGCTGCAGGGGCCGGTCTGGGTCCTCGGCTCGCGCGACGTCATCGACGTCGACGTGGCCGTGGGCATCATCGCCGCCCTGCGCTACGGCTTGGGCTGGCCGCTGCGGATCGCGTCGTGGTCGGCGATGATCTGGTTGCTGGCGCGCAACGCGACCCCCATCGTTGCGGCAGCTGCCGAGGAGCCGGGCAACGGAGGCTGAGCAGCGAGCGCTAGCGAGCGTCGACGAAGCCTCGTGAGGTAGTTGCCCGCATCAGCCCGGTGGTTGCTGTCGCCTGCACGTCGCCGGATTTCGTCTCACCCGTTGCGACCTCCTGCGTCGGTCGCAGGGTTCGCTCAATCTTCGCCAGCCACGGCGATCCGCTCGTGCCTCGCGACCCGCCTGCTAGCTCGGATGGTTGGACGGAGCCAGCAGGCGCTCGAGCTCGTCCTCGCCCTCGGCCGGCACCACGAACAGCAGCTCGTCGCCGGCCTCCACCGGCTGCTCGCCGTCGGGCACGTAGACCTGGCCGTCACGCAGGATCGTGACGAGGGCGCAGTTCTCGGGAAAGGGGATGAGACCCATCGGCTTGCCCACGTAGGGCGAGTCCGCGGGCAGCGTCATCTCGACCAGGTTGGCGTTGCCCTGACGGAAGGTGAACAGCCGAACCAGGTCGCCGACGGTGACGGCCTCCTCGACGAGCGCCGACATGATCCGCGGGGTGGAGACGTTGACGTCGACCCCCCAGGCCTCGGTGAAGAGCCACTCGTTGTTCGGGTGGTTCACCCGGCCCACCGTGCGCGGCACCCCGAACTCGGTCTTGGCCAGGAGCGAGGTGACGAGGTTGGCCTTGTCGTCACCCGTGGCGGCGATGACGACGTCGCAGGTGTCGAGGCGGGCCTCCTCGAGCGAGGAGAGCTCGCACGAGTCGGCCAGCAGCCACTCGGCGTCCGGGACCCGCTCAGGCATCACCGAGCGCGGGTTCTTGTCGATGAGCAGCACCTCGTGGCCGTTGTGGATCAGCTCTCGGGCGATCGAGCGACCCACGGCGCCGGCGCCGGCGATGGCGACTCTCATCAGGACTCCTCCGGACCGTTCTTGATCACCATGAAGGCAGCGGCTGCGTGCTCCTCGCGCATCACCAGATGAATGAGGTCACCTTCTTGGATCACCGACTCGCGGTCGGGCAGCATGCCCTCGCCCAGTCGGTCGATCCACGCGATGCGACACCGGGTCTGGCGCTGGAAGTCGATGGTGCGGTGGCCCACCCATACCTCGGGCACCGGCACCTGGTCGACCCGGATCGTCCCGCTCGGGTCGCGGAAGTCGGGCTCGGCACCGGCCGGCAGGATGCGACGCAGCACCTGGTCGGCGGTCCACTTCACCGTGGCCACGGTGGTGATGCCGAGGCGCTGGTAGACCTCGGCGCGACCGGGGTCGTAGATGCGCGCGACGACCTGTTGGATGCCGAACGTCTCCCTGGCCACCCGGGCGGCGATGATGTTGGAGTTGTCTCCGCTCGACACCGCGGCGAACGCGTCCGCGCGGCGGATCCCGGCCTTCTCGAGGACCTGCTGGTCGAAGCCGTAGCCGGTGACCTTGTCGCCGTTGAACGCCGGACCCAGACGCCGGAACGCGTCGGGGTCGCTGTCGATCACGGCGACGGTGTGGTTGCGGTCCTCGAGGCTTCGGGCCAGCGTGGAGCCGACTCGGCCACAACCCATGATCACGACATGCACAGCGACACCCTAGTGGTGCGTTGCTCCTGCAGGTGTCCCGTAGGGTGCCGCCCGTGGGTGTCGGTGACGTCTCCAAGCGAATTCTGCTCGGACGCAAGCTTCGGAGCACGCAGCTGGGGGAGACCCTGCTGCCCAAGCGCATCGCCCTGCCCGTCTTCGCCAGCGACGCCCTCTCCTCGGTGGCCTACGCCCCCGACGAGGTCTTCATCATGCTCTCGCTGGCCGGGGCGTCGTACTACGTCTGGTCGTGGAAGATCGCGATCGCCGTCGCCCTGGTGATGACCGCGGTGATCGCCTCCTACCGCCAGACCGTGCACGCCTACCCCAGCGGCGGCGGCGACTACGAGGTCGCCCAGGTCAACCTCGGCAGGACCGCCGGCACGACGGTCGCCTCGGCGCTCCTGGTCGACTACATCCTCACCGTCGCGGTGTCGATCTCGTCGGCGTCGCAGTACGCCGCCTCGGCCATCGGGCTGCTGCAGGGTCACGAGGCGCTCTTCGCCTCGGTGATGGTGGTCCTGCTCACCGCGATCAACCTACGAGGCATCCGCGAGTCCGGCTCGTTCTTCGCCGTCCCGACCTATGCGTTCATGGTCGCGATCCTGGGCATGTGCCTCTTCGGCTTCTTCCAGCTGGTCTCAGGCACGCTGCCCGACGTCGAGAGTGCCGACCTGCTCATCACCCCGGCGCCCGAGTACGAGGGTGCGGTCACCACGATCGGCCTGCTCTTCCTGCTGGCCCGGGCGTTCTCCTCGGGCTGTGCGGCGCTGACCGGCGTCGAGGCGATCTCCAACGGCGTCCCGGCCTTCCAACGCCCCAAGAGCAAGAACGCCGCGACCACGCTGTTCCTCCTCGGGCTGATCGCCATCACCATGATGGTGAGCGTCATCGTGCTCGCCAAGAAGATGGGACTGCGCTACGTCGACCCCCGCGAGTTCGACCGGATGAGCCTGGCCGACGGCTCCCCGCTCCCGGCCGACTACGACCAGCACGCCGTGATCGCCCAGATCGCCCGCGCGGTGTTCTCCGACTTCAGCCCGGGCTTCTACTTCGTCGTCACCGTGACCGGCATCATCTTGGTGCTGGCCGCCAACACCGCCTTCAACGGCTTCCCGGTGCTCGGCTCGATCCTGGCCAAGGACGGCTACGCGCCGCGAGCCCTCGGCTCACGTGGCGACCGGCTCGCCTACTCCAACGGCATCTTGTTCCTCGCCGTGATGGCGATCGTGCTGATCGTCGCCTTCGACGCCGAGGTCACCAAGCTGATCCAGCTCTACATCGTCGGCGTCTTCGTCTCCTTCAACCTCAGTCAGCTCGGCATGATCAAGCACTGGACCCGGCTGCTCAAGACCGAGCGCGACCCCGAGACCCGCCGACGCAACTACCGAGCGCGCGTCATCAACGCCGTCGGCCTGAGCTTCACCGCGGTGGTGCTCGTGGTCGTGCTGATCACCAAGTTCCTCGCCGGGGCCTGGATCACCATCTTGGCGATGATGTTCTTCTTCGCGGTGATGCGAGGCATCAAGGAGCACTACGACAAGGTCTCGGCCGAGCTCGCGGCCGACGAGGACGACAAGGTGATGCCCACCCGGGTGCACGCGATCGTGCTCGTCTCGAAGATCCACAAGCCCACGCTCAGGGCGCTGGCCTTCGCAAAGGCCTCGCGACCCAACCTCCTCGAGGGCATCTACGTCGCAACCGACCCTGCCGACACGAACCGCCTCATCGACGAGTGGGACGAGCGCAACCTCGGCGTCCCGCTCAAGGTGCTGCACTCGCCCTACCGCGAGCTGGTGCGCCCGATCCTGCAGTACGTCTCGGAGATCCGGCGCAGCAACCCGCGCGGCGTCGTCGCGGTCTACATCCCGGAGTACGTCGTGGGCCGTTGGTGGGAGCAGCTGCTGCACAACCAGACGGCCCTGCGCCTCAAGGGTCGCCTGCTCTTCACCCCCGGCGTCATGGTCACCTCGGTGCCCTACCAGCTGCGGTCCTCCCAGATCGCCCGCGAGCGCGAGGAGCGCGAGGACTTCCGCGTGCGCCCCGGCGACCTGCGCCGCGGCCAGGTCGACGAGCAGCCCGACCGCCGCTCCCAAGGCCAGATCAACCGATGAGCAGGGGTCGACGACACCGCTCGGCCCGACCACGTGGACGCTCCCGGGTCGGGGAGGTCGTCGACGTCGAGGTCGGCCAGATCGCCCACGGCGGCTTCTGCGTCGCCCGGCACGAGGGTCGCGCGGTGTTCGTGCGGCACGCCCTGCCCGGCGAGCAGGTGTCGGTGCGCATCACCGAGGGCACCGACGGTGACCGCTTCTGGCGCGCCGACGCCATCGAGGTGCACCGGGCGTCACCCGACCGGGTCGAGGCGCCCTGTGCGTACGCCGGCGCGGACGCCTGCGGCGGGTGCGACTTCCAGCACGTGGCCCTCGAGCGGCAGCGCGGGCTCAAGGCCGACGTCGTGGCCGAGCAGCTGCACCGCCTGGCCGGGCTCGACGTCGACGTGCGGGTGGAGGAAGTGCCCGGCGACGACGCGGGCCTGCACTGGCGCACCCGGCAGCGCTACGTCGAGCGTCCCGACGGTGGCCTCGCCATGCGCAAGCACCGCTCGCACGAGCTCGTGCCGATCGAGGAGTGCCTGCTCGAGGCACCCACCGGCCCGCGGCACACCGTGCACGGCATCGAGTTCCAGGTCGCCGACGGCGGCTTCTGGCAGGTGCACCCCGGCGCGCCGGAGACGCTCGTCGACGCCGTCCTGTCGGTCCTGGAGCCGCGAGCCGGCGAGTCCGCACTCGACCTCTACGCCGGGGTCGGGCTCTTCGCCCGCTTCCTCCTCGACGCCGTGGGTGCAGACCGGGCGGGTGGTCGCGGTGGAGGGTGATCGACGGGCCTCGCACCTGACCGCGACCAACGCCCCCGGTGTCGAGGCGACGTCGGGCGACGTCGCCGAGGTCCTGGCGACCTCCTACGACGACCCGTTCGACCTGGTGGTGCTCGACCCGCCGCGCGAGGGTGCCAAGCGCGCGGTCGTCGAGCACGTCGTGGCGCGCCGGCCCCGCGCGGTGGCCTACGTCGCCTGCGACCCCGCAGCCCTGGCGCGCGACGTCGCCATCTTCGCCGAGCACGGTTACGCGCTCACCTCGCTGCGCGCCTTCGACCTGTTCCCGATGACGCACCACGTCGAGTGCGTGGCGCTGCTCGGCCCGTCGTGAGCGACCCCGCCCTGCAGGACGTGCTCGTGAGGCTCTGCGAGGCGGCCCTCGACCCGGTGGTCTGCGCCGGCATCTTCCGGCGCGCGAACGGCCAGCCGCCGGTGCTCGACGACCTGGTCGCCGAGTGGCCCTCCCCGTGGCCCCAGCCGGAGCAAGCGGTGCAGCTGCTGTGGTGCGCCGACCCGCCGGACGTCGCGCGTGCCCTGCCCGGCCTGTGGCGACAGGTGAGCCATCACGTCCCCGAGGGTGGCGGGTGCGTCGACCTCACCGTCGACGTCGACGTCCTCGGTCGGCTCGTGGCGGCCGACATCGAGTCTGAGCCGCTGGCCGGGCTCCTGGCCGGGGTCGGTCAGGCTGCGGCCGCGGCAGCGGCCGACGAGCTCCCCGGGCTCCCCGCCGAGGTCGCCGTCCCGGCCCTGGCCGACCTGCTCGAGCGCCTGCTGATGGCCTCCCGCGCGGGCTGACGCTCAGCGGCGCGCGGCGTAGACCCGTCGTACGACGTCCTCGACGTCGGGCTCCTCGACGGCGAGGTCGAGCACCTCGACGCGTTCCGACACCGCCGCCAGCACCCGCGCCGCGGTCGTGGCGTCGGGGTCGAAGGCCAGCCGCTGGCGCAACCCGCCGCCCTCGCTGCTGAGGTGGCGGGTGTCGGCGATGTCGTCGAGGTCCGACGTCGATGCGGCGAGGTCGACGACCAGCACCCGCTGGGCGCCCACGGTGCGCGAGAGGCCGGCGAGGGTGCCGTCCCACACGAGCCGCCCGCGATCGACCAGCAGCACCCGGTCGCAGAGCCGCTCCACGTCGCCCATGTCGTGGGTGGTGAGCAGCAGCGTGGTGCCGTGGGTGGTGCGCTCGGAGACGAGGAACTCGCGCAGCCGCTGCTTGGAGAGGACGTCGAGCCCGATCGTGGGCTCGTCGAGGATGACCAGCCTGGGGGAGTGCAGCAGCGCGGCGGCGACCTCGGCGCGCATGCGCTGACCCAGGGAGAGCTGACGGACCGGTGTCGAGAGGAACTCGGCCAGCTCGAGCTGGTCGACGAGCTCCTCGGTGCGAGCGGCCTCGGCTGCCGGGCCGAGCCCGTGGATGGCGGCGAGGATGGTGAAGGACTCGTGCACCGGGAGGTCCCACCACAGCTGGGTGCGCTGCCCGAAGACGACGCCGACCTGTCGCGCGAGCCGGCGGCGGTCGGCGACCGGGCGCAGGCCGCAGGTGGTCACCTCGCCTCGGGTGGGGACCAGGATGCCGGTGAGCATCTTGATCGTCGTCGACTTGCCGGCGCCGTTGGCGCCGATGTAGCCCACGGCCTCGCCGGGCGCGATGCTCACGGTGAGGTCGTCGACCGCGGTGAGCGTGCGTCGGCGCAGCCCGTCGCGCAGGGAGAAGTCGCGCCCCAGGCTGCTCGTGCTGATGATCGGGGTGCTGTCGCCGGTCGTCATCCGCCGCCTCCTCGGTAGTGCCGGACGCCGATGCGCCAGGCGAGCAGGGCCAGGGCCCAGGTCCAGATCGCGGCGAGCGGGGCGCACCAGCCCAGCCACGGGGGCAGCAGGTCCGACCCGGGCAGGTCGAGCAACGTGACGACCGGCAGGTAGGCGGTGAAGGCCATCGGGAAGAAGAAGCCGAAGACCACCTTCAGTGGCCGGTTCCACACGCTGGCGGGCTGGCTGGCGGAGTACCGCCCGCCGTACACGAAGGCGTTGGTGGCCTCGGCCCCGTCGACCAGGAAGAACTGGGCGCCCGCGGCCCACACGAACATCGCCGCGAAGGTCGCGGTGCCACTGACCAGGGCGAGCACCAGCAGCGCGACCGCGCTCACCGACCAGTCGAGGTCGACGGCCACCAGGCCGGCCACCAGGGCCGCCAGCCCCACCAGGGCGCGGGCCAGCCTGCGCAGGGAGATGTCGGAGGTGATGAGCTGCAGCAGCAGGGGCTGGGGTCGCAGGTAGAAGACGTCGAGGGTGCCGGCGCGCAGGTACGTCGGCAGGTTGTCGCAGTGGCCGAAGGCGAGGTCGGCGAGGGAGAACGCCAGGTCGGCGAGCCCGAAGACCACCAGGACCTGGCCGAAGTCGAGACCGCCCAGGCGGTCGACGTTGAGGAACAGCACGCCGACCTCGGCCAGCTCGACGACCCCGACGAGCAACGAGCTGACCAGGTCGATCGTGAAGTTCGCCCGGTAGCTGCGCTGCGCACGCATCCGCGAGGCCAGCACCGCCCGGTAGGGGCGGGTCGCGTCGGCGACGTCACCCACCCTGCACCTCGAGCTTCTGGCGCCCGGACCGGGTGAGGAGGTGTCCGGCGAGAGCGGTGAGGGAGAGCCACAGCACCTGGAGCCCCACCAGGCCCAGGGCATCGAGCCCGGTCACCCTCCCGGAGAGGACGTCGACGGGATACATCAGCATCGCGGGGAACGGCGTGCACTCGGCCACGACGCGCAGGGCCGTCGGGAACAGGTCGATCGGCACGAAGAGCCCGGCGAAGAAGCCGGAGACGACCATGTAGAGGATCTGGAGCCCGCGCGTCTCGACCAGCCAGAAGCCGGCCGTGGCCACGAGGTAGACCGTCGTGGCCGACACGACGATGCCGAGCAGCAGGCTGCAGGCGCCGAGCAGGTAGCCCGAGAGGGCCGTCGGCACGTTCATGCCGACGACGAAGATGCCGATGCTGACCGTGGGAAGTCCGCGCGGGATCAGGGCGAACACCGACTGGCCCACCTCGGTGGCGATGCTGGCGGCCTGGACGTCGAGCGGGCGCAGGAAGTCGACGACGATGCCGCCGTCCTTGATGCGGGTCGCGATGTCGGTGCGGCCGTTGAGGTTGACCGACCCGAGCATCCCCTGCGAGATCCAGATGTAGGCGCTGATGGTGCCCAGGTCGTAACCCCGGAGGTCACCACCGGCGGCGCGGACGGTGGCGAAGAGGATGGCGACCTTGAGCAACCCGAACGTGGTGTTGGCGACCAGGCCACCGAGGGCCGCGAGCCGGTAGGTCGACTGACGACGGAACCCGGCCGCGAACAGCCGTCGGTAGGTGCGAACCGTGCCGGCCAGCCGAGCCGTGCCGGGCGGCCTCCGGTGGGGGGAGTCGGAGGCGCGCACAAGGTCGAGAGGCTACCTCCTTGTTGCGTCGCTTGACGTCGTGTATCTTGATATCAAGATAGTTTCGGAGAGGGTAAGGCGCGCCTTACTACCCGTGTTCGCCCCGGCGGCGGCAAGATGGCTCCGAGTTCGACACCACTCACCTGAGGAGACGACTGATGCCCAGTCAGGACAGCTTCGGCGCCAAGAGCACCCTGGACGTGGACGGCACGTCCTACGAGATCTTCCGCCTCGACGCGGTCACCGGCGACGGCCTCGCCGACGGCGCCGTCGCGTCGCTTCCGTTCAGCCTCAAGGTGTTGCTGGAGAACCTCTTGCGCACCGAGGACGGCGCCGACATCACGGCTGACGACATCCTGGCGATCGCCGGGTGGGACGCCGACGCCGACCCGAGCCAGGAGATCCAGTTCACCCCGGCCCGCGTGATCATGCAGGACTTCACCGGCGTGCCGTGCGTCGTCGACCTCGCCACGATGCGCGAGGCGATGGCCGACCTCGGGGGGGACCCGGCGAGGATCAACCCCCTGGCACCCGCCGAGATGGTCATCGACCACTCCGTGATCGCCGATGTCTTCGGCACCGCCGGAGCGTTCGAGCGCAACGTCGAGATCGAGTACGAGCGCAACCGCGAGCGCTACCAGTTCCTGCGCTGGGGCCAGGGCGCCTTCGACGACTTCAAGGTCGTGCCCCCGGGCACCGGCATCGTCCACCAGGTCAACATCGAGCACCTCGCCCGCACGATCTTCACGCGTGAGGTCGACGGCGTCCTCCAGGCCTACCCCGACACCTGCGTCGGCACCGACTCGCACACCACGATGGTCAACGGCATCGGCGTCGTCGGCTGGGGCGTCGGCGGCATCGAGGCCGAGGCCGCGATGCTCGGCCAGCCGGTCTCGATGCTCATCCCGCGCGTCGTGGGCTTCAAGCTCAACGGCGACCTGCCCGACGGCACCACCGCGACCGACCTCGTCCTGACGATCACCGAGATGCTGCGCAAGCACGGCGTCGTGGGCAAGTTCGTCGAGTTCTACGGACCCGGCGTCTCCGCGCTGCCGTTGGCGAACCGCGCCACGATCGGCAACATGAGCCCGGAGTTCGGCTCGACCATCGCGGTCTTCCCGATCGACGAGCAGACCATCGACTACCTGCGCCTGACCGGTCGTCCCGACGAGCAGCTCGCCCTGGTCGAGGCCTACGCCAAGGAGCAGGGCCTCTGGCACGATCCCAGTGCCGAGCCGCGCTACTCCGAGCAGCTCGAGCTCGACGTGTCCACCGTCGTCCCCAGCCTCGCCGGCCCCAAGCGGCCGCAGGACCGCGTCGAGGTCAGCAACGCCGGCCCGGCCTTCGTCGAGGCCCTCAGGGACTACACCGACGAGCCCGACAAGACGATCGACTTCGAGATCGACGGCCAGGAGGTCACCCTCGGCCACGGTGCCGTCACGATCGCCGCGATCACCTCGTGCACCAACACCTCCAACCCGTCGGTCATGATCGGCGCCGCGCTGCTCGCGAAGAAGGCGGTCGAGAAGGGTCTCGAGCGCAAGCCGTGGGTCAAGACGACGCTGGCCCCCGGCTCGAAGGTGGTCTCCGACTACTACGACCGGTCCGGCCTCACCCCGTACCTCGACAAGCTCGGCTTCAACCTCGTGGGCTACGGCTGCACCACCTGCATCGGCAACTCCGGCCCGCTGATCCCCGAGGTCAGCACCGCGGTCAACGAGGCCGACCTCGCCGTGACCAGCGTGCTGTCGGGCAACCGCAACTTCGAGGGTCGGATCAACCCCGACATCAAGATGAACTACCTGGCCAGCCCGCCGCTGGTGGTGGCCTACGCGCTCGCCGGGTCGATGAACGTCGACCTCTTCAACGACGCCCTGGGCCAGGACACCGACGGCAACGACGTGTTCTTGAAGGACATCTGGCCGAGCCCGAGCGAGATCGAGGAGGTCATCGCCTCCGCGATCAACTCCGACATGTTCGACGACCGCTACTCCGACGTCTTCGCCGGCGACGAGCAGTGGCGAGCGCTGCCCACGCCCGAGGGGAAGACCTTCGAGTGGGACCCCGAGTCGACCTACGTCCGCAAGCCCCCGTACTTCGACGGCATGGCGGCCGAGCCGAGCCCGGTCACCGACATCGAGGGCGCGCGCGTGCTGCTCAAGCTCGGCGACTCGGTCACCACCGACCACATCAGCCCCGCCGGTGCGATCAAGAAGGACAGCCCCGCCGGGACCTACCTCGCCGAGAACGGCGTCGGTCAGCGCGACTTCAACTCCTACGGCTCGCGCCGCGGCAACCACGAGGTCATGATCCGCGGCACGTTCGCCAACATCCGGCTCCGCAACCAGCTGGCCGAGGGCACCGAGGGTGGCTTCACCCGTGACTTCACGCAGGACGACGCCCCGGTCACGACGATCTACGAGGCCTCCGAGGCCTACGCCGCGGCCGGCACGCCCCTCGTCGTCCTCTGCGGCAAGGAGTACGGCTCCGGCTCCTCGCGCGACTGGGCCGCCAAGGGCACCGCGCTGCTGGGCGTCAAGGCGGTCATCGCCGAGAGCTACGAGCGCATCCACCGCTCCAACCTCATCGGCATGGGCGTCATCCCGCTGCAGTTCCCGGCCGGTGAGAACGCCGAGTCGCTGGGTCTCGACGGCACCGAGACGTTCGCGATCTCGGGCATCACCGCGCTCAACGACGGCACCACGCCGTCCACGGTGACCGTGACGGCTGCCGCCCCCGAGAAGGACAGCGTGGAGTTCGAGGCTGTCGTCCGCATCGACACCCCCGGCGAGGCGAGCTACTACCGCAACGGCGGCATCATGCAGTACGTCCTGCGGAACCTGCTGAAGGCCTGAAGCCCTCGGCGCTCCGCGCCACCTAGGCCCGCCCCGACCTCGGTCGCGGCGGGCCTCGGCATGCGCGCGGCGGGCCCTGCGGGTGCTGCTGGCGGCGCGCTGTGGCGCCGAGGGACGAGCCGGCGCCCACGGCCGGGCGAGTCGCCGTCCGGCGTGTCGTTGCTCGTGTCCTTCCTCGGCGCCCCGAGCGGGTCCACGATGCTCGGGTGAGTCGTCGACGCCAGCGCCTTGTCGTCGCTGCCGCGTGGGCGTGCGCCGCAGGGGTCCTGCTGGGTGGCTGCGGTGGCGACGCGCCGACCGCCGAGCCCGCGAGCGCCTCGTCGACGGCCTCCGCGAGCCCCACCACGGAGCCGTCACCACCCCCCGGGCAGCCCTCGACCTCCTCGGACGTCGGTGGTGGACCGACCGGCACACCGGCACCCGGCACGACGACGCCCACCCCCACGCCGTCCCCTGCGGCACCGACCGCCCAGCCGACCGACCAGCCCACGAAGGCGCCGCCCTACGACGGCCCGCCACGCACCTACGACGAGGCCCTGGCCCGTGTCGAACGGGCCACCGCCGGCCAGGAGCTGAGCCGGTTCGAGTCGCCGAGCGGCAACCTCTACTGCGTGCTCGACTCGCCCTACCTGCCACCGTCCTGCGAGCTGGCCAAGGGGGCGATCCCCGACCCGGCCGCCTGCCCGGACGGCGGCCCCTCGCAGAGCGTCGGACGCATCGAGTTCACCGAGGCCGCACCGCAGCCGGTGTGCAACACCGACACGATCCGCGAGCCCGGCGCACCTGTCCTCGGCTACGGGGGTGCCGCGAGCTGGGCCGACACGACGGTGACCTGCGTGCTGGAGGAGCTCGGGGTGACATGCGTGAACCCGCCGTCGATGCAGGGGTTCTTCCTGGCCCGGGGGCGCTACCAGGTCTTCTGAGAAGCAGAGGTACGACGGCTACGGTGGGTCCATGATCGTTGCGTTCAGCATCAGCCCCGCGTCCGGTGACGGCGACGGGGGCGTCGTCGAGGCGGTGGCGGCTGCGGTGAAGGTGGTGCGCGAGTCCGGGCTCCCGCACGAGACCAGCTCGATGTTCACCACGCTCGAGGGTGACTGGGACGAGGTGATGGACGTCGTGAAGCGCGCCGTCGACGTCGTCGCCGAGGTCTCGCCGCGCGTGGCCCTGGTGCTCAAGGCCGACATCCGCCCGGGGCGCACCGGTGAGATGACGGGCAAGCTCGAGCGCCTCGAGCGCGCGCTCGGGACCGACTGACGCGATGTCCGACGAGCCGGCATCCCCGCCGCCGCCACCGCCGCCGCCGCCGCCGTACCTGCCTCCGGGCTACGAGTCGTACCCGCCGCTGCCCCCGCCGCAGCCCGGCCCACCGATGTCGGGCATGCCCGGTCGCAGCCCGGTCCCCGTGCTGCTGTCCGCCGTCGTGGCGCTCGCGCTCGTCGGGGCCGGGGTGGCCCTGGCCTTCCAGGGCAGCGGCGACGACGTCGCGACCGGTCAGGGCGCCGCAGGCGGGCGCCGTGAATCCTCGGTCGACCTGAGCGACGTCGTCACGTTCACCACGTTGCGCCGCGACCACGTCACGGAGTCGGTCGACTACGACTCGTTGCCGCCGGCCGGGGGCAAGCACTTCGCGGTCTGGCTCGACTGCGGGGTCTACGACCAGCCGGTGCGCGACGAGTACGTCGTCCACGACCTCGAGCACGGTGCGTTCTGGTTCGCCTACGACGCCGCCGCGGTCGACGACGACGAGGTGGCCGCACTGGCGGCCCGGCTGCCCGAGAACGGCGTGATGACGCCGTACGAGGGCCTCGACGCTCCCGTGGTCGTCACGGTGTGGGAGAACCAGCTGGCCCTCGACGGCGTCGACGACCCGCGGCTGCCGCTCTTCCTCGAGGCATTCGCCGGCGGGGTCACCGCCCCCGAGCCGTTTGCCTCGTGCGCCGGAGGAGCGACTCCCGCCGACATCGCCGAGCTGGCCCTGCCCACGGATGTCAGGACGGGCTGATCGCGCGGGCTGCACCGGTGGGGTGATCAGATGGAGCCATGCACTCCGAGACGCGCCGCTACCGTACCGGCGACCGAGAGGTCGTCCTCGACCTGACCGCCGACGCCGCCGAGGTGGCGGGCGGGCTCGGCGACGGTCTGCTCCACGTGTTCGTGCCCCACGCCACTGCCGGCATCGCGATCCTCGAGACCGGAGCGGGTTCTGACGACGACCTGCTCGCGGCCCTGAGAGAGCTGCTCCCGGCCGACGACCGCTGGCGCCACCGGCACGGCAGCCCCGGCCACGGCCGCTCGCACGTGATGCCGGCCCTGGTCCCGCCGTACGCGACGGTGCCCGTGCTCGGAGGTCGGCTCGCGCTCGGCACCTGGCAGAGCATCTGCCTGGTCGACCTCAACGTCGACAACGCGGTGCGTGAGGTGCGGTTCAGCGTCCTGGGCTGATTCCCGTCCCCGACAGCGGGGGTGGGGTCGAGTCGGCGCGTCTACGCGCCGACTCGACTTACGATCTGCGCCGAGTCGGCGCGTCTACGCGCCGACTCGGCGTGGAGGACCAGGGGAGCGACTCGATTGCATCGGGTCGAACAGACGTTCGACTACGATCGCGTCATGTCTCGCCTCGTCACCCCGCCCGGCTGGCCCGCCGGCGTCCGACCGCCCGACGCCCCGCGCTGGGAGCTCACCGCGGAGGCGTGGCTGCTCGACGTCTGCCCGCCGGAGTTCCGCACCTACCCCACGTTGCGGCGCCACGTCGTCGTCCTGGCGCGCTTCGCGGTGCTGCACGTCGAGGCCTGCCAGGCGGCGTGCCGGCGCGGTCTCAGCGAGGCCCGCTCCGAGCTGCGCGAGGTGTGCCCACCCGACATCATCGATGCCGCGGTCGAGACCTGGCTGAGCGAGGACGCGCGACTCTCGGCCGTACGCCGTGAGGTGGGCCTGGTCGAGGAAGCCTTGCGCGGCACGCGCTACCGCGCCCGCCTGTAGCCGCCCGAGCACCCGAGCGGGTCGGCCGAGTCGGGGTGCTGTGGTCGCCCCCCGCTCACCCCTCCCTCACCCTGCTGCCGGCCGAACCTGCGGCGCTCGCCCCAGGCGCTAGGTTGGCCTGATGCCCCGCTTCGCCTCCGTGCTGCTCGTCGACCCCGAGGGGCGACTGCTGCTGCAGGAGCGCGACGAGCACGCCGCCATCGACCCCGACTGCTGGGGGCTGCCGGGCGGGCACCTCGATGCGGGGGAGGACGCCGAGACCGCGGCCTACCGCGAGCTGGGTGAGGAGACCGGCGTCGAGCTCACGCGCGGCACGCTGCGCCACGTCACCACCTTGCACGTCTTCCACGACCACTACGGCACGACCGACCCGGTCGACGTCTTCCTCGCCGGCGTCGACCTCACCGACGCCGACATCGAGTGCCACGAGGGCCGCCGCATCGTGTTCATCGAGCCGTCGGCGCTGCCCGGCCTCCGACTGACCCGCTCGGCGGCCGCGGCGTTGCCCGACGTCCTCACCTCCGACCTCTACCGAAAGCTGGCCACCCGATGAACCCAGGGTCCTCGACCTTCTCCGTGATCCCCGTCCCCGGTCCCGGCGCCGAGGACGTCGTGGTCGGGCTGTCGGGTGCCGACGAGGGCGCGGTCTTCACCGGCACCGAGGACGGCTCGATCTTCCGGGTCAGCCACGACGCCTCGAAGGTCGACCTGGTCGCCCACACGGGGGGTCGCCCCCTCGGTCTGGAGATCGACCTCGACGGTCGGCTGCTCGTCTGTGACGCGCGTCGGGGGTTGTTGCGCATCGACACCTCCAGCGGCGCGGTCGAGGCCGTCACCGACCAGGTCTCCGGCACCCCGATGAAGTTCTGCAACAACGCTGCCATCGCCTCCGACGGCACGGTGTGGTTCTCCGACTCCTCCACGAAGTTCGGTCTCGACGACTGGAAGTCCGACTTCGTGCAGAACACCCGCACCGGTCGGCTGATGCGCCTCGACACCGACGGCTCGATCACCGTGGTGCTCGACGGGCTGGCCTTCGCCAACGGCGTGGCGCTGTCGAAGGACGAGGACTACGTCGTGGTCGCCGAGACCGGCGCTCGCACCGTCGTGCGACGGTGGCTGACGGGCAACCGCGCAGGCATGCGCGACCTGCTGTGCCAGGGTCTTCCCGGCTACCCCGACAACATCTCGCGCGGTACTGACGGACTGATCTGGGTGACGCTCGCCAGTCCGCTCGACCCGGTGGTGGAGCGCCTGCAGACCGGGCCGATGAAGCTGCGCAAGCTCGCCACGATGCTGCCCGAGAAGCTGCAGCCCAAGCCGAAACGCACCGTGCGGGTGCAGGCCTACGACGACGAGGGCGCGCTGGTGCACGACATCGACGTCGACACCGCCGAGCACGGCGCGTCGTACCACATGGTCACCGGCGTGCGCGAGCACGAGGGCCAGGTCTGGATGGGCAGCCTGCACGAGCCCGCCGTCGCGGTGTGGACGCTGTGACGCAGGAACCACGGATCACCACACGGGCGACCCGACGGGCCACCCCACGGGCCGCCTCGCGGGCAACTCCATGGGGAACCCCTCCGGAGGGTCACCAGCACGTAAACTCGCCGGCATGTCCCTCCTGACCTCGATCAGCGACCCGCGCGACCTGCGCGGCCTCACCGACGAGCAGCTGGAGACGCTCGCGAGCGAGATCCGCGACCTCCTGGTCACCACCTGCTCGAGGTCCGGCGGCCACCTCGGCCCCAACCTCGGGGTCGTCGAGCTCACCTTGGCGATCCACCGGGTCTTCGAGTCCCCGCGCGACCGGGTCGTCTTCGACACCGGCCACCAGACCTACGTGCACAAGATGCTCACCGGCCGTTCCGGCGACTTCACCGGCCTGCGTACCGAGGGCGGTCTCAGTGGCTACCCCAGCCGCACCGAGTCGCCGCACGACCTGGTCGAGAACTCCCACGCCTCCACCGCCCTCAGCTACGCCGACGGCATCGCCAAGGCCTATCGCATCCGCGGCGAGGACCGCCACACCGTGGCGGTCATCGGCGACGGCGCCCTCACCGGTGGGATGGCCTGGGAGGCGCTGAACAACATCGCGATCGCCGGTGACAGCAAGCTGGTCATCGTCGTCAACGACAACGGTCGTTCCTACACGCCGACCATCGGCGGCCTGGCCACCGCGCTGACGGCGCTGCGCACCAACCCGCGCTACGAGCAGGTGCTCGACCAGGTCAAGCGCCGACTCAACTCGGTCAAGGGCGTCGGTCCAGCGGCCTACGACGCGCTGCACGCCATGAAGCGCGGGATCAAGGACGCCCTGGCACCGCAGGGCCTCTTCGAGGACCTCGGACTCAAGTACGTCGGGCCCATCGACGGCCACGACCGCGCCGCGATGGAGCAGGCGCTCACCCTGGCCAAGCGCTTCGGCGGCCCGGTGATCGTGCACGCCATCACGCGCAAGGGCTTCGGTTACGACGCCGCCGAGCGTCACGAGGCCGACCAGTTCCACTCCCCGCAGCCGTTCGACATCGAGACCGGCGAGGAGAAGGCCCGCGGCCCGATCTGGACCGACTTCTTCGCCGACTACATGGTCGAGCTCGGCGCCCGCCGCCCGGACGTCGTCGCGATCACCGCGGCGATGATGCACCCGGTGGGCCTGCACAAGTTCGAGGCCGCCTACCCCGAGCGCACCTTCGACGTCGGCATCGCCGAGCAGCATGCCGCCACGTCGGCGGCGGGGTTGGCGATCGGCGGCCTGCACCCGGTGGTCGCCCTCTACGCCACGTTCCTCAACCGCGCCTTCGACCAGGTGCTGATGGACGTCGCCCTGCACGAGTGCGGGGTCACGTTCGTCCTCGACCGCTCGGGCGTCACCGGTGACGACGGTGCGAGCCACAACGGCATGTGGGACATGTCGATCCTGCAGGTCGTGCCGGGGCTGCGCCTGGCAGCGCCGCGCGACGCGACCCGCATGCGCGAGCTGCTCGACGAGGCCGTGCTGGTCGACGACGCCCCCACCGTGGTGCGGTTCCCCAAGGGCGCGCCACCCGACGACGTCGAGGCGATCGACCGGGCGGGCGGCGCCGACGTCCTGGTCCGCACCGGTGCGCTCGACGTCCTCGTCGTCGCGGTGGGCTCGATGGCCTCGGTCGCCGTCGACGTTGCCGGGCGGCTGGTGGCCCAGGGCATCGGCGTGACCGTCGTCGACCCGCGCTGGGTGAAGCCGGTCGACCCGGCCATCGTCGCGCTCGCCGCTCGGCATCGGCTCGTGGTCAGCATCGAGGACAACGGTCGCATCGGCGGGTGCGGTGCGGTGCTGCTCCAGACCCTCAACGACGGCGGCGTCACGACACCCTTCCGCCTGCACGCCGTACCCCAGGAGTTCCTCCCCCACGCCAAACGGGCCGCCGTCCTCGAGCGCGTCGGGCTCACCGCTCAGGCGTTGGCTCGCAGCATCGTCGAGGACATGACGGCTGTGAGCGAGGCGTCGGGGCAACCCGGCGGAGGAGCGCTCGTCGATGCCGAACACCCGAGCTGACCGGCTCTCGACGCGCGTCGTGCTGAGCGCGCTGGTCGTGCTCGTGCTGGTCGCCGGCGGGTGCTCGCGCGACGCCAGCGCCGACCAGTCGCCCGCTGTCGGGAGCGGGACCGCCGCGCCGATCGAGCCCGCGGACCCGTCCTCGGCACCGACGCTGCCGGTCCCGACCGCCGACCTCGACGGCACGCCCCCGCTGGTGGAGGGCCTGCCGGTGCCGACCGACCTCGACGCGGCCTTCACGAAGCTGCTCGACCAGCGTGCCCGCGCCCTCCTCGACGGCGACCGCGACGCGTTCCTCGACACCCTCGAGCGGGGCGACGAGGGTTTCCTGACTGCTCAGGAGGGTTACTACGACAACCTGGTCCAGCTGCCGCTGGCCGAGCTGTCGTACGCCATCGACCCCGCCAGCCTGGTGCGCGGGGGCCGCGGCTACTCCGTCGTGGTCGAGATCAGCATGCAGCTCGACGGCTTCGACGCCCTGGCCTCGCGCACCCTCGACCGCTTTCGCTTCGACCGCGTCGGCAAGCCCAGCAGCGGGCGCTACGAGCTCGCCTCCGTCACCGACAGCGCGTGGGAGGAGCGTCACCACATCCAGGACCAACCGTGGGAGTCGCGCCCGATCCAGGTACGCAGTGGGGCCGGCGTCCTGGTGATCCTCGACGACACCTCGGTGGCCGCCGCCGACCTGCTCCTGGGCGAGCTGGAGCAGTCCGTGGCCGACGTGGCGGCTCGGGTGCCCTACGGCTGGGACGGTCGGGTGGTCGTCTACGCGCTCTCCGACACGGCCTTCATCCGCTCCCTCGACGACCTGCCCGGCGACGACCCGGAGGCGCTCGACGGGATCTCCTTCACGGTGCCCGCCGGACCGGGTGACCCACGCACGGCGGCGACCCGCATCGTGCTGAACCCCCGCATCCTCACCCGCAGCACCGTGGTCCGCGAACGGCTGCTGCGCCACGAGCTCACCCACGTCGCAGTCGGCGGCCACGACGACAGCGCTCCGGTGTGGCTCAGCGAGGGTCTGGCGGAGTGGGTCTCGGTGCAGGCGCTGCCCGAGCGTCAGCGCCAGATCGGCACCGAGGCGCTCGACGGCGCGGTGCGCGGCGTCGACACGATGCCCGATGACGCCGACTTCAACGATACCGACGCCGAGCTGCACTACGCGGTGGCCTGGTGGGTGTGCGAGTACCTCGCCACCACCTACGGCGACTCCGCTCCCTGGAGCGTGCTGGACGCCTTCGCTGCGCCCGGGACGCCGGAGAGCCCGACCATCCAGACCCTCCTGCAGATCAGCGTCGACAAGCTGGCCAAGCGGGGTGCCGCGCTGCTGGTGAAGACCTACGCGCCCGAGCCCGCGAAGTCGGGCGAGCGTGGCCGCAAGGGCCGCGACGACGGCCGCGCCGGGGCAGGGACGAGCGGGCGGAACGGTCACGGCGCGAGCTAGCCGACCGCGGAGGTCGCGTGCGGCGCACCCACGAGCACGCCGCAGTACCCCTACCCATAACCTGCTCTGGTGACCTCTGACCGACTCGTGCACATCGTCGACGACGTGCCGGAGCTCGACGACGTCACCTCGCTGACGATGATCGTCTCGCTCGACGGCTTCCTCGACGCCGGCAGCTCGGCCGTGATCGCCGCACGCCACCTCGTCGACATCGGCGCGGAGGGCGGCGGTTCGGTGGTGGCCACCTTCGACGTCGACCAGTTCCACGACTACCGCGCCCGACGACCCGCGGTCTCGTTCGCCCGTGACCACTACGAGGCCTACGACGCACCCCGCCTCGTGGTCCGCTTGCTCCGCGACGCCGGGGGCACGCCGTACCTCCTGCTCGCCGGGCCCGAGCCCGACAACCGGTGGGAGGCCTTCTGCCGAGCCGTGCGTGAGGTCGTCGAGCGCTTCCACGTGAGCCTCGTGGTCGGGATGGGCTCGGTGCCGATGGCCGTGCCGCACACCCGGCCGATCGCGATCACCCACCACGCCAACCAGGACGCCCTGCTGAGCGGCGTCAGCTCGTGGGCAGGCGAGCTGCGGGTGCCGAGCAGCGCACAGGCGCTGCTCGAGATCAGGCTGGGGGAGTGGGGCCACTCCGCTCAGGGATTCGTCGCCCACATCCCGCACTACCTGGCCCAGCTCGACTACCCGCGCGCCTCCGCGATCCTCCTCGAGCACATCGAGCTCGCTGGTCGGCTCACCCTCGACCTCAGCGACCTCAAGGTCGCCGCCGACGAGCGTGAGGACGAGATCTCGCGCTACCTCTCGGCCAACGAGGAGATCAGCGAGGTCGTGGCCTCGCTGGAGCGGCAGTACGACGCGTTCGCGGAGTCGGAGGAGTCCGGCTCGAACCTGCTCGCCGAGGATCAGCCGATCCCCACGGGCGACGAGATCGGTCAGCAGTTCGAGCAGTTCCTGGCCGGTCTGGAGCCCGAGGCCGACGCGGCGCCCGACGACCCGACCGACGACGAGGACACCCCACGTGAGTGAAGAAGCCGCCCCGGACGCCGCCCGCGACCTGCTCGACCTCCTCGACCTGGAGGACCTCGACGTCGACCTCTTCCGTGGTCGGCAGCCCGACTCGACGCGGCAGCGTGTCTACGGCGGACAGGTCGCCGCGCAGTCGCTGATCGCCGGTGCGCGCACGGTCGACGAGGGCTACCACGTGCACTCGCTGCACTCCTACTTCCTGCTGCCCGGCGACTACGGCGTACCGATCATCTACGACGTCGAGCGCATCCGCGACGGTCGTTCCTTCGCCACGCGTCGGGTGATGGCGCGCCAGCACGGGCGTCCGATCTACTACCAGACCCTCAACTTCCAGCGCGAGGAGTCGGGCTACGAGCACCAGGACGTCATGCCGGAGGTGCCCGGCCCCGAGGACGGTCTCGACCTCGTCGAGCTGATGCGCCGCGGCGGCAACGAGGACGCCGACGCGCTCGGCAAGGAGTGGGCGGCGCTCGACGTCCGCTGGCTGGGCAACTCGCGCCGCGGGCTGGAGCCCGACCCCGTCCACCCCTCGAAGGCGCGGATGTGGATCCGCATCGCCGGCGACGTCGGCGACCGACCGCTCGACCACCTGGCCGCCTTCACCTACGCCAGCGACGTCTCGCTGCTCGGCTCGACGCTGGCGGCGCACGACGTGAACCCGTCGAAGACCCAGATGGCTTCCCTCGATCACACCATCTGGTTCCACCGCCCCTTCCGCGTCGATGAGTGGTGGCTCTACGACCAGTGGTCTCCCTCGGCCGGCGGTGCGCGGGGCCTGGCGTTCGGCCACGTCTACACCCCCGACGGCACGCTGGTGGCGTCCGTGGCGCAGGAAGGCCTGATCCGCCCGCGTGATCGGGGGTAGTCCCTGACGCACATCAAGGAATCCGGGCAGGATTCGTTGATTTACGTCAGGGACTACCCCGAGGCGGGCGCGGTCAGAGGGACGTCGTACGGCCCACGAGGTGCGGGGCGCCGGACGCCGGGTCCGAGAGGGCGAACGCGTGGCCCCCGTCCACCCGCGCAGCACCGAAGGCGACCGTGCCCGGCAGGAAGACCGGTTTCTTGAAGGCGACGTCGACGCGCACGGCGTCGGGAAGCCGGTTCTCGAGGGCCGCGACGCAGCGCGCCTTGGTCCACATGCCGTGGGCGATCTGGCGCGAGAAGCCGAGCGCCTTGGCCGTGAGCGGGTAGAGGTGGATCGGGTTGTGGTCGCCCGAGACGGCGGCGTAGCGGCGTCCGAGGTCGGCCGGCAGCTGCCAGGACGTCCCGGGTGCTGGCGCATCGGGGAGGTCCATGCCGTACGACGCGCCGTCGTCGCTCGGGCCGCGACGCAGGTAGGCCGACGTCTCCTCCCACACGACCTCACCGTCGGGGGTGGCGATCGACGTCGTGAACTCGTAGACGGTGCCCTTGGGGTGCGCCACCTTCGGCCCGACCGAGGCGGTGACCGCGAGGGTCTCGCCGATCGCGACGGGCCGGTGCTGGGAGATCGAGTTCTCCAGGTGCACGGTGCCGATCGCGGGGGCGGGGAAGGCCGGGTCGCTCATGATCGCCATCTGCAGCCCGAAGACCAGCATGTGCGGGTAGGTGAGCGGTGCGACATCCTTCCTCGGAAAGCCGCAGACCGCCGCGTAGGCATCGACCTCGGGGCGCTGGACCGTGACCGGCGGGCGGGTCAGCGCCAGCCCGGCGAAGTCCTTCGACGACGTCTTGCGCACCCCCGGCAGCTGGTTGACGACCGGCAGCGACGGCAGCGCGGCCCTGAGCAGGACGCCGAGCCCGCCGGCGGGCTCGACCTCGCGGGGCGTGCCGCCGGGCATGGGGTCGGCCATCTCAGGCGCCCAGCATCATCTGGCCGCAGACCCGCACGACGTTGCCGTTGACGAGGCTGGAGGCGGGGTTGGCGTACCAGGCGATCGTCTCGGCGACGTCGACCGGCAGCCCACCCTGCGACATGGCGTTGAGGCGCTGGCCGACCTCGCGGGTGGCGAACGGCACGGCGGCGGTCATCGCGGTGATGATGAAGCCGGGGGCGACCGCGTTGACGGTGATGCCCTTCTCCATGTCGTCGGCGAGGGAGTCGACGAAACCGATCACGCCGGCCTTGGAGGCGGCGTAGTTGGTCTGGCCGACGTTGCCGGCGATGCCCGCGATGCTGGCGACACCGATGATCGAGCCGAAGTCGTTGATGACGCCCTGGTCGAGCAGCTCGCGGGTGATCAGCTCGGGAGCGGTCAGGTTGACCGCGATCACCGAGTCCCAGCGGGCGTCGTCCATGTTGGCGAGCTTCTTGTCGCGGGTGATGCCGGCGTTGTGGACGACGACGTCGACCCCACCGTGCTTCTCCTTGAGGTGGTGGGCGATGCGTTGCGGAGCGTCCTTGCCGGTGATGTCGAGGGTCAACCAGTCGCCTCCGAGCTCCTTCATCAGCACCTGCAGCTCGCTGGCGGCCTGGGGCACGTCGACGCCGACGATGGTGGCGCCGTCCCGGGCGAGCACCCGCGCGACCTCCTCGCCGATACCGCGGCTCGCGCCGGTCACCAGGGCGATCTTGCCCTCGAGCGGGCGGAGCAGGTCGGTGGCCGGGACGGCGGTGTCGGTGCCCTGGACTCCGATGCGCACGACCTGGCCCGAGACGTAGGCCGACTTGGGGGAGAGGAGGAAGCCCAGGGTGCTGGCCACTGCCGCCTCGGCGCCGTCTGCGACGTAGACGAGCTGCACCGTGCTGCCGCGGCCGATCTCCTTGCCCAGGCTGCGGGTGAAGCCCTCCAGGGCGCGCTGGGCGACCCGCTCGCCACCGGTGACCTGCTCGGGCGGCGTACCGATGACCACCACGCGCGCGCACGCCTCCAGGGAGCGCAGCACGGGGGTGAAGAACTCGCGCAGCTCGGCCAGGTCGGTCGAGGAGGTCAGCGCGGTGGCGTCGAAGACGAGACCCTTGACCTTGCCCTCGTCGGGCTTGACGACGGTGGAGGCGACGCCGAGGTTGTCGAGCAGGCCGGGCAGCGACTCCGCCAGCCGACCGCGACCGCCCACGAGCACGGTGCCGTCGACGAGGGGCGCACCCTCGGTGTAGCGCTCGAGCCTCATCGGAGCCGGCAGTCCGAGGTTCTTGACGAGGATCTTGCCGATCGGCGACTGGGTGAAGCCCTGGTACTTGTCGCTCATGTGGTTGCTGCCTCCGTGGCGATGGGGTGTGAGACTGGTGATCGTCATGTAACTAGGTGTGTAACTGGGCGTCCACATATCGTGACGTGTCCGACATGCTCTTGGAGAGACCGTGGTTACCCGTCAGTATGGTCCCATGACCGAGAGCATTCGTCGGGTCGCCATCATCGGCGGCAACCGCATCCCCTTCGCCCGTTCGAACACCGTCTACGCCAACGCGTCCAACCAGGAGATGCTGACCGCGGCGATCGACGGCCTCGTGACCCGCTTCGGGCTCGAGGGCGAGCGCGTCGGGGAGGTCGTGGCCGGCGCAGTGTTGAAGCACTCGCGCGACTTCAACCTCACCCGGGAGTCCGTGCTCGGCTCGAAGCTGTCGCCCGAGACCCCGGCGACCGACATCCAGCAGGCGTGCGGCACCGGTCTCCAGGCCGCGATGCTGGTCGCCAACAAGATCGCCCTGGGCCAGATCGAGGTCGGGATCGCCGGCGGCACCGACACCACGTCCGACGCCCCGGTCGCGATCAGCGACAAGCTGCGCAAGAAGCTGATGAAGGTCAACGCCGCGCGCGACACCAAGGGCAGGCTCACCGCCCTCGGCCAGATCCGCCCCGGCGACATCGGCCTCGAGATCCCGCAGAACGGCGAGCCCCGCACCCGCCTGTCGATGGGCGAGCACGCCGCGCTGACGGCGCTGGAGTGGCAGGTCACCCGCGAGGCGCAGGACGAGCTCGCGGCCGCCTCGCACCAGAACCTGGCGGCGGCGTACGACGCCGGCTTCCTCGACGACCAGCTGACGCCCTTCCGCGGCGTCGAGCGCGACAACAACCTGCGCGGTGACTCCTCGGTCGAGAAGCTCGCGAAGCTCAAGCCCGTGTTCGGCAAGGGCGAGTCGGCCACCATGACCGCAGCCAACTCGACGCCGCTCACCGACGGCGCCTCCGTCGTGCTGCTCGCCTCCGAGGAGTGGGCGGCCGAGCACGACCTGCCGGTGCTCGCCTACCTGACGTACTACGAGACGGCTGCCGTCGACTACGTGCACGGCGGCGAGGGCCTGCTGATGGCCCCGGCGTACGCCATGCCGCGGATGCTCGAGCGGGCCGGCATGTCGCTGCAGGACTTCGACTTCTACGAGATCCACGAGGCCTTCGCCTCGCAGGTGCTCTCGACCCTCAAGGCCTGGGAGGACCCGGTCTTCTGCAAGGAGCGCCTCGGTCTCGACGCCCCACTGGGCTCGATCGACCGCTCGAAGCTCAACGTCAACGGGTCCTCGCTGGCCGCGGGCCACCCGTTCGCCGCCACCGGTGGGCGGATCCTCAACGTGCTCGCCAAGCTGCTCGACCAGAAGGGCTCCGGCAAGGGCGTCATCTCGATCTGCGCCGCCGGCGGTCAGGGTGTCGTGGCGATCCTCGAGAAACCCTGACGCTGCTGTCGGTCCTGCCGGCCCGACCCGGCCCGGCCCGGCAGGCTCGGCCGAACCAGGAGCCCGGGAGCCGCGCGGAGCGGGCACCGGGCCGCTTCCGTAGATCGTGACAACCTCCTGCGCACTGGGGGCGTCCCACTCCTGAGCGCGTGTGGCGAGTCGGGCGCGGACGACGCCCTGTCGTCGTCGACGTCGGCCCCTGCGGCACCGGCGTCGACGCCGTCCGCGACGTCCGTGCCGCAGGCTCAGCCCGGGCAGGAGCCCAGGACGGGCTTCCCGCGCGACGTCGGCTCGCCTGAACAGGGCGGCGACTACGTCGCGGCGGTGCTCGCCGCCGGCTCCGCCGGCGAGCTCGGTGCCTCACAGGCCGCGGTGGCCACCTACGGCTACACCGCAGGCGTCTCCGACGTCGGCTGCCTCCAGGGCGCCGCCGGGGGCCTCGGTCTGCCGACGGACGCGCTGGTCAGCTCGTTGTTCTTCGCCGACGACCAGGCCGCGACGCAGTTCGTCCACGCCTACGCGAGGACTGGCGGCGGCCCGCTGCTCGGGACCGCGGCCGTCACGGCCTACTGCCTCGACTGAGGGACGGCGTGCTCCGCACGCGAGCAGCCGGCCAGGGCCAGGGCCGAGGCGACGAGGTGGGCACTGACCTGCTCGGAGGAGATCGTGCCGACCGTCGGCATGCCTGGCGCCGCCTCCTTGACCAGGATGCCGACGCGCGCGAGCTGGAGCGCACCGAGACCGGTGGCGTACAGCAGGTTGGCCAACAGGTCCGGCTCCTCGCTGGTGGTGAAGTCGCCCGACGCGACCCCTGCCTCGAGGGCCGCCGCAGCGATCGTCAGCGACGAGGAGATGCCCCGCCCCAGGCGGAAGAGGGCCCCCTCGGACACCTCGTCGAGCAGCTCGTCGCCGGGTCGGCGCATCAGCGACTGCGCGCAGTCGACGAACGCCGGGTGGCTGACGCCGTAGGCCACGAACGCCTCGATGATCGCCGTCAGGCGCTCCGGCGGCGAGGTCCGACTCTCCGAGGCGCGGGTCAGGGCCTCGCGCAGCTCGTCGAGGTAGGAGACGAGGGTGAGGGCGAAGAGCTCCTCCTTGCCCGTGAAGTGGCGGTAGACGATGGCGCGGTTGATGCCCACCGACGCCGCGATGTCCTCGATCTGCGCGTCACGCACGCCCTTGGCGTCGAAGAGGGCCCGGGTGGCGGCGATGATCTCGGCCTCCCGGGCTCGCCGCCGCGTCGCAGCCGCACGCCGTCGTCCGTCGCTCTCGGTGGTGGCCACGCCCCGAAGTGTACGGCGCGTGCAACTCCCAGTTGCACCTCTGTGACGCTCCGTGACCCCTCCGGGACCCTCCGTGACCCGGGGCCTGCACCCCGGGGCGGAGGTTCACAAGAAGGCCTGCACGGTGGCGATCGTGTCCGCCTCGTCGGCTGACTTGTCGTCGCGGTACCGCACGACCCGGGCGAACCGCAGCGCGACGCCGCCGGGGTAGCGGGTGGATCGTTGGACGCCGTCGATGGCGATCTCGACCACCTGGACCGGCTGCACGTGGACGACGTGCCCGGCACGGCCGGTCTCGAGCTCGAGGAACCGCGCGGTCTGCCACGCGAGCATCTCGTCGGTCATGCCCTTGAACGTCTTGCCGAGCATCACCAGCTCGTCCGGCCGCTCGGGGTCGCGCGCACCCAGGTGCAGGTTCGAGAGCCAGCCCTTGCGCCGTCCGGAGCCCCACTCGGCGGCGAGCACGACGAGGTCGAGGGTGTGCACCGGTTTCACCTTCACCCAGGCGGCACCGCGACGGCCGGCGGCGTAGGGCGCCGACAGGTCCTTGACCACGACGCCCTCGTGCCCGGCGTCGACGGCGGTCCGGGCAAAGGCCTCCGCCTCCTCGGGGTCGGAGGTCACCAGGCGCGAGACCCGGTGCGCGGCCGGCACCAGGGCCTCCAGCGCCCTCGTGCGCTCGTGACCGGGGGCGTCGAGCAGGTCGCGGCCGTCGAGGTGCAGGACGTCGAAGAAGTACGGCGTGACGCTCGTGAGGGCGGCCGCTGCCTCCCCGTGGCTCCCGGTCCGGGACGCCGTCTCCTGGAACGGCCGCGGTCGTCCGTCGTCGTCGAGCGCGAGCGCCTCGCCGTCCAGCACGAACGAGTCGGCTTCGAGGCTGCCCGCGAGGGCCACCACCTCGGGCAGCCGGTCGGTGATGTCGTCGAGACTGCGGGTCACCACCAGGACCTCGTCGCCGTGGCGGTGCACCTGGATGCGGATGCCGTCGAGCTTGGTGTCGACCGAAACCTCGCGCTCGCCGGCGCCGACCTTCTCCAAGGCCTCGGTGACGGTCTTGGCCGAGGAGGCGAGCATGGGCAGGACGGGGCGCCCGACCTCGAGCCCGATCGCCTCGAGTGCGGCCGCCCCGCCGTCGAACGCGGGGCGGACGACGGGCAACGTCGAGCCCGCCAGCATCGCCGCCCGCCGCACCGCGGCCAGGGGCACCTCGGCCACGGCGGCGACCGCCTCCTGCACGAGCGCGTCGGAGGCGCCCTGGCGCACCTCGCCGGTGGCGAGGGCGCGCAGCCAGGTCTGCTCGGGAGCGGTCGCGGCACCGAAGAGAGCGGTGACGGCCTGGGCCCGAGCGACCTGGGAGCCGGGACCCGAGAGGAGCGAGAGCGCCTCGAACGCGGCGTCGACACCGGCCACCGTCAGCGTCGCGACGTCGGCGGGCTCGGGCAGCGCCGACAGGCCTCGATGGCCCAGGCCGGTGCGGCGCTGGCGGAGAGACCCCGACACGTAGGACACGACGATCTCGATCTCCACGCTGCCGTGGGTCTCGTCGTCCGTCCGTGCCGAGGTCAGCAGCGCGGCGATCGCGGCGCTCTTCGCCTTGCGTGACCGGGTCGCGGCGACAGCGGCGGAGACCTGCACGACGTCGAGAAGCAGCATGGACTCATCCAACATGCTCTCGCCCCCTACCTGGGGGTCAGCCGGCCCGAGGATCAGCCGAAGGGCGCGTCGGGGGCGATGGCAGCCACCGCTCCCCGCACGACCTTCTCGAAGACGCCCTCGAGGTCGTCGATGCCGCCGAAGTAGCCGCTGACCTCGAGCGACACGAACCCGTGCAGCGCGCTGAAGATCGCCATCCCGGTGGAGAGGATGTCGTCCTCCGGGAGCCCGGTCGAGCGCACCATCACCCCTAGCGCCTCGATCACGCCGCCCGCCGCCTCGAAGAAGCCGACCCGATCGATGGGAGCCCGGGTGATCGCGGCGTAGCGCTGGGGGTAGGTGCGCGCGAAGTCGCGCAGCTGGTGGCAGAGCGCCTCGATGCCGTCGGTGCCGGCCCGTCCCATCGCCGCACGCTGCACGTGACGTCCCATCAGCGCCATCGCGCGCACCTGGATCTCGGCGCGGAGGTCCTCGAGGTTGGCCACGTGGTTGTAGAGCGAGGAGACCCGGGTGAGCAGCTCACCGGCGAGCAGGGTCATCGACAGGTTGTCGTATCCCTCGCGGTCGACGAGGCGCTCGGCCGCGATCACGACCGTCTCGTGGTCGAGGCGCGCGCGTCGCTCGGGCACGGAGCCCTGCGGGGCGCTCGACCTCACCGACATCGCTCTCGTCTCCCCATGAAGTCGTCTCGTGCTTTCACGTCGGACTATAGCGAGGAGAAGTCGGCCTCCCGCCCCTCGGCGAAGGCCGCCAGCGCCTCGAGGTTGGCAGGTCCGCCCATCAGCTCGGCGAACGCGGCGTTCTCCCGGGCGCGCGCCGCCGCGATCTCGGCTCGCAACGGCTCGGTCATGGTGCGCTTGACCGCCACCAGCGACGCGATCGGTCGGGCCGCCAGCACCTCGGCGTGGCGGCGCGCCTCGGCCTGCAGCGCGTCCGGTTCGCACACCCGCCACACCAGGCCCATCTCGCGCGCCTGCTCGGCGCCGACCCACTCCGCCGACATGAGCAGCCAGGAAGCATTCTGACGGCCGACCAGCAGGGGCAGCAGGTACGACGACGCGGCCTCCGGAGCGACGCCGAGGCTGGTGAACGGGCACTTCAGCCGCGCGGACGTCGACATGAAGGCCAGGTCGGCGAAACCGAGGATCGTCGCCCCGATGCCGAGCCCGACTCCGTTGACCGCGCAGATCAACGGCTTGGGGAAGGCGACGAGGGCGTCGAGCAGACCGAGGAACCCGTGGGTCCCGCGCTCGAAGTCGGGGTCGGTGGCCATCTGGTGCATCTCCCGCAGGTCGGTCCCCGCACTGAAGCCACGACCGTTGCCGGTGAGCAGCACCACCGCCACCGACGGGTCCTCGGCTGCGTCGAGCAGGGCTTGTGCCGTCGCGTCGTAGAGCGCCTCGTTGAAGGCGTTGAGGGCCTCGGGTCGATCGAGGGTGAGCGTGCGGACGCGCGCACCGTCGGTGATCTGCAGAGTCATGCCTCGACCCTAGAACGCGTTCTCGTTCGGAGGTGTCCGTGCTCAGAACTACGATCGGTGCCATGGACGACGGCGCGCGCAGGAGGGTCTGGCGACCCGGCTGGCCCTGCCGCGTGGGCGCGATGCTCACTCAACAACGTCATGGTGGGGGCGACCCCACCTGGCGGCGCGACCAGGCCCACCCCGACCGGGTCTGGCGCGGTCTGCGCACGCCGTGCGGCACCGCCACGCTGCTGGTCGAGTCGCGTCCGGCCGAGGGTGACGTCGTGGCCGAGGCCTGGGGAAGCGGAGCGGAGTGGGCGCTGGACTCGGTGCCGGACCTGCTCGGCGCCTCCGACTCCTGGGAGGGCTTCGAGCCGCGGCACCCGGTGCTCGCGGAGGTCTGGCGCCACCATCCGCACCTCCGCCTCGGACGCAGCGGCCTGCTCATGGAGTCGCTGGTGCCGGCGATCATCGAGCAGAAGGTCACCGGCCAGGAAGCCTTCGCCGGGTTCCGGATGCTGGTGCATCGCTTCGGCGAACGCGCCCCAGGTCCCGGCGCCGAGCACCGACTGTGGGTACAGCCCGACGCCGAGACCTTGCGCACGATTGCGTCCTGGGAGTGGTTGCGTCTGCACATCGATCCGGCACGCTCGCGCGCGATCGTCACCGCGGCCCGGGTGGCCGACGCCCTCGAACGGCTCACGCAGCTGGCCCCTGACGAGGCCGATCGTCGGTTGCGGAGCCTGCGCGGAATCGGCGTCTGGACCAGCGCCGAGGTCCGCACGCGTACCTTCGGCGACCCCGACGCCGTCTCTTTCGGCGACTACCACATCGCCAAGGACGTCGGCTGGGCCCTGACCGGCACTCCGTTCGACGACGAGGAGATGGCGCACTTCCTCGAGCCCTACCGCCCTCAGCGAGGTCGGGTGCCAGCGCTGGTCGCCGCCGGACGACTGCACCGGCCACGGCACGGCCCCCGCATGGCGCCTCGCACCCACCTGCCCTAGCACGCCAGGTACCGACGTTCTGTTACCCAGCGCTGGCAAGAATGTGTACGGCGGGTTGCCTCGCCGTAGCGGGTTGCTCCCTAATGTTCTCGATGTCGGAAGGAAGCGATTCCCGAAGACGCTGACTCGCAGGCCGGTCCTCATCCGGGGGGATATCGGGACCAGGCTCGAGTTTGCCAGGAAAATGTTCGACAGGATCGACCCGCTCAACGCTTCCGGGGGGAGGCGTTTCGAGCGGGTCGTCCTGGTTTTTGCGGCCCAAGCCTGCGTCAGGACAGCTTCCGCTCCCCGCCGACCGGCACGAGCGCCAGCGCGGCCAGCGGGAACACCGCGGCCAGCGCGAACGCCGCCGGGTAGCCGCCCGCGGTCACCGCGAGCGCACCGAGCGGCGGCACGAGTGCACTGGTGAGGAACTGGGCGGTGTTCTGGATCCCGAGGGCACGACCGGACCAGTGCGGCCCGGCTCGCTCGGCCACGGCGGTGAAGGCCAGCCCGTTGTCGGCGACCGTGAGCACGGTGGCGAGCACGACCAGCGGTACGGCGACCGCCTGGTCGAGGCCGGCGGCAGCGCCGAGGGCAGCCATGGTGAGCGCTGCTCCGATCGCCACCCAGCGCAGCGGTCGCATCCTCGAGCCGACCACGTCGGAGAGCTGGCCTGCGGCGATCCGGCCCAGGGCCCCACCCACCTGCGCCAGGGCCACCAGCGCGCCGGCCGCACCGGGTGACCAGCCGCGGTCCTGGACCAGCCAGACCAGGGCGAACGTCCACACGACGAACTGGGGCACCACCAGGAGCACCGAGACGCCGTGCACGCGGGCCAGGAACCGGTCGCCGCGGTAGGGGTTCGCCGCCGGCCCGTCCTGGGTGTTGGGACGCGGCGGGTCGAGGATCACGCTGCCGACCAGGACCGCGGCGAGTGCGGTGGCGACGCACGGCACCCAGAGAGCGGCGTACACGCCGTGGGCGTCGGCCACGACAGCGATGGTGATCGCCGCGACGCCGACCCCGGCCGGCTGGGCCATCTGCCGGATGCCCATGGCCAGTCCGCGCCGGTACGGCGGGAACCAGCCGACCACGACCCGCCCGCTGGCCGCATTGGTGCTGGCCGCCGCGGCGCCTGCCAGGAAGAGGAAGAGGGTCAGCCAGGCCAGGCTCGGGGAGAGCGCCGCCGCGAGACCGGCGACCGTGGTCAGGCACAGCCCGGTGAGCAGCACGAGCCGTTCGCCGCGTCGGTCGGTCACCACGCCCCAGACGACCAGGGTCGACATCACCCCGAGGGTGGGCGCCGCGGCGACGACGCCGGCGCGGGGGAGCGACAGACCCTCCTGCTGCACGAGCGCAGGGATGAGGAAGGCCGGCCCGTGCGCCATCACCGCGGCCGCCGCCTGAGCGACGGTGCTGGCCGCGAGCATCGACCACCGGCGCGCCGACCCGACGGCGGCGGCCTGCTCGACGGTGATGGTCACCCGGTGATTGAACGCCCCCTCCGGACCGCCCGAGGGGGGCATCTCGCACCGTGGCGTGTGACCTTGCCTACTCGACGCGCGGGCACCACTAGGCTGGGTCCGTGGGTGCCGAGAAGTACGTCGAGAGCAGCGTGCGGCTGCTCCGACGGACGCTTCTGACGATCCTCGGTCTCCAGGTCGCGATCGCCGTCTCGATGTCGCTGGTCGACTCGTACCGGCGCCGCGGCAAGAAACCGAAGCCGTTCCCGACCACCGCACCGACCGCGGTCGAGGTGGGCGACGGAACGATCACGACCTACACCTACGGCCGCGACCTGTACGACGACATGATCGCGGCGATCCACGGTGCCCGGCGCCAGATCCTCTTCGAGACCTACATCTGGAAGGGCGACGCCACCGGCGAGCGGTTCAAGCAGGCGCTCTCCGACGCCGCCGACCGCGGGGTCGAGGTCTACTGCATCTACGACGGGTTCGCCAACCTCGTCGTCTCACCGGTCTTCAAGCACTTCCCCTCGACCATGAAGGTGCTGCGCTTCCCGGTCTACGCCGCCGGTTGGCGCTTCTTCGACCTGCGTCGCTACGGCCGCGACCACCGCAAGATCCTCGTCGTCGACGACACCGTCGGCTTCGTCGGTGGCTACAACATCGGCGACCCCTACGAGACCGAGTGGCGCGACACCCACGTGCGGATCACCGGCCCCGGTGTCTGGGACCTCAAGCGCGCCTTCGCGGACTTCTGGAACCTCAACCGCCACCGCCGCATCCGGCACAGCGAGCGGCCGTTGCTCCTCGAGACGGCCTCCACGTGGGAGTCGAAGATCCGGGTGCAACGCAACGTCCCACGGCTCTGGATGTTCCCGATCCGGGCGATGTACATCGAGGCGATCAACCGGGCGAGCACCAACGTCTGGATGACCACCGCCTACTTCCTGCCCGACCAGGACTTCGTCGACGCGATGAAGAACGCCGCCGCGCGTGGCGTCGACGTCCGGCTGCTGCTCCCGCTGAAGTCGAACCACATCGTGGCCGACTGGATCTCGCGGGGCTACTTCAGCCAGCTCCTCGACGCCGGGGTCAAGATCCTGCGTTTCAAGGGCGCCATGGTGCACGCCAAGACCGCGACCGTCGACGGCACCTGGTCGACGGTCGGCACGGCCAACATCGACCGGCTCAGCTTCCAGGGCAACTACGAGATCAACGTCGAGGTGATCGACCCGGGCCTGGCAGCCGAGCTGGAGAAGGTCTTCCTCAACGACGAGGGCAACTGCGCGCCGCTGACCCGTTTCGAGTGGGAGACCCGCGACCTGCACCGCAAGTTCACCGAGTTCGTGCTGGCCCCGCTGCGTCCCCTGCTCTGAGGCGTCGACCTCACCCGGCGGAAGTGTCGGTGACCGGCCGTAGGCTCTGGACATGCGTCCTGTCACCGATCTCGAGCGCCGCGTCGCCCCCTTCAAGGTCATCTCCGACTACCAGCCGGCCGGTGACCAGCCCGCTGCCATCAAGGAGATCACCCGCCGGGTCGAGGGCGGCGTGGAGGACGTCGTCCTGCTCGGTGCGACGGGCACCGGCAAGACCGCGACGGTGGCGTGGGTGGCCGAGCAGGTGCAGCGCCCGATGCTGGTGCTGCAGCCCAACAAGACCCTGGCCGCGCAGTTCGCCAACGAGCTGCGTCAGCTCTTCCCCGACAACGCGGTCGAGTACTTCGTCTCCTACTACGACTACTACCAGCCCGAGGCCTACGTCCCCCAGACCGACACCTACATCGAGAAGGACTCCTCGATCAACGAGGAGGTCGAGCGGCTGCGGCACTCGGCGACCAACTCGCTGCTGACCCGTCGCGACGTCATCGTCGTCTCGACGGTCTCGTGCATCTACGGTCTCGGCACCCCCCAGGAGTACGTCGACCGCATGCTGCGGCTGCGGGTGGGCGAGGAGCGCGACCGCGACTCGATCCTGAGGCAGCTGGTCGAGATCCAGTACACCCGTAACGACATGTCCTTCACCCGCGGCACCTTCCGCGTGCGCGGCGACACCCTCGAGATCTTCCCGGTCTACGAGGAGCACGCGGTGCGCATCGAGTTCTTCGGTGACGAGATCGAGCGGCTGATGACCTTGCACCCGTTGACCGGCGAGGTGATCACCGACGACAACGAGCTCTACGTCTTCCCCGCCACGCACTACGTCGCGGGCGCCGAGCGGATGGAGCGCGCCGTGCGCGGCATCGAGGCCGAGCTCGAGGAGCGGCTGGCCGAGCTCGAGAAGCAGGGCAAGCTGCTCGAGGCCCAGCGCCTGCGCATGCGCACCACGTACGACATCGAGATGATGCGCCAGGTCGGCTCGTGCGCCGGGATCGAGAACTACTCGATGCACATGGACGGGCGCCAGCGCGGCTCGGCGCCGAACTGTCTGCTCGACTACTTCCCCGAGGACTACATCGTCGTCGTCGACGAGTCCCACGTCGCAGTCCCGCAGATCGGCGGCATGTACGAGGGCGACATGTCGCGCAAGCGCAACCTCGTCGACCACGGCTTCCGGCTGCCCAGCGCCATGGACAACCGCCCGCTGCGGTGGGAGGAGTTCCTCGAGCGCGTGGGGCAGACGATCTATCTCTCGGCCACCCCCGGCAACTACGAGCTCGACAAGGTCGAGGGCGACGTCGTGGAGCAGATCATCCGTCCGACCGGACTGATCGACCCCGAGGTCGTCATCAAGCCGACCAAGGGCCAGATCGACGACCTGATCCACGAGATCCGCACCCGTGCCGACAAGAACGAGCGCGTGCTGGTGACGACGCTGACCAAGAAGATGTCCGAGGACCTCACCGACTACCTGCTCGACGCCGGCATCCGCACCCGCTACCTGCACTCCGAGGTCGACACCTTGCGACGCATCGAGCTGCTGCGCGAGCTGCGGATGGGTGAGTACGACGTGCTGGTCGGCATCAACCTGCTGCGTGAGGGCCTCGACCTGCCGGAGGTGTCGCTGGTCTCGATCCTCGACGCGGACAAGGAAGGGTTCCTGCGCTCCGACAAGTCGTTGATCCAGACGATCGGACGTGCTGCGCGCAACGTGTCGGGCCAGGTGCACATGTATGCCGACAAGATCACGCCGTCGATGGAGAAGGCGATCGACGAGACCAACCGTCGCCGCGAGAAGCAGGTCGCCTACAACACAGCAGCCGGCGTCGACCCGCAGCCGTTGCGCAAGAAGATCGCCGACATCACCGAGATGCTCGCCCGCGACTCCGAGGACACCGAGGCCCTGCTGCAGACCTGGGCCGGCACCGAGGCCAAGGGTCGCGCCGGCGGCATGAAGCCCAAGGGCGGCGGAGGTCGCCAGACCGTCCCGGTGCTGGGAGACAAGGCCTCCGGCCACCACGCCAAGAACCTCGCCGGGCTGCCGAGCTCCGAGCTCGCCCAGCTCATCCAGGACCTCACCGACCAGATGAAGACCGCCGCCGCCGAGCTGCAGTTCGAGCTCGCGGCCAGGCTGCGCGACGAGATCAACGACCTCAAGAAGGAGCTGCGCCAGATGATGGAGGCGACGAAGTGAGGAGCGACGCCGACCGAGGAACGAGGTCGTGCGATCGCGACGAGCGAGGAGCCTGGCGAGCGGAGCGAGCGTTGGCGACCAAGTGAGCCTCAGCGCCGAGCCAGGAGCCCGGCGAGCGAAGCGAGCACCGGCGACGAAGTGAGGAGCGACGCCGCCGCCGAAGGGCCTACGTCACACGTCTAGCCTCACCAGGTGACTGCACGGCTGGGAGGACGGACGGCGTACGCCGTGTGGGGTGTCGCCGTCGCGACGTACCTGTTGGCGATCTTCCACCGCACGTCCCTCGCGGTCGCGGGCCTGGTGGCCACCGATCGCTTCGACATCACCGCCTCCCAGCTCGCCACGTTCACGATGCTGCAGCTGCTCGTCTACGCCGCGATGCAGATCCCGGTCGGACTGCTGGTCGACCGCTTCGGGCCTCGGGCCGTCATCGCCACGGGGGCGGTGATCCTGACCGTGGCCCAGGCCGGCTTCGCGCTGGCCGAGACCTATCCGGCTGCGCTGGCGGCGCGCACGTTCGTCGGGATGGGCGACGCGATGACCTGGATCTGCGTCCTGCGCCTGGTCGGGCGGTGGTTCCCTTCGTCGAGGGTGCCGATCATCACCCAGCTCTCCGGAACCTTCGGCCAGCTCGGCGCGGTCCTGGCCGCCCTGCCGATGACCGTCGCCCTGCGAGAGCTCGGTTGGAGCGCGGCCTACCTCAGCGCCGCGTCCGTGGGCATCGTGCTGACGTTGCTCGTGCTCCTGGTCGTGCGCGACGCGCCCGACGAGCGGCGGATCATCGGGCCGAAGCTCTCCTTGACGTCGAGCCGCTCGAGCCTGGCGGCCTCGTGGGCGCACCCCGGCACCCGTCTGGGGTTCTGGATGCACTTCACGACCCAGTTCAGCGCGACCGCCCTGGCGCTCCTGTGGGGCTATCCGTTCCTGGTGCAGGGCGAGGGGCGGACGCAGACGTCGGCCGGCGTGCTGCTGACCCTCATCGTGGTCGCCTTCGTCTACTCCGGCCCGGTGCTCGGGATCCTGGTGAGCCGCTTCCCGTGGCACCGCTCGTCGATGGTGCTGGTCATCGTCGGCGCCATCGTGGTGGCCTGGACGGCGGTGCTCGGGTGGCCTGGTGACGCCCCGCTGTGGCTGCTGGTCGTGCTGACCCAGGTGATCGGGTTCGGGGGGCCGGCCTCGATGATCGGCTTCGACCTGGCCCGTACGTCGAACCCCGCCGAACGCCTCGCCAGTGCCACCGGGATCATCAACCAGGCCGGCTTCGCCGCGAGCCTGGTGCTCGTGCTGTCGATCGGGCTGATCCTCGACTGGCGGACCCCCGGCGCGTCGACCGACTACAGCCCGGGGGCGTTCCGCTGGGCGATGAGCGCGCAGTACGTGCTGTGGGGCGTCGGCGCGTGGCAGATCGTGCGCTACCGGCGGCGGGCCCGTGCGGTGATCGACCGGGTGGCCCTCGAATCGGGGTCGTCGCTCCACCTAGGTTCGCTGCGACCGGTCGACGACCATCAGCGCAGCCAGGTCGGCACCCTGCGGCGGCGCCGGATGCGCAGTCCCACCACCACCGCGACCACCATGACCGCCAGCGAGGTCAGGACGCCGTAGAGGAACGAGGGTGGGCCCCCCGCCTCGTCAGCCTCGGAACGAGCGTCGGGAGCGGGGGAGGTCCCGATGCCGGCCAGCGGCCCGAAGGTCACGGCGCCCTGCTCCAGCGCGGCGCGGGTGAGGCTCGCGAGCCCGGGCTGGTCGGTGATCTGCCAGCGCACGGTGCCGCCGGCCTCGAGTCCGCTGCCCGAGGACTCCCACCACTGGACCGCTCGCAGCATCGGGCGCGTCGCCACGGCCGCCGCGACCTGCCTCACCCACTCCTGCTTGACGGCCTCCTCGGAGGAGCCGCCGCGCTGCGGGTCGTAGGCCGCGGCGGTCGTGAGCAGGAGGGGCTGCCTCCTGCTCCCGGCGAAGCGGACGTAGAACGTGGCGCGTCGGCGCCGGTCGTCATAGCCGAAGCGCTCCTTGAAGCGGGCGTCGAGCTCTCCTGCGTGCGGGACCGTGTTCACCTCGCGACGACGTCCGCCGTCGTAGCGGAGCAGGGTCAGGCCGACCCAGTCGACGTACTCGTCGCCCGGGTAGTAGGGGCCGTAGGGGTCGTCGGCCTCCGAGACCGCGCCGTCGCCGTCGGTGTCGAGGTAGGGCAGGTTGCGCTGGTCGAGCGGGGGAGCATCTGCGCCGACGCCGGCGGTCGCGTTGGTCGCCGCGCTGAACGGGTAGTCGGCGCCGTAGGCAGGCGACCACACCATCAGGGCCGAGTCGGTCGCGGCGTGCACCGCGTCGGCCAGGGCCCGGAAGGTCGCCACGAAAGTGAGTGGGCGACGGCTCCACCCGGCCCAGGACCCGTTCATCTCCGGGGCGAAACGGAGGAGCAGGAAGCTGTCGTCGCGCTCGGCGTCCGCAGCGACGACGGCCGCGAGGTCGGCGGCGTCCCGGTCGGTCAGCCGGGTGATGTCGGCCGGCTCGATGGTGAGGACCGCGACTGCTCCAGCCTGGGCGGACTGGGCGGACAGGTCGCCGAGCAGCAGCTCCGAGGTGGAGTTCAGCGGGTAGCCGACGCTCTGACCGACGAGCGACACCTCCGCACCGAACCGTCGTTCGTAGGCGCCTGCGGAGTCGTTGGTGAAGTCGAGGGCGGGGCCGAACCACACGGTTCCGGGGTCAGGGTCGGGCGGCGGCGCCGTAGCGGCACCTGAGGCACCGGCGAGCGCCGCGACCAGCAGGCCCAGCGCCAGCAGGTACGAACCCAGCAGTAGCCCCGCCGACCGGGGGCACCGCCTCCCGGTGCTCAAGGTCGCCAGCTCCGCTTGCGCAGGGCTCTGGCCTGCTGCTTCTCGAGGCGCCGCAGCTCCTCGCGCCGGATCTCCTCGCCGCTGGTCACCGTGCGGAGCAGGTGCACGCCGGTAGCAGCCGTCACGATCAGCGGCCAGAGGAACCCGTCGAGCGTCAGGCCGTTGACAGCCAGGTAGATCGCCCAGCACACCAGGCTCGGTGCCACGAAGCCGTAGGCGGCGTTGCGGCGGCGCTCCGCCCACGCCTCGTCGGCGCGGCTGCGCAGCTGGGCCGGGCTGGCTCCGGCGATCGGGTCGAGGGCCTTGCTGGGGGTCGTCTCCGGCACCAGGTCGGACAGCAGGGTCGGGAGCTCGCCGAGGGTGCGGGCGCCGGCCGCGGTGGCGGCGCGCTCGTCGTGCTCCGCGCGATCGATCCTGCCGTCGGCGTACGCCGTCGCCAGCACGCTCAGGACGACGTCGCGGTCGGCGTCGGAGGCGCGCAGGTCGGCGTGAGCCCGGTTGCGGGGATCGTGCGCGAAAACAGCCCAGACGGCACCCGTCCTGGTCACGTCGTCGCTGGGCACGGCGTCCTCCGGTCCGACCTCCCGGTCATGTTCTGGTCACGATCCTGTCATTTCGGCGCACGTCGGGGGGAGCCGACCTGTCGTCGCTGAGCGAGGTCACCCCTCGCGGCGTGGCCGAGGTCACCTACCTGGGGGTGTGGCGAGCGGTACCGCACGATCCCCCCAGCATTGCCTGCAGCAGGAACGGGTTCTAGTCTTCGGCCAGCACTGCTCACGGGGGAGGTATGTGATGGCGATCACCGCCACCGGGTTCCTCCGCGGACCCGGCGAGATCGCCGCGATGTCGATCGACGTCGGCAAGCGGGTCTTCACCACTCCCTTCCAGACGCGGGAGTTCATCGAACAGGCGTGGTTCATCACCAGTGTGACGCTGATGCCGACCGTGCTGGTCTCGATCCCGTTCGGCGCCGTGATCTCGCTCCAGGTCGGGAGCCTGACCGGTCAGCTGGGCGCTCAGTCGTTCGCCGGCGCCACAGCGGTGCTCGCCGTCGTCCGCGAGGCGGCCCCGATCGCGGCAGCGCTCATCATCGCCGGTGCCGCCGGCTCGGCGATCTGTTCCGACCTCGGCTCACGCAAGATCCGCGAGGAGATCGACGCGATGGAGGTACTGGGCGTCGACCCGCTGGCACGCCTGGTCGCTCCGCGCGTGCTCGCCACCATGTTCGTCGCCTTGATGATCATCGGGATCGTCATCGGCGCCGGCATCGGCGGGGGCTACTTCTTCACCGTCATCATCCAGGGCGGCTCCGCCGGCGCCTTCCTGTCGTCGTTCACCGCCCTGGCCACCCTGCCCGACCTCTACATCGCGATCGTCAAGGCCGTCGTCTTCGGCGCGATGGCTGCGATCGTCGGCGCCTACAAGGGTCTCAACGCCGACGGTGGACCCAGCGGCGTCGGCCGCGCGGTCAACGAGTCGGTGATCATCGCGTTCATGCTGCTGTTCTTCCTCAACGCCGTCATCACCGCGATCTACTTCCAAGTCGTTCCGCCCCCGGGGTTCTGATGGCCCTCGTCACCGACCTCGGCGCTGCCTTCATCGGCGGACGCCGGCGCAGCTTGGAGGCCTACGGCGACCAGCTGCTGTTCTACGCCAAGGCACTCATCTGGGTGCCGCGCGCCATCCGCCGTTACCCCCGCGAGATCGTCAAGATCCTCGCCGAGGTGACCTTCGGGGCCGGTGCCCTCACCCTGATCGCGGGCAGCGTGGGGGTGATCGCGTTCCTGGCCTTCTTCGCCGGCACCGAGGTCGGCATCCAGGGCTACGCCTCGCTCAGCCAGATCGGCGTGGCCAAGTTCAGCGCGTTCATCTCCGCCTACTTCAACACCCGCGAGGTCGCTCCGCTGATCTCCTCGATCGCGCTGGCGGCGACCGTCGGCTGCGGCTACACCGCGCGCCTGGGCGCGATGCGGATCTCCGAGGAGATCGACGCGCTCGAGGTGATGGCCGTTCCCTCGCTGCCGTTCCTGGTGACCACCCGCATGGTCGCGGCCTTCATCGCCGTGATCCCGCTGTACGTCGTCGCGCTCAGCGCCTCCTACCTCTCGCCCCGCCTCATCACGGTCTATCTCTACGGGCAGTCGAGCGGCACCTACGACCACTACTTCCTGGCGTTCCTGCCGCCGATCGACATCCTGTGGTCGTTCGGCAAGCTGCTCTTCCTCTCGACCGCGATCATCCTGATCCATTGCTACTACGGCTACACCGCCAGCGGCGGCCCGGCCGGGGTCGGCACGGCGGTCGGCCGCGCCATCCGCACGAGCATCGTCACGGTCGTCGTCGCGGACTTCTTCCTCAGCTTCGCGATCTGGGGCTCCACCACCACGGTCCGGATCACGGGGTAGGGGGCGACGTGCCGATCCTCGTCAACGTGCACCACGACAGCCCGCGCGAGCACCGCCGGCTGCTGCTGGCCGGCCTCGTCTTCCTCCTCTCGATCGGCCTGCTGCTCTGGCTCGCGGTCGCGGTCTACGACAAGAAGTTCGTCGGGGTCTCGATGGTGACCATCAAGGCCGACCGCGCCGGGCTGCAGCTCACCAAGTTCGGTGACGTCCGACGCAACGGGGTGCTGATCGGTCAGGTCCGCGAGGTCTCCCAGGACGGCGAGGAGGCCGAGATCAGGGTGGCCCTCCAGCCGGAGGCGGCCGCGCAGATCCCGGCCAACGTCGAGGTGCAGATCCTTCCCACCACGCTCTTCGGCCAGAAGTACGTCTCCTTCGTGACGCCCGCCGACCCGTCGGCGCAGTCCCTCCAGCCGGACGCCGTCATCCCGTCGTCGCGGGTGACGGTCAACGTCGAGCTCAGCGAGATCTTGTCGAACCTGTTCCCGCTGCTGCGCTCCATCCGGCCCGCCGACCTCAGCGCCACCCTCAACGCACTGGCCACCGCGCTCGAGGGTCGCGGCGACCAGCTCGGGTCGACGCTCGACGACCTCGGCACCTACCTCGACGACGTCGAGCCGTCGCTGCCGACGCTTCGGACCGACCTGGTGGCGCTCGCCGACGTCGCCGACATCTACGACGGAGCCGCCCCCGACCTGCTGCGCGTGCTGGGCAACCTCACCGTGACCAGCCGGACCGTGCTGCAGAAGCGCCAGCAGCTCGACGTCTTCTTCTCCGACCTCACCGGACTCGCCACCACGACGACCCAGGTGCTGGGCGACAACGAGGCGGCGCTCATCCGGGCCGGCGACGTCGGCGCCCCGGTGGTCAAGCTGCTCGCGACGTACTCGCCCGAGCTGCCCTGCCTGCTGCGCGGTGCGGCGCGGTACGCGCCGATCCTGTCGAAGACCTTCGAGGGCAACCAGGTCAAGCAGTACCTCGAGTTCGGGACGGCGCAGTACTCCGCCTACGACCGCAGCGACCTCCCGGAGTACGGCGAGATCGGGCACGGTCCATGGTGCTCGGGCCTGCCCTACCCCCCGGTCCCGATCGGACCGGCCTCCTTCGACGACGGCACCGACATCGACGACGACCCGCCCACCAGCGACGCACCCGTCAGCCCGCTGCCGCGCGCCGCGCCGGGCTGGGTGCGCGACGCCGGTTTCGGGCCCGGCATGTCCAGCGGGTACGCCGGGTCGAGGGGTGAGGAGAGCATCGTCAACGCCCTGCTCGCCGACCGGTCGGGTCGCCCGGCCGGCTTCTACGGCTCTCTCGGTCCGCTGCTCTACGCTCCGGTGCTCCACACCAGCCCTGCGGGAGGTGGTCGGCGGTGACCACGCGCAACAACGTCACCATCGCCGCGGCGATCAAGCTGGGCATCTTCACGATCGTCTCGGTCCTCGTCACCGGGCTCCTGGCGGCGATCATGGGCAACATCGGGTTCGGCGCCGGCAGCACCTACCAGGCGGTGTTCACCACGGCGACGTCGCTCGAGAAGGGCGACGACGTCCGGGTGGCCGGGGTCAGCGTCGGCGAGGTCAAGGACGTGGAGCACTACGAGCGCAACAACGCGATCGTCACCTTCCGCGTCAAGTCCGACGTGCCCCTGACCACGGCCTCGCGTGCCGAGGTGCGTTTTCTCAACCTCGTCGGCGACCGCTACCTGGCCCTCGAGGCGGGCGCCGACAAGGACGCCGCCCCGCTGCCTGCGGACGCGGTGATCCCGATCGACCAGACCACCCCGGCCCTCGACCTGACGACCCTCTTCAACGGCTTCAAGCCGCTCTTCCAGGCTCTGCAGCCCGACCAGGTCAACGAGCTGACGATGAACATCGTCCAGGTGCTGCAGGGCGAGGGCGGCACGATCCGCTCGTTGCTGGAGAGCACGTCGTCGCTGACCAACACCCTGGCCGACCGCGACCAGCTGATCGGGGAGGTGGTCACCAACCTCGGCGCCACCCTGGAGACCGTCGACGCGCGCCACACCGAGCTCAACGACCTGGTCATCTCCTTGCGCGACTGGATGGCCGACCTGGCCCGCGACCGCGACACGATCGGGTCGTCGCTGTCGAGCGTCGCCGACCTGACCGACGTGCTGGCGAGCCTGCTGCGAGAGGGGCGGCCCCTGCTGAAGAAGGACGTCGCAGAGCTGCGCACGCTGGCGCAGATCCTGAACAAGCCGGAGAACCGCACGGTGCTCGTCGAGATCTTCGACCGGCTGCCCGAGTCGATGACCGACCAGACCCGGACCGGCACCTACGGGTCTTGGTACAACTACTACATCTGCGGGTTCTCGGGGAAGATCACGCTTCCGCTCATCCCGAGCCTGCCGATCGTCGAGGAGCTGAACGAGCAGCTCAACGACCTCGACTTCCACTCCACCGCGCCGAGGTGCAACCGGTGAGCCGCGTCTCCGAGGCCCGGGTGATGCGCCTGGGCCTGGTCACGGTGGTGATGATGGCTCTGGTCATGGTCGCAGCCCTCAACCTCTCGAAGTTCCCCGGTTTCGGGGGCGTCTCGTACTCCGCGGTGTTCAGCGACGCCAGCGGCATCCATCGCGGCAACATCGTCCAGGTGGGTGGGATCCGGGTGGGGCGGGTCCAGTCCGTCGACCTCGACGGTCCCCGGGTCCTGGTGAGGTTCGAGGTCGACAAGGGTGTCGAGTTCGGTCCCGACTCCTCCGCCTCGGTCGAGGTGCTGAACCTGCTCGGAGAGAAGTACCTCGAGCTGACGCCGGCCGGTGACGGGCAGCTCGACCCCGACACCTCCATCCCGTTGGCGCGGACCCGGTCGGCCTACGACATCGTCGGCGTGCTCGGTGACCTCACCACCACGACCGAGGACATCGACAAGGACGCGCTGAAACAGGCTTTCGACGTGCTCTCCGACACCGTCGACTCGGCGGCCCCGGAGATCCGGAGCAGCTTCGACGGCCTGTCGAGGCTCTCGCGCACCGTCGCCTCGCGAGACGAGGAGCTCCAACGACTCTTCCGCAGCTCGCGCGGGGTCACCCAGGTGCTGGCCGACCGCAGCGAGGACCTCGTCACCCTGATGGGCAGCTCGGACCTCGTCTTCGAGGAGCTGCAGAAGCGCAAGGCCGACATCCACCGCCTCCTGGTCAATGCGCAGTCCCTGGCGGTGGAGCTGCGTGGTGTGGCGACCGACAACCAGGGGCAGATCACTGCGGCCCTCGCCCAGGTCGACGACCTGCTCGACACCCTCAACTCCCGGGAGAAGGAGATCAAGGCGACCCTCCACGCGTTGGGTCCCTACGTCTCCATCCTCGGCAACATCATCGGCACCGGACCCTGGTTCGACGCCTACGCCGTCAACCTGCTGGCGATCCCCACCGGCGAGTTCCTCCCCGGAAAGCCGGGTGGCTGACATGGCAGCGACCTCCCGGCTCTCGAGCCTGGTGACCCCCAAGATCGTCATCGCCGCCGTCGTGGCGCTGTTCCTCGTCGCCCTGGTGCTGGTGCGTGACGCCGAGGCCGTCGAGCCCAAGTCGGTGTCGGCACACTTCCCGCGGGCAGTGAGCATCTTCGAGGGCACCGACGTCCGGGTGCTGGGCGTCAGCGTGGGCCGCGTCCTCTCGGTGACCCCCGAGGGCGGGTCGGTGCGCGTCGAGATGGAGTACGACGGTGAGCTCGACCTGCCCTCGGATGCCCAGGCGGTCATCGTGACCCCGACCCTGGTCTCGGACCGCTTCGTGCAGCTGACCCCGGTCTACACCGAGGGCCAGACGATGCCCGACGGCGCCGACATCGCTCTGCCCGACACCGCCGTGCCCGTCGAGCTCGACCGGATCTACGCCAGCCTGCGCGACCTGACGGCCACCCTCGGCCCGAACGGGGTGAACAAGGACGGCACGCTGAACCACCTCGTCTCGGCCGGCGCCAAGGCGCTCGACGGCCAGGGTGCGCGCGCCAACGAGATGCTGCGCAACCTCGCCGACGCCGCGTCGGCGTTCGGCAACAGCGGAGGCGACCTCTTCCAGACCGTGAGCAACCTCGCCGAGTTCACCACCACGCTCAGCGCGAACGACGGGCTGGTCCGGGCGTTCGTCGAGGATCTCGCGGGTGTCTCCCAGCAGCTCTCCGACGAGCGGGTCGAGCTGCAGCGCACCCTGTCCGCGCTCGCCGACGCGGTCGGAACGGTGGAGGTGTTCGTGCGCGAGAACCGAGAGGCCCTGGTCACCGACGTGGAGAAGCTCAGCCGGGTGATGCGCACCATCGCCTCCGAGCGCGACAGCCTCGACACCGCCCTGAAGGTGGCCCCCACGGCCATCGGCAACCTCTTCCTCGCCTACAACACCGAGTCGGGATCGATCGGGTCCCGGATCGGCGTCAACGGCAACACCTTCAACGCCGACGGTTTCTTGTGCTCGGTGGTCCAGCAGTCGTCGATGCCCCGTGTCAGCAAGGACCTCACCTGCGAGATCCTCGCCTCGTTGCTCGAGCCGGCCGAGAACCAGCTGCCGACCTTCCCGCCCGGGCCCGGGGGCGCGCCGTCGCTGCCGACCGGCACGAACGGACGCGCCGCCCCCGGTGCCGCGGGCGTGACCGCACCAGGTCCCGAGGTCGCGGTGCCCTCCGGTGCCCTGCGCACCGACCTCACGGGCCTGCTCACCGGGGGCGTGTCGTGACCCGGCTCCTGCGCACCGCCCTCGCCGCGGCCCTCGTGGCCGGAGGACTCTCGGCGTGCGAGTTCAACGGTGCCTACGACCTGCCGCTGCCCGGCTCTCCGGTCGGGGCTGACAACTCCTACGAGGTCACTGCCGAGTTCGCCGACATCCTCAACGTCGTGCCTCGCTCGCCGGTCTACGTCGACGACGTCACCGTCGGAGAGGTCATCGACGTCGAGCGCGTCGGCTGGCATGCCCGGGTCACCCTCCGCATCCGCGACGACGTCGTGCTGCCCGACAACTCGGTGGCCGAGATCCGCCAGGTGAGCCTGCTCGGCGAGAAGTACGTCGCGGTGGAGGCACCCACCGACGTCGCCCCCCAGGGCCAGCTCGCGGACGGCGACGTCATCGGCCTCGACCGCACCGGACGCAACCCGGAGGTCGAGGAGGTGCTCGGCGCGCTGTCGATGCTGCTGAGCGGTGGCGGTGTCGCGCAGCTGGGCACGATCACCGAGGAGCTGAACCGGGCGATGAGCGGGCGCACGGGCAGCCTGCGCAACCTCCTGGAGACCCTCGACAGCGTCGTCGGCACCCTCGACGACCAGAAGCAGGACATCGTCCGGGCGTTGCAGTCGATGAACAACCTCAGCTCCACGCTGAACGAGGAGAAGGAAACGGTCCTGGGCGCCCTCGACGTCGTCGGGCCGGCGGTCGACGTCCTCGACGGCCAGCACGACGAGCTGGTCCAGATGCTCTCGGCCCTCGACCGCCTCGGCGTCGTCGGGACCCGGGTTATCCGCTCCAGCAAGGACAAGCTCCTCGCTCAGCTGCGCGACCTGCAGCCGATCCTGGCCAACCTGAGCGCAGCCGACGACAAGCTGGCGCCCGGGCTCAACCTCCTCGTCAGCTTCCCCTTCCCGAAGGAGGCCTCCGAGATCGTGCTCGGCGACTACGCGAACACCTCGATCCGCGCCGACATCGACCTGGAGAACTTCAGGCCGGCCGGTGCGCCGGACCTGCCAAGCCTCCCGGACCTGCCCGACCTCCCGGACCTGCCCGACCTCCCCGGCGTGCCGGGCATCCCGCTGGTCGACGAGGTGCTGACGTGCCTGCAGAGCTCCGGCATCGAGAGCAGGGCCTGCCGAACGGTCCTCTCCGACCTCGACCAGCTGCCCGACCTGATCGAGCGTTGTGACAGGGAGAAGAACCGCTCGCGGCCGGTGTGTCGTTCCCTCGGCCTGCTGAACGGACTGTCCGGCACCGGCAGCGGTGGCGACGGCGGCACCAGGGGTCTCGGTGGGACCCCCGACGCGACCCTCGACGGGGTGCTGCCCGGGCTGGGTCGGCTGGGTGTCGGTCTCTCGAGCGGCGAGCCGTCCCCGACGTCCGACACCCGCAGCCTGCTGGGCGGTGTCTCATGAGCGGGGTGCGGCGGCGGATCATCGCGTTCGTGATCCTGTCGGCGGTCGGCATCACCTACGTCGCGGCCGCCTACCTGGGCATCGTCGACGCCGTGCTGGGGCGGGGCTTCACCGTCCAGGCCCAGCTGCCCACGTCGGGGGGTCTCTACGTCGGCAGCGAGGTCGACTACCGCGGGGTCCAGATCGGCGAGGTCACCGAGATGACCGCGACGCGGGAGGGGGTCACCCTCGAGCTCTCGTTGCAGGAGGGCACCGAGCTGCCGCTGGGGTCGCCGATGTTCGTGCACAACCTCTCCGCGGTGGGGGAGCAGTACCTCGACTTCCAGCCTCGTGACGAGGCCGGGGTCTTCGCCGACCAGGGCGACATCTTCGTCAACGGTCCCTCCGCGCTGCCGGTCGACGAGGCCGACCTCCTCATCGAGCTCGACTCGTTCGTCAACTCCGTCGACCAGAAGAGCCTCCAGGTCCTGATCTCCGAGCTCGGCGACATGTTCACCGACACCGGGCGTCCGCTCCAGCAGCTGCTCGACGACGGCGGTGCCTTCATCGACGAGGCGGCCGCGCACTCCGACGACACCATCCGGCTGCTCGACACCGCCGAGACCGTGCTCGGCACCCAGCGCGACGAGGGCGAGAACATCCAGTCCTTCTCGGCCGACCTCGGTGACCTCACCGACGCGCTGCGCGAGTCCGACGGCGATCTCCGCACGGTCCTCGACGAGGCGCCCGGTGCGGCTCGCGAGGTCGACACGCTGATGCAGGATCTCGAACCGACGCTCCCGGTGCTGCTCAACGACCTCATCACCGTCAACCAGGTGGTGCTGACCCACCTCCACGGTGTCGAGCAGCTACTGGTGACCTACCCACGCGTCATCGCCGGCGGGTTCACCGGCTCGCCCCCGGACGGCTACGGTCACGTCAACCTGCAGCTCGACTACTCGGTGCCGCCCTGCACCGACGGCTACAAGCCGCGCAGCCAGTGGCGCCGAGGCGACCAGCTCACCGACGCGCCGATCTACCCCGCCACCTGCAAGAGCGGGTTCCCACTCGTGCAGCGCGGAACGCCGAACGTCCCCGGAACGGCCGGCAACCCGGGCGGCAACCCCGCTCCGGCGCGGTCCTACTCCGCGACCTACGACCCGCGCAGCGGGCTGGTCGAGGGGGCGTTGGGAGCTGACGGGCGCCTGGTGCGGTTCGTGCCTCCAGAAGACCTCTCCCTCCTGGGCGCGGACTCGTGGAAGTGGCTGATCGTCGGGCCGGTGACCGGGCAGTGAGCACACGATCTTCCCGCTGGCCCGCCGTCCTGTACGTCGTGGCCCTCCTCCTCGCCTGCGCCTGCGTCAGCGGGGGTGTGGTCATCTGGCAGCAGCAGCGCTCCGACGAGCGCGTGCAGCGCGAGAGCCCCGAGACCCTGCCCCCGACCGGCGCCGAGGCGGCGCGCTACGGAGAGGTGACCGACGCAGCCCGGGCCACGGCGGGGGCGCTGCTCAACATCGACTACCGCAACCCCGACGCGAGCTTCGAGGCGGTCTCCGCCACGGCGACCGGCACGTTCCTCGACCAGTACGAAGCCTCCTCGAAGAGCCTCGTCGACCTCGTGACCCAGTACAAGTCCGTGCAGGAGGGGACTGTCGACAGCGCGGCCGTCTCCAGCATCGACTCCGACGGCGCTACGGTCCTCGTCGCGGCCACCACCACCGTCACGAACCTGCAGACCGGCGCCGACGGCCAGCTGCGCGTCTACCGGATCCTGATCACCCTGGTCCGCGAGGGCGACACGTGGCTGACCAACGACTTGGAGTTCGTCTGATGGCGGCGCGCACCCCCCCGCGCCGACCGAGCGCGGGCTCGCGGAACCCCACGTCCCGGCCGCGACGCCTCGCCGGCACCGGCACTGCGCCGGCCGCGCAGCCCGCGCCCGAGATCGAGCAGCCCGAGGTCGAGCCCGCACACGACGTCGAGCCCGCACACGACGTCGAGCCGGCACCGGACGCCGAGCCCGCTCCGCGGCGCCGGAGCCTCGTCCTGCTGGCCGTGCTGATCGTGCTGCTGCTCGGCGTCGGAGTGGCCGAGCTGGTGGTGATCACGCGTCACGTCGGCGTCGCCGATCGCCCTGTCGGTGCGGTGACGGCCGCACGACCCGTGCAGGTCGACGAGCTCACGGTGCGCTCGGTCGTCGACCAGGCCGCGCAGGTCGCGGTGGCAATCGGGTCGGTCTCGTGGGAGGACTACGAGTCCGGCATCGACGCGGCGGCGGCGATGATGACCGACCCGTTCGCCGAGACCTACCGCGCCACCAAGGCCGACGTGAAGGACCAGGTCGTCGAGCAGCAGCTCGACGTGACCGTCCAGGTCGACGCCCAGGGCGTCGTGCGGGCCGACGCCGACGAGATCGTGGCGCTGGTCTTCCTCACCCAGTCGACGATCGCGGGGACCGGCCCGGTGACCCCGCGCCAGTACCGCGCGACGATCACGATGATGCGTACCGGTGACGGCTGGCTCGCGGCCGGCCTCGACGCCGGTGACCTGCTGGACATCACCGGGTCCGGCGGCTAGCGTTCCGAGCGAACTAGAACACGTTTCAGTTCGTCCGCCTCGCCGGTAGGACGTTGCCGTGCAGTCACCGCAGGAGGAAGGATCGCGGACGTGACCACCTCAGCCGCGAGCTCCGTCGTCCAGGCCGACATCCTCATCATCGGGGCCGGACCCACCGGCCTGTACGCCGCCTACTACGCGGGGTTCCGCGGGCACCGGGTGGTCGTGGTCGACTCGCTGCCCGAGCTCGGCGGGCAGATCACCGCGATGTATCCCGAGAAGCAGATCCTCGACGTCGCCGGGTTCCCGACGATCAAGGGCCGCGACCTGGTCGAGGGTCTGGTGGCCCAGGCCGCCACCGCCGAGCCCACCTACCTCCTCGACCGCACGGCCGGCACGCTCGTGAGCTCCGACGACGGGGTGGTCGTCGGCCTCGACGACGGCACCGAGGTGCACGCGGGAGCAGTGCTCATCACCGCCGGCATCGGCAAGTTCAGCCCGCGCCCCCTGCCCGCCCAGGGCGACTGGCTGGGTCGTGGGCTGGAGTTCTTCGTGCCGAGCTTCGCGCCGTACGCCGACAAGGACGTCGTCATCGTCGGCGGTGGCGACAGCGCCTTCGACTGGGCGGTCCACCTCGAGCCGGTGGCCTCCTCGGTCACCCTGGTGCACCGCCGCGACGCCTTCCGGGCCCACGAGCGCACGGTGCAGCAGGTGCGTGACTCCTCGGTGCGGATCATCACCAGGGCCGAGGTCAGCGCCATCACCGGCAACGGCGTGGTCGAGGCCGTCGACGTGACGGTCGGTGCCGAGACGACGACCCTGCCGTGCCAGGCGGTCGTCGCCGCACTCGGCTTCATCGCCGACCTCGGACCCATGCAGCGGTGGGGGATCGACGTGGTCAAGCGCCACCTCGTCGTCAACCCGGCGATGCAGACCAACCTGCCGCGGGTCTTCGCCGCCGGGGACATCACCGAGTACGACGGCAAGGTGCGCCTGATCGCCGTCGGCTTCGGGGAGGCCGCGACCGCGGTCAACAACGCCACCGTGGCCCTCGACCCGAGCGCCAAGGTCTTCCCGGGGCACTCCTCCGAGGGTTCCTAGCCCATCCATCACGAAGGAGCACCACCATGGAGATCAAGGTCGACTTCGACCTCTGCGAGTCCAACGCGCTGTGCGAGGCGATGGCCCCGGAGGTCTTCGAGCTCGACGACGACGACTACCTCGTCGTCAAGACCGAGCAGACGACTCCTGAGAACATCGGCGACGTCGAGCGCGCCGTAGCGGCGTGCCCGCGCGCCGCGATCAAGCTGGAGGACTGAGGGTGTCGGAGCAACCCGCCTCGACCAGCCTCGACGGCAAGGTCGCGATCGTCACCGGCGCCGGCGCCGGTCTCGGGCGCGCCGAGGCGGTGGCGCTGGCGAGGGCCGGCGCCCGCGTCGTGCTCAACGACCTTCCCGGCGCTGCCGACGATGCCGCCGACGAGCTCAGGTCGCTCGGCGTCGAGGTGGCGATCGTCGAGGGCGACGTGGGGGAGCGCTCCACCGCCGACGCCATGGTGGCGGCCGCGGTCGAGGGTTTCGGGTCCCTCGAGATCGTCGTCAACAACGCCGGCATGACCCGCGACCGGATGCTCTTCAACATGAGCGACGAGGAGTGGGACGCCGTCATCCACGTGCACCTGCGCGGCCACTTCCTGCTCTCGCGCAACGCGGCGTCCTACTGGCGCGGGCGGTCGAAGGAGCTGGACGCACCGGTCTACGGCCGGGTCGTGAACACCGCCTCGGAGGCGTTCCTGGGCGGCTCGCCCGGGCAGGCCAACTACGCCGCCGCCAAGGCCGGCATCACCGCGCTCACCCTGTCGACCGCACGCGGCCTCGGCAAGATCGGCGTCCGTGCCAACACGATCTGCCCCCGCGCCCGCACGGCCATGACGGCCCAGGTCTTCGGCGACGACGAGTCGGGGCTGGAGATCGACCCCTACTCGCCCGAGCACGTCGCGCCTCTCGTGGCCTACCTGGCCTCCCCGGCGGCCGACTCGATCACCGGACAGGTCTTCGTCGTCTACGGCGGGATGGTCGCTCTCGTCGCGGCCCCCGTCGTGGAGGAGCGCTTCGACAAGGTCGGTGCCGCGTGGACCGCCGACGACCTCGACACCCAGCTCGGCCGGTTCTTCGCCGACCGCGACCCCTCCACCGGTTTTGCCGCCGACTCGATCATGCAGCTGGGCCTGTGAGCACCGCTGTCGCCACCGGGAGGCTGGCCGGCAAGGTCGCCGTCGTCACCGGTGGCGCGATGGGCCAGGGTGCCGGGATCTGCCGCGCCTACGTCGCCGAGGGGGCCCGGGTCGTGGTCGCCGACGTGGCCGACGACGAGGGTCGGGCCCTCGCCGACGAGCTGGGTGACAGCGCCCACTTCGCCCACCACGACGTCGGCGACGAGGCATCCTGGACCAGGCTGGTGGCCGACACCAACGAACGGTTCGGACTGGTCTCGATCCTGGCCAACAACGCCGGAATCCTGCGGTTCGGCACGATCGCCGACATGCCCGCGGTCGAGTACGAGCTGCTCTTCCGGGTCAACCAGCTCGGTCCGTTCCTCGGCATGAAGGCCGTGGTGGCGAACATGAAGGAGCTCGGGGGAGGCGCGATCATCAACGCCTCCTCGACCGAGGGACTGGGCGGGATGGCGAACCTGACGGCGTACTGCGGCACCAAGTTCGCGGTACGCGGGATGACCAAGGGCGCCTCGCACGAGCTCGGACGCTTCAACATCCGGGTCAACTCGGTGCACCCGGGCATGATCGACACCCCGATGACGCGCGTGCACGGCGGCGACCTGGCGATGGAGTACGGCGCCTCGAAGGTGCCGCTGCGCCGGGTGGGTCATCCCGAGGACGTCGCACCGCTCTACGTCTTCCTCGGCAGCGACGAGGCGTCGTACATCAACGGGGCCGAGATCGCGATCGACGGCGGCGTCACTGCGACGCACGGCTTCGGCGGCTGAGAGGATCACCCCCATGGCCAAGGAGCGCAGCAAGATCGTCATGTCGTCCGACGAGGTCGAGGCCTTCCTCACCGAGCAACGCTCCTCGACCATCGCCACGGTGGGGTTGACGGGCCGGATGAACCTCGTCGCCATGTGGTACGACTGGCACGACGGTCACGTCTGGATCGAGACGAAGGCCAAGTCGCAGAAGGTGGTCAACCTGCGCCGCGACCCGCGGATGAGCTTCCTGGCCGAGGCGGGCCACACCTACGACCAGCTGCGCGGCGTCGCCCTGGAGGGCGAGGGCCAGGTGATCGAGGACCAGGACGTCGTGTGGGACGTCTGCGTGCGGATCTTCGAGCGCTACCACGCGCCCTACTCCGACGACCTCAGACCGTTCGTCGAGGTGATGGCCCGCAACCGGGTCGTCGTCCGGCTCGACGCGGAGCGGTCCCGGTCGTGGGACCACCGCAAGCTCGGCCTGCCGGTGATGGACCTCGGCGGGACGACGGCGGCATCAGTCTCGTAGGAGGAGCCCGACCGCGGTCTCGAGGTGGGCGCCGGTCTCGGCAGCGCTCGAGCGGCCGGTGACCCACGCCATCAGCGCCGAGAGCCAGACGTCGCCGATCACCCGAGCGATGGCGATGTCGTCCGCGGTGGGCTCCTCGTGCTGGGTGGGCTGACCCGAGTGCATCGCGTGGGTGAGCATCGCGGTCAGCGACATGCCGACCGTGTGGATCTCGCCGGCGACCGTCGAGTCGGCGAACATGAAGGCTCGCGTCAGCGCCTCGGTCAGCTTGGGGTCGCCCTGCAGCCCGCGGGTGGTCCGCTTCATGACGAGGATGACCCGCTCCGCGGCGGTGTCGCCGGGGATGTCACCCATCGCCCGCACGGAGTCCTCGCTGCGGTCGAACTCACGCGCGAGCGCGGAGACGAGCAAGTGGATCTTGGAGGGGAAGTAGCGGTAGAGCGTGCCGAGCGCGACATCGGCGCGCTCGGCGACCGCCCGCATCTGCACCGCGTCGAAACCACCGTCGGAGGCCAGGTCGTAGGTCGCGTCGAGGATGCGCTTGCGGCGCTCGCGCTGGGCGTCGGAGCCGAGGTCCTCGACCGCGAGAGAGTTGGTGGTGCTCATCGGGACCCCCACGGGTTGTTCGATCAGAAGCGGCCGGCGCGCTGCGTCGTTGCAGGTCGGGCGGGTGCGCCGGGGACGACAAGACAGATCCTTACGCTGGGTCTCACCCTGTCCGGCCGCGACGCTAGGCTACCAACGCGTGGTCCATCATAGGAACACGTTCTACCTGTACCGACCCGGCGCGCCCCACACAGCACGTCCGTTCCACGGGGAGTCGCAGTCATCGTGAGTCAGACGAGAGAGGTCGTGCCGTATGCGCGTCGCCATGCTGTCCTACCGCAGCAAGGAGCACTGTGGGGGCCAGGGGATCTACCTGCGCCACCTGAGTCGCGAGCTGACGGCGCTGGGCCACAGCGTCGAGGTCTTCTCGGGCCAGCCGTACCCGGTCCTCGACGAGGGCGTGAGGTTGACCAAGGTCCCGAGCCTCGACCTCTACCGCGAGCCCGACCCGTTCCGGGTGCCCCAGCTGGGTGAGTTCCGCGACCGCATCGACGTGGAGGAGTTCCTGACCATGTGCACGGCCGGGTTCCCCGAGCCGAAGACGTTCAGCCGGCGGATCTCGCGGATCCTGGCCGATCGCGCCGGCGACTTCGACATCGCCCACGACAACCAGGTCCTCGGCACCGGCATGCTCGACATCGAGGGCTACGGGCTGCCCCTCATCACGACGCTGCACCACCCGATCACCTTCGACCGACGCATCGACCTCGCGCAGACCCGCAACCCGTACCGCAAGCTCACGCTGCGCCGCTGGTACGGCTTCCTGCGCATGCAGGCACGCGTCGCCCGCGCCGCGCGCTGGATCCTGACGCCGTCGGAGACGTCGAAGCAGGACATCGCCAAGGACTTCGGCGTCGACCCCGCCAGGATGCAGGTCATCCTGCTCGGCGTCGACACCAAGTTCGTCCCGCCGACGACCCCCCGGGTGCCGGGCCGCATCATGGCGATGGCCAGTGCCGACGCCCCGATGAAGGGGATCATCACGCTGCTGGAGGCCTTCGCCAAGCTCCGTACCGAGCGCGACGCCGAGCTGGTCCTGGTCTCCAAGCCGCAGCCGGGAGGGCGCACGGAGAAGGTCATCGAGCGGCTCGGGATCGGCTCCCACGTGCGCTTCGTCAGCGGCGTGACCGACGCCGAGCTCGTGCAGCTGATGGGCTCGGCCGAGGTGGCCTGCGTGCCCTCCCTCTACGAGGGTTTCTCCCTGCCGACCGCCGAGCTGATGGCCTGCGCCACCCCGCTCGTCGTCTCCAGGGCCGGAGCCATTCCCGAGGTGACCGGGCCCGACGGGCTCTGCGCCGACCTCGTCACCCCCGGCGACGTCGGCGAGCTCAAGGCCGCGCTCGAACGGATGCTCGACGACCCCGAGCGCCGGGCCCGCATGGGCGCGGCGGGACGAGAGCGCGTGCAGGAGCTCTTCAGCTGGCGCGCGGTCGCGGTGACCGTCGCCGAGGCCTACGAGCGCGTGATCGCCGACTTCCGCACCGACCAGGACACGAACCACGAGAAGGAGCACTGATGCTCACCGTCGACTTCGACCGACTCGGACTCAGGGCCGGTGACCGCGTGCTCGACATGGGCTGCGGCGCCGGTCGTCATGCCTTCGAGATGTATCGCCGCGGCGCCGACGTCGTGGCCTTCGACATGGACGCCGAGGAGCTCGCCGGCGTCCTCGAGCTCTTCGGCGCGATGAAGGAGGCCGGCGAGGCGCCGGCCGGGGCCGAGGCCGACATCACGCAGGGTGACGCCCTCGCGCTGCCCTTCGCCGACGGTGAGTTCGACCGCATCGTGGCGGCCGAGGTCCTCGAGCACATCCACGCCGACGTCGCGGCCATCACCGAGCTGGTGCGCGTCCTGCGTCCGGGCGGCACGATGGCCGTCTCGGTGCCGCGGTGGTTGCCCGAGGTCGTCAACTGGACCCTCAGCGAGGACTACCACAACGCTGAGGGCGGTCACATCAGGATCTACACCGACCACGAGCTGGTCGACAAGGTCACCAAGGCCGGTCGGTTCAACGACGGCACCCCCGGAGCGGCCATGGAGTTCACCGGCAAGGACTACGCGCACGGGCTGCACGCCCCCTACTGGTGGATCAAGTGCGCCGTCGGCGTCACCAACGACGACCACCCGCTCGCGAAGGCCTACCACCGCCTGCTGGTGTGGGAGATCATGAAGCAGCCGCTGGCCCTGCGGCTCGCCGGCAAGGTGCTCGACCCGCTGATCGGCAAGTCGATGGTGCTCTACTTCCGCAAGCCGTTGCCCGGCGCCTCGCAGACCGGGGTCTCGGGTGGCTGAGCCGCTGCCCTACGTCCGGGGCGTCCTCACCGAGGCCGAGGTGGCGTTGACCGCGACGTCCATCGCCTCGATGCAGGAGCCCTGCGGCGCGATCCCGTGGACCGTGGGTGAGCACGTCGACATCTGGAACCACGTCGAGGCTGCGATGGCGTTGCTGGTGGGCGGCGAGGTCGAGGCCGCCGAGCGTGCCTACGACTGGGTGCCGACCATGCAGCGGGCCGACGGGTCCTGGCCGATGAAGATCGTGGCCGGCGCGGTCGACGACGACCGCGGCGAGGTCAACATGAGCGCCTACTTCGCCGTGGGCCTGTGGCACCACTGGCTGGTGCGCCACGACATCGCCTTCGTCGTCACGCACTGGCCGTCGGTGCGCAGCGGCCTCGACTGGGTGGTCTCCCAGCAGCGGCCCTTCGGCGGCATCGGCTGGACCCCCACCGAGGACTTCGCGCTGCTCGCCGGGTCGTCCAGCATCTACCAGTCGCTGCGGGCGGGCGTGGCACTGGCCGAGCTCCTCGACGATCCTCAGCCCGAGTGGGAGCTGGCGGGCGGGCGCCTCGGGCACGCCATCCGTCACCACCGCGACGAGTTCGAGGACAAGGGTTCGTACTCGATGGACTGGTACTACCCGGTGCTCGGCGGGGCGATCCGCGGGCCGGAGGCCCTCGAGCTGCTCGAACCCCGCTGGGACGACTTCGTCGTCCCCGGCCTGGGGATCCACTGCGTCGACACCAACCCGTGGGTCACCGGTGCGGAGACCTGCGAGCTGGTCATGGCGCTGGATGCCTGCGGCGACCACCGGCGCGCCCTGCAGCTGCTCTCCGACGTGCAGCTGATGCGGCAGCCCGAGGACGGCGCCTACTGGACCGGCTGGGTCTACGAGGGCGAGATCAAGAACGTCTACTGGCCCGTCGAGCACACGACGTACACGGCCGCCGCGGTGATCCTGGCCGTCGATGCGCTGGGAGAGACCTACGGACACTCCTCGCCCGGGTCGGGCATCATGCGCGGTACGTCCTTGGCGCCGCACTTCCAGGAGCTCGCGCTCGAGTGCGGCTGCCCCTCAACCGACGGGGTCGCCCGCCTCACCTGACGTGCGACGCAGCACCCGCATCGACCCCACGGTCTCGACCTCGGAGAAGGCGCCGCCGTCGATCGCCCGCAGGAAGACGTGGTACGGCGCCTGCCCGCCGTCCTCGGGGTGCTCGAAGACGTCGTGGATGACGAGGCAGCCGTCGGGCATCACCCAGCGGGCCCAGCCCGAGTAGTCGTTCTGCGCGTGCTCCTCGGCGTGACCGCCGTCGATGAAGAGCAGGCTGACGGGCGTGCGCCAGTGGGCGCTGACCGTCGTGCTGCGCCCCACCAGGGCGACCACCTGGTCCTCGAGGCCCGCCCGCTCGAGGGTGCGGCGGAACACGGGAAGGGTGTCCATCAGGCCCGACTCGGCATCGACCAGGCTGGTGTCGTGGTGCTCCCAGCCGGCCTGGTTCTCCTCCGAGCCCCGGTGGTGATCGACGGTGAACACCACGCCGGTCTCACCCGCGGCCTCGCGAGCCGCCGCGGCCAGGTAGATGGCCGACTTGCCGCAGTAGGTGCCCACCTCCAGCAGCGGTCCGTGCGGTGCTCGCTCGAGGGCGGCGCGGTGCAGCAGGGCCCCTTCGTCGGGCGGCATGAACCCCTTGGCCCTCGTCGCGTGGTCGAGCAGGTCGGCAGGCATGTCGGACACGTCGCGATCCTAGTAGGATTGGAACACGTTCTAGTTCTGAGGATGGGCACATGTCGATCGGCATCACCGACGAGCACGTCGAGCTGTCCGCGAGCCTGCGCAAGTGGGCGGCGTCCCTCGGCGGCATCGAGGCCGTCCGGGCAGCGGAGTCGGACGTCGAGGCCACCTTCGCCGAGGTCTGGGCCTCCGTGGTCGAGATGGGCGTGACCGGGATCGGCCTGCCCGAGGCGGTCGGCGGTGGCGAGGGGACCCCCCTCGACGTCGCGGTGGCCCTGGAGGCCTGCGCCTACGCCCTGGTCCCCGGACCCCTTCTCGGCACCGCCGTGGCCGGCCACCTGCTGGTCGGTCTCGAGGAGCTCGCGGGGAGGATCGCCGCCGGCGAGGCCGTCGTCGGGCTGGGGCTCGACGCGGAGCACCGCACGGTGTGGGACACACCCAGCGCGACTCACCTCCTGCTCGTCGACGACCACGACGCGTGGTCACTGGTCACCACCGACGAGGTCCCGGGCGGGTCGTGCCGCACGGAGTCCGGGACCGGCCTCGACCTGAGCCGGCGCTTCGGGTCGGTGCTGCGCGACACCGGGCAGCGGCAGGGCGGCGTGCCGGTGCCCGACCTCACGACCGAGCAGGTGCGCCGTGCCGTCGTGACGTACGCCGCCGCCGAGGCGGCAGGGGTCGCCCGGTGGTGCCTGGCCACGGCCGTCGAGTACGCCAAGGTGCGGGAGCAGTTCGGCTCGAGGATCGGGGCCTTCCAGGCCGTCAAGCACCTGTGTGCGGAGATGCTGGAGACGGCGGAGGCCGTCACGGCAGTCGCGTGGGACGTCGCGTCCGCGGCCGGCGGCGACGACGACGAGCAGTGGTCCTTTGCCGCCGACGTGGCGCAGGCCGTCGCGTTCGACGGCGCCGTGGCCAACGCCAAGGCCTGCATCCAGGTCCTCGGTGGCATCGGCTTCACCTACGAGCACGACGCCCACCTCTACCTGCGTCGGGCGATGTCCCTGCGCGCCCTGGCGGGTGGAGCAGACGTAGCCGCAGAGCGCCTGACCGAGCTGACCGTCGACGGGACGCGCCGCCGGCTCGACGTCGACCTCGCGGGGCGCGACGCCGCCGTCCGCGCCGAGGTCCGCGAGCAGGCGGCCGTGCTCGCCGCGACCCCGGTCGACGAGCGCCGCGCGGCCCTGGCCGACATCGGCTACCTGATGCCGCACTGGCCTGCCCCGGCCGGTCTCGGCGCCGATGCGGTGCTGCAGATCGTCATCGACCAGGAGCTCGCCCGCGCAGGCGTCGAGCGGCCCGACATCGTGATCGCCGGCTGGGCGCTCCCGACGATCCTCGAGCACGGCACCGAGCACCAGCGTGCACGCTTCGTGCGGGCCTCGCTCACCGGCGAGCTGGTCTGGTGCCAGCTCTTCTCCGAGCCGGGGTCCGGCTCCGACCTGGCCTCGCTGCGCACCAGCGCCGTCAAGGTGGAGGGCGGGTGGCTCCTCAACGGCCAGAAGGTCTGGACGTCGGTCGCCGAGCGTGCCGACTGGGGGATCTGCCTGGCGCGCACCGATCCCGACGTACCGCAGCACCAAGGGATCAGCTACTTCCTGGTGGACATGAAGACCTCGGCCGGCATCGACGTCCGACCGTTGCGCGAGATCACCGGTCAGGCCCTCTTCAACGAGGTCTTCCTCGACGACGTCTTCGTGCCCGACGACTGCCTGGTGGCCGCTCCTGGCGACGGCTGGCGGCTGGCACGCACGACCCTGGCCAACGAGCGGGTCGCGATGGCCACCAGTCGGCTCGGGACGAGCACCGAGCGCGCGGTCGCTCTGGCGGCGTCGATGCAGCTCAGCGCGGCGCAGCGCGTGCAGGTCGGTCACGCGGTGGCCCTGGCCACGGTGTGCTCGCTGCTCGGTGTGCGCACGGTGCTGCGCTCACTCGCCGGGCAGGGACCGGGAGCCGAGTCGTCGGTGGCCAAGCTGCTCGGGGTGCGCAACCGGCAGGACGGCTCGGAGCTGGTGGTCGAGCTCCAGGGCGACGGCATCGTCAACCCGTCGGCCGAGCTGCGCGCCGACGTCTGGGAGATGCTCAACACGCGCTGCCTCTCGATCGCCGGCGGCACGACCCAGATCCTGCGCAACATCGCCGGAGAACGGATCCTCGGGTTGCCGCGCTGACGCGCACTGCACCGCGCAGCCCGAGCTCGCGATCAGGAGGGGGCAGGACCCTCGTCGGGCTGCTGGGAGGCCTCGGTCAGCTCGTCGCGGTGGTCGAGCCCCGCGCGCCAGGTGTTCCAGTGCCAGTGCAGGTAGCGGTCGATGGCACGGACGACGTGAGCCGAGCGGATCGACAAGAAGACGTCGAAGGCGTGCTGGGCGCCGGGCAGCTCGGCGTAGACGACGCTCGCCGTGCTGACGCTCTTCAGCCGCTCCACGAAGAGCCGCGCCTGGCGCACGTCGGCGAGGCTGTCGCGCGAGCCGTGCAGGACGAAGAAGTCAGGCGCGTCCGCGGTGATCCGCAGGAGAGGTGAGGCGGCCTCGAAAGCGGCCGGCTCCTGGGCGAACTTCTTCCTCAGCACGCTCGGCCCGAGGAAGCGGTCGCGCATCAGCTCGGTGCTGCGCAGGCCGGTGGCCCCGGCGAAGTCGTAGATGCCGTAGTGGGGCACCGCGCACTGCACCGACGTGTCGGCGTCCTCGAACCCCGGCTGCCAGCCCCGGTCGTCGGCGGTGAGTGCCGCCAGGGCGGCCAGGTGCCCGCCGGCGGAGCCGCCGGTGATGGCGAGGTAGCGCGGGTCGCCGCCGTAGGCGCCGACGTGCTCGCGGGTCCAGGCGATCGCCTGCTTGACGTCGATCACGTGCGCCGGGAAGGGGTTGCGCGGCGCCAAGCGGTAGTTGATGGCCACGCACACCCAGCCCTTGGCGGCCAGGTGCTTCATCAGCGGCAGCCCCTGCTGGTCCTTCCTGCCGATCGTCCACCCACCGCCGTGCACCTGGATCAGGACCGGCGCGTCGCAGGCACCGTCGGCCGGCCGGTAGAGGTCGAGGAAGCCGCGGGTGCCGTGGTCGTTGTAGGCGATGTCGCGCTCGACCACCACACGGTCGTCGCGATTGCGGAAGGGGTTGATCAGCGAGCGCCACGGGGTCGCGAGCTCACCGGGCGTGGGCCGGTGGTCCAGGACGTCCTGGTAGTCCTTTCCCAACGCCTCACCGAGCGCGCTCTCGGCCACCCGGGCGCTACGCCGGCTCTGGTCGATCATGAGAGCGAGACCGCCGAGGCTCGCGGCCGCGAGGCCCAGGCTCACCCGGTCGCGGGGCGACGAGCGCGACCCGGAGGTGTGGCGCGCGACATCGAGCACGGTCGCGACGAGCAGGTGCGGGGCCAGCTCGCCGGCCAGCCACCCGGCGAAGAACGCGGGGATGCTCAGCCGGAAGCCCGGGACGGGCGCGAGGGCGTTGGCGGTGAGTGCAGCGGTGATCACCTGACGACGCCGAAATCCCATGGCAGGAATGTAGACGACCTGCTCCGGACCGTCCCGCTCCGGAGGACGCCGTTCTAGAACATGTTTCAATGTCCCCGCCTCCCACCCCGTTCGACCTCTGAGGATGAGCACATGGACCGGTTGTCCGGACTCGACGCGAGCTTTCTCTACCTCGAGACGCCCGCCCAGCTGATGCACGTGTGCGGCGTCATCGTCATCGATCCGTCGACGATGCCGACGCCCTACTCCTTTGCGACGATGCAGTCGGCGATCGACGAGCAGGTTCGCGACGCCCCGGCCTTCACGCGCAAGCTCCGTCGTGTCCCCCTGGGTCTGGACCACCCGATCTGGGTGCGCGACAAGCAGTTCGACATCGAGCGACACGTGCACCGGCTCGCGCTTCCCAGCCCTGGCGGCTACGAGGAGCTGGTCTCGCTCACCTCGCACCTGGCGGGACTGCCGCTCGACCGCTCCCGCCCGTTGTGGGAGATGTGGGTGATCGAGGGCTACCAGGACGACCGGCTCGTGATCTTCTCGAAGATGCACCACGCGACCGTCGACGGCGTCTCCGGCTCCAACCTCATCTCGCACCTGTGCTCGCTCGAGCCCGACTCGGCTCCGCTCGCCCTGGAGTCCGGAGGGACCCACGGCCGCGACGCGAGCTCGCGCGAGCTCCTGGGGCGGGCCGTGGTGAACCGGCTCTCGCTGCCCGTGCACGCGGCCAGGATCCTCGCCCCGACGGCCGAGAGCGTGGTCCGCACGATCGGGCGCGCCCGTCGCGGCACGGCGATGGCGGCCCCGCTGACCGCCCCGCGCACCTCCTTCAACGGCACGGTCACCGGCCACCGCAGCATCGCGCTGGCCGACCTCGACCTCGACGTCATCCGCGCCGTGAAGGCGGCGACCGGCACCACGGTGAACGACGTGGTGCTCGCGGTCTCCGGGGGCGCGCTGCGCGCCTACCTCGACGAGCGCGACGAGCTGCCCGAGGCCTCGCTGGTCGCGTGCGTGCCGGTGAGCGTGCGTGAGGTCTCCAAGCGCGACAGCGGCGCCAACAAGGTGTCCTCCCTGTTCGCCAGGCTCGGCACCGACGTCGCGGACCCGCTGGAGCGGCTCCAGGACATGGCCGAGGCCAATCGTCACGCCAAGGAGCACCACCAGGCGATCAGCGCCGACTCGCTCCAGGACTGGGCGGAGTTCGCGGCGCCACGGACCTTCGGCCTGGCGGTGCGCGCCTACGCCGGCCTGCGCCTGGCGGAGAAGCACCCGGTGGTGCACAACCTGGTGATCTCGAACGTCCCGGGCCCGCCGGTGCCGCTCTACTTCATCGGGGGCAAGATCACCGCGCTCTACCCACTGGGACCCGTCTTCCACGGCGCCGGGCTGAACGTCACCGTGATGTCCAACAACGGGCGCGTGCACGTCGGCGTCATCGCGTGCCGCGAGTCGATGCCCGATGCCGACGCCCTGGTGCGCCGCTTCCCCGCCGAGCTCGATGCGCTGAAGCAGGCCGTGGAGCGGCTCGAGGCCCAGGCCACCCCGATCGGGAGCGCGCCGAGCAGCCGGACCTGCAGCCGCGAGCAGCCCGAAGGGCCGGCGACCTGACGCTCTAGGCGCGCCGGGCGTCGCGGCGGCGGGCATTGACCGTGGCCGTGGCTTCCAGGAGGGCCGGCACGAACTTCTCGGACTCCAGGACGCAGGCGGCGTGCCCGGAGTCGACCTCGTGCACCGTCGCCCCCGCGATGGCTCGCGCCAGGGCGCGCTGGCGCGACGCAGGGATGATGCGGTCGCGAGTGGTGACGACCACGGCGGTGGGGACGTCGACGCGTCCGAGCCAGGGTCGCGAGTGGTGACGACCCAGCGCGGCCAGGGCCTGGCCCACCGCCCACGGGCTCGTCGAGCGGAACTCCCGGACCGCCCAGTCCTGGATGCTCTGCTCGCGGACGTCGTCGGGGCGCAGGTCGGCGGCGTCGGCAGCCGCCCGCGCGGCGCGGCTCAGCGTCGCTGAGCGCGACAGACCACGAAGGCCCATCATGGAGGTGCCCATGGCAGTGAAGAAGCCTCGTTCGGCGAGGCTGAGCTGGAACTTGTCGGTCGTCGAGCAGAGCACCAGGCCCTCGATCTTCGACCCGTGCTGGCGCCAGACCCGCTGGGCGACGACCCCGCCCATCGAGTAGCCCGCGACGACGGTGTGACGCAGGTCGAGGACCTCGATCAGTGCCGCGACGTCGTCCGCGCAGTCGTAGAGGGAGAACTGGTCATCGGTGATCCCACGACCGTGCCACCGCAGGTCGAGGGTCACCACCCGGAAGCGACGCGACAGCGGCTCGATCGCCGGGAACCAGGTGAGCAGCCCGGTGCACCCGAGCGCGTGCAGCAGCACGATCGCGGGGGAGCGAGGATCGGGCCCGGGGGTGTCCGTGACGTAGGTCGACCCGCGGCCGGGCAGCTCGACCATCCGGCCTGGGGGGATGCGGACGAATGGCAGGTAGACCCGGTTGCGCAGGACTCCCACGGGGGAGGGTCGACTCATGAGGTCCGCCGTTCGGGGTGTCGTCCACCTGTCAGGGCATGGCCGCCCAGGACTAGAACAGGTTACAGTTTCGGCCGTACGGCGTCATCGACGGACCGAGGAGCAACCCCGTGGCAGTAGACATGACCACCCATCGTGCGACGACGGACGCCGCGAGCCGGACGGCTTCGGGCTCCGTCGCACCGGACGGGTTCGCGCCGGCCGACGCCGAGTCGGTCGAGGCCGTCCGCACCGTCGTGACCGAGGCCCTGGGTCGCGCAGCGGACTGGCAGGGGCTCGCCGACGCCGGCCTGCTCTCGCTGCCGGTACCCGAGGCCCACGGCGGCGAGGGCCTCGGATTGTCCGAGGTCGGGGTGCTGCTCCACGAGACGGGGTCGCACGCGGTGCACCTGCCGGTGTGGGAGACCCTGTGCTGCGGCGTCCTCACCCTCGCCACGCACGGCACCGACGAGCAGCAGGCTGCGCTGCTGCCCGGCGTCGCCACCGGCGACGTGGTGCTCACGCCGGCACTGCGCGAGGTCGGTCGCAGCCTCACCGACGCGCCGGCGGTGGCGCTGCGCGACGGCGCGGTGACGGGTCGCAAGGTCGGGGTCAGCTTCGTGGCCGGGGCCGCACGGCTGCTCGTCACGGCTCGCGACGGCGACGAGACCGTCGTCGTCCTGGTCGACCCGTCCGGCCCCGGGGTGACTCTGCTCGAGTCCGGCTCGTCGGCGCGACTGACCCAGCACACCGTCGTCCTCGACGCAGCCCCGGCCGAGCGGCTGCACCCCGGAGCGGCCCAGCGGCTCACCGACCTGGCCGTCGCCGGGCTGGCCCTGACCGCGGCCGGCGTCGTGGCCGGCGCGCGCGACCTGACGGCGTCCTACATCAAGGAGCGCACGCAGTTCGGGCGCGCGTTGGCGCAGTTCCAGGCCGTGGCCATGCAGGCAGCCGACATCTACATCGGGGCGCGCACCATCGACCTGGCGGCCCAGAACGCGGCGTGGCGGGTCTCCCACGGGCTCGACGCCCGCGACGACCTCGCGGTCGCCGCCTACTGGGTGACGACCGAGGCCACCCGCACGCTGCACATCTGCCACCACCTCCACGGGGGGATGGGTGTCGACGAGACCTATCCGCTGCACCACTACTTCTCGTGGGTCAAGGACATCGCCCACACCCTCGGCACCCGCGCCGAGGACGTCGGGCTCGAGGACCCCGCGGCGAAGAACCTCGAGCTCAGCGCCGCCCAGCGCGCGCTGAAGGCCGAGGTCCGGGCCTACTTCCACGGCCTGGCCGACCACGACGCCCACCTCGACATGGGCCTCGACCGGCACGGGCCGACGTACCAGAAGATCGTGCGTCGGATGGGCGAGGACGGCTGGATGGGGATCGGCTGGCCGACCGAGTACGGCGGTCACGGCCTCGGCGAGATCGAGCAGACGATCTTCGCCAACGAAGCCCAGCACGCCGACGTCCACCTGCCCGCGGTGACGCTGCAGACGGTCGGTCCGACGCTCATCCGCTACGGCACGCAGCTGCAGAAGGACCTCTTCCTCGAACGCATCCTCTCCGGTGACGTGCACTTCGCCATCGGCTACTCCGAGCCGGATGCCGGCACCGACCTGGCGGCGCTGCGCACCACGGCGCGACTGATCGAGGACGACGGTGATCCCTACTACCTGGTCAACGGTCAGAAGATGTGGACCACCGGCGGCCACCAGGCCGACTACGTCTGGCTGGCCGTGCGCACCGACCCCGACGCGCCCAAGCACAAGGGCATCTCGATCCTCATCGTCGACACCACCGACCCGGGCTACTCCTTCACCCCGATCATCACCGCCGACGGCTCACACCACGTCAACGCGACCTACTACAACGACGTGCGGGTGCCGGTCGAGATGCTGGTCGGCGAGGAGAACCAGGGCTGGAAGCTGATCACGACCCAGCTCAACCACGAGCGCGTGATGCTCGGCCCGGCCGGACGGATCGAGGGCCTGCGGGATCGCGTGGCGGCGTGGGCGGCCCAGGCCGGGGTCGGCGGGCGCAGCGACGTCCGCGAGGTGATGGGGCGTGCCACGGCGATCGTCCGGGTCAACGAGCTGCTCAACTGGGAGGTCGCGCGCGCCGCGGCCGTGGGAGAGGTCTCGGTCGGCGACGCCTCCTCGTCCAAGGTCTTCGCCGCCGACCAGGTGCAGCACGTCGCGGCCGACCTCGTGGCCCTCGTGCACCGTTACGGCGACCCGGCGGATCCCGACACCAAGGCGCTGCTCGACTACTTCGACGCCCAGATCAAGCGCAACCTGGTGCTGACCTTCGGGGGTGGCGTCCAGGAGGTGCAGCGCGAGCTGATCGCGATGTTCGGGCTGTCGCTGCCCCGGGTGCCCCGGTGACGCCGGGTGCCCCGGTGACGCCGGGTGCCCCGGTGACTGAGGGGAACGACGTCCACGACCGGATCATGGCGGAGGCCGGTCGCATCGCGGCGCTGGGCGAGAGCGCCCACCGAGAGGCCCGCGACCCGGTCAACCAGCCGACCATCAACAACTGGGTCGAGGCGATGGGCAACGAGAACCCCCGCTGGCAGGGCGGCGAGGCGCCGCCGTCGATGGCTCAGGTCTGGACGATGTACGGGCTGGGTGGCAAGGCGCCGGCCGACGACCCGCTGCACGCCATGATGAAGGTCCTCACCGACACCGGCTTCACCGCCGTCCTCGGCACCAACTGCGAGCAGGAGTACCACCGCACGCTCAAGGTGGGGGAGCGGGTCCGGGTCACGACCGCGCTCGACTCCGTCGTCGGGCCGAAGACCACCGGCATGGGCGTCGGTTACTTCGTCACCTCGCGCAACCGCTGGTACGTCGCCCGCCCTGACGGCACCGACGAGGTGGTGGCGACCATGCTCTTCCGGGTGCTGAAGTTCGTGCCGGAGCGGTCGGCCTGATGAGCATCACGCGGCCGATGGTGAACCGCGACTCCCAGTTCTTCTGGGACGGTACCGCGCTCGGCGAGCTGCGTCTCCAGTCGTGCAACGTCTGCGGCTCGCTGCGGTTCCCGCCCGGGCCGAGCTGCCCCGACTGTGGCGCGTTCGACCGCGGCCACGTCGTCGCCTCGGGTCGCGGCACGATCTTCTCCTACGTGGTGCACCGTCACCCCCCGGTGCCGGGCAAGGAGCTGCCGATCGTGATCGTGCTCGTCGAGCTCGAGGAGGGCCTGCGGATGCTGGGTGAGCTGGTCGACGTGCCTGACGACCAGATCGCCTCGATCGACATCGGCGCTGCCGTGCAGGTCGACTTCCACCGGGTCGACGACGACCTGACCCTGCCGACCTGGAGGCGCGCATGACCACCACCGAGCTTGTCGAGGGAGCGGTGCTCCCGCAGTGGAGCGTGCCGATCACGCCGACCCTGGTGGTGAGCACGGCCATGGCGACCCGCGACTTCCAAGACGTCCACCACGACCGTGACCTCGCGCAGTCGCACGGGTCGAAGGACATCTTCGTGAACATCCTGACCTCGACCGGGCTGGTCGAGCGCTACGTCACCGACTGGGCCGGTCCGGCCACCGAGGTCCGCGGGATCGCCATCCGGCTCGGGGCGCCGGCCTACCCCTACGACACGCTCACGTTCTCGGGCGAGGTCACCTCGCTCGACGACGGCCTCGCCGTCATCTCGGTGCACGGGGCGGTCTCCCTCGGCAGCCACGTCACCGGCACGGTCACGGTGGCCCTGTCCGGACCGACGCCGTGAGGTCGCTGAGCGGCCAGGCCGCGATCGTCGGTATCGGTGCGACGGAGTTCTCGAAGGCGTCGGGGCGCTCCGAGCTGCAGCTGTCGGTGGAGGCGATCCAGCACGCACTGGCCGACTGCGGGCTGACGGCGGCCGACGTCGACGGTCTGACGACGTTCACCATGGACACCTCCTCGGAGATCGCGGTGGCTCGCGAGCTCGGCATCGACGAGCTGCGCTTCTTCAGTCGGATCAACTTCGGCGGGGGCGCTGCGTGTGCCACCGTGCAGCAGGCGGCGATGGCGGTCGCGACCGGCGTGGCCGACGTGGTGGTGGCCTACCGCGGCTTCAACGAACGCTCGGAGAGTCGCTTCGGGCAGTTCTCGGTGGCGGCTGCGACCCAGGTCAACACCAACGGGCTCGACAACGCGTGGAGCTATCCCTTCGGCCTCGGCACGCCCGCTGCCACCGTGGCGATGCAGGCGCGCCGCTACCTGCACGAGTACGGCGCCACCTCGGCCGACTTCGGGGCCGTGGCCGTGGCAGACCGGCGCCACGCCGCGGTCAACCCGAAGGCCTTCTTCTACGAGAAGCCGATCACGCTCGAGGACCACCAGGCCTCACGGATGATCGTCGACCCGCTGCACCTGCTCGACTGCTGCCAGGAGTCCGACGGCGCGCAGGCGATCGTCGTGGTCAGCCCCGAACGGGCTCGTGACCTGCGGCAGAAGCCGGCGTACGTCGCGGCCGCGGCGCAGGGCAGTGGTGCCGACCAGTTCGTGATGACGTCGTACTACCGCGACGACATCGGGATCCCGGAGATGGGCGTCGTGGGCCGCGAGCTGTGGCGTCAGTCGGGCCTGACGCCGGCCGACATGCCGATGGCGATCCTCTACGACCACTTCACGCCGTACGTGTTGATGCAGCTCGAGGAGCTGGGTTTCTGCGGGCGCGGCGAGGCCCCGGGCTTCATCGCCGGCGGAGCGATCGAGGTCGGCGGGCGGCTGCCGCTGAACACCCACGGTGGGCAGCTCGGCGAGGCCTACCTCCACGGCATGAACGGCATTGCCGAGGGCGTGCGCCAGATCCGCGGGACGTCGGTCAACCCGGTCGCGGCCGCGGCGTCGTCGCACGTGCTGGTCACCGCCGGCACCGGGGTTCCGACGAGCGGTCTGATTTTCGTCAGCGTCAGACTGAAGCCCTGATGTTCATTGCGTAAATATGAAGGTATGGTCTTCATATGACGTCGATGAAGTCCACTGCTGTCCTGGTGATCGGCGATGTCATCGGTTCCCGCGCGGTGTCCGACCGTGCGGAGCTGCATCGCAGCCTGACCTCGGCGCTGGACCATGTCAACGTCCGCTGGGGCACCGACCTGCGCATCACCGTGGGTGACGAGTACCAGGGCACCGCACCATCGGTGGGGACCGCTACCGCCCTGGTGCTGGCGCTGCGCCTGAGCCTGCTGCCGACGTACGACGTGCGACACGGCATCGCGCGCGGGGATGCCGCCGTCCTCGACGCGACGAACGGCATCGAGGACGGCCCCGGGTGGTGGGCAGCGCGTGCCGCGATCGACACGGCGAAGGAGCGTTCGAGGCGCGCGGCCACCCGGTCGTCGCGCACGGCCTTCCGTTCAGCCGACCCGGCCGAGGCCACCGGCGCGATCGAGGCCGCCCTGCTGGCCCGCGACGAGCTGGTCGGACGTCTCGACCCACGATCGCTGTCGGTCCTGCGTGGTCTACTCGCCGGACGGTCCCAGCGCGAGCTGGCGCAGGAGGAGGGCGTCTCGGCCTCGGCCATCTCGCAGCGCATCCGCCACGACGGTCTCGGCGTGGTGGTGACCATGAGCAACTGGATGGAGGGGCACCCATGACCTGGCTCGGGCTGCTGTTGATCGGGATCGGCACGAGCGACCTGGTGTTCTCGTGGACTCGTCGCCCGCGCGTCGCCGAGGGTGCTGCGGCTGCGGTCGCCGTCGTGCTGGGGCTGCTCTCCGGTGCGACCGGCATCGGCGAGCTGCTCGGCCTCGTCATGGTCGTGACGGGCGTCGTCGCCTGGGGCGAGGCGGTCACCTACGGGTTCGGCAGCAAGCGCTTCGCCGTGCCCCTGATCGTGCTCGGTGCTGAGCTCGCGCTGGCGCTGCTGGCCTCGGTCGCGAGCTCGCCCGACGGCGGTGTCGTGCGCGAGGTGTTGCGCGAGTCCTCGCTCCCGCTCCTCTTCGACCTCGAGGCCGGTCGGGCCCTGCTGGTGGTGGGAGCGCTCCTGGTCCAGCTCTCGTCCGGCAACGTGATCGTGCGGCTCGTCCTCGGCGCCAGCGGCACCACCCACCCCCTGCGCTCGACCACCGGCTCCGCCCCCGCGCTCAAGGGCGGCCGCCTGCTCGGTCCGATGGAGCGGCTGCTCATCGTCGGGCTCGGACTCGCCGGCGAGGTCACGGCCGCCAGCATCGTGATCGCTGCCAAGGGGCTGCTCCGCTTCCCCGAGCTGCAGTCGGCTCGCGCCGACGGCACGACGGGCCCGGGCATCCACGAGGTCACCGAGTACTTCCTCGTCGGCAGCTTCGTGTCGTGGACGGTGTCGCTGGTCGCGCTCGTGCTGGCCGTCGCCTGACGATCGGGCCGGTCGAATACGGCGGGAGGCCGACCTGGATCACGCTCGAGCGCCACAGCCGCCGACCGCTGCAGGTGATCCACCGGCACCTGATCGAGTTCCTGCAGGGAGGCGGTCGCGAGGGCAATGGGTGAACTTCCGGCGTTGCCATGGTCGGCGGTCGCGACTACAATCGAACACATGTTCCCCACCGGCCTCCCCGACGACGCGCTGAGCTGCGTCGAGGAGCTGGAGGAGGTCGAACGCCTCAAGTCCGCGCCTGTGCGCCCGTCAAGCCAGGCTGACTGCGCGCCTCGACGAGACCGGGGTCCGCACCACGCACCAGCGAGAGGGCGATGGCCGCCGAGGTCGGACTGGCCCGCCACGAGTCACCAGCACGTGGTGCACGCCTGCTCAAGCTCGCCCGCGCCCTGGTCGAGGACCACCCCGAGATCCTCGGGCTCCTCGAGGCCGGCGACCTCAACGAACGACGCGCCGAGCTCATCATCAACGAGACCGCCGACCTCGCCCTCGAGGACCGACGCGCCGCCGACCGCGAGATCGCCCTGAAGATCCTCGACGACCTCACCCTCGGCGATCGCGACCTGGTCGACCTCGCACGCCGGGTCGTGTTCCGTATCGACGAGGCAGCAGCCGCCAAACGCCGCGAGCGTGCACAGCGTGGACGTCACGTCACCGCCCGCGCCTTGCGCGACGGCATGGGCGAGGTCACCGGAGTCGTGACCGACTGGCAGATGGCAGCGATCATGGCCTCCCTCGGTGCCCGCGCCGACCTGATGCGCCACCAAGGCGACGAGCGCACCCGCGCCCAGCTGTTGGCCGACCTGTTCGTCGAACGCCTCGCCGGACTCCCCGGCGCCTCCGCCGCACCCATCCACCTCGACCTCATCATCGACGCCGAGACCCTCCTCGGCGACGGACACGAACCCGCCGAGATCCCCGGACTCGGACCCATCCCCGCCACCGTGGCCCACCGACTCCTCCTCGCCTCACCCGCCACCCGCACCCGCATCCGGCGCCTCTTCGCCGACACCGACCACCTCGTCGCGATGGAGTCGACCTCCCGCACCTTTCACGGCCTCCTGCGCGAATTCATCACCCTGCGCGACCGCCGCTGCCGCACCCCCTGGTGCGACGCCCCCATCCGCCACACCGACCACATCAACGACGCCGCCACCGGCGGTCAGACCTCCCTGCACAACGGTCAAGGACTCTGCGAGAACTGCAACTACACCAAGCAAGACCCCCACATCACCCACCACGTGACCTCGGCAGAGGTCATCGAACCCCACACCACCACCATCACCACCCCCACCGGCGCCACCTACCAATCCCGCGCACCCTCCCCACCCGGCGCCAACCCCCAAGACCACTTCATCCAACGCCAACCCGGCGTCTGGACCCGCGTCGCCTAACGACCTCCGGCCGCCTCGAATGCCCCGTCGTGGAGCACCGGGACCACCGATGACGAGTTGAGGTCGGCGGCCACGGCAACGTCGGCCGCGAAACCGCTGATGATGAGCTCCTGCCCGCCGACACCACGGTGCATCCGCTCGTCGAGCCTGCCGGAACTCCCTTCGAACACGTCGACGGCCGCGCTGGCCTCGGGGCTGAATGCACCACTGTGGCCCAGAGCCGCGAGCGCGGAGAGGATGGCGCCGGCACCCAGGTGGTCCTCCAAGGCAGGACGCAACGAGTTGTCGTGATGCCATCGCTCGCCGGCAGCGATGACAGCGACCGAGCGGCCGGCCTCCACTGCCGGGACGAGCCACGCAGCCACGGCGGCGGCGTTGCGGAGACATCCGACGACGACCGTCGAGCCGCTGCCCGCGAGTGCCGCGGCAATGGTGGACCCGTTGGGGGACGGCAGCACCAGTCGCGGGATCACCTTGCACGTCATTAATCGCGCCGGTGAGAGAGACGGTGCTGCGACCACGTCCTCCCGCGTGGCCTCGAGCCGCCCGACCGCGAGGACCGCGTCGTTCTGCGCGGCGAACGCCTCCGCCTGCGCGCCCTGCCATCGGTAGGGGAACACGCGCATGCCGCGCTCGACAGCGACGGTCACCGAGGTGGAGAAGCTGAGGACGTCCACGACGACGGAGATGTCGGCCTGCGTCGCCCTCGCTCCGACCGGTCCCCACTCGAGTCTCAGGCCGAAGCCACCCTGTCCATACGGATCGACCACCGGAGAAGGCTAGTCGGCGGGGCTAGCCTTGAGCCATGGCCACGTCGATCATCAGCCGGTGGGGGGCACCGGTGGCGATCGTCGCCGTGGCCGCCGCCGTGATGTCCGGTGACCCCACCCTGGGCACGACTGTCCTGGCCGGAATCCTGCTGCTCCTGGCTTTCGGACTCTCGCCGCTGCTACTTCCTCGCTCGCCCGGAGATCGTTCAGGCCAGCAGTCGGCCGAGGCCGGCACCGCGGCGGTCTACTGGCGTCCGGGTTGTTCCGTCTGCTTGCGCCTGCGGGTGTCGCTCGGTCTCGCCGGTCGCCGGGCCGTGTGGGTCGACATCTCGCGTGACCCCGATGCCGCCGCGCGGGTGCGGAGCGTCAACGGTGGCGACGAGACGGTCCCCACCGTCTTCGTCAGTGACGAGAGCCGCACGAACCCCGATCCCTCGTGGGTCCGCAGCCTGGTGGCCACCTGAGCCTGCCTAGGCTTGATCCGTGCCCCACGTGAAGTTCCTCCATGTCGCGAAGGCGACCCGGCTCCCGATGCGGGCGATCGACCACGTCGAGATCGAGGCCGGGCGTGGGATCGTCGGCGACCGCTACCACGGCACGAAGCACCGCCACGTGACAGTGCAGAGCGCCCAGGCGCTGACCGAGGCAACCGAGCTGTACGGCTCGGAGGTGCCGGCCCACCTGACCCGGCGCAACATCACGCTCGACGACGGGGTGGTGCCGCGCGACCCGGGTGACCGCATCCGCATCGGCGACGTCCTGCTCGAGGTGGTGCGGGTCGCTGCCCCGTGCAAGCTGCTCGACGACACCATCGGCCGGGGGGCCCAGGAGGCGCTGCGGCGCCGCGGGGGCTCGGTGTTCAGGGTCCTCGAGGGCGGCGACGTCAGCGTCGGCGACGAGGTCGACCTTCTGTCCGTCTGACGCAACACGTCAGCGTGCCAGGACGATTCCCGCCGTGCTCGCCGACGGGTCGACGTCGTGCGCGCGACGCTGCGACACCGCGCAAGAGCGAGCCACGAGGTCGCAGGTCACCAGGTCGGCGACGGGGAACCGACCCGACTGCGTGACGCCGTCGTCGTAGCTGCGCCCGAGCAGGTAGGTGCGGGTGGCGACCACCACGAGGGTGTCGTCGTCGACGAACTGAGCCGCCGCGACAGCGGCGCCAGGTACCTCCACCTCGATCGGGGAGACCTGGGGCGTGTCGATGCTGCGCACCGAGACGACGGGTCGTCGCGAGTCCCACTGCGCCACCAGTCGTCCATCGGACGACGGGGCGCTCCGAGGCCCGGACGAGGCCGTCCCTGGGCTGCCGAAGGGAAGTCTCTCCGTGTCAGAGGCCCCGGACTGCCAGGTCTCGGTGACCCCCGTGTCGGTCGACGAGGTCGCCGTACACCAGCAGGTCGACGTCGCCGGAGCGGTGCTCGCCCGACCACGCGGACCAGGAGGCAACGAGAGTGTCGTGCACCGTGCGTTCGGCCTCGTCAGCGTCGGCCCCGAGCACCAGGAGCGTGCGGACCAAGTCGTTCCACCGCACGCGGGCGTAGTCCTCGACGCCCTCCGCGCTCACCTCGTCGCCGGCTCGGCAGCCACCCTCAGGCGTGGAGCTTCTCGTCGAAGAACGACAGCACGGCGTCCACACCCTCCTGCTGGCGGTGCATCGTGACGGTCGAGTGCCTGCGGCCGGGGAACTCGACCTTGATGAACGCGTTGCCGAGCTCGGTCGTCAGGGTGTCGAAGCGGGTGCCCACGGCGACGTCGCCGGTGAAGCGCAGGCCGAGCACGTCGCAACCGGCGGCGGCCCGCTCCTTCACCTTCACCAGGTCGGCGGGGGAGAGGTTGAGGTCGGCTGCACGCCTTGTGCCGATCGGGAACGGTGTCGACGGCTGGCAGAGCACGGGAGCCGCGACGGACTCGTCGATCATCATCGCGAGGGCGAACCCACCGGTGAAGCACATGCCGAGTGCGCCGACGCCGGGGCCGCCGAGCTCGCCGTGCAGCTCGCGCGCCAGGCTGCGCAGCCACTCGGCCATCGGCGTCGTCTCACGAGTGGCGAGCTTGGTGAACTCCTTGCGCACGCACACGTTGACCATCGTGGTGATCGCCCCGATCGGGCGGATGCCGGGGTGCCCGAAGAGCTGGGGCATGACGACGGTGTAGCCGGCGTCGACGACCTCCTGGCCGAAGCCGATGACGTCATCGGTCAGGCCGGGGATCTCGTGGATCACGATCACCCCGGGCCCGGTGCCCTTGCGGTAGGTCGGGAAGGTCTTGCCGTCGGCGGAGTGCTCGCCGAGGGTCCAGGAGTCGATGAGGCCCATGAGGGTGAGCCTAGTGTCGCTACGGTCGCCGCATGGCCGAACGACACGTCCGCCTCGTGCTGCCGCACCAGCTGTTCGAGGCCCACCTCGAGGCGCCGGAGTCGACGACCTTCGTGCTCCTCGAGCACGACCTGATGTTTCGCCAGTACCGCTTCCACACCCAGAAGCTGGTGCTGCACCGCGCGAGCATGACGCGCTTCGCCGAGCGCCTGCGCGAGAGCGGGTACGACGTCGTCCACGTGGAGACCGACGATCGGACGACGAGCCGCACCGCGCTGGCGCGCGTGCTTGCCGACCTGGCTGCGACGAGCGTGAGCGTGTACGACGTCGTCGACGACTGGCTGGGCCGTGACCTCGTCGCTGCGCTGGACGACGCCGGCCACCCGCTGCGCCCCGAGGACGTGCTGGAGTCACCGAACTTCCTCACCACCCGAGCGCAGGTGGCCGATGCCTTCGGGTCGTCGTCGAAGGGCCAGCCGCGCATGCAGCACTTCTATGCCTGGCAGCGCCGTCGGCTCGACGTCCTCATGGAGGGCGACAAGCCGCGCGGGGGCAAGTGGTCCTTCGACGAGGACAACCGCAAGAAGCTCCCGCGCGGGCAGGTCGTCCCGCCGGTGACGCCACCGCCGCGGCACCCAGCGGTGACCGAGGCGATCGCCTGGGTCAAGCGCGCCTTTCCTGACAACCCCGGTGACCCGGACGCCTTCGCCTGGCCCACGTCGCACGCCGAGGCGGAGGCGGGTCTGGAGCAGTTCCTGGCCGAGCGGTTCGTCGAGTTCGGACCCTTCGAGGACTCCCTGTCGAGTGAGCACCGGTTCGTCTTCCACTCGCTGCTGACGCCCGGGCTCAACATCGGTCTGCTGTCGCCGGAGCACGTGCTGCACCGGGCCCTCGAGGTCGGTGAGGCGGACGACGTGCCGCTCGCGTCGCTGGAGGGCTTCGTGCGGCAGGTCATCGGCTGGCGCGAGTACATGCGAGCGACGTACCACCTCCATGGCCGCAGCCTTCGCTCGCGCAACCACCTGGAGCACTCCCGCCAGCTGGCGAAGGGCTGGTGGACCGCCGAGACCGGTCTCGATCCGGTCGACCACGTCATCAGGCAGGTCCTCGACTCCGGCTACGCCCACCACATCGAGCGGTTGATGGTGCTGGGCAACGCGATGGCCCTGCTGCGCACCGATCCCGAGGCCGTCTACGAGTGGTTCATGGAGCTGTTCATCGACGCCTACGACTGGGTGATGGTGCCCAACGTGCACGCGATGAGCCAGTTCGGGGCCGGCGACGCGATCACCACCAAGCCCTACGTCTCGGGCAGCAACTACCTGCGCAAGATGAGCGACTACGCCTCCGTCGGCTGGGGGAGCGAGTGGCAGGACGACTGGGACGCCCTCTACTGGACGTTCGTCCGCGACCACCGCGACGTCTTCGCACGCAACCCGCGCTCGCGGATGATCGCCACGCTCTACGACAACCTCGAACCGGCCAGGAAGGCGGCCCACACCCGTCGCGCCCGGCCCTGGCTCGACTGATGCCGAAGCGACACTCGATCGAGCTCCTGCCCGACGACGCGGGCGCTGACGTCGTACGGCGTGCGTGGCAGGCGCTGCGCGACGACGGGCATCCCTCGATGCTCGACCACACCGGCGGCACCAACACTGCGCACGTCAGCGTCATCGAGGTGCCGGGGATCAGTGCGGCCGACGAGGCGCTCGCCGTGGAGCTGCTCATGCCGCTGCTCCCGTGCGAGGTCCGGCTGTCGGGGCTGGTCGTCCTCGGGGGCGCCCGGGTGACGCTCGCGTTCCTGGTCGAGGCACCCGATGCGCTGGCGCGCGCCGTCCTTCAGCTGAAGGGCGCCACGGCGAACCCCGGCCACCATGCACACGGCGGCTGGCTCCCGCACCTCACCCTCGGCCGGCGGATCCCGCGCGAACGTCTCGCTGCGGCGTTGCAGGCGGTCGAGGAGACGGGCGTCATGGATGCGGCGATCACGCTGAGCGGACTGCGCCGCTGGGATCCCGAGGCCGACGTCGTACGGCCCCTCACGGGTGATGTGCCACCGGGTGCGGATTCGTAGCGTGGTGACATGCCTACCGTGAGCCGTACCTTCACCGTCCAGCCGTCCCCGGCGACCGTCATCGACTACCTCAAGGACTTCTCGAACGCCGAGGACTGGGACCCGGGCACGGTCTCGTGCACCCGCAACGACACCGGCCCGGTCGAGGTGGGCTCGACCTTCCACAACACCTCGAAGATCGCCGGCGTCGAGACCGAGCTGACCTATGAGCTCACCAAGCTGACCGGCGGCGTGATCGTGCTCGAGGGCGAGAACGAGTCGGCCACCTCGGTCGACACCATCACCGTCGTGGCGAGCGGCACCGGCAGCGAGGTCACCTACGAGGCCGTCATCGAGGCCAAGGGCGTCGGCAAGCTCGCCGAGCCGCTGATGAAGCTGGTCTTCGAGCGGATCGGCTCCAAGACCGAGGAGAAGATGACCGAGGTCCTCAACGCCCTCTGAGGTCAGTCCTCCGGCGCCCGGGGGACGTCGGGCCCCTCGAGGCCGCTCGCGTCTCCCGGCACGTCGACGGCATGCTCTCGAAGCACCTCGAGAGGCACGAGCTGCAGGACGGCGTGGTTGGTCGAGGCCAGCACGACGTGGGCGGCAGCGCCCTCGCGGTGTGCGCGCGCCCAGTTCAGCGCCGTCACGCACCACCGATCACCCGGCACCAGCCCCGGGAAGTCGTACCTCGGCATCGGGGTGCCGAGGTCGTTGCCGATGCCTCGCTGATGGGCGAGGAACTCGGCGGTCACGACGGCGCAGATCGTGTGGCTGCCCTGGTCGGAGGGCCCGGTGGCGCAACACCCGTCGCGGAAGAACCCGGTCATCGGGTCCGTGCTGCACGGTTCCAGCTCGCCACCCAGGACGTTGAGCTCGCTCATGTGGTCACAGTGCCACGTCGCGGTGCCGCGCCGCTCGACCTCATGCCGTGATGGCGGTTCCCTGGCCGGCCGGGTCGAGCCCGAGGAGCCGGTCGCGCAGCGTCACGAGCTCGGAGACGGCGTCGAGGAAGCGCACGGTGCTCTCGCCGACCCGCAGCTCGTCGAAGTAGTGGTGGCGCATGGCTACCCGGGCGAGCTGGTGCTCGTCGTGCTCGAGCCTGGAGGCGAGCAGGTCGGTGAGCCCCCCCACAGCGGCGGCGTCGACGACGTCCGCGCACCGGCTGACCGGCACGTCGCGGCGCAGCCGCTCGGGGTCGCCGTGCGGGTCGGTGAGGAGGATCGGCTTCTCGTTGCGCAGGTAGAGCCAGTCGAGGCCGACCGACGACACGTCGGTGACCATCGCGTCGCAGTCGGGGATGACGGCGAGGATGTCGCCTCGCGTCACCGACTCGTGCCCGGCCAGCGGCTCGCGCCGCGCGGCCTCGGCCACCAGGTCGAGGATCGCGCGGTGCGCCTGCTGCACCGCCGGGGTCTGGCTGGTGACGATCTTGGGGTGCGGCTTGTAGGCGACGCGGACGTCGGGCACCGCCAGGATCGCGCGCACCATCGCGACGCCGAGGCCGGTGACCGAGGTGTAGTCGTTGTAGTCGGCGTCGCCCTCCCACGTCGGGGCGTACAGCACCGTGCGGCGCTCGGTCGGTGTCAGCAGCGACGGGGGCCGCAGGTCGAGCTGCGGGCGGCCCACCCGCACCAGGCGGCGGTCGTCGAACTCGAGCAGGGCGGCGTGGTGGCGCTGCACCGCGGCCTCACCGGCGACGAAGACCCGGTCGTAGGCCTTGGCGTTGTTGCTGGCCATGCTCTGCTTGTCGCTCTCCCCGTGGTTGATGTGCACGTGGAGGTGGCTGCTGCTCAGCAGCGACTGGAAGTTGAGCATCGAGTTGTTGCAGTAGAGGACGACCTTGGCGTCGAGCGCGTCGTAGAGCTCGGTGAGCTCGGTCAGCGACGGCGCGGAGATGACCCGCAGGCTCGTCGAGCGGCGCAGCACCCGGCCCGACGCCGGGTCGCGGACGACGACAGCGACCGGGTGGCGAGCGTGCAGCGTCTCGAGGACGTCGAGCCACTGCACCAGCTGGTAGGTGCGTGTCGGGTCGTCCGCGAAGTAGGCGATGACGGAGACCTCGGGCACTGAGTGATCATAGTGCCCGTCGTCCAGCAGCGCGGTCGGGTCACGGCCTGCGCAGACGCAACGCCTCGGCGCCGACCAGCCGGTGCACCTCCCAGGCGAACGCCCGGGTGGGCGCGGCCAGCGCCGGGTCGGCCCTCCCGCCCCCGCCTGACCAGGACGCAGGACGGTCGGAGATCGCCCGGCGGATGACGAGGTGGTGCTCGGGCCCCACGACACCGAGTGCCCACTCAGCGGCCGCGACCTTCCCCGTCACCTCCGCGGTGTGGGCGGTGTGGAGGGCGCGGCAGAGCGTCACGACCAGGGAGGGCTGGTAGACCGCGTCCAGGAGTCGCTCCGGGTGCTCCTCGAGGTCCTCGGCGCGCGAGCGGGCGACCCCGATCATCTCCGCGCGCAGCGCACCGGCGTCGACCGCGGCGACGTAGGTGCGGGCGGGTGGCCCGACGACGGCCGAGCTCCGCTCGCGCAGCACCCAGCGGGTGTGGAGGGTGTTGTCGTGGTCGGAGGTCGCCAGGACGTGCCGGCCGTTGCCGACGTAGGGCCAGGCCCGCCCGATCGTCATCGGGCTCCGCAGGTCGGCAGCCGGGGCGTAGCTGCCCTCGACGTCGGCGCCGAGGCGTCCCGGCAGCTCGGCCAGGCGGGCGTGCAGTCCCTCGAGTGCCGCCAGCTGCCCGAGCTGCACCCGCGTGGCGGTGACGGCCACGAAGTCGACGTCGCTGTGCTCGTCGGCCACACCGAGCGCGTGCGAGCCCACGAGGTAGAGCCCGAGCAGGTCGGCGCCGAGCGCGTCGTGCGCGCCGTCGGCCAGGGCCGTGACAACTCCGTCGAGATCCACGGCCACATCCTCTACCGTCGCTCTGCATGCACGCCGACGAGAGGGTCGCCACCGCCGAGCAGGTGGCTGCACTGGTGGCCGACCAGTTCCCCGCGTGGGCCGACCTGCCACTCACCCCCGTCGACGACGGCGGCACCGACCACTGCCTCTTCCGGCTCGGCGACGACCTGGTCGCCCGGATGCCGCGTGCGCCCTGGGCCGTCGACCAGGCGGCCTCCGACGCTCGGTGGCTGCCGGTGCTCGCGCCACACCTGCCCGTGGTCGTGCCCGCACCGGTGGCCGTGGGTGAGCCCGGGCACGGTTACCCGTGGGCCTGGACGGTCGCCCCGTGGCTGCCCGGGACGACGCCGACCGCGTACGACGAGCAGCGCGCTCACCTCGCCGACGACCTGGCCGGCTTCGTCCGGGCGCTGCACGCCGTCCCGGCCGGGAACGGGCCACGAGCGGTCGGCGGCGCTCGGGGGTCGCTGCTCACCGACTGGGACGACGGCGTGCGCGACGCGATCACTGCCTGCGGCAACCGGATCGACCGTCGGGCAGTCACCACGCTGTGGGACGACTGCGTCCACGCACCGGCCTGGGACGGGCCGCCGACCTGGATCCACGGCGACCTGATGCCCGGCAACCTGCTGGTCGACGACGCTCGGCTGAGCGCCGTCATCGACTTCGGCGCCCTCGGGGTGGGGGACCCGGCGCCCGACCTGTTGCCCGCGTGGGCCGTCCTGCCCGTTTCGGCGCGACCGCGGTTCCGCGACGTCGTCGGGTACGACGACGCCACCTGGCGGCGCGGTCGGGGCTGGGCGCTGGGCCCGGCGCTGACCGGCATCCCCTACTACGCCGAGACCGTTCCGGCGTTTGCGGAGCGGGGCCTGCGCACGATCGAGGTGCTCCTCGCCGACGTCGACGCACCGGGCTAGCGCGCAGCCGGGCTAGCCTGCAGCAGTGCCCGCCGACGTCGTCCTGCCCGTGCTGAGCGCCGAGGAGCAACGCGTCCTGGGGAGCCTCCTCGAGAAGGAGGTGACAGTCCCCGCGAGCTACCCGATGTCGGTCAACGCCGTGATCACCGCCTGCAACCAGACGAGCAGTCGCGAGCCGGTCACCGACTACGACGAGGCGACGGTCCACCGGGTGCTGCGGGCGCTGAAGGAGAAGGAGCTCGTCGCTGTCACCTGGCAGGACTCGGGGCGGCGCACGCTGAAGTACGCCCAGACCGTCGCCGCCCGGCAGGAGTGGGCGGCCGACGAGCGGGCGCTCCTCACGGTCCTCCTCCTGCGTGGAGCGGCGGCGCCCGGAGCGCTCAAGACCCGCACCGAGCGCCTGCACGGGTTCGCCGACCGCGGCGAGGTGGAGAACTGCCTGGCCCGGATGGCCGCCGCGGAGTCGCCACTCGTCGTCGAGCAGCCCAAGCGACCTCGCGAGCAGGACCACCGCTGGGCTCACCTGCTCGGCGACCCGGCGGCGGCGGAGCCGCTCGCTGCGGCCGCGTCCCCGGGGGTCGACCGCGAGGTCGTCCTCGCCGCCGGCGCCGAGGTGCGCGACGACAAGGTGCGTGCGTCGTACGGCGCCGTGGCCGCGTCGTACGCCGCTGCGCTCACCGACGAGCTGGGTGCGCTGCCGTTCGAGCGGATGCTGCTCGACCGCGTCGCGGCCGGCCCCGGCCCCGTCGTGGAGGTCGGCTGTGGGCCCGGCCACGTCACCGCCTACCTGGCTGCCGCAGGCGCGGAGGCCACCGGCATCGACCTGACACCTGAGATGGTCGAGCAGGCGCGCGAGCGGTTCCCCGGCGGTCACTACGAGGTGGGCGACCTCCGACGCCTCATGCGACCGACGTCCGCCGACGGCTGGGGGGCGGTCCTGGCGTGGTACTCCGTGATCCACCTCAGCCCGTCCGAGCTGCCGGCTGCGATCGACGCCCTGGTGCGTCCGCTGGCCTCCGGAGGCACCCTCCTCCTGGCGATGCACGCCGGGCACGACGTCCGGAACAACTCGACCTGGTTCGAGCACGAGATCGACCTCGACTTCGTCTTCAACCAGCCGGCCGAGGTCGTGGCCCTGGTCGAGGCCGCCGGTCTGACCGACGTCGAGTGGTACCACCGCGGCCCCATCACGGCGCGCGGCGAGACCACGGAGCGGCTCTACGTGCTCGCTCGGAAGCCCTGAGCCGCTCGTGCTGCGCGATCCGTCGCCACCGATCTTCTCGACGATGGATTCCGTCGCGACAGACGCGACTGCGTGGCCTAATCTGTCGTCATGACCTCCACCGAGCTCACCGGCGGCCCCTCCTTGCCCCAGGAGCGGCGCCTCGTCACGGCGATCCCCGGGCCGGGCTCGCTCGAGCGGCTCGACCGCAAGAAGGCGTTCGTCGCCGACGGCGTCGGCACCACGCTGCCCGTGTTCGTGACCGCGGCCGGTGGCGGGGTGATCGTCGACGTCGACGGCAACTCGCTCATCGACCTCGGCTCCGGCATCGCCGTGGTCTCGGTCGGCAACGCCGCGGACAGCGTGGTGCGCCGGGTGCAGGAGCAGGTCGCGGCGTTCACGCACACCTGCTTCATGGTCACGCCGTACGACGGCTACGTCGACGTGTGCGAGCAGCTCGCCGAGCTGACCCCCGGCGACCACGCCAAGAAGACCGCGCTCTTCAACTCCGGTGCCGAGGCGGTCGAGAACGCTGTCAAGATCGCCCGGGTGGCGACCGGCCGCGACGCGGTGGCGGTCTTCGACCACGCCTACCACGGCCGGACCAACCTCACGATGGCGATGACGGCCAAGAACATGCCCTACAAGAACGGTTTCGGACCGTTCGCCGGCGAGGTCTACCGCGCCCCGATGTCGTACCCGTTCCGCGACGGGCTGTCTGGCTCCGACGCGGCGGCCCGCGCGATCGACGTGCTGGAGAAGCACGTCGGACCCGACAACCTGGCGTGCGTCGTGATCGAGCCGATCCAGGGCGAGGGCGGCTTCGTCGTCCCGGCACCAGGCTTCCTGCCGGCGCTGTCGGCCTGGTGCACCGCGAACGGCGTCGTCTTCGTCGCCGACGAGATCCAGTCCGGCTTCTGCCGCACCGGCAGCTGGTTCGCCTGCGACGACGAGGGCGTCGTGCCCGACATCGTCACCACGGCCAAGGGCATCGCCGGCGGTCTCCCGCTCGCGGGCGTCACCGGTCGCGCCGACCTGATGGACGCCGTGCACGTGGGCGGCCTCGGCGGCACCTATGGCGGCAACCCGGTCGCCTGTGCCGCTGCGCTCGGCGCCATCGAGGAGATGCGCCGCCACGACCTGCGGGCGCGCGCCCGCGAGCTCGGGGCGACGATGCACGCCCGACTGCTCGACCTGCAGGAGGAGTTCGCCGTGATCGCCGACATCCGCGGCCGCGGCGCCATGATGGCGATCGAGCTGTGTGCGCCCGGGACCACCGAGCCGGACGCCGCCCGGGCCGCCGCGGTGGCGGCGTACTGCCACCGCAACGGCGTCGTCGTCCTCACCTGCGGCACCTGGGGCAACGTCTTCCGCTTCCTGCCGCCGTTGTCGATCCCGGACGCGCTGCTGCGCGAGGCCTTCGACGTCGTGGCGGAGGCGTTCGCTGCGACCCGCTGATCCACGGGTCGCAGCGAGTCGTGCGGAGGTTCAGCTCTCCAGGGCGGCGTCGAGGGTGATCTCGACTCCGGTCAGGGCCTTGCTGACCGGGCAGCCGGCCTTGGCGTCCTCGGCGGCCTTGGTGAAGCCGGCCTCGTCGAGCCCCTCGACCTCGCCGCGGACGGTGATCTTGATGCCGGTCAGGCGGAAACCGCCGTCCGGGTCCGGGCCGAGCGAGACGTCGGCGGTGACGTCGAGCGACTGCGGGGTGCCGCCGGCCTCGGCGATGATCGCCGAGAGCTGCATCGCATAGCAGGAGGAGTGCGCGGCGGCGATGAGCTCTTCGGGGCTGGTGAAGCCGCCGGCCTCGTCGGCTGCGCGCTTGGGGAAGGAGACATCGTAGGTGCCGACCTTCGAGCTGGACAGCTCGACCTGGCCGGAGCCGGTCTCGAGGGTGCCGTTCCAGGCGGTGCGGGCGGAGCGTGTGGGCATGGTGTTTCCCTTCGTCGATGACTGGTGTCTTGTGCACAAGATACTCGAGGACGAGTAATATTCCTCCCATGTCCGAGAGGGCCGCCGTGGCGGCGAGCGCAGCGGAGCTCGAGGACTTCCTCTGCTTCGACCTGTACGCCGCCTCGCGCGCGGTCACCGCGGCCTACCGGCCGATCCTCGAGCCGCTGGGTCTGACCTACCCGCAGTACCTGGTGCTCGTCATGCTGTGGTCGCGAGAGGAGGTGGCGATCAAGGAGGTCGCCGTGGCGCTGCGCCTCGACCACGCCACCTTGACGCCGCTGCTGCGCCGGATGGAGGCCGCCGGCCTGGTGTCGCGGCAGCGCGGCAGCCACGACGAGCGCACCGTCCTGGTGGGGTTGACCTCTACCGGGCGCGCCCTGGAGCAGCACGCGGACGACATCGAGTGCCGCATCTCGGCTGCGGTCGGGCTCTCGCGCCCCCAGATGAGCGCCCTCCAGCAGCTGTTGCGCACCGTGACGGACTCGCTCAGCGACCCTTGCTGACCTCGATCAGGGCGGCTGCGTCCCGGGCCGTGGCACGGGCGGCGTCCACGTCGTCGCCCAGCGCGAGCGTGACCGCCATCCGGCGTCGTCCGACGACCTCGGGCTTGCCGAAGACCCGTAGCTGGGTGTCCGGCTGAGCCAGCGCGCGCTCGATGCCCGAGAACGTCGGAGCGACGCGATCGCCCTCGACGAGCACCGCGCACGACGCGGCGGCGCCGCGAGCGCGGATCGAGGGGATCGGCAGGCCGAGGACGGCGCGCGCGTGCAGCGCGAACTCGGAGAGGTCTTGCGAGACGAGCGTGACGAGGCCGGTGTCGTGCGGCCTGGGGGAGAGCTCGGAGAAGATGACCTCCTCGCCCCGGACGAACAGCTCGACGCCGAAGAGACCGCGTCCGGTGCTCCCGCAGAGCTCCCGCACCACCGTCTCGGCCATCGCGCGAGCGGCAGCGAGCACGCTCTCGCCCATGGGTTGTGGCTGCCACGACTCGCGGTAGTCGCCGTCGACCTGCACGTGCCCGATGGGTGCGCAGAAGGAGATGACGTCCTGGTCGGGGTCGTCGGGAGCGGTGGTCGAGGCGTGCTTGACCGTCAGCAGCGTGATCTCGTAGTCGAACGGCACGAAGCCCTCGACGATCACCCGGCCCTGGCCCGCTCGCCCGCCCGACTGGGCGTAGTCCCAGGACGTGTCGACGTCGGCGCTCGACCGCACGACCGACTGGCCCTTGCCCGACGACGACATGACCGGCTTGACGACGCACGGCACGCCGATCGCCTCGACGGCGTCGGCGAACTCCTCGGCGGTGTCGGCGAAGCGGTAGGGCGAGGTGGCGACACCGAGGTCCTCGGCGACGAGGCGCCGGATGCCCTCACGGTCCATGGTCAGCCACGCGGCGCGCGCGGTGGGGATGACGGTGACCCCCTCGCGCCTCGAGCTCGAGCAGGGTCGGCGTGTGGATCGCCTCGATCTCGGGCACCACCCGGTGCGGCTGCTCGAGCTCGATCACGCGGCGCACCTCGGCCGGGTCGAGCATGTCGATGACGTGGCTGCGGTGCGCCACCTGCATGGCCGGCGCGTTCGGGTAGCGATCGACTGCGATCGTCTCCACCCCGAGACGCTGCAGCTCGATCACGAGCTCCTTGCCCAGCTCGCCCGAGCCGAGCAGCAGCACGCGGGTGGACGTCGGACTCAGCGGGGTGCCCAGGGTCGTCACGGGCCTCAGCCAATCACAGCCGCCCGGGGGTTGCCGTTTGGTCCCAAACGACAGCACCTGGCGCCGAAAGGTCGCCGTTTGGTCCCAAACGGCAACACCAACCGTGCGCCCCGCTCAGAACAGGTCGAGCACCACGTCGGCCAGCACCGGCGCACCGTCGCGCGGTCCGCCCACGATCGCAGCGGAGGCGACGATGCGGCCGTCCTCGTGCCAGCCCTGCACCCCGATGCTCTCCCCGGGGAAGACCACGCCCGAGAAGCGCCCCCCGAACCCCGCAACCGATGACGCGTCGCCATCGAGCAGGGCGTCGGTGAGCTCGCGGAGCACGATGCCGTAGGAGCACAGGCCGTGCAGGATCGGCGCCGGGAACCCGGCCGCCTCGGCGAAGTCGGGGTCGGCGTGCAACGGGTTGCGGTCGCCGCACAACCGGTAGAGCAGGGCCTGCTGCGGCGTCACGACGTACGTCGTGACGGCGTCCGGCTCACGGTCGGGCAGCTCGACCGTTCGAGCCGACCCACGCTCGCCTCCCCAGCCGCCCTCTCCCTTGACGAAGATCGAGGAGCGGGTCGTCCAGAGCAGGTCACCCGACTCCGAGGTGGCCACCCCCTCCTGCCAGATCACCGCGGCCTTGGTCTTGTCCCACACGTCGGTCAGGGTCGTGGCGAGCGTGGCGGTGCCGGACGTCGGCAGCGGTGCGTGCACGGTCACCGACTGGGAGCCGTGCACCACCTGCGAGAGGTTGATGTCGCACCCGGGCAGGTCGAGCGGTGGGGGCTCGGTCTCGTGGAAGCTCGCTGCGACGACGCCGAACGACGGCAGCACCTGGAGCCCTGGCCCGTCGACGGTGTAGCGCAGGGCCTTCGGCGCGAGGTTGTCACCCGGGTACGACCCCGCACCGACGGCCAGGTGGTAGAGCAGGACGTCGCTGGCCGACCACGAGAAGGTCGTGCTGCCCAGGGAGGCGCCGATGGCGACATCGGGATCGATGGGCATCAGGCGGTCTCCTCGACCGGAACGGGCACCCCCGCGACCTCTGCGACCTCTACCGGGCTGTTCGCGATGTCCTCGGCGGCCAGGTAGCCGAAGGCCAGAGCCGGCCCGATGGTGGCACCCGGCCCGGCGTAGGTGCGACCCATGACCGCCGACGACACGTTGCCGGCGGCGTACAGCCCGTCGATGACCGACCCGTCGGGACGCAGCACCCGCGCCCTGCTGTCGGTGACGAGGCCGCCCTTGGTGCCGAGGTCGCCGGGCACGATCTTGACGGCGTAGAAGGGGGCTTCGTCGATGACGTGCAGGGAGGGATTCGGCTTGACGGTGGGGTCGGAGTAGTACTTGTCGTAGGCCGACTCGCCGCGCCTGAAGTCGGCGTCGACGCCGCTGGCGGCGAAGCCGTTGAAGCGGTGCAGCGTGCCGGCCAGCGCCTCGGCGGGGACGCCGATCTCGGCCGCCAGCGCGGCGATGGTGCCCGCCTTCTTGACGGTGCCCATCTTGTACCAGCGCCCCGGGAACGGCTGGCGCGGGAAGAGCCCGGCGAAGAGGTAGCGGTTGCGGTAGCGCTGGTCGATGATCATCCAGCTGGGCACGTGGCCGACCCCGGACTCCTCGCCCCGGTACATCTCGTGCACGGCCTCGACGTAGGGCAGTGCCTCGTTCATGTAGCGCTCGCCGGCCTGGTTGACGATGATCGAGCCGGGCAGGTTGCGCTCGGCGAGGCAGAACCACGGTCCGCTCGGAAGCGGGATCGTCGGACCCCACCACGAGTCGTCGAGCAGGTCGGTCTGGGCCCCCGCGGCCATGCCGGCGACGAGCCCGGCGCCGGTGTTGAACTGAGAGCCGGTGGTCCAGTCGACCGAGGTCGGCTGCGGCTGGTACTTCTCGCGCAGCTCGAGGTTGCGCTCGAAGCCGCCGCTGCCCAGGATCACGCCGCGACGGGCGCGGACGACGTGCTCGGTCTCGCCCTGCCTGACCCGCACCCCGACCACGCAACCGTCGTCGACCACGAGGTCGACCAGCTCGGTGTCGTAGTGCAGCGGCACCTCGGCGTCGATGAGGCCCTGGCGCAGCCCGATCGCGATGGCGTTGCCCATCGCGAACATCCGTCGACCGCGCAGGCCGGCGACGATGCGGGCCAGCAGCACCTTGACCATCGTGACCGGTCCACCGATCGTGCGCATCCCGAGGCTGATCTTCCGGAACATCGCCTGGGTGACGATCATGTTGGCCGGGGCCTTGGTGTACTGCGGGTGCAGTCGGTCGAGCTCGTCGCCGAGGAAGCTGGCGTCCAGCGGGATCGGCTCGCAGCTGCGCCCCTTGACCCGGCCGCCCGGCGCCTCGGGGTGGTAGTCGGCGTAGTCGGGCACCCAGGTGAAGCGCAGGGGAGTGTGCTCCCGGATGAAGTCGAGGACCTCGGGGCCGCGGTCGAGGTAGGTGTCGCGTCGCTCCTTCGGGACGACGTCGCCCACGATCGAGTCGAGGTAGCGCTTGGACTCCGCGATCGGGTCGGCCTGGCCGGCCTCCTGAAGCGCATAGTTGCCGGGCATCCACACCCCGCCGCCGCTGCGGGCGGTCGAGCCGCCGAAGTGGCCGCTCTTCTCGAGCAGGATCGTGTCGAGACCGCGCTTCTTCGCCGCGAGGGCCGCGCTCATACCGGCGCCGCCTGCTCCGACGACGACCACGTCGACCTCGGTGGGCAGCGGCGCGCCCGCCGTGTCGGGAGGGGTGCTCATGGCACAAAACTGTAACAGGTTCTACTATGACGGCCGTGACCTCAACGGATGCCGTCGACGCAGCCGTCGACCGCCTGGCCGACGCGCGGACGACCCGCACGCCGTGTGCCCCGGTGCGTGACCTCATCGGCACCGACGACCTGGCGGCGGCGTACGCCGTCCAGCAAGGACTGGTCCAGCGTCGACTGGCCACCGGCGCCGTCGTGGTCGGCCGCAAGATCGGCGCGACCTCGAAAGCGGTGCAGGACCAGCTCGGCGTCGACCAGCCCGACTTCGGCTACCTGCTCGACGAGATGGATGTCAGCGCGGGAGCTCGGCCGGGTGCGGCGGCGATCTCGATGCGCGCCCTGCTGCAGCCGCGGGTCGAGGCCGAGGTCGCCTTCGTGCTGGCCCACGACCTCGACCTCCCCGAGGACGAGCTGACCCTCGACGCGGTGCGGGCCGCCGTCGCGGTCGCGCTCCCGGCGCTGGAGATCGTCGACTCGCGCATCGACGGCTGGGACATCGGCTTCACCGACACCGTCGCCGACAACGCCTCCAGCGGCCTGTACGTGGTGGGCGACCGCACGACCCATGGCCGCACGCTCGACCAGCTCGAGCCGCGCGACGTCGTCATGTCGCTGAGCATCAACGGCGAGGAACGCTCGTCGGGCACCGGCGCGGCCTGCCTGGGCGACCCGCTCGAGGCCCTGCGCTGGCTCGCCGTCCAGGCCGCCCGCTTCGGCGACCCCCTGCGCGCCGACCACCTCATCCTGTCCGGGGCCCTGGGCCCGTTCGTGCCGTTCGCACCGGGTGACCGGGTGGTGGCCTCGATCAGCGGGTTCGACCCGTTGAGCGTCGAGTTCGAGGAGTGAAGATCATGACCCAGGAGAAGCTCACCGCGGCCATCGTCGGGCCCGGCAACATCGGCACCGACCTGATGTACAAGCTGCTGCGCAGCGACGTGATCGAGCCGCGCTGGATGATCGGGGTCGACCCGACGTCCGAGGGGTTGCGCCTCGCCACCGACCGCGGGCTGGAGGCGTCGCACGAGGGTGTCGACTGGTTGTTGAAGCAGGACGTCCTGCCCGACCTGATCTTCGAGGCGACCTCGGCCTACGTGCACCGCGAGTACGCCCCTCGCTACCACGAGGCCGGGATCGTGGCGATCGACCTCACCCCGGCCGCCGTCGGACCCGCGGTGATCCCGGCGGTCAACGGCAAGGAGCACGTGGGTGCGATGAACGTCAACATGATCACGTGCGGGGGACAGGCCACCATCCCGATGGTGGCGGCGGTCTCGCGGGCGGTCGCCGACGCGGGCGGGGTGTCGTACGCCGAGATCGTCGCGTCTGTCTCGTCGATGTCGGCGGGCCCCGGCACCCGGGCCAACATCGACGAGTTCACCCGGACGACGTCGGCCGGGGTGGTCTCGATCGGGGGGGCTGAGCGCGGCAAGGCGATCATCATCCTCAACCCGGCCGAGCCGCCGATGATCATGCGCGACACGATCTACTGCGCCGTCGACCCGGATGCCGACCGCGACGCGATCGCGGCGTCGGTGTTCGCGATGGAGCAGGCGGTACAGGAGTACGTGCCGGGCTACCGGTTGCTCCAGGACCCGCAGATCGACGAGCCGTCCGAGGCCACGCAGGGTCGGATGAAGGTCTCGGTGTTCCTGGAGGTCGAGGGCGCGGGAGACTTCCTGCCGCCGTACGCCGGCAACCTCGACATCATGACCGCTGCCGCGACCCAGGTCGCCCAGCACGCCGCCCGCGCCACGCTCGCAGCCGGAGGCTGAGCAGCGAGCGAAGCGAGCGTCGACGAAGCCCATGTCCGGAGGCTGAGCAGCGAGCGAAGCGAGCGTCGACGAAGCCCATGTCCGGAGGCTGAGCAGCGAGCGAAGCGAGCGTCGACGAAGCCCCCGCAACCCGAAAGGCAACCTGAACCCGTGACCGACATCAACCACCTTGAGCGCACCTGGTCGGGCACCCACGGCGACGACCCGTGGGGTCACCTCGACCTGCGCCTGACCGACACGTGCCTACGCGACGGCTCGCACCACAAGCGGCACCAGTTCACCGCGACCGAGGTGCACGACATCGTCGAGGCGCTCGACCACTCGGGCGTGCCGGTGATCGAGGTGACCCACGGCGACGGGCTCGGCGGGTCGTCCTTCAACTACGGCTTCTCGCGCACCCCGGAGCAGCAGCTCATCAAGATCGCGGCCGAGACCGCCAAGCGCGCCAAGATCGCCTTCCTCATGCTGCCCGGGCTCGGCACCAAGGACGACATCCGGGCTGCGCAGGACAACGGCGGCCAGATCTGTCGCGTCGCGACGCACTGCACCGAGGCCGACGTCTCGATCCAGCACTTCGGCCTGGCCCGTGAGCTCGGTCTGGAGACGGTCGGGTTCTTGATGATGAGCCACACCCAGCCACCCGAGGTGCTGGCGAAGCAGGCCCGGATCATGGTCGACGCCGGCAGCCAGTGCGTCTACGTCGTCGACTCCGCGGGTGCGTTGGTGATGGAGCAGACCTCCGACCGGGTCGCTGCCGTCGTCGCCGAGATCGGTGACGTGGCCGACGTGGGGTTCCACGGTCACGAGAACCTGGGGCTGGGGGTGTCGAACACCGTGCTCGCGGCGCGGGCGGGCGCGACCCAGATCGACGGGTCGGTCCGTCGCTTCGGCGCCGGCGCCGGCAACACGCCGCTGGAGGCGTTCGTCGGGGTGTGCGACAAGCTCGGCTGGACCACCGGCGTCGACTTCCTCACGATCGTCGACGCCTCCGAGGACGTCATCAAGCCCGCGATGCCCGAGGAGTGCCAGCTCGACCGGATGACGCTGATGATGGGCTACGCCGGGGTCTACTCCTCCTTCCTCAAGCACGCCGGCAACGCCGCCGAGCGCTACGACGTCAGCGGCGCGAAGATCCTGCTCGAGGCCGGACGTCGCAAGCTCATCGGCGGCCAGGAGGACCAGCTCATCGACATCGCGCTGATGTTGAGGAGCGAGCAGGACAAGGCCGCGGCCACCAGCTGACCAGCTGACCAGCGCTGCGGGCTGCTCCTGGTGCAAAACTCCCGCTTCTGTCGCGAAGGTTCTCGACAGAAGCGGGAGTTTCTCCGCTGAGGCGGTGAAACTGCCCCGCAGCCGGGCCAGCCAAGTCGGCGCACCTTGGGGTGTGGTGCCCCAACGACCCGCCCGGGTTTCATGTCCCCACTCGACCAAAACAAGAACGTGTTCTAGTCTTGGTCCCTAGAAGATCCAGACAGGAGCCATCCCATGTCCTCTGCTACTGCCGTGCTCGACGGTGTCCGTGACATCCTTCCGACCCTGCGTGAGCGCGCCGACGAGACCGAGCGGCTGCGGGTCGTGCCGGAGTCGTCGGTCAAGGAGCTCGAGGAGACCGGTTTCTTCAAGCTCCTGCAGCCCAGGCGCTTCGACGGTCACGAGGCCGACCCGGTCGACTTCTACACCGCGGTGCGCGACATCTCCGGGGCCTGCGGCTCGACGGGCTGGGTCTCCAGCGTCGTCGGCGTCCACCCCTGGCAGGTGGCCCTCTTCTCCGACGAGGCCCAGCAGGCGGTGTGGGGCGAGGACACCAACACCCGGCTGAGCTCCTCCTACGCACCCACCGGGAAGGCGACGGTCGCCGAGGGCGGCTACCAGCTGACGGGTCGGTGGAGCTTCTCCTCGGGCTGCGACCACTGCTCGTGGGTGCTGCTCGGCGGGCTGGTCTTCAACGCCGACGGCCAGGTCGTCGACTTCAAGACCTTCATGGTGCCGCGCGACAAGTACGAGATCGTCGATGTCTGGAACATGGTCGGCCTGGCCGGCACCGGCTCGAACGACATCGTGGTCGACGACGTGTTCATCCCCGAGGCGTTCACCCTCAGCATGGGCGAGACCGGCCAGTGCCGCGGCCCCGGGCAGGAGCAGAACCCCTCCGACCTCTACAAGCTGCCGTTCCACTCCATCTTCACCGGCACGATCACCACCCCGATCATCGGCATCGCGATGGGCGCCTACGACGAGCACGTCGAGATGCAGCAGAAGCGCTCGCGTGCGGCCTACCTGGGCGAGAAGGCTTCCCTCGACCCGTTCGCCGCCGTTCGCATCGCCAGGGCCTCCTCCGAGATCGACGCCGCCTGGGCGCTGCTGGTCAACAACATCCGCGAGGAGCAGTCCTACGTCGCCAAGGGCGAGAAGATCCCGCTGCGCTCACGGCTCAAGGTCCGCCGCGACCAGGTGCTGGGCAGCCAGCGCGCCATCGACGCGATCGACGCCCTGTTCGAGGCCTCGGGGGGTCGTGCCCTGGTCAAGGGCACCTACCTGCAGCGCGCCTGGCGTGACGCCCACGCCGGTCGCGTGCACGCCGCGAACGACCCCGAGCGCGCCCTGCAGATGTTCGGCGCCCACGAGTTCGGCCACAAGATCGACCCAGGGATGTACTGACCTTGACCGACTTCTCCCAGGACGCCACCCGGCGCTCCGCCAAGGCGGGCGGCATCACCCTCAACTACTACGAGGCCCAGGACGCCTCGGTCGGCGAGGTCGGCGGGGGACTCCCGCTGGTGATGCTCCACGGGGGCGGGCCCGGGGCGAGCGCCTGGTCGAACTTCGGGTCCGCGCTGCCGCACTTCGCGGCGCACTTTCGCACCCTGCTCGTCGACCAGCCGGGTTTCGGCGGCTCCGACAAGCCCGACGTGGTGGGCAACTACTACCGTCATTCCGCCGATCACGTCGTGGCCCTGCTCGACGAGCTCGGGATCGAGAAGGTGCACCTGCTCGGCAACAGCCTCGGCGGCGGTACGGCGATGCGGCTCGCGCTCACCTACCCCGGACGGGTCGGCCGCCTGGTGCTGATGGGCCCCGGTGGCCTGAGCCTCAACCTCTTCCACGCCGATCCGACCGAGGGCGTCCAACGCCTGATGGACTTCGGCGCCGACCCCACGCGTGAGGCGCTGCGAGCCTTCATCTCGACCATGGTCGTCAACCAGTCACTCGTGACCGACGAGCTCGTCGAGGAGCGCTTCGCCGACGCGACCGCACCGGGTGCGCAGGCGGCGATGCGCTCGATGGGCCTGTCGTTCTGGAACCCCGAGACGGCCGAGGACGGGATGCTGTGGCGCGAGGCGCACCGCCTGCGCCAGCACACCCTGCTCACCTGGGGCCGAGAAGACCGCGTCAACCCGCTCGACGGGGCCATGGTCGCGCTCAAGCTGATCCCGAAGGCGCAGCTGCACGTGTTCCCGAACTGCGGGCACTGGGCGCAGATCGAGGCGGCTGCCGAGTTCGCCGAGGTCGCCTTGGCCTTCCTCTCCCGTCACGTCGAGCGCGCAAGGGCCTGACCATGATCGACATCAAGTCCATGGGCTACGTCCGGGTCGGCTCCACCGACCCGGCGCAGTGGACGACGTTCGCCGGCAAGGTCCTGGGCCTGGCAGCGGGGCGCGGACCCAACCCCGACCACCAGTACTGGCGCCTCGACCAGGTCTCGGCCCGCCTCGTGGTGGAGCCCTCCGAGGTCGACGGGCTGATCTGCGTCGGCTGGGAGGTCGCCGACCCGCGCGCCCTGCAGGAGGCGCGTGAGCACCTCGTCAAGGCGGGGGTCGACGTCGTCGACGGCACCCCCGACGAGCTCGCCGAGCGCCGGGTGCAGGAGCTGGTGCGCTTCAGCGACCCGTGGGACAACGTCTTCGAGCTCTTCCACGGCATCACCTACGAGGCGCGCCCGGTCGTGACGCCGTACGCCGCCACCTTCGTCACCGGAGACCAGGGCATGGGCCACATCGTGCTGCCGGTGCTCGACGACGTCGAGGCACTCGCCTTCTACACCGACGTGCTCGGCTTCCGCCTGCGCGACTCGATGAGCATGCCGGGGGAGTTCGTCGGCAAGGAGCCCGGGTCGAAGGTCTGGTTGCGCTTCCTCGGGGTCAACCCGCGCCACCACTCGCTGGCGTTCCTGCCGATGCCCAACCCCGCCAAGTGTGTGCACATCATGCTCGAGGTCGACACCCTCGACCACGTCGGCCGGGCCCTGGAGCGCGTGCGCAAGCACCGGGCGCCACTGTCGGCGACGCTGGGTCGCCACATGAACGACGAGATGGTCTCCTTCTACGTCAGGTCGCCGGCGGGCTTCGACATCGAGCTCGGCACCGACGGCCTCCAGGTGGAGGACGATCGCTGGGTGGCGCGCGAGTCGACGGCCGTCTCCTACTGGGGGCATGACTTCGCCGGCGGTCGGTGATGACTAACCTGGGCGACGTGGACGACCACGAGCGACCCGCGACCGAGCGGCCCGAGATCCCCGAGGGCATGAAGGCCGACGCCCGCGAGACCTGGCCCAGCAGCGAGCTCATCTACTCCTGGCTGGCCGACTCCGCCTACGACCTCCAGCTGCACCCCGGGGAGGACCTCGAGGTCGACGCCTCCTCGCCCGAGGCAGTGGCCGAGGCCCGACGCTTCCGCGACGTCCTGGGTCGCTTCGCCTCCGGCATCACGGTGGTCACCACGATGAGCAACGACGAGCCGGTCGGGCTGACCTGTCAGTCCTTCTCGAGCGTCTCGCTGAACCCGCCACTGGTGCTCTTCGTCCCGGCGCGCTCCTCGCGGGCCTGGCCGCGGATCCAGCGGGCCGGCACGTTCTGCGTCAACTTCCTGGCCGCCGGCCAGGCCGAGCTGTCCAACGCGATGGCCAGCCGCGGCGCTGACAAGTTCGCCGGCATCGACTGGCATCCCTCCGAGGTCACCGGCTCACCCGTCTTCGCCGACACCCTCGGTCATGTCGACTGCACGATCCACGCCGTCCACGAGGCCGGCGACCACTTCGTCGTCATCGGTCGGGTGCAGCAGCTCGTCGTGGGCGACGGCGCCGAGCCGCTGCTGTTCTACCAGGGCACGTACCGGACCACCGACCGGTGACGACCTCGGTCGAGGTGGTCACCTTCGACTCCCACGGCGACACCTGCGAGGCCGACTACTACCGGGCCGGGTCCGACGTCTTGTCGACGGCAGCCGGGAGGCCCTGCCTCGTGATGGCGCACGGGTTCGGCACCACCAGGGACTCGGGTCTCAGGCCGTTCGCCGAGCGCTTCGCCGCTGCCGGGTGCGACGTCCTCGTCTTCGACTACCGCGGCTTCGGCGGCTCCACCGGGTCGCCGCCCCAGGACGTCCATCACCTGCGTCACCGCGAGGACTACCACGCAGCAGTCGCCGCGGCTCGTGCCCGCACGGGTGTCGACCCCGACCGCATCGCGATCTGGGGCTCCTCCTACAGCGGGGGGCACGTCGTCGTCGTCGCCGCCGAGGACCCCTCGATCGCCGCGATGATCAGCCAGGGGGCCGCGGTCGACGGGCTGAAGGCGCTGAGCGGCCGAGGCAAGGTGCGTGACCCTGCGCTGCCCGCGCCGGTGCGGGCGAAGGGCAAGGGCGCAGGCATCGCTCGTGCCGTCGTCGCCGACCTCGGGCGCGCCGTGCTGCGCCGACCCCCGCGGATGATCGCGTTCCTCGGCGAGGCCGGGTCGGGCGCGATGATCTCCGGGCCGGGAGCCGAGCTGTTCGCCTCGATCGTGGGTCCGAGCTTCCGCAACGAGATGTGCGCTCGGGGGGTGGCCCGCATCGCCTTCAACCGGCCGGTACGCCGGGCCGGCGACGTGCGCTGCCCCACGCTGCTGATCGTCGCCGAGTACGACGAGATCGCGCCGTCCACGGCCGTGCACGAGGTCGCGAGGCGGATCGGTCGGCGCGCCGAGGTGATCTCCTACGACTGCGGCCACTTCGCGATCTACGCCGGCGACGAGTTCGAGGACTCGGTCAGGCGTCAGGTGGGGTTCCTGACCCGGACGCTGGCCGCCTGCTGAAGGTCAGAGGCGGGTGCGCGTGGGGCTGGCGAGCAGGGCGGCCGGGATGGTGTCCCACTCGCGGCGGGCCCTCTCGGTCGAGTCGTCGTGCTGGTCGTCGCGGGGGGTCAGCGTGCTGGGGGTCATGAGCCCACCCTAGGCAGCGCTGATGTCCGGTCGGTGCTGCCCACGGCAACAGCACGTCAACAACGCTGTCGCGTCCATCACACCGGTAGCATCGGCCGCGTGACGACCGCCCGGATACAGGACCAGCAGCAGGAGCCCGACCTGGTCGGAGCCATGTTCGCCAGCCGCTCCCTGGCGGTGCACTACGCCCGCGGGCTGGTCGGGCTGGTGCTGCTCGTCGCCGGCCTGGGTCTGGCGCACCGCTCGGCCCTGTGGCTGCTGCTGGTGCCGCTCACCGTGGTGCTCTGGCGCGGGTGCATGTCGTGCTGGACCCTCGGGCTGATGGCCACCAGGGCGCAGACCTGCTCGATCAGAGGTCGATGACGGCTCGGTGCTCGTGGGCCTGCCCGAAGAGCTGCCCCAGTGCGTGCGCCCGCTTGAAGACCAGCTGGGCGTCGTGCTCCCACGTGATCGCGATACCGCCGTGCAGCTGGATCGTCTCGGCCGCGATCCGGTCGAGGGCGTCCGAGCAGTAGGCCTTCGCGACGTGCGTCAGGTGCTCGGCGTCGTCGGCCCGCGTCGCGACGGCGTACGACGCCGACCACGAGGCCGAGCGCACCATCTCCTGGAGCACGAGCATGTCGGCCATCCGGTGCTTCAGCGCCTGGAACGACCCGATCGGTCGGCCGAACTGCACCCGGGCCTTGGCGTAGGAGACCGTCATCTCGACCGCCCGGGCGGCCAGCCCGGCCTGGAGCGCGCACACCCCGACCACCGCCACCAGGCGGGCCCGCTGCGCTGCGGTGGCACCGTCCCCGGCGGGGGACGTCGTCGCACCGGCGAGATCGACCGTGCCCATCCGCAGGGTCCGGTCGACCGACCCGACGAGCGTCGGGGACACGGTGGCCGGGTCGACCTCCACGAGGTCGTCGCCCGAGATCGCGAGCAGGATCGTGGCCCGGTCGGCGTCCAGGGACGGGGCCGCACCGTCGACCAGGGCGGCCACCTCGCCGGCGGCGATCCGTGGGAGCAGGCGCCCCATCGCGTCGAGGTCGCCACCGGCCAGCAGCGCCTCCGAGGCGATCAGCGACGTCAGCAGCGGGGTGGGGGCCAGCGAGCGACCGACCTCCTCGAGCACGACGAGCGACTCGAACAGGCTGAACCCGGCGCCGCCGTGCTCCTCGGGGATGTTGAGGGCGGCGACGCCGACCTGCTCGACGAGGGTGGCCCACAGCGTGGCGTCATGGCCCTCGGCCGAGGTCGACGCGGCTCGGACCGCGGCACTGTCGGCACGCCTGGCCAGCAGGGACCGCACGATCGAGGCGAGCTCCTGCTGCTCCTCGGAGAGCCCGAACTCCATCAGCGGGTCAGCTCCTCGAGCAGGGTGGTGCGGTGGTGTGCCGTGGTGCCCCAGGCCGTGACGAGCGCCCGGATCTTGGTGATCCAGATGCTGAGGTCGAACTCGGCGGTGTAGCCGATGGCGCCGTGCACCTGCAGCCCGGTGCGGGCTGCGAGGTAGGCCGCCTCGGACGCTGCGATCTTGGCCGCCGACGCCGGGACCTCGCCGAGGGCGGCGCCGTAGACGAGGGGGCGGGCGAAGTCGAGGGCGATCTTCACGTCGGCCAGGGCGTGCTTGATGACCTGGTAGCTGCCGATCTCCCGGCCGAACTGCCTGCGCGCCTTGACGTAGGTGACGCTGTCGGCCAGCACTCGCTCGCCCGCGCCGAGCAGCTGGGCCGCGGTGGCGAGCACCGCGAGGTCGAAGGCCGCCCGGTCGACGGCGGGCGGGTTCGCGCGCGCTGCCGTCACGGGGAAGAGGCGACGCGTGCGGTCGACCGACACCTGGAGGTCGCCCACGATCTCCGCGGCGGCGGTGCCGAGGTAGACCACGTCGGCCACGTCGGCGTCCAGCGCCAGTGGCACGTGGGGCGGCAGGGCCAGCGTCGCCACGCCCTCGACCTCGTGGCCCAGGGCCAGGGGCAGGTAGGCGGCCGACTCGACCCACGGGCCGGGAACCGCGTGCCGGCCGAGGGCCTCGAACGCCACGCACACCTCGACCGCGGAGGCCTCGGTGGCGAGCATCGTGAGCCCCAGGTCGGCCAGGCGCTTCCACAGCGCGAGGCCGGGCGCGGTGTCGCCCTCGGCCCACGCGCGAGCCACCGTGGTCGTGTCGGACGCCGCGAGGAGTCCCTGGAGCGCGGCGGCGAGGTCGCGCTGGTCGTCGGTCAGCTCGAACCTCATCGTCGGGGCGTCCTCATCGTCCGGTGCCCTTCGGCTCGCGAGGAAGACCGAGGATGCGCTCGGCCACGATGTTGCGCTGCACCTCGTTGGTGCCGGCGTAGATCGGGCCCGACAGGCTGAAGGTGTAGCCGTCGAGCCAGCGCGACTCCGTCTCGGCATGCGGCCCGAGCAGGTCGAGGGCCGTCTCGTGCAGCGCGATGTCGAGCTCGGACCAGAAGATCTTGTTGACCGAGCCGGCCGCACCCATCTCTCCACCGTCGGCGAGCCGGGTCACGGTGCCCCAGGTGAAGAGCCGGTAGGCCTGGGCCTTGAGCCAGGCGTCGGTCACCCCGGCGGCAGCCGAGGGGACGGTGGCGCCGTGCTCGCGCCACAGGTCGAGCAGCCGGTCCGCCGCGGCGCAGAACCGGCCGGGGGAGCGCAGCGAGAGCCCGCGCTCGTTGCCGGCGGTGCTCATCGCGACCCGCCAGCCGTCGCCCGGGGCGCCGAGCACGTCGGCGTCCGGCACGAAGACGTCGTCGAAGAAGATCTCGGCGAACCCGGCCTCGCCGTCGAGCTGGGCGATGGGGCGCACGGTGACCCCCTCGGCGTCCAGCGGGAACAGGAAGTAGGTCAGCCCGAAGTGGCGCTGCGCCTGGGGGTCGGAGCGGAAGAGCCCGAACCCCCAGTGGGCCAGGGCGGCTCGCGACGACCACGTCTTCTGCCCGTTGAGCACCCAGCCTGCGCGGGCGTCGTCGCGCCGCGCGGTGGACGTCAGCGAGGCGAGGTCGGAGCCGGCCTCGGGCTCCGACCAGCACTGCGCCCACACCTGCCGGCCACTTGCCATCGACGGCAGGAAACGGTCCTGCTGCTCGGGGGTGCCGTGGTCGAAGATGATCGGCGCGAGCAGGAAGATGCCGTTCTGCGACACCCGACCCGGTGCGCCGGCCCGGTAGTACTCCTCCTCGAAGATCACCCACTCGACCAACGAGGCGCCGCGGCCGTGGTACTTCTGCGGCCAGGAGACGACCGACCAACGCGCCTCGGTCAGGAGCGCCTCCCACTGCTGGTGCTGCGCCCAGCCCGCCGCGGTGTCCATCGAGGCCAGCGGCTCGCGCGGCACGTTGTCCCGCAGCCACTCGCGAGCCTCCGCCTGGAAGGCCAGCTCGGACTCGGAGAGGGTCAGGTCCATCAGTCGCCGGCCTTTCGCAGCTGGTTCTTCAGCACCTTGCCCGACAGGTTGCGCGGCAGGACGTCGATGAGCTCGACGTGGCGCGGCACCTTGAAGTTGGCCAGCTGCTCACGGGCGTACGCCGTCACCGTCGCCGGCTCGAGCGGGCTGGTCGGGTCACTCGGCACGACATAGGCCTTGCCGACCTCACCCAGCCGCTCGTCGGGCACCCCCACGACGGCGACGTCACCCACGCCGTCCAGGGCCAGGAGCGTCTGCTCGACCTCGGCCGGGTAGACGTTGAACCCGCCCGAGATGTACATGTCCTTGAGCCGGTCGGTGATGCGCAGGTTGCCGGCCTCGTCGATCACGCCGATGTCGCCGGTGTGCAACCAGCCGTCGTCGTCGATCGCCTCCGCGGTGGCGTCGGGGTCGTCGAGGTAGCCGAGCATGACGTGCTCGCCGCGCACGAGCAGCTCGCCCGAGCCGTCGCCGGCCGCCGCAGCACCGGCGTCGACCCGGATGTCCATCCCGGGGATCGCCCGGCCGCAGGTCGCGGCAACGGTCTCGGCGGAGTCGCTCTCGCGGCACATCGTGACCACCACGGCTTCCGTCATCCCGAAGGCGGTCACGACCTGGTCGATGCCCAGGCCATCGGGGGCGGGTGCGCGCATCCGCTCGATGAGCGCGACCGGAACGACCGCTGCTCCGGTGACGGCCAGGCGCAGCGATGACAGGTCGCGCTCGCTGCGGGCCCGTGCAGCGAGCAGGGACTGGTAGATCGTGGGCGCCCCGGGCAGCACGGTGATCTGCTCGTCCTGCACCAACCGCATCGTGGTGTCGACGTCGAACGTGGCGACCGGGTAGAGCGTGCAGCCGGTGAGCAGGGCCACGACGATGCCGATCTTGTAGCCGAAGGAGTGGAAGAACGGGTTGACCACCAGGTAGCGGTCGTCGTGGCGAACGCCGCCGAGCTCGGCCCAGGCGCGGGCCACGCCCACGCTCTGCCGGTGCGCCGACATGGCGCCCTTGGCGCGGCCGGTCGTGCCCGAGGTGAACAGGATGTCGGCGACGTCCTCGCTCTCGACGGCGTCGGCGCGCGACTCGACCCGTGCCGGGCTGACGTCGCCTGCCCCGCTCCCGAGGTCGGTGAGGTCGAGGATCGTCGTGGTGACCGCGTCCGGCAGCGCGGCCGTCAGGTCGGCGACCTGAGCCCTGCCGAGGAACCCGTCGGCGACCACGACGAGGCGAGCCTGCGTGCGCGCGACCAGGTCGGCGACCTCGCGCGCGGTGTAGCGCGAGTTGACCGGGACGACGATCGCCCCGGCGTAGGTCGTCGCCAACGCGGCCACGGCCCACAGCGTGCTGTTCGGCGCCCAGACGACCACCCGGTCGCCCACCTCGACCCCCGCTGCCAGGTAGCCGCGCGCCGCCAGCCGCACGCGGTCCAGCAGGCCCGTGTAGGAGAGGACCGTCGCGCCCTCGACGTAGGCCGGGTGGTCGCCGTACGCGGCCGCCGCTGCGCGCAGCAGCGCCGGGATCGTCGGGGGACTGGACGACACGGGGCTCCTCACGGCTCGTCGGAACAACCAAGCAAGTGCTTGGTAGGGTAGCACCCGTGGACCTTCGCCTCTCCGACGCCGACCGGGCCTTCCGGGCCGAGATCCGCGGGTGGCTGGAGGACGAGCTGTCCGGGGAGTGGGGTGCGCTGCGCGGACTGGGCGGTCCCGGTCGCGACCACGAGGCGGTCGACGAGCGCCTGGCGTGGAACCGCCATCTCGCGGCTCACGGCTGGACCTGTGTCGGGTGGCCCCCCGAGCACGGCGGACGCGGGCTGAGCCTGTGGCAGCAGGTGATCTTCCACGAGGAGTACGCCCGCGCCGACGCGCCGCACGGGGTCAACCACCTCGGTGAGACGTTGCTCGGGCCCACCCTGATGGCGTTCGGCACCGAGGCGCAGCGGGAGCGGTTCCTGCCGAGGATCCTGGCTGTCGACGAGCTCTGGGCCCAGGGCTACTCCGAGCCGGACGCCGGCTCCGACCTGGCCAACGTGCAGACCCGGGCGCGCCTGAGCGAGGACGGCCGACAGTGGGTCGTGGACGGTCAGAAGGTCTGGACCTCCAACGCACACTTCTCGCAGTGGGTGTTCGTCATCGCCCGCACCGAACCGGGCTCGGTGCGGCACCGGGGACTCTCGTTCCTGCTGGTGCCCCTCGACCAGGACGGCGTCGACGTCCGTCCGATCGAGCAGCTGACCGGCGGGTCGGAGTTCAACGAGGTCTTCTTCACCGGCGCCACCACCGACGCCGACCTGGTCGTCGGGGAGCCCGGCGAGGGCTGGGGTGTGGCCATGGGGCTGCTCGGCTTCGAGCGCGGGGTCTCGACCCTGGCCCAGACGGTCGACTACGCGCGCGAGCTGCAGGGCGTGGTCGACCTCGCCCGCCGCACCGGTGTGCTCGACGCGCAGCCGGTGCTGCGTGACCGGCTGGCTGCGCTCAAGGTCGAGCTGGAGGTGATCCGCGCCCAAGGCCTGCGCGGACTCTCCGCCGTGGTCGACGGCGACGACTCCTCGGCGGGCGGCGGTGCCGGGTCGATCTTCAAGCTGGTGTGGGCCAACTGGCACCAGCGCCTCGGCGAGGTGGCGATGCAGGTCTGCGGCGGGGCCGGCCTGGTCACGCACGACGGCGAGCTCGACGAGCTGCAGCGACTCTTCCTCTTCTCCCGCGCCGACACCATCTACGGCGGCAGCGACGAGATCCAGAAGAACATCCTGGCCGAGCGAGTGCTCGGCCTGCCGCGCGAACCGAAGGGCGCCTGAGAGATGACCACGCACCGACCCGAGCAGCCCGCCCCCGCCTACGTCCCCGGCCACGACCTGCTGCGGGGCAAGGTGGTCGTCGTGACGGCCGCCGCCGGCGCCGGCATCGGCGCCGCCGTCGTACGCCGCGCGCTCGAGGAGGGCGCGAAGGCCGTGGTCTTCTCCGACACCCACGCTCGCCGCCTGGCGGAGGCGGAACAGGCGCTGGCGAGCGAGTTCGGCGCCGACCGGGTGCGCCAGGTGGTCTGCGACGTGACCGACGAGGCCCAGGTGAGCGCGCTGCTCGATCTCGCCGACGAGGTCGGCGGGGTCGACATCATGGTCAACAACGCCGGTCTCGGCGGCACGGCCAACGTGCTGGAGATGACCGACGAGCAGTGGCTCAGGGTCCTCGACATCACCTTGACCGGCACGTTCCGCTGCGTGCGTGCCGCCGGGCGGCGTCTCGTGGCGTCCGGGCGCAAGGGCGTCATCGTCAACAACGCCTCGGTCATCGGCTGGCGCGCCCAGGAGGGTCAGGCGCACTACGCCGCCGCCAAGGCCGGCGTGATGGCGCTCACGCGGTGCAGCGCGATCGACCTCGCACCGCACGGCATCCGGGTCAACGCGGTCAGTCCCAGCCTGGCCATGCACCCGTTCCTGGCGAAGGTCACCTCCGACGACCTGCTGGCCGACCTCAAGCAGCGCGAGGCCTTCGGGCGTGCAGCCGAGCCGTGGGAGGTCGCGAACGTGATGGTCATGCTCGCCAGCGACTACGCCTCCTACATGACCGGCGAGGTCGTCGCCGTCAGCAGCCAGCAGGCCTAGGTCACCATGAGCGTCGAGCAGGGGGACCCCCCGCCGAACCGTCGTACGGAGCTGTTGGCCATCGCCGCCGGGCTCTTCGCCTCGAAGGGCTTCAAGAACACGACCGTGCGCGACATCGCCGATGCCGCCGGCATCTTGTCGGGGAGCCTGTACCACCACTTCGACTCCAAGGAGTCGATCGTCGACGAGATCCTCTCCAGCTTCCAGGCCGAGCTGTTCGGTGCCTACGACGAGATCCTGCTCAGCCACGACGACGCCCGCACCAAGCTCGAGCGAGCGGTCGCGGTCTCGTTCGGGGCGATCGACCAGCACCGCGACGAGGTGGCGATCTTCCAGGCCGAAGCCGCTTACCTGGGCGGCTTCGAGCGGTTCGGCTACCTCGCCGAGCGCAACGCACAGTCGCGCGAGGTCTGGATCACCCTGCTCGACGACGGCGTGCGCTCCGGCGCCCTGCGCGCCGACCTCGACATCGAGCTGACCTACCGCTTCATCCGCGACACCGTGTGGGTGGCGGTCGCCTGGTACCGCCCCGGCGGCAAGCTCACCCACGACGTCATCGCTCGCCAGTACCTCACGATCCTGCTCGACGGCATCGCCCGGACCGCCCCACACCCGCTGCACCCCGAGGAGACCCCATGACCGAGGCCTACATCATCGATGCCGTCCGCACCCCGGTCGGCAAGCGCGGCGGTGCCCTCGCCGGCGTCCACTCCGCCGACCTGGGGGCACACACGCTCGCCGCGCTGATGCGTCGTACGGGCGTCGACCCGGGCGCCGTCGACGACGTCATCATGGGCTGCTGCGACACCATCGGCTCGCAGGCCGGCGACGTCGCGCGCTCGGCGTGGCTCGTCGCGGGCCTGCCCGACCACGTGCCGGGCGTGACCATCGACCGCCAGTGCGGGTCGTCGCAGCAGGCGGTGCACTTCGCCGCCCAGGGCGTCATGTCCGGCACCCAGGACCTCGTCGTCGCCGGCGGGCTGCAGAACATGTCGGCGATCCCGATCTCGGCGGCGATGCTCGCCGGTCGGCAGTACGGCTTCTCGACGCCCTTCGCCGAGTCGCCCGGCTGGCAGGCGCGCTACGGCGACGTCGAGGTGTCGCAGTTCCGTTCGGCGGAGATGATCGCCGAGAAGTGGGGCATCAGCCGCGAGGACATGGAGGTGTTCGCGCTGGCCTCGCACGACCGGGCTCGCGCGGCGATCGCCGCTGGCCGGTTCGCCGCCGAGATCGAGCCGGTCGCCCTGCCCGACGGCACGATGTTCGAGGTCGACCAGTGCCCGCGCGAGACGTCGCTGGAGAAGATGGCCGCCCTGACGCCGCTGGCCCCGGGTGGTCGCGTCACTGCGGCGGTCGCCTCCCAGATCTGTGACGCCGCCACTGCGATGCTGATCGCCTCCGAGCAGGCGGTCGCCGAGCACGGGCTCACGCCCCGGGCACGCGTCCACCACCTGTCGGTGCGCGGCGACGACCCGGTGTGGATGCTCACCGGTCCGATCCGGGCGACCGCCCACGCCCTGGAGAAGACCGGACTCTCGATCGACGACATCGACCTCTTCGAGTGCAACGAGGCTTTCGCCTCCGTCGTCCTGGCCTGGATGAAGGAGACCGGTGCCCCCCACGACAAGGTGAACGTCAACGGCGGCGGCATCGCGCTGGGCCACCCGATCGGCGCCACCGGGACCCGTCTGATGACGACCCTGCTCCACGAGCTCGAGCGCACCGGCGGCCGCTACGGCCTGCAGACGATGTGCGAAGGCGGCGGTCAGGCCAACGTCACCATCATCGAGCGCCTCTGAGCCCCCCACCCGTGCCCGGGGGTCAGCGGTAGACGACGTACAGCCCGACGACCGCAGGAACCGCACCGACGGCGAGAGCGGTCGCGATGCGGGTGGGCGTGGGCGACCTACGGTGGATGGCGTAGGCCGCGGCCACGGCCATCACGCCGAATGCACCGCCGAGCAGGCACAGGCCGACCTGGGCGGCCCGCTCGCTGTCGTCGATGAAGAACGCACCGATCACCAGACCGACCGAGAGGTGGAAGATCGTGGTGCCGACCAGGACCGACATCACGGTGCGCTGCACGCGCTCGAGCCGCTCGAGGTCTTCTGGGGTGGAGCGCCGTCGCGGCGCGTCGGGGTCCATCAGGTGCCGGGCGCGCGGGGCGGTCGGTTCTTGAGGCACGCCTCGACCCTACTGCGGTGACGAGGCGGACTCACACGACGTAGGAAGCGCCTCGCCGAAGCTCCTCGACGGCCTGCAGCACGATCCGGTCGATCAGCGCCTCGCAGGTGGGGAGGTCGTCGATGACACCCACGACCTGGCCTGAGGCCAACACGCCGGCGGAGGTGTCGCCGTCGACCAGGCCGGCCTTCAGCATCACCGGGGTGTTGGCGGCCAGCGCCATCTGTCCCAGGGAACGACCCTGCGCCTTCTTCATCGCTCGTCCGTCCTTGGCGAGGTCGAGCCAGCTCATGCCGGAGTCCTGCTTGAAGTCCAGGGTGCGCCGCATCGTGGGCCCGAGACGCTTGATCGCGCTGGTGCCCTCGAGCGACTCGACCAGGTCGGTGCGCAGCATCCGGTGCGGCATCCCGTCGACCTTCGCGGTCACGACCGTGTCGGTGAGGCCGTGGGTGAGGTAGAGGTCCTTGACGGCCTGGGGCACCGCGGAGTCCTGGGTGAGCAGGAAGCGAGTGCCCATGCCGATGCCGGCGGCGCCGTAGGACAGCGCGGCGGCGAGGCCGCGTCCGTCGAAGAAGCCACCGGCCGCCACGACCGGCAGGTCGACGGCGTCCAGCACGGTCGGCAGCAGCAGCGTCGTGGGCACGGGGCCGGTGTGACCGCCGCCCTCTCCGCCCTGCACCATCACGGCGTCGGCGCCCCAGCCGGCCACCTTCACCGCATGTTTGGCCGCGCCGATCGACGGCATCACCACGATCCCGTGGTCCTTGAGCTTGCTGATCAGGTCGGGCTTGGGGGCGAGCGCGAACGAGGCCACCTTCACGCCGTGCTTGATCAGCAGGTCGCACCGGTCGCCGGCGTCGCCGGCATCGGCTCGCATGTTGACGCCGAAGGGGTTGCTGGTGCGCCGCTTCGTCTCGATGATCGCGTGCTCGAGCTCGGCGAAGTCCATGGTGGCGCTGGCGAGGATGCCCAGCCCGCCGGCGTTGGCGGTCCCGCTCACGAGCCGCGGCCCGGAGACCCAGCCCATCCCGGTCTGCACGATCGGGTGCCTGACCCCGACCAGCTCGGTGAAGGGGGTCCTCAGCTGCTGGTCGATCATCGGCTCTCCTCGGTGACGGGCTCGGGCACCTCGCGGTGACGCAGGTTCCTGGGGTCGAGCACCTCGCGGATGATCACCAGCTCCGCGCCACTCGGCTCCCGCGTGGTGGGGACGTCGCGCAGGTCGCCGAGGTCGAAGCCGGTTGCCGCCTGCACCTCGTCGGTCGTGACGCCGGGGTGCACCGACAGCAGGCGGAGCGTGTCGTCGGGTCCGCGGACGTCGAAGACACCGAGGTCGCTGACCACGCGGTGGATGTCGTTGAAGCGCGACGCGCCCGAACCGGCGGCCGTCGCCCGCTTGGGACCCACGCCGGTGACGATGTCGACGGCCTCGACGAACACCCGGGACGAGTGCTTCGGCACCCAGTAGGAGGTGCGGTTGTTGACGGTGTTGCCGGGGGCGCCGCGCGAGCCGAGCAATTGCCGCTTCGGCTGCGCGAACGGACCGATCGCCGAGATGTTCTGGTTGCCGTGGCGGTCGACCTGGGTGGCCCCCATCATCACGTGCCGCTTGCCGTGGGCGACGACGTCGAAGACCCTGCGGAACGGGATCCAGCCCTCGACCACGTCGCCCGTGGCGAAGAGGGGCGGCACGCCGGCGAGGAAGAGCGACTCGCCGTCGGAGATCACCAGGTCGGGGTTCGAGGTCAGCTTGGCCAGCCGCACCCCGAGCATCGGGAGCAGGCCCATCGGGCTGGCGAAGATCTCGCCGTCGTCCTCGAACGCGTCGGCGATCGCCGCGGCACACACGTCGGCGCGGGTGACGGGGGTCTCGGTGCTCACGGGCGGGCCGCCTTCTGCTCGTCGGTGAACGCTGCGACCGCGGCCTGGTAGGCGGCCTCGTCACCGCGCAGGAAGCGCCGCTCGAAGGCCGCCCACTCCTCGTCGGTGCCGCCGGCCGCGACGGCGTACGCCTTCTGGAACGCCTCGTCGCGCTCGTAGTCGGGCACGCAGCTCGTGAAGTGCGCACCGTGGGGGGTCTCCACGACACCGCTGACCATCATCCGGCTCAGGAGCAGGCGTTGCACGGGGGTGTCGACGGTCAGCCCGGCGGTGTCGACCACCTGCTCGACGCTGAGGAAGGTGCGCTCGGCGGCCATCGCGAAGAGGTCGTCGAAGTAGGGATCGGGGCCGAGGTAGGTGGCGTTGCCGTGGCGGTCGGCGCGGTTCAGGTGCACCAGCGCGACGTCGAGCCGCAGGGCCGGGACGGCGACGAGCTCCTCGAACCCGAACCCGTCGTCGTAGGGGCTGGTGACGATCGCGATGTCGGGGTTGTTGACCAGCACGTCGGAGCCGAGGCCCGCGCGCATCGGCAGGAACGGGAGCCGCTCGGCCGCAGCCTTGAGCCCGGTCTGGAACATGCCTTCGTCGAGCTCGACGACCTCGGGGATCGTGCCCGCCTGACGCGCCCTGGCGAAGTTGGGCTCGAGGGGGATCGAGTCGAGCGAGACGAACGCGTAGACGAGCTTGCGCACCTTGCCCGCGCGGGTGAGCAGACCGACGTCCGCACCGCCCCAGCTGACGATGGTGAGGTCCCTCAGGTCGGAGCGGAGGATGGCGCGCACCAGCGCCATCGGCTTGCGCCGCGGGCCCCATCCGCCGATGCCGATCGTCATGTTGTCGCGCAGCTCGGCGACCACGTCGTCGATGCTCATCTGCTTGTCGCGGGGTCCCGTGCTCACTTCTTGCCCTTCTCGGTGCCGGCGAACCTGTCGCGCAGCTCGTCGGCCACGCCCATCAGGTTGAGCTCCATCGTGAAGCCCTGCTCGAAGCGGTAGCTCTTGTTGACGTCGATCGGGTCGATGCCGTTGAGGCACTCCTTGGCAGCCCGGATGACGCGGGTGTCCTGCGCCGCGATGTCGGCGGCCACGCGCAGGGCGGCATCGTCCAGCTCCGCACGCGCCACGACCTCGAGCACCGAGCCGAACTGCACGAGGTCGCGGGCCTTGATGGTGCGTGAGGTGAAGTAGAGGGTGCGCATCATGTGCTGCGGCACCAGGCGCGCCATGTGGGTGGCGGCGCCGAGCGCGCCCTGCTTGACCTCCGGGACGCCGAAGTAGGCGTCGTCGCTGGCCACGATGCAATCGGCGTTGCCGACCAGTCCGACGCCGCCGCCCACGCAGAAGCCGTTGACCGCGGCGATCACCGGCACTGCGCACTCGTACACCGCCTTGAACGCTGCGAAGCAGCCCTTGTTGGCACCGATCAGGGCGTCGAAGCCGGAGGTGTGCTGCATCTCCTTGATGTCCACGCCGGCGTTGAAGCCCCGCCCCTCCGCCCGCAGCACCACCACGTGGGTGTCGGGGTCGGCGCTCGCCTCGTCGAGGGCGCCCGCGACGTCGTACCAGCCCTGGACGGTCAGCGCGTTGACCGGCGGGTGCGCCATCGTGATGACGCGGATCGCGTCGTCACGCAGTTCAGAGGTGATCGTCATCAGGCTCCCGCTCGACTGGTGGCCGGGTCGAGCCCAACCAAGCACTTGCTTGGTAATGTAGCAGTCATGCCTCTCGCCCTCGACCTGTCCGGACGCGTCGTGCTGGTCACCGGGGGCAGTCGCGGGATCGGTGCCGGCATCACCAGGGCGTTCCTCGCGGCGGGCGCCACGGTCATCACGTGTGCCCGCTCCGACGCCCCGACGGTCGAGGGCGCCGAGCACCGCAGCTGCGACGTGCGTGACCCGGACGCCGTCACGGTCCTGGTCGACGGCATCGTCGAGACCCATGGCCGGCTCGACGTCTTGGTGAACAACGCCGGGGGAGCACCGTCCTCCGACGCCGCCACCGCCTCGCCCCGCTTCCACGACAAGGTCGTCGGTCTCAACCTGATGGGTCCACTAGCCTGTGCCCAGGCAGCCAACGCGGTGATGCAGGTCCAAGACGGCGGCGGCTCGATCGTCAACATCTCGTCGGTCTCGGCGCTGCGTCCCTCGCCGGGCACCGCGGCGTACGGCGCGGCGAAGGCCGGTCTCGACTCACTCACCACCTCCCTGGCGATCGAGTGGGCGCCCAAGGTCCGGATGAACGCGATCGACGTCGGTCTGTGTCGCACCGAGAGCACCGACGACCACTACGGGGACGCCGCGGGGGTCGCTGCGATCGAGCGCACCATCCCGCTCGGCCGGATGGCGCGGCCCGAGGAGGTCGGCCACGTCGCGGTCTTCCTCGCCAGCGACCTCGCCTCCTACGTCTCCGGTGCCCGCGTCGCCTGCCACGGCGGCGGCGAGCCCCCCGTCTTCCTCCACGCCCACCACGCCGCGCCACCCAGGAGCCCTTCATGAACCGACTACTCGAAGGTCGCGTCGCGATCGTCACCGGAGCGGGCCGCGGCATCGGCCGCGCGCACGCCCTCGAGCTCGCCGCGCACGGCGCGAAGGTCGTGGTCAACGACTTCGGGGTGTCCCTCGCCGGGGAGAAGGACGTGGAGTCGCCCGCCGACGAGGTCGTCCGCGAGATCCGCGAGGCCGGGGGAGAGGCGGTGTCCAACGGGGCCGACGTGGCCGACTTCGCCCAGGCCGAGGCCCTGGTGCGCCAGGCGGTCGAGGTCTTCGGCGGGCTCGACGTCCTGGTCAACAATGCCGGCTTCGTGCGCGACCGGATGCTGGTCAACACCTCGGAGGAGGAGTGGGACGCCGTCATCCGGGTGCACCTCAAGGGTCACTTCGCTCCGCTCCGTCACGCCGGTGCCTACTGGCGGAGCGAGGCCAAGGAGGGTCGGCAGCGAGCGGCCCGGGTCATCAACACCTCCAGCGGTGCGGGCATGCAGGGCTCGGTCGGGCAGGCGACGTACTCCGCCGCCAAGGCCGGCATCGCGGGCCTCACCCTGGTCGCGGCCCAGGAGATGGGGCGCTACGGCGTGACGGTCAACGCGATCGCGCCGGTCGCGCGCACCCGCATGACCGAGGGTGCCTTCGACACCTCCGCGATGGCCGTGCCCGAGGACAACTCACCGATCGTCGCCTGGCTCGCCTCCGAGGATGCCGCCGACGTCACGGGTCGCGTCATCGAGATCGACGGCGCCACGATGACCATCGAGAACGGGTGGACCCACGGCCCCTCGCGCCACGCCGGCACGCGCTGGCGGGCCGACGAGGTGGGTGCAGGTCTGCGTGCGTTGCTCGCCGAGGCGCCCACTCCGGAGCCGGTCTACGGAGCCTGAGCGAGGACCGTAGGCTGCTCCCCGTGAAGACGTTCGAAGGGCTCTGGGCCGAGCTGACCGAGAAGGCCCGCACCCGACCCGACGGCTCCGGCACGGTGGCCGAGCTCGATGCCGGGGTGCACGCGATCGGCAAGAAGCTGGTCGAGGAGGCCGCGGAGTCCTGGATGGCCGCCGAGCACGAGGGCAAGGACCGTACGGCCGAGGAGATCAGTCAGCTGCTGTACCACGCCCAGGTGCTGATGATCGCGAGCGGCATCGAGCTCGACGACGTCTACGCCCACCTCTGACGCCCTGAGGACCCGATGACCACGCCCCCGACCACCGCCCCGAGCACCCCGTTGCTCCGCGTCGCCATCCCCAACAAGGGATCGCTGTCGCAGTCCGCCTCCGAGATCCTGCGCGAGTCCGGATATCGCCAGCGTGACGACTCCAAGCAGCTCACGTTGCTCGATCCCGACAACGGGGTGGAGTTCTTCTACCTGCGCCCGCGCGACATCGCGCTGTACGTCGGCGAGGGCACCCTCGACGTCGGCATCACCGGGCGCGACCTGCTGCGCGACTCCGCGGCCAAGGCCGACGAGGCACTCACCCTCGGCTTCGGGCGCAGCACCTTCCGCTTCGCCGGGCCCCAGGGCGCCTTCGACAGCGTCGAGGACCTTGCCGGGACCCGCATCGCCACGTCGTACGTCGGCATCGTGCGGGCCTACCTGCAGGAGCGCGGCGTCGAGGCGTCGGTGACCCGTCTCGACGGTGCCGTCGAGACCAGCATCCAGCTCGGGGTGGCCGACGTGATCGCCGACGTCGTCGAGACCGGCGCGACCCTCAAGCAGGCCGGCCTCGAGACGTTCGGGGAGCCGATCCTGCAGTCCGAGGCGGTGCTCATCACCCGAGCCGGCGCCGGCGAGCCCGAGGGCTTCGAGGTCTTCCGTCGCCGCATCGAGGGGGTGCTGGTGGCTCGCAGCTACGTGATGATGGACTACGACGTGGCGGCCGAGCACCTCCAGCGTGCCCTCACCCTCACCCCCGGCATCGAGAGCCCGACCATCGCTCCGCTGCAGCGCGCGGGCTGGAACGCGGTGCGCGCGATGGTGCCGCGCGCCAACTCCCAGCGCCTCATGGACCAGCTCTACGACCTCGGCGCCCGCGGCATCCTGCTGACCGACATCCATGCCTGTCGCCTCTGACCCCTCTGGTCAGGTGACGCTGCCGCGCACCTGGCGCCCCCTCGGCCCGCGGATCGCCGCCGCGGTGGCCGGCGGCACGCTCTTCTTCGTCACCGCCCTGCTCTGGGTCGGATTCGACGACGACACCCGCGCCGCGGTCACCCCGTTCCAGCGCGGCACGGTCCTCGCCCTCTTCGGCCTCGGCTTCGCGTGTCTCTACGCGCTGATCCGCTCCAAGGTGCAGGCCTTCCCCGACCGGCTGGTGGTGGTCAACGGCTACCGCCGCCGCACCTACGACTGGGCCGAGATCGTCGCGGTACGGCTGAACCCGGGGGCGCCCTGGGCCACCCTCGACCTGTCCGACGGCACGTCCACCTCGGCCCTGGGCATCCAGGGCTCGGACGGCGCGCGCGCGAGGACCGCGGTGCGGCAGCTACGCCTGCTCCTCGACAGCGCGCACGCCCCGGGGGACTGACACCTCCTCGCCCACCCGGGTCCGCTGGGCTCGGGTGTTGCAGGGTCCTGGTCGGAGCGAGACGCGTCATCGGCGGTGGAACCCGACGCGGCACCGCTCCCGGTGAGCACCGCGTCGTACCCGCAGCCGGCCCCGGCGACCTGCTTCCCCGGGGGTTCACACGACCAGGTCGGCGCGCGACCTCGTGTCGTCGTCCAGGAAGAGCGCACGCTCCTCGAGCATCCACCGCTGCCAGTGCGAGCGCAGGGCCTCCCCGTCGCGCTCCATGCCTCGGCGCAGGCGCAGCGCGTCGTCGACCTCCACCCAGACCAGGGCCGTGCGGAGCGACGCGTGACGCGGGGTGCCGGAGCCGACCCCCTCGACGACCAGCAGCGGGGTCGGTTCGACCTCGACCCGTCCGGCGAAGCTCTCGGCGACCCAGTCGTAGCGCTCGTAGTGCCCGGTCTCGTCGCGGGCCAACGGCTGCAGCAGCGGGTCGAGCCGCTCAGCCACGCCACGCAGTCCTCCCCACCCGGCGAGCAGGTCGTCGACGTGCACCACCGTCGAGGCCGGCACCAGGGCGTGCAGCGCCGCAGCGAGGGTGGTCTTGCCCGAACCTGCTGGGCCGTCGATGCAGACCAGCCGACCGCACCCGAGGGTGGGTGCCCGCGCGACCACCAGGTCGCGGACCCGGCGGGCGGTGGCGACCGGGTCCGGGGCTGCGGGCCCGCTCAGGAGATCGCGCGCCTGCGCGAGGCCAGGGCGCTCCAGGCAACGTCATCCACCACCCCAGGGTGGCACACGGTCGGCAGCGGGCGCCGGGCCTCCCGCGGCTCCTGGGACACTGATGACGATGACCGAGCGCCAGCTGCAAGGACCCGCCTTCCCCGACGACGACGGCAGCGCTGAGCCGCGCCTCGCGGCCGCGCTGGCGGCGTACGCCGTCGCGGCCGGCAACGACGAGTACGTCGCCGCGCTCGCCGTCCTGCAGTCGGCGCGGGTGCTGGTGCCCGTCGTCGCCGTGCTCGGCGAGGTCGAGGTCGACGAGCACGGCCTGGCTCACGACAAGTCCAGCGACATGGCCGCGGTGCTGACGCAGACCCCCGACGGGCGCCGCGGTCTGCTCGCCTTCACCAGCACCGAGGCCCTTGCAGCGTGGAACCCCGAGGCGCGACCCGTTCCAGTCGCCGCCCGCACCGCCGCCCAGGCAGCGGTGCAGGAGGGCGCCGCGGCGCTGGTGGTCGACCTCGCCGGCCCGACGAGGTTCATCGTCGACGGCGACAGCCTGCGTGCGCTCGCGGCCGGCTACACGCTGGCGCGCGTCGGCGACGGCCTGGCGTGGCTGCAGGCGGACGGGCCGAGCGACGGCGATTCGCCGCCCGACGCGAGGTAGGACTAGCATCACTGGTTGACCGGATCAGTGGAGCACTCGTGCTCCATCGATCCATCAAGCGGAGATCAGGCTCGATCATCTCCCACCCGCACCGGCCGTGGCTCCATCAGGTCGTCGGGTCCGGTCTGGTGGCCCGACCTGGGTTCGTGGGTGACGTCTGTCCATGAGCTGGTGGTAGGTGGTCATGGCTGGTCTCCGCTTGCACCGCATCGGATCGACCGCCGTACCCACCCATCCACTGGAGGACCCATCAGCACCGAGCTTCGAATCAACGACCGGATCCGTGTTCAGGAAGTCCGCCTCGTTGGCCCCAGCGGCGAGACCGTCGGCATCGTTCCCACCGCCGACGCGCTGCGCCTTGCCCAGGAAGCCGACCTCGACCTCGTCGAGATCGCCCCGATGGCGCGCCCCCCGGTCTGCAAGCTCATGGACTACGGGAAGTTCAAGTACGAGAACGCCCAGAAGGCTCGTGAGGCGCGGCGCAACCAGACGAACGTGATCATCAAGGAGATGAAGCTTCGTCCGAAGATCGACGCGCACGACTACGAGACGAAGAAGGGCCACGTCGTCCGCTTCCTCAAGGCCGGCGACAAGGTCAAGATCACGATCATGTTCCGCGGCCGCGAGCAGCACCGTCCCGAGCTGGGCTTCCGGTTGCTGCAGCGCCTGGCCGAGGACGTCACCGACCTCGGCTTCGTGGAGTCCTCGCCCAAGCAGGACGGCCGCAACATGATCATGGTGCTCGGTCCGCACAAGAAGAAGGCGGAGGCCAAGGCCGACTACCTCGTCCAGAAGGCCGAGAAGGAGGCCGAGCGCGCCGCCGTCGTCGCCGACGAGAAGGCTGAGCGCGATGCAGCACATGCCGCCGGTCCGGTGGCGGCGAAGAGGGAGCGAGGCCGCTCGGAGAACCTCGATCCCGAGATCGAGGCCTGAGAGATCGAGGCCTGAGAGACCGAGGCCTGAGGCCTGGGCGTCACCGCCCCACCTGCACGACCCCCGGTGCGCCGGGACACGAGTTTGTACCGATCAAGGAGAGAGCGACATGCCGAAGAACAAGAGCCACAGCGGAGCCGGGAAGCGCTTCCGCGTGACCGGGTCGGGCAAGATCCTGCGCGAGAAGGCGGGCAAGCGTCACAACCTGGAGAAGAAGTCCTCCAAGGTCACGCGCCGGCTGACGGGCACCGTCGAGGTCGCCAAGGCCGACGTCCCGCGTGCCAAGAAGATGCTCGGTCTCTGACCCACCCCCTCGCCCGACCCCGTCGCAACAGTCAGCACAAGGAGAACCTCATGGCACGCGTCAAGCGCGCAGTGAACGCCCACAAGAAGCGTCGTACCACCCTCGAGCGCGCCAGCGGCTACCGCGGCCAGCGCTCGCGCCTCTACCGCAAGGCCAAGGAGCAGGTCACCCACTCCCTGGTCTACAGCTACAACGACCGCAAGAAGAACAAGGGCAACTTCCGTCGCCTCTGGATCCAGCGGATCAACGCCGGTGCCCGCGCGCAGGGCCTGACCTACAACCGCTTCATCCAGGGCCTCAACCTGGCCGGCGTCGAGGTCGATCGCAAGATCCTCGCCGAGCTGGCCGTCAACGACCTCGCCACGTTCAACGCGTTGGTCGAGACTGCCAAGGCCGCTCTCCCCGACGACGTCAACGCCCCTCGGGTCGACGCCTGAACGACGTGCCGCTGACGCCGGAGGCGCCCCTCACCACGGGCAACACCCGCGTCAAGGATGCACGCAAGCTGGGCCGCCGCTCGGAGCGATCCGAGCGGCGGCTGTTCCTCGCCGACGGCCCGAAGGCCGTCGAGGGCGCGCTCGCAGTGCCCGGGTGCGTGGTCGAGGTCTTCGCCACGCCCGCCGCGACCGTGCAGCACGCGACCCTGGCGACGACCGTGCGTGCTGCCGCTCGCTGGACCCTGGTCGACGACCGTGCCCTGGCCTCGCTGAGCGACGCCGTTCACCCGGCCGGGGTCGTGGCGCTGTGCCGCTTCGTCGACCGGCCGCTGGGCCACGTCCTCGATCCGGACGCCGGCGACCTGCGACTCGTCGTCATCTGCGCCGACGTCCGCGACCCCGGCAACGCCGGCACCGTGGTGCGGACCGCCGACGCCGCGGGCGCCGACGCCGTGATCCTTGCGGGCAGCTCGGTCGACCTCTACAACGCCAAGACGCTGCGCGCCAGTGTCGGCAGTGCCTTCCACCTGCCGGTCGCGATCGAGCCCGACGTCGAGCGCGCGATCGCCGCGGCGCGCGCTGCTGGGCTGAGGGTGCTGGCCGCCGACGGCGACGGAGAGGTCGACCTGCACCACGCCGGCGAGCTTCTCGACGGTCCCACGGCATGGCTCTTCGGCAACGAGGCGTGGGGGTTGCCGGCCGAGCTCGCCGCCCTCGCCGACCATCGGGTGCGCATCCCGATCCGGGGGCGAGCCGAGAGCCTCAACCTCTCCACCGCTGCCGCGGTGTGTCTCTTCGAGTCGGTACGGGCCCAGCACCCCGGCTGAGTAACGTGGCGCGGGTGAGCGACCCCACCCTGCAGACCGTCGTCGACGACCTCCCCGACGGCGTCGTGGTTGCCGACGCCGACGCCGTCGTCGTCGTGATCTCCGCGGTCGCGGTCTCGATGTTGGGTTGGGCCTCGCCGGACGAGGCACGCGGTCGGCCGCTCGCCGAGGTGTTGCGGCTGCAAGGACGCGACGGTCAGGACTGGGTGCGCTGCAACTCGCCGTACGTCGGCCTGCGCACCCGCACGGCGATCCCCGAGCAGTCGTGGCTGCTGCCCGACGGCACCGAGGTGCTGGTCACGGCCCGGCTGCACCGCGACGCCCCCCGAGGAGGGGTGAGCCGGCTCGCCATCAGCATCCGTTCCGGACGAGGACGCGCCCGCCTCGACCGCGAACGCTCCGACCTGGTCGCGACCGTGGCCCACGAGCTGCGCTCGCCCCTGACCGGCGTCAAGGGCTTCGTGCAGGCGCTCCTCAACCGCTGGGACAAGCTCAACGACGACCAGAAGAAGCTGATGCTGACGACCGTCAGCGCCGACGCAGACCGGTTGAGCCGGCTCATCGCCGAGCTCCTCGACGTCGCGCGCATCGACACCGGTCGCCTGCAGATGTATCGCCGACCTACCGATGCCGGCCTGCTCGTGACGCGGATCGTCGAGTCGGTCGGCGCCGGCACCAGCCGGACCATCGAGCTGACGGTCGCCGAGGGGCTGAGCCAGGTCTACGTCGACCCCGACAAGTTCGTCCAGGTCGTCACGAACCTGGTCGAGAACGCCGTGCGGCACGGCGAGGGCACGGTGCGGGTCTCGCTGGTGCCACACGCGCCCCCCGACCAACCGGAGGGGGTCGAGGTGATCGTCGCCGACGAGGGTCCGGGCATCGCCCTCGAGCTGCGCCGACGCGTCTTCACCAAGTTCTGGACCGGTGGTCGTGGCGGGTCCGGGCTGGGCCTCTACCTCGTGCACGGGCTGGTGAAGGCTCATGGCGGGACGGTCACGATCGACGACGCCGTCCCCGGGGGCGCCGTGCTGGCCTGCACGTGGCCCGGGGTGCCGCTCGACCTCGGCCACTGAGGTCGATACCCGTTCGCCCCTGCGGCCACACCGTCACTACCCTCGACACCATGTCCGGACCCAACACCGACTACGACCCCGTGGAGGTCACCCCCTTGAAGTCCGAAGAGGTCGAGAGCGCCCGCGATGCCGCCCTCGCGGCGATCGCGGCGGCTGCCGACCTCGGTGTCCTCAAGCAGGTGCGGATCGACCACGCCGGTGACCGCTCGCCGCTGGCCTTGGCCAACCGCGAGATCGGGGCCCTTCCCCCGCAGGCGCGCAAGGAGGCCGGCCAGCGCATCGGCCAGGCCCGCGGTGCCGTCAACCAGGCGCTGGCGGCTCGGACGTCGGTGCTCGAGGCCGAGCACGAGGAGCGGATGCTCGTCGAGGAGGCCGTCGACGTGACCCTCCCGACCGACCGCGTCCCGGCCGGCGCACGGCACCCCGTCACGACCGGGTCCGAGCTCATCGCCGACATCTTCGTCGCGATGGGGTGGGAGGTCGCCGAGGGTCCGGTGATCGAGGCGGAGTGGTTGAACTTCGACGCCCTCAACCTGGGCCCCGACCACCCGGCGCGCACCATGCAGGACACGTTCTGGACCGACCCGCAGGACAACGGCGTCGTCCTGCGCACCCACACCTCACCGGTGCAGGCCCGCACGATGCTCACGCGCACGCCCCCGATCTACGTGGTGTGCCCGGGGCGGGTCTTCCGCACCGACGACTACGACGCCACCCACAGCCCGGTCTTCCACCAGGTCGAGGGTCTCGCGATCGACGAAGGCATCTCCATGGCCCACCTCAAGGGCACCCTCGACCACTTCGCCACGTCGATGTTCGGTGCGGGCATCACCACGCGCTTCCGCCCGTCGTACTTCCCCTTCACCGAGCCCAGCGCGGAGGTCGACCTGGTCTGCTTCGTCTGCCGCGGCGCCGCCGTCGTCGAGGGCGCCGACGGCCCGGAGACCTGCCGCACGTGCCGGGGCGAGGGCTGGATCGAGTGGGGTGGGTGCGGCGTCGTCAACCCACGGGTGCTGCGCGCCTGCGGCGTCGACTCCGAGCGCTACTCCGGTTTCGCCTTCGGCATGGGTATCGACCGCACGTTGATGTTCCGCCACGGCCTCGAGGACCTGCGCGACCTCTTCGAGGGCGACCTGCGTTTCACCACAGCCTTCGGGAGTGAGCTGTGAAGGCACCCGTCAGCTGGATCAGGGAGTACGTCGACCTGCCGGACGGCGTCACCACCGAGGCGCTGGCGGCGCGGCTGACCGCCCTCGGGCTGAAGCTCGAGGCGATCGAGAGCCCGCGCGACGCGATCACCGGCCCGCTGGTCGTGGGTCGAGTCCTGACCTGCGACCCGGAGCCGCAGAAGAACGGCAAGACGATCAACTGGTGCACCGTCGACGTCGCCGACGCCAACGGCAGCGGAGAGCCGCAGGGGATCGTCTGCGGCGCTCACAACTTCGGCGTCGGCGACCTCGTCGTCGTCGTGCTGCCGGGTGGGGTGCTGCCGGGCAACGTTGCGATCTCGGCGCGCAAGACCTACGGCCACGTGTCGGCCGGGATGATCTGCTCGGCCGCCGAGCTCGGGATCAGCAGTGAGGCCGACGGGATCATCGTGCTCGCGCCCGACGCCGGCGAGCCGGGCGAGGACGCCTTCGGAGTCCTCGGGCTCGACGACGACGTCATCGAGTTCGAGATCAATCCCGACCGCGCCTACGCCCTCAGCCTGCGCGGCGTCGCTCGCGAGGCGGCGCTGGCCTACGCCGCCGAGGGGGCGCGGTTCACCGACCCGGCCGAGCGTGACGCACCGCCCGCCAACGCCGACGGCTACCCGGTGCTGCTCGACGACGTCGAGGGCTGCCCGCTCTTCGTGGCCCGGCTGGTCTCGGGCTTCGACCCGACCGCGGCCACCCCGGACTTCATCGCCCGCCGGCTGACCCAGGCCGGCATGCGTCCGATCAGCCTCGCCGTCGACGTCACCAACTACGTGATGCTCGAGATCGGCCGCCCGATCCACGGCTACGACGCCGACAAGCTCACCGGGCCCATCCGGGTGCGGCGCGCCGCGGCGGGGGAGCGGCTGACCACCCTCGACGGCACCGACCGCTCGCTCGGGGACGGCGACCTCGTCGTCACCGACGACTCCGGCATCATCGGGCTCGGGGGGGTGATGGGCGGCGAACCCACCGAGATCTCCGCCACGACCACCCGGGTGCTCGTCGAGTCGGCGCACTGGGAGGCCACCTCGATGTTCCGCACCGGCAAGGGGCAGAAGATCTCCTCCGAGGCCGGCAAGCGCAACGAGCGCGGCGTCGACCCGGTCGTCTGCGAGGCCGCGGCCGACCGCGTGGTCGAGCTGCTCACGACGTACGGCGGCGGGGTCGCCGAGCCCGGCGTCACCGTCGTCGGCACCGTGCCCGTGGGGCACGACATCGTGGCCCCCGTCGACCTCCCGGCACGCATCAGCGGCATGCCGATCTCCGCCGAGACGACCCTCGCCGCACTGGAGAGCGTCGGCTGTCGCGTCGAGCGCGACGGCGACGTGCTCACCGTCACGCCCCCGACCTGGCGTCCCGACGTGACCGACCCCTACGACCTGGTCGAGGAGGTCGCCCGCATCGTCGGCTACGACCAGGTGCCGTCGGTGCTGCCCACGCCCGGTGCCGGGCGGGGCCTGACCCGCGGGCAACGACTGCGGCGCCGCGTCGGGCGCACCCTCGCCGGAGCCGGATGCGTCGAGGTCATCAGCTTCCCGTTCGTCGGCGAGGCCGCCCTCGACCAGCTGGGACTCGCCGGTGACGACCGGCGCCGGCACACGGTTCGGCTGGCCAACCCGCTCTCGAGCGAGGAACCGTCCTACACGACCACCCTGCTGCCCGGCCTGCTCCGCACCGCAGCGCGCAACCTGGGGCGGGGAGCCCCCGGCGCCTCGCTGTTCGAGACCGGCACCGTCGCCTTCCCGGCAGGTCACGGACCCGCGCCCATCTACGGCGTCGACCACCGGCCCACCGACGACGAGCTGGCCCAGCTGATGCTGGCGATCCCGGCGCAGCCCCTGCACCTCGCGGTCGTCCTGACGGGTGAACGCGAGCGCGGCGGGTGGTGGGGCGCCGCGCGCGACGCCTCCTGGTCGGACGCCGTCGGCCTCGTACGCCGTCTCGCGAACGAGCTGGGTGTCGAGGTCCGGGTGCGCAACGCCGCGCTCGCGCCGTGGCACCCGGGTCGTTGCGCCGAGCTGAGCATCGGCGACGACGTGCTCGGTCACGCCGGCGAGCTGCACCCGACGGTCTGCCGCGCGTTCGGTGTCGCTGCGCGCACCGCCGCGGTCGAGATCGACCTCGACCTGCTGCTCGCCCACGTGCGGGAGGTCGTGCCCGGGCCCGACTTCTCGACCTACCCGCTCGCCAAGGAGGACGTCGCGCTCCTCGTCGATGCCGCCGTCACCGTCGCCGACGTCGAGGAGGCGTTGCGCAGCGGGGCGGGGAGTCTGCTGGAGTCGATCAGGCTCTTCGACGTCTACACCGGGGAACAGGTGGGGCAGGGGCAGAAGTCGCTGGCCTTCGCCCTACGCTTCCGGGCCCCCGACCGCACCCTGACCGAGGACGAGACCGGGGCCGCACGCGACGCCGCCGTGGCCGCAGCCGTCGAGAGGTGCGGCGCCGTCCAGCGCTGACCCTGTCGCGAAGCTGCACCCCTACCCGCAGACGTGATCGGCGAGCAGCAGTGCTCGCCCGGCCACCACTGACCTGCGCTCAGTCGATGGCCTGGCCCACGATCGCCGTGAGGTGCGCGAGGGGTGCTGGCGCGCCGCTGAGCTCGACCGACGACGCCGGGCCGCGGTCCCAGAGCCAGGCGTTCACGGCCTCCGCCGTGCCCCGCACGACCACGTCGGGCTCGACCCCCGGGTCGCCGACGACCGCCAGGTCGGCCTCGTCGCGCTCGACCCCGCTGTCGGGCTCGGTGCCGGTGAACCGGCCCAGCTCCACCCAGAGCGACACGTCGACGTCGCTGAGGTCGACCCGGACCAGTCCCGCACCCGGGGTGAAGCGCCCCCACGGAGGCGCACCGCCGTACATCACGGCCAGGCACTCCTCCACGCCGTCAGCGGCCAGGACCGGGTCGAGCGGAGTCACCTCGCCCGCAGCCTGCTCGGCGTCGAGGCGGTGCATGAGGGCCTCGTGCGCCTGGCGACGGAAGGTGAAGCCGACGGTCTGCTCAGGTGCCCACGACCAGGCGGTCTGCGCGGGGTCGGCTGATCGCAGGGCGCCGACCAACCCAGCCGATGCCTCGTCGAACGCCGCGAGGAGGTCGCCGTAGGACTCGGGCCGCTCGGGGTGCACGAGGGCCTCGGGTCCCGCCGGCCTGTCGGCGACGACCTGGCTCCAGAACCACTGCACCTCGGTCAGGTGCCACAGCAGGTCGGCGGCGTCCCAGTCGGGACACGCCGGCACCCGGGCGGCGGGGTCGCACGCGCCCAGCACGGCGCGGAAGCGCGCTGACTCGGTGCCGATGTGGTCGAGGTAGCCTGCGAAGCTCAGTCGGGTCATGGCGACACCGTAGGCGTGTCCACGGACGCGTCTCGACCGGATATCGGCGTCGAGCAGGCGCGAGCCGCGACCAGCACACGACCGGCGCTCGACGGGAGACTCGATCGGGGCCCGGGTGTGAGTAGTCATGCATTGGTATGTATAGTCATGCGTCATGACGACCAACTCGCAGGGACCGCGCGTCGCGGTCGCCGGTGCCAGCGGCTACGCCGGCGGTGAGGTGCTCCGACTCCTGCTCGGCCATCCCGGCGTCCAGATCGGCGCCCTCACCGGCGGCTCCAACGCAGGTCAGCCGCTCGGCGTGCTGCAGCCGCACCTGGTGCCCCTCGCCGATCGGGTCCTCGAGCCGACCACACCTGAGACGCTGGCCGGGCACGACGTGGTCTTCCTCGGCCTGCCCCACGGACAGTCCGGCGAGATCGCGGCGGCCCTGGGTGACGATGTCGTCGTCATCGACTGCGGTGCCGACTTCCGCCTCGCCGACCCCGCGCTCTGGGAGCGCTTCTACGGCGGCCCCCACGCCGGCACCTGGCCCTACGGGCTGCCCGAGCTGCCGGGCCAGCGCGACCTGCTCCGCGGCGCCCGACGCGTTGCCGTCCCCGGGTGCTACCCGACGATCTCGACGTTGACCCTCGCCCCTGCCATCGCCGCCGGGATCGTCGAGCCCGACGTCGTCGTCGTGGCCGCGTCCGGCACGAGCGGTGCCGGCAAGGCCGCCAAGCCACACCTCCTCGGCAGCGAGGTGATGGGCAACGCCAGCGCCTACGGAGTCGGGGGAGCTCACCGTCACACCCCCGAGATCGTCCAGAACCTCGGCGGCCTGACCGGTGCCGACGTGTCGGTGAGCTTCACGCCGATGCTCGTGCCGATGTCGCGCGGCATCCTCGCGACCTGCTCGGCCCCGATCGTCGGCGACCTCACGGCCGACGAGGCGCGGGAGGTCTATGCCAAGGCCTACGACCACGAGCAGTTCGTGCACCTCCTTCCGCCCGACCTGTGGCCGCAGACCCAGTCGGTGCTGGGCTCCAACTCGGTCCACGTGCAGGTGACCGTCGACGTCGAGGCGCGTCGTCTGGTCGCCGTCGGTGCCGTCGACAACCTGGCCAAGGGCACCGGCGGTGCTGCCGTGCAGTGCATGAACCTCGCGCTCGGTCTCGACGAGGGCCTCGGCCTGACCACCGTGGGGATCGCCCCATGAGTGAGAGCCTCGACCAGCCCCAGCAGACCGGCACCACCTACACGCTCCAGCAGTACCCCGAGACCCTGGCCGTCGTGCGCCTGGGCGTCGGCGCCGAGGTGCCCGCGTGGGCCGAGTCGTCGTCCATCTTCTCGGTGACCGTCACCGCCACCGAGACCTCGGTCGTCTGCGCCGCTCGCAGCGTGCCCAAGAAGGCGCGGCACCAACGTGGCTTCAGCGCCTTCGAGGTGCAGGGCCCGCTCGACTTCGCCCTCACCGGCGTCCTCGTCGCGCTCCTGACACCGTTGGCAGAGGCCGCCATCAGCGTCTTCACGCAGTCGACCTTCGACACCGACTGGATCCTCGTCCCGCAGAACGACGCCGACCGCGCGGTCCAGGCGTGGCGCAGCAGCGGCCACACCGTTGCCGTCGCCGTCCCTGCCAAGAAGTCCTCCTCGCGAAAGAACCCCGCATGACCATCACCCACCCAGCCGGCTTCCGCGCCTCCGGCGTCGCCGCCGGACTCAAGTCCACCGGCGCCCGCGACCTCGCGCTCGTCGTCAACGACGGGCCCCACCACGGCTCGGCCAGCGTGTTCACCGCCAACCGGTGCAAGGCCAACCCCGTCCTGTGGAGCCAGGAGGTCGTCAAGGACGGCGTCGTGCGCGCTGTCGTGCTCAACTCCGGCGGTGCCAACTGCTACACCGGCACCGACGGCTTCCAGACCACCCACGCCGTTGCTGAACGGGTGGCCGAGCGCGTCGGCGTCGGCGCGGTCGACGTCGTGGTCTGCTCCACCGGGCTGATCGGCCTGGCCAACTCCCGCGACGACCTGCTCGCCGGCGTCGACGCGGCCGACGCCGCCCTGAGCTCCGACGGCGGGGGCGACGCAGCCCGAGCCATCATGACCACCGACTCGGTGAGCAAGCAGGCGGTGGTCGAGGGTGCCGGCTGGAGCATCGGGGGCATGGCCAAGGGTGCCGGCATGCTCGCGCCGCAGCTGGCCACGATGCTCGTGGTCATCACCACCGACGCCGTGGTGCCGGCCGCGGACCTCGACACCGCCCTGCGTGCGGCGACCCGGGTGAGCTTCGACCGCCTCGACTCCGACGGCTGCATGTCGACCAACGACACGGTCACCGTGATGGCCAGCGGCGCGAGCGGCATCACCCCCGCACTGCCCGACTTCACCACCGCGCTCACCCAGCTCTGCACCGACCTGGCGATGCAGCTGTTGCGTGACGCCGAGGGTGCCGACCACGAGATCGCGATCACCACCGTCAACGCCGCCACCGAGGACGACGCCGTCGAGGTCGGTCGCAGCGTGGCCCGCAGCAACCTCTTCAAGGCTGCCGTCTTCGGCAAGGACCCCAACTGGGGCCGCGTGCTCGCCTCCCTCGGCACGACCGGCGCAGCCTTCGACCCCGCCGACCTCGACGTGGCCATGAACGGCGTGTGGGTCTGCCGGGAGTCGACCCCTGCGGAGGACCCCACCGGTGTCGATCTCGAGCCCCGCGAGGTGACCGTCACCATCGACCTCAAGTCCGGCTCGGAGCGCGCCACCGTCTGGACCAACGACCTGACCCATGCCTACGTCCACGAGAACAGTGCCTATTCATCATGAGTGACCTGACCGACCACCCGCACAGCCAGCCGCAGAACAACGACAGCTCACTGGCCACCGGTGCGTTCGACACCAGCAAGCCCGACCAGGCGAAGGCGCGCACGCTCGCCGCTGCGCTGCCGTGGTTGAAGGAGTACCACGGGAAGATCGTGGTCATCAAGTACGGCGGCAACGCCATGACCGACGACACCCTCAAGCGGGCGTTCGCCGAGGACGTCGTCTTCCTGCGCATGGCGGGCTTCAAGCCGGTCATCGTGCACGGCGGCGGCCCGCAGATCTCGGCGATGCTCGACCAGCTCGGCATCGAGTCGGAGTTCCGGGGCGGCCTGCGGGTCACCACCCCCGAGGCGATGGACGTCGTGCGGATGGTGCTCGTCGGCAAGGTGCAGCGCGAGCTCGTCGGGCTCATCAACGAGCACGGCCCGCTCGCGGTGGGGCTCTCCGGCGAGGACGGCGGCCTCTTCACCGCCACCCAGACCAACACCGTCGTCGACGGCGAGGAGGTCGACCTCGGGCTCGTCGGCGAGGTGACCTCGGTCTTCCCCGAGGCGGTGCTCGACATCATCGGGGCCGGGCGGATCCCGGTGGTCTCCAGCGTCGCCCCCGACGCCGACGGCCTCGTGCACAACGTCAACGCCGACTCCGCAGCAGCCTCCCTGGCGGTGGCGCTGCAGGCCGAGAAGCTCCTCGTGCTGACCGACGTCGAGGGCCTGTTCCTCGACTGGCCCGACTCCGTCGACGTCATCGGGGAGATCAGCCCCGAGTCGTTGGCCGAGATCCTGCCGACCCTCGCGACCGGCATGGTGCCCAAGATGGGCGCCTGCCTGCAGGCCGTGCAGAACGGCGTCCCGCGCGCGACCGTCGTCGACGGCCGCGAGCCGCACGCCGTCCTGCTGGAGATCTTCACCAAGGAGGGCGTCGGCACCCAGGTGCTTCCCGGGGTCGAGACCAAGACCAGGAAGGCGCGTGACTCCGGTGAGTAGCAACCAGGGCTGGACCGAGCGCTACCAGGCGGCGCTGATGAACACCTTCGGCCCGCCGAAGCTGACGCTCGTGCGCGGCGAGGGAGCGCACGTGTGGGACGCCGACGGCAAGGAGTACGTCGACCTGCTGGGCGGCATCGCCGTCAACGCTCTGGGACACGCTCACCCGGCGCTCGTGGCGGCCGTGACCGAGCAGCTCGGCACCCTCGGCCACATCTCGAACTTCTTCGCCAGCGAGCCGCAGGTCGAGCTCGCCGAGAAGCTCCTCGAGCTCCTCGACCACGGTGACGGCAAGGTGTTCTTCACCAACTCCGGTACCGAGGCGGTCGAGGCGGCCTTCAAGCTGAGTCGCCGCACCGGACGCACCCACGTGGTCGTCGCCGAGGGCGGCTTCCACGGCCGCACCATGGGTGCGCTCGCCCTCACGTCCAAGGAGGCCTACCGGGCTCCGTTCGAGCCGCTTCCGGGCCACGTGACCTTCGTGCCCTACGGCGACGTCGAAGCGCTGGCCGCCGCGGTCACCGGCGAGACCGCGGCGGTGCTCCTCGAGCCGATCCAGGGCGAGGCCGGGGTCGTCGTAGCGCCCGACGGGTACCTCGCCTCGGCGCGCGAGGTCACCAGCGCGCACGGGGCCCTGCTCTGGATCGACGAGATCCAGACCGGCATGGGTCGCACAGGCCTCTGGTTCGAGCACCAGCGCGGCGGCATCGTCCCCGACGTCGTCACCCTGGCCAAGGGTCTGGGCGGGGGCTTCCCGATCGGGGCGTGCCTCGCCCTGGGTCCGGCCGGCGACCTGCTGCAGCCCGGCAACCACGGAACGACCTTCGGCGGCAACCCGGTGGCCTGCGCCGCGGCGCTGGCCGTCATCCGCACCATCGCTTCCGACGGTCTGATCGACAACGCCGCGAAGCGTGGCGACGAGCTGCGCGACGCGGTGCTGAGCGACGACCACGTCGAGGACGCCACCGGCCACGGGCTCCTGGTCGGCATCCAGCTCGACGGCGAGTTCGCTGCAGACGTGGTCACCGCGGCCCAGGACGCCGGCTTCATCATCAACATGACCGGTCCCAGCCGCCTGCGGCTCGCCCCACCCCTCGTCCTGACCGAGGACGACGTCGTGGCGTTCGGCGCTGCGTGGGGCGCGATCCTCACTCGTGCCCACGGGAGCCCCAGGTGAGCGGCCTGCGCCACTTCCTGCGCGACGACGACCTGAGCCCGGCCGAGCAGGCGCAGGTCCTCGACCTCGCCGCGAAGCTGAAGGTGACGCCGTACGACGCCAAGCCGTTGGCGGGCCCGCAGTCGGTCGCGATGATCTTCGACAAACCCACCCTGCGCACCCAGACGTCCTTCGCCGCCGGGATCGCCGAGCTGGGCGGCAACCCGATGCTCGTCGAGGGCAAGCTCGCGGGCATCGGTATTCGCGAGTCCGTCGAGGACGTCGCGCGGGTGCTGGGGCGCCAGGTGGCCGTCATCGTCTGGCGCACGTTCCTGCAGTCCGACCTCGACCTGATGGCCGCCCACGCCGGCGTCCCGGTGGTCAACGCCCTGACCGACGAGTTCCACCCCTGCCAGGTGATCGCCGACCTGCTCACGATCCGCGAGCACAAGGGCGAGCTGAAGGGCCTCACCGTGGCGTTCCTCGGTGACGGTGCCTGCAACATGGGCAACTCCTGGCTCCTCGGCGGGGCGACCGCCGGCATGCACGTGCGTATCAGCGCTCCGCAGGGCTACGTCCCGGACCAGGCGATGTTCGATCGCGCCAACGAGATCGGTGTCCGGACCGGAGGCACGGCCACGGCCCTCGCCGACCCCGTCGAGGCCGTCACCGGAGCCGACGTCGTGGTGACCGACACCTGGATCTCGATGGGCAAGGAGAGCGAGCAGGCGGCGCGGGCGTCCGTCTTCACGCCGTACTCCGTCACGACGGCGCTGATGGCCGCCGCGCGCCCCGGTGCCGTCGCCCTGCACTGCCTGCCCGCCTACCGCGGGATGGAGATCGCCGCGGAGGTGCTCGATGGTCCGCAGAGCGTCGTGTGGGACGAGGCCGAGAACCGTCGGCACGCGCAGAAGGCCGTGCTCGCCTTCCTCCTCGACCCGGCGACCGGTGGTCGGTCCGAGGGGCGGGCCTCGTGAGCACGGTCCCGCCGACGAAGAGCGCCCGCCACCAGCGCATCATCGAGCTCGTCACGCACCATGAGGTGCACTCGCAGACCGAGCTGGCCGACCTGCTGTCGGCCGAGGGACTGCGCGTCACCCAGGCCACCTTGTCGCGCGACCTCGTCGAGCTCGACGCCCTCAAGGTGCGCTCGGCGTCCGGCTCGTTGGTGTACGCCGTGCCGGGGGAGGGCGGCGACCGGCGCCTGACGTCGCCCGGCGAGACGGCCGCAGCCCTCGCCCGGCTCAGCCGCATGTGCGGTGAGCTCCTGGTCAGTGCCGAGGCGAGCGCCAACCTCGTCGTCCTTCGCACCCCGCCGGGAGCTGCACAGTTCCTGGCCTCGGCCTTCGACAAGGCCGAGATCCCCGACATCCTCGGCACCATCGCCGGCGACGACACCGTCTTGATGATCGGTCGCGACCCGGCCGGCGGCGACGCCCTCGCACGACGATTCCTGGCGCTGGCGGTCAGCTCGCCGGCGCCCACCTACTGACTCCGCTGTCCTCACAACCGAAGGAATTCTCTTGAGCAAGGTCCTCACCTCCCTGCCCGTCGGCGAGCGCGTCGGCATCGCCTTCTCCGGCGGCCTCGACACCTCCGTCGCCGTGGCCTGGATGCGCGAGAAGGGTGCGATCCCGTGCACCTACACCGCCGACATCGGCCAGTACGACGAGCCCGACATCGCCGGCGTCCCCGGTCGCGCGAAGGAGTACGGCGCCGACATCGCGCGTCACCTCGACTGCAAGACCCAGCTGGTCGAGGAGGGTCTCGCCGCACTGGCGTGCGGGGCGTTCCACGTGCGCTCGGGCGGGCGCACCTACTTCAACACCACCCCGATCGGTCGCGCCGTCACCGGCACCATGCTCGTGCGGGCCATGCACGAGGACGGCGTCGACATCTGGGGCGACGGCTCGACCTTCAAGGGCAACGACATCGAGCGCTTCTACCGCTACGGGCTGCTCGCCAACCCCCAGCTGCGCATCTACAAGCCGTGGCTCGACGCCGACTTCGTCGAGGAGCTGGGCGGTCGTGACGAGATGAGCAGGTGGCTCACCGAGCGCAACCTGCCCTACCGTGACAGCAAGGAGAAGGCGTACTCCACCGACGCCAACATCTGGGGCGCGACCCACGAGGCCAAGACGCTCGAGCACCTCGACGCCTCGCTCGAGGACGTCGAGCCGATGATGGGCGTGCGGTTCTGGGACCCCTCGGTCGCGATCGAGACCGAGGACGTCACGATCGCCTTCGAGCAGGGCCGCCCGGTCGCCATCGGCGGCAAGCGCTTCGACGGTCAGCAGGGCGCTGTCGAGCTGGTGCACCTCGCGAACCAGATCGGTGGCCGCCACGGACTGGGGATGTCCGACCAGATCGAGAACCGCATCATCGAGGCGAAGTCGCGCGGCGTCTACGAAGCACCGGCCATGGGACTGCTCTTCATCGCCTACGAGCGCCTCGTCAACGCCATCCACAACGAGGACACCATCGCGCACTACCACCAGGAGGGCCGCCGTCTCGGCCGACTGCTCTACGAGGGCCGCTGGCTCGACCCGCAGGCGCTGATGATCCGGGAGTCGATCCAGCGCTGGATCGCCTCGGTCGTCACCGGCGAGGTCACGATCCGGCTGCGCCGCGGCGAGGACTACACGGTCCTGCGCACCGACGGCCCGGCGTTCTCCTACCACCCCGACAAGCTGTCGATGGAACGCACCGAGCACGCCGCCTTCGGCCCGGTCGACCGCATCGGGCAGCTCACCATGCGCAACCTCGACATCGCCGACTCGCGCGCCCTGCTCGAGCAGTACGCCGCCCAGCCGCTCAACCAGGGCCAGGTGCTGGTCGAGAACGGCACCCTCTTCGGAGAGATCGAGCAGGGTGGCGCCGACCGGATCACCCGCAACCCGGTCGCCGAGGGTGACACCAGCGAGCTCGCGCTCGACGCGGCGGCGATGGAGCTCGGCACCGACTGATGCGCACGCGACCCCCGAGCGCGCGTGTCCTGGCGGTGGACCCGCGCGGACACGTGCTGCTCCTCGTGATCCGTCGAGCTGATGGAGCACCCGGGCTGATGACGCCGGGCGGACGCCTCGAGCCGGGGGAGCGCGAAGAGGACGCGGCGGTGCGCGAGCTCGACGAGGAGACCGGGATCGCGATCGACGCGAGCAGCCTCGTCGGCCCGCTGCACCGGGCCACGCTCGGCGGCCGTGACATGGTGTTCTTCGCGGCCGACGTCGGCGCCGCGGAGGTGAGCTTCGACGGCCACCAGCCCGACGAGCGCGAGTACGTCGTCGGGTACGAGTGGCTGGACCCGCAGTCGTTGGCCGGCGACCCACGACTGACCTACGACGCCCTTCCCGACGTGGCGGCCCGGGCGGTGGCGGCCGTGCGCGGCTCGGCCGTGCGCCGCCGGACCGCTCGCGTCGTACCGGTCAACGAGGACGGTGCCGCACTGCTCCTGCTCGATCAGGATCCGGCCCGTCCCGGCGAGCTCCGTTGGGGCACGATCGGTGGGGCCGTGGACCCAGGGGAGTCCCTGCTCGAGGCAGCGGTGCGCGAGCTGTACGAGGAGACCGGCATCGTCGCTCCGATCGGTGACCTGACGACATCCTTCCACCAGGACGAGCTCGCGTTCAGCCATGCCGGAGTCGCCTACATCGGCGACTCGACCTTCTTCGCGATGTCGTTGCCGCGCGACGTCGAGATCACCTTCGACCACCTGGAACCGGCCGAGATCGGCAACGTGCTGGAGGCCCGGTGGCTCACGCCCGACGAGCTCGTGCGGGACGGTCGTCTGGTCGCGCCCAGCCTGCCTGACATCATCACGAGCGCGATCCGCGCCGTGGAAGGAACCAGATGAGCGACAAGCACGACGCCACCAACACCGGCAAGCTCTGGGGTGGCCGCTTCGCCGGGGGGCCGTCGCCCGAGCTGGACGCGTTGTCGCGCTCCACGCACTTCGACTGGCGCCTGACTCCCTACGACCTGGCGGGGTCGCAGGCCCATGCCCGTGCCCTGCACCGCGCCGGGTTGCTCGACGACCACGCCGCGGCCGAGCTCGAGCGCGGACTGACCACGCTGGGGGAGCGCTACGCCGCCGGCACCCTGCACCCGGACCCGTCCGACGAGGACGTCCACGGCGCGCTCGAGCGGCTGCTCCTCGAGGAGGTCGGCACCGAGGTGGGCGGGCGCCTGCGAGCCGGACGCAGCCGCAACGACCAGATCGCGACGCTCTTCAAGATGTTCCTGCGCGACCACGCCCGCCTCGTCGCGCTCGACGTGCTCGCGCTGGTGGAGGCGCTGACCACCCAGGCCGAGGCGCACCGGGGGGCGATCATGCCCGGACGCACGCACCTGCAGCACGCCCAGCCGGTGCTGCTCTCGCACCACCTGCTCGCCCACGCGCAGCCACTGCTGCGCGACGTCGACCGGATCCTCGACTGGGACGACCGCGTGGCCGGAGACTCGCCGTACGGATCGGGTGCACTCGCCGGGCAGACCCTGGGTCTCGACCCTGCGGCGGTCGCGATCGAGCTCGGGTTCACCGGGTCGAGCGCCAACTCCATCGACGGTACGGCGGCGCGCGACTTCGTCGCCGAGCTCGCCTTCGTCTGCGCGCAGGTCGGCGTCGACGTCAGTCGGCTCGCCGAGGAGGTCATCCTGTGGTCGACCCGTGAGTTCGGCTTCGTCCGGCTGCACGACTCCTGGTCGACCGGGTCGAGCATCATGCCGCAGAAGAAGAACCCGGACATCGCGGAGCTGGCGCGCGGCAAGGCCGGGCGGCTGATCGGCAACCTGTCCGGGCTGATGGCCACCTTGAAGGCGCTGCCCCTGGCCTACAACCGAGACCTGCAGGAAGACAAGGAACCGGTTTTCGACTCGATCGACTCCCTTCTCGTGCTGCTTCCGGCCTTCACCGGGATGGTCGCCACGCTCGACTTCCGGACCGACCGGATGGCCGAGCTCGCGCCGCAGGGGTTCTCCCTCGCGACCGACGTCGCCGAGTGGCTGGTGCGCGAGGGCGTCGCGTTCCGCATCGCCCACGAGGTGGCGGGGGCCTGTGTCCAACGCTGCGAGGAGCTCGGCGTCGAGCTCCACGAGCTCACCGACGAGCAGTACGCCGCCCTCTCCCCGCACCTGACGCCGTCAGTGCGCGGGGTCCTCACGGCGCAGGGGTCGGTGGCGGCCCGCGACGGTCGCGGTGGCACGGCCCCCGATCGTGTCGACGAGCAGCTGTCCGACGTCATCGACCTGGTGGCGAGCCTGCGTGTGCGACTGGCCTGATCTCCTCGGTCCGGTCGACGAGGTGGCGCCGGGGATGCTCGGGGCGGTGCTGCACCACCGGGGTGTCGCCGTTCGCCTCGTCGAGGTCGAGGCGTACGGCGGCTACGACGACCCCGGCTCGCACGCTCACCGTGGTCCGACCCCGCGCAGCGCGATCATGTTCGGCCCGCCCGGACGGCTCTACTGCTACCTGAGCTACGGCATGCACGTGTGTGCCAACGTCGTGGTGGGTGCCGAAGGCGACGCCTCTGCGGTGCTGCTCCGCGCGGGCGAGGTCGTCGAGGGCCTGGAGCTCGCGCGCTCGCGCCGCCCCGGCGCGCGCGACCGCGACCTCGCGCGAGGACCCGCGCTGCTGTGCCGCGCGCTCGGGATCGACCTGCGCCACGACGGCACCGACCTTGCCACCGGGTCCGTGCGACTGGAGCTGCGACCGACGCCGGAGCATCAGGTCGACGTGGTTCCCTACGTCGCCGGCCCTCGTGTCGGCCTGCGCCTGGCTGCCGACCGCGCCTGGCGGTTCCGCGTGATGGACGATCCGCACGCCAGCGCGTACCGCCGCCACCCGAAGGCTGCGGGCGGCACCACTTCCGACCGGTGAACTCACGCGATTTGGCGATCCCACGCGATGTGTCCTAATGTTCGGGACGTCGCCACGAGCGGCCAACACCCGCAGCCGGTCGAGAGGCCGAACTCCGGGGGTTGACCCATGTGGTGCCTCGATCACCTCCGATGCCCGGCTCCTCGAGTTGACGCAGACGACGTA
>CAVUNE010000007.1:0-118188 GCA_963742775.1 uncultured Actinomycetota bacterium | reverse complement strand
ATCGCCCGGAGTGGCGAAGTAACCGTGGTCGGCGCCGGCCTTCGTGTAGGTCACCACGATCCGGTCGATGAGCTGCTTGAGGCTCCACTCGCGGGCGTCGGTGCCGACGGCGCCGCGGAAGTACTTGGTGGTCACGATCGTGGACGCGTTGACCGACCAGGTCGTGGGGTACTCGACCCCACGCTGCTCGAAGACCGACGCGCCGGTCTTCCAGTTGGTCTGGACGACGTCGCGCCGCTCCCAGGTGAGCTCGTCATAGGGGTGCACACCGGCGGTGCTGAACACGCGCTCGAGCGTGAGGCCGGAGCCACTGCTGCGGCTCGTGGTGTCGGTGCCGCTGACGGTCTCGGTCATAGGGGGTCTCCTCAGGTGGTGGCGCGGTCGCGGAAGGCAAGTCAAGCGGCGACCGCCGACACTGTGGGAGCGTCGATGGCCGGTCGGGCGGGTTCGTGGTGCAGGGGGAATGACGGTGGTGCGCCCGGCAGGCAGCTTCCCCACTGCCTGCCGGGCGGTCTGGGTGTCAGCCGGTGCTGACGGGCACGGGCGCCGGGGCGTCGGCGTGCATCTCGGCGATCTCGGCGATGAAGTCGTCGGCGCTCTCGAAGGCGCGGTAGACGCTGGCGAAGCGCAGGTAGGCGACCTCGTCGAGGGCGCGCAGCGGGCCGAGGATCGCCAGACCCACCTCGTGGGCCGCGATCTCGGCGGCACCGGCGAGGCGCAGGGCGTCCTCGACGTCCTGGCCGAGGCGAGCGAGCTGGTCCTCGGTGACCGGGCGACCCTTGCAGGCCTTGCGGACGCCGGCGACGGCCTTCTCGCGGGTGAACGGCTCGCTGGCACCGGAACGCTTGAGGATCGTGAGCTGCATCAGCTCGACCGTGGTGAAGCGGCGCTCGCAGCCCGAGCACATGCGCCGACGCCGGATCGAGGCACCGTCGTCGGAGACGCGCGAGTCGAGGACCCGGGTGTCGGTGGCCCGGCAGTACGGACAGTGCACGACGAGCCTCCTTCGATGCGTGACGACGAGCCGGCTGTGGATGAGGGGCACTCCCCCTGTGGAGAACAACCAGCCACCTGTGGGTCATCCGCATCTTCCTGTGGAACTAGATGTGGATAACTACATCGGTGTAACTACTAGATGTAGTGGTGACCCTACGCTCGGTGCCCCAGGCGCGCAACCCGTTCGGCACAGTTTCCTGCGGCGCAGATCATGCCCGCGGCAAACCTGCAGGTCAGCCGGCCGCTCGACGGCGAGCCGCATCGATCGAGGCGACCCGGAGCGGCGTGTCGCCTGCACCACCAGGGATCGGGGAGAATGAAGCGGTGGCCCAGGGGAAGCGAGTCGGCGAACGGCCCCCTCGCGAGTTCCGCCCGGTCCTGCTGGTCCTCGCGCTCGCCGTGACCGCGAGCGTGGTCGCCTGGGGCTACTTGGTCCTGGCGGCCGTCGACTTCGGCGCCTCGGCTCGTCAAGGCGACGGCTCCGCTTGGTGGTTCCTCGCGCTGGCCTCGCTCGGTGCGGTGGCCTGCCTCTTCCTGGGACTCATCTTGACGAGCCGCGTCGCCCGGGAGCTCGGCCTGACCAGGGGGCAGGACCCTGGAGCACCTTCGAGCGACGACCATCCGGCTGGTGGCCACCGCTCCGAGCCCTGACGGGCCCCGGAAAATGCACGAGGGCGGGGACGCCTTCCCACGCCCCGCCCTCGTGATCGTCAGCCGGGGTCGAGGCGGCCGACGACGTCTGGTGTGCTGCTCACTCCTCGGCGGGGACCTGCAGCCGCTGGCCGGCCGCCAGGGCGACGGTGTCGAGGGAGTTGAGGGCCTCGATGTGGCGCATCATCGCTCGCACGTCACCGTCGACGCTGAGGTCGGAGGCGAGGCCCCACAGGGTGTCGCCGGGCGCCACGACGATCGTCTCGGTGATCTCGGGCTCCTCGGAGGCGAGGGAGACTCCGGCGAACACGACGCCGATCGCCATCAGCACGAACAGTCCGGCGAGCAGCACGACCACTCGGCCACGACGCGTCAGCCGGTAGTCGGGCTCGGTCACCACGACGGGCGACATCGGACGGGTCTCGGTGATGGTGCTCATGCAGAACTCCTGGGGAAGAGGACGATCAAGGTGCTCCGATGTCTAGTGGCGACCACCGACAACACCGCTGAAGCGGTATGAGGGAGGCGCCACCGGGGAGCGATCCGATCAGACGTTCGATCGAACACGTGTACGAGACTAGATCACCTGTTCGAACGAACGCAAGCCCCGAGCGAACATTTGTTCGATCGCCTCACTGACCCGCCCAGGGCCGGAGCAGAGCGGGCGCAGCGCCTCAGCGTCGCAGCGCGCGCCGTCCCTGAGCGGCGAACAGCGCCATCCCGCCCGCAGCGAGAGACGGGGCCAGCGACGACCCACGCATCACCGCGCCGCGCCAGGCGGGCACCGTGCGCAGGACCCTCCTGCTGCCGAGGAGCCCGACGGCGGCCTCGGCGATCTCGTCGGCGCTCAACAAGCGACCACCGGAGGAGACCAGGGCCTTGGCGAGCCCGGTGTCGCTCATGGCGGCCACCATCGGTGTCGCCACCCCGTCGGGCAGGATCGCGTGCACCCGGACGCCGTCCGGCGCCTCGATCGCCACCGACATGGTGGCCGAGACGACCGCGGCCTTGGTGGCGGCGTACACCGACAACCCGGGCACCGGGCCGAGCCCCGACAGCGACGCGGTGTTCACGATGTCGCCCCCTCCGAGCGGGCCGGGCTCGAACGCGGCGAGGGCGGCACGCATCCCCCAGAGGACGCCCAGCAGGTTGACCTCGACCAGCGCGCGGACGCGGTCGTCGTCGAGCTCGTCCAGGGTGCCGTCGAACCCGACGCCGGCGTTGTTGAACCAGCCGGTCAACCGCCCATGGCTTCTCGCGGCCTGCGCGACGGCACGGTGCGAGGCGGGGTCGCGCACGTCTTGCGCCATCCCCAGCACCGCACCGATCTGGGAGGCGGTCGACGAGACCGCTGCGGCGTCGACATCGGTGATCACCACAGCGTGCCCGTCGGCGACCAGCCGCTCGGCGATGCTGCGCCCGATGCCACGGGCCGCGCCGGTGACCACACAGCTGCTGACCTGCCCGCTCCTCGACTCCATCAGGACAGTCTGGCAGTGCCGGGAGGGCGCGACACGCCGTTCGAACACATGTTTGAAATGCCCAGCCGTTCTCTGGCACCCTCGGGTCATGGCCTCGACTCCTGACACTCCTGGCACTTCTGCCGCACGCACGCGCTCCGTCGCCGAGCTGCCCGACGGCCCGCCCGACGCCACCGGGCTCACCCCACGTCAGCAGCGAGTGCTCACCCACATCAAGGACAGCATCGAGCTGCGGGGCTATCCGCCGAGCATGCGCGAGATCGGCTCGGCCGTCGGTCTGACGAGCACCTCCAGCGTGGCGCACCAGCTCAAGGTGCTGCAGGAGAAGGGCTACATCAAGCGCGACCCGAACCGCCCACGGGCGCTCGAGGTGTTCCTCCCCGAGGTGATGGCAGCGCGGCGCTCGCTGTCGAGCGCCGAGGAGTCGTCGTTCGACGAGACCGGCATCGGTGACATCGCCCAGCCGCCCACGAACGTGCCGCTCCTGGGCCGCATCGCGGCGGGTGGGCCGATCCTGGCCGAGGAGACCTTCGAGGACGTCTTCCCGCTGCCGCGCCAGCTCGTCGGCGACGGCCAGCTCTTCCTGCTGCAGGTCAGTGGCGAGTCGATGATCGAGGCCGCGATCTGTGATGGCGACTACGTCGTCATCCGCCAGGAGCAGACCGCCAACAACGGCGAGATCGTCGCGGCGATGATCGACGGCGAGGCGACCGTCAAGACGTTCCAGCGCACCGGTAGCCAGGTGTGGCTGCTCCCCCACAACCCGGCCTTCGACCCGATCGACGGCACCCACGCCACGATCCTCGGCGTCGTCACGGCCGTGCTGCGTCGCGTCTGAGCCCGTCGCCACCCGCGCGGGCCTCGGGTGAACAGTCGGCATACAACGGTTGTCGAGCATGACTCGGGGGCTCGGGTGTCGTTGGATGGTGATGTGACGACATCTCCCGCCCTCCCACCCCTCGACCGACGCAGCGTCCTGGCCACCGGCACCGCCGCCGGTGTCGCCACGATCGCCGCCGGGGCGGTGCCCGCTCGGGCCGCCACGACGGCGACGCCGTCCCGCTCGAGCTACTTCGCCCACGGCGTCGCTTCGGGCGACCCCCGCCCGAAGCAGGTCATCATCTGGACCCGCGTCACCCCGACCGCGGCCAGCACGCCCGGCTCAGGCAGGGGTCCGCAGGTCGAGGTGACCTGGGAGGTCGCCAAGGACGCCGAGTTCCGACAGGTCGTCCGGCGCGGCACCTTCGCCACCGGTGCCTCGCGCGACCACACGGTCAAGCTCGACGTCGGCGGTCTCAAGCCCGCCACCTGGTACTTCTACCGCTTCTCCTACCGCGGGGCGCACAGCCGGGTCGGCCGCACCCGCACGGCTCCGCGCCCGCGCTCGACCCCGCGCAACCTGCGCTTCGGTGTCGTCTCGTGCGCCAACCTGCAGGCGGGCTGGTTCTCGGCCTACCGCGGCATCGCAGCGCGCGACGACCTGCACGCCGTGCTGCACCTCGGCGACTACGTCTACGAGTACGGCCCCGGCGAGTACGGGATGGGCCAGGACAACATCGACGTACGCCGCCACCAACCGGCGCACGAGATGGTCTCCCTCGCCGACTACCGCCAACGGCACGCGCAGTACAAGAGCGACGAGGACCTCCAGGACGCCCACGCGAAGTACCCGTGGATCGTCACCTGGGACGACCACGAGGTCGCCAACGACGCCTACGACACCGGGGCGGAGAACCACCAGGAGGACGAGGGCGACTTCCGGCGCCGGCGGGCGCGGGCGCACCGTGCCTACGACGAGTGGATGCCGGCCCAGCTCGACAACACCACGAGGCTGGGGGACGGCGACCGCCTCTACCGGCGGCTGCGCTTCGGCCAGCTCGCCGAGATCAGCATGCTCGACCTGCGCACCTACCGCAGCAAGCAGGTCGACACGCCGCTGCCCGCGCCGGTGCCGGCGCCCACCCCGGGAGTCAACGACCCCGACCGCACCATCACCGGGGCCAAGCAGCTGAGCTGGTTGAAGGTCTCGCTCCAACGCCGCAGCGCGCTCTGGAAGGTGATCGGCAACCCGGTGATGATCACGCCGGTCACGTTCGGTTCCCTGCCGGCCGCGCTGGTCGACCCGGTCAACGACGTGACCGGCTTGCTGCCGGCCGACGGCGCGCCGTACAACGTCGACCAGTGGGACGGCTACACCGCCGATCGACGCGAGGTGCTGCGCTTCATCAAGGACCACCACGTCGAGAACGCCCTGTTCGTCACCGGTGACATCCACTCGGGGTGGGCCTGCGAGGTGCCTCACGACGCGGGCAGCTACCCGTTGAGCGGGTCCGCGGGGGTGGAGTTCGTGTGCACCTCGGTGACGTCGAACAACCTCAAGGACATCACCGGCACCCCGGCCCGCACGACCAGCATCGCGGTGGAGAACGCGATCAAGGCTGCGAACCCCTACATCAAGTACCTGAACTTCGACGACCACGGCTTCTCGGTCCTCGACCTGACGGCGACGGCTGCCCAGATGGACTGGTACATCATCGGCGACCGCGCCGACAAGAGGACGCCCATCACCTACTCGACCAGCTATCGCACCCTGTCGGGCACCAACACCGTCACCCGCGTCGCGAACCCGGTGGCCTGAGATGTGCGACGACACCCCCGCGCGCCGCATCCCGGGCGAGCCCACGCCGTACGAGGTCGGCGCCGCCGAGATCGCAGCCGGACGACGCACGCTCCTCAAGGTGGGCAGCGCCGGGCTCGCGTTCTCCTCGGCTGCTGCCGCGATCGGGACCGCCACCGCGACCTCGGCTGCCGCCCGGGGCAGCGAGCGGACGTCGAGGGCCGCCGAGACCCCGAAGCGCGCCTACGTGCTGGTCGTCGACGGCTGCCTGCCCGAGGAGATCGACAGCGGGCTCACCCCGAACCTGCACGCCCTGCGTACCGCCGGCTACCGCTACTCCCGCGCCGCGTCGAAGCCGATCATGGAGACCATCCCCAACCACGTGATGATGATGACCGGGGTGCGCCCGGACCGCTCGGGGGTGCCGGCCAACTCGATCTACGACCGGTCGGCGAAGGTCGTGCGCGACCTCGACCGGGCCTCGGACCTCAAGGCCGACACCGTCATCGAGAGACTCAACCGCAAGGGGCTGCGCACGGGCACGGTGCTGAGCAAGGAGTACCTCTACGGCATCTTCGGCACCCGGGCGACCGAGCGCTGGGAGCCGATGCCGATCGTCCCCGTCTCCGGGCACGCCCCCGACGTCTTCACGATGCAGGCCGCGCTGGCGATGCTCGACGACCTCGACCCGCACCTGATGTTCGTCAACCTCGGTGACATCGACCGGCTCGGCCACGCCGACCTGACCGGCCCCCTGGGGCTCAAGGCAGCGCGCCGCGCGGCGCTGGCCTCGACCGACGCGCAGGTGGGGCGCTTCGTCTCCGCGCTGAAGTCGTCGGGGAAGTGGCAGGACTCGATGCTGATCGTGCTCGCCGACCACTCGATGGACTGGTCGACGCCGTCTCACGTGATCAGCCTCCAGGGCGCCTTCGACGCCGACCCGCTGCTCGCCGCGAACGTCGTCATCGCCGACAACGGCGGTGCCGACCTCCTCTACTGGACCGGGCCGACGGCCCAACGGGCCAAGGCCCTCACCCGGATGCGAGCCATCGCCACGGCCACCCCGGGCGTGCTGAACGTCAAGGACCCCGGCTCGCGCTGGATGCGCTGCGGGCCCGAGGCCGGCGACCTGGTGGTCTTCTGCCGCGCGGGCTGGCGCTTCAGCGACCCCGACCCCGTGGCGTCGAACCCGATCCCCGGCAACCACGGCCACCCGGCGACCCGCCCGATCCCCTTCTTCCTCTCCGGTGGACACCCGCGCGTGCCGAAGGGCCGGGCGTCGTCGAAGGTGGCGCACACCCTCGACGTGGCACCGACGGTGGCCGACTTCTTCGGTGTCCGTCAGCAGCCCCGCGGAGGGTACGACGGCGTCTCGCGGCTCTAGGGGGCTCAGCCGGCGGCGAGCCGCGCCAGTGCCTTGCGCACGACGGCGGGGTCGGTGGTGGTCCACATCGGCGGGAGCGACGCCTTGAGGAAGCTGCCGTAGCGCGCCGTGGCCAGTCGGGGGTCGAGCACGGCGACGACGCCGCGGTCGGTCGTGGTGCGGATCAGCCGGCCCGACCCCTGCGCCAGCAGCAGCGCGGCGTGGGTGGCAGCGACCTGCATGAACCCGTTGCCGCCCGCAGCGTCCGCGGCCTTCTGCCGGGCACTCATCAGCGGGTCGTCGGGCCGCGGGAACGGGATCCGGTCGATGAGCACCAGCTGGCAGGTCTCGCCGGGCACGTCGAGGCCCTGCCAGAGGCTCAGCGTGCCGAACAGGCAGGTGTGCGGGTCGTCGACGAACTGCTTGGCGAGCTCGGGCAGCTGGGCCTCGCCCTGAGCGAGCGTCGTCAGGTGCGGCAGCCGGGTGCGGACCTCCTCGGCCGCGGCCTCGGCTGCGCGGCGACTCGAGAAGAGTCCGAGGGTGCGACCCTCGGCTGCGTCGACGAGCTCGACGATCTCGTCGAGCTGCGCCTTGACGAGGCCGTCGCGCCCCGGCTGGGGGAGGTGTCGTGCGATGTAGAGGATGCCCTGCTGGCTGTAGTCGAACGGCGAGCCGACGTCGAGGCCGCTCCAGGGCAGGGCGTCGTCGAGGAGCTCACCGCGATCGCGACCGACCTGCTCGCTGGGCTTGAGCCCGACGTTGGAGGCGACCGAGGCGAAGTCGCCGCCGAGCATCAGCGTCGCCGACGTCATCACGACGGTCTTGTCGGACAGCAGCTTGTCGCGCAGCGGGCCCCACACCTCGAGCGGTGCCACGCACAGCCGAGGTGGGATCCTGTTGCTGAACCCCGGGGCCCCGCTGCCGCCCTCGTTGAGCCACAGCACGTCGGACGTCGCCGCGCCCGCCATCCGCTCGGCGATCGTGAAGACGTCCTGCACGGTGCCCTTGGCCTGGGTGAGTCCGGGGTCGGCCTCGCCGTCCTTGCCGCCGCCCCTGCTGTCGCCCTTGCTGTCGCCCTTGCTGTCGGAGGCCTTGGGGTAGGCCGACAGGCAGGCACGCGCGGCGTCGCGCACGAGGACCAGGGCGTCGGACAGCTCCTCGGACAGGCGCTCGATACGCCCGGGACGCGCCTGGGCCATCGCGTCGCGCAGCGCCTCGCCGGCGTCGGCGAGGTCGTCGGCCTCGGTGCCCTCGACGTGGCGCACCGAGCGGCGCGCCGCGCGCTCGACGTCGGCGGCGGTCAGCTCGTCGGTCGCGGCCTGGGTGACCCGGGCGGTGAGCTCGTGCGCCTCGTCGATCACCACCGCGTCGTAGTCGGGGATCATCGGGACGCCCTCGATCGCATCGATGGCGAGCAGCGAGTGGTTGGTGATGACCAGGTGGGAACGGTGCGCCTTCTCGCGCGCGACCTCGGCGAAGCACTCCTGGCCGAAGGGGCACTTGGCCGCGCCCAGGCAGTCGCGGTGGCTCACGCTGACCTGGCGCCACTCGCGGTCGGTGTGGCGCGGGGCGGCATCGCGCTCGCCGGACCCCTTGTCGCTTGCCTCCTTCTCGGCCCACGAGCGCAGCTCGAGGACCGTCTCGGCCATCGAGCCCTGCGGCACGTCGACGAGCACCCCCTGGTCGTCGGGGACTCCTTCCCGGATCCGGTGCAGGCAGGCGTAGTTGGAGCGGCCCTTCAGCACGGCGTACGACGTGTCGACGCCAGGCGTGCCCTTGACGGCGTTCACCAGCCGCGGCAGGTCGCGCTCGACGAGCTGGTGCTGCAGCGCGAGGGTGGCGGTGGCCACCACGACCCGCTTGTCGTGCACCAGCGCGGGCACGAGGTAGGCCAGTGACTTGCCGGTGCCGGTGCCGGCCTGGACGAGCAGGTGCTCGTGCTTGGTGAGCGCGGCGCCCACGGCCTCGGCCATCGCGACCTGACCGGCGCGCTCGGCGCCTCCGAGCGCCGCGACGGCCACGCTCAGCACCTCTCGCACCGCCGAGTCGGGGGGCCCGGTGGGGGCGGCGTCGTCAGGCACCCGAGCACCCTAACGGCACCGGCCGACGGTCCGGACCGCGTGTGCACAGGCAGGGGTCATGATGAGCTGGTGACCGACCACCTCGACGTCCCCACCCCCGACGGCCGCACGCTGGAGGTGATCACCGGCGGTGACCCGGAGGGGTTCCCCCTGGTGTTCCACGGCGGCTCACCGTCCGCCGCGGTGCCCTACGCGCCGCTCCTCGACGCCTCCCGCGAGGCCGGGCTCCGCCTCATCACCTGCTCGCGCCCCGGGTACGGCGCCTCGTCGCCGCGCACCGCCGCCCAGGGGCCGCCCTGCATCGCCGACGACGTCGCCGACACCACGACGCTGCTCGACCACCTCGGGCTCGACACCTTCGTCACCGTGGGCTGGTCGGGCGGCGGGCCCCGCGCCTTGGGCTGCGCGGCGCTCCTGCCCGAGCGCTGCCTGGCTGCGACCTCACTCGCCGGCGTCGCGCCCCACCAGGCCCACGACCTCGACTGGTCGGCCGGGATGGCTGCGGAGAACGTCGCCGAGTACGCCGCCGCACGGGCCGGCGCCGACGCGTACACCGCCTATCTGACGACTGCCTTCCTGCCGGTCGCGGGCGCTTCCGTCGACGACCTCAGCGCGTCGATGGGCGACCTGTTCACCGACGCCGACCGCGCTGCGCTCGATCCTGCGCTGACCGCCTGGATGGTCGAGCTGTTCCAGCACGCCGCCGCCCAGGGCATCGTGGGGGTCCGCGACGACGGACTCGCCTGCGTGGGCGACTGGGGCTTCGACCCGGCCCGGATCACGGTGCCGACGTCGATCTGGCAGGGCGACGCCGACGCCATGGTGCCGTTCGCCCACGGGCAGTGGCTGGCCTCGCACGTGCCCGGCGCACGGGTGCACCTGTTGGCGGGCTCGGGGCACCTGCTCGTCGCGACCCACGTGCACGAGGCACTGGCCGAGCTCGTCGAGCTGTCCGGCATCCGCACCGCTCGCGACGCGGCGTCGCCGACTCAGACCGCGTAGCCGGCCAGCTCGCCGGCGAGGTCCTCGTTGGCGCGACCCTTGACGACGGTGCCGTCGGCGGTGTGGTCGAGCAGGTCGATCTCGCCCTCCTGGTGGAGACGGTTGATCAGGTCGCCGCGCTCGTAGGGCAGCAGGGCGTGGAACTCCACCCCCGGGTGCGGCAGCTCGCCCTCGATGAGCGCGAGCGCCTCCTCGATGCCGGCGCCGGTCCGCGAGCTGACCACGACCGAGTGCGGCTCGGCGCGCTGCAGTCGAGCCAGCACCATCGGGTCGGCGATGTCGGACTTGTTGATCACGACGAGCTCGCGCACCCCGGCGGCGTCGATCTCGGCCAGGACCTCGCGCACCGCGCTGAGCTGACCCTCGGGGTCGGGGTGCGACCCGTCGACGACGTGGACGATCAGGTCGGAGTCGGCGACCTCCTCCAGCGTGGAGCGGAACGCCTCGACCAGCTGGTGGGGCAGGTGGCGCACGAAGCCGACGGTGTCGCTCATCGTGTAGATGCGTCCGTCGGACGTCGTGGTGCGCCGGGTGGTCGGGTCGAGGGTCGCGAAGAGCGAGTCGTCGACCAGCACGCCGGCGTCGGTGAGCCGGTTGAGCAGCGAGGACTTGCCGGCGTTGGTGTAGCCGGCGATCGCGACGCTGGGGATGCGGTGGCGCTGACGGTCCTGGCGCTTGGTGTCGCGGGTGCCCTTCATCGCCTTCAGCTCGCGGCGCAGCTTGGCGATCTTGTCGTTGATGCGACGTCGGTCGGTCTCGATCTTGGTCTCACCGGGACCACGTCCACCGATGCCGCCGCCGTCGGCGCCGACGCGTCCACCGGCCTGGCGCGAGAGGTTGCCACCCCAGCCGCGCAGGCGCTGCTTCATGTAGGAGAGCTGGGCCAGCTCGACCTGCGCCTGGCCCTCACGCGACTTCGCGTGCTGGGCGAAGATGTCGAGGATCAACGCGGTGCGGTCGACGACCTTGACCTTGAGACGGTCCTCCAGGTTGCGCAGCTGGCTGGGCGCGAGCTCGCCGTCGCAGATGACGGTGTCGGCGCCGGTGGCTGCCACGATCTCGGCGATGCCGTCGACCTTGCCGCGCCCGACGTACGTCGCGGGGTCGGGGGTCTGGCGACGCTGGTAGATGGCCTCGAGCACCTCGGAGCCGGCGGTCTCGGCCAGCAGCGCGAGCTCGGCCATGGAGTTCTCGGCGTCGGCAACCGTGCCGCCGGTCCACACGCCGACCAGCACCACGCGCTCGAGGCGCAGCTGGCGGTACTCGACCTCGGTGATGTCCTCGAGCTCGGTGCGCAGGCTTGCGACGCGACGCAGCTGGTGGCGCTCGGCGAGCTCCATCGCACCGACCGTGGGGACGTCCTCGGGGTCGGGCTCGTCGGCCCAGCCGTCGACGATGCCGGACACGAAGTCGTCGGGCGCCTCGTGGTCGGGATCCCACTCGGCGGTCTCGTCGAGCTCGGCAGCGAGGGAGAAGTCAGGTGCGTTCGTCATATGGGTCGATCCTAGGTCGGCACCGGACGCCTGACGAATGGATTTGAGGCGCGCGGCCCGGGTGGAGCTCATCGGGCGAGCCTACGTCCGGACGTCGTTCCACCGGGTGAGTCCGCAGCTTGTGCGCTACCGAACTTCATGCGTTGCCGCATTATTTGCGTATCCGCACTTTATGCGGCACACTCCACCCATGAGTCCCGATCCCCGCGCCTTCGACGCGGTCCGTGCCGCGCTCGACGCCGCCACCGGTCTCGACGCCGACGAGGCCCTCCCGCACCTGCGCGAGGCCTCCGAGCGCCTGACCGACCTGATCGACGAGTCGCTCGCGGAGGCGGTGCTCACCGGTAGGGCGTCGTTGCGCTCGGCCGGGGCTCGTGCAGGGCTGTCCGAGAACGCCGTCGGCCCGCGCCTGGCCCGCACCCGCCGCCTCGGCGGCTATGCCAACGACGGTGGTCGCGTCACCGCGGCCGGCGTCGAGCGGGCGAAGTACGACGTCGAGACCGGCGCCCCTCCCCCGGCGGCCAAGCCCGCCACCCCCGGCGACAAGCCCATGCGTTTCAAGCCCAGAAGGAGCTCCTCATGACAGATCAGACCCTCACCCACGTGTACTTCCTGCTCGACCGGTCCGGCTCGATGCAGACCATCAAGTCCGACACCGAGGGCGGTTTCGCCGCCTTCATCGACGAGCAGCGCAGCGGGCCCGGCACCTGCCGGGTCACGCTGGCACAGTTCGACAACCACTACGAGGAGGTCTACGCCGACCGCGACGTGGCCGACGTGGCGACCCTCGACCTGCAGCCGCGCGGCGCCACCGCCCTGCTCGACGCCATCGGTCGCCTCGTGGCCGACGCCGGCGCCCGGCTGGCCTCGCTGCCCGAGGACGAGCGCCCGGGCAGCGTCATCGTCGCGATCATGACCGACGGCCTCGAGAACGCCTCGCGGGAGTGGACCCACCCGGCCATCAAGGCGCTGGTCGAGCAGCAGACCGCTCAGTACGGCTGGCAGTTCATGTACATGGGCGCCGACCAGGACGCCATCGAGGTCGGCGCCGCGCTCGGCGTCCAGCGCGAGCACTCGCTGACCTACGGGCGCGGCAAGAGCCGCGAGGCGATGACGCTCAAGGGCGAGAAGATCCGCCAGATGCGCGCCTCGCGGATGACCGACGCCGGCGCGCCGATGCCGGCGTACACCTCCGCGGAGCGCGGCGACCTGGCCGAGTGAGCCCGAACGGTCGTCGCCCGGTGACGGCCGTCACGTGACCTCCGGGCCGCACGCGCGTTGACGTTCACATGCGCCCACTCCCCCGGACCCCTCTCGCGGCGGCCCTCGCCCTGGCGATCGGCGCACTGCTGGTGCCCGTGGCGCCCGCCGCCGTGGCCGACCCCTCCGACCGGCCCGACCCGCGGGCCGCCGGTCTCCCCGAGGGCGCGCCGGCTGCCGCCACCCGCGCCGAGCCGCAGCTCGACACCCCCCGCGGGTGGCCGTTCGAGCAGCGCGTGTCCCGCACGTCGGGCACCGGCCGGCTGCACGACGGGGCGTCGTACTGGACCGACTTCGTCTACGACGACCACGGTGCGGCGGTCCCCAGCGGCTTCACCGTCGACAACACCGCCAGGCTGGCGCCGTTCCAGGGCGTCTACACCTACGACGACCCGGCAGCGCACGCGAACGGGGCGGACGTCTTCGTCGCCGCCGTCGGGGTCGACGCGAAGGCGTCGTACTGGCGCGTCGACTGGAACACCCTCGCCGACCCCACGGTGCCGCTGGCCGTCTGGGGCCTCGACACCGACAGCTCGACGCGCACCGGCACGGACACGTGGCCGGCCGGCGCCGGCGTGACCTCCGCCGGCCTCGACCAGGCCCTGATCGTCTCGAGCAAGGGCGCCTGGCTGCAGGACCTCACCACCAAGCGGACCCGCAGGGTCACGAGCTTCGGCGGCTCCCTCACCGTCGACCGGTCCGCCCGGTCGTTCGTGGTGAAGGTGCCCCGCACGCTGCTGCCGGTCGACGGTCGTTGGCGGGTGCGTCTCGTCGCCGGGCTGGCCGGTGCGCGCGGGCGCGCGCTGGCGCCGGCGTCGATCTCCGGGGCACGCGCCGGCGCCTACCCGCGCGTCTACAACGTCGGCTTCCGGAGCAGCACCCAGGAGCCACCCGTCTACACCAGCGGCAACACCTCGGCGCTGGTCGCCGCCTTCCAGGCGAGCGCCGCGAGCACCCCGCCGTTCGACCAGCTCGGCGCCGACGGCCAGGCGCGCTTCGTGACCGGCAACTTCTGGTCCGAGGACCACCAGGGCGACGCACTCGCCGCCGGCGACGTGACGGCGTTCAGCCGCACGATCGACTGGCGTGCGCTCGGGCGTGAGAAGTCGACGCCCGAGCCGCTCGTGCGCGGCGCCAGCAACCGCTGGTACGCCTCGCGCCTGCACCTGGGCCAAGGGGTCGTCCCCGACGTCGGTGGCGGCACCGGCGACGGTCGGCCGAACTTCCTCGGACGCATCCAGCCCTACGCCGTCTACGTGCCGCGCAGCTACCAGCGCGGTGACCCCGCCCCGTTGACCTGGACCCTGCACTCGCTCTCGGTCAACCACAACCAGTACGCCGCCTACGACCCGATGCTGCTGCGGCGCCTGTGCGAGCAGCGCGGCTCGATCTGCGCGAGCACCCTGGGTCACGGGCCCGACGGCTGGTACTTCGACGAGGCCGAGGCCGACTACTGGCAGGTCTGGGGTGCGCTGTCCCGCAGCTTCGACCTCGACCCGACCCGCACGGTCATCACCGGCTACTCGATGGGCGGGTGGGCCGCCTACAAGCTCGGCCTCTCGCACCCCGACCTGTACGCCGAGGCGGTCGCGCTCGCCGGGCCTCCGCAGTGCGGCGTGTCGGTCGACGCCGACGCGCTGGTGAACCCGGCGTTCGGCGGCCGGTGCACCTCCGACGGCAACGCCTTCGACCTCGTCACCAACGCCCGCCACCTGCCGTACCGGATCGGCCAGGGCCAGCTCGACGAGCTGGTGCCCTTCACCTCGGTCGAGGCCCAGGTGCAGCGCTTCGACGACCTCGGGCTCGCGCACCGCTTCGTGCGCTACCCGCTCGAGGACCACCTCGTCTTCGCCACCCAGGACCGGTTCGAGACCGTGCTCAGCGGGCTGGGGACACCCCGCGTCGTGCGCAACCCGCGCGACGTCGACTACACCTGGCACCCGCGCCTGACCCGCAGCGACCTCGGCATCGGCGCCACCACGGCGTACTGGCTCAGCGACCTCGAGGCGCGCGACTCCTCGCCGGGGTCGGTCTCCCGCGTGGCGGCGATCTCGGAGGCCGTGCCCGGCACCGAGCCGAGGATCGTGCGCACCGGCCCCACAGCGGTGACCTCACCGCTCCCGGCCGTCCGACAGGACCTCGTCGTCCAGCCTGGCGCCGCCCTGCCGACCCGCAAGCGGCTGTCGCTCGGCCTGGTGGGAGTCCGGTCGTTGAGCGTCGACCTCCACCGGGCGAACCTGCCGTGCGGCCGGCTCGTCGTGCACTCCGACGGCCCCGCGCGCGTGCAGCTGGTCGGTGCGCGTTCGGGCGACTCGACCGTGGTCGTCCGGCGAGGCACCACGCGCACGCGCGTCTGCTGAAACAACGAGCAGCTACTTCGGGGGCATCCTGATGCCGCCGTCGAGACGCACGGTCTCACCGTTCATGTAGGAGTTGGTCAGACACTCCATCACCATCGAGGCCAGCTCGTCAGGGCTGCCGAGGCGCTTGGGGAAGAGCACGTTCGAGCCGAGATTGGCCTTGAACGCCTCCGAGTCGGGGCCCTCGCCGTAGATCGGGGTGTCGATGAGGCCCGGGGCGACGGTGTTGAGGCGGATGCCGGACGCCGAGAGGTCGCGCGCGATCGGCAGGGTCATGCCCACGACCCCGCCCTTCGAGGCGGAGTACGACGCCTGCCCGATCTGGCCGTCGAAGGCTGCCACGCTCGCCATGTTGACGATCGCTCCACGGCAGCCGTCGGCGTCGGGCTCGTTGGTGCTCATCACCGTGGCGACCTGGCGCAGCACGTCGAAGGTGCCGATCAGGTTGATCTGGACGACCTTGGTGAACGCCTCCAGGGAGTGTGCCGACTCCAGCGTGCCGTCGCGGCCGATGGTGCGTGAGGCCCAGCCGATGCCGGCGGAGTTCACGAGCGCGCGCAGCGGGGCGATGTCGGCAGCGGCCTTGACCGCGCCGGCGATCTGCTCGGTGTCGGTGACGTCGACCTGGGCGAAGACGCCGTTGATCTCCTCGGCGAGGGCTTCGCCCTTGTCGGCCTGGAGGTCGGCGACGACCACGGTGCAGCCGAGCGCGGCGAGCCGGCGGGCGGCCGCGGCACCGATGCCGGACGCGCCCCCTGTGACGATGGCAGAAGATCCCTTGAGTTCCATGCGGAGCAGATTACTGACCCTCAGAGCGACGTGGTGCCACGGGCCACGATGAGAGCGGGGCCCGCCATCAGCACCCGCCCGTCGTCCAACCAGGTGATCGTGAGGGTGCCACCCGGCAGGTCGACGCGGTACGGCGTCCCGCGCTCGGCGCCGTCGGCCGACGCGGCGGCGACCGCGACGGCGCAGGCGCCGGTGCCGCACGACTGCGTCTCCCCCGAGCCTCGTTCGTGGACCCGCATGGCGACGTGGTGCTCGCCGCGGCGCACGACGAACTCGACGTTGACGCCGTCGGGGTAGACCACGGGGTCGTGGTCGGGCGGGTCGGTCAGGGGGCCGGCGTCGGCGAGGTCGTCGACGAAGGCGACGGCGTGCGGGTTGCCGGTGTCGACGTGCACCGCCGGCCACCGGCGCCCGGCGACGCCGACCTCGCAGGCGCCCAGGAGCTGCGGCACCCCCATGTCGACGGTGACCTCACCGTCGACGGACCCGTCGGCGAAGGTCAGCGTCTTGACGCCGTCACGGGTGTCGACCGGCAGGGGCTGCATCGGGTCGGCGAGCCCCTCCTCCACGAGGTGGCGTCCGAAGACCCGGATCCCGTTGCCGCACATCTCCGACAGCGAGCCGTCGGCGTTGCGGTAGTCCATGAACCAGTGCTGCTCGCCGCGCACGACCCGCAGGACACCGTCGCCGCCGATGCCGCCGCGCCGGTCGCACAGCGCGCGTACCCGCGCCGGGTCGAGGTCGCCGTGCACCGAGCCGTCGTGGTCGGGCAGCAGGACGAAGTCGTTGTGGGTGCCATGGCCCTTCAGGAACGGGTACTCAGGCATAGAGGCCCCGGGCGTAGTTCTCGGGCCGGTAGTAGTCGTCGAGCTGCTCCATGCTCATCTCGCTGGGCTCGACCTCCTTCGCGATCACCGCGCGGCGTGGCACCCGCGCCTCCGGGTCCCACGACTCCGGCTGCCACAGCCGCGAGCGCAGGAACGCCTTGGCGCAGTGGAAGAAGAGGTCCTCGATGTCGACGACGACGGCCAGGATCGGACGGTGGCCCTCGACGACCATCTCGTCGAAGAACGGGGCGTCGGAGACCAGACGGGCCCGACCGTTGACGCGCAGGGTGTCGCCCCGCCCGGGAATGAGGAAGTTCAGCCCGACGTGCGGGTTCAGCAGGATGTTCCGGTAGCCGTCGGCGCGCCGGTTGCCGGGCCGCTCGGCCAGGGCGATCGTGCGGTCGTCGATGACGTGCACGAGCGAGCCGGCCGGGTCGCCCTTGGGCGAGGCGTCGCAACGGCCCTGGTCGTCGGAGGTCGCCATGAGGCAGAACGGCGAGGCCGCCAGCCACTCGCGATCGACGTCCAGCAGGGCCGGGCGGCTCTTGGTGGCCGCGCGCTCTGCGGGCTCGCCGAGCAGGTCGACGAGGGCCTCGAGGGTGGTCAGCTCGCTCCAGGTCACCCGGCCACGGTACTGCCTGATCGGTCGGCGCCACCGGTCTCGCCCGGCCGTCACTTCAGGCTGGGGTGCGCCCTCACCAGCAGCGGGAGCAGCACCCGGCGGGGCGTGACGTGGGAGAGCGCGGCGACCAGCCGGTTGGCGGCACCGGGGATCACCACCAGCCGGCCCTTGGCGAGGCCGTCGACGCCCGCGCGCGCGACGTCGGACGACGACACCCACATCACCTGGGGCAGCGCCTCGTCGAACTCCTCGGCGGTGAGACCGGCCGACTCGGCGAAGTTGGTGGCGACCGGCCCGGGGCACAGCGTCGTCGCGGTGACCCCGGTGCCCTTGAGCTCGGCGGCCAGGCTCTGGGTGTAGGACAGCACGAACGCCTTGGCGGCGCCGTAGCCGGCCTGGCCGGGCAGCGGCTGGAAGGCTGCGGTGGAGGCGACGTTGAGCACTGCGCCCCGACGCCGGGCGACCATGCCGGGCAGGAAGCGCGAGCAGAGGTCGGCGACGGCGACGACGTCCAGCTCGAGCATCGCGATCTCGGCCTCGGGGTCGGACTCGACGACCCGACCCAGGGTCGACGACCCGGCGTTGTTGACCAGGACGTCGACGCTCAGCCCCAGGGCGTCCAGCTTCGCCGGCAGCTCGGCGCGCGAGGCGCGGTCGGTCAGGTCGCAGGAGACGACATCGGCGCGGACGCCGTCCGCGCCGAGCTCGGCGGCCAGCGCCTCGAGCTTCGCGGTCGTGCGGGCCACGAGGGTCACCCCGTGCCCGCGACGTGCGAGCTGGCGGGCGATGTCGGCGCCGATGCCGGACGACGCCCCGGTGACGAGGGCGGTGCGGTCGGGCGCGGGTGCAGGCAGGCTCATGGCAACCAGCCTAGGGTGCGGCGCGGACGGTCAGTCGGTGGCAGCCGCGCCGGTGGGCACGTCGGCGGTGACCTTCGCGTCGGCGTCGGCGTCGGCGTCGTACGACGGCAGCCGACCGGGCAGGACGACGGCGAACGCGACGATCACGAGCGCCAGGATCGCCCCGACGCCGAAGCCCCACTGGTTGCCGCCCACGCGCGCGGCCAGCTCGGAGGCTCCGCCGTCGAGCAGGCTGGTCTGGCGAGAGGCCACGACAGCGACCACGATCGCCGTACCGATGGCGGCCGCGACCTGCTGCAGCGTCGCGAGCAGCGAGCTGCCGTGGGAGTAGAGGTCGGGTGGGAGCGCCCCGAGCCCGAGGGTGAAGACCGGGGTGAAGACCGCGGCCAGCGACGCCATCAGCAGCACGTGGGCGCCGAGCACGAAGAGCACCGGCGTGGTGGCGCCGACCTGGGTCAGCAGGCTGAGCGCGACGAGGATGCCGAGGGAGCCCGGGACGACGAGCGGCCGGCCGCCGACGCGGTCGTAGACCTTGCCGACCTGGGGCCCGAGCAGGCCCATCGCCAGACCACCGGGCATCACGAGCAAGCCGGTCTGCAGCTCGGTGAGGCCGCGCACACCCTGGAGGTAGAGGGGCAGCAGGATCATCGAGCCGAGCATCGCCATGAAGGCGACGGCCATCAGCCCGAGCGCGAGGGCGTAGGTGCGGTGGGTGAGCGTACGCAGGTCGAGCAGGGGCACGCCGACGCGCTGCAGGCGCAGCTGACGCAGCACGAAGACCGCCAGCGCGACGACACCGAGCACCAGCATCGCGACCGGCAGCCACGGCGGTCCGACGCCGGAGCCGTCGCCGAGCTGGGAGAGGCCGAAGACGAGCGGGCCGAAACCGAAGGCCGACAGTGCGACGCTGGTCCAGTCGATCGCGCCGGGCCGGGTCTCCCCGACGTCGACGAGGTTGCGCAGCCCCACGTAGGTGATGGCCACGGCGATCGGGAGGACGACGGCGAACATCAGCCGCCACGAGCCGAGCGCGAGGATCGTGCCCGAGACGGCCGGGCCGAGGGCCGGTGCGACCGAGATCGCGAGGGTCACGTTGCCCATGATCCGGCCGCGGTCCTGCTCGCGGACGATCGTCATCAGCGTGGTCATCAGCAGCGGCATCATGATCGCGGTGCCGCCGGCCTGGATGACCCGCCCGAGGAGCAGCACGGCGAAGATCGGCGCGATCGCGCAGACCAGCGTCCCGGTGCAGAAGACCGCCATCGCCGTGCCGAAGGCCTGGCGCGTGCTCACCCGCTGCAGGAACCAACCGGTGATCGGGATGACGACCGCCATCGTGAGCATGAACCCGCTCGTGAGCCACTGCGCCGAGCGGGTGCTGACGTCGAACTCGGCCATCAACCGTGGGATCGCGTTGATCATCACCGTCTCGTTGAGGATGACGATGAAGGTGGCGAGCACCAACCAGCGCAGCACCCCGTAGTCCGGAGCGTCGGCGTGCGAGGCGGCGGGCCCCGGGGATGCCTCGTAGGCGTCGTAGTTCGTCGTCATGATGGGTCGACTCTGCCAGCCACCCGGGCTCATCGGCGAAACCTCACCGGGTGAGCGGGGTCACCGCAGCGACGGCGACGAGGGCCTGCTCGAGCAGGTCGGCGGCGTCGTAGGACACCCAGGTGATGCGGGGGTCCTTGCGCCACCACCCCATCTGCTTGCGGGCGTAGCGGCGGGTGGCGAAGACGGTGCGCCGGCGCGCCTCGTCGAGGTCGAGCTCCCCGGCCAGCACCATCCGCGCCTCGCGGTAGCCGATCGCGCGCGAAGCGGTGCGGCCCTCGGCCAGGCCCTCGTCGAGGAGGCGCTCGACCTCGGCGACCAGGCCGGCGTCGTACATGTGGTGCACGCGCTGCTCGATGCGGGCGTCGAGCGTGGGGCGGTCGATGTCGACGCCGACCTGCACCGTGCGTGGGTCGACGTAGGTCAGCTCGGGCAGGGCTGCGGCATAGGGACGGCCGGTGAGCTCGATGACCTCCAGCGCCCGGACGACGCGCCGCCCGTTGTCGGGTGCCAGGGTGGCGGCCGTGCGTGGGTCGAGGTCGACCAACCGGGCGTGCAGCGCGGCGGGGCCGACGTCCGCCAGCTCGGCCTCGAGCTGCGCGCGTACTCCGGGGTCGGTGGCCTGGAACTCGAACCGGTCGAGGATCGCGCGGATGTAGAGCGCCGAGCCGCCGACGAGCACCGGGGTGGTGCCGCTTCCCCTCAGGTCGGCGATCACCGAGCGGGCCCAGCCCTGGAAGGTCGCCACGGTGGCCGGCTCGCGCACGTCCTGGGTGTCGAGGAGGTGGTGGGTGATGCCGCGACGCTCGGCCGGCGGCAGCTTCGCCGTACCGATGTCCATGCCGCGGTAGACCTGCATCGCGTCGGTGTTCACGATCTCGCCACCGAGCTGACCGGCGAGGTCGAGCGACAACGAGGTCTTGCCCGAGGCGGTCGGACCGACGATCGCGACCGTCACCGGACGGGTGCCGCTGACCTCGCTCATGTGGCTAGTCTGACAAGTGGGCGCTCCACGTCGGTCCCGCCCCACGACACCGATCTCAGGGGGATCCAGGATGGGCTTTCTCGACAATGCCAAGAACAAGCTGAGCGACGCCGTCGACAAGCACGGCGACAAGATCAACGACGGCATCGACAAGGCCGCCGACTTCGCCGACAAGAAGACCGGCGGCAAGCACGGCGACAAGATCGGCTCGGCGACCAGCAAGGCCAAGGACGCCCTCGACAAGCTCGACGGCAAGAACGACGACCTCCGGTGACGGCTCCCGTGCCGGAGGAGGAGAACGCCGCCTACGACCTCGACGAGACCCCGCCGGGCGAGCACGACAGCGAGCTTCCGGACGGCGACGGGGTCGACGGGCACGCCGAGCCGGACCAGGCCGAGAACGCCGCGACCACGCTGGACCAGCCGTCGCAGTGACCGATGGTGCCCACGACCGCTTCACGGTCGTCCCGGCCTCCTACGTCTACCTGCTGCGTGACGGCGTGGCCGGGCCGGAGGTGCTGCTGCAGCTGCGCCGCGACACCGGTTACCTGGACGACCACTGGGCGGCCGCCGCGGCGGGGCACGTCGAGCGCGGCGAGACCGCGGTCGCCGCCGCGCACCGCGAGGCCGCTGAGGAGATCGGCGTCGACGACCTGGCTTTGGAGTTCGTCACCACGATGCACCGCACGCGTCACGACCTGCCGATCGACGAACGCGTCGACTTCTTCTTCACCGCCCGCTCCTGGACCGGCGAGCCCTACGTCGTCGAGCCGGCCAAGTGTGCTGACCTGCGGTGGGTGCTGCTCGACGCGCTCGACGAGCTCTCCCACCCCGTCGTCCCGCACGAGCGCGCGGTGCTCGACGGACTGGGCGACGGACTACCCGCGTACACGACATTCGGATTCGACCGCGAGTCCGACAGGAAGGAACAGCCATGACCCAGGACCACGACCTCGGGCCCACTCCCGAGCCGCAGATCGAGCCGGGCGAGACCAACCCGGGTGGCGTCGACGCCATCGAGTTCCCCGACGGCGCCCGGGCGCAGTCGGCGCAGACCGACGGCGCCGAGCCGGAGGCGCCGGTGATGCGCGACCTCGACCCCGACTCCAACCCCGCCGTCGAGGACGCTCTGCCCGACGAGATGAAGCAGGGCGAGGACACCAGCACCGAGGCCACCAAGGGTGACGGCGACGGCGACGACGTCGACTCCGACGAGGAGTCGCCGGCATGAGCACCCCCGAGCAGGCCGGCGGCGACCAGACCGGCAACGCGCACACCGGCAACGACAAGGACGGCGACCTCGGCGGGAGCAGCGCCACCATCGGGCCGACCGGACCCGGTCAGGTCGACACGTCCGGCACGCTCGACGTCGGTCCGGACGATCGCGACCCCGAGGCCGAGGTCCCGCCCGAGCAGTCGCCCGGCGGCGTCGAGGTGAACCCGGACCCGCCGATCGCCCCGAAGTCCGGCTACCACAGCCAGGACCCGCGCCACGACGAGGCGCCGTACGACAAGCCTCCGCGCAACTGACCCCGCGCGACTGACCCCGCGCGACTGACCCCGCGCTCGCAGCGGGGTCAGCCCAGGAACGTGGTGTCGAGCTGCGTCTCCACGGCGGTGCCATTGGGTCCGCGCTCGACCCGGTAGGCGCCCGCGCCGTCGCGCTCGCTGAAGGCGCCGACCATCTCGGTGCCGCGGTAGAGCACACCCACGCCGTCGTCCGTGGCGTAGCCGTCGGGCAGGGTGCCGTCGGCGATGAGCGACTGGAAGAGCGGACGGCGCTCCTCCTCGGAGTCGTAGTGCACTCCGTTGGAGTAGGGCAGGAAGCCCAGGCCGTTGGTGATCGGCCGCAGCCTCGGCCCGAACGAGTCGGTGGTCCCGCCCACGTGCCAGCAGATCGAGCCGGCCGAGACGCCGGTGAGCACCACGCCCGCTTCCCACGCCGCGCGCATGGCGTCGCCGACGCCGTGGAGCTCCCACATCGCGAGGAGCCCGGCCACGCTGCCCCCGAAGACCCAGATGACGTCCTGCGACAAGCAGGTGCTGGGTGATGTCGGCGACGTTGGGCATGGTGAACAGCTGGAGGTGCGAGGGGGCGAACCCGGCGAGCTGCGCTGCGTCGTAGAAGTCGCGGACGCCCTGCGGCTGGTCGCCCGCAGCCGTCCCGAGGTAGCAGACGCGCGGCGCTCGGCCCTCGACGCCGGCACGCTCGACCGCGTGGTGCGTCAGGGGCCCGACCTCGTAGCGGGTGCGCGACCCCGGGACGAGTCCACCCGAGGTGGCCAGGATGGTCGGTGCGTCGGCCGGCATGGCCCCATCCTCCCTCACCGACCCGCCGACCCACCCGCCGACCCGCTCGGGGTAGTCCCTGACGGAAATCAACGTTCTCGGGCCGAAATCCTTGATTTCCGTCAGGGACTACCCCCGGGGGGCCGGCTCAGCGGCAGGAGGGAGCGTCGGGCAGTGGCGTCGGGACCCCGATGCTGGGCATGCCGAGGGTCACGCCGCCAGCCGCCGAGTCGGCCCGGCGCGCCTCCCAGGCATCGCCGGAGCGGGTACGCCGTACGGACAGGACCCGGTCGGCGACCAGGTGGTGCGGGGCGGCATAGGTGATCTCGACCCTGACGGTGTCGCCGGGGCGGACCTGCTCGACATCGGGACCGGGAGCCGCGAAGTGCACGAGCCGGTTGTCCGGCCCGCGGCCCGAGAGCCGCAACGTCTCGGCGTCCTTGCGTCCCTCGCCCTCGGAGACCATCAGCTCGACGGTGCGTCCGACGAGAGCCTGGTTCTCCTCCTGCGCGATCGCGTTGACGAGCTCGACGAGGCGGCCGTAGCGGTCCTTCACGACCTCAGGCGTGACCTGGTCGGGCAGGTCGGCGGCGGGGGTGCCGGGTCGCTTGGAGTACTGGAAGGTGTAGGCGCCGGAGAAGCGCGCCTGCCGCACGACGTCCATGGTCGCGAGGAAGTCGTCCTCGGTCTCGCCGGGGAAACCGACGATGATGTCGGTGGTGATGGCGGCCTCGGGCAGGGCGGCGCGCACGCGCTCGATGATGCCGAGGAACTTCGCGCTGCGGTAGGAACGGCGCATGTCCTTGAGCACCTTGTCGGAGCCCGACTGCAGCGGCATGTGCAGCTGCGGCATCACGTTCGGCGTCTCGGCCATCGCCTCGATGACGTCGTCGGTGAACTCGGCCGGATGGGGCGAGGTGAAGCGCACGCGCTCCAGGCCCGCGATCTCGCCGCAGGCGCGGAGCAGCTTCGAGAAAGCCTGCCGGTCGCCGAACTCGACACCGTAGGCATTCACGTTCTGGCCGAGCAGCGTGACCTCGCAGACGCCGTCGGCGACGAGCGCCTCGATCTCGGCGAGGATCTCGCCCGGACGACGGTCCTTCTCCTTGCCGCGCAGGGCCGGGACGATGCAGAACGTGCAGGTGTTGTTGCACCCGACCGACACCGAGACCCACGCGGCGTACGCCGAGTCACGCTTGGTCGGCAGGGTGGAGGGGAAGACCTCGAGCGACTCGAGGATCTCGACCTGCGCCTCCTCCTGCGACCGAGCCCGGTCGAGCAGCGCCGGCAGCGACCCGATGTTGTGGGTGCCGAAGACGACGTCGACGTAGGGCGCCTTCGCGGTGATCGTGGCGCGGTCCTTCTGCGCCAGGCACCCGCCGACCGCGATCTGCATGTCGGGGTTGGCCGCCTTGACGGGGGCGAGGTGCGACAGGTTGCCGTAGAGCTTGTTGTCGGCGTTCTCGCGCACCGCGCAGGTGTTGAACACGACGACGTCCGGATGCGCGGCCTGCTCCTTGGACTCGCGTCGGAAGGCGACGTACCCGGCGGTCTCGAGGAGCCCGGTCAGCCGTTCGGAGTCGTGGACGTTCATCTGGCACCCGTAGGTCTTGACCTCATAGGTGCGGGCGGGGGCGACAGGGGTGGCAGTCATGGCCGCTCAAGGGTACGGCGCCGAGCGCCGCGGAGGCTCATCAGTCGATCGTGGCCGACGAAGCGGCTCAGCGCGGGTCGACGACAGCCGCTCCCGTGGCCGAGACCCGCGCCGACTCCGGGCCGCCCGGGACGGTGAGCGGGAAGGCGACCGGGGCACTGACGGTGACGACGACCCGGTCGTCGCGGACGACGACGTCGAAGGCCAGGCCCGGGAACTCCCGATAGGCCCCGACGCTGGTCAGGTAGGCACGTACCCCGACCTGGGCCGCCGCCGGCGTGAGGGCGAGGGAGTCGCGGTCGAGCCCGCCGTCGTAGACCTCCCTGCCTTCGGCGCCGGCCTCGGCACCGAACAGTGCCGCTCCGTCGGCCAGGGTGTCGAGGCCCTGGCGGTGCAGGAACGCGGTGGAGGCGTCGACGACGACGGCGACCGTCATCGCCAGCAGCAGGGCGAAACCGATGATCAGCGGCGTCGCCGTGCCGCGCTCGTCGGCTACTCGTCGACGCCTCATGGTGCGGCGGTGGTGCCGATCGGCACGTAGCGGCCGATCGGCACCGTGTGAGCGGAGTCGAGGCGGAAGGACGGCGTGTTGCCGCCGAGGAAGTCGGGCATCAGCGGCAGCACCACGCGGGAGGTGACCCGCACGGTGATGATCGAGGTGCCGCTGTGGCACGAGCCGGGGTAGGGCGTGCAGGTCACGTCGACATCGACCGGGACGTCGTCCACGCCCTGGTCGGCGAGCGACTGACGCGCGGCGGCCTGCGCTGCCCCTTCGCCGGAGGCATCAGTGGGAGCCAACGCGTAGGCACGGGCCGCCGACCTCGCCGCTGTGGAGACCGCGAACGCGCCGCCCTGCACCTCGAAGACGGAGACCACGATCCACAGCATCGGTACGAGCAGCAGGATCCCGAGCCAGACGAGCTCGACGACCGCGCTGCCCCGCTCGCTGCGACAGTCTCGACGGGGCCGCCTCATGGCTGCTCCGCGACCGCGTGGCCCTCGACGACGAGCTCGACCCCCGGGCCACCGAGCCCGAGCGCGGGCACCTGCGCCCGGACGACGACCTCGAGGGTCGGGACCCCGCCGAGCAGCACCCGGCGCACGCCGATGTCGCGCGCGAAGTCGCCGGCGATCCCGTCGTCGATCTGGCTGCGGGTGCGCGCGATCCCGGACGACGCCGACCCGCCCTGGGTCGCGGCGTAGCGGGCTCCCTCCGCCGCCGCGGCGGCCAGGGTGTTGCGCACGTGCATCACCAGCGCCACCTGGATGATCGCGAGCACCAACGGCACGAGCACGACGATGACCAGCACGATGTCGACCACCGCCGCGCCGCGCTGGCCGCGACGTCGCGGTCGTCCGAGCACGCCTACCTCACCGAGTTGAGCGCCGACTGCAACATCGAGGTCAGCTGCGGCTGGGCCACGGCGGTGATCGCGGCGATCAGTCCGACGGTCATGATCGTGACGAGCACCCAGCCCGGTACGTCGCCGCGGTCGTCGCGCTCCTGATCCCGTCGTCCGTGAGCGAGGAGCAGCGCGACCTGGCGCTGGATGAGTGGGAGCAGGTTCCCCATGGTGAATCCTTTCCGAGGTGACCGAGTGGTCGGGTGGAGGTGCCGGGAAGAGGGCTAGGGGGCGGTCAGGGACAGTCCGACGAGGCCGGGCCAGAACGCGAAGAGCACTGTCACCGGGAGGATCAGGAACACCACCGGGACCATCATCGCGACCTCGCGACGGGCGGCGAGCTCGATCAGGTTGCGCCGCCCCGCCTCCCTCACGTCGGCGGCCTGCGCGTGCAGGACGTCGGCCAGCGGGGTGCCGCGCTCGACGGCGATGGCGATGCCCTGAGCGAAGCGCGAGACCAGCGGGAGCCCGGTCGTCATGGCGAGCCGGTCGAAGGCGACCGCAACCGGCTCCCCGGTGCGGACCGCGGCGAGGACGTGGCTCAGGTCGTCCGAGAGCTCGCCGCCGCTGCGCCGGACGACGCGGTCGAGTGCGGCGACCGGCGACTCCCCAGCGGCGACCGCGAGAGCGAGGAGCTCGGCGATCGTCGGGAACTCCTCGAGGATCCGGCGCTCGCGCGTCTTCACCTGGCTCGTCAGGCGGTTCTCACGCAGCACCACCCCGCCGGCGAACGCTGCGGCGCACAGGGCAAGCAGTGCCACGGGGTTGGTGGGGGTCGAGAGCGCGCGCAGGATGCCGAACCCGGCCGCCGCGGCGAACCCGAGGAGGCCCCAGACCACCTGCTCGACCCGGAACTCGTGCAGCGTGGTCTCGAGGCCGGCCCGCTCGAGGCGACGGCGCACCGAGGACGCCCCTCCGAGCACCTTCTCGACGCCGTCGGCAGCCGAGCGGAGCACCGGCCCGAAGACCCCGATCGCCGCCGTGGTCGGCGCGGTCGAGGGCGGACGCCGGGCGCCCGGGAGCTGCCCCACGCGCGGGAGGTCACGGACGTACGGCAGGACGCGCAGCGAGAGCTGGGGTCGCCGGATCGCAGCCACCCGCACCCAGACCAGCACCATCCCGAGGCCGGCGGCGAGACCGAGGAGGACGCCCCACAACGACATCGTCATGGCGTGCTCACGAAAGGATCCGTCGTTCGGACGGCAGTCGGCCGATGCGCATCATCAGCCGGTAGGCGCCGACACAGGCCGCTGCGCCGACCACCAGCACGATGACCCCGCCCGAGGAGCGGTAGCGACCGATGACGTCGGGCTGGGACGACATCACCAGCAGTACCAGCCAGGGCGCCGCCGCCGCCAGCCGTGCGCCGTTGACGGCCCAGGCCTGCCTCGCCTCGAGCTCGGAACGGGTGTGCAGCTCGTCGCGCAAGTAGCCCGAGAGGTGACGCAGCAGCCGGCCGAGCTCGCCGCCGCCCACCTCGCGTGCGATGCGAAGTCCTTCGACGACGCGGTCGCCGACGGGGTCGGACAAGGTGACCTTCAGCCGGTCGAGGCAGTCGGAGAAGCGGCCCGTCACCTGGTAGTCGAGTGCGAAGGCGGCGAACGCCGCTCGCAACGGTTCCGGGCCGCGCATCGCGAGCCCGGCGAGCGCGTCAGGGAGCGACAACCCGGCGCGGACCGCCGAGGCGAGGTTGTCGATGGCCTCGGGCCACACCTCGGCGAAGTCGCGCTGCCTCCGGCGGGCGCGTGCGCCGACGATGGCGATCGGCAGGTAGGCCCCCATCGCGGCGAAGGTCGCCGCCACCGGAGGAGTGCGCGTGACCACCTGCACCACGAGCCCGGCGACGACGGCCGAGACCACGCACAGCAGCACCAGCCCGGTCGTGGAGACCTCGGTCAACCCGGCACCGGCGAGGAGCCTGGCCAACCGCCCGGGAGGTCGGGGTTGTGCCGGGCCGGTCGGCCGAGGCAGCGCGAACGCCGACCAGATCAGCAGCAGACCGACCCCGACACCCAGGCCGACGACCGCGCCCATTTCCCCCTACCGCCCGTCGTTCAGCAGCTGGTGGACGTCGATCCCGGCCCGCTTGAAGCGATCGACGCGCGGCGGCATGCCCGACATCCGCCGCAGCTCACGCTCGTGGCGCACGAAGATCGGCTCGGCCTCGATGATGTCGTTCTCCACCCGGCCCGGGACCGAGACGATCTCGTTGACCCGCCGTACGCCGTGCTGGTCGATGCCCAGGTGCACCACCAGGTCGACCGAGGTCGCCACGGTCGGCACGACGAAGCGAGCCGAGATGTTCTCGCCGGCCAGCAGCGGCAGCGTGCACATCTTCACCAGCGCCTCCCGCGCGGAGTTCGCGTGCAGGGTGCACATGCCGGGGAGCCCGGCGTTGAGGGCGAGGAGGAGGTCGAGGCACTCCTCGGCGCGCACCTCCCCCACGATGACCCGCGAGGGCCGCATGCGCAGCGACTCCTTGACGAGGTGGCGCAGCGCGATCTCGCCATTGCCCTCGAGGCCCGACTGCCGCGTCTGGAGAGCGACCCAGTCGGGGTGGTTGAAGCGCAGTTCGAAGACCTCCTCGGCGCTCACGACGCGCTCGCCGCCCGGGATCGCAGCCGCCAGACAGTTCAACATCGTGGTCTTTCCGGCTTGGGTCGACCCGGCGATCAAGATGTTCAACCCCGCGTGGACGCTCGCCTCCAGGAAGGTCGCTGCCCGGGGGCTGAGGCTGCCGAGCCGGACCAGGTCGCCCAGCTGGGCAGCCTTCAGCACGAACTTCCTGATGTTCACGGCCGTGAACCCGCGAGAGATGCCGTCGAGGACGACATGGAGACGGTGACCTTCCGGCAGCATCGCGTCGACGAACGGGGTGCTGACGTCGAGACGGCGGCCGCTCGACTTCAGCATCCGCTCCACCAGCTCGTCGACCTGGGCCCGCGTCAGCACGAGGTTCGTCAGCTCGTGGCGCCCGTGGCGTGCCACGAAGACCCGGGACGGATCGTTGATCCAGATTTCTTCGACGGAGGGGTCGTCGAGGAAGGGCTGCAACGGCCCGAACCCCGCCACCCGAGCGACGAGATCGCCCACCAGCACGTCGACGTCGACGACCGGGGCGACCATCCCGGTCAGGCTGCGCTCGTCGTGCTCGCGCACCACCCGATCGGCGATGCGACGCACGACGTCGACGTCACGCTGGGGGTCGACGCCCTCGCGCCGCACCAGGTCACGCACGATCGCGTCGAGGCCCTCGACGATGCCGGCGTCGTCGCGTCGACGCTCGTCGTTGCCCACGGCGCGCGTGATCGTCATGGCGGTCCCCGTTCCCGGATCAGGTTCCTGTCTCCCGATCACCGTAAGGAAGGCACGACGCCGCCGTGAAGACCCTCGCGCAGATCTGTGGATAACTCGCGATGCCTGAGGCCGATGTGGCCGGTGGGGTGGGTCTACGAGGGACCCGGGGCGGGCGCGACGCGAGCCGCGCTCAGCAGCTCACGCGGGGGGCGAGGGCGCCTCGAGCCTGAACCCGACGCCTCTCACCGCTACGACCCGCTCGGTGACCCCGACACTCTCGAGCTTCTGGCGCAGCCGGCCGATGGTGACGTCGAGCGTCTTGGTCGAGCCGTACCAGTTCTCGTCCCACACGTCGGCCATCAGACGACCGCGGGAGACGACCTTGTCCTTGTTGGCGGCCAGGATGTTCAAGACGTCGAACTCCTTGCCGGTCAGCGGCACCTCGGTCTCGCCGGCGTAGACCCGGCGAGCGGCGACGTCGATGCGCAGCCCGTCTGCGGAGTCCTCCGAGCTCAACCCGTTGCCGGCGCCGGTGCGACGCAGCAGGGCGCGCACGCGCGCCTGGAGCTCGGCCAGGCCGAACGGCTTGGCGAGGTAGTCGTCGGCGCCGTAGTCGAGACCGACGACTCGGTCGAGCTCGCCGGCGCGGGCGGTGACGATCATGATCGCGCCCTCGAAACCGGCGGCGCGAGCCTTCCTGCAGACCTCGAGGCCGTCCATGTCGGGTAGTCCGAGGTCGAGGATGATCACCTCGGCGGAGCGGGCGACGAGCTCGTCGAGCGCCTTCTGGCCGTTGTCGACCCAGTGGACGTCGTAGCCCTCGCGCTCCAGCGTCCGGACAAGGGGGAACGCGATGTCCTCCTCGTCCTCGACGACGAGAACCCTGTGACCCATGCGTCAGAGCATAGGGGTTCGCAGGCGGCCCCACGGGCAACTGCGCAATGTCAGGGACGACCAATGCCCCGGGGCGCTGACCTACCCAGGACGCTCGGCGAGACAATTGTGGCCAGAGCGAGCCGCACGCCCCCCAGCAGTGCGGCTCAGCTCCGGCCGTTGTCGGCAACACTAGGCAGGGCGCCTCCACGTCGTGGGTACGCCGATCCCACGGCTTCGCCACCGTTGGGTAACACGAGGTCAGGCCTGCGGCGCGAACAGGTCACCGCGGTGCGAGATGCGTTCGAGCGCCTCCTCGAGGCGCACCTGCTCGAGGCCGAGAGGGTCGTCGGCGCCCGTGCTCACCTCGTCCCACGACACCGGCGCCGCCACGTAGGGCCGCTCCTTGCCGCGCAATGAGTAGGGCGCGACCGTGGTCTTCGAGCCGGCGTTCTGCGACCAGTCGAGGAAGACCTTGCCCCGACGACGCGACTTGGTCATCGTGGCCGTCACCAGCTGTGGGCGCTCGGCCTGGAGCTCCTCGGCGATCTCCTTGGCCAACGCCGTCGACTCGCTCGGTGGGAGCCGGGTCGAGAGCGCGGCGTAGAGGTGCAGGCCCTTGCTGCCACTGAGCACGGGGCGACCGGTCAGCCCGCGCTCGGTGAGCTTCTCGTCGACCAGCAGCGCCACCTGGCAGCACTCGTGCAGTCCTGCCGGCTCACCGGGGTCGAGGTCGATGACGATCCGGTCGGCGTTGCGCGGCCGCCCGTTGCGCCCGACCCGCCACTGGTGCACGTGCAGCTCGATGGCGGCCAGGTTGGCCAGCCAGGTCAAGGTCGCCAGGTCGTCGACCACCGGGAAGACCAACGTGTCCCCCGACCCGGCGCCCCCGGACGCTCGGGCGCGGGTGCCGGTGGTCGGCACGGTGGCCGTCCGGACCCACGACGGGGTGCCGGCCGGGATGTTCTTCTCGAAGAAGCTGAGCCCCTCCACCCCGTGGGGCCAGCGGATCCGGGTGACCGCCCGGTCGCGCAGGTGCGGCAGGATCGTCGGCGCGACCTGGGCGTAGTAGTTCAGCACCTCCCCCTTGGTCGTCCCGGTCTGCGGGTAGAGGACCTTCGCGAGGTTCTTGATGACCAGGGTGCGGCCCTCGACGTCGACGCGGACCTCGCCCTCGTCGGCCATCAGAGGTCCTCGGCAGCGAGGTCGCTGCGCAGGCCTTGGTACGACGGTTGTCGCAGCCGCCGGTGCCCGCGCCCGTGGGTGTCGACGTCGACGACCAGCACCGGCTCCAGCCAGTGCGTGCCGGCGACGTCCTCGCGCGGCACCTCGTCGGCGAACGGGCTGTCGCGCCGCGACAGACCGGCCACCGCCTCGCTCAGCGCCCTGCCCTGCTTGGCCCCGATACCGCTGCCCACGCGTCCGCGGTAGTGCAGACCGTCGGGCGTCATCTCGCCCACGAGCAACGAGGCCAGCCGGTCGGAGGTGCCCTCCTGAGGACGCCAGCCCCCGACGACGTAGGTGTGGCGGTGCCGGTGCGCGAGCTTGAGCCAGTGCGCGCTGCGCTCCCCCGGCACGTAGCGCGAGTCCACCCGCTTGCTCACGATGCCCTCCAGCCCCTGGGCCAGGGTCGCCTCGTGCAGCAGCTGCCCGTCGTCGTACGACGCAGGCACCTGCCAGGCGGAGCCGTCGAGCAGGTCGTTCAGCCGGGCGCGCCGCTCGGTCAGCGGCTCGCGGGTCAGGTCGACACCGTCGAGGCGCAGCAGGTCGAAGGCCATGAACGTGACCGGGACCCGCTGCACCAGGCGGGCCACGGCGGCGCGGTTGCGCACGTGCAGGCGCTCCTGCAGGGTGCGGAAGTCGGGCAGCCCCTGGGCGTTGAGCGCGATGACCTCACCGTCGACGACGGCGTCGCGCCGCCCCAACGGCGAGTCGGCCACATCGGGCCACGAGGCCGTGACGTCGTTGTCGTTGCGGCTCGTCAGGCGGGTGCCGTCGGCGCCGGTGGCGGCGAGCACGCGCATGCCGTCCCACTTGACCTCGTGCGACCAGGTCGGCCCGGTCGGGACGTGGTCGGCCTTCGTGGCGAGCATCGGACGCATCGGGGATCAGGGTGTGAGGTCGTCGACGGCGATCTGCACCGTGAACGGGGAGTCGAGCCGCACGGTCTCGCCGGCACGCCACGTGCCGACCTCGGTGTGGGCCGCGGACCCGGACTGCAGGTGGTGCGCGGTCAGGGTGATGGCCGGCTCGGTCTCGACCCTCCAGTAGGCACGGATCCCCGCAGCGGCGTACTGCGCAGGTTTCGTCACCATGCAGTAGGTCGGGTGCAGATCGAGGTCGACGGCGCCGATCATCAAGCACCTCGACCACGGCACTGCTGCAGGGCGTTGCGCAGCAGGCTGGAGACGACTTCGTGCCGGGTGTCGCCGCGACGACCTCGAGCATGAGCATCCTTTCGACCCCTGCAGTCTGGCATGCCACCTCACTGCCCCGAGCTCGGCTGGGAGCGGCCCGCACGCCACTGCACGGTCGCGACCTGTGGATAAGCGTCGCGAGTAGGGCGATACTGGCCCCATGCGTGCGATCTGGAAGGGCGCGGTCTCCTTCGGGCTGGTCAGCGTGCCCGTCAAGCTCTACTCAGCGACCGAGAGCCACGACGTCTCGTTCCGTCAGGTGCACGCCAGCGACGGCGGGCGCATCAAGTATCAGCGGGTCTGCGCGATCGACGGCGAGGAGGTCGCCTACGCCGACATCGCCAAGGGCTACGAGACCGAGGACGGCGAGATGGTCATCCTCACCGACGACGACCTCGCCGACCTCCCCTCGACGTCGTCGCGCGAGATCGCGGTCGAGAAGTTCGTGCCGACCGACCAGATCGACCCGATGCTGTTCGAGAAGTCCTACTACCTCGAGCCCGAGAAGGCCGGGGCCAAGCCGTACGCCCTGCTGCGTCAGGCGCTGCTGGACGCCGATCGGATGGCGGTCGTCACCGTCGCCCTGCGCCAGCGCACCAGCGTCGCGGTGCTGCGCGTGCGCGACGACGTGATCGTCATGCAGACCATGATGTGGCCCGACGAGATCCGCACCCCTGACTTCTCGATCGAGACCGGCGAGGTCAAGGACTCCGAGGTCAAGATGGCCACGATGCTCGTCGAGACCCTGGCCGGCGACTTCGACGCCGCCGAGTTCGAGGACGACTACGCAGGCGCGGTCGAGGCGCTGGTGAAGGCCAAGATCGAGGGTGGCGAGATCAAGCGCACGCCGACCTCGACGAAGTCCTCCGGGGAGGTCGTCGACCTGCTGGCCGCCTTGCAGCGCTCGGTGCAGGCGGCGCAGTCGGCGCGGGGCGAGAGCAGCGCGAGCGACGACGGCGACGACGAGCCGGCGGCGAAGAGTGCCCCCGCCAAGAAGGCCGCGAAGGCGACGAGCACGAAGAAGGCGCCCGCCAAGAAGACGGCGGCGAAGAAGAGCACCGCCAAGAAGGCGCCCGCCCAGAAGACCGCGGCAAGAAGACCGCGACGAGGAAGACCGCGGCAAGGAAGACCGCGACGAAGAAGGCCAGCTGAGCCCCTACGTCGTGGCGGTCGCCTGTCCGGACGGCTCCCGCTCCCCGATCGCTGCGGCCGAGTCGCGGGTGCGGCGGTCGAGGCGCCACATGACGGCGTCCATCAGCCGGGGCGCCACGAAGCCGAGCACCTCGCCCGCGGTACCGGCGGGGGCGCTCCAGGCGACGGGCCGGTCCTCGAGCGCCCGCACGACCCGGTCCGCGGCGTCCTCGGGCGACATCGCCGGCAGCCCGTCGTAGTCGTCGGTCGGGGCCACCATGGCGGTGCGCACCAGCCCGAAGCGCAGGTTGGTGAAGGTGACGTTGTCGCCGTAGGCCTCGCGCGCCGCGATCCGCGACCACGTGTCGAGGGCGCTCTTGGAGGCGAGATAGGCCGAGAACTTCGGGGCCTTGAGCTGCACCCCCCAGCTGAGGACGTTGACGACCTGGCCGAACCCCTGGGCCCGCATCGCCGGGAGCAGCCCCATCGTCAGCCGCACCGGCGCGAAGTAGTTGATCGCCATCGTGCGCTCCACGTCGTGGAAGCGGTCGTGGCTCAGGTGCAGCGAGCGCCGGATCGAGCGCCCGGCGTTGTTGACCAGGTAGTCGACCGTGCCGTGCTCGGCGAGCACCTGCGCCACCAGGTCGTCGAGCGCCTCGAGGTCGGTCAGGTCGCAGGTGTAGGACGCCGCCCGACCACCGTCGTCCACGACCCGCCGGCGCACCCGCTCGAGCTCGTCGGCGCGTCGGGCCACCAGGAGCACGAGCGCTCCGCGCGCCGCGGCGGCCAGCGCCGTCGCCTCCCCGATGCCCGACGACGCTCCGGTGACGAGCACCGTGCGACCGTCCAGGGGGCTGGGCGCGCCGGGGCGCAGCAGTCGGCGGAGCCGGGCGCGCGGGGTCTGCAGCAGCATCACGCCCCGGCCAGGAGCGGCCAGGGTCGCGCCTCCTCCAGCTGGGCCGACAGGCTCAGCAGCAGCTCCTCGCCGTCGGTGGGGCCCACCAGCTGGATGCCGACCGGGAGGCCGTCGTCGGCGATGCCGCACGGCACGGACGCCGCCGGGTTGCCGGCGACGTTCCACAAGGCGGCGTAGGCGATGGGCGGCATGGCCAGCAGCGACGACGCGAGGGTGCCGCGGCCGTCGATGACGCCGACGCGCGCGGGTCGGTGGGCGATGCTCGGGGTCAGCAGCACGTCGACGCGATCGAAGACCCGGTTGGCCTTGACCGACACCTTCTCCCCTGCGCGGATCGCCCACTCGATCACGCGCGGTGTGGCGAAGGTGCCGAGGCGGTAGGTCTCGCGGGTGCGCCGCTCGAGCCGGTCGTAGTGCTCGACGGTGTCGGCCTCCGAGCGGATGCCGGCGAAGAACTGCGGCACGAACGCCGCGGTGGGGTCGGGGTAGGCCGGGTCGATCTCGCGGACGTCGTGACCGAGCGTGGCCAGCAGCCGGGCGGTCTCCTCGACGGCCGCGACGTGGATCGGGTCGGGCTTGATGCCGCGGGTGACGGGCTTGGTCGACCACCCGATCCGCAGGCTGCCGGGCGAGCGTCGGGCAGCCGCCGCGAAGGAGCCGACCGGGCCGGCGCGGAAGCGGTCGGTGTCGCTGTTGCCGCGGATGACGTCGTAGACGATCGCGGCGTCGAGCACGCTGCGGGCGAGCGGTCCGGTGGTGCCGAGCGACCACCACAGGTGCTCGTGCGGCGCCGAGGTGACGCGCCCACGCTGCGGCTTGAGCCCGAACAACCCGCAGATGGCCGACGGGATCCGGATCGAGCCACCGCCGTCCCCGCCGATGGCGACCGGGACCATGCCCGAGGAGACCGCCGCCGCGGTGCCGCCGCTGGAGCCGCCCGGGGTGCGGGTGCGATCCCAGGGGTTGCGCGTCACGCCGCGCGAGGAGCCCTCGGTGAACGGCCACGCACCGAACTCGGGCATCGTCGTCTTGCCGACGATCACGGCCCCAGCCGCCCGCAGCCGGGCCACGAGCTCGCAGTCGGCTGCGGCCGGGGTGGAGTTGCCCTCGCCGCCGAAGGTCGTGACGCTGCCCGCGACGTCGAGCTCCTCCTTGATCGCGATCGGGACGCCGTGCAGGGGGCCCGGCACGCTGCGGCGGCCCGCGAGCGCGAGCGCCTCGGCGCGCGCCTCGTCGGCGAGGACCACCGAGAACGCGTTCAGGTCGGGGTCGAGAGCAGCGATGCGCTCGAGCGTCTCGTCGACGACGATCCGCGTGGTGAGGTCGCCCTCGCTGGTCAGCCGGGCAGTCTCGGACACGCTCGCGCTGCGGAGGTCGGTCATGCGCTGACCCTATCGAGGGCCCGGCTCGTCGGTGGCGCTCAGGCCAGTGACGCCAGCCAGGCGTCGTGCAGCTCCGAGAAGCGGCCCTCGCCGCTGTCGACCAGGTCGGACGGCGAACCGTCCTCGACGATGCGTCCGTGCTCCATCACCAGCACCCGGTCGGCGATCTCGACCGTCGAGAGGCGATGGGCGATGATGATCGCCGTCCGCCCCGCGAGCACGGTGCGCAGCGCCTGCTGCACGAGTCGTTCGGAGGGGACGTCGAGCGAGGACGTCGCCTCGTCGAGGATCAGCACCGCCGGGTCGGCGAGGAAGGCTCGCGCGAACGCCACCAGCTGACGTTGGCCGGCGCTGAGCCTCCCACCCCGGTTGGCGACGTCGGTCTGGTAGCCGTGGGGCAGCGCCATGATGAAGTCGTGGGCACCGAGTGCGGTCGCGGCGCGCTCCACCTCGGCGAGCGACGCCGTGGGACGCCCGAAGCGGATGTTGTCGGCGATCGTGCCCGAGAACAGGTAGTTCTCCTGGGTGACCATCACGACCCTCTCGCGCAGGTCGTCGGCGGTGAGCTCGCGCAGGTCGACGCCGTCGAGACGGACCGTGCCCGAGACCGGGTCGTAGAAGCGGGTCGCCAGCTTGGCCAGCGTGGTCTTGCCGGCGCCGGTCGTGCCGACCAGCGCGATCGTCTGCCCGGCCGGCACCGAGAGGTCGAGGTCGGGGATGACGTCGCGACCCTCGGTGTAGCGGAAGCCGACGCCCTCGAAGTCGAGGGCACCGTGGGTCTCCCGCAACCGGTGCGGGTGCTCCGGCTCGGGGACGCCCGGCTCCTCGCGCAGCACCCCGGCGAGCTTGTCGAGGGCAGCGGAGGCCGACTGGAAGGTGTTGTAGAACTGCGAGATCTCGGTCATCGGCTCGAAGAACTGACGCAGGTAGAGCAGGAAGGCTGCGAGCACACCGACGGTCACGTCGCCGTGGTAGGCGAGGTAGCCGCCGTAGAGCAGCGTCACCGCGATGGTGACGTTGCCGATGAGCTTGATGCCCGGCATGAAGAGGGCGACGAGGCGGAACGCGTGGAGGTTGGCGCGGCGGTACTGGTCGTTGACGTCGTCGAAGATCTCCTGGTTACGGGGCTCACGACGAAACGCCTGCACCGCCTGCACCCCGCCCATCGACTCGACGAAGTGGACGATGACCAGCGCCACCTTCTCCCGGGTGGCGCGGTAGCCGACCGTGGAGGACGTGCGGAACCAGTTGGTCAGCAGGAAGAGGAACGGACCGCAGGCCAGGGCCACCAGCCCGAGCTTGACGTCGAGGAACAGCAGCAGCCCGGCCGTGCCGACCAAGGTGAGTGCCGCGGTGACGAGGCCGTCGAAGCCGGTCTCGAGCATCTCGTAGATGGCGTCCACGTCGGAGGTCTGACGCGAGATGACGCGCCCGGAGGTGTAGTCGTCGTGGAACGCGGGGCTGAGCACCTGGAAGTGGCGAAAGACGCGGCGTCGGATCTCGAACAGCACGTTCTGGCCGAGCAGCCCGGACCGGACGAGGAAGAAGTTGCGCGAGATCGCCTGGGTGAGCGCCGCGACCAGGACGATGCCCACGATGACCAGCAGCGGCGTCAGGTCGTCGTCGGCACGGATCGGCGGGATGCCGGTGTCGATGCCCTCCTTGACCAGGTAGGGGATCGAGAGCCGGGCGGCGTTCTCGACCAGGACGACGCCGATGAGGAACCAGATGGCCTTGCGGTAGGGCGAGAGCATCTCGCGCAGCAGGGCGCCCGAGCCACCGGAGAACCGCACCGAGCGCTCGCGCTCGGCCTCCTCGTCGGCATCGGTGCGCGCGACGCCGCGCCAGCTGGGCTGACGCTGGTGGTCGGCGGGTTCGCCGGGCTCCACCGGTCCGGGCTGGGTGTCGATATCGGTGCTCACGCGCTCAACGCCTCGCTCAGGTCGGCGTCGGCGGCCAGCAGCTCGCGGTAGGCCGGGACTGTCGCCATCAGCTCGCGGTGGTCGCCGACGTGGGTGATGGTGCCGCCCTGGAGCAGCGCGACCCGGTCGGCGATGAGCACGGTGGAGGCCCGGTGCGCGACCACGAGACCGGTCGTGGCGCCGAGCACGCGCTGCAGGGCCTCCTCGACGAGCTTCTCGGTGTGGACGTCGAGCGCCGAGAGCGTGTCGTCGAGCACGAGGATCTTGGGTCGGGCCAGCACCGCGCGCGCCAGGGCGAGGCGCTGGCGCTGACCACCGGACAACGCCATGCCCTGCTCGCCGATGCGGGTGTCGAGCCCCCACGGCAGGTCGCGGACGAACCCTGCCTGGGCGATGTCGAGGGCCTGGTCGATGTCGGCGTCGCTCGCATCCGAACGACCGAGGGTCACGTTCTCGCGCGCGCTCATCGAGAAGAGCGTCGGCTCCTCGAAGGCGGTGGCGACCAGCGACCGCAGGTGGCGCAGGTCGAGGTCGCGGACGTCGACCCCGTCGACGCTGACCCGGCCGCCGGTGACGTCGTGCAGTCGCGGCACGAGCGAGGTCAGCACGGTCTTGCCCGCGCCGGTGGCGCCGACCAGGGCGACGGTCTCGCCGGGCGCGAGGTCGAGGTTGACATCACGCAGCACGAGCTCGTGAGGAGCGTCGGGGAAGGCGAAGTCGACGTGCTCGAGGCGCAGGTGACCCAGCGGGGCGGCGATGACCTCGGTGCCGCCGACGATCGCGGGCTCGGTGTCGAAGATCTCGAGGATGCGCGCGGCGCTCGTCATCGCCTCCTGCGCCATCGCCAGGATGACGCCGAGGGAGGAGACCGGCCACACGAGCGAGAGCAGCAGGGTGATGAAGGCGACCAGCTCGCCGGGGGTCAACGCCCCGCGACCCACGCCGATCGCTCCGAGGAGCAGGACCACGGCCACCGCGAGGTTGGGGATGATCTCGAGGAACGTCCAGAACTTCGCGGCCAGGCGCACCTTGACCATGCTGGTGTCCCGCAGCGTGCTCGCTGCGCTCTCGTAGCGGAGCGAGACGTGCTCGTTGCGCCCGAAGGACTTGATGACGCGGATGCCGACCGCGCCCTCCTCGGCGAGGGTGGCGAGGTCGCCCTGCTCGTCCTGCACCTGGCGCGAGATCACGACGTACTTCTTCTCGAAGCGCATCGACAGCACCACGATCGGCACCGCGGCCGCTCCGACGACGAGGCCCAGCGGCCAGTACATGCGGAGCAGCACGATCGTGACGACGACGACCTGGACGATGTTGATCAGCAGGAAGAGCATGCCGAAGCCGAAGAAGCGCCGGATGCCGCTGAGGTCGGTCGTGGCGCGCGAGAGCAGCTGGCCGGACTGCCAGCGGCTGTGGAACGACATCGGGAGGTCCTGCAGCCGCTCGTAGAGGTCGTGGCGCATGGCGGTCTCGACGTGCAGCACCGCGTTGCTCTGCACCCAGCGGCGCCACAGCATCAGCGCCGCCTCGATCACGCCGAGCCCGAGGGCCAAGCAGCCCGAGCGGCAGCACCGGGGCGAGCTCACCGTCGGTGATCGGTCCGTCGATGATCGCCTTGGTGACCAGGGGGATCGCGATCGCCAGCCCGACGCCGGCCAGCGACGTCAGCAGCATGATCAGCAGGGCCGTGCGGTGGGGGCGCAGGTAGCCGCGCAGGCGCCAGAGCGAGTGCACCCCAGCGGCGGGCTCCTGCGTCGGATCGGGTCCGAGATCGGTTGTCATCATCAACGACTTTAGGCGGCGCCACCGACATCCGCGAATCAATGAGGTACCTCAGGCGGAGGAGACAGGAGCAGGCTGTCGAGCGCCGCGAGGTGCTCTCCGCTCAGGCCTGCGGCGAGCAGGTAGCCGCGTACGTCGGTCCCCGTCACCCAGGGAGCGGCAGCCCGCCCAGCTGGGATCTCGATGGTCGGTCATCCTGTCGAGGCCAGCCAAGGAGGCAACCCTGCCGGACCTGATCCTCTTGTTATTCGAACACGTGTTCGATAAACTCAGAACATGTGGAAGCCCGACGACGACGATCACCAGCAGGAGACCGCGCGCGTGCTGTCCCAGCTGCAGTCGGCGACGACGGCGCGTCGCCGGATCGAGGTCGAGGACCTCTTGCTCGTGCTCGACTGGGCCGATCTGCACCAGATGGAGGTGCTACCCGAGGTCCGCGACCTGCCCGGCGGCGAGCGCACCCAGAGGATCGGCGGTGAAGGCACCCCCAAGATTCAGGAGCTCGCCTTGTGCGAGCTCGGGATCGCTCGCAGCGTCCACACCCTCGCAGCCCGCGCGATGGTGGCCGACGCGCTCGACCTGCGTCACCGGCTGCCGCTGACCTTCGCCCGCGTGGTCACGGGCGAGACCGAGCTGTGGGTGGCGCGCAAGGTCGCCTCGATGTCGCGCCGGGTCTCGCTCGAAGCAGTCGGGGTGGTCGACTCGGCGGTGGCCGACGCGATCGTCGGCCAGTCCCCCGGGCGGGTGCTCTCCATCGCGGAGGCCAAGGTCATCGAGGCCGACCTACCGGCCTACGAGAAGGAGTGGGCCGAGCAGCGCACGAAGAGGTACGTCGGTCTCGGACGCACCGACGAGCACGGGCTGAGGCATCTCGTCGCCCGCATCACCGCCGGCGACGCGGCCTGGGTCGACGCCATGCTCGAGCGCATCGCCGACCTGCTCGCCGAGCGCCCCGAGCACTCCGGACCGACGCCGACCACGCGCGACGAGCTGAGGTCGATCGCGATGGGCTGGCTGGCACGCCCGGCCGAGCTGCTCGAGCTGCTCCTGGAGCACGGCGACGAAGGCGAGTCGAGGGCCACGGCGTTTCCCGCCGACCTGCTCGACACCCTGCGGGAGACCGACCCGAAGCGGATGCGGCCCACCTCCATCCTCTACATCCACCTCCACGAGGCAGCGCTGACCGGCTTCGCCTCGGGCGTTGCCCGAGTCGAAGGTCTCGGTCCGATGACCCTCACCGCCCTGCAAGACCTGCTGGCCACCTGCACCGTGGTCGTCAAGCCCGTGATCGACCTCGCAGAGCACGTCTCGACGTGCGCCTACGAGCACCCCGAGGCGATCAAGGAGCGGATCCACCTCCTCCGCCCGGTCGAGGCCTTCCCTCACGCGACCACCGTCAGCCGCAACGTCGACCTCGACCACCCGGTGCCCTACGACCCCGGCGGACCACCCGATCAGACCAACTCACATGACAGCCAGCCGCTGGCGCGCACTCGACATCGAGCCAAGACCCATCTCGCCTACACCTGTACGCCGACCGCCACCGGCGAGATGATCTGGACGACACCGCACGGTCTCCGCCGACTCGTCGACGCTTGCGGCACCACCGTGATCGACCAGTCGCAGGTCGATGCCTGGACGAGCAAGGACGATCTCGACCGAGCTCTGGAGCGACTGCTCCATCGCTGCCGACGCGGTGCAGCGACCAGATGATCTGAGCAGTGACCCACGAGAGATCGCGCGCCTTGTCGATGTTCCGGGCGCGGATAGGCGTACTGGATCGGGCACCGTCCGCCGGCACGGGCTTCGAGGTCGTCCTTGGTCGCGGGGTCGTCGAACGACAGCGGCAGCGCCGACCGCGCTCGTTCAGCCGCTAGGCCGACAACCCCCGCACGACCCGCAGCGCGACCGACATCCGCGCCAGGTCGGCGTTCTCGTCGGAGCAGATCTCGCGCAGCGTCTCGGCGGCCCGGTCGACCAGCACCTGGTCGGCGTCCTCCCAGGCTGCGACGCGCGCTGCGGCGGTGTCCGCAGCGTCGGTGGCGGCCAGCACCTGCCCGGTCAGCTGCGCCTGGACGGCGTGCAGGTCGTCGCGCAGGGCGGCCCGCGCCATCGTCTGCCACCGGTCGTCGCGCGGCAGGGCGAGGATGCGCTGGGTGAGGGTCGTCAGGCCCAGACGCTCGCCCAAGGTGAAGTGCGTCCGCGCGACCTCGATCGGGTCGAGGTCGTCGCGCTGGGCGATCTCGATGACGTTGAGCAGCATGTAGGCCGGCGACAGCACCGCGACCCGCGAGGCCAGCTCGACCGGCACGTGGTTGTCGGTCAGGCGGTCGCGCCGCGCCTCGAAGGCTGCCAGCTCGGAGCCGCTCATCAGGTCCGGGAGGGCGGCGATCGTGGTCTGCATCGGCCCGGCGAAGGCCTCGACGAGGCCGGCGGAGTCGAGCGGTGGACGCCGGTTGCTGACCAACCACCGCGAGCCGCGCTCGACCAGGGTGCGCATCTCGACGCGCATGTGGGTCTGCACCGAGGCCGGGATCTGGTTGTCGAGCGCGCTGATCTCGGTGCGCAACGGCAGCGAGCCGAAGATCTCGCGGGCCACGAAGTTGGCGCGGGTCAGCTCGGCCGCCGAGGCCCCGGTCTCCCCCGTCAACCGCGGCCAGTAGGTCATGCCGGCGCCGTTGACGAGGTCGTTGACGACCTGGGTCACGATGATCTCGCGACGCAGCGGGTGCTCGACGATGCGATCGTCGAACCCGGCGCGGATCGGACCGGGGAAGTAGGCGCGCAGGTCGAGGGCCAGGTAAGGGTCCTCGGGGAGGTCGGAGGCCAGCAGCTCGTCGGCCAGCACGATCTTGGTCCAGGCCAGCAGCACCGACAGCTCGGGGGTCGTGAGCCCTTCGCGGCGATCGATGCGGCGGGCGACCTGACGGCTCGTGGGCAGTCCCTCGAGGTCGCGGTTGAGCACTCCGTCGGCCTCGAGCTTCTTCATCCAGAACTCGTGCACGTGCAGCAGCGGGACGGCGTTCGAGGCGGCGTTGCCGAGGGCGACGTTCTGCTCGTAGTTGTCGCGCAGCACGAGCTGGGCGACCTCGTCGGTCATCTGCGCCAGGACGGCGTTGCGCTGCTTGGCGGTCAGGTCTCCCGAGGCCACGACCCGGTCGAGCAGCACCTTGATGTTGACCTCGTGGTCGGAGGTGTCGACGCCCGCGGAGTTGTCGATGAAGTCGGTGTTCACCCGACCGCCGGCGCGGGCGTACTCGATCCGCCCGAGCTGGGTGAGCCCGAGGTTGCCACCTTCACCGACACACCGCACCCGCAGGTCGCCACCGTTGACGCGGATCGCGTCGTTGGCCTTGTCGCCGGCGTCGCCGTGGGTCTCGCCGGCGCTCTTCACGTAGGTGCCGATGCCGCCGTTCCACAGCAGGTCGACCGGGGCGAGCAGGATCGCGCGCATCAGCTCGACGGGGGTCAGCTTCTTCACCTCGGCTGCGATGCCGAGCACCCGACGGATCGGCTCGGTGAGCGTGATCGACTTCGCCGAGCGCGCGAAGACGCCGCCTCCCGAGGAGATCAACGAGCTGTCGTAGTCCTGCCAGCTCGAACGGGGCAGGGCGAAGAGCCGCTGCCGCTCGGCGTACGACGTGGCCGCGTCGGGGTCGGGGTCGATGAAGATGTCGCGGTGGTCGAAGGCCGCCACCAGCCGGGTGTGCTCCGAGCAGAGCATCCCGTTGCCGAACACGTCGCCCGACATGTCGCCGACGCCGACGCAGGTGAAGTCCTGGGTCTGGCAGTCGATGTCCATCTCGCGGAAGTGTCGCTGCACCGAGACCCAGGCACCGCGCGCGGTGATGCCCATCGCCTTGTGGTCGTAGCCGACCGACCCACCGCTGGCGAAGGCGTCGCCCAGCCAGAAGCCGTAGTCACCAGCCACCTTGTTGGCGATGTCGGAGAACGTGGCGGTGCCCTTGTCGGCAGCCACGACGAGGTAGGAGTCGTCGCCGTCGTGGCGCACGACCCTCGACGGTGGCACGGTCCTGCCCTCGACGCGGTTGTCGGTGACGTCGAGCAACCCGGAGATGAACGTCGTGTAGCAGGCGATGCCCTCGGCCAGCCACGCGTCGCGGTCGACGCTCGGGTCGGGCAGGGCCTTGGCGAAGAAGCCCCCCTTGGCACCGACCGGCACGATCACGGTGTTCTTGACCATCTGCGCCTTGACCAGGCCGAGCACCTCGGTGCGGAAGTCGTCGCGTCGGTCCGACCAGCGCAAGCCCCCACGAGCCACGGCGCCGAAGCGCAGGTGCACGCCCTCGACCCGCGGGGAGTAGACGAAGATCTCGTACTTCGGGCGCGGCTCGGGCAGGTCGGGGATCCCCGAGGGCTCGAGCTTGAAGGCGATGTAGCGCTTCGGGGCCCTGCCGGCCTCTTCCGCGGGCTGGAAGTAGTTGGTGCGCAGGGTCGCGAGGACGTGCGTCAGGTACGAGCGCAGGATCCGGTCGTGGTCGAGGCTGACCACGTCGTCCAGCGCGGCTCGCAGCCCCTCCACAGCCCGCTGCTCGACGTCGCGACGCTCGGCGTCATCGGCGTCGGGGTCGAAGCGCGCCTCGAACAGGTCGACGAGCATCCGGGTGATGACGACGTTGCCGGTCAGCGCCTCCTCGATGTAGTCGAGGGCGAAGGGCGAGCCGCCCTGGCGCATGTACTTGGCGTAGGCACGCAGCACCGTCGCCTGGCGCCAGGTGATGCGGGCGCCGAGCACGAGCGCGTTGAACCCGTCGATCTCGGTGTAGCCGTCCCACACGGCGCGCACGGCGTCCTGGAAGAGCTCGCGGGCCTCGTCGGGCAGGACGCCCGGGTAGCGCAGGCCGAACTCGTAGACGTGCGAGGCGCGCTCGAGGCCGGTGAGCGTGTAGGGCCGCTCGTCGACGACCTCGACGCCCATCGAGCTCAGCATCGGCAGGATCTGCGACAGCGAGAGCGGCGGGCCGATCCGGTAGAGCTTGAGCCGTGCCTCGCCGCGGCCCGCGTCGACGTCCTGGTAGAGCGAGTGGTCGAGCCCCTCCTCGCCGACGATCGCCTCGAGGCGACCGAGGTCGACCGAGGCGGTCCGCGCCGAGAAGTCCTCCTTGTAGGCCTCCGGGAAGGAGTCGAGGTAACGCCGTCCGAGGATCGCGCCGACCTCCTCGCCGTACTCGGCGATCACCGAGGAGGTGAAGTCGTCGCGCCAGGACCGCGAGGCGTCGGCCAGGCGTCGCTCGAGGTCGGCGGTGTCGATCTCGGGAATCGTGGAGCCGGTCGGCATGCGCACGACGAAGTGCACCCGCGCCGTCGTCGACTCGTTGATGCGCACGTTGAACTCCACCGAGTCGGCACCGAGCCGCTCGCGGAGGATCTCCACGAACTTCTCGCGGACGCTGGTGTTGTAGCGGTCGCGCGGGAGGTAGACGAGCACCGAGACGTAGCGGCCGTAGGTGTCGGAACGGATGAACATCCGCACCGCGCGGCGCTCGCGCGCCTGCATCGCGGCCGTGGCGAGTGGTCCGAGCTCCTCGACCGGGGTGTGGAAGAGGTCGTCGCGCGGGTAGGTCTCGAGGGTGTCGAGCAGCGCCTTGCCGGCGTGGCTCTGCGGGTCGAACCCGCTTCGACGCAGCACCTCCTGCGCCTTCTCCCGCACCAGGGGGATGCGGGTCAGCGACTCGGTGTAGGCGGCGCTGGAGAACAGCCCGAGGAAGCGCCGCTCGCCGACGACCTCGCCCGCGGCGTCGAACGTCTTGACCCCGACGTAGTCGAGGTAGGCCGGGCGGTGCACGGTCGCGCGCGAGTTCGCCTTCGCGAGCACCAGCAGGGTGCGCTCGCGGGCCTTGGCCTTGACCAGCTCGGGCAGGCGTCCGAACGACTCCGAGACGTGCTGGTCGGAGCGCAGGATGCCCAGGCCGCTGCCGGGCACCGCGCGCAGGACGTCGTCCTCGACGCCGCCGACCTGGGCCCTCTCCAGGGAGTACTCGCGGTAGCCGAGGAACGTGAAGTGACCGGCAGCGAGCCACTCGAGCAGCTCGGCCGACTGCGCGAGCTCGGTGGCGTCGAGCGGGGGCGGGTCGTCCCGGATCTCCGCGACGATCGCGCCCACCCGCTCATGCATCTTGAGCCAGTCCTCGACCGCCTCACGGACGTCGCGCAGCACGCGCTGGACGTCCTCGACGAGCGCGGGGACGTCGTCGGTCTCGCCGAGCCGACCGATCTCGACGTGCATCCACGACTCGCGGATCACGCCCGCAGCCGGTTCCCGCGAGCCGTCGTCGACAGGGGCGACCGACTGCAGCTCGCCGGTGATGTCACGGACGACGTCGAAGTTGGGGTGCACCACGAGATGGACGTCGCGCAGCTGGCGCGAGAGCTCCATCGTCAGCGAGTCGACCAGGAACGGCATGTCGTCGACGACGACCTCGACGACCGAGTGGCCGCCCGCCGACCAGCCGTGCTCGCTCAGCGTGGGGGTGGCCACGCGGACCTCGGCGGAGCCCTGCGGCCGGGTGCGGGCGAGCTTGTAGTGAGAGGCGAGGGCACCGTACACGTCGGCCTCGGAGCGCTCGACGAGGTCCTCGGGCGCCACGTAGCGGTAGTAGGCACCGAGCAGGTCGGCGACCTCGCCGCGAGGCGGACCGCCGCTACCCTTCCCGTGCTGAGCCAGGTCGACGGCCTTCGCGAGGAGCTCGGCCTTGTCGGAATCGTGCGTCGTCGTTGACACACCCCCACCGTAGGACCTCGGAGGTCGCCGCGCACGCTGCACAGCACCGGGTAGTCCTGCAGGAGCAGCCGGCCGATCCGGTGCAGCCCCGGTGCCCCACCGCGGCTCGATCGGTCGGTCACCTCCCCACCCAGCCACCTCGCACGGCATGATGGCGCCATGAAGTTCCGCCACGAGCTGACCTATGACTCCCCGCCCGACGACGTCTTCGCGATGCTCTCCGACCCGGCGTTCCGCGAGAAGGTCGCGCACGCCCAGGGCGTCGTCTCCGTCGACGTCACCCTGACCGTGCAGGGCGACGGGTTCGAGCTGGTCAACGACCAGGTGCAGAACACCGAGGGCCTGCCGAGCATCGCCAAGAAGATCACCGGCGACACCACCCGGGCGATCATCACCGAGCAGTGGTCCGACGCGCGCGGCGGCGCGATCGACATCGCGGCCCCGGGCAAGCCGACCTCGGCGAAGGGCACCGTCACCCTGCTCGAGTCAGGCGCCGGCACCAGCGAGGTCGTCGAGCTCGAGCTCAAGGTCAAGGTGCCGTTGATCGGCGGCAAGCTCGAGTCGCTCCTCGCCGGCGAGATCACGACCAACCTCGAGACCGAGCAGGCCGTGGGTGCCGCCTGGCTGGCCGGGGAGCGCTGAGATGTCGAAGACGATCACCCACGAGCTCACCTACGACGCCCCGGTCGAGGCGGTCACCGCGATGCTGGCCGATCCCGACTTCCGCAAGGAGGTCTGCGCCTACCAGCGCTGCACCCGCTACGACGTCACCGTCGACGCCGAGGGTGGGACCACGAAGGTCCGGATCGACCAGTGGCAACCCACGCAGGGCATGCCGTCGTTCGCCAAGAAGATCGTCGGCGACGAGACGAACATCGTGCAGGAGGAGACCTGGACCGGCCCGACCCACGGTGACCTCACGATCTCGATCCCGGGCAAACCCGGCTCCATCACCGGCACGACCTCGCTCGCAGGGTCCGGTGCCGGGACCGTCGAGACGATCTCGCTGACGATCAAGGTCACCATCCCACTGGTGGGCGGCAAGCTCGAGGGCCTGATCGGCGACCTGCTGGTCAAGGCCCTCAAGGCCGAGAACAAGGTCGGGCGCGACTACCTGTCGCGCTGAGGCCGACCTCGCTCGGCGTCCGTTTCGTCGGGCGACTCGACGGTTGCCTCGACGGGCAGCACGTCCGCGGCGGCCGCGCGCTCGTCGGAGCGTCGCCGCAGCACGATCACCAGCCCGAGCACCAGGAACGGCCCGAACGCCAGCACCAGGGTGAGCGCCTGCTCGATCGGGTGCAACGACCCGAGATGGAGCGGCACGGGAGTCATCACTGCCCCATCGTGCCACCCGGCGAAGCCGACGCGCCGGGTGTGAGGTGGGACTCTTCACCCCTTGGAGTGGAACACGGCAACCGGGCCACCGGTTCAACTGCACATGGCTGACCTCTTCGAACCCCTGTCCGTGAAGTCCTGGACCCTCGCCAACCGCCTGGTGATGGCCCCCTTGACGCGCAACCGCGCCGAGGCCACCGTGCCCGGCGACCTGCACGTGGAGTACTACTCCCAACGCGCGAGCGCGGGGCTCATCATCACCGAGGGCTCACAGCCCAGCGCCCGAGGCCAGGGCTACCTGAACACCCCCGGCTTCCACTCCCCCGAGCAGCTCGCCGGGTGGAAGCGGGTCGCCGACGCCGTCCATGCCGACCAGGGCCTCATCGTCGCCCAGCTCATGCACGCCGGACGCATCTCGCACCCCGACAACACCGGTGGCCAGGAGATCGTCGCCCCCAGCGCGATCGCCGCCCCCGGCGACATGATCACCGCGCAGGGCCCCCAGGCGCAGCCGGTCCCCCGCGCCCTGGCGACCGAGGAAGTCCCTGACGCCGTCCAGGAGTACGTCACCGCCGCCCGCAACGCGATCGAGGCCGGTCTCGACGGCGTCGAGATCCACGCCGCCAACGGGTACCTGATCCACCAGTTCCTGGCCCCGGGCAGCAACACGCGCGACGACCAGTACGGCGGCAGCCCGCAGAATCGCGCGCGCTTCGCCATCGAGGTCACCCGCGCCGTCGTCGACGCGATCGGCGCCGACAAGGTCGGCATGCGTATCTCGCCGGCTCACAACATCCAGGGGTGCACCGAGGAGGACCCGGTCGACGTCGACGCGACCTACACCGCGCTCGTGCAGGAGATCGCGCCGCTCGGTCTGGCGTACCTGTCGATCCTCGCCGACCCGCGCCTGGACCTGACGCAGAAGCTGCGCAAGGAGTTCGGTGGCGTCGTCATCGCCAACGACGGCTTCGGATCGGTCACCACCAAGGAGTCCGCGCAGGCGATCCTCGACGAGGACCTGGCCGACGCCGTGGCCGTGGGCCGACTCTTCATCGCCAACCCCGACCTCCCGGCCCGTTGGGAGACGGGTGCCGAGCTCAACGAGCCCGACCCGGACACCTTCTACGGCGGTGGCGCCGAGGGCTACACGGACTACCCGTTCCTGACCGCCTGACCCACCACCCCCACCAGTCCCGACACCTGGTGGGTCGGCGCCGGGGCTCAGCCCATGTGGGGGTAGCGGTGGTCCTTGGGCGGGACGAACGTCTCCTTGATGGAGCGCGGCGAGGTCCAGCGCAGCAGGTTGACCGCGGCGCCGGCCTTGTCGTTGGTGCCTGATGCCCGACCGCCTCCGAAGGGCTGTTGCCCGACGACGGCTCCGGTGGGCTTGTCGTTGATGTAGAAGTTGCCGGCCGCGAACCGGAGCTCCTCGCTGGCCCAGGCGATCGCCGCGCGGTCCTGGCTGAGGATCGCACCGGTCAGGGCGAAGGGCGACGCGCTCTCGAGCTGACGGGCGATCGTCTCGAAGGCCCCGGGTGAGCTGTCGTCGTAGACGTGCACGACCAGGATCGGGCCGAAGTACTCGGTCGAGAACATCGCGTCGCTCGGGTCGGTGGCGGTCACGATCGTGGGCCGCACGAAGTAGCCGACCGAGTCGTCGACCTGGCCGCCGGCGACGATCTCGAGGCCCTCGGTGCGGCGGGCACGCTCGATCGCGGCCTGGTGCTTGGCGAACGCCCGCGCGTCGATCACCGCGCCCATGAAGTGCGAGAAGTCGGTGACGTCACCCATCGACAGGCTCTCGGTGTCGGAGATGAGCTGATCCTTCACCTTCGCCCACAGTGACGTCGGCACGTAGGCGCGCGAGGCCGCCGAGCACTTCTGCCCCTGGAACTCGAACGAGCCCCGGATCATCGCCACCCGCAGGACGTCGGGGTCGGCCGAGGGGTGGGCGAGGATGAAGTCCTTGCCTCCGGTCTCCCCGACGATGCGCGGGTAGGAGCGGTAGTCGGAGATGTGGGTCCCGATCGTCTGCCACAGGTGCTGGAAGACCGGGGTCGACCCGGTGAAGTGGACGCCGGCCAGGTCGCGGTGCGTCAGCGCCACCTTCGACACGTCGAGACCGTCGCCGGGCAGCATGTTGATGACGCCCGGTGGCATCCCGGCCTCCTCGAGCAGCTCCATCGTCAGCGAGGCCGCCAGCTGCTGGGTCGGCGAGGGCTTCCACAGCACGGTGTTGCCCATCAGGGCGGGCGCGGTCGGCAGGTTGCCGGCGATGGCGGTGAAGTTGAACGGCGTGATGGCGTAGACGAAGCCTTCGAGCGGTCGGTGGTCCGTGCGGTTCCAGATGCCCGGCGCGTTGGCGATCGGCTGATCGGTGAGGATCTGCTTGGCGTAGTGCACGTTGAAGCGCCAGAAGTCGATGAGCTCACAGGCGGCGTCGATCTCGGCCTGGTAGGCCGTCTTCGACTGTCCGAGCATGGTGGCGGCGTTGATGCGCTGGCGCCACGGTCCGGCCAGGAGGTCGGCGGCCTTGAGGATGATCGCGCAGCGCTCGTCGAGAGCCATGGCTCGCCACTCGGGCGCGGCGCCGGTGGCGGCCTCGACGGCTGCCTCGGCGTCCCGGGTCGTGGCGTTCTTCAGCGTGCCGAGCACGTGCTGGTGGTCGTGGGGCTGCACGACCTCGACCTCGGCGCCACCACCGTCGCGCGTGCGCCCGTCGATGTGCGCACGGAAGGTGTGCTGCGTGGCCTCCAGCGCAGCGAGCTCGACCTCGAGGGCCGCCCGCTCGGGGCTCCCGGGGGCGTAGGTCAGGTTCGGCTCGTTGACGGGGGCCGGGGGAAAGGTGATCGCGTCCATCCGTCGAGGGTAGCGAGGGCTGCGCTCAGGAGAGCAGCGTGTCGATCTCCTGCACACCGAACCACGCGAGGTCCTCGTCCGGGTCGGCGTCGACCGTCCGGTCGGCGACGTCGGCGTGGACGGCGACCAGGTCGCGCACGGCCAGCGGTCGCGAGGCGTCGGTGACCTCGGCGACCAGCACCACCCGGCGTCCGGGACCTCCGAGCAGCGCGGCCGAGGCGTCGGCCGCGCTCATCAGGGCGGCGTACTCCGCAGCCTCGTCGTCGCCGTCGGGCTCGAACGGCTCGGGCTCGGCTGCGGTGGTGCCGTGCTCGAGCAGCGCACGCACCCGCTCGAGCGTGCTGGGCAGGTAGATCCGGCTCACTCGCCGGCGCCCTTGCCCCCGGTGCGCTCGGCCGTCGAGCGTCTGCGCCCGCGCGGCGCACGCTTGCTCGTCGAGGCCGTGAGCAGCTCCTCGAGCGCCTCGGCGAGGCAGGTCTGGAAGACGTCGACGTCGGGCAGCAGGTCGCGGTCGGCGTTGATGCCGTAGAAGACCTTGCCGTCGTAGGACGTCACGGCGATCGAGAGCGGGTGGCCCGGCAGCAGGGGTGGCACGGGGTACGTCGCCAGCATCCGCGCCCCGGCGGCGTACAGCGGCGCCTGCGGCCCGGGCACGTTGGTCACGCTGAGCTGGTAGCCGCGGCGCAGCTCGTCGGAGGCGACCCGGGAGCCGATGGCGTGGAACGTGGTCGGCGCGAAGCCGGCGACGCCGGCGAGCCGGTTGGCCGCGACGCTCCGACCGGTGTCCTGGTGGGCCTGGAAGGAGTACGAGACCTGGTGCAGACGCACCACCGGGCTCGGCTCCCCGACCGGCAGGGTCACGAAGTGGGCGGCGATCTGGCTGCCGAGCGAGGTGGCCTCGAGCTCGTCGTCGATCACCGAGACGGGCACCACCGCGCGAATCTCGCGGAACCCGTCGAGCGAGGCGGTGCGCGACATCAGCCACCCGCGCAGCCCGCCGGTGACGGTGGCGAGGATGACGTCGTTGACCGTGCCGCCGTGCGCTTGACGGACCCTGCGGTAGTCGGCGAGGTCGGTGGCCAACGTGATGACGCGGCGCTGCTGGGAGAGCGGCCCGAACACCGCGGACCCTCGGAGCGGGCGTCGCCCCGCGAGCGCGCGCGTGACTCGGCTCGCGCGCTGACGCACCTCGTCGGCGCTCTGCAGGACCTGGGAGGCCGCGACGCCCACGGTGTCGATGACGGTCGTCGGAGCGGTGACGGAGTCCTTGAGCGCGGAGGCCAGCAGGCCCGGGATCGACGGTCCGACCTGCGGCGTCCAGTCGTCGGGCTCCAGCTCGCGCGGCACGGGACTCACGTCGAGGAGCAGCTGACCGAGATCGACGGTGTGCACACCGTCGACGAGGGCCTGGTGCGACTTGTAGAGGATCGCGACACGACCCTCGCTGAGGCCTTCGACGAAGTAGATCTCCCACAGCGGGTGCGTCCGGTCGAGCGGACGCGACACGATGCGGGCCACGAGCTCGAAGAGCTGGTCGTCGCTGCCAGGACGCGGGAGGGCGGAGCGGCGCACGTGGTAGCCGAGGTCGAAGGAGGTGTCGTCGACCCACACCGGGTTGGCCAGGCCGCCGGGCACGGCGACGACGCGCTGGCGGTAGCGCGGGACGAACGAGATCCGGTCGGAGATCAGCTCGACGAAGCGCTGGTAGTCGAAGCCGGAGTCACCCGGGTCGAAGATCTCCACCGTGGCGTTGTGCCGCGGCGAGGTCGGCTGCTCGGCGCGGAGGAAGGCACGATCGCGAGACCGCAGGCGCTCGCTCATGGTCGTCCCCCTCTCGGGCGGCCGACCCGGGGGTCTGCTCAGCCACGCTTGTTCGTCGTGCGATTCTGACAGAGGCGTGCCGTCGCCTCGGCAGCCGTCCCACGATCAGGAGGAATGCAAGATGCGCGAAGAGCTGTCCGGCAGGGTGCGGGCACGGGTGGCAGCCGGTGTCGTGCTGCTGGTCGTCGGAGCAGGCAGTGCTGCTTGCGGGTCGGGCTCCACCGAGGAGCCGAGCGACGGTTCCGGCACCGACACCAGCAGCTCCACCGGCAGCTCCACCGGCAGCCCGTCGGACGTCGTCACCATCGACATCACCGTGAGCGGTGGCGAGATCACGCCGAACGGCGCGGAGGTGCAGGTCGCGACCGGCGAGGAGGTCGAGCTCGTCGTCACCGCCGACGCGCCCGGCGAGATCCACGTGCACTCCGACCCGGAGTCGGAGTTCAGCTACGAGGGCACCGGCGAGCCCGAGACGTTCCCCCTCTCGATCGACCGTCCAGGACAGGTGGAGGTCGAGTCGCACACGCTGGACAAGCTGATCGTCAAGCTCGTGGTCTCGTGAGCCTGCTGCTCGCCACCGCGGGCAGCAGGCTCGGCGGCGACCTGTCGGCGCACGGCATCGGCGGGCAGAAGGACCTGCCGATCCCGCTCAACCTGGCGATCGCCGGTGGCATCGCCGCGCTCGTCATCTCCTTCACCGTCCTGGCACTGGCCTGGCGGACCCCGCGCTACGACGAGGAAGCCGGCGGCCGCCCGGTGCCGGCCTCCCTCGACCGGGTCGTGGAGTCGGTCCCCTTCCGGGTCGTGCTGCGCGTGTTCGGCATGGTGGTGTTCCTGTTCACCGTCTTCTGCTCGGTGCTCGGCCGCGACTCCGTCATCAACCCGGTCTTCGGGATCTTCTTCATCTGGCTGTGGATCGGCGTCCCGGTGCTCTCGGTGCTCGTCGGTCCGTTCTGGAAGGCGATCAGCCCGGTCCGCACGATCAACCTCCTGCTCGCGAAGGTCGCCGGCGGCGACGCCGACGCCGGCCTCTACCGCTACCCCGAGCGTCTGGGCTACTGGCCGGCCGCGCTCGGCCTGCTCGCCTTCGTCTGGTTCGAGCTGGTCTACCCGTTCAACAGCCAGCTGGGCCCGTTGCGGCTGTGGTGCGCGGTCTACGTCGGCGCGATGCTCATCGGCGGCGCCCTCTTCGGCAACCGCTTCTACGAGCGCGCCGACCCGTTCGAGGTGTACTCCTCACTGGCGTCGAAGCTGTCGGTCTGGGGCACGAGCGCCGGGCGGCTCGTCGTCCGCAGCCCGCTGGCCAACCTCGCGACGGTGCCGGTCGCACCCGGACTCGTCGGCGTGACCGGAGTCCTCTTCGGCAGCACCGGCTTCGACTCGTTCGGCGAGTCGACGCGATGGGTCACGTTCGTCCAGGGCTCCGACGTCAGCGGGGAGCTGCTGAAGAACCTCGGGCTGGTGACGTTCTGCCTGCTCGCGATCGCGATCTTCACCCTCGGCGCCACGTCGACCGGGGTCGGAGCCGAGCGTCGGCGCCGCAGCCTGCCCGACGCCTTCGCGCACTCGCTGGTGCCGATCATCGCCGGCTACATCATCGCCCACTACCTGACCCTGCTCGTCGAGATCGGCACGCGCACCCTGATCCAGGCCAGCGACCCGCTCAGCCGAGGCTGGGACATCCTCGGCACCGGCAGCTGGAGCGAGCCCACCTGGATCAGCTACCACCCCACGCTGCTCGCCAGCGTCAAGGTGCTCGCGGTCGTCATCGGGCACGTGCTGGCGGCCGTCGCGGCGCACGACCGGGCGATCCGACTGCTTCCGCCGCGCTCGCACCTGACCGGGCAGCTGCCCCTCCTGGCAGCGATGGTCGGGTTCACCGGCGGCGGGCTCTACCTGTTGTTCTCGGCCTGACCTGCGCCTTCGCGCCCGGCGCCCAGGCGTCGACGAGGCCGGCGACAGCCCGCGTCAGCGTCGACTCCCCTCCCTCGAGCAGGCTGCGCCCCGCCACCAGGGCCCGGTCGACGCCGACGCGGTCCTCGGGGAGGAAGTGCAGCGAGTCGACGCGCGCGAAGCCTCGCACCATCTGGGCGACGTCCTTCTCCGACCACCCCAGGCTCGGGCGCATCCGGTTGACCACGACCCGCACGGGCGTCGCAGGCAGCAGCTCGCGGAGCTCGACGACGCCGCGGGCCAGGCGCGAGAGCCCGACCGGGTCGGCGGCGCCGACGACGAGCACCTCGTCGGCCGCTTCGAGCGCTCCGAGCGTGGCCTGGTTGCGCTGCGGCCGGCCGCCGCCCTGACGAGCGGGGTCGTCCTCGAGGCTGAACCCGGTGTCGAGCACGACGTCGCCCTGTCGGCGGCCGAGATCGACGACCTCGTCGAGCGCCTCGGGCCGCAGCTCGGTCCACCGCTCCGGGCGCGGGAGCCCGGTGATCACCGACAGGCAGGGACCCAGGCCACGCTGCACCGAGGTGAACCGCTCGGCCAGCTGTCCGGACACCGCCCACCGGCCGGCGGCGAGCACGCCCGACACCTCGTCCATGACGCCGAGCACCTGCCCGACGGTGCCACCGTAGGGGTCGGCGTCGACCAGCAGGGTCGGACGTCGCCGACGCGCGAGCTCGGCGGCGATCGCCACGGCGACGAGCGTGCGGCCGGGAGCCCCGGCCGGGCCCCAGACCGCGATCGCCCGGCCCCGGGCGCCCGGACCTGGGTCGAGGGCGGCCTCGGGCAGCGGCGCGACCTCCTGGGTGTCGGCCTGCGCGACGACCCGGACCACGGCATCGGGAAGGGCGTCGAGGTCGCCATCGCCCACCACGGCCGGCACGCCGATGCGCCGCAGCCGGACCCGGACGTCGTCCAGCTCGGCCTGCTCGCACACGGCGACCGGGCGCACCCCGTGGCGTCGCAGGTGGTCGACGGCGGCGACGTCGAGCCCGGTCGTCGCGGCGCCGAGGACGGCCACCTGCGCCTGGCCGGACGTCGCGCTGGCCAGCAGGTCGGGCAGGTCGACGCACCTCTTGAGCACCACCATCGCGGTGCGCTCGCCCAGCACGCGCAGGGCCTCGGGTTCCCACGCCCCGCCCGAGGCGACGACGAGCAGCACGATCATCGTCGCCGCCTCAGCCGTGCCGTACGACGGTGACGACCGGGTCGCCCAGGGAGTCCATCACCCCGTAGAAGGCGGCCACCGCTTCGGCAGCGACGGAGAGCACCACCTGCCGGTCACCGCTGGCCGCGAAGGTCGCGTCGGCCGGCGGGGAGTCGACGACCAGCACCTCGCGCAGCGCGGGCGCGCTCGGCGCGGCCGCCTCGGCTCGACGACCGGGCGCCGTTGCGGTGGCGGAACGGTCGGAGAGATAGATGTCGACGACCGAGCCGGAGTCGACGGAAGGGGGCAGCAGGAGTGGACTCACCGGCAGCGAGATCTCGACCATGCCGGTGGTCTCGTCGACGCCGATCGCCGCGCGCGGCAGCAGCTCACCGGCGCCGAGCCCGCGCAGCAGCCGCAGGTCGGCGGGAAGGACGTCGTCGACAGTGAAGTAGTGCGTCAACGAGTCGGCGTCGGCGAAGCGCACCCGCTCGGTGACGAGGTCGTCGGGCGTGAGGGTCTCTCCGGGGGCAGTGTCACCCGCCACCACCCAGACGGCCACCGTGTCGTCGGCCGCGGCGAGCACGCGCGAGCCGACCAGCACCGACGCCGCGACGATCGCGACCCCCACCCACAGCCGTGGATCTCGCCAGCCCGGCGACGTGGCACGCGTGGCAGGAGGTGCCGGTGGCATCGGTTGGGTGGGCATCGGCTGAGCGGGCGGCGTGGGCCGGGGTCCGGCTGCGCCCGGGCTCCCGAGAGTGGAGGACACCACACCATTGTCGTCTCGATCGCGCTGAGCGAAACCCCTTGTCCACAGCCCGCGGAGAGCCGCTCCCGCGCAGCGGTCCGACAGTGCGACCATGGGCGCATGCCAGGCGCGCCCCGATTTCTCACCCTCGCCGACGTCGCCGAGGTGCTCAGCACCTCCAGCGCGCAGGTCTACGCGATGGTACGACGCGGCGAGCTGGAGGCCATCAAGATCGGGGGCCGCGGCCAGTGGCGCGTCGAGGCCAGCAAGCTCGAGGAGTACATCGCCCAGATGTACCGCGACACCGCGACGTTCGTGGCCGAGCACCCCTACGTCGAGGTCGAGCAGGAGTCCTAGGACACGGCTAGCCGGTCTCGCTGCCGAGCTGGACCGTCGTCGAGCGCTGCTCGCCGTCGCGGAGGTAGACGAACTCGACCTTCTCCCCCGGCTGGTGGCTGCGGATGTTGACGATCAGGCCGATGCCGTCGCTGACCCGCAGCCCGTCGACCTCGATGACGACGTCGCCCGCCGCGAGCCCGGCGTCCTGGGCAGGGGTGTCGGTGTTGATCTTCGAGATCTCGGCTCCCGAGGCGAGAGCGTCCTCGCGGGTGCTGACCTCGGCGCCGATGACCGGGTAGCGAGCCTTCCCGGTCTTGAGGATCTGGTCGGCGGTGATGCGGACCTGCTCGACCGGGATCGCGAAGCCGACCCCGATGTTGCCGGCCTCGCCGCTGACGCCGCCGCTGGTCGCGATCGCCGAGTTGACCCCCACCACCTGGCCCCGCAGGTTGACCAACGGTCCACCGGAGTTGCCGGGGTTGATGGCGGCGTCGGTCTGCACCGCGTTGATGTACGACGACTGGTCACCGACAGCGCCCGTGGTCACCGGGCGCTTCAACGCACTGACGATGCCGGCGGTGACGGTCGAGGTCAGACCCAGGGGCGAGCCGAAGGCGACGACGCCGTCGCCGACGCGCAGCCGCTCCGAACGGCCCAGCGCGGCCGGTGGCAGGTCGATCGCCTCGGGCACCAGCAGCACCGCGAGGTCGTAGACGGTGCTGCGTCCGACCAGGGTGGCGTCGTAGGTGTTGCCGTCGTAGTCGACGACCTCGATCGTGCCGCCGTCCTCGGCGGAGGAGGCGACGACGTGGTTGTTGGTGATGATGTGGCCCTGCTCGTCGAGGACGAACCCCGAGCCGGTCGCCCCGCCGTCCTGGCCCCCGAAGGCGGCCACGATCTGCACGGTGCTGGGCAGCAGCGCCTCGGCCACCGCCTGTACGCCGCCGGCCTTCACCGGCGGGAGCTCGACGGTGTCGACGTCCTGCAGGCCTCCTACGTAGGGCCCGGCGGGCTCGTTGTTGGCCAGGGCGTCATAGACGGCACTGCCGCCGACACCACCTCCCAGGCCGAGCAGCAGGACGAGCGCAGCGGTGCCGAGACCGAGGCGACGGCGGGTGGCCGGGTGTCCGGCACTGTGCGACCCCGGGGCCGGGTAGCCCGCGGCGCCAGGGCGCGCGTAGTCCTGCCAGGGCGACGGCGGGGCCGCCGGCAGCGGTCCGGACGGCGGTGCCCAGGTCGGGTCGACCGGTGACGAGCCGGGCACGGGCGGGGGGTAGGTCGGGCTCGACGCCGCGGCAGGGGTGGGGGGCGGCGGCGGGGCGAAGAGGTCCGAGGTCGCCTCCGGGGGTCGGGTCTCGTCGCGCCTCGGGGCGGCGAACCCGTCGTCGACCTGGCCCTCGTCGTCGTTCACCTGCCCATCATCCCTGGTGAGTGGTGACGTGTCCGTGGACAGGGGAGGTTCAGGGGACGCGGAGCGGCCGGTTCGGCAGCTTGGCCGGCCCCGGCGCCGGCGTGGTGACCTGCGACGCGGGCAGGCGTCGATCGATGTTCGAGACATCAGCCGGTGCGGCGCCGAGGGCGAGCACACCCATCACGGCCGCCCCGGCGGCTCCTCCGCCGATCGCAGCGAACCCGACAGCGCGACGCGTGCGTGACGGGGAGGAGCGGTGGTCGTGCGCCGACATCGCGAGCAGCACGTCGCCCGGTGGCATGCCGAGCAGGGCGCCCTTGAGGGCGTCGGAAGCGGGGCCGGGCTCCAGGACGGAGCCGGCGAGGCGGGTCTTGATCCATCCCTCCCGCTCGACCTGGTCGCGGCACTGGTGGCAGGCGTGCACGTGGGTCCACGCCCGCTCGGCCTCCTGCGCCGACAGCTGGCCGTCGAGAAGGGCGCTGACGCGCTCGCCCAGGTGGGCGCCTCCCATCGCGGTCATCGACCGACCACCTTCCTGGGGGTGCCGGGCCCGGAGTACCGCTGGCGACCGTCGACGGGCGCGCGGTGGGCCAGAGCCGTGCGCAGCATCGCTCGGCCGCGGTGGATCCGCGACCGGACGGTGCCGAGCTTGGCGCCGAGGATGTCGGCGATCTCCTCGTAGGTGAGCCCCTCGACGTCGCAGAGCACCACCGCGACGCGGAAGTCGGGCGGCAGTGTCGCCAGGGCACGCTCGACGTCGTCGTCGAAGGTCCGGTCGGCGTAGGCAGCCTCGGGGGCGGGCGAACCGCCGGTGAGGCGGTCGGCCCGTTCGTCGGACAGCGGGTCGAAGCGGATCCGCTGCTTGCGTCGCGCCTGGTCGAGGAAGAGGTTCGTGGTGACGCGGTGCAGCCAGCCCTCGAACGTGCCGGGCGTGTACGTCGACAGCGACCGGAAGACGCGGACGAACACCTCCTGCGTGAGGTCCTCGGCGTCGGGACGGTTGCCGGTCAGGCGGTAGGCGAGGCGGAACACCCGGTCGGAGTGGCGGGTGACGATCTCGTCCCACGTGGGAACGCCCTCCTGCGGCTGCTCTGCGCCCATCTCGGTGCCCCTGTCGGATCTGCGTGCCACGGTGTGCTGACTCCTGCTCCCTACCCGGATCCAGCGAGAACCACGCTAGTGGCCTCGACTGAACGTTGCCTGTGAACGGACAACGAACCACCCGAGGCCGGTGTTCCCGGCTCTGCCGGCGGTGCCACCGGCGTCCTGCCCTCCCCGGACGACCCCAGGCGCTAGGTTTCGTGCATGCCCAGCACGCCGACCGCCCCTGTCTCCCCCGCCAGCTGGACCTACGCCGAGACCTACGTCGGTGAGGACGACCTGATGGCAGCCGCCCGAGCGCGCTCCGACGAGGTCGGGGTGGTCGCCATCGGCTCGGGAGCAGGCGCTGTGCTGCGCTTCCTGGCCTCGGTCCTGGAGGCCCGCGCGGTCGTCGAGATCGGCACCGGCACCGGCGTCTCCGGGCTCTGGCTGCTACGCGGGATGCGTCCCGACGGCGTGCTGACCACCGTCGACGTGGAGGCCGAGCACCAGCGGCTGGCCCGCGAGACCTTCGCCGAGGCCGGGATCGCCACGCAGCGGGTGCGCACCATCGCCGGTGCCGGTCTCGACGTCCTGCCGCGGCTGACCGACGGCCACTACGACATCGTCTTCGCCGACGGCGACAAGACCGAGTACGCCGCCTACCTCACCGAGGCGCTGCGGCTGCTGCGACCCGGCGGCGTGGTGGTCTTCGACAACGCGCTGTGGCACGACCGGGTGGCCGACCCTGCGCAGCGTGACGCCGAGACGAGCGCGATCCGCGACCTGGGGCGTCACGTTCTCGAGCACGACGGACTGGTGCCGATGCTGCTGCCCGTGGGCGACGGCCTGCTGATGGCGAAGAAGGAGTGGGTGCCCGAGGGCTAGTAGCGCGGCGACGGCTCGAAGCCGTCCCGGCCCTCGGCGATGGCCACCACGTCGCTGGCCTCGATCAGCACCGGGGCGCTGCCGATCATCTGCGAGGCCGGCGCATCGGCTGCGCCGGCGCTGAAGGTCTCCTGGAAGTCGGCACGAGCAGCATCGGTGCCGAAGACGTAGACACCCTCGAACCACTGGCCGGGCAGCATCCGCCACGTCTTGTAGCGCAGCCCGCTCATGCCGGTGAACTTCGCGTGCGAGGTCGTGGCCACGTACGTCGCCAGGTCGTCCTCGATGCCGTCGGGCCCGTCGGCGAGCGACCAGCGGACCGTGAGCGAGCGGAGCCCGCTCACCGCACGCCCGCCAGCGGGTCGGGCGAGCCGAGCCAGGTGAGCAGGGCGCGCACGCCGAAGCCGGTCGGCCCCTGGGTCCACTCGTGGCGGTCCTCGGGGGCGTCGCCGACCGAGGCGATGTCGAGGTGGGCCCACGGCACGGACCCGACGAAGTGCTGGAGGAAGAGGGCCGCGGTGATCGCACCCGGGCCGCCGCCGGCGTTGTCGGCGTCGGCCACCTTGGAGGCGATCTTCTCCTCGTAGGCGGCGACGAGCGGCAGGCGCCAGAACGGCTCACCGGCGCGGGACCCGGCGTCGAGGAGGGCGTCGGCGAGGGCGTCGTCGTTGGCGAACAGGCCGCCGACGTCCTGGCCGAGGGCGACCTTGACGGCACCGGTCAGGGTGGCCACGTCGACGATCACCGCAGGGTCGAGCTCGTCGACGGCATAGGCGAGGGCGTCGGCCATCACCAGTCGGCCCTCGGCGTCGGTGTTGGTGATCTCGCTGGTGCGGCCGCCGTAGTGGCGCAGCACGTCACCGGGGCGCATCGAGCTCCCCGAGACGGCGTTCTCGGCGGCCGGGACGAGCCCGACGACCCGCACCGGGCAGTCGACGGCCGCCAGCGCCGCCATCGTGGCCAGGACCACGGCCCCGCCCGTCATGTCGCGCTTCATGCTCACCATCGCCGGGCCGGGCTTGATGGAGATGCCGCCGGAGTCAAAGGTGATGCCCTTGCCGACCAGGACGACGGTGGGGGCCTTGCGCCCCGGACGGCCGACGAGGGCGGCCTTGGACGGTGTGTAGTCGAGACGGATCAGGCGTGGCGGGGAGGCGGAGCCCTGCCCGACGCCGATGACGGCGCCGAAGCCTCCGTCAGCGAGCTGCTTCTCGTCCCAGACCCGGCACGTCAGGCCGGCCTCGGTCGCGATCGCCTCGGCCTGCTCGGCCATCCAGGCAGGGTTCTTCAGGTTCGACGGCACGGTGGCGAGCATCCGGGCGCGCCAACCGGCACCGCCGAGAGCGAGCGCCCGGTCGAGCCGGCGACGGTCGTCGGCTGCGACGTCCTGGCTCGCTCCTGCGAGCACGACCCGCTCCACCGGGACGTGCTCGGGCGGGACCTGGCGCCAGTCGAAGCTGAAGGAACCCAGCATCGCGCCGGTCACGAAGGCCTCGATGCCGTCGTCGGGGTCGAGGGCCGCGATCGTGGTCGCCACCGCGCTGCGGCCACGGGCGGCCCGGGCGACGCCGGCGCCGGCGCGCCGCAGGTCGGTGGGCGAGCGCTGGCCCACCCCCACCAGCAGGACCAGGCGCAGCTCGGCGTTGTCGGGCCCTCCGAGCGGAACGGGCACCGCGCACACCTCGCCGGCCTTGCCGGTGGCTCCGGCCGACTCGGCGAGGCCGAGGAGGTCGAGACCGAGGCCGTCGCCCAGCTCTGCCGCCCCGGGCCCCAGGGTCACCCCGAGGGAGCCGTCAGCCGGGAACACCGGGAGAGCCACGACGTCGGCTCCCACGATGGCGTGCGCGAGGGAGCGACTCAGGGCGACGTCCGGGGGTGAGACCTGGCTCGGGAGCGCGGGTCGGCGGACGTCGGAGGTCAACCGACGACGTTCTTGAGGGCGTCGCCCAGGGCGCCGGCCTCCTCGGCGTTCAGCTCGACCACGAGCCGACCACCGCCTTCGAGAGGCACGCGCATCACGATGCCCCGGCCTTCCTTGGTGACCTCCAGCGGACCGTCGCCGGTCCGCGGCTTCATCGCCGCCATGCGGCACCCTCTTCCTAGTCGAGCTTCGGGGGCAGTCCTGCCTGCCGCTCATGTGCGTCCACCAGTATCCCCTATGGGCCCACGCCCCCGCACCACCGACCGGCCGCAGACTCGAAGTCGACGCTCCGCCCGAGGTGGCAGACTCCCCCGCATGAGCGACCCGACTGCCGCCTCGACGGCCTCCGAGACCACGCCCGACCCGACGGTCGACCCGGTCCTGCTCGACGTCACGGGCGGTGTCGCCACGATCACCTTGAACCGCCCGGAGGCGATGAACAGCCTCAACATCGCCACCAAGGACCTGCTGGTCGAGATCACCGCCCAGGTGGCGGCCGACCCGGCCGTGCGCTGCGTGGTGCTGACCGGGACCGGGCGCGCCTTCTGCACCGGTCAGGACCTCAAGGAGCACATCGACCTGCTGCACCACGGTGGCAGCGACGCGCTCTTCACCACCGTCGACGAGCACTACAACCCGATCGTCACCGCGATCGCCACGATGGAGAAGCCGGTGGTCGCCGCGATCAACGGGGTGGCGGCGGGCGCGGGTGCGTCGTTGGCGTTCGCCTGCGACTTCCGGGTGGTGGCCGACACCGCCGGCTTCAACACCTCTTTCGCCGGCGTCGCCCTCTCGTGCGACACCGGCGCCAGCTACCACCTGCCGCTGCTGGTCGGGCGGGCCAAGGCCCTCGAGCTGATGTACTTCCCGCGCACGGTCAAGGCCGAGGAGGCCCTGGCGCTCGGACTGGCGACGTCCGTCGTGCCGGCCGACTCGCTCCACGACGAGGTGGCCGCGCTGGCTCAGCGGCTCGCGACCGGGCCCACCGTGGCCCTCGGGTCGATCCGGCGCTCGGTGGTCTACGCGGCCGGGCACACGCTGGAGGAGGCGCTGGTCCTGGAGAGCGCGATGATGCAGAAGTCGGGCGCCACGCAGGACCACACTGCCGCGGTGGCCGCGTTCGTGGCCAAGCAGCCGCCGGTCTTCGAGGGGCGCTGAGCAGACGCGTTCGGCCTCAGGGGCGGCCTCAGGGGCGGCGTCCGGGGTGCAGGGCGCGAGCCGACGAGGCCAGGTCGTCAGACAGCGCTCACCAGGTAGGCGTAGGTGAACACGACCACCCCGATGAGCAGACCGACGTGGGCGAGGACCGACAGCGCCGGCCCGTCGGACCACGTGTCGGCCGCGCCGGGACCGGCGTGGCGGCCGCGGACCGGCAACCACCGCGACAGGATCAGCAGCCCGGCCACGACCGTCGTCCACCAGCAGACGAGGCCGAGCAGGCCGACCAGGGTGACCACGTTCTCGTCGGCCCGCCCGTCGATCACCAGGAAGGTCGTCCAGGTCACCAGGGCCAGCGCCCCGGCGACGGTGTGGACGGCGACCGGGCCGCGCGCGATCTCGAGCGCGCCGGCGCCACGGTTGCCGGTGCTCAGCCGCAGCCGGGTCAGCACGACCACGGCAGCGCCCAGAGCCGTGAGGACGTAGACGATGACCGCTGTCGACACGAGCCGAAGTGTCTCACCCCGGTCGCGAGCCGTCCTCGGGACGCTCCGACTCGTCGAGCTGGGTGGCGAGGCGGTCGAGGAGAGCGTCGACCTCCGACATCCGGTAGCCGCGGAAGGTGATCGCGAACCGGACGTCGCGCAGGTCGCGGGCCCCGAGGGCCCCGAGGGCCGTGCCGGGCACGGCGACGTCGGGGCGATCGTCGTACTCCTCGACCATGGGGGCGCCGCGGCCGGCGGCGACCAGGGCGACGCCCCCCATGGCCAGCACCACCAGGATCGTGGTCAGCCAGATCACCGACGGCCCCCGTCGACCACCAGCGCGATCGCCTCGTCGATGTCGTCGGTGAGCACGAGCCGGTCGAGGTCGGGCGCGGAGATCTTGCCGTCGGCGAGAACGGTCTCCCGCAGCCAGCTGAGCAGGCCCGACCAGTAGTCGACCCCGAGCAGCACGATCGGGAACGTGGTGATCTTCTGGGTCTGAGCCAGGGTCAGCGCCTCGAAGAGCTCGTCGAGCGTGCCGAGACCGCCCGGGAGCACGACGAAGCCCTGGCTGTACTTCACGAACATCGTCTTGCGGACGAAGAAGTAGCGGAAGTTGATGCCGACGTCGACCCACTCGTTGAGGCCCGACTCCCAGGGCAGCTCGATGCCGAGGCCCACGCTGATGCCGCCGGCCTCGCTGGCGCCCTTGTTGGCGGCCTCCATCGCGCCCGGGCCGCCGCCGGTGATGACGGCGTACCCGGCCTCGACGAGGCGGCGTCCGAGCTCCTCGCCCTGGGCGTAGGACGGGTGGTCCGCGGCGGTGCGCGCCGATCCGAAGACCGCGATCGCCGGGCCCAGCTCGGCCAGGGCCCCGAAGCCCTCGACGAACTCGGCCTGGATGCGCAGCACGCGCCACGGGTCGGTGTGCACCCAGTCGGACGGTCCACGGACGTCGAGCAGTCGCTGGTCGGTCGTCGAGGTGGTGTCGACCTGGTTGCGTCGCTGCAGCAGCGGGCCCTTGATCGTGAACTTCACACCCCACCTCCGTCGGACCCGGTCAACCAGTCACGCAGTCGCCGCTCGCAGTGCTCGATCTCGGCCACAGGCACGTACTCCTCCTGCTTGTGGGCGAGCAGGGGGTCGCCGGGGCCGTAGTTGACCGCCGGGACGCCCAGCCCGGTGAACCGCGCGACGTCGGTCCAACCGAACTTGGGGTTCACCTCGCCACCGACGGCCTCGATGAACGCTCGGGCCGCTGGACGATCGAGGCCGGGCACGGCGCCCGGTGAGGTGTCGGTGAGGGTGATGTCGAACCCGTCGAAGACGTCGGTGACGAAGGCGAGCGCCTCGGCCTCGCTGCGGTCGGGTGCGAAGCGGTAGTTGACCTCGACCACGCACTCGTCGGGCAGCACGTTGCCCGCGACGCCCCCGCGGATGGCGACGGCGTTGAGCCCCTCGTGGTACTCCAGCCCGTCGATGACCGGCCGGCGCGCCACGTAGTCGTTGAGCCGGGTCAGGATCTCGCCGGCACCGTGGATGGCGTTGACGCCTTTCCAGCTGCGCGCGGAGTGCGCGCGTTCGCCGGTGGCCCGGACGTCGACGCGCAGCGTCCCCTGACAGCCGGCCTCGACCCCCGCGTTCGAGGGCTCCATCAGGATCGCGACGTCACCGAGCATCAGGTCGGGGTCGCTCTGCGAGAGCTTCAGCAGCCCGTTGTGCTCGGCGTCGATCTCCTCGGCCTCGTAGAAGATGTAGGTCACGTCGCGCACCGGCGCGGGGACCGTCGCCGCAAGCCGCAGCATCACGGCGTCCCCACCCTTCATGTCGCAGGTCCCGAGACCGTGCAGGAGCCCGGCCTCCTCGTCGAGGCGGCTGGGGAAGTTGTCGTTGACGGGCACGGTGTCGAGGTGCCCGGCGATGACGACGCGCTCGCCTCGACCGAGGTCGGTGCGAGCCACGACGGTGTTGCCCCGACGGGTCACGGCGAGATGTGCCAGCCCGGTCAACGCTGCCTCCACCTCGTCGGCGATCATGGCCTCGTCGAGACTGACCGACTCGATGTCGCAGAGCCGACGGGTGAGGGTGACGACGTCGACGTCGAGGTCCAGAGGCATGGCGCCAGTCAATCAGCCCGATCCACGCGCCGCGCCCACCTGGTCAGGCGCTGCGCTCAGGGAGGCCGAGCAGGCCGACCCCCGGTGAGGTGGTGCGGAGGCTGAGCAGGCCGAGCGCCGGCGAGGCCGTCGACGAAGCCCCGCGAGCCGGGCCCTGAGCTGCTCGATGAGCACGCCACCGCCGCCGACGTGACACCAGCTGCGTCGCGAACCTTCCGCAGTTGCCAGGCGCTCACGCCCCACACCGGAACCTTCAGGCGCCGGCCGGCACCACGCGAACGGTGGCGTGCTCACCGTCGGCGAGCGGCACGTCGACGCCGTCCCCCTCCCCGCCCACGGCGTACGACGTCGCCAGGGTCTCGGCCGCGATCAGCTTCTCGTGCGTGCGGGCGGCGGCCTGCACGACCTCGGAGCCGCCCACGGTGAGACTGATCCGGTCGGAGACGTCGAGACCGGCGTCGCGCCGGGCCTGTTGGATGCCGCGCACCAGGTCACGGGCCAGGCCCTCGGCGACCAGCTCGGGGGTGAGCGCGGTGTCGAGGACGACGAAGCCGCCGTGGGGCAGCACTCCGGTCACCGAGTCGGCATCGTCGGACCCGGCCACGGTGTCGAGGGTGAACTCGCCTTCGACGAGCACGAGGCCTCCGGAGGTGACCGTGCCGTCAGCGGCCACCGACCAGTCACCGGACTTGGAGCCCTTGATGGCCAGCTGGACGTCCTTGCCCAGGCGCGGGCCGGCGGCGCGGGCGTTCACGGTGAGCTTCTGCTCGACGCCGTACGCCGCTGCCTCGTCGCTGTCGACGGCGAGCAGGCGCACGGTCTTCACGTTGACCTCGTCGGCGATCAGGCTCTCCAAGTGCTCGGCCGCCAACGCGTCCGGATCGGCGACGACCACCGTCAGCGTGGGAAGCGGCAGCCGGTTGCGCAGGGCCGCGGCCTTGCGCAGCGCAGAGGCCGCGGAGCAGATCTCGCGCGCCTGGTCCATCGCGGCGACCAGAGCGTCGTCGGCGGGCAGCTCGGCGGCCGCCGGCCAGTCGGCCAGGTGCACCGAGCGCTCGCCGGTCAACCCGCGCCAGACCTCCTCGGTCGTGAGCGGCAGCAGCGGGGCGGTGGCGCGGCACAGCGTCTCGAGCACGACGTAGAGCGTGTCGAAGGCCTGGGGGTCCTCGTCGAAGAACCGGTCGCGGGAGCGACGGATGTACCAGTTCGACACGACGTCGAGGAAGCTGCGCGTGACGTCGCAGGCATCGGCGACGGAGTAGGAGTCGAGCGCGGTGGTCATCTGCTCGACGTACTGGTGGGTCTTGGCCAGCACGTAGCGGTCGAGCGGGTTCGTCGAGGCCGTGCTGGGCTCGGCGGAGTAGCCGGCTCCCCCGCCGGCCGCATTGGCGTAGAGCTGGAAGAAGTACCAGCTGTTCCACAGCGGGATCATCACCTGTCGCACCGAGTCGCGGATGCCCTGCTCGGTGACGACCAGGTTGCCGCCGCGCAGGATCGGGCTCGACATCAGGAACCAGCGCATCGCGTCGGCGCCGTCGCGGTCGAAGACCTCGGAGACGTCGGGGTAGTTGCGCAGGGACTTCGACATCTTGTTGCCGTCGGAGCCCAGGACGATGCCGTGACTGATGCAGTTGGCGAAGGCAGGCTTGTCGAAGATCGCCGTCGCCAAGATGTGCAGCGTGTAGAACCAGCCGCGGGTCTGGCCGATGTACTCGACGATGAAGTCGGCCGGGAAGTGGCCCTTGGCCTGTGCCGTGCCGTCGAACCACTCGGCGTTCTCGAAGGGGTAGTGCACCTGGGCGTAGCTCATCGAGCCCGAGTCGAACCACACGTCGAGGACGTCGCTCACGCGGCGCATCATCGACTGGCCCTCCTCCGGCGACCTGGGGTCGTCGGGGTTCGGTCGCACCAGCTCGTCGACGTACGGACGGTGCAGGTCGGTCTCGCCGGTCTTGTTGGTGGGCAGGCGCCCGAAGTCTCGCTCGATCTCCTCAAAGGATCCGTAGACGTCGAGGCGTGGGTAGCTCTCGTCGTCGGACTTCCACACGGGCACCGGGCTGCCCCAGAACCGGTTGCGCGTGATCGACCAGTCGCGGGCGTTCTCGAGCCACTTGCCGAACTGGCCGTCACCGATGTGGTCGGGCACCCAGGTGATCTGCTGGTTGAGCTCGAGCATCCGCTGCTTGATCGCGGTCACCTCGACGAACCACGACGAGACGCCCTTGTAGATGAGGGGCTCGCGGCAGCGCCAGCAGTGCGGGTAGGAGTGGTCGTAGGTCTCGCGGCGCAGCAGGATCGTGCCGGGGGTCACCGACCCGCCGGTCCCGCCCTGGGTGACGGTCTTGAGGTGGTCGATCACCTGCAGGTTGGCGTCGAAGACCTGCAGGCCTTCGTAGTCGACGACCGGGAACGTGAACCGGCCGTCCTTGCCGACCGGCATCACCGCCTCGATGTGCTCGCGGTCGGTGACCTCCTTGTCGACCTCACCGAAAGCGCCGGCGGTGTGGACGACGCCGGTTCCGTCGGTCGTGGTGACCGCGTCGTCGGCGGCGACGACCCGGAAGGCGTTCTCGTGGCCGAGGTAGTAGGAGAACGGCGGCGTGTAGGTGCGACCGAGCAGGTCGGCGCCGCGGTAGCGGCCCACCACCGTCGGGTCGTCGCCCAGCTCGCGCGCGTACGCCGGCAGCCGCGCCTCGGCGAGCAGGTAGCGCGCCGTCTCGTCGGTGCCGGGGACGGCACCCTCGACCACGACGTAGTCGATGTCGGAGCCGATCATCACCGCGAGGTTCGACGGCAGCGTCCAGGGGGTCGTCGTCCAGATGAGCACGTGGGCGCCGTCGAGGACCGGGTCGGGCCCCCCCGCCCAGTCGGGCATGGCGTCGAAGCGGTAGCCGACGGTGACGGCGGGGTCCTGGCGGTTCTGGTAGACGTCGTCGTCCATGCGCAGCTCGTGGTTCGACAGCGGTGTCTCGTCGTTCCAGCAGTACGGCAGCACCCGGAAGCCCTCGTAGACCAGACCCTTGTCGTGCAGCTGCTTGAACGCCCACATGACCGACTCCATGTAGTCGGGGTTCATGGTGCGGTAGTCGTTGTCGAAGTCGACCCAGCGCGCCTGACGGGTGACGTAGTCGCGCCACTCACCGGTGTACGTCATCACCGACTCGCGGCAGGCGTCGTTGAACTCCGCGATGCCCATCTCGACGATCTCGTCGGTGGTCTTGATGCCGTTGAGGCGCATCGCCTCGAGCTCGGCGGGCAGCCCGTGGGTGTCCCAGCCGAAGCGGCGCTCCACCTTCTTGCCGCGCATCGTCTGGTAGCGCGGGATGAGGTCCTTGACGTAGCCGGTGAGCAGGTGGCCGTAGTGGGGCAGGCCGTTGGCGAACGGCGGGCCGTCGTAGAAGACGAACTCGCCCTCGCCGTCGGCGCCGGCGTCGCGCGCATCGATGCTGGCCTGGAAGGTGCCGTCGGCCTCCCAGAACGCCAGGATCCGCTCCTCGATCTCCGGGAAGCGCGGGCTCGGAGTGGGGGCGCTCGACGCGCCGCCGTCGTTCGCGGCGTTCTTCGGGTAGGTCATCGAGGCTCCTGCATCGCTTCGTCGGACGGATCGACGAGGACGACAGGGACTGCCGCGGTACCACCTCGATTGCTCTCCCTGCGTGCTGGAGAGCCACTCGTTGACGGCTGTGACGGGCCACCCGTCCGGTTCTACTGGGCCCCCGCGACGGCGGGCTGTTCTTCCGGAGACTCGCCGCTGATGACGGCTCGAACGTCTGTGCCGCAACGGTAGCCCGCCGACACTCCCGGGTGCGAATCAGTTCGACCTCACGCTCCGGGCTGGTCCTTGGTCAGGTGCAGCAGCCAGTCCCGACCGGTGTCGATCAGGGCGTAGCGGCGGACGTCGCGCTCGCCGTGCAGCTCGAACACGAACCGCCGCTCGCTCCGGTCGACGAGCGCCCACCAGCCGTGGTCGGCGATCTCCTTGTGCTCGTCGGTGTACGTCGCGTGCTCGAGGTCATGGTCCTCGACCGCCACCGCGAGCCGGTCGTGCCGAGCGTCGGTGGGCAGGCCCTTCGGCACCGCCCACGACCGCAGCACGCCGTCCTCCTCGAGCCGCAGGTCGAAGTGGTGGCGGGGGCGGTGGTGCTCGTGCAGGACGAAGACGGGGCAGGAAGTCACTGCACGATCGTCGCGTGCCAGGCCTCTCGACGATCCTGGTGCTAGCGTCAGCACATGCGTATGCACATAGAGCTCGACGACCGCCTGGTGGCCGAGGTCGACGCGCTCACCGGCCCCCGTGGGCGCACGGCGTTCGTGCGGACAGCCATCGAGTCAGCGCTCGTCGCGGCCCAGCGCCGATCCGACCTCGAGGCGGCGGCCGGCTCGCTCGTGGACGACGAGCACGACTGGGACGACGACCCCGCCGCATGGGTCCGACGGCAGCGTCGCGGCGACTCGCGCCGAGCCGGATGATCGTTCTCGACTCGACGGTCCTCATCGACTACCTGCGCGGACGACCGGTCGTCGAGCGCGTCCGCGACCTGGCTGCGTCTGGCCAGGCAATCGCCACGACGTCGATCAACGTGGAGGAGATCGCTCGGGGCCTGCGTGCGTCGGAGACACCGTCTGCGAGACGCTTGTTCGACGGGCTCGAGGTGCTGGTCATCGACGCCCGCGCGGCATGGCAAGCAGGCACCTGGCGGCGCGAGCACGCCGAGCGGGGGGTCACGCTGTGGCAGGCGGACTGCCTGGTGGCCGCAGCAGCTTTCGTGACCGGTGCGTCACTGGCGACCGGGAACCCGAAGGACTTCCCCATGCGCGCGCTGCGCATGGAGCACTGGCCCGTCGGCGAGTAGGACGCCGGTCCGTGCGAATGTGACGTCATGAACGAGCAGCACGGCTTCCCCTGGGTGGTCGGCGTCGGCTTCGTGCTGGTGTGGTCGTCCGGTTACATCGCCGGGCCGGCGGGCGTGGACGCCGTCGCGCCGTTCACGCTGCTGGCCGTCCGCTTCCTGCTGGCGGCGCTCATCCTGGTGCCCCTCGCCCGCTGGCGTCGCGGCCCCTTCAGCATGGACCGGGCCACGCTGACCCGCGTCGCGCTGGTCGGCGTGACGATGAACGCGGCTCAGTTCGGGCTGATGTACCTCGCCTTCGATGCCGGCCTCGGCGCCACGCTCGGCTCGTTGCTCCACTCCCTCTCCCCCGTGCTCACCGTCGTCCTGGCCGGGCTCTTCCTGCGTGAGCAGGTGCGGCCGGTGCAGGTGATCGGGCTGGCGATCGGCGTCGCGGGCGTCGTCCTCGTGCTGGGGCCGGACGTCGACCAGGCCGGCGGCGCCCTGGGGGTCACGCTCGGCCTGCTCAGCATGCTGACGCTGAGCCTGGGCACGATGGGCCAGCGCTGGATCCCGCTCGGGACCGACCCGTGGTGGTCGGCGAGCGTCCAGTTCGTCGTGTCGGTGCCCCCGCTGGCGGTGCTCGCCCTGATCGTCGACGGCACCCACGGTGTCGAGGACCCGGCGCACGGGCTCGCCGCGTTGCTCTACCTGGCCGCGATCAACTCGGTCATCGGGCTCCTGCTCCTGGGCAGCCTCGTGCGTCGCGGCGGCGCCGGGGCGTCGTCCAGCGTGTTCTTCCTGATGCCCCCGGTCACCGCAGTGATGGCCTACCTCGTGCTCGGCGACACCCTCGGGGCGCGTGAGCTCGTCGGCCTGGTGGTGGCGGTCGCCGGGGTCGCAGTGGCGACCCGTCGCAGGACGTCGCGGTTGCCCGCACCCGCCGCACCCGCTTGAGTGGCGAGCATGAGCGACAGGTGGCTGCCCGAGGGCCAGGACCCGCGGGAGGCGATCGAGACCGGCAGCGGCGAGAAGGCCGTGGTGCTGGGGTACCTCGAGCACTACCGGATGACCTTCGAGCTCAAGTGCGAGGGACTGGACACCGAGCAGCTCGCCCGCCGCTCGGTGCCGCCGTCGGCCCTGTCGCTGCTGGGGCTGCTGCGCCACCTCGCCAAGGTCGAGCACTCCTGGTCGCGACGGGTGCTCGAGGGCCACGGCGACGACCTGCCGCAGCTCTTCGCCGACGGTGCCGGCGGCAACGACGACTTCGCCGGGGCCGTCGCGGACGACGCCGTGGTGGCCGAGGCCTGGGCCGTGTGGCGCTCGGAGGTGCAGCACGCCCGCGAGGTGGAGGTCGGGCTCGACTTCGACGCGGTCGTGCAGACCAGGACCGACCAGGTCGAGGTCCGCGACGTCATGGTCCACCTCGTCGAGGAGTACGCGCGCCACTGCGGGCACGCCGACCTGTTGCGCGAGTGCATCGACGGACGCGTCGGGCAGTAGCCGGTCGCCCCGGCCTAGGCTGACGTCCCGTGACGACCCCCGCAGCCTCCGGCCACGCCCTGATCACCCTCGACGGCGACGGCGCCGTCCTCGACGCCTGGTTCCCCTCGCCCACCCTGGGCGACTCCCCTGCCGAGACGCCCGCCGAGCTGTCGGCCCTCGCGACCCCCGACGACGTACGACGCGTGACCCGCGAGGTCCGCTTGGTCGAGATCGCCGACCTGGCCGCGGCTCCGACGTCCACCGAGGAGGTCTGGCTGCGCCTGCACCTGCTCTCGCACCGTCTCCTCGCCCCGCACGCGATGTCGATGGACGGCGTGTTCGGCCTCCTCACCAACGTCGTGTGGACCTCCGCCGGGCCCTGCCCGGTCGCCGGCTTCGAGCTGACCCGCGCGCGGCTGCGCGCCGCGGGGCAGCACGTCACCGTCTTCGGGGTCGACAAGTTCCCGCGGATGGTCGACTACGTCGTGCCGAGCGGCGTCCGCATCGGCGACGCCGACCGGGTGCGCCTCGGCGCCCACCTCGCCGAGGGCACGACGGTGATGCACGAGGGCTTCGTGAACTTCAATGCCGGCACCCTCGGCGCGTCGATGGTGGAGGGTCGGATCTCGGCCGGGGTGGTCGTCGGCGACGGCTCCGACGTCGGCGGCGGTGCCTCGATCATGGGCACCCTCTCCGGCGGCGGCAAGGAGACGATCCAGCTCGGCCGGCGGTGCCTGCTGGGCGCCAATGCCGGCATCGGGATCTCGCTCGGCGACGACTGCGTCGTGGAGGCGGGTTGCTACGTGACCGCCGGCACCAAGGTGAGGATCACCGACCGCGATGGCAAGCCGCAGGTCATCAAGGCCCTCGAGCTGTCGGGCCTCGACAACGTGCTGTTCCGGCGCAACTCCATCACCGGCGCCGTCGAGGCCGTGCCGTGGAAGGGCAGCGGCGTCGCGCTGAACGAGGCGCTGCACTCGCACTGAGCCTGTGGAGGGCGGGTGCACTCGGACGCCCTGACGGATCGCCTAGGACCTCGACGAGCACGGCGTGCATGTCGAGGTAGCCGACGTCGGCGCCGACGGGACGTGGCGGTCCAGCAAGCCGTTCGCCGTCCAGATCACCCCCGGCGCGCTGGTCGGCTGACCGTCCCGGCAGGTCACCAGCGACCCGCCACACTTGCCCCATGGCGAGCACCCCGAGGACGACCGCGCAACGGGTCGCCGCGCCGCTCGCCGTCCTCGGCGCCGGCGCGCTCGTCGTCGGCGCGGTCGTGATCGGGATGGGTGAGCTGTCGGTGCCGTTCGTGGCCGGTGAGCAGTGCACGGTCGAGGTCGACGGCCACCGCGTGGTGCTCGACGTCGGCCAGGCCGAGAACGCCGCCACGATCGCGGCGATCGGGATGCGTCGCGGCCTGCCGGCCCGGGCGGTGTCGATCGCGCTGGCCACCGCCTACCAGGAGTCCGACCTCGAGAACGTCGACTACGGCGACCGCGACTCCCTCGGGCTGTTCCAGCAGCGTCCGTCGCAGGGGTGGGGCTCGATCGAGCAGGTGCAGGACCCGGTCCATGCCACCAACGCGTTCTACGACGCCCTGGAACGCGTCGCCGGCTACGAGGGCCTGCCCATCACCGAGGCCGCCCAGGCCGTGCAGCGCTCGGGCTTTCCCGACGCCTACTCCGACCACGAGCAGGACGCCCGGGCGTTGGCCTCCGCCCTCACCGGCAACTCGCCCGAGGCCTTCGCCTGCTCGCTGGACGGCGAGGTCGCGGCCGGCGACCCGAGCCTGAGGTCCAGCGGTCTCACCGCGCGCGCGGACGCCGTGCGGGCCGACCTCGTCGAGCAGTTCGGCAGCCTGTCGCTGGGCGGCTTCGCGCCCGGCGGCGTCCGCGACGGCCACATGGAGGGCTCGACGCACTACGACGGCCGGGCCATCGACGTCTTCTTCCGCCCCGTCGACGACGGCAGTCGCCAGCGGGGCTGGGCGCTCGCGCAGTACGTCGTGGCGCACGCCGAGCGCCTCGAGGTGCAGACCGTGATCTTCGACGACCGCATCTGGCGGGCCGGTCGCGACGAGGCCTGGCGCGACTACGACGCGCCGTCCGGCCCCGGCGACCCGGCGGTCCTGGAGCACCGCGACCACGTGCACGTCGACGTGTTCAGCTGATCGGCGCGGTCTCCATCTCGCCCTCACGGCGTCGTACGGCGATCGTCCGGCCCTCGGCGCGGGCGGCCGCGACCGCGACGACGAGCGAGGAGCACACCGTGAAGTCGGGGTCGGGGCGGCGCACCGACCGGTCGCCGGCGGCGACCTCCTCGAGCCGGGCCAGGAGCACCTCGGGCCGGTCGAGCTCGGCGCGCAGCGCAGCCAGCTCAGCCACGAGGGCGTCGAGCACCGGGGCGAGAGCAGCGGCGTTCTCAGCCAGCATGTTGACCGTGCGGACGGCGTTGCGACCGGCGACCCGGGTGCCGTCGCGGAAGCTGCCCGCGGCCAGCAGCCCAGCCGTCGCGGGCGACGTCGAACGCTCGGCCACCGCCAGGAGCGCGTGCGCGACCGCGTGCGGCGCGTGACTGACCCGGGCGACGGCGCGGTCGTGCTCCGCGGTGTCGAGCACCACGGCGGTCGCCTCGAAGTCGGTGGTCACCCACTCCACGACCCGGACGGTCTCGGCGAGCCCCCCGCCGTGCGTCACCGCCCACGTGACACCGACCAGCAGCAGCTCGTCGGAGTGCTCGAAGCCGGTGTGCTCGCTGCCGGCCATGGGGTGGACGCCGACGTAGCGCTCGGCCAGGCCGGCAGCCCCTGCCGCGCGGGCGGGAGCCTCCTTGACACTTCCCAGGTCGATGACGACAGCTTGCGGTGCGCCCGCAGCGACCTCGACCAGCACGTCCGCCAGCAGGTCGAGCGGTGCGGCGACGACAACGAGGTCGCGGTCGTCGGGCACGCTCTCGACGACCCTCAGCCCGGCAGCAGCAGCAGCCTCGCGAGTGCTCGCCAGGGGGTCGACGACGACGACGTCGCGCCCGAGGGCGGCGAGCCGGGTGGCCACCGAGCCGCCGATCAGGCCGATGCCGACGACGGCCACCCGCTCGAACATCAGTGCCGGCCCGCGAGGTCGGCAAGGGGGGAGATGCGACCGACCGCGCGCGCTGTCGCACCGAGGCCGGCCCACTCGTCGCGCATCGCTGCGAAGTCGTCGGCGGTGAAGGAGCCGGAGAGGAACAGCAGGAAGACGAAGATGCCCGGCCGGTCGGGCACCGGTCGGGTGACCAGGTTGGTCATGTTGACGCCGCGGTCCTCCAGGACCCCGAGCAGTCGGCGCAGCAGGCCGGGGACGTTGCCGTCGGGGAGGATCGTGACGAGGAGGCCGTCGCCACCTTCTCCCCCCGGCGGCGCCTGGGGTGCGGCCGTGACTCGCTCGGCGGAGACCAGGGCGAACTGCGTGAAGGCCGCTGCGTGGTCCTCGACGGCGCTCTGGACGACCTCGAGGGAGTAGAGGCCGGCACAGATGGCCGGGCCGATGCCGATCTCGCCGGGCTCCAGGTCGCGGCAGGCCGCCGCGGTCGAGAGCGACTCGCGGGTGGGGAGCCCGCGGGTGGTGATCCAGCCTCGGCACTGCGCCAGGGCATGGGGGTGGCTGACCACGGTCTGCGCCGTGACGGCGGAGTCGCGCGTGAAGGCGTCGAAGGAGATGGCCACGACCACGCTGTCGACGATCGAGAGGGCCGGTCGCTCCAGCAGGGCATCGAGGGTGGGCACCACGACGCCGTTGACCGAGTTGTCGATCGGCACCACTGCGTGGTGGGCGGTGCCGGCCTCCACCGCAGCCAGCGCCTCGGCCTGCGAGCCGACGGCGATCGCGTCGGCGTCCGGGCGCAACGCCAGCACCGCCTGGTGGGTGAAGGTGCCCGACGGACCGAGGTAGGCGACCGTCGGGCCGGTCACGACGCCGGACCCGCGACCTGGGCGGCCTGGGCGGCCTGGGCGGTCTGGGCGAGCGGCTCGGGCAGCACGAAGGAGGCGAGCACGCGGCTGCTGAAGTGGACCTCGGCGAGAGCGGCCTGCAGCGAGGACACGTTGTCGGCCCCGGAGCGGAACCCGAGGTAGAAGTCGTGCTGGTCGGGCTCGCGCGGGTCGCTGTGCAGGAAGTCGAGGTTGAGGCCGAGTCCGCTGAACTGCTCGAGCGCAGCCATCAGCGTGCCGGCCGACTCGGCGGGCGCCCACAGCGAGAGCCACACGACGTCGACGTCACCGACGTCCTGGCGCCTCTCGCGCGAGACCAGCCCGTAGCTGAGCGGCTCCTGGTCGTCGAGGTAGCCCTGGACGGCGACGGCGTCAGCGGCCGCCGCGACCTCGTCGATGTCGACCACGACCGAGCCGAGGGCCCGGCCGATGGCCAGGACCTCCTCGACGGGGGTGTCGTCGGCGAGCACGCGGAAGGTGAGCCCGGCGCGACCGAGCGCACCGACCACGTCGGCGTAGGCCTGCTGGCGCAGCGCGACACCCGCGAGCTCGGCGTTGCCCTCGCCCACCCGGACCCAGCGCCACGGCGCGGGGACGGAGGCCACCCGGGTCACGCGGAGCCCGGTGGTGGAGGCGTTGATGGCGCGCAGCAGGCGCAGCGGCGGCGAGGTCGGGTCGCCGATGCGCACGAGGGCGTCGAGGTCGGAGGCCACCTCGAGGGTGTCCATCAGCTCGCCGTAGCCCTGCAGGCTGACCAGGAAGTCGCTGCCCTGCCACCCGAGGGCCTGACGTGCGCGTGCCACCAGCGTCGGCGGGTCGGTGCTGGGGTGGCCGAGGGACCGGACCAGCTGGGTCATGAGGTGGGCTTCGGTCATCGGGGTGCCTTCGTCGGGGTGTGGGTGCGCAGCCGCTCGGCGGCGAGCGCCACGTCTGCGTCGGGTGCGGTGAGCGCGAACCGCACGTGCCGGGCACCGTGCGGACCGTACTCGTGCCCCGGCACCGCGACGATGCCGAGGGCGACGAGCGAGGCGATCGAGCGTTCGCAGGGCTCGTCGCGGGTCGCCCAGAGGTAGAGCCCGGCCTCGCTGTGCTCGACGGCGAAGCCGGCCGCCTCCAGCGCCGGGCGCAGGACGTCGCGACGGCCGGCGTAGCGAGCCCGTTGGACGCGCACGTGCTCGTCGTCGGCCAGGGCGGCGATGGCGGCCTGCTGCTGGGGGCCGGGCAGCTGCAGCCCGAGGTTGCGCCGCACCGACGCGAGCTCGCCGATCACCCGCTGGTCGCCGGTGACGAACCCGACCCGGTAGCCGGCGAGGTTCGAGCGCTTGCTCAGCGAGTGCAGCGCCAGCACCCCGTCCTGGGTCTCGCCGCAGACGTCGTGGTGCAGCACGCTGATCGGGGCGACGTCCCAGCCGAGGTCGAGGTAGCACTCGTCGGAGACCAGGAGCGCGTCGTGCTCGCGGCACCACGCCACGATCGCGGCCAGCGCTTCGGCGTCGAGGACGGCGCCGGTCGGGTTCGCCGGCGAGTTGACCCAGACCAGGCTCGGCGGACGACCGGTCGCCGCGAGGGCCTCGAGGTCGGCCACGTCGTCGGCCGGCACGCCCAGGGCACCGACCAGTGCGGCCCCGACGGCGTAGGTCGGGTAGGCCAGGCGGGGGTAGGCGATCACGTCGTCGCGCCCCAGCGCCAGGTGCAGGGCCAGGGAGCCGATGAGCTCCTTGGTGCCGATCACCGGCAGCACCTGACGGTCGAGCAGGCCGCTCACGCCGTGCACCCGGCCCAGCCACGAGACGACCTCGCGGCGCAGGTCGGAGCGTCCGATCGTCAGCGGGTAGCCCGGCGAGTCCGCCCCCGCCGCGAGCGCTCGGCGTACGACGTCGGGGGTCGGGTCGGTCGGGGCACCGATCGACAGGTCGACGACCGGACCGGCGTAGGCGGCCGCCCGGTCGCGGATGGCGGTGATCGATCCTTGGACCGCAGCCGGGAGTCGCTGGGAGAGCGCGCTCAGTGCCCCTGGCTCACTCGTCGTGGCTCTGCGGCGGGAGCGCGGAGATGATGGGGTGGTCGAGGTCGATCTCGCCCATCTTGGCGGCACCGCCGGGCGAGCCGAGGTCCTTGAAGAAGTCGACGTTGGCGGTGTAGTAGTCCTTCCACTCCTCCGGGGTGTCGTCCTCGTAGAAGATGGCCTCGACCGGGCAGACCGGCTCGCAGGCACCGCAGTCGACGCACTCGTCGGGGTGGATGTAGAGCATCCGCTTGCCCTCGTAGATGCAGTCGACGGGGCACTCGTCGACGCATGCGCGGTCCTTGAGGTCGACACAGGGCTGCGCAATGACGTAGGTCATCGTGATCCTCCAACGGGTGTACTGCACCTGGTCGGCGCACGGAGCGGGTGGGTCTCGAGTGGTTCGGGAGTGAGCCTAGTATCTCGATGTGCCGGATCCGCGGGAACCCCACTCCGTGAGCACGAACGGGCAGCACGGGCTGGGACCGCACGTCGTCGGCTCCCGTGTCGTGGTACGACGACTCGTGCGTGGTGAGCGCGGACCCAGCGGTGGTCCGGCCCTCACCGACCTGCTCGGCACCTGCCTCTCGTGGGGTGACGAGGTCTGCGTGATCCGGCCCGCGCAGGGGCCCGACGTGACGATCGCGCTGGCCGACATCGTCTCCGGCAAGCCCGTCCCGCCTCGCCCCTCGGTCCGCTCGCGGGTCGACCCGGTCGAGGCGCAGCACCACGGGTTCGCGCTCTTCCCCGACCTCGTCACCACCCCGGTCGGCGCCTGGGTGCTGCGCGACTCCGCCACCGCCGTCGCACGTCGCGCCCACTCCGTCCTGGCGTTCGGGCCCTCGGGCGTGGCCGACGACGTCGAGCAGGTCGTGGCGCACTACGAGCGCCCGATCGCGGCGGTGCTGAGCGGGTCGTCCGAGCACGAACGGCTGCTGGGCCTCGGCTGGCAACCGGAGAGCAACGACGGCGACACGATCTTCCAGGTCGCCGGGGTGGCGCAGGTCGCCCGGGCGCTGCGCGGCCGGGCCGCGCCCGCGGCGGTGCTCGACGAGCGCGTTCCGGGGTCGTGGGCGCAGGTGCGCATCGGCGAGGACGCCGTCGGCTTCGCCGGGTTCGACGGCGACTGGGTCGGCTTCGGCGGCCTGGCGGTGGCACCGTCCGCGCGCCGTCGGGGCCTCGGGCGAGCCCTGATGGCCTCCCTGCTCGAGTGGGGTGCCGAGCTGGGCGCCACGACGGCGTTCCTCCAGGTGCTCGACGGCAACGACGCGGCGCTGGCGCTCTACGACTCGCTGGGCTTTCGCGCCCACCACCGCTACTGCTACCTCACGGCACCAGGTCGGGCTCGTCCGGCGGCGCCAGGGTGAGCACGGCGTCCTCGATGACGCCGTGGCTCTCGCTGTCGGACTCGACCGTGCGCCAGCGCAGGGCGAGGTGGTTCTCGGTGTCGTCGACGATCGAGACCCCCTCGCTCATGCGTGCCTCTCGAAGAGGTGGAACATCCGTTCGGACCTGGTGACGAGCCAGGGCCACGACGTGCGCACGAGCAGCAGCGTCAGCGTGCCGGCCACCAGCATGCCCGCCACGTTGACACCGAGCTGGGTCAGGGAGCCGGTGATCTCGTTGCCGTCGCGCACCGCCAGGCCCAGGGCGAGGTTGCCGGCCGCCGGCACGGTCGTGACGCTGATGAACACGCCCACCATGATCGAGGACCGTTCGATGGCCAGGGCCAGCGCGCCGGCGGTGCCGGCGAGCAGGGCCACCACGACCGACCAGGCGTCGGGGTGCCAGATGAAGTCGGTGTTGGGCCGGTCGGCGGTCACGTCGGAGGCCTGGAGGAAGCCGAGCAGGCCGGCGACGAGCGCCAGGACGGTCACGACCACCACGGCGAAGGTGAAGGCCAGGACGAGCAGGCGCAGCCCTGCGGCGATCAGGCGCGGCCGACCGAGTGCGATCCCGGCGCAGGCGGCGGCGATCGCGCTGAACTCGGGGCCCACGACCATCGCGCCGACGACCAGGATCGAGGAGTCCGTCACCACGGCCACCGCGGCGAGGGCCACGGCGATGACCAGGAAGATGTGGAAGGTCAGCGTCGGCTCCGCTCCGGCATAGGCCGAGGACTCCACCGACTCCCAGATGACGGCGTCGTCGGGGTGGCCGGGGATGGCTTCCTCGATCTCACGCGCGCGGCGGTCGGGCGTCGCGGTCGGGCTGGTGATCACGATGCCACCTCGGTCCTCGACCCCGAGGTCCTCGAGCTCGCGGACGACGAGCCCGGCCGACTCGCGTGCCACGTCGCACTCGACGAGGTCGCCGACGGGCTGGATCACCGCGCCGGCGTGCACGGTGATGTTGGTGATGCTCTCGTGGTCGAGGAGCAGCCGCTGCAGCGCAGCACTCAGGTCGGCCGGGACGGTCAGCCGGAAGTGGACGAGCATCGCGTCAGACTACGACCTCACCGACAGCGCGGCGCGCACCTCCGGGCCCGCTCGGGCGCTCGGCAGGACGCGCTAGGAGGTGGGTCGGCACACGACGGTGTCGCTGGGCGTGTAGACGGTGTGGAAGTTCTCCTCGCGCACGACGTCGCTCTCCCCGGCGTTGCGGAAGATGCGGGTCACGTCGATCGTGAAGCCGCCGTAACCGCTGTTGGGGTAGCAGTCGGGGGTCGACAGGGTCCGGGTCTGCGGCGAGGTGAGGTCGTAGCGGTTGCCGGTCACCGCCTCGATGTCCCAGACCGGGGTGGAGAACATCCGCACCCGCACCTCGCCCTGCGAGGTGGGGGTGGCCGGGATGACCTCGGCGTTCACCAGGACGCCGTACTCGGTGTCGTCCTGGAACCGCAGGTCGAGGCTCCCGAACACCACGGTCGCCTCGCGGCCGACCGGGTAGCGGTCGATGTAGAACGAGTGCGGCTTGTGCTCGACGTCCTCGAGGCCGGCGAAGAACATGGCGTTGAAGAGCGTCGTGGCCATCTGCGAGACCCCGCCGCCGAGGTCCTCCTTGAAGATGCCGTTGCTGATGATGAAGCCCTCGGTGAAACCGTTCTCGCGGGTGCGCTCACCCACGATGTCGTTCATCGAGAAGACGTCGCCGGGCTTGAGCACCGTGCCGTCGATGATCTCGGCAGCGCGCCCGAGGTTGATGTTGCGGTACTCGGCGTAGGGGAAGTAGGTGCTGAACTCCGAGACCTGCTCGGTGATCCCGAGCCGTCGCGCGTCCCGGGTGGTGAAGTCGGCCGGCTGCGCCTGACCGGCGACCTCGATGGTGCGTTCGCCCTCGGGCCGGGCGACCACGTCGAGGAACGCGGCGGTGACGTCGGCCGGCTCGAAGGTGAGCCCGGGCTTGGCCTTGACGACCTTCGGCGAGCCGTCGACCAGGACGACGGTGGCGTCGACCGGCGCACCGTCGCCCGCGCTGGCGTCCTCGACGAGGGAGACGATCACCCCCTCGTCGACCGAGGGGACCAGCTCGCCGTCGACGGGCCTCAGCGACAGCGCCTCGTAGTAGTCACGGGGCGCGAGGACGACCTGCGCGTCGCCGAACGTCAGGGTCACCGGGGCGGAGAGCGCGGCGTTGGCGAAGGAGTCGACGGCTGCACGCACCTGCTCCTCGCCGATGACCGGGTCCCGCTCGACCAGCGTCGTGCTCACGGCGTCGTCGGCGAGGTAGGCCTCGCGCAGGTCCGCGGCGACCTGGGACGTGTCGAGCCCGCTGCCCGGGCGCGGGTCGCGGACGACGACGCGGCCGTCGACGAAGCGCACCCGGCCGTTGCGGGGCCGCACGCTCACCTCGTCGTCCAGCTCGGCGACGGCGGCGTCGAGGAGGGACTGGTCGACGACCACCACGGGCTCGAGGTCGTCGCCGCCGGTGTAGTAGTCCCAGAGCCGTGCGGGTGCCCACGAACGACCCCCACCGGCCTGGCTGACGGTCGCTGGGAAGTCGACGCTCAGGCCGGCCTGCGCCGGGTCGATGCTCAGCGTGGCGGAGTCGTCGACCACCACGTCGATGGGCGCGCGAGTCATCGGCCCGAGGTCCGACACGAGGGTGGCGACGGCGGCGCCGCTGGTGCGGCCGCCGATGTCGACGCCCGACACGCGGGTGCCCCGCGGGACGTTGTCACCGGCAGCGGCGTACGCCGCGGCGTAGCCGCCGCCGACGAGCAGCCCGAGGACCAGCACGACCACCAGGACGACGCGGCCGCCGGCGCGTTCACGAGCGGTCGCGTCGTCCCGGATCGCACCGGACGGGTCGGAGGAGGTCACCTGCGCATCCTAGGAAGGATCGACCTCGGCTCCGGCATCGTGAGCCGCCGGGCGCTGCGGCGAGGTGGGGCGCAGGGTGATGATCGAGAACGCCACGACCACCATGCCGGTGGCGAGGAGCACGTAGCCGTCGGTGTTGCTCGCCACGAGGTAGTCGCCCTCGGGGCGCGGGTGGCTGAAGTAGAAGACGATCCCCAGCCAGCCGGCCGCGAAAGGCAGTCGCGACCACCAGCCCGGCGGCAACGCCAGCACCGCGGCGAACGTCGCGACCAGGGCCAGCTCGAGTCCGAGGGACCGGCCGTGCACCACCGTGGCGGCCGTGCCGACCACCGCCCCCGCGACCAGCGACCCCGGCGCCAGCGCCATGCGCAGCGTCACCGGGTGCCCGGAGGCGGCATGGCTCACAGACCTGCGAAGAGGTCGGCCTCGAGCCCGTCGTCGCCGAGCGGACCGAGCTCGCCCTTGGCGATCCGGTAGAACTCCACGCCCCATGCGGTCGAGCCGACGTTGTTCGACAGCGCGAAGAACGGTCCGTCGGTCGTGATCTGCGTCTTGTGGGCGGCGAGCGCGGTCATCTTGGCGTCGACGTGGTCGATGGCGTCGACCTGGGCGGCGAGGTTCTCGTCGGCGGTGATGAAGGGCGGCAACGGGCCGTCGGGGTCCATGCCCTCGAACGACGTGGTGTCACCGGCCTCACGCATCGCCCGCAACCCGGCGCGCATGCGCGACTCCGACATGGCCCCCCAGTAGATCTTGGCGATGTCCCACGCCTCACCCAGGTCGGGCCGGTAGGTCGGGACGGCGGCGAGCGCGGCGCCGTACGTCGCGACGCGGTGAGCCTGGATGTGGTCGGGGTGGCCGTAGCCGCCGAACTCGTCGTAGGTCACCAGCACCTGCGGTCGCACCTCGCGGATCACCTGCACGAGGTGGCTGGCCGCCTCGGTGAGGTCGGCGTTCCAGAACGCCTGCTCGTCGGTCTCGTCGGCGGGGACGGCGTGGCCGTCGGCGTGCCACTGCATGCCGGAGTCGCGGTAGGTGCCGAAGCCGCCGAGGTAGCGGTGGTCGGTGACGCCGAGCGCTGTCATCGCGTCGGCCAGCTCGCCGCGACGGTGCTCGGCGAGGCCACCGTCGCGGTCGTCGGCGAGGTGCTCGAGCTCGGGCACCAGGATCTCGCCCATCTCGCCGCCGGTGCAGGTCACCAGCGTGACGCCGCGACCCTCGGCGACGTACTTCGCCATCGTGGCGCCCTGGCCGATCGACTCGTCGTCGGGGTGGGCGTGCACCAGCAGCAGGCGCTGGTCGGGGGTCCGGCTCATGGGTCCAGCGTAGGGCGCCTCACCCGCTCGGGCGCGGTCGGGAGGTCGAGCGGGGGCAGCGTCGTGGCCGGCGGCTCCTCCACGTCGAACCAGCCGTCGAGGTCGTCGACGACCAGCTCGAGCACCAGGTCGGGGGCGTCGGTGACCACGGCCCAGGGGTGGTCCTCGTCGTCGTCCTCACCGGCCAGCCGCTCGCGGGCGAGCGCGGCGTCGTACCCGCTGAGCCGCAGCCGGGCGATGGCGGCGCGGGCGTGGGCCTCCTCGAAGAAGATGCCGCGCGACGTCATCCGCGCAGCAGGTCGGCCAGCTGCCACAGGAACGGCAGGTCGGGGGCGAGCCACTCGACGTCGTCGAGCTCGTCGGCGCCGAGCCAGGTGAAGGCGTCGTGCTCGGTCGGCTGCGGGCGGCCGCTGAGCGTGGTGGCGGTGGCCACGACGAGCTCGTGGGTGGTGCCGATCGGCGAGGTCCCGTCGAGCCAGCCGGTCACCTCGATCTCGAGCTGCAGCTCCTCGGCGACCTCGCGGACGACGGCCTCCTGCGGCGACTCCCCGGGCTCGACCTTGCCGCCCGGGAACTCCCACAGCCCGGCGGCCTTGGGCGGCGCCGTGCGTCGGCAGGCCAGCACGCGGCGGTCGCGGATGATCGCGGCGCCGACGACCGTGCGTACGTCTGGACGAGTCATGTCGGCAGGATAGGGGGATGAGCGGAACCGAGGGACTCCACCTGCGCCCGGGCAGCGATCTCGGCGGGAGGATCGACGCCCTGGCCACGACCACCGGCGAACGGGTCGGAGCCGGCGTGCTCGACGACCTGCACCGCCGGGGTCGACGTGCGTGGGCCCCCGGCCGCGCGGTCGACCGCGCGTGGACCTACGACACCGCCGACCGGTTCGACCTGCGGTGGTGGCCGCAGGGCGTCGACACGAGCGGCGGCGTGGCAGCGGTGACGTGGTACGCCAAGTTGGTTCCCGGAGATCGTGCCAACCAGGGCTCCCGGGTCACCTTCTACGACCTCGGGACCTGCCGCTACCGCCACGTGCTGCTGGTGCAGCCGACCCTCGTCGACGGCGTCCCCGGGCTGGTGCCCCTGCGGGTGCACGCCGGTGGGCTCGTGTGGGCGGGTAGCACGCTGCACGTCGCGGCGACGGGCAAGGGCTTCTGGACGGCGAGCATCGACGACGTCCTGCGGCTGTCGGACGCCGCGGCCGACCCCGAGCGGGGCGACACCTTCGGCTACCGCTACGTGCTGCCGGTCCGGCGGGCCCACAAGGGCGGCGCGGACGACGGCGTCGACCGGCTGCGGTACTCCTTCTTCTCCCGCGACGGCGACGACCTCGTGGTCGGCGAGTTCACCGACGGCACCGCGAGCAGACGGTTCGCCCGGGTGCCGCTCGACCCGGGGACGTCGCTGCCCGTCGCGGGGGCCGGTCCCGAGGTGCTCGGCGAGGGCGTCGTGCAGATGCAGGGCGTCGTCCGCAGCGCCGGGTCCTGGTACGCCACCACCTCGCACGGCCGCGCGCGCCTCGGCTCGATGTGGACCGGCACACCAGGTGACCTCACCCAGCACCGGCGCGCGCTGCCGATGGGTCCGGAGGACCTCAGCCACGACCCGGCCACCGACACCTTCTACACCGTCACCGAGCACCCGTGGGCGCGCTGGATCTGCGCGGTGAGACGGTCCTGGTTCGTCTGACGAGCGACGTGCTCAGCGGGGCAGCCGCGCAAGCTGTCTCGACTGCACGACCAGCCGGTCGGCTGCGTCCCAGACCTCGCAGTCCTCCTCGAACATCCCGCCGGCGATGTTGCGGGTCGCGTGCCGCACGCGCAGCCAGCCCGGCGCCGGCTTCGCCCGCACGTGCACCGTCAGCTCCAGGGTCGGGGCCCAGCCCAGCTGCCCGTAGGTGAACATCACCGGCGGCAGGGCGTCGGCGACCATCAGCAGCTCGATGGGGTCGGGGTCGCGACCGTCCTCCAGGCGGAACCACGCGCTCAGCTCGCCGCTGTGGTCCGGTGCCCCCGTCGCCCAGCCGACGCGGTCGGGGTGGAAGAGCATCTCGAAGCGGCCCAGCAGCGGCGCCGCCTCGCGGAAGGATTCCGGCGCCATCGTGTGGGGCACGCACTGCGCGAGCGGCGGCAGGTCGAACGGCACCGCCGTCGTGCGGACCTCGTCCGCGCTGTGGTCGAGGTCGCCGTACGTCGCCAGCACGGTCAGGCGGGTCTGGCCGTCCTGCGTCAGGTCGGCGGCGGCGGTCGCGACGCTGCCCCCCTCCCGGAGCACCCGGACGTCGATCTCGGCCGGCCCCGGGGTCCCGGCGGCGAGGTAGTAGGCGCTGATGCTGAGCGGGTCGGGCTTGGCCGGCAGGGCTGCCTTGAGGGCGTTGCCGATGACCGCCAGGAGGTAACCGCCGTTGAGGCCGCCCCCGACCGACCAGCCCCCGTCGAGGATCGCGGCGTACCGGCTGCCGTCGTTGATCGGTCTGACGGCGGTCTGGGCGTCGAAGACGGAGCTCACGCGCGAGACGCTATCCAACGTGCCCGGGACCATCGCGCTGGCCTCGCTCCGGCTGCCCGGTCCGGACCGGCTGCGACGGGCGCTGGTCGGGGGTGCGGCTGGTGCTCGCCGTCGCCGTCCTCGCGAGCCGCCCGCTCGCGTGCGGTGCGGTCAGGTGGCGTGCAGGTTCGCACGCGCAGGCTCGACGGCACGCGGCCCCCGCTCCCGGTGCCGCCCGACCCGACACCCCACGGCGCCACGAAGGACTGCACGTGATCGAAGTACGCGGCCTCACCAAGACCTACGGCGACGTCCTCGCCGTCGACGACCTCAGCTTCGACGTCCAGCCCGGCCTGGTCACCGGCTTCCTGGGCCCGAACGGCGCCGGCAAGTCGACGACGATGCGGATGATCGTCGGGCTCGACCGTCCCACCGCCGGCACGGTGCGCGTGCGGGGCCGCGAGCCCCGGGCGCACCTCGCACCCCTGCACGAGGTCGGAGCACTGCTCGAGGCCCGCTCGGTGCACCCCGGGCGCTCGGCACGCAACCACCTCCGCTCGCTCGGGCTCACCAGCGGGATCGGGACTGCGCGCGTCGACCAGGTGCTCGAGACCGTCGGCCTGACCGAGGTCGCCGACAAGCGGGTCGGCTCGTTCTCGCTGGGAATGGGGCAGCGCCTCGGGGTCGCGGCTGCGCTGCTGGGTGACCCGGCGACGCTCGTGCTCGACGAGCCGATCAACGGCCTCGACCTCGACGGCATCCGCTGGATCCGCGCCCTCCTCAAGGACCTCGCTGCCGAGGGCCGTACCGTCTTCCTCTCCTCGCACCTGATGGGCGAGATGGCGGTGACGGCCGACCACGTCATCGTCGTCGGTCGCGGCCACCTGCTCCGCAACCAGTCGATGGCCGAGTTCATCGACCAGGCTGCCACCCGGACGGTGCGGGTGCGCGCCACCGATCTCGCCCGGATGACGGCTCTGGTGGAGCAGGCAGGCGCGACGACGACCCTCGACACGGACGTGCTCACGGTCGAGGGTCTGTCCAGCGACCGGATCGGGATCATCGCGGCACGCGAGCAGCTCACGCTCCTCGAGCTATCGCCCCGGACCGGATCGCTGGAGGACGCCTACCTGGCGCTCACTCGCGGAAGCGTCGACCACGGCTCGACTGACGACGCGCCGGTGGCGAGGACCGGCACCGCGGCGCGGGTCGACGGCGCGGCATGAGCACCACGAGCGCGGCAGACCCCGCCGGCACGACCGGCACGACCGGTGCGACCGGCGAGCACGGCGTGCCGCCGCGGCGGGTGCCGGCTCCCGCGGGCCGGGTCGACGGGCCCGTCAGCCTCCCCCGCGTGATGGCGGCGGAGTGGCTGAAGCTGCGCAGCGTGCGCTCGACACCGCTGGTGATCCTGGCCGCCATGCTGGCCATGGTCGTGTTCGGGGCGATCATCGGTCACAACACGCGCGACGCCGCTGGTCTCGACCCCGAGGACCTCGTCGCCTCGGGGCCGCTCCAGGGTTACTACCTCGCCCAGCTGCTCATCGGCTCGCTCGGGGTGTTGGTGGTCAGCGGGGAGTACTCGTCAGGCACGAGCCTCGCGACCTTCGCCGCTGTCCCTCGACGTCTGCCGGTGCTGGTCGCCAAGGTCGTGGTGTTCACGGCGGTCGTGGCGACCGCGATGGTGGCTGCCTGCGTGGTGGGCTTCCTGGTGGCCCAGGCCTTCCTGTCCGGCTACCGCCCGACCTTCTCGCTGGCGGACCCCGACGTGCTGAGGGTCGTCGTGGGCACCGGCATCTACCTCACCCTCGTCGGCCTGCTCGGCGGAGCCTTCGGATGGATCGTGCGCAACACGCCGGGCGCCCTGGTCACCCTCTTCGCGGTGATCCTCGTGCTGCCGGTGCTCCTGCTGCTCTTCCACGGCGCCTGGGCCCAGCACCTCGGGGCCTGGCTGCCGACCGGTGCCGGCTCTGCCTTCTCGACCAGCCTGCACGTGCCGGGCGAGCTCGGACCCTGGACCGGTCTCGCAGTGATGGTGGCCTGGGTGGTGACGACGTACGCCGCCGCCGCGGTGTTGCTCACCCGGCGCGACGCGTAGTCGGCGCTCGCCCAGAGCTGAGCTGTCCCCGGGCCGCTAGGTTGTCGCCGTGGCCGTCGAAACCCCTGCTGTCCTGCCGTCGACCGTGGTCGGCACCGAAGCCGGCACCCCCGCGGCGACGAAGGCCGAACGCACCCGTGAGGCCTTGCGCCAGGCGGCTGTCCGGCACTTCCTCGAGCACGGGTTCGAAGCCGCGAGCGTGCCCACGATCGCTGCGGAGGTCGGTGTCACCGAACGCACCTTCTACCGTCACTTCGCCACCAAGGACGAGGTGCTCTTCGTCGACGTCAGCGCCAGCCTCGCCTGGTTCCGCACCTCGCTGCGCGAGCGTCTCGACGCCGGGGACGACCTGCTCTCGGCCATCCTCGACGCGATCACCTCACCGCCCTTCGACGCGCGCCCGATGCTCGAGATCGCGCGCTTGCGCGTCCGGCTCCTGAGCCCGGCTCGGATCGAACGCTCGTTCCGCGAGGCGCAAGGTGTGCTGGCGCGCGACATCCGCACCGTGCTGGCCGAGCAGGGCGACGACCGGCTCGGCGGCGCCGTCCGCTCCGAGGCGGCCGCGGGCGCAGTGTTCGCCGCTCTCGCGATCTGGACCGAGTCAGGCAGCACCAGTCTGCGTCAGCTGCTTGCGAGCACGCACGAGGCGCTCGACGAGATCCGTCCGATCCTCCGCACTGCCGGCATCGGCTAGCCGCAGCACCCGCGCCCTGGGTCAGGCAGCCATGACGTCGCGCAGCCGCAGCAGCCCGTCGCGGATGCGCGTCTTGGCGGTACCCAGCGGGATCCCGATGATCTCGGCCACCTCGGTGTGCGTGCGGCCTTCGAAGTAGGCCATCTCGAGCGCCGTCCGCTGGACGTCGGTCAGCTGTCGCATGGCCTCCCGCACCCGGACGGCGTCCATGGAGGCGTCGGCAGCGGCCACGGTCGGGTCCTCGCGACCCACCCGCAGCGGGTCGGACTGCCGCTCGTAGACCTCCTCGCGCGTCGAGCGAGACTGCGAGGAACGCACCTGCGTGACCGCGGTGCCGTGCACGATCATCAGGATCCACGAGATCGCGCTGCCACGGCCGGCGTCGAAACGGCCGCACTGCCGCCAGACCTGGAGGAAGGCCTCCTGAGTGGCCTCCTGGGCCTGCGCGTGGTCGCGCAGCACCCGCAGGGCCAGCCCGAAGGCCCGTGCCGAGGTCGCGTCGTAGACCTCGGCGAAGGCGCCCTGGTCACCTGCCGCGCACCGCCCCAGCGCCCCGGCCAGACCACTCGGCGTCGTGGCCGGCGCCGTGATCGGCGTCAGGTCGAGCGACCCTTCAGGCTCGTCGACGGCGCTCGTCATGCGCTGATGATGATGGTCATGGGTGATCCCGATCGGTGGGTCGGTCGGGCAGGTTGGCGGGGAGTACGCGGGGGGGGTGTGATGGGGCAACGGTAGCGCGCTCACACCGCCCGCGGGTTCACCCCTCGTCACCAATCTCGAAATCCCCCCAGGGGTCTTCGTGCCGGCCTGACGATCGTGAAGGGAGATCTCGACGATGGCCCCCCTGGCCGGGACGTGGAGGAGGTGGAGAAGCTCTTCCTCGCCCTGGCCCGAACCGTCGAGGCGAACCGCGCCCGTGCGGGTGGCGAGCCGCACCCGACCCAGCCGATAAAGTTCGAGGGTGCACGACACCACGATGGAGCCTGCTCGCCCTGACCGTCCCGAGCCCGAGCTCGAGGAGGCCTTCGACCGCCTCGTCGAGGAAGGTCGCGAACGGCTCGAGCGTCCCCTGCTCGCCCTCGTCTCGACCGGTGCGCTCGGCGGCATCGACATCGGCTTCGGCATCCTGGCCTACCTCGTCGTCCGCGAGCACACCGGCGACACGATCCTGGCCGGCCTGGCGTTCTCGATCGGTTTCGTGGCCCTGCTCCTCGCGCGCAGCGAGCTCTTCACCGAGAACTTCCTGGTGCCGGTCACGGCCGTCGTCGCCCGGAGCGGGTCGGTGCTCGAGCTGCTCCGTCTCTGGGGAGTCACCCTCGTCACCAACCTGGTCGGCGGAGTCCTCATCATGTGGATCCTGGTCTCGGCCCGCCCCGACCTGCACGCGACGTTGGTCGAGGTCGGCACCCACTACGCCGACCTGGGCGTCAACGGCGAGAGCTTCGCGCTCGCCGTCCTCGCCGGCGCGGTCATCACGCTGATGACCCGCATGCAGCACGCGACCGAGTCGCTCGGCGTCCAGCTCGTGCCGGCGGTGCTGTTCGGGGCCCTGCTCGTCGGCGCCGAGCTGTTCCACTGCGTGCTCGACACCATCTTCATGATGGGCGGCCTGCTCGTGGGCGCCGACTACAGCATCGTCACCGTGCTCGCCGCCCTCGGCTGGGCCACCCTCGGCAACGTCGTCGGCGGGGTCGGGCTGGTCACCGGCATCCGGCTGCTGCGCGTGCCGAAGAAGGTCGAGGAGGAGCGCGAGCACCCCGACTGAGTCGCCGACGGCACCGACCCCCCGACACACGACCTAGCGGTCGCCGGCCACCAGGGTCTCCAGGGTCAGCTCCGGGTGGTCGCGCTCGACGACGCTGAGGCGCCACTTGTCGGGGGCGAGCACGAGCAGGGTGCCGTCGCCGCGCTCGAGCACCTCGAGCCCGCGGACCGCGTTCAGCCCCGCAGCGGACGCCGCGTCGGTGCGCCGGGCCTGGGTGTAGCCGAGCCGCTCGAGCCTGATGGGGGCCCCGAACTCCGCCTCCATCCGCGCCTGGGCGACCTCGAACTGCATCGGGCCGACCGCGGCGAGCACGGGCGACTGGTTGCCGCGCAGGTCGGAGCGCAGCACCTGGACCGTGCCCTCGTGGTCGAGCTGTTCCATGCCCTTGCGGAACTGCTTGAAGCGGCCCGCATCGGCCGACGTGGCGACCGCGAAGTGCTCCGGTGCGAACGACGGGATCGGCGGGAAGTCGACCGGCTCGTCGAGGAAGATCGTGTCGCCGACGCGCAGGGCGTTGGCGTTGACCAGCCCGATGATGTCGCCGGGATAGGCCGTGTCGATCACCGAGCGCTCCTTGCCGAAGAGCGCCTGGGCGTACTTCGTCGCGAAGGGCCGTCCCGACTGCGCATGGGTGGCGACCATCCCGCGCTCGAAGACCCCCGAGCACACCCGCGCGAAGGCGACCGTGTCGCGGTGGGCGGAGTTCATGCCGGCCTGGACCTTGAACACGAAGGCGCTGAAGGGGGCCGCGACCTCGCGCACCTGCGCCGGGTGCCCGTCGGCGTCCTGCTTGCCGTAGTGGAATCCCGGCGGCGCGGGAGCCAGCTCGACCAGCGTCTCGAGGATGGCGGCGACCCCGAAGTTCGAGATCGCCGAGGCGAACAGGACCGGGGTGGTGAAGCCCGAGAGGAACAGCTCCTGGTCGTGGTCGGAGCCGTCGGACGAGAGCAGGTCGGACTCCTCGACCGCGGCCCTCCACGGGTCACCCTCGCGCGCCGCGGCCGCGTCGGCGTCCATCCGCTCCTCGGGCGCCCGCGTCGCTCCCCCCGCCGTACGGGTGTAGGCGACGTAGGTGCCGCTACGTCGCTCGAGAACGCCGCGGAAGTCGCCGGCTATGCCGACAGGCCAGGTGAGCGGGGTCGGCTGGAGCTCGATCTGGTTCTCGATCTCCTCCATCAGCGCCAACGCGTCGAGGCCTGGGCGGTCCCACTTGTTGATGACCGTGATCACCGGGATGCCGCGCGCCTTGCACACCCGGAAGAGCTTGAGCGTCTGCGGCTCGAGGCCCTTGGCGGCGTCGATGAGCATGACGGCGCAGTCGACCGCGGAGAGCACGCGGTAGGTGTCCTCGGAGAAGTCGGAGTGGCCGGGGGTGTCGACGAGGTTGACGACGTGGTCGCCGTAGGCGAACTGCAGGGCCGCGGAGGTGATCGAGATCCCGCGGGCCTTCTCCATCTCCATCCAGTCCGAGACCGTCGAGCGTCGTCCGGACTTGCCGTGCACCGCCCCGGCCTCGTTGATGACCTGGGCGTGCAGCGCCAGCGCCTCGGTGAGCGTCGACTTGCCGGCGTCGGGGTGGCTGATCACGGCGAAGGTACGACGGCGGCCCGCCTCGCGGGTCACGTCGGCGGCCAGTCGGTCACCGGCACGCTCGGACGCGGTCGCCGGCTCGGGGGTCGCGGGGGACGACGAGGGGCCCACGGAGGAGGTGTCGGAAGAAGTCACAGTGACCTGAGTCTAGGAGGGTCGCCTTCGATCGCCAGATCCGCGATCTGGCTCAATGGACCCATGACGAGCGACTGGGTCCGCGACCTCCTCGAGGGCAGGGCCACTCCCCCGCCGGCCGCCACGCTGCTCGGCTTCCGGCTCAGGGCGCATGACGCGACGGCGATGACGATCGAGGTCGGCTTCACTGCGCGGCCCGAGTTCCTCAACACCATGGGCCACGTGCAGGGCGGGATGCTCTGCGCGATGCTCGACTCGACCCTGGGTTCGGTGGTCGTGGCGAGCCTCGGCGACGGCGAGTCGTCGCCGACCACCGACCTGCACACGCAGTTCCACTCCCCAGGCCACCTGGGACTCATCATCGGACGGGGCCGGGTGACTCGACGCGGACGCTCGATCGCGTTCGCGGCCGGCGAGCTCGTCGACGAGTCCGACCGGGTCATCGCCACCGCGGTGGCCACCTCCGTGATCCGCGCGAGCTAGCGCCCCGAGGACCGCGCCGGCTCGCGCCGACCCCCGTCCCGAGCCCGCAAACCCGTACGAACCGGACAGGTTCACCGCGGGGCTCGCCGAGCCTTTCCCACATCGCCTGCCGCGCCGTAGTCTGAGGAACCAGATCGGCCCGGTCGTCCTCGAGCCCGCACCTCGCGGTCCGCAGGTGTCCGCTGCCGGTGGGGGGAAGATGTCTTCGCATTCCGTGACGCCTGAGGACCTGCTCACCCCCGGCCAGGTCGCAGCCCTCCTGCACGTGGACCCTCGGACGGTCACCAGGTGGGCCGCCGCGGGCAGGCTCCGTGCGGTTCGCACGCCGGGTGGACATCGTCGTTACTTCCGTTCCGAGGTCCTGGCCATCGCCTCGGGTCCACGCCCCGACCCGCACGAGTCCACGAGTCGGTCGGCGGCCGCGGCGGTGGTCGCCGAGGCCGTCGCGTTGGCCCTGGAGGCGGTCGCGGCCGAGGCCTCGGAACAGGTGCTGCTGAAGGCCGCGGCGGTCACGGCGGCGGCTCTGCGCGCTGCGGAGACCGCCGAAGCGGCTCGGGGGGCTCGCGCCTTCGCCGCGCAGACCGCCGTCCTCTCGGTGGCCCGGGAGGCGGAGCGCGCGGCGACGGACGTGAGCCGGCGCGCTGCTGCCGCGGCCGCCCACGTGAAGCTGGCGGCCGAGCGCGCAGCCGACCAGCTCGTCGCCGGCAACCTGGCTCGCTACGGGACCGGCGACGGCGGGATCGACGACGCGTCGCTGGACCAGCGACGTCTGGCCGCCCAGCTCGAGAGCGCGGTCGAGGCCGCGGCGCAGACCACCGCCCTCGAGGTGGCGCAGGCCGCCCGAGACGTACGCCGGGCACAGCGGGTCACCGCCGCCGACGTGGCTCGCACGACCGCAGCGGCCGACCGGTTCCTCGAGCGCGAGGTCGCCGACTCCGCCGAGGCCCAGCGACGCATCGCCGCCTCGGTCGCCGCCGAGGTGGCGGCGAGGACGAACGCCCGAGCCGCCGGCGTGGCGATCGCCGCCCGCGAGGCAGCCGCGGCGCTCGTCTCGGCGGCGGGGCGGACGACGCCGTACCGCGACGAGAACGAGGACGACTCGTTCTACTCGGCGTTCGAGCACGACGTCCGCCTGCCGATCACTGCGATCAAGGGCTTCGCCGAGCTGATCGCGGACGCCGATCCGGCGGAGCAGGTGCGCATGCTCGATCGCGTCGACTCCAACTCCGACCGCCTCCTGGCCATGGTCGCCGACCTCGTCGACTACGCCCGGCTCGGCTCCGGAGTGGTGCCCCTGCACCTGCACACGCTCGACCTGCGAGCCCTCGCCCGGCGCGCCGTCGCCGACCTAGCCTCGGCCTACCGCACCGCACGGGTCGACGTCGCCCACGGTGAACCGGTCTGGGTGGTGGGCGACCCCTCAGCCGTGGTGCGCATCATCTCGAACCTCGTCGTCAACGCCCTCGCCTACTCCTCCGAGCGCAGCGATGTCCGCCTCGTCTGCGAGCAGGTCGGCCAGGTGGGTCGGCTCCAGGTCGTCGATCGGGGCCGTGGCATCGACGCGCGTGACCTCGACTCGATCTTCACCGACTATCAGCGCGGACGTCTCGCCGAGGACGACCAGGGGACGGGTCTGGGGCTCTCCAGTGTCAGGCGGCTCGTCGACCTGCAGTCCGGCACGGTCACCATCACCAGCCTGCTCGACGTCGGGACGACCGTGACGGTCGACCTGCCGCGGGCGCCCTCGAGCCGGCCGGGCCGACGGGCACCGAGCGCCTCCTAGTCGGCGGTGGCGGGCTGCTCGTGGATCGGCTCGTCGGGCAGCTTCTTGATGCGCTTGCTGCGCTTGCGGCGGCTCGGGATCATCGAGCGCATCTCCTCGAGCTTGCCGAAGCAGAGGAGCCGGTCGCCGGCCTCGAGCACGTGGCTGCTGTGGGGGTTGGGGATGACGCTGGTGCCGCGCTGCAGCGTGAGCGCCGAGATGTCGCGCTCTCGCAGCCCGGAGTCCCCGAGGGTCTTGCCCACCAGGTCGGAGGCGGACTGCACGAGGATCTCCGCCACGCCGTACCCGGTCGAGACGGTCAGGCGCTGCCGCACGTCGATCTCGGGGAACGCGACCTGGTTGTCGATGAAGTCGATGATCGAGCCGGCCACGTCGAGCTGAGTGGCACGCTCGATGCCCTCGAGGCCCGGGGAGGAGTTGACCTCCATCACCTGGGGGCCGTCGGCGCCCTCGAGCATGTCGACGCCCGCCACGCGCAGCCCCATGATCTGCGCCGACCGCACGGCCGCCTTCTCGAACTCGGGGTCGAGGTCGACCTTCTCGACCGACCCGCCGCGGTGCACGTTCGAGCGGAACTCCTCACCCTGCGCGACCCGGCGCATCGCCGCCACCACGCGGTCGCCGACGACCAGGGCCCGGATGTCGCGACCCTTGCTCTCCTTGACGAAGCGCTGGATGAGCACGTTCTGCTTGGTGCTCTGCAGCGTCTCGATGATCGCCTCGGCGACCTTGATGTCGGGCGCCAGGATCACGCCGATGCCCTGGGTGCCCTCGAGCAGCTTGATGACCACCGGTGCACCACCGACGCGCTCGATCGCGGGGATCACGTCGGCGCGGTCGCGCACGAAGGTCGTGGCCGGCATGCCGATCTCGTGACGCGAGAGGATCTGCGTGGCCCGCAGCTTGTCGCGGGAGTTGCTGATGCCCCAGGAGGTGCACGGGGTGTAGACGTCCATCTGCTCGAACTGTCGCACGACGGCGGTGCCGAAGTAGGTCACCGAGTTGCCGATGCGCGGCAGGACGGCGTCGTACGTCGAGAGTCGTTTGCCCCGGAACTGCAGGGCGGGCTCGTCGCCGGCGAGGTCGATCCCGAACCGCAGGGTGTTGAGGACCTTCACGTCGTGACCACGGTCGAGCGCAGCGGTGCGCAGCCGCTGCGTACTGTACGACCGGGGCGCGCGGGAGAGGATCGCGAGTTTCACAGGGGGTTCACCAGCTGATGACGAAGGGACAGGGCGACGTGGCAGATGCTCCACCGAACCTACCGACGGCACCGACTGGCCAGTCCTACACCCTGGCGGGATGGCGGGAGTGGGTCACCCTGCCCGACGTGGGAGTCGCCTGGATCAAGGCCAAGCTCGACACCGGCGCCCGCAGCTCGGCGATCCACGCCTTCGACCTCGACGAGTTCCAGCGCGACGGCGCCGCCTGGGTCCGCTACTCGGTGCACCCCTGGCAGGCCAACGACGACGACCCGGTGCAGGTCGAGAGCCCCGTGCTCGACACCCGCGAGGTCCGCAGCTCGTCGGGGCACAGCGAGGAGCGTCTCGTCGTCCCGATGACGCTGCGCCTGATGGGCAGCGCCATCACCGCCGAGATGACGTTGAGCAACCGGGACGAGATGGGGTTCCGGATGCTCGTGGGCCGCGAGGCGTTGCGCCAGGGCCTCGTCGTCGACCCGAGCCGTTCCTACCTCGGCCCCCGCCCGCCGCTCGCCGTCCGCCGGCACAACCGGGGGCACTGAGCGGTGGCCCGTCCCTCCTTCGAGATCGGCACCGTCCGCGTGCGCCCCGGCCTGCGTCAGGCGCTCTCCCTGCCGATCACCCGGCTGGTCACCGGCGCGGACGTCGACCTGCCGGTCCGCGTCGTCCACGGGCGCGAGGACGGTCCGACGATCTGGGTCAATGCAGCGATCCACGGCGACGAGGCCGTGGGGGTCGAGGTGATCCGCCAGGTGCTCGCCGACCTCGACCCCAAGACGCTGCGCGGCACGGTGATCGCGATCCCGATCGTCAACGTGCTCGGCTTCATGATCGGCAGCCGCTACCTGCCCGACCGCCGCGACCTCAACCGGTCCTTCCCCGGCTCCGCCCGCGGGTCGCTGGCCGGGCGGATCGCACACCTGATGATGACCGAGGTCGTCGACAAGTGCACCGTCGGCATCGACCTGCACACCGGCTCCGACCGTCGCACGAACCTGCCCCAGATCCGCACCGACCTCGAGGACCCCGAGACGCGCGAGCTCGCCGCAGCGTTCGCCGCGCCGGTCATGATGCACGCGCGGCTGCGAGACGGGTCGCTGCGCTACGCCGCCCGCGAACGCGGCGCCAAGGTGCTGCTCTACGAGGCCGGGGAGGCCTGGCGCATGGACGACTGGGCCATCGATGCGGGTGTCGCCGGGGTGCGCCGGGTGCTGGCCGCGCTCGACATGACCGACCCGGTCGCCGACGACGACCCACCGGCCAGTGCCGAGAGCTGGCGCAGCGGGTGGGTCCGCGCGCGCGGCACCGGCATGGTGCACCTCGACGTCCGCCTCGGCCAGGAGGTCGTCAAGGGCGAGCGGATCGGCGGCCTCTTCGACTCCCTCGGCAAGCGCGTACGCCTGATCCACGCCGATCGCGACGGCCTGGTCGTCGGTCGCACCGAGGCCCCGGTCGTGAACTCCGGCGACGCGGTCGTCCACCTCGCCGAGCTCGGCCCCGCGATCTAGGGCACCAGGTCGGGCTCAGCCGGGCTGCAGGGCCGAGAAGCGCTCGCGCGCGGTGTCGGACAGCTCGACCGGGCGCCGGGTGCCGGCGTCCATCTGCACGATGACGGTCTCCGCGCGGGCGACGATCCGGGCGTCCTGGAAGAGCGCCTGCTCCATGCCGACCGACGTGCGCCCGATCCGCTGCACCCGAGTCCCGATGTCGACCTGTCCGGGCCACAGGACCTCGCCCAGGAAGTCGAGAGTGAGGCGCGCGATGACCCACTCCCGGCCGTCCTCGGTCAGCTGCGCCGTCGCGTCGCGCAGCACCTCGATGCGTCCGGTCTCGAGCAGCGTCGCGAAGACAGCGTTGTTGACGTGTCCTTGCCGGTCGGTGTCGCCGTAGCGCAGCTTGTCGTGGCTGTGGGCCGGAAAGTCGTCCAAGGTGGGGTGATCGGTCACCGTGCCATTGTGACGCGGCTCAGGAGGCGATCGACAGGGGCCGCTCCGGCACGGTCTCCACCCCGGGCTCGTCGAGGCCGGGGTCGGGGACGGCGACGGTGGCGGGGACGAGTGGTTCCTGCGACGGACGCACCAGCGGCAGGTCGACGGAGAAGATGCTGCCGCCGCCCGGGTTGGGGCTCACGCTGATGTCGCCGCCGTGGCGCAGCACGACCTGGTGACAGATCGCCAAGCCCAGGCCGGTCCCGGCGTAGGTGAAGCCGTCCGCGGTGCCGGTGTGGGCCCGCACGAACGGGCGGAACACGTCGGAGAGCTTGTCGTCGGCGATGCCGATGCCCCGATCGGCGAACCGCAGTCGCACCTGGTTGCCGTGCTGGCTCGCGCTGACGTCGAGCAGCGGGGTGGCACCCGGGGCGACGTACTTCACCGCGTTGCCGATCAGGTTGGCGAACAGCTGGCGCAACCGGTCAGGATCGCCCTCGACCGTCGGGAGGTCGCCGAAGTGGAGGAAGGGCGTCGGGTGCCCCGGCCTGACCCCGCTCTCGCAGTGGGTGGCGGCGACCTCCAGCGCCAGCGCCCTGAGGTCGACGGCGGTGTAGGTGAGGTCGGCGTCCCGCGCGGTCGTGTAGTCGAGCAGGTCGCTGATGAGCTCGGCCATCCGGGCAGCGCCGGAACCGGCCTTCGCCAGGTAGGTAGCGGTCTCCGCGAGCAGCTCGGGGGTGCCTTGGAGCTCAGGCAGACAGTGGTCGCTGATCATGCTGAGGTATCCGCTGATGACGGTGAGGGGGTGCCGCAGGTCGTGGGCGACGACCCCTGCGAACCCGGCCAGCTCGGCCTGCTGGAGGCGTTCCTGGGTGACGTCGCGGAACACCGCGAGAGCTCCCACCGTGCCGTCACCGAGCGGCAGGGGGCGCGCACCGACCTCGATCCGGGTCCCGTCGGGTCGCGCGCTGTTGCGCACGATCATCGGTACGGCTCTGCTGACCTCGCCACGCAGCGCCTGCACCAGCGGGAGGTCGTCCTCCGCCATGACAGCGCCGTCGAGGTGGAAGAGACCGAAGTTCTCCTGCCACGTCCCGGAGCCGTGCGGGTCGGCCACCGGACCGTGCGTCTCGTCGATGCCGAGCATCGTCCGAGCCGCACGACTCTGGAGGAGGAATCGGCCGTCGGCGTCGACGACCGACACCCCCACCTCCTCGATCGTCTCCACCATCGCGTCGAGCATCGAGGCTTGACGCCTCGAGACCAGCTCGGCGGCGGCCAGGTCGGCCGTGGCGACCAGCACCTTCTGGTCCGAACGAGCACGCCCCGTCACGACGACCCAGACGAGGACGCCGACGAGAGCCGCCAGGACGCTCCCAACCACCCGGGCGTTGCGCGGCATCAGGCGACTGGTCCCGACCAGCGACCGCAGGTCGCTCTCGAGCTCGATCCTCCACTGCTGCTGCGCGACCTGCAGCAGGCGACCCTGCCTCAGGACCGCACCGTCCTGCGACTTCGGTACCGACGCCACCCGGGTGCCGGCCCCCGAGACGTCGTCCGCCTCCAGCACGGTGCCGACCGAGCCCTCACCCGCGATGTCGAGGACGTGCCCGAGGAAGTCCTGACCTCGGAGTCCCATCAACACCCACCCCTGGAAGGTGCCGTTGCTGTCGATGGGCACCACGAGCGAGAACGAGGTCTGACGCTGGTCAGCAGGAAGCTGTTGGTCGATGAGGAGCTGGTAGGCCGGGGACACCGCGGCCTCACCGCTGCGGCGGGCCTCCATGAGTGCTGCGAACGGGGCGGGGGCCGAGCTCAGGTCGACACCGCCGGGGCGCAGGCCGGCACCGTCGAGGCTGGTGGAGGCCAGGACGAAGACGTGGTCGCCGGACCCCTCGTCGGAGGTGAGCGCGAGGTCGGGCGAGAAGGTCCGGCGCCATCGCTTCTGGGCCGCGGCCACGTTGGCGGTGGCGACGGGCGGAGCGATGTAGACGATCGACGTGGCACCGTCGAGACCCATGGTGTCGATGTTGGCGGTGATCCTGCGGAAGTTGGCGTCGGTGATCCGGTCATAGGTGGCGAGCCCGTCGGCGACCACGCTCGCGATGCCGAGGTAGCGGGAGACCTCGGCCGAGGCTGCCGACTCCACTGCGTCGCCGCGCAGGTCGAGCGCCTCGCGCGCGGTGTCCTCGATGACCCCCTGCTGGTAGGCGCCGGCCCCGAAGGCCAGGGCCACCACCCCCAGGGCGCTCGCCAGTCCCCAGATCGCACCGCGCTTGCTCGCCGAGAGGCGCGCGCGATCGTCGGACTCGGCGCCCGGGGGGGGCTCCTGCAACCAGGTCACGGGGGGCTCACTGTCTACGACGGGATCAGGGGGACGCAGCGCGGGGACGCGGCGAGAACTGTCGTGAGTCACCCATCGTCCACCCGGGTCGCCACCTGAGTCCTGGGAACGCAGAAATCCCGACCCCTCGACGGGTCGGTGAGTCGAGCGGTCGACGGGTTGTTGGCGCGCCGTTCACCGGCGGGTCGAGTCCTGGCTGCCGAAGCGCCGCCGGCGGGGACCTTGATGGAGGGACAGCCGACGACTCAACGAAGAAGGTTCCCGATGACCACATCGATCTCCAGGCGTGATGCGATCCGCGCGAGCATGGCCGGCGCCTTCGGCATCGCCATCTCGGGCAGCGTGGGGGCGATCGCCGCCCCGAGCGCCGCCGCCATGACCCGCCGTGCCGCGGGATACGGCGACCTCGTCGCCGACCCCGCCGGCGTCCTGTCCCTGCCGCCGGGGTTCTCCTACACGATCGTCGCCCAGACCGGCGTCACCCTGTTGGAGAGTGGCCAGCCGACACCCTCGGATCCCGACGGCACCGCCGTGTTCGAGCGCGACGGGGGCTTCGTGCTCGTCAACAACCACGAGGTGGGCGGCGGCGAGCCGTACCGCGTGCCCGCCCTCGCGGGCCTCACCTTCGATCCGGGCGCGGGTGGCGGCACCACCAACATCGTCGTGGACGGGTCCGGCAAACGGGTCACCGAGTACGTCAGCCTCGCCGGCACGCACAACAACTGCGCCGGCGGGATCACCGCCTGGGGCACCTGGATCACCTGCGAGGAGACCGAGCAGCGCAAGGGCGGCAAGTTTGCGAAGGACCACGGCTGGTGCTTCGAGGTCGACCCCTTCGACCGCGCTGCCAACCTCGACCCGGTGCCACTGCAGTTCCTGGGCCGTTTCTCCCACGAGGCGATCAGCCTGGACCCCCAGGACAACCGGATCTACCTGACCGAGGACGCCAACGCCCCGCACGGTCTGTACTACCGCTGGACGCCGCCGGCCGGCTTCAAGGGTGGGAAGGGCGCGCTGCGCGCCCTGGCACTCTCCCCCGGTGGTGCCACCGCCGGGACCCTGGAGGCGATGGTCTGTTTCAAGGGGAGCAAGCCGATCGCCGACCTGTCCGAGGCCGTGCACACCGGGACCCGCTACAAGGTCGAGTGGGTCGAGGTGCCCGACCGGCTCGCGGCCAGCGTCTCGGTGCGCAAGCAGTTCGCCGCCGGCCAGGTCACGGGTAGTCGCAAGCTGGAGGGCGCCTACTACGCCGACGGCAAGCACGTCTTCGTGGCGAGCTTCGGTCGCGATTCCGATGGCAGCGTCAACGAGCACGACGGCCAGGTCTGGGAGTACGACCCGACGTCGCAGTCGGTGACGCTGTTGACGATCTTCGCCGTCAACCCCGACCCCGACGTCGACACCGACTACGACGGCCCCGACAACATCGTCGTCGACCCCAACGGTGGGTTGATCCTGGCCGAGGACGGCAACGGCATCCAGCACCTCGTCGGTGTCACCGCAGCCGGCAAGAGCTACCCGATGGCGCGCAACGAGCTCGAGGGCAGCAACGAGTTCACCGGGCCGACGTTCTCCTCAGACGGCCAGACCCTCTTCGCGAACATCCAGGAGCCCGGTCACGTCTTCGCCATCACCGGCCCGTTCCACGCTCCGGGCACGCCGTCCAACGGACGGTGACGACGCGTGGGGCGCCGGTGGTGACGCCGGCGCCCCACGCACGCCCGTCGTCACTGGACCGGTGGGTCTCTAGGGGTGAGGCGGGCCACCTGTGGTCGGCGTAGGAATTACCACGCTGGCCACACCGTCGGGCACCCCGCACACGAGACGAAGAGGATCATGAGCGCTGCGACAACGGAGCAGGACAAGCCCACCCGGAGCATGATCCCGGCGCGGATGCACCGGATGCCCTGGACCCGGTTCCACTGGATGGTGATCTTGGGGCTGGGCACCGCCTGGATCCTCGACGGTCTCGAGATCCAGATCGTGGCCGCAGGCGGTTTCGAGAAGACGCTGCACATGGACAGCTCCCAGGTCGGGCTGGCCGGGACGGTCTACCTCCTCGGCCAGGTCGCCGGCGCCCTCGTGTTCGGACGGCTGACCGACTCGCTGGGTCGCAAGAAGATGTTCACCCTCACCCTCGTGGTGTACCTGCTCGGGGCCGCCGCGTCCGGTCTCGCGCCGAACATGTGGGTCTTCATGCTGTTCCGGTTCATCTCCGGAATGGGCATCGGCGGTGAGTACTCCGCGGTGAACTCGGCCATCGACGAGCTCATCCCCGGAAAGCACCGCGGCAGGGTCGACCTGGCCATCAACGGCACCTACTGGGCCGGTGCGGCCATCGGAGCCCTGGCCAGCACCTTCCTGCTCGACACCGAACGCTTCGGGCAGGACATCGGCTGGCGGATCGCCTTCTTCATCGGCCCGGTCCTCGGTCTCGGCATCATCTACCTCCGTCGCCACATCCCGGAGAGCCCGCGCTGGATGCTGACCCACGGCCATGCCGAGGAAGCAGAGGCCATCGTCGACGGCATCGAGCAGGAGATCCGCGACTCAGGTGGTGAGGTGCCGCACTACGACGAGTCCGAGAACCGGTGGATCAAGGCCGGTGAGGGCCTCACCCCGAAGCAGCTGGCCTACGTGTTCTTCAAGCTCTACCCCACCCGTACGGTCCTGGGCGCCACCTTGATGATCACGCAGAGCTTCCTCTACAACGCCATCTTCTTCACCTACGCGTTGGTGCTCAAGAACTTCTACGACCTCACCAGCGCTGAGGCCGCCGTCTACTTCTTCCCCTTCGCCGTCGGCAACCTGATGGGCCCTCTGCTCCTCGGCCGGTTCTTCGACACGGTCGGGCGGCGCCGGATGATCGGCGGGTGCTACGCGGCCTCCGGAGTCGTCCTGGGGATCTCCGCGGCGCTGTTCCTGGGAGACCACCTCAACCCGGTCACGCACACGGCGTTCTGGTGCGTGGCCTTCTTCTTCGCCTCGGCCGGTGCCTCTGCCGCCTACCTGACGGTGTCGGAGATCTTCCCGCAGGAGGTCCGTGGACAAGCGATCTCCTACTTCTTCGCCGTGGCGCAGATCTTCGGGGCGCTGGGACCGGTGTTCTACGGGTGGTTGATCGGCGACGGCGCGGATCGACAACCGCTGTTCTGGGGTTACCTGATCGCAACCGCGATCATGGCCGTCGGCGCCCTGGTCGCGCTCGTGTGGGGAGTCGATGCCGAGGGGAAGTCCCTCGAGGAGATCGCTCCTCCGCTCACCGAGCACGACGAGCAGGGCAACCTGATCACCCACCTGCCCGTCTGAGGAGACGCCCATGTCCGAAGCAGCGACCGAACGGCCCTACACCGTGGTGGTCGGGGTGAGCGCCACGTCGAAGTCGCCGGCCGCGCTGATGTGGGCGGCCGCCCAGGCCGAGGCCAACAGCGGGCACCTCGTCGCGGTACGGGTGGTCAAGAGATCCACCCCGCGAGACGGTGACCCCCTCTCGTCGACGCACGACGACGACACCCCGGACCAGCAGGTCCGGCTCGCGACCGATGTCGCGCAGACCCTCGGGCCTGATCACGGCGCCGAGTGTCGAGTCCTGTACGGCGGGAAGCGGCGCAGCCTGTTGGCCGTCGCTGCGAGCGCCGACCTCCTGGTCATCGATGCCGCCGGCACCCCGTCGGCATCGTCGATCCTGGCTCATCGGATCATCGCCGCGTCCCGATGCCCGGTGGTGGTCCTCCCACCGGCGCTGAGCGACGTGCCGCCCTCGGGGATCTCCAAGGCGGGTCGGGCAGTGGGACAGGCAGCCCTGCGGGCGGTGGGCACCAGCGGCCGGCCGGGCTACCGCCCCCCGGAACGACGCTGATCCGCCGAGCCGTGATCAGTCCGTGCTCACCCGGAGCCCTCGGGCCCCGTGGTCGCAGCGACCAGGTGCTGAAGCCTGGCCGGGCCGTCCTGAAGCTCTGGGCCGTGCGAGGTGACCAACCGCAGCGCGCGTAGGGCCGCGAGCTCTCGCAGGCTCGTCTCGGCTCGGGTGGCGTCGGTCGTGAACATGTGGGGTGGGCGAACCAGCTCGCCGCCGATCGACCCGACGACGTCCCCGGCGAGGAGCACCCCGTCGCTCTCGCTCACCAGGCACACGTGGCCGAGCGTGTGCCCAGGAGTCGCGACCACGCTCCAGCCGGCCACCCGGTCGCTGTTGCGCAGTGGCTGCGCCACCCGCCCGCCCGAGGCCGCCTCGACGTCCGCGACCTCGGCGGCCCCGGCCCACAGGGTCGAGGCCGAGGCAGCGGCCAGCACCGCGGACAGGCCGCCCACGTGGTCGAAGTGAGCATGGGACACGACGACGTCGCTCACGTCGGACCATCCCGCGGACAGCGCCGACAAGCCCGCGCCGACGGCCTCGACGCTGCCCGGCAGTCCGGCATCCACGAGCACCACACCGCCCGCATGCGGTAGCAGGAAGCACCGGACGTCGGACGTCACCGGCGTCGGGCCGTGGGCACCCGCCGGCAGCTGGAGCGCGAACGGAACGGCATGAACTGAGGACATCCCCGACCTCCTGGTGGTCGATCCGCACTATTCACTTCGCTATGATGGAAGTCAATGTCTGCGCACCGCTCGTACTCAGCACCGGCCCGCGAAGAAGCGCGACGCGAGACCCGCCGCCGCGTCCGCCATCACGCCGCGGTGGCGTTCCTCGAGCACGGCTACCTGTCCACCACCCTCGCGGCGGTCGCGGACGCCGCCGGGGTCTCCACCCGCTACGTGCAGATGCTCTTCGGCTCGAAGGCCGGCTTGCTCTCCGAGGTCATCCAGGTCGCCGTCGCCGGGGATGACGAGGAGCAACCCGTCGCCGCACGAGAGGAATGGGCCACCATGCTCGCGGCCGGCGGGCGAGACACCCTGCGCGCGTTCGCCGAGATCAACGCCGAGATCTTCCGCAGGAGTGCGGCGCTGCTCGACATTGCTCGCAACGCTGCCGAGACCGACCAGGTCCTCGCCGCGCTGCAGGCCCGCAGCCGCGAGCGTCGCTTCGAGGACTGCACCACGCTCGCCCGACGGTTGTCCGCCGACGGCTGGCTCGGTCCGGAGACCACTGCCGACGTTGCGGCCGACACCATCTACGCGCTGGCGGGCCCGGAGACCTACCTCCTCCTGCGCCATCAGCGACACCTCGCACACACGCACTACGCAGGCTGGCTCACCCGGACCATCGCCGGGGCGCTCTCGCCCTAGTCGCCGAGCCACTGCGAATCCGGCCGCTGCACGCACTCGACTGCCCCGAACCACGCGGTCATGACCCCGCATCAGCGTCCCGGACCTTCCGTCACGCAGGTCATCGCGAGCACCGCGGCTGGGCACGTCCCCTGGACCGCTGGCTCCTTCGCCTCCCGTTCCACGACACCCGGACGCACTGCTCTCAGGTCATCCGGGCCCAGGCGGCGTACAACGGGTCGCGGCCTCGTCGTGGCTCGGTGCGCAGTGCCACGGTGACGCCTTCGAAGCCGGCTCGCTCGACGTAGGTCCGGACGATCGCAACCCGCCCGTCCTCGTCGGTGGCCAGCCATCCGCGCACCGCCTTGGTCGGGAAGCAACGATTGCTGAAGGTGAGCACCACGACCCCACCGGGGCGCAGCACCCGGTTCACCTCGCGGAGCACCTCGACCGGGTGGATGAGGTAGTCGATCGACACGCAGCAGAGAACGGCGTCGAAGGAGGCGTCGACGAACGGCAGCCGCGGGTCGACGTTGAGGTCCTGGACGACGACCTCGTCGGCCAGGGGGTTCGCCTGTAGCTCCACGGCGTTCATGCCGAGCGCCACCAGTCCACCGCTCGGCTTCGCGGAGAGATGGGAGACCCACGACGACATCAGGTCGAGCACCCTGCCGTCGGGAACCCCCAGCTCGTCGTACAGCGCGCTGACCGCCGCGATCGCGTCGTCGTCGATGTGGGTCACCAGACGCGGCGGCGCGTAGAAGTCGGCATCGTCGGAGCGATCCTGCCGGTCGAAGAAACCGCGCGGCCACTCGTCCTCAGTCATCCCTGCATCCTGCCCGACCGCCACGAAGCTCGACCTGCACGCGCGGCACGCAGAGCGTCTCGGCGCGGGTCCGAAGCGGGTCGCCCGGCGCGGGCCGCTGCGGGTAGCGAGCACAGAGGCTGCCCCCTTTGCGAGCACGTCGTGTCGCCGCGTCGGACTCCCACGCAGGTCGACGGGTGGCCGCGCGGCTGCGAACGGCGACCAGAGCGCCGCGTCCGGCCGTCACGGGTCACGGGGTGGCTCGAGTCGACCCGGTCTGCTCGGTGGCGCCCGGGGGCGCCGTCGGCAGGAGGTCGATCAGGAGCCGGTGCAACTCGTCGACGGCCCGTGGAACGACCGTGCCGCGGCGCACGAAGGAGGTGCGGCGCAGCCCGAGGTCCTGGACGGTGGGGCGTATCTCGACGGCGAAGCGGGTGTCGACGGCGGCCTGGGTGGTGAGGGTGCAGCCGAGCCCTTCGGCGACGAGACCGTGGATCATGTTGAGGTCGTCGGTGCGCATGAGGACCCTCGGCTGGAATCCGACGGACTGACAGGCGTGGCGCAGCACGCGGTTCGAGGTCTGGTTGTCGTCGCGGCTGCAGATCCAGTCGGCGTCGGCCAGGTCAGCGAGATCGATCTCGGGGAGTGCAGCACAGGGGTCGTCGCTGGAGACCAACACCCGGTAGTGCTCTTCCAGCAGGACCGTGAGCTCGAGGTCGGGGGTGGCGAAGGCGGGGTCGTCGGCGGAGTCGTAGATGAGGCCGGCGTGGAGCTCTCCGGAGTGCAGTAGTCCGACCACATCGGTTGGCTCGGCCTCGACGATCTCGACCTGCACGTGCATCGTCGCTCTCAGCAGACGGATCGCGTGGGGCAGGAGCTGCGAGCCGATCGAGGCGAAGGTACCGACGCGGATGGTGGACAGACCGAGGTCTCGCTGCGTGGTCACCAGACGCTCTGCCTGGTCCAGACGTATCAGGATCTCCTCGGCCTCGGCGACGAAGACGAGGCCCAGCGCGGTGAGCCTGGCTCCGCGGCGGTCCCGCTCGACGAGCTGGATCTTGAAGTGCCGCTCCAAGGCCGCTAGGTGATGGGCGATGGTCGGCACGCCGAACCCGAGGGCCCGGGCGGCACCGGTCAGCGACCCGTGGGCCTGGATGGCGACGAGGACACGTAGCTGCTGAGGCTGGAGCATGTCATAGATCGTATGAGACGACTTTCGATTGTCTGCTATTCCGTCGGAAGCAGGGACGGGTCTACCTTCACGGCGTGAGCAGCACTGCGGCAGCCGGCGCCGAGCTGACCCGAGCCGAGGTCGATGTCCTCGACGCCATCGACGAACCCGCCCTCGTCGGCCTGCTCGCGGACCTGATCCGAGTCCCCAGCATCACCGGCAGCGATGCGGAGTCCGACCTCCAGCACTGGCACGCCCGTGAGCTCGCCGCCCTCGGCTTCGACGTCGACGTGTGGAAGCTGGATCTGAGCGACCTCGCCGCCCACCCTGAACACCCGGGCACCGAGGCGCCCCGGGTCGAGGGGTACGGCGTCGTCGGTGTGCTCGGCCCGGCAGGTACTCCTGCCCTGATCTTGCAGGCTCACGTCGACGTCGTACCCACCGGCGACCTCGACCACTGGGACGATCGCGACCCCTGGAGCGGGGCAGTGCGCCGCAATGCCGTGCGAGGCCGGGGAGCCTGCGACATGAAGGCCGGGGCCGCAGCCAACCTGGCCGTTGCCCGCGCCTTGGTCGCCTCGGGCGTGAGGCTGGAACGACCGCTCGCCCTCCACGCGGTCATCAGCGAGGAGGATGGTGGCCTCGGCGCGTTCGCGACGATGCTGCGAGGACACCGCGGCGACGCAGCGGTGATCGCCGAGCCCACCAGCGGGCACGTCGTGGTGGCCAACGCCGGCGCGCTGACGTTCTCGCTGCGGGTGCCGGGGCGCGCCACCCACGCGAGCTCGAAGCCAGCCGGGTACAGCGCCCTCGACGCATTCCTACCCGTCTACGCCGCGCTCGCCGAGCTCGAGGCGGAGCGCAACGCCGACGCTGACGGCCTTTTCGCAGGGAACGCGCTTCCCTATCCCATCTCGATCGGCACCATCCAGGCCGGCGACTGGGCCAGCAGCGTTCCGGACCTCCTCGTCGCGCAGGGCCGCCTCGGCGTGCAGATCGACGAACCACCGGCCGCCGCGAGGGCAGCTCTCGAGCGAGCGGTCGCGGAAGCCTGCGAGCGTGACCCGTGGCTGCGCCACCACCGCGTCGAGATCGGATGGCCGGGTGGTCAGTTCGCCAGCGGCCGCATCGATCCCGCCCACCCGCTGGTCGCGGAGGTCGCCGACTCGATCCGAGCTGTGGAGCGCCGCGACGTGTCCCTGATCGGCGCGCCGTACGGGAGTGACGCCCGCCTGTACAGCGCCATGGGCGCCATCCCCACCCTCCACTACGGGCCCGGCGATGTTCGACTCGCCCACGGCCCGAGCGAACAGGTCGACATCGACGAGCTGATCCGCGTCACGCGCTCGCTCGCGGTACTCACCGCTCGCCGCTGTCGGGCCCACCGGTGAGGCGGGCATCCCGCCAGAGGCACACGGACGCCCTTCGGACCACGCTGCGTGATGTTTACGGACGAGGTGCCGACATGAAGCACCCCACAAGGCTCTGACCTGAGCGAATAGCAACGCGTGCACGTTGGGTCTCGTTGGTCGCTCGTGGCCCTTGCGGAACTTTTTGCGGACTGCCTGCGGACCGACAAGGCTCAGTCGCCAGCCCGCTCAGAGAGCCTCGCCTGGAGCGCAGTTCCCTTGCGTCGGTGGGCGCGGGTCGCGCGTACGCGTCGCCCGCCTCCACAGCCGCAGCCTTGGCTAGCGGTCCCGATAGGCGTTCGTCTTGCGGGACGTCCAGATCTGCTTGCTGTGCGGGTGATCCTGAGGGGTCGTCCCGCTGGGACTGTTCCGGTGGGCACCCGGGTCTGAGGCGGCGGGCGAGAGGTCTTGCCTCATCGTGTGCGCGGGGGCTGCGTCCTGGCGGAATGCCGGTGGCTCGAAGGCAGACGTCGCAAGGGTGCCTTTCCCCGTGAGTGGCAGCGCAGGGACCGGGGCGCCGTCACCTCAGCGGTGCTCGTTTGCTGCGGTTCCCGATTGTTCCGCGATGCCGTGGTCCGCGATGGAGCGCCAGCAGTCGGGCTTCGAACCGTCGACGTCGCTGAGGTCGTAGGCATCGGCAAGGTCGCGAGCGGTCGGGGAGATGCCGGTGTGGCGCACGGCACCGGGATCGGCAGGCAGGGCCGCGACCCCGCGAGCGACGTAGGTGGGCGAAAAGCAGTGGTGGACTCGAAGGTCCCATCGGTCATCTCGACGAGCAGCGACGGCCGCTCGGGTCCTCCGGCCCTGATCATGAGGGGTCGGTCCAGTCGGAGGCTCTAGGGCAGAAGGTCCAGATACTGCTTGCGGGCCGGCATGGCGTGAATGACCATCTCGTCGCCACCCGCGAAGATCAGCACGACGGTCTCCACATGGCGCGCTCTGGTGTCGAACCCGAGCCGCATCTCTCGTTCGGGCGGCCCGTCGTCGTCCAGCGGTTCGATCCAGAGCGCCCACTCGGCTGCCTGCACGGCGTCCACATCCGAGACGCCGTGCTTGAGCGCGCTCGGGTAGACCTTCACGCCCCGAGGCCGCCCAAGGCCGCGCGGATGGCTTCGGACCTGCTCATGTCCTTCTTCGCCGCAGCAGCATCGAGGGCGGCGAGCTCGTCGGCGGTCAGCCGGACTGCGACGACTTGCATGGGCTCTGCTCCACGGCCCGGACGGCCGCGACCGCGCCGCTTCAACTCGTCGACGTCGTAGCCGGCTTCCGCCTCATCCGCCCAGCGTTCGATCTGATCGTCGGTCACCATGTCATTATCGTATAACGAAATTCGAGCGCGCCCCAGAACCATGGCCGGGTCGCGCACCGGGGCCAACATCCTGGCCGCTGATGGTCGGGCGGAGCCCGAGGGGCGGCAAAGTCGGGCGGACCGCACGCAGCCCAGAACGCCTCACGTTGATGGTCGGGCGGTTTGCAGGCGCGCGTACGGAGTGGGTGTCTGCGGGCTAGTGGTTGGCGCCTGCGGTTGGGACGTGCTCATGCAGAAAGGTGATCTGGTCGCCGATGACGTCGGTGAAGAGGGGTTCGACATAGGGGTCGAAGTGGCCGCCGGGGTAGATGTGCACGGTTGGGTTGGCCATGCGGGCAGCGGCCGCCTCCGCGATACGGCGGGGGGTGATCGCGTCTGCGTCAACGATCTGGACCAAGGCTGGGCAGCGGACCCCGGCCGCCCATCGCTTCGGGGAGTACAGGCCGATCTTGACGACGATCCTTGCGGCGACGTTGGTGGGGTAGTCGCCGTGCTTGAGCCCGGATTCGGCGATGAGCTTGTCCATGCCGGGGACGGCGTCGGGAGATGTCATCACGGCGGTGGTGCCGGGTGCGCCGGTGGAGTCGACGTAGAGCGGCGGTCGTCGGGTCCAGGCTCTGATCTGGTCTCGGAGGCCGAGGGGGGTGACGCGCAGGCTGGGCTTGAGGCCGGTGGAGCGGACTGCTGCGGGGCCGCTGACGTGGGGGACCTGGGCGATGATCGCTGCGAGCGGTTCCCCTTGGCCTGCGAGGCTGATGACGTGGCCGCCGGCGAACGAGGTGCCCCAGGCCACGACCTTGGCCGGGTCGACCCCGTCCAGGGTGCGAGCGAAGGCGAGTGCGGCGGTCCAGTCGGCGTGCTGCATCGCTACGTCGAGGACCTGTCGTGGTGTGCCGTCGCTGTCGCCGAACCCTCGGTAGTCGAAGGTGAGGACGGTGTAGCCCTCGGCGGCGAAGCGTTCGGCGTAGGCAGGTAGGCGTAGTGCTCGGACGGCACCGAACCCGTGGGCCATCACGATCACCGGAGTCGGCGCGCCGGCACTAGATGTCGGGCGGTAGACGGTCGCGGCGCAGGTGATCCCGTGCGAGGTGAACGAGTCAGGCTCGGTGGTGAAGAGCGGGCCGGCTGAGCTGGGTGTGTCGGGCACGGGCTTTCCTTCGTGGGCTACTGGCGGGCATGTGGGCGCGAGCAGAGGTGCCCGCAGGTCAGTTCGGGCAGCTTAGGGGTCAGTGGGCGAGGGGGTTGCGGTCGCGGCCGAGTCGGTACTGCACGGCCCTGGGCAGCGGGCGCACGGCGGCGGCGAGGAGCTTGTTGACCTTGCCGGGCACGCAGATCGGCTTGCCGGCGTTGACCGCGGTCCACGCCTCGCGGACGACGTCGTCGGGCTGTTGCCACATCAGGCTGGGGACCTTGGACGCTGCTGTCCGGCTGCCCATGACGTCGTGGAACTCGCTGTGGGTGAAGCCGGGGCACAGGGCGGTGACGTTGATGCCGTCTCGTTGTAGTTCCATGTCGAGTGCCTGCGACATGAGCAGGACGTAGGTCTTGATTCCCGAGTAGAGCAGGCTCTCGGCCGGTGGCGCGAGTGCCGCCAGCGACGACACGTTGACGATGCGGCCCCACCCGCGTTCCTTCATGTCCGGCACCACGCGGTGCGCCAGCTCGGTGACTGCGGTGACCATGACCTGAATCTCGGCCGCGAGGGTGGGCCACGGGGTCTCAGCGAAGGTGTCGTTGCCGGACATGCCGGCGTTGTTGATGAGGATGCCGATCTCGAGCCCCTGGGCGCGTGCATAGTCGGTGATGCGCGCCGGGGCTCCCGGGTCGGTGAGGTCGGCTGCGAGAACCTCGCAGCGCACGTCGTGGGTGTCGCGGAGCTCAGCGGCCAGCGCGTGGAGCCGGTCCTCGCGGCGCGCGACGAGCAGCAAGGGGTGGCCCTCGGCCGCCAGCAGCCGGGCGAAGGCTCTGCCGATCCCCGCTGATGCGCCGGTGATGAGCGCGGCCTTGTCGTTGGTCCCCATCGCTACTCCCAGGTCGTCTCTTGTCTGACGTTCAAGAGGCTAGGTGAGTTCTTGAACGGCGGTCAAGATAAGGTGGGTGTGTGCCGCGCAACAGACGTCCGCAAGACCGGGAGGAGAAGCTCGGCGAGATCGTGAGCGCAGCGGTCGGCCTGTTCAGCGAAGCCGGGTTCGAGCAGACGTCGATGGCACGCATCGCCCAGTCCGCGGGCGTCACCCCCAACACGATCTACTGGTACGTCCAGGACAAGGACGCCCTGCTGGTCGCCGCCCTCGATCACCTGTTGGCCGAGGCGTTGCAGGAGCTCGGCGAGCAGGCAGATGCGTCCCTCATCGACCAGGTCCTCTGGGCACTGGAGCGCCTACGACGACACCGCACCCTGATCAGCGTGGTCCACGCGCGTAGCGAGCGCGCGCCCGTCGTCGCCGCGTGGCACGAGGGTTTCCATGCCCTCATGGACGGGTTCGTCGCCGAGCACCTCGCCCGGCAAGGCGTCACCGAGAAGGAACGGATCGCCACGGCCAGACTGACCACCTTCGCGGTCGAAGGCCTTCTGGCCCACCCCACCGACCCGGACCTGACACGAGTCGTTCTCGAGCTCGTCCTAGCCCGGGGTGGCCAAGCGGGAACCTAGACCCCGCCTCTGTCTCAACGCCACTGCCGCCGACCCAGCTGGAGCGCCCGACCCTCGGCACGACCGCACAGCTCGGAGAGTCGGGCGGTTCAGTGAGCGCGTCGCAGAGCGGAACGGCGACAGAGGCCCTGTCTCCGGTCGCGCGTGAGAACAGGCCAACGCTGGCCGCCAAGGACTGGAGCACGCTTGGCTCGACTGCATCTGCCAGCGCTGGCTGTTCACTGAACGCCTTCTTCAGCCCGTCGCTGAACGAGTAGGTCGGCCGTCGTCATCATCCGAGGGGCCGAGCAATGAGCGACGAGCAGCTTCCTCAGTCGGGGAGACCCAGGTTGGCGCGCTGACCGATCGTGACGGTGCCGTCGATGGCGACGTCGATAGGTGCGTAGCCCGTCTGCATGCCGGTCTCCACGTCGATGTACTGAAGCTGGACGCTCAGGGTTTTCAACGGCACCGAGAAGGGAGTCGAGAACCGATTGAACGTCGGGCTCTCCTCCACGCCGCCCGAGGTCCCGAGCTGGTTCACGACGGTCCATGTCACCTCGTCGGTGTCGGTGTTCCAGATGACCTTGGGAGGTTCCGGGTCGTGTAGGTGACCGACGTTGATGATGCCGGGGGGAAGGTCCGGAATGCCGTCATCGCGCGGAGTCGTCTCGAACCCAAAGGAATCGTCGAGTGCCGCGAGACTGTCGACACCTAGGTAACCGGCGGCTGAGGTCGGCTGGTGAAGGAGTACTACCAGCGCCCCGGCGTCTGCGCCGACCTCGTCGCGCAGCTTTGCCCCGATGTCGTACTCAGAGATCCCGCTCTCGTTGACCGATAGTCCTCCGAACAGTGTCTTGAACGCGGGGTCGTTCGCGACAGCGACGTCGAGGCCACCGATGTCCTCGACGTCAAGGTCTGGGTTGGCGATGTCCTGGTCATCGAGCTGCTCGACGGTGTCGCTCGTGTCGTGGTCGCCCTTGACCGCGACGACCGGGAGGTCTCCGCTAGCCGTTGCTTCCTGCTCGACGAACCCGGCCTCCGCGACTGTGCCGTTGGACGTGATGTCTCCGGAGATGGTGCGCAACGCGAAGCTGTCCTGACCTAGCGCCTCGCGCAGCGTCGGATACATTGCGCGTCGCACCGCGGTGCCGACGACGCTGCCTTGGGGGTCGGCTTCGGCGAGAATCAGGAGTTCCCCGTCATCGGGAACCAGGTCGTCGGTTCTGAGGGCGAGCTCGTCGTCGAGCGAAGCGGCGACCGTCTCCTGGTAAGCCTTGCTCCGGGCGCGGATCCGGTCGTTGTTCTTGGTCAGGAACGGTTCGATCTGCCGGGCCACCTCGAGCGTTTGCGAGCTGCTGAACGACAGTTCCGGAATGCCGGGCATCGGGTAACGCTGGTCGACGTCGGCGCTGCCGTCCCATCGCGCGAACAACCAGGTCGCGCTGGCGATCGAGACACCCGCCAAAGCTGCGAGGACAGCCGCCGTAGTCACGATCTTCGTGAGTAGCCGACCGCCGGGGAGTCGAGGACGACGTCCCCGTGCGACTGCCGTCAGCACCAGGCCTCCCAGGAGCGCGGCGACGACCTCCGATACAAGGAAGCGGACCCAGAAACGGGACTGCAATTCGTCGCCGTAAGCCGCGGCTACCGCCGCAGGGTCGCTGACGAACGACGCGTTAGCACGGACGAAGACCGGGCTCGTGTAGGAGGACAGCGTCCCGTCGGCCTGTGGCGTGCCGGTCAATCGCACGTTCGCCCCGAAACCCCACCTTCCGGTCTGGTCCCAGTACAGCTGCCCGAGCACGCCCGTGTCGACTGTCGACAGCCCGTTGTGCGCCAGCGTCACCTCGACCGGCACCGTACCGATCCGGTCCTGGAAGCTCAGGTGCTCCACGGCCTGCTCGGCAGCTACCGGCACCGCCAGGACGGCTGCTAGTGCCGAGTACCCGAGGAAGACGGCGAGCAGGCGGCCGATCCGCTGCCAGGGGACCGCTCGCGAGCGACCCGAATCGGTACCCTCGGACTGCATACCGACCTCCAGGTCTCGAGGGGGCGTGCTTGCGCTTGCATCCCCTGCCCGTCGTCCGACGAGCCGCGTGCCGAGCCTTCGGGCGCCCAGGCCACGTGTCGATTTCAAGTGATACGACCCCCTAGTAGCTGATCGTCCGCCGGTTGACGGCCTCAAGGACGCCGCGTTCGGTGTCGTCGAAGTCTTGTCGCGCGATCGTGTGGAGGAGGCGGCTGCGTTGGGCATCGACGACCGGGTGCAATTGGGTAACGCTCGGTGGGCCAGCGCCTCAAGAAGATTCATGAGCCCCCCGAGGACCTCTGGGTCCGCGGCACCAAAGCGGCGGGGCTGACTGATGGCGCCATCGAGGAGTTCCCCGAAGTCTGGTTGCGCGATGACGAGCCGAAGGACGCCCGCCTCGTCGTGCACGAAGCGAGGCGCTGTTGCCGCCCACCGTCTCACCTTGTGTGAACCCTTCGAGTGGACGTGGCCACGGTCGGTCCTGCGTCAGCGACGCCATGCTGTGGTCCAGAGGATCGCACAACCGAGTTGGAGAAGCCGCGATCAGCCAGGGCGGCGCAAGCCTCCGCGGCGCGCCACCCACGCAGCGCCCGCCTTCGGACAGCGCCTCAAGCCGGCGGCGGACGGTGCTCTGCGACCGGGTTGGGGAGGGCTGACTCCTGGCACTGCAGGAAGTAGGCGCCACCACTGCCGGCGCCACTCGGTCATTGGACTGCGTCGCTCATCCTCCCCAATTGGCCGGCGGATCACACGGCCCTCAAAGCCTCGATCAATCCGTCGCCGTGACCTGACTAGAACGTTCGTCACATCTGAAGTCATCACGGGTCGGACGGCACCCCGGCCCCGCGCCCTGGAGAGCATCGGTGCCAGGACCGCATAGCAGCGGCGCCGCAGAGGGCATCGGCACCGTGTCGCCAAGGCGTTCGAGGTCGACGGGCTCGCTCTCGTGCACGGTCTGGTACGAATCGCGACTCGGATCCGGTCATCGACGTTGACCACGGAATGGACCGGGACGAGACGGTGCACGCGTGCGAGCCCCATCAGACCGCCAGAGGCGACTACCAGCATCTGCAACGTGCCATCGGCTGTCCCTGCGAGCAGGCACTCCATCTCGCCGATGCGATGACCGGACGGGTCGACGACCACTAGGCCGCGCAGGTGCTCGGGAGCGTCAACCACATGAAGGCCGTCACCCGATCCGTCCCGCGCCTGCTGGAACGTCGTGAACCTCTCGAGTCTCATCGTCTTGATCCCTTCGACGTTGGGCGCCGACCTCCGCAAGAACCCTGACGGGGCCAAGCGGCGGTCGGCGTGTTCCGATCCTGACCGTGGCAGGTGACGACCAGGAGTCCGATGACTTTGCAGTCTCATGACAGTTCCCTTGGCCTTGGCTCGTCGAGCCTGCGGGGGCGCCCTCGGATAAGGTCGGGTCGGTGACGAGGCTGCTGGTGCTGGAGGACGACGAGGGCCTTCGCTCGTCGCTGCGTCTGGTCTTGGAGGACGCCGGCTACGACGTCGAGGAAGCCGCGCAGGCTGAGCAGGCTCTCAGATCGTCGCTCGAGCAACGTAGACCTGATGCTCGTCGACCTGATGCTCGGCGGCATGGACGGGTTCTCGTTCATTCAGCGAGTCCGTCCGGACACCGAGCACCCATCGTCGTCCTTTCGGCCCGCGACGGAGTTCAGGACGTGGTGGCCGCCCTCGAGGCCGGCGCCGACGACTACGTGTCCAAGCCCTTCGTCGTCGAGGAGCTCGAGGCACAACTCAAGGCGTTGCTGCGGCGACCCACGATGGTCGACTCCAACACGGACCCAGCAGACGTCGTGGTGCTCGACTCACAGATCGGACTGGTCCTCGACCGCGGCGCCGCCGTCCTGTCCCGTGCCGAGACCCAGGTGCACCTGACCCACACCGAGTTCCGACTACTCAGCGTCCTGATCGACCACGTCGGCCGTGTCCTGAGCCGCGAGATACTCCTCGACCAGGTCTGGGACCACAGCTTCCATGGCGATGAACGCTTGGTCGACGTCCACGTCCGTCGATTGCGAAAGAAGATCGAGCCGGATCCCTCCTCTCCCACTACCCTGGTGACGGTGCGCGGGCTCGGCTACCGCCTCGACACGCGATGACCTCGGCGACCGGCGACCCGGGCTGCGGGCGAAGGTCGTACTTGCCTTTGCCATCGGCGCCCTGGCGATCTCAGCGATCCTCGCCATGGGCACCTACTTCGCCGCACGGCACCAGCTGATCGAGCAGCGCGAACGCACAGCGACGCGGCAGGCGTTCGCGGACGCCGCGCTCGTCCGAGACAGCCTGCTGACCTCGGGCGCCCAGGTCAGCGACATCCTCGGATCAATCTCGCCGCCGCCGGGGCGGTCATCCTCCTGCGGCTGCGCGGACAGTGGTACACCTCCCGACTCGACGCAGCCGGACCGGACCTGACAGCCGACGTCCGCCCGATCGTGGTCGATGGCTCGGTGGGGCTGAGCTGGAGCGGTGGCACCGACCCACCGTCCGTGGTCGTGGGGGTTCCGCTGCCTGCTGTCGAGGCCGAGTACTACGAGGTCGTCAGCGCCGAGGAGCTCGACCGGACCCTGTCGACCCTGGCGCTCGCACTCTGGATCTGCGCTGCCTTCACGACCTTGGCGGGCGGCCTTGTCGGCCGCGCGGCCGGACGAAGCCTGCTGCGGCCCCTTGACCGCGTCGCGGGGCGGCCACCCGAGTGGCGGCCGGTGACGTCACCACCCGCCTCGACGACGGCGACGACCCAGACCTTGCCCCCCTGGTGACGGCCTTCAACGGCATGGTCGACGCGGTCAACGAGCGCATCGAGCGCGATGCAAGGTTCGCAGCCGACGTCAGTCACGAGCTGCGGACGCCTGTGACGACGCTAACGACCAGCCTGAGTCTTCTGGAGACGCGCACCCGACCTCCCACCTCGTGCCGCAGCCGCGGTCTCGCTGATGTCCAACGAGCTGGTCAGATTCCGCCAAGCCCTCGAGGATCTCCTGATCATTGGCCGCCTCGACGCCGGAGCGCGCTAGCACGAGATGGCCCCGATTCCCGTCGGTGAGGTCGTACGCCAGTTCTTGAAATGGCCCAGCTACCCTCGACATCATGATCGTCCGAGACGGACGGTGCACTTCTCGAGAAGGTGCTTGTCGACCGGCCGCAAGTCGTTCGTGCGATCGACAACCTGGTACGCAACGCCAACATCCACGGCGGTGGCATCGTGCGGGTA
>CAVUNE010000006.1:0-62619 GCA_963742775.1 uncultured Actinomycetota bacterium | reverse complement strand
CAGCAAGATCATCGTGCAGGGCATGACGGGTGGCATGGGCTCCAAGCACACCACCCTCATGGTCGAGTCGGGATCGAACATCGTCGGCGGCGTCAACGCACGCAAGGCCGGCACCAGCGTCGAGCTCGGCGGCAAGGACCTCCCGGTCTTCGGCGACGTCGCCGAGGCGATGGAGAAGACCGGGGCGAACGTCTCGGTGCTCTTCGTGCCGCCGGCCTTCACCAAGGACGCCTGCATCGAGGCGATCGACGCCGGCATCGAGCTGCTGGTCGTCATCACCGAGGGCGTGCCCGTGCAGGACAGCGCCGAGGTGTGGGCCTACCTCGAGAGCGACGCCAACATCGGCGGCACTCGGATGATCGGGCCGAACTGCCCCGGCATCATCACCCCGGGCGAGTCCCTCGCCGGTATCACCCCGCACACGATCGCCGGCAGCGGCCCGGTCGGGCTGGTCTCGAAGTCCGGAACCCTGACGTACCAGATGATGTACGAGCTCAAGGACTACGGCTTCACCACCGCCATCGGCATCGGTGGGGACCCGATCGTGGGCACCACCCACATCGACGCCCTCGCGGCGTTCGAGGCCGACCCCGACACCTTGGCGATCGTGATGATCGGCGAGATCGGCGGCGACGCCGAGGAGCGGGCCGCGGCCTACATCAAGGACCACGTGACCAAGCCGGTCGTCGGCTACGTCGCCGGCTTCACCGCTCCCGAGGGCAAGACCATGGGTCACGCCGGCGCCATCGTCTCCGGCTCCTCGGGCACCGCGCAGGCCAAGAAGGAGGCCCTCGAGGCCGTCGGGGTCAAGGTCGGCAAGACGCCGTCCGAGACTGCCGAGCTGATGCGGGAGATCTTGAAGAACCTCTGACGTCCACCGCGTCACGCACGAGCGCGTGAGTCACCGGCACCCGCTGCCGGTGACTCGCGCGTGGGTCGATCTCGACGCCGGACGCCGGACGCCGGACGCCGGACCGGTTCGGCCGGCTGCAACCAGGCCAGAACTCCTCAGGCCAGAACTCCTCAGGCCGGAACTCCTCAGGCCCGGCCCGGCTTCGGCAGCCGGCTCAGGCGCTGGAGCGCCCGCTGGGCGAGGGCCACGAACGCCGAGGGCGCGAGGTCGTCGGGGGTGCGGGGCAGGAACCCGAGCTGGGAGACCGAGGTGTCGTCGCGGACGATCGCCATCAGGAACGTCACCGTGCGCTCGTCGGTGACGTCGACCTCCAGGCGCCAGGCCGTGAGCGAGGTGTCCCGGTCGTCGTTGCGCGCGATCTCGGTGATGTCGGTGTTGATGGAGTCACAGCTGTCGAGGGCGCCGCGCACCTGCTCGACGACGCCTTGTGCTCGATCTCCCGGCAGGGAGCCGAGGCTCTGGGTCAGCCCGAACTCCGTGGGCAGCTTGGCGCCCGGGATCACGAAGGTCCGCGTCGCGTTGTTGGTGAACGGCTTCTCGCGAAACGCTCCCCGGAAGCGGGTGCGGTCGCAGGAGGAGGCCGCGTCGTTGGTGGTCGGAGCAACCGGGTCGGTGCCGACCCAGGGCTTCTCGATGCCGGGCAGCTGCGGAAGGTCGATCGCGGACAGCATCGCCGGGGCGGTGCCGGCCGTCAGCGGCGACCGGGCGTCGAGGACCGTCGGGGTGGCGCCGCAGGCGCCGGCGTCGGGGAGGTCGCAGAGCTTGTCGACAGCGCCGGAGAGCAGGCGTGCCGAGGCGCGCGTGGTCGAGGCGTCCGGTGCCTGGCCGAGCGGGGAGGCCACCAGGGTGGTGGTGGTGTAGACGCCGGTGCGGGCGACGCCGATGACGTAGGTGTGCTCAGCTCTGCCCCACGACTGCAGCACGACCTGCACGGACTGGTCGCCCACGCCGCGAGGCGACCCCGTGGAGACCAGGTGCACCCGCTCCTGGGTGCAGTCGCCGAACCAGCTCGTCATCGTGCGGTACGCGCGCCGCGAGCGGGTGAGTGACGAGGACGCCTCGGTCAGCTGGGTCGCGCTCAGCGTGTCCTGCTGCTTGCTCCTGCCGGTCGTGAAGGTGCGCACGAGCGCGGCGGCGCCGCGCGGGTCGGCGTACCGCTCGAGCTGGCAGGGCAGGACGAGCCCGGCGCCGTCGTCGTTGGTGCCGGTGGAGACGACCCTCCAGTCGCGGTCGTAGCGCGCACCGAGGTCGCCGACGCCGAGAAGGGTGGTGTCGGTCAGCGTCGGGGGAGGCGGGTCGGTGACTCCGGCCGCGTCTGACTCCGCGCCTGCCCCGCTCGCCGCCGCACCGGGCCGGGTCGCGGCGCGATCGCTGCGGTCGAGGGACGGTCGCGCGCCCGAGGCGTTGGTCACCAGCACACCGCTCACGACCAGGGCGGTCACTGCGGCGATGGCTCCGACGCCGGTGTGGGTACGGCGGCGCGCGGCGCCGGCGCGCCGGATGATCGTGGCCCGCGGCCAGGGCGAGTCGTCGGTGGCGACGACGGCAGCAGTGATGGCGTCGAAGAGCGGGCGCATCGCGGCGGCGGAGACGTCGAGCTGGAGCGAGAGCTGGCTCACGGCCTGCTGCAGGTCGCGCTCGACGACCTCCCGGGTCACCCCGACCTCGCGGGCCATCTGCGGCAGCGAGACGGCGGCGAGCTGGGTGAGGATCAGGGCGCTGCGCTGGTGGGTGCTGAGCTTGCCGAGAGCGTCGAGCGTGGCCTTGACGTCAGGGCTGATCTGCTTGTCTCGGTGCCAGACGCGGGCGGTGTGGTGGCGCTGGGCGAGCCGCCAGGCCTGCGGACGCACGACCGTCTCGGGGTCGCCGAGCTTCGACAGCTTGCGCCAGTGGTGCCAGGTGACGATGAACGCGTCACGCACGGCGCGCCGCGAGGCCGCGAGGTCGCCGGTCAGCGCGAAGGTCTGCACCAGCAGGCGCTCGCGGGCGTCCTTGTAGAAGGCGTCGAACTTCTCGGGGTCTCTCATGACCGCTCCACGGTAGTCGAACCCGCCAACGTCGCCGGCTTCGGCGTGCCTGCCCACCGGAGGCGTCCACGGAGGCGAGACTGGCCCGGTCATGACGTCCCTGCTGCCCTCCCGCGACGACGCCGATCGCGCGAACTCGCGCCGTCGGACCGCCGCCGTGCGCGACGACCTCAGCACCCGGCGCCCGCTGGTGCTGGTCGCCACGTTGGGAGGGGCGCTGGCCGCGGCGAGCACGTTGCTCGTCTGCCTGGCCGCCGGGGTCGTCGGCTGGTTCCTCAGCGACGGCGGGTCGCACGGCGTGCCCCGTGACGGCCTGCGCACCGGCGCCCTCGCCTGGCTGATGGGCCATGCCTCGGGCGTCCACGTCGAGGGCGTGCCGCTCAGTGCCGTCCCGCTCGGCATCACCCTGGTCTGCGGCGTGACGCTGTGGCGTATCGGGCAACGCGTCGGCATGTCGGTCTCGGGCCACGGCCCCGACGTGGAGGAGATCGCCGACGGTCAGCGCGACCTGACGGTGCCGACGGCAGTCCTGATGCTCACCGCCGGGTACGTCGTCGTCGCGGTCGCCGCGGTGACGTTGGCCTCGACCCCGAGCACCGCGCCCAGCGCCCCCGGCGTGGTGGTGTGGTCGGTGCTGCTGTGCGTGCTCGTGGGTGGCCCGGCCGTGGCGATCGGCTCGGGCCGGGCCGCCGTCTGGGCCTCGGGCCTCCCGGTGACGCTGCGGGCGGCCGGCGGCATCGTGCGCCGGCTCCTGGTGCTGTGGGGCGTGGTGTCGGCCCTGGTCCTGCTCCTGGCTCTGGTGAGTGATCTGAGCACTGCCGCCAACGTGCTCTCCCAGCTCGACGCCGGCGCGGGTGCGGTCCTCATCATCGTGGTCGTCAGCCTGCTCCTGCTGCCCAACGCCGTGGTCTTCAGCGGCTCCTACCTGCTCGGCCCCGGTTTCACCGTCGGCACCGGCACCCTGGTGGCCCCCAGCGTCGTGGTCCTCGGGCCGCTGCCGAGCTTCCCGATGCTCGCCGCCCTGCCCGACGAGGGTCCGAGCGCCGCCTGGACCGCCTGGCTGATCCTGCTGGCGCCCGTCGTGGCCTTCGTGGCCGTGGTCGTGCAGCAGCGCCGCGCGCCCGTGTTCGGCTACGCCGACGCGGCGATCCGCGGCTGTGCCGGTGGGATCCTGACCGGCGTCGCGTTCGCCGTGCTCGCCGCGCTCGCCGGCGGTTCCGTGGGCCCCGGGCGCATGCAGGACGTCGCGCCGCCCGCTGTCGACGTGCTCGTGCACGCGGTGACCGCCTTCGGCATCGGCGGGCTCCTGGGTGGGCTCGCGATGACGTGGTGGCAGCGCCGGTCGATGCCCGTCGAGATCGAGCTGGATCCCGCGACGGTCTCCTAGCAGCCCGCGTGCGCAGTAGGGTCGCGGCGTGCTTGCCGACCCCGCCCGCGTCGTCGTCCTCGTCTCCGGTGCCGGGACGAATCTGCAAGCCCTCCTCGACGCCGGCGCCGAGGAGTCGTACGGCGCCCGGGTGGTGGCCGTCGGTGCCGACCGCGACGGCATCGAGGCCCTCGAGCGCGCCGAACGGGCCGGCATCCCCACGTTCGTGCGCCGGGTCGGAGACTTCGCCGACCGCGACGCCTGGGACGCCGACCTGGCCGCCACGGTCGCCGCACACCGCCCCGACGTCGTCGTGCTGGCCGGGTTCATGAAGCTCGTCGGCGCGCACGTGCTGGCCGAGCTCGGCGGGCGCGTGGTCAACACCCACCCGGCGCTGTCGCCGTCGTTCCCGGGCATGCACGGACCCGCCGAGGCCCTGACGTACGGCGTGAAGGTCACCGGCTGCACGCTGTTCGTCGTCGACGACGGCGTCGACACCGGCCCGATCGTCGCGCAGCACGCCGTGGCCGTCGAGCCCGACGACACGGTGGAGTCGTTGCACGCGAGGATCAAGGCCGCTGAGCGTGTCCTGCTCGTCGACGCGGTCGGCCGGATGGCCCGCGAGGGCTTCACCATCGTGGGTCGCCAGGTCAGGTTCGGCAGCGCGCCGCGTCACCCCTAGAGTGGGTCCACACGACTGGCGCAGGTGGGCGACCACCAGGGAGTGCCCCGTCTCAGGGGAAGCAGCGAGGCCATCGAACGCCTGGGTGGCCCGCGTCACGAGATGAGGAGTGCACCCGATGCCCACCCCCGCGAGCGACCAGGTCCCGATCCGCCGGGCGCTGGTGTCGGTCTACGACAAGGCCGGCCTCGACGCCCTGGTCCGCGCACTGCACGATGCCGGCGTCGCGCTGGTCTCGACGGGCGGGTCCGCCGCCCTGATCGAAGGCCTCGGCCTGCCCGTCACCAAGGTCGAGGACCTCACCGGCTTCCCCGAGTGCCTCGACGGGCGGGTGAAGACGCTGCACCCGAAGGTGCACGCCGGCATCCTGGCCGATCGCCGCCTCGACTCCCACGTCGCCCAGCTGGCCGACCTCGGTGTCGAACCGTTCGACCTCGTCGTGTCGAACCTGTACCCCTTCTCCGACACGGTCGCCTCGGGCGCCGGCCCCGACGAGTGCGTCGAGCAGATCGACATCGGTGGTCCGTCGATGGTCCGCGCCGCGGCGAAGAACCACCCGTCGGTCGCGATCGTCACCTCGCCCGGCCGCTACGACGACGTGCTCGCCGCGGTGGCAGCGGGGGGTTTCACCCTCGCCCAGCGCCAGGCGCTCGCCGCGGAGGCGTTCGCGCACACCGCGTCGTACGACGTGGCGGTGGCGTCGTGGATGAGCAGCCACCTCGTCGACAACGGCGAGTCGTGCTTCCCGGCCTTCGCCGGCGCGACGTACACCAAGGCCGCTGACCTCCGTTACGGCGAGAACCCGCACCAGGTGGCCGCCCTCTACACCGACGGCACCGGCGGGCTGGCCGGCGCGACCCAGCTGCACGGCAAGGAGATGTCGTACAACAACTACGTCGACACCGACGCCGCCCGTCGGACCGCGGCCTCCTTCGAGAGCCCGGCCGTGGCCATCATCAAGCACGCCAACCCGTGTGGCATCGCCGTGGGGGCGGATGGTGCGGGGGTCGCTGACATCGCCGACGTGCATCGTCGCGCCCACGACTGCGACCCCACCTCGGCGTTCGGCGGCGTGATCGCGGTCAACCGCGACGTCTCGCTCGCGATGGCCCGGCAGGTCGCGGAGATCTTCACCGAGGTGATCGTCGCGCCCGGCTACGAGGACGGCGCCGTCGAGGTGCTCCAGGGCAAGAAGAACATCCGGATCCTCCAGTGCCCCCTCGACGACGGCTCGGACTCCGGCTTCGAGTTCCGCCAGCTGTCCGGCGGCCTCCTGCAGCAACAGGTCGACCGGGTCGACGCCGTGCTCGAGGGCGGCGGCGACGACCCGTCGACGTGGACCCTGGCCACCGGCGAGGCGGCCTCACCCGAGACGCTCGCCGACCTGGCCTTCGCCTGGACGGCCTGCCGTGCCGCGAAGTCCAACGCGATCCTGCTCGCCAAGGACGGCGCCTCGGTCGGCGTCGGCATGGGTCAGGTCAACCGGGTCGACTCCTGCAAGCTCGCCGTCGCCCGCGCCGGTGACCGGGCGGCCGGGTCGGTCGCTGCCTCCGACGCGTTCTTCCCCTTCGAGGACGGCCCCCAGATCCTGATCGACGCCCGCGTGAGCGCGATCGTCCAGCCCGGCGGGTCGGTGCGCGACCAGCTCACCATCGACGCGTGCAAGGCCGCGGGCGTGACGATGTACTTCACCGGCACCCGCCACTTTGCGCACTAGCCGCGGCGAAGCCGTGGCGCGAGTGCGCAGGTTGAGCGAAGCGCACGACCGACGAAGGAGGTCGTGACCGCGATGTCGAAACCCGGTGACGTGCCCATGAACCTGAACCACTCCCACAGACCCCGCTGAAAGGATCGCGACGTGACCGCACAGCGCCTCGACGGCACCGCCACCCTCAGTGCCATCAAGCTCGAGCTCGCCGACCGGGTCGCCGTCCTGCGGCAGCACGGCGTGCACCCGGGGCTCGGCACCGTCCTGGTCGGCGACGACCCCGGCTCGCACTGGTACGTCGGCGCCAAGCACAAGGACTGTGCCGAGATCGGCGTCGAGTCGATCAGGCGTGACCTCCCGGCATCGGCGTCCCAGGCCGAGGTCGAGGCCGTCATCGACGAGCTCAACGCCGACCCGAGCTGCACCGGCTTCCTCGTGCAGCAGCCGACCGGTCTCGACGAGTTCGCACTGCTGTCACGGGTCGACGCCGACAAGGACGTCGACGGGCTGCACCCCACGAACCTCGGCAAGCTGGTGCTGGGGGAGCCGGGCCCCCTGCCGTGCACCCCGATCGGGTGCATCGAGCTGCTCAGGCGCCACGGCGTCGACCTCGACGGGGCCGACGTCGTCGTCGTCGGGCGCGGCCTGACCGTCGGCCGGCCCCTCGGCCTGCTGCTGACCCGACGTTCGGAGAACGCCACCGTCACGCTGTGCCACACCGGCACCCGCGACCTGGCTGCGCACGTGCGCCGGGCCGACGTCGTGGTCGCCGCCGCGGGCGTGCCCGACCTGATCACCGCCGACATGGTCAAGCCGGGTGCCGCGCTGCTCGACGTCGGGGTCTCGCGGGTCGACGGCAGGCTCGCCGGCGACGTGGCCGACGACGTCTGGGAGAGCGCCGGCTGGGTCTCGCCGAACCCCGGCGGGGTGGGTCCGATGACGCGCGCCATGCTGCTCTGCAACATCGTCACCAGTGCCGAGCGCGCCCTGGCCCGAGAGCGACGATGAGCGACGAAGCGGCGCAGCCCGCTCAGGAGCCCGAGACACCCGACGAGCTCGCGCCGCCCGAGGCCACCGAGCACGTGGAGCCCGCTGAGCCACTCGAGCGGCGCTACCCGTCCACGATCGGTGGCGCCTTCTACCTCGGTGTGCTGGTCGCTGCCACGCTCGGGATCGTCCTGGCTGCCGTCGACGACTGGCGCGTCGGGATTCGCGTCGTCGGGGGAGCCCTAACGGCCGCCGGGCTGCTGCGCCTCGTGCTGCCGCAGCGCGACGCCGGGATGCTGGCGGTGCGTCACCGGCTGTTCGACGTCACGCTGCTCCTCGGGGTGGCGGGGGCCCTGTGGTTCCTCGCGGGCGACATCCCCGACCAGCCGCTCTGAGCACGAGCGGGCAGGCTCAGATGAGCCCGAGCTCGGTGACCGCGTTGCGCTCGTCGTCGAGCTCGGCGACGGAGGCGTCGATGCGCGCACGGGAGAAGTCGTCGATCTCCAGGCCCTGCACGATCTCCCAGTCGCCGTCCTTGGTGATGACCGGGAACGACGAGACGAGGCCCTCGGGCACGCCGTAGGAGCCGTCGGAGGCGACGGCCATGGAGACCCAGTCGTCGGCGGCGGAGCCGAGCAGCCAGTCGCGGGCGGCGTCGACGGTCGCCGAGGCGGCGGAGGCGGCCGAGGACGAGCCGCGGGCCTCGATGATGGCTGCGCCACGCTTGGCGACGGTCGGGATGAAGGTGTTCTCGAGCCAGTCCTGGTCACCCACGGCCTCGGCGGCGTTGCGGCCGGCGACCTCGGCGTGGAAGAGGTCGGGGTACTGGGTCGCGGAGTGGTTGCCCCAGATCGTCATCTTCTTGATGTCGGTGACCGGCGCGCCGGTCTTGGCAGCGAGCTGCGAGATCGCGCGGTTGTGGTCGAGGCGGGTGAGTGCCGAGAAGCGGGCACCGGGGATGTCGGGGGCGTTCTTCATCGCGATGAGGGCGTTCGTGTTGGCGGGGTTGCCGGTCACGCCGACGCGCACGTCGTCAGCAGCCACGTTGTTGAGGGCCTTGCCCTGGGCGGTGAAGATCGCGCCGTTGGCGCTGAGCAGGTCGCCGCGCTCCATGCCGGGCCCGCGCGGACGAGCGCCCACGAGCAGGGCCAGGTTGACGCCGTCGAAGATCTTCTCGGCGTCGTCGCCGATCTCGACCCCGGCGAGGCCGGGGAAGGCGCAGTCGTCGAGCTCCATGACGACTCCCTCGAGGGCCTTGAGGGCCGGGGTGATCTCGAGCAGGCGGAGCTCGATGGGGCGCTCGCCGAGCAGCGCGCCACTCGCGAGACGGAAGAGCAGGCTGTAGCCGATCTGGCCGGCGGCGCCGGTGACGGCGACCTTGAGCGGAGCAGAGCTCACGAGGCGACTCCCTTGTCAGTGGTGTGGGATGGGTTCGAGCACGTGTTCGCGACGCTAGCAGCGCTGCGGCACCCCGCGGCAGTGGGGTTGGGGCCGTGGTCCAGCATGTCGTCATGACCCGAAGCCTGCGACCTCGAGCGGTGACCCTGCTGTCGACCGTGGCGCTCGGGCTGGTCGTGAGCGGCTGCAACGCCGCCTCGCCCGCGATCGCGCCGTCTGGCGTCGACGAGCTCGTCGTCCCGGTGTCCGAGCCCGACCCGGCCCACTACGTCGACGTGGTCGACAACCCGTGGGTGGGGCCGGCCGACGCCCGCGGACCGGTCATCGACGGGGTGGCCACGACCGAGGTGGTCTCCGGCGGGGCGGTCGACTACTACGCGCAGGACGACCGGGGCAACGTGTGGTGGTTCGGCCGGGAGAACGTCTGGCAGGTGGGCGAGCCGGGCGTCGAGGCGGGCCTGGTCATCACCGCGACCCCGAGGCTCGGCGACGGCTACGTGTCGGCGACCTACCCCCGACCAGGGGGCGAGACCACCGAGGTCGACCTGGTGGCCGAGGTGGTCGACATCGACGCCGCGGTGGACGTCGACGGCACGACGTACGAGGGGTGCGTCGTCATCGACGTCCGCAACGTCGCGACCGGCCTGGTGGAGCGATCGGCGTACGCCGAGGGCGTCGGACGCGTGCAGACCGAGGTACAGCTGCCCTAGCTGGGCGGGCGCACCTGCGTGCGGTGGTCGTCGTCTCCTGGCTGGGCCCATCCCTGCTGGGCCGGGATCCACTGCTGGGCCTGGGGGTCCCACTGCCAGCCGTCCTGGATGATCGGCTGCTCCTGCGGCTGGGCCTGCGCGGGCTGCTGCGCATGGCCCCCCACGGCCGGCTGGGCGTAGCCGGCGGACACGTCGGTGCCGGCGTAGCCGCCGGGCTGGTTCCACTGCTGCTGGAACTGGTCGGGCTGGCCGTAGCCGGGCACGGCGGCATGGGCGGTGAACGTGAAGCCGGAGCCGGCGACCGGCTCGCTGACCCGACCGAAGATCGCGGGGTAGGCGAGGCCGGCGAGCGCGGCCCCGACGAGCGGGGCGACGATGAAGAGCCACAGCTGGACGATCGCGTCGCCGCCGGAGAAGAGACCGACCGCGATCGAGCGGGCGGGGTTGACCGAGGTGCCGGTCAGGGGGATGGCGACGAAGTGGATGGCCGCCAGGGTCAGACCGATCGCGAGCGGGGCCAGGGCCGGGTGCTCGTTGCGCTCGTCGGTGACAGCGAGGATGACGAGCAGGAACAGGGCGGTCAGGACGATCTCGACGATGAGGGCGCCGCCGAGGTTGATGCCGCCGCGGTCGCCGAAGCCGTTGGCTCCGAGGTCGTCGTCGCCGAACGAGTAGCCGAGGTCGCCGGCGGCGTACACGACGGCCAGGAAGAGTCCTGCCACGATGCCGCCGCCCACCTGGGCAGCCGAGTAGAGGCCGGCGTCCTTCCAGGACACCCGGCCGCTGATGGCCGCGCCGACGGAGACCGCGGGGTTGAAGTGCCCGCCGGAGACCCGACCGAACGCGTAGACCATGACGATGACGGCGATCCCGAAGGCGAGTCCGATCGCGGCCAGGTCACCGACCTGGTTGATCGCGGTGCCGACACCGAGGACGACGAGCACGAAGGTGCCGACCGCCTCGGCCGACAGCTTCTGGGCCAGGGTGGGAGTGACGTCGTCCATGTGCGGCTGCCTGCCCTTCGAGAGTGGGAGCGAAACCTGTGATCTGCCCCCGGGGTGGGAGGTGGCAAGCACTGTAGTGCTCGAGCGCACCGGCGTGCGAGGCTGCCGGGTGACGGCCGTCCCGGCCAGTCAGATATCTTGACGTCAAGACGAATCAACGCCCCGATCCACTCAGGAGTGTCCGACCCATGGCCGACAACGCTGCACCGTCCACCCCCTCGACGATCATCTACACCCATACCGACGAGGCGCCGCTGCTGGCGACGTACTCCTTCCTGCCGATCATCGCCGCGTACGCCGCGAAGGCCGGGGTCGACGTCGAGACCCGCGACATCTCCTTGGCCGGGCGCATCATCAGCCAGTTCCCCGACCGGATGACCGACGAGCAGAAGGTGGCCGACCACCTCGCCGAGCTGGGCGAGCTGGCGACCAGGCCCGAGGCCAACATCATCAAGCTCCCCAACGTCTCGGCGTCGATCCCGCAGCTCAAGAGCGCGATCAAGGAGCTCCAGGGCCAGGGTTACGACCTGCCCGACTACCCGGAGAACCCCCGGTCCGACGAGGAGAAGCAGACGCGGGCCCGCTACGACAAGACGAAGGGCTCGGCGGTCAACCCGGTCCTGCGCGAGGGCAACTCCGACCGCCGCGCTCCCGCGGCCGTCAAGGGCTACGCCAAGCAGTACCCCCACCGGATGGGTGCCTGGACCTCCGAGTCGAGGACCAACGTCGCCACGATGGGCGCCGACGACTTCTTCAGCAACGAGCTGTCGGTCGTCGTGCCCTCCGACGACACGTTGACGATCGTCCACGTCGGCTCCGCTGATGGGGGCGGGACCGAGACGGTGCTGAAGGAGTCGATCCCGGTGCTCGAGGGCGAGGTCGTCGACGGCACGTTCATGAACGTCGCCGCGCTGCGCCGCTTCCTCGCCGAGCAGGTCGCGCGCGCCAAGGCCGAGGACATCCTCTTCTCGGTGCACCTCAAGGCCACGATGATGAAGGTCTCCGACCCGATCATCTTCGGCCACGCGGTGCAGGCGTTCTTCCCGACCCTCTTCGAGCAGTACGGCGAGCAGCTCGCGGCCGCGGGCATCAGCCCCAACGACGGTCTCGGCGCGCTGATGTCGCGCGTGGCCGACCTGCCCGACGGCGACGCGATCGCGGCCTCGGTCGAGCAGGGCCTGGCCGACGGCCCGCGCATGGCGATGGTCGACGACCGCTTGGGCATCACCAACCTGCACGTGCCCTCCGACGTCATCATCGACGCCTCCATGCCCGCGATGATCCGCACCTCGGGCCACATGTGGGGCCCCGACGGCAACGAGGCCGACTGCCTCGCGGTCATCCCGGACTCGTCCTACGCCGGCGTCTACCAGACCGTCATCGACGACTGCCGCGCTCACGGCGCCTTCGACCCTGCCACCATGGGCTCGGTGCCCAACGTGGGCCTGATGGCCAAGGCGGCCGAGGAGTACGGCTCGCACGACAAGACCTTCGAGATGCCGGCCGCCGGCACGGTCGAGATCCGCAACGGCGCCGGTGACGTGCTGATGTCGCACACCGTCGAGCCCGGCGACATCTGGCGTGCGTGCCAGACCAAGGACGCGCCGATCCGCGACTGGGTCAAGCTCGCGGTGACCCGCGCCACGGCCTCCGGCTCACCGGCGATCTTCTGGCTCGACGAGAACCGCGCGCACGACGCCAACCTGATCACCCTGGTGAAGAAGTACCTCGCCGACCACGACACCGACGGGTTGACGATCGAGATCATGCCGCCGGCCGAGGCCTGCGCCTACTCCCTCGAGCGGATCCGCAGGGGCGAGGACACCATCTCGGTCACCGGCAACGTGCTGCGCGACTACAACACCGACCTGTTCCCGATCCTCGAGGTCGGCACGTCGGCCAAGATGCTCTCGATCGTGCCGCTGATGAACGGGGGTGGGCTCTTCGAGACCGGCGCAGGCGGCTCGGCCCCCAAGCACGTGCAGCAGCTGGTCAACGAGAACTACCTGCGCTGGGACAGCCTCGGCGAGTTCTTCGCCCTGGCCGCCTCGCTCGAGCACCTCGCCGGCTACGCCGACAACCGTGGTGCCCAGGTGCTTGCCGACACCCTGGACGCCGCGACTGCGACGTTCCTGCTCCAGGACAAGTCGCCGACCCGCAAGCTCGGCGGCATCGACAACCGCGGCTCGCACTTCTACCTGGCGATGTACTGGGCCCAGGAGCTCGCTGCACAGACCGTCGACCCCGACCTGGCCGCGGTGTTCGAGCCGTTCGCCCAGCAGCTCGCCGAGCAGGAGGACACCATCGTCGCCGAGCTCAACGGCGTCCAGGGCGAGCCGGCCGACATCGGGGGCTACTACCGCCCCGACGAGGCGTTGGCCGAGAAGGTCATGCGTCCGTCGACGACCCTGAACGAGGCGCTCGCCTCGCTCTGATAAATCGGAGGCGCGGCGTCGGTGGGGCCGCGTAGCGTCCACCCTGATGACCACCACCGACCAGCGCCTCGAGACCGGCCCGTCCTCCGCCGAGGACGGGCCGGTCCCGCGCGCGCACCTCGACCACCCGGAGCGCCAGGTCACGTGGCACCGGCTGCGTGGTCGCGCCACGGTCGTGGCGCTCGCCGGGTCTGCCATCGGCGCCCTCGGCGCCGTGCTCGGCACGGTCGTGGCGGGCCGGCTCGCGGAGGACCCCACCCGTCGTCTCGTCTGGCTGCTGGCGCTGTGCGTGGTGGGCGCGGCGCTGCTCGACACGGGCGGGCGCACCATCTGGGCGGCGATCTGCGACCGCGCCGAGGGGCGGCTGCGCGCCGACCTGTTGAGTGCCGCGCTGCACCAGCCGCTGGGGCAGCTGTCCGAGCAGGCCGTCGGCGAGGTGCTCGACCGGGTCGACGACGACACCTGGGAGGTCGGCAGCCTGGTGCGTCGCCAGGTGTGGGAGGTGCTGCGCACCGTGTTCGCGACGATCCCGATGTGGGTCGTCGCCGGGTTGACGTGGTGGCCGGCCTGGATCCTCTTTCCTGTCTTCGGGGTCGCGGCGGTGCTCGCCGTGCGTCCCCTGCTGCCTGAGATCGCCACCCGCAAGATCCAGGAAGAGATCGCCTGGACCGATCATGCCGCGGCGCTCGAGGAGGGGATCGCCGGACGCGACGACCTGCGCACGAGCCTGGGCCAGGCTCATGTCGTCCGGCGGCTGGCCGAGCTGTCGGCCCGGGTGCACCATCTCTTCGACCGGGTGCTGGTGCTCGAGGTACAGGTGACGCGGCGCGCCGGCGTCCTCCTGCACGCGCTGCTCGCAGGCGTGGCCCTGGCCGGGGTCGCCCTGGTGGTCAACGACCAGCTGTCGGTGGCGCGGTTGGTGACCCTGTTCCTGGTGACCTCGACCTTCGTCGGTCAGATCAACCACCTGACCCAGTGGCTGCCCGACCTCCAGGCCGGTCTGGGCGCCATCCTCCGGCTGCGTCAGCTGCTCGAGACGGCACCGGAACCCACCGGCGGACAACCGTTGCCCGGCGGCTCGCTCGACGTCGAGCTGCGTGACCTCCACTTCGCCTACGAGCAGGGCTCCTTCGCGCTCCGGGGGGTCGACCTCCTGGTCCCCGCTGGGCGCACCTGTGCGCTGGTGGGGCGCACCGGGTCCGGCAAGTCCACCCTCGCCTCGCTGGTCTCACGAGCAGTCGAGCCCGAACGAGGCAGCGTGCTGGTCGGCGGCGTCGACGTGCTCGACCTCGACCTCCAGCAGCTGCGCGCCGCGGTCGGGGTCGTCACCCAGCGCACCGAGATCCTCGCCGGCACCCTGGCCGACAACATCGCGCTCTTCGCAGACCTGCCCCGCGAGCAGGTGGAGGCCGCGGTGACCGAGCTCGGACTCACCGACTGGGTCGCCGGGCTGTCCGACGGCCTCGACACCCTGCTCGGACCGGGCGGCACCACGTTGTCCTCGGGGGAGTCGCAGCTGGTCTCCTTCGCCCGACTGCTCGTGCGCGACGTGTCGGTGGTGGTGCTCGACGAGGCGACCGCCAGGATGGACCCGCTGACCGAGGCGCGCGTCGTGCGCGCCGCCGACCGGCTGCTGGCCGGGCGCACGGGCATCTTGATCGCACACCGACTCACGACTGTCGCGCGCGCCGACACCGTCGCGGTGCTCGAGGCGGGCACGATCATCCAGCAGGGCCCGCGGACGGTGCTCGCCGCGGCAGACGGACCGTTCCGCGCGCTCCTGGAGGCCAGCGACGACGCCCCGGGAGTCGTCGGCGAGGACGAGACCGACGACGAGGGCGTCGCGGTGCAGGTCGGCGGTGTCCGTCGCACCGGGGACGCGCCTCGTGCCCCAGAGATCGGCGAGTCGTCCAGCCTGGCCCGCGGCATCACCAACGCGCTGCTGGTCCACCCCGAGTGGGGGGTGGTCGCGGTCGGCTTCTTCGTGCTGGCCGCACTGTTCGGCGCTTTCGGGGCGCTCACCGGGTTCATCTGGGGGCACCTCGTCCAGGATCTTCAGCAAGGTGGCACCCCCTGGGCGTTGTCGGCTGCGCTCGTGGTCTCCCTGATCGCTGCGCCGCTGGTGCTGGCCTCGGCGATCCGTCGCTACCCGCGCTGGTGGATCGCGGTGATGCTTCGCGCGCGGATGTCCGTGCTCCTGGGGCAGACCGAGCAGCACCGGCTCACGCGCACGCCGCCGGGCGAGGTCGTCGCCCGCTCGATGGATGCCGACCGGTTCGCCCGCTACGCCGACCGCTGGATCGACTTCGGGACCGGCGTGGTGATCGTCGTCGTCACGGCGATCGCGGGCTGGAGCCTGCTCGCCGGCTCGGTCCTGCTCGCCGTCATGGTCGGCTCGGCCCTGGCCTCGACCGTCGGACGCCCGATCGCCGGGCGCTCGGCCTCAGCGGCGTCCGCGGCCAGGGCCGGCTTCGGGCGCTCACTGGTCTCGGCCTTGGAGTCGGCCCGCACCATCAAGCTGGCCGCCGCGACCCCTGACGTGCACCGTCACCTTCGTCGCGTCGACGGGGGGCGGGTCGAGGCTGCGGTCTTCGAGCACCGCGTGCAGGCCGTCCTCGACGGGGTGCCGATCGTGATGGTCCAGCTGGGGGTCGTGGCGGCATGGGCCACCTACTTCGTCGGAGGCTGGGGGTTGGCGACCGCCTTGCTCGTGGCGTCTGCCGTCAACGGCTTCGACTGGTTCGGCCGGGTGGCCGGTTCGGTCATCACCGAGGCGCCCGGCACCCGCTCCTGGCAGGTCGCCACCACCACCTTCGCCGGCGGCGGCGACCTGATGCACCTGCCCGACGGCGTCGACCTGGTCACCGGCGCGGCCCCCGACCCCGAGCCGGCCGGGCGGGTGCCGCTCCGGCGACTCGACCTGCGCGGCGTGGAGGCCGTCCACGAGGACGGCACCCGTGGCGCGATCGACGTCGACCTCAGCGTCGAGGCCGGTGAGCTGGTGCTCCTGCTCGGGCAGGTCGGCTCGGGCAAGTCGAGCCTGCTGGCCTCGCTCGCCGGGCTGGTCGACCACACCGGCAGCATCCGCTGGAACGGCGAGGAGATCGCCGACGCCCAGCGCTTCCTGCGCCCCGGTCAGGTCGCCTACGTCGCGCAGGTGCCGCGGGTGCTCTCGGGCACCTTCGCCGACAACATCCGTCTGGGCCACGACCGCCCGATCGCGGACGCCATCGACGACGCGCGGCTGACCCGTGACGTCGACGACGCCGGTGGGCCCGACTCGATGGTCGGACACCGTGGCGTCCGCCTCTCCGGCGGACAGGTCCAGCGCCTCGCCCTGGCGCGAGCGCTGTCGGCCGACGCCGAGCTGCTCCTGGCCGACGACGTCTCGAGCGCGCTCGACGCGGCGACCGAGGTCGAGCTGTGGGCGGCCCTGCGCGAGCGCGGCACGACGGTGCTCGGGGCGACGTCGAAGCGCGCGGCGCTCGCCCAGGCCGACCGGGTGGTCGTGCTGGTCGAGGGCGAGGTCGTCGCCGTCGGTCCGTGGGCCGAGCTGTCCGGCGACTGGGGCCACCTCGCCGGCTAGCCGCTACGCGGTCGGGGGCTGGAGCGTCGGCACCGGCCAGGAGGGGTCGGGCGTGAACCTCTCCCACCCGTCGCAGAACGGTGGACCCCAGTCGTCGATGACCTTCTCGGCCTGCGCGGCCACGGTGGTGATGAGCTCGCCCTCGTCGCGGTTGTAGCGACCCTGCTGCACCGCGAGCCGCAGCTCGTCCTCGTCCTTGCGCCGGTGGGAGCGGTCGGGCTCGACCTCGATGTCGAGCACGTGGTCACGGGTGCGGACCTCCGCCACACCCCGGGTGTGCGGGTCCTCGATGTTGACGTACCAGCCCTCGAACGCATGGGTGGCGGCGTCGAAGAACACCCACACCGACCACCACGCGTTGGTGGGGGCGATCCGCAGGACGTCGTGGTCCTCCCACACGGACTCGACCACCTGGTGCTCGGTCGTGAACATCGTCGCCGGGTCGGCCCGCAGCGGGCGCCCGTCGGCACGGATCGTGCGTAGCACCGGGGTGCCTGCCGACAGCCAGGCGACCAGGCCCGTGTCATCGTCTCGGACGACGGTCATCGGCTCGGCGAACCCGTCCGCGTAGCGCCAGATGATCTGCGTCCCGCGCTCCCATCGCTGCATGCGGTCGAGGGTACGGGGGTCGGCCAGGTCGCTCCGGCCACCCTGGCGCAACGCGTCGCACCACTGGTCCCGCCGCCCGTGAACTGCTGCTCAGCGCCGCTCTCGTGGCCGGGTGCTCCGCCGTCGAGGACGCCGCGAGCGACTCCGCCTCCGGTGCGGCCTGCTCGGTGGCGCAGAGGCCGTCGGCGGGGTGTCCGGACAGGTCGACGGCGCGATCGACGCTGCGGGCACGCGCCTGGGCACTCACCCCTGAGGTTGGTTGAAGACCGCACCACTTCACGGCACAGTCGGACCCATGACCGACGACAAGAAGATCACCGTGACCCGCACGATCGACGCGTCGACCAGCGAGATCTGGGACGTCCTGTCCAACCCGCAGAAGCACTCCCAGCTCGATGGCTCGGGCTTCGTCATCTCCGACGACCGCTCCGACCGCATCACCGCGAACGGCCAGACGTTCCGGATGAACATGTCGGGCGACCACATGGGCGGGGACTACCAGACCGACAACCACGTGACCGGCTACGACGAGCACAAGCTGCTCGCCTGGCAGACCGCGCCCGCGGGCACCACGCCTCCGGGCTGGGAGTGGATGTGGGAGCTCACGGCCCAGGGGTCCGAGGCCACCGACGTCGTGCTCACCTATGACTGGAGCAACGTCACCGACCCCGAGCTGCTGAAGAAGATCACCTTCCCGCTCGTGCCCCAGTCGGCCCTCGAGGATTCTCTCGGCAACCTGGCCGAGGCCGTCAGCGGCTGACTCAGCCGGTGACCGGGCCGTAGAGGCTCACAAAGCTGCGCGAGGCGGCGTCGACGATCTCTGTCGGCGTCGCCTCGAGTGCGTCGTCGAGCCACGCGGTGACCAGCTCGGCCATGCCGCCGATGAAGATCAGCCCGGCGATCTCGTCGTCCACCGCGCTGCGGCCGCGAGCGCCGAACAGCTCGTCGGCCGACTCGACCGCGAGGTGGGCGAACCTGCGCAGCAGCGCCGTGCGGCGCGGACGCAGCTGCGGCATCGCGCCGGCCTCGATGATGGCGACCCGGCCCTTGCGCGGGTCGTCGACCAGCAGCTGCACGAACGACGCGACCGCAGCCCGCACGGCCGCTGCCGGGTCGTCGACCGGCCCGGTGGCGGCCTCACGGGCCGACTCGATCTCGTCGGCGATGGCGTCGAGCACGGCCGTCAGGGCCGCGTCGAGGCTGCGGAAGCTCTCGTAGAAGTAGCGCTCGCTGAGCCCGGCCTGGTTGCAGACTGCCGTCATCGTCGTCCGGGTCGCGGGGTCGGCCCAGACGGTGAGGGCGGCGTCGAGAAGGCGGACGCGCCGCTCGGCGGCACGGTCCTCGGCGCTCACGCCGCGGTAGACGCCCGACTGCACAGCCATGTCGACACCTTCTCACGAGCCCGCGGGCAAGGTTGACAGGATTCTCTTCCTGAATCAGGATTCCCGCATGACCCTCGACGTCCGACCGGTTCCCGAGGTGTTGCGCGCCGACCGGGGGTTGCCGGTGATCGGCCGGCTGCTCGACTACCTCGACGACCCCGTCGGGCTCATGCACCGGCACTGGACGACGTACGGCCCGGTGTCGAGGATGTCGGTCTTCGGCGGCGACACCTACCTGCTTCTCGGGCCCGACGCCTGCGAGGAGGCGTTTCGCAACAAGGAGAAGGCCTTCGCGAACGGCCCTGCCTGGACCCGTCTGGTCGGGCCGTTCTTCCGTCGCGGACTGATGCTCATCGACTTCGAGGAGCACCACGGGCACCGCCGGATCATGCAGGAGGCCTTCACCCGCGACCGGCTCGAGTCGTACGCCGAACGGATGGCGCCGGCGGTCGCGAGCGGGCTGGCAGCGTGGCAGCCCGGTGCCGACTTCCGCGCCTACCCGGCGCTGAAGCAGCTCACCCTCGACATCGCGGCCGACATCTTCATGGGCGGCGCCGAGGACCACGGGCCCGACGACATGGACCGGGTGAACGAGGCGTTCATCGCCTGCGTGCAGGCGGCGTCCGGGGTGGTTCGTGGACGAGTGCCGTTCACCCGCTGGGGCAAGGCCTACGCCGGGCGCGCGGTGCTGGAGAACTTCCTGCGCCACTACCTGCCGGCCAGGCGCGCGAGGCGCACCAGCGACCTGTTCTCGGTGCTGTGCCACATCGAGACAGCCGAGGGCGAGAGGTTCGGCGACGACGACGTCGTCGACCACATGATCTTCTTGATGATGGCCGCGCACGACACCTCGACCATCACCGTCTCGACCATGCTCCAGCACCTGGGCCAACACCCGGAGTGGCAGGAACGGTGCCGCGCCGAGTCACGAGCCCTCGGCCCGCGCCCGACCCTTGCCGAGCTCGAGAGCCTCGAGTCGATCGACCTGGTGATGAAGGAGTGCCTGCGCCTGGTCGCGCCGGTGACGATCCTGGTGCGCAAGACCGTCAAGGACACCGTCGTGCAGGGCATCGCGATCCCCGTCGGCGCCGACGTGATCGTCGGCGTGCAGTACTCCCACGTGATGGAGGAGTACTGGAGCGACCCGATGTCGTTCGACCCCGACCGCTTCTCGGCCGAGCGCCGCGAGGACAAGTCGCACCGCTACGCGTGGGAGCCCTTCGGTGGCGGCGTGCACAAGTGCATCGGGCTGTACTTCGCCGGTGCCGAGATCAAGACGATCCTGCACCAGCTGCTGCGCACCCACACCTGGACCGTCGACCCGGCCTACGTCGCCCCGATGGACTACCACTCGCTGCCGTTCCCCAAGGACGGGCAGCCGGTCGACCTGTCACGGCTGGTCGAGGATCACACCAGCGTGGAATAGGCGGGCGTCGGGAGCGGGTTGGATGATCAGACGCCTATGACAGCCACCGACACCCTCCCCGTCACCCGCCGCCCGGCCCACTTCGGGCTCGCGGTGCTCGCGCTCGCGTTCGGCGGCTTCGCGATCGGGACGACGGAGTTCGTCACCCTCGGCCTGCTCCCGCAGATCGCCGAGGGAGTCGGGGTGTCGGTGCCGGCCGCCGGGCACCTGGTGTCGTCGTACGCCGTCGGGGTGGTCGTGGGCGTGCCGCTGCTGAGCTTCTTCGGTGCGCGGCTGCCGCGGCGCGGTCTGCTGGTCGCCCTGATGTCGGTGTACGCCGCGTTCAACGTGCTGAGTGCGATCGCGCCCGGCTTCGGGGTGCTCACCGCCGCCCGGTTCCTCGACGGTCTGCCGCACGGGGCCTACTTCGGGGTCGCCTCGCTCGTCGCCGCCAGCATGGCCCCACCGAAGCGTCGCGGCCGGGCGATCGCCGCGGTGATGCTGGGTCTCTCGTTCGCCAACGTCGTCGGGGTGCCTGCCGCGACCTGGATCGGTCAGCACCTCGGGTGGCGCTCGGCCTACGTGACCGCGGCGCTGCTCTCGGTGGTCGCGGTGGCGCTGGTCCTGGTCTTCGTGCCGTCGGTGCCCGGCGACCGCGAGGCCACCGGGCGCCGTGAGGCCTCGACGTTCTTCCGCAACCAGCAGGTCTGGCTCACGATGGCCGCCGGTGCGGTCGGGTTCGGCGGGCTCTTCGCCGTCTACTCCTACATCGCTCCGATCCTCACCGACGTGGGGATGCTGGGGGAGGGGACGGTGCCGGTCTTCCTGCTCGCCTTCGGACTCGGCATGGTCGGCGGCACCTGGCTGGCCGGCGAGATGGCCTCGTGGTCGGTGATGGGCTCGCTGCTGGCGTCCGCGCTCGCCACGGTCGTCGTGCTGCTCGCCTTCTGGGCCGTGGCACCCTACGGCTGGTGGCTGCTGCCGGTCGTCTTCACCATCACCGCGATCGGCTCGGTGATGGTGGTCAACCTGCAGCTGCGCCTGATGGACGTGGCGGGTGAGGCCGTCACCCTGGGTGCGGCGATGAACCACGCCGCACTCAACCTCGCCAACGCCCTCGGCGCCTGGCTCGGCGGTCTCGTCATCGCCGCCGGGTTCGGCTACCGCGCGCCCGCCCTGGTCGGGGTCGCGCTGTCGGTCGCGGGGATCGTGATCCTGCTGTGGTCCGCGGCGCTTCAGCGCGGGTCGGACGCCGACGACGTCGCTGCGGCTGCCGCCGACGAGGTCGCCCACTCGGGAGCCAGCACGTCGTAGAGCGCGACGTCGGCCGGGCCGGTGCGCAGCGTCGTGCCGAGGCGCTCGGTTCCCGACTGGGTGTAGCCGGTCGAGGCGATCACGTGGCGCGACGCCGAGTTCTCGAGCGCCGCGAGGGCGCGCACGCGACCCACCCCGAGCTCGGTGAAGGCGTGCTCGGTGGCCAGGCGGAGGGCCTCGCGCATCATGCCCCGCCCGCGGGCCGCCGGGTGAGCCCAGTAGCCGGCCTCACAATCGATCGCGCTGATGTCGAAGAGGTTCATGGCGCCCAGCAGCAGGTCGGTCTCGGGGTCGGCGAGGGCCCAGGTGACCTGCTTCCCGGTGGCCTCGCCCTCGGTGCCGCCGACCATCCAGGCGCGCGCGTCGTCGTCGGTGTACGGCGCCGGCATCCGCCCGAGCCAGTGCTGGGTGCGCTCGTCGGAGCAGGCCTCGACGATGCGGGGGAGGTCGCTGTCGCGCAGCGCCCGCAGCCGCAGGGTCTCGGTCTCGATCAGTGGCGCGGTGAGCCACCGGGCCGATGGCTGCCGGGGCTCGCCGACCAGCAGGCTCCCGATCCAGGCGTCGCCGAGCGTCCCGCGGTGCTCGTAGGAGTGGCGCAGCTGGCCGTCGATCGAGAAGCCCAGCCGCCACGCGAGCTTTCGCGAGGCCCAGTTGCCCTTCGCCGCGCGCCAGGTCACGGTCTCGAGCCGCTTCTGCGAGAAGCCCCACTCGAGCAGCAGGCGCACGGCTCGCTCCATGACTCCCGTGCCTCGGGCCGCCGGGTGCGCGCCGTAGGCCACCTCGGCCCGGGCGTAGCCGTCGTTGCGCAGCGCGATGTTGCCCGCGTAGGCGCCGTCGGCCTCGACCGCGAAGACCCACTCCGAGTCGTCGGCCCACTTCTGCGGTGCCGCGACCACGCAGAAGTCACGCGCCATCTCGCGGGTGTAGGGCGTCGGGGCGTGGGTCCATCGCACCGACTGCGGGTCGATGCACTGCTCGTAGCACCCCTCGACGTCCTGCTCGCCCAGCGCCCGCAGGACGACGTCGCCGTCGCGCAGGGTGGGCACCTGGACCGGGGGAGTCGTCATGGTCGCAGCCTGTCAACCGACCTCGACGCGGAGCAACTGGATTTCGACCGGTCGCGAGGGTCGTCGCCGAGGCGGCGATGATTCCACCGCCGACGCCCGGTCAGAACGGCGAGCACCACCCTCACCCCACCCGGGCATGCGCTCTCGCACCGTCCCGGCGCCACCAGGAGAACCGATGAAGCTGCTTCTCACCTCGGGCGGTGTCACGAACCCGAGCATCCGCCGAGCCCTGGTCGACCTCCTCGGCAAGCCGATCGAGGAGTGCACCGCCCTCTGCATCCCCACCGCGGAGCACGGTCACCCGATGTGCACGCCCGAGTCGGCCTGGCGCTTCGTTGCCGGTCGCGGCTCCTCACCGATGACCGACCTCGGCTGGAGCTCGGTGGGGCTCCTCGAGCTCCTGGCCCTGCCGACGATGGCCGAGGAGCGCTGGGTCCCGTGGGTGCGCGGCGCCGACGTCCTGCTCGTCGACGGCGGCGACGCGACGTTCCTGCACCACTGGATGGCGCAGTCCGGGCTCACCGCCCTGCTGCCCTCGCTGATCGACACGGTCTGGGTGGGGGTGAGCGCCGGCAGCATGGTGATGACTCCGCGCATCGGAGCGGACTTCATGAGCTGGGCACCGCCGGACGGCGACGACCGCACCCTCGGCCTCGTCGACTTCTCGATCTTCCCGCACCTCGACCACCCCGACCTGCCGGAGAACACCATGGCCGTGGCGACCCGGTGGGCCGCCGGGCTCGGCAACCCGGCGTACGCGATGGACGACCAGAGCGCGCTGCGGGTCGTCGACGGCGAGGTCGAGGTCGTCTCCGAGGGGCGGTGGACCCACTTCTCGGCCTGACTCGTCCGGCGGTGCCCCCTCAGACCGCGGAGGCACTCCAGAGCGGCCAGATGCCGGACTCCACCTCGTCGGTGCGGTGCCACAGCGCCAGGTAGAGGGCGATCGCCGGAGCCTCGATGACGAGGTCGCCCTGCGCCGCGCCGTCGTGCCGCGTGACGACCGGCGCCTCGGCGCTCACCACGACCGACCACGACCACGGCGCATCCGGCGTGCGAACGGCGATCGTCAGCGGCTCGGCGCCCGCCGCGAGGCGCAGGCGCGACGTCGAGCGCGGCACGAACCCCATCAGCAGCTCGTCCACCCCGTCGAGCGCAGCCTCGACCCTGATCCAGGTCTCCTCCGAGCGCGGCCACCGTCCGAGCGACGCGGCGAGGGCGTCGACGCCGTGCAGGGTGGTCTCGTGGTGCTGGCGTCTCGCCCAGAACAGCCGCGCCGGCGGGGCGTCGAGCAGGATCACCCTCGCCTCGGCGTCTGCGGCGGTCTCCACCAGCGTCGAGACCAGGGCGATGGCGCCGTCGCGTAGCCACCCGACCGGGTCGGAGCTGCTGCGCCCGGCCTTCTCGGTGGCTGCTGCGTCGATCGACCCACCCCGCAGCAGCTCGCGCGCCCACCGGTGGATCATGCCCTGGTGGCCGACGAGACGCCGCACGGTCCACTCCGGGCAGGTCGGGACGTCGGTGTCGAGCCCGGCCGCGGTGGCGTAGCGCGACATCATCAGGGTCGCGTCTCGGAGCCCGGCGAGGTGCTGGTCGAAGGTCAGGTGGGTGGGCACGTCCCGATCCTGGCAGCACATCGGGAACAATGCTGCTCGTGAGCAGCCAGTCGACGACCGAGCCCGAGGTCAGCGTCCCAGCCATGACCGGGGGAGGTGCGCGACCGCGTGTCCTCTCGGGCATCCAACCGACCGCCGACTCCTTCCACTTCGGCAACTACCTCGGCGCCCTGCGGCAGTGGGTCGACCTGCAGCGCGACCACCAGCCGTTCTTCTTCATCGCCGACCTGCACGCCATCACCGTCGAGCAGGACCCCAGGGTGCTGCGCGAGCGCACCTTGCGGGCGGCGGCGCAGCTGCTCGCGATGGGCGTCGACCCGGCTCGCTCGGCGATCTTCGTGCAGAGCCAGATTCCCGAGCACGCCCAGCTCTCGTGGGTGCTGCAGTGCCTGACCGGCTTCGGCGAGGCGCGCCGGATGACGCAGTTCAAGGACAAGTCGTCCAAGGGCGGGGAGGGCGCCGCGTCGGTGGGGCTCTTCACCTACCCCGTCCTCCAGGCAGCCGACATCCTGCTCTACCGCCCGCACTACGTGCCGGTCGGTGAGGACCAGCGCCAGCACCTCGAGCTGACGCGCGACCTCGCCCAGCGCTTCAACCACCGCTACAAGAAGACGTTCCGCCTGCCCGAGCCCTACATCCTCAAGGCCACCGCCAAGATCGGCGACCTGCAGGACCCCACCTCGAAGATGTCGAAATCGGCGTCCTCGCCGGGCGGCATCATCGAGATGCTCGACCAGCCGTCGTCGAGTGCCAAGAAGGTGCGCTCGGCGGTCACCGACTCGGGCTCCGAGATCCTCTTCGACCCCGAGACGAAGCCCGGCGTCTCGAACCTGCTGACCATCTTCTCCGCGCTCACCGGCACCGGCGTGCAGGACCTCGCCACGGAGTACGCCGGCAAGGGGTACGGCGAGCTGAAGGGCGACCTCGCCGACGCAGTGGTCACCTTCGTCACGCCGTTCCGAGAGAAGACCCTCGAGCTGCTCGACGACCAGGCCCACCTCACGCAGGTGCTCGCCCAGGGCGCGGAGCAGGCGCGCTCGGTCGCCGAGGCGACGCTGCGCGACGTCTACCAGCGCGTGGGCTTCGTGGCGGCCTCGGCGTCGCCGGGCCACGCCCGCTAGGTTGGACGCCATGCCGACCATCGGGGTAGCTGTCGCGATTCCGGAGCCCTGGGCCAGCGAGCTCCAGGACTACCGCACGGGCGTCGGCGACACCACCGCCACGATGATCCCCACGCACATCACGCTGGTGCCCCCCACCGAGGTGGAGGGGGAGCTCGAAGACATCGAGGCCCACCTCGCCGACGCCGCCACCGAGCTGGGGGCCTTCTCGGTGCACCTGCGCGGCACCGGCACCTTCCGGCCGGTCTCGCCGGTGGTCTTCGTGACCCTCGTCGAGGGCATCAGCCAGTGCGAGCAGCTCGCGCAGGCCGTCCGCCGTGGGCCCCTCGACGTCGACCTCGCCTACCCCTACCACCCGCACGTCACCGTCGCGCACCACCTCCACGACGGTCAGCTCGACCAGGCCTTCGCCGAGCTGTCCGACTTCGAGTGCGAGTTCGCGGTCGAGGAGTTCCACCTCTACGTCCACGACGACGACCTCGGGTGGCGTCCGACGCGCGACTTCGCGCTCGGCGACGCCGCCCAGGACTGACGCGCGATGATCTCGGTCAAGGAACGCCTGGCGGCCGCACGCGAGCGCTTCCCGGTGCTCGACCACGTCCTGCGGATGCAGGAGCACTACGGGGACGTGAAGGCGGGCCAACAGGCCGGCGGCGTCACCTACTTCGCCTTCCTGTCGTTCTTCCCCATCCTGGCGCTGTCGTTCTTCGTGGTCGGCATGGTCTCGGGGATCTACCCCCAGGCGAGCTCGAACCTGCGGACGGCGATCGAGGCGCTGCTACCCGGCATCGTGGGCAGCGGCGACGGGGAGATCTCGCTCGACGACATCCGCAGCTTCTCCGGCCTCGCCGGCATCATCGGGCTCGCCGGCGTGCTCTACTCCGGTCTCGGCTGGCTCTCGGCGCTGCGCGAGGCGCTGTTCGTCGTCTTCGAGATCGACGACCGCGAGGAGCCCAGCTTCATCATCGGCAAGCTGCGCGACCTGGTGACCCTCGTGGTCGTCGGGCTCGTCCTCATCCTGGCGGTGGCGGTCGCGGGCTTCGTGAGCGCGTTCTCCATCAACGTGCTGCAGTTCCTCCACCTCGACACCGAGCTCAGCTGGCTGGTGAAGGTCATCGCCGGGGTCCTGGGGCTTGCTGCCAACGCGATCCTCTTCTACGCCGTCTTCCGACTGCTCGCGGACTCCGACGTGCCCACCAGGTCGCTCTGGTCGGGCGCGCTGCTGGGCGCCGTCGGGTTCGAGATCCTCAAGCAGATCTCCGCGTTGCTGTTCGCCTCGACGAGGAACCAGCCGGCGTTCCAGGCGTTCGGGATCGCGCTGATCCTGGTCGTCTGGATCAACTACTTCTCCCGGCTCCTGCTCTACGCCGCGACGTGGGCCTACACGACCGCCGAGGCGCGCGAGCAGCGCGCGGCGAACGCCGAGCCGGAGGCATTCGTGCACGGACCGGCGACGCCGGCGCTCGCGATGCGCCGTGAGGGTGCGGTGGCTCTCGTCGAGCCCGTGACCTCCCGACGCACCTGGGTCGGGCCCTTCGCCGCAGGAGGCGCCGCGGCCCTGGCCGTCGTCGCGGCCCTGCGCAGGACCAGGTAGTGGCTAGAAGTCGATCTCCGCGGCTGGGGTCACCGCGGTGACGACGCCCGGGTAGGTCGTGTCCTCGATGAAGAAGTTCGTGTAGGCGATCATCTCGCGCGCTCCCACCGCCACCGTCTCGCCGTCGGGCAGAGGCAGCTCCCAAGGCCCGACGTCGGTGGTGTGTGCATCGGAGACGAGCGTGGTGTCGTAGCCCTCCACGAGCGCGCGCATGGTCGTCGTCCGGATGCACGCGTCGGTGGCGGCACCGCAGATCACCAGGGCGGTCACCTTGCGCGCGTCCAGCTCGGCACGCAGCGTGGTGTCGGCGAAGGCATCGAGGTGCAGCTTCGCGACGACGGTGTCGCCGTCGCCGGGCCGCACGGCCTCGACGATCTGCCATGGGTCGGAGCCGGGCACGAACGGCCCGGCCTCGTGCCGGACCCAGAGCACCGGTGCGCCGGCGGTCCTCGCGCGGGCGATGAGACCCGCGATCCGCTCGACGACGCGGTCGCGGTCGTAGGCCTCGGAGGTGTTGCCGTGCTGGACGTCGACGACGAGCAGGGCGGTGGTGGCAGCGGTGGTGGCAGCAGCTGATTGATCGCTCATGAGGGCTACGGTACGGACAGGACCGGACAGGTGCCCCCGGGGAGCGCGACCCGACGAGCCAGCCCCGCCGGGCTCGCCTCAGCGACCAGCTGTCCCTCGTGAGGGCCGAAGGCCCCCCGGAGCTGCGGGAGGCCTTCGTTCGACTGGTGGCGCCTGGCTCGGACAGACCGGGTTCAGTGACCGTTCTTGATCGCCGTGCGCAGGTCCTTGTTGAGCTGGCTGATCACGTCGAGCGGGATCTCCTTGGGGCACGCACCGGCGCACTCGCCGATGTTGGTGCAGCCACCGAAGCCCTCGGCATCGTGCTGGCCGACCATGCCGATGACGCGGGAGTCGCGCTCGGGCTGACCCTGGGGGAGCAGGCCCAGCTGGGTGATCTTGGCACCCATGAAGAGCGAGGCCGATCCGTTGGGACACGCGGCCACGCACGCACCGCAGCCGATGCAGGTCGCCACGTTGAAGGCACGCACCGCCTTGTCGCGCGGTACCGGCACGGAGTTGGCCTCGGGTGCGGAGCCGGTGTTGGCGGAGATGAACCCGCCGGAGGCGATGATCCGGTCGAAGGCCGACCGGTCGACCATCAGGTCCTTGATGACCGGGAACGCGTCGGCTCGCCACGGCTCGATGGTGATGTCGTCGCCGTCCTTGAACGAGCGCATGTGCAGCTGGCAGGTCGTGGTGACCTCGGGCCCGTGGGCCTGACCGTTGATCATCAGGTCGCACGATCCGCAGATGCCCTCGCGGCAGTCGTGGTCGAAAGCGATCGGCTCCTCGTCGGAGGCCAGCAGCTGCTCGTTGAGGACGTCGAGCATCTCGAGGAAGCTCATGTCCTCGGAGATCTCGCTCAGCGAGTAGGTCTGCATCGAGCCCTGGGCCGTCGGGTTGGCCTGGCGCCAGATGTTGAGGGTGAGGTTCACCGGTGTACTCCAAGTCGTGAGTGAACGGTCGCAGCCGAGGAGCTCGGGGCCCCCGCGGCGTGGCCCGAGGGGGGAGCGAGGCGGAGGAGCTGGAGAAGGACGCGGGGATCCTTCACTTGTAGCTCCGCTGCTTCATCTCGATGGCCGTGTAGATCAGGTCTTCCTTGTGCAGGGTCGGCTGACCGCCCTCGAGCGAGTCGCCGCCGAACTCCCACGCCGCGACGTAGGCGAACTCGTCGTCATGACGCATCGCCTCTCCCTCGTCGGTCTGCGACTCGGCACGGAAGTGCCCACCGCAGGACTCGCGTCGGTTCAGCGCGTCGATGCACATCAGCTCGCCGAGCTCGATGAAGTCGGCCACGCGTCCGGCCTTCTCGAGCGACTGGTTGAGGCTGTCGGCCGTGCCGAGCACCTTGAGGTTGGTCCAGAAGTCGCGCTTGAGCTCGCGGATGCTGTCGATGGCCTTGCGCAGACCATCCTCGGAGCGCTCCATGCCGCAGTACTCCCACATGATCAGACCGAGCTCCTTGTGGTAGCTGTCGGCCGAGCGGGTGCCCTTGAGCGAGAGGAACTTCTCGATGCGCTGCTCCACCGACGTCCGCGCCTCGACGACGGCGGGGTGGTCCTCGGTGACCTTCTCGAACGGCGCGTCGGCGAGGTAGTCGCGGATGGTGTTGGGCAGCACGAAGTAGCCGTCGGCCAAGCCCTGCATCAGCGCCGAGGCGCCGAGGCGGTTCGCGCCGTGGTCGGAGAAGTTCGCCTCGCCGGCCACGAACAGTCCCTCGAGGTTCGACTGCAGGTTGTAGTCGACCCACAACCCGCCCATGACGTAGTGCACAGCCGGGTAGATGCGCATCGGCACCTCGTAGGGGTTCTCGCCGGTGATGCGCTCATACATGTCCAGGAGGTTGTCGTACTTCTCCTCGATGCCGTCGCGTCCCAGGCGCTCGATCGCGTCGGCGAAGTCGAGATAGACCCCGCGGCGGAAGTCACCGACCATCGGGCCGACGCCACGGCCCTCGTCGCACATGTTCTTGGCCTGGCGCGAGGCGATGTCGCGTGGCACCAGGTTGCCGAAGGAGGGGTAGATGCGCTCGAGGTAGTAGTCGCGGTCCTCCTCGGGGATGTCACGCGGGTCCTTGTCGCAGTCCTCCTTGTTCTTCGGCACCCAGATGCGACCGTCGTTGCGCAGGCCCTCGGACATCAAGGTCAGCTTCGACTGGTGCTCGCCGGAGACCGGGATGCAGGTCGGGTGGATCTGCGTCATGCACGGATTGGCCATGTAGGCACCCTTGCGGTGGGCGCGCCACGTGGCGGTGACGTTGCAGCCCATCGCGTTCGTGGAGAGGTAGAAGACGTTGCCGTAGCCCCCGGAGGCGAGCACGACGACGTCGGCGAGGTGGGTCTCGATCTGCCCGGTGACCATGTCGCGCGCGATGATCCCGCGGGCCTTGCCGTCGACCATGATCAGCTCGAGCATCTCGTGGCGCGTGTACGTCGACACGGTGCCGGCGGCGACCTGGCGCTCGAGCGCCTGGTAGGCCCCGATGAGCAGCTGCTGGCCGGTCTGGCCGCGGGCGTAGAACGTGCGCGAGACCTGGACGCCACCGAAGGAGCGGTTGTCGAGCAGGCCGCCGTACTCGCGGGCGAACGGGACGCCCTGGGCCACGCACTGGTCGATGATGTTGGTGCTGACCTCGGCGAGGCGGTAGACGTTCGACTCGCGTGAGCGGTAGTCGCCGCCCTTCACGGTGTCGTAGAAGAGGCGGTAGGTGGAGTCGCCGTCCTCCTTGTAGTTCTTCGAGGCGTTGATGCCGCCTTGGGCTGCGATCGAGTGCGCGCGGCGCGGTGAGTCCTGGTAGCAGAACGACTTCACGTTGTAGCCGGCCTCGCCCAGCGTGGCCGCGGCTGCGCCACCGGCCAGGCCGGTGCCGACGATGATGACGTCGAGCTTGCGTCGGTTGGACGGGTTCACCAACCGGTTGTCCATCTTGCGGTTCGTCCAGCGATCGGCGATCGGGCCGGTGGGCGCGTTCGCGTCGAGGATCGGCTCTCCCGGCGTGTAGTAGCCGTGGGCGTCGTCGGAGGTCTGGGTGGAGACCGAGTTCGTCGCGACGGTGCCGGACGGGTCGAGGGTGGATGCCATGAGGGACTCCCTACTTCTCGATGATGCCGAGGAGGACGGACAGAGGGACGAGCGAGAAGCCACCTGCGACGACCACGGCGATGACCCAGCCTGCGGCCTTCGCTCGCGCGCGGGCGGCTGCGGTGCTGGTGAAGCCCAGGGTCTGCAACGAGCTCCAGGTTCCATGGTGCAGGTGCAGGGCCAGCGCCGCCATCGCCACAAGGTAGATGATCGTCATCCACCACAGGCCGAACGAGTCGACCATCAGCGAGTACGGGTCACCTGCCGAGCTGCCGGTGTCGCCCGTGGCGGGGTTGATCTTGCCGATGCTGAAGTTGAGCAGGTGCCACACGAGGAACACCAGGATCGTCACGCCGCCCCAGCGCATGGTGCGCGAGGAGATCGAGGAGACGACGTTCTTCTTCACCGCGTACTTCACCGTGCGCGCCGCGTGGGCACGGCGGGTCAGTGCCAGGGCGCAGGCGACGTGCACCACCAGGGCCGCGATGAGACCGACCCGGATGATCCACAGCAGGCCCGACTCGGGGAGCAGCGGCTCACCGATCGTGCGCAGGTGCTCGGCGTAGCCGTTGAAGGCCTCCTGGCCACCGAAGGCCTTGAGGTTGCCGTACATGTGCCCGAGCACGAAGCCGATGAACGCGAGGCCGCTCACCGCCATCGCGATCTTCAAGGCGATGGTCGTCCGCGTTCCACGCGAACCCTTGACCAGCGTCTGCCCGGCGTTCGGTCCTGGTGTTCCTGTCGTCAGTGCCACAGATCAAGACTCTACGACGCACCGAGGTGGGGGCGCGAGGTCCCCCGTGTGAGATACGTCCGGTAAGGACACCCTTAACGGAGCGTGCGACGGGAGTCAGGTCGGCAGGCGCCGGGGGACGAGCGTGGCGTAGGTCGCCACGAGCTCGTCGACCGCGGTGGTCCAGCTGCGAGACATGACGACCTCGCGGGCCCGCGCGCCCAGGAGGTGGCGTCGACAGTCGCTCGCGAGCGACTCGACCGCCCGTCGGAAGTCGCGGCCGTCGCCGGCGTCGTACAGGACGCCGGTCTCGAGGTGATGCACCACGTCGATCGCCCCGCCTGCGCGCGGGGCGACGACGGGGATGCCGCTGGCCGCAGCCTCGCGCAGCGCGTGGGAGCAGGTCTCGTGCTCGCCGGGATGCACGAGGAGGTCGAAGGTCGGCATCGCGATCGTCAGCTCGCCGGTCGGTAGCGGCCCGGTGATCTTGGCGCCCGGCAGCCGGGTCTCGAGCCACCCGCGCTGCGGGCCGCCCCCGATCACGACCGGGCGGATGCCGGGGATCGAGGCGAGCTCGGCGAGGCGGCGCACGCCGTGGCGCTTGTGCAGGCCTCCGACATGACCGACGACGACCTGAGGGCCTGCAGCCGAGCGGGCTCGTGACCACGAGTCGTGCAACCAGGCATCACGCAGACCCGGCGTGAATGCGGCCGTGTCGACGCCGGGTCGCCAGAGGCCGGCCTCGACGCCGAACTCCGCCATCCGGTGGACCATCCACGTCGAGGTGACGAGCACGGCGTCGGTGCGGTCGGCCACCTTGGCGCGCCAGTAGTCGGCCGCGAGGTCGAGCACCGGGGACTGCTCGACCACGAGGGAGCAGATGCCGGCGCGCGAGGTGTGCCTGAGGGCCTTGCGACCGAGCGTGCCGGGGGAGGTGACGTGCACGAGGTCCGGGGCGAACGCGTCGATGGCCGCTCGCACCTGGGCGCCCGTCGGCTCCAGGGGGCGGACCCGCACCACGTGCGAGCCACGGTAGGTCGCCAGGCCGGGGCCGGGGGTGATGATCGCGATCGTGTGACCCAGGTCGACCAGGCGGTCGGCGACGGCCTTCACGGTGGTGGTCGTGCCGTCGACGGCCGGGTAGAAGGTCTCGGTCACCAGTGCGATCCGCATGCGTCGAAGTCGATCGCCGCGACCTGTCGAGGAACGGTCGTCATGGCGACGCACGGGTGCACGCCGGGTGAACGCCCGCCTGCGAGGGCGCGCCTGGTTCCCGAGATCCGTGGCCTTCCCCGCCGTATCCGAATAATGTTCTCTGCGAGGAGCCACCCGCCGACGCCACGACGGTCTGTGCAGCTGCACGGCTCGACACGAGCAGGAGACGGGCGTGGCAGTGACCGAGCTGATGGACGGCGAGCGGCTGTGGAGGCTGACCGCCGAGCACTCGCCCCTGGGGATGACCCTGGTCAGCCCCGAGGGCGTCGTCCTCACCGCCAACCGGTCCTTGTGCGCGATGCTGCGCTGCACCGAGGAGGACCTGCGCGGCTCCGACTACCGCCTGCTCACCCATCTCGATGATCGCGACCGCCATGCCGCCCTCTTCGACGAGGCCGTCGCCGGCTCACGCGAGGGTTACCGGCTGACGAAGCGCTGCCTGCGAGCCGACGGATCGGTGCTGTGGGGCGAGCTGTCGGTGAGCGTGCTCCGCACCGAGACCGGTGCCACGCACTGCATGATCGGTCAGCTGGTCGACGTCACCCCGCAGCGCATCCACGAGCAGCAGCTGGCCGATGCGGTCGACGAGATCAGCCGTCACCGCAAGCTCGCCGTGGCGATCCTCGACACCGTCGACGTCGGGCTCCTGCTGATCGACCGGCACGGCCACTACACCGAGTTCAACCGGCGCCACGCCGACCTGCTGGGGGTCGCCTTCCCCGAGGGTCACCGCGGGCGCGCCGGCCAGCTCGGCCTCATCTTCGCCGACGACGGGACCACGCCGATGGAGAGCGAGGCGATGCCGACGTCCCGGGCCGCGCGTGGCGAGGAGTTCGACGACTACCGCATCTGGATCGGGCCCGACCCCGCCACGCGCCGAGCGATCGCGGTCTCGGCGCGGGCGATCTACGACGACGCCGGGACCTTCGCCGGCGCCGCGATGGCCTACAACGACATCACCGACCTGATGCGCGCCATCCGGGCGCGCGACGACTTCCTCGCCTCGGTCTCCCACGAGCTGCGGACACCACTCGCCTCGGTGGTCGGCTACCTCGAGATGCTGGCCGAGAGCCCCGAGGTCGGGATGGACGCCCGCCGTCAGGTGGAGGTGATCCGGCGCAACGCGGGCCGGCTGCGCGACCTCGTCTCGGACCTGCTCGAGTCGGCCGCGCACCGAGCCGGTCCGGTCGCGGTGACGCGGCGGCCCACCGACCTCGGCCTGATCGCCGCTGAGGCACTCGAGGCGGCCCTCCCCTCGGCTCGGGCCCGCGGCGTCCACCTCGAGGGCGACATCCTCACCGGTGTCCTCGGCGACTTCGACCCGGGACGGGTGCGTCAGGTGCTCGACAACCTGATCTCCAACGGGGTGAAGTACTCCGATGCCGGCGACCGGGTGGTGATCAGGCTCCGCGCGATCGAGGGCGAGGCCGTGCTGCGGGTCAGCGACACCGGCATCGGCATGAGCGCCGGCGACCTCTCACAGCTCTTCATCCCGTTCTTCCGCGCCGACGCCGCCCGCGAGCGCCAGGCCGCGGGGGTCGGGCTGGGCCTGGGGATCACCCGGTCGATCATCGACGGCCACGGCGGGCGCATCGAGGTCGACAGCGCCCCGGGCGAGGGGACGACGTTCACGGTCTGGTTCCCGCTGGCGTGAGTCGGTCGGACTGACGCTGCGGAACCCGAGGTGAGGTTTCAGAAAAGTCACACTCGGTGGTCGCAGCCCCACGCGGCTTCTAGGGTGCCCTCATGACGTCACAGGAGACCGCGGTCGAGGGAGGCCTCGACGAGCCGACCGGCCTGGAGCCGGAGCAGGGTGACCTCGCGCTGGTCCGACCGGGCGACGAGCACACCCGGGTCGACTGGGAGAAGGCCACAGCAGCAGTGCTGCGCAAGGCCCGCCGGATGACCGACGCGGACGACGACGCCCTGGTCTGGGAGAAGCTCACCCGCACCACCCTCGACGGGATCGCGGTCGCCCCCCTCGGCACACCCGACCTCGTCGACGGGATCGGCGCCACCGCCCGTCCGACCCGACAGGGCGCCTGGGACATCCGCGCCCACCTCGGCGCCGGTGAGGCCGAGCAGGCGAACCAGGACGCCCTGGTCGACCTGAACGGCGGCGTGACCAGCCTCTGGCTCAGCGTCGAGCCCGGCACCGACTTCGCCACCCTGCTCGACGGGGTCTTCCTCGACCTGGCCCCGGTCGTGCTGGAGGCGACCTCCGACGCGCTCGCCACAGCCGAGGCCTTCCTCTCCTACGTGGGCGACCTCGAGCTGCACCCGGGCACGAACCTGGGTGTGCCGGCCTCGCAGGCGACCGCCGAGCTGGCGGCGGCGGCTCTCGAGCGCGGCGTCCTGGCGTTCGTCGTCGACGGCACCCGCGTGCACGACCGCGGCGCCTCCGACGCCCAGGAGCTCGGGTGGACGATGTCGGCCGCGGCCGACTACCTGCGCGCCCTCACCGGCGCGGGCGTCAGCCTCCAGGACGCCGCGCGCCTCGTCGAGTTCCGCCTCGCCGTGACCGACGAGCAGTTCCCGAGCATCGCCAAGCTGCGAGCCGCGCGGCGCCTCTGGGCGCGGGTGCTCGAGCTCTCCGGCCTCTCCGGCGCGCCTGAGCAGCGACAGCACGCGGTGACCAGCCGACCGATGATGAGCCGCTACGACCCCTACGTGAACATGCTCCGCACCACGGTCGCGGCGTTCGCCGCCGGGGTCGGCGGCGCTGACGCGGTCACCGTGCTGCCCTTCGACAGCCCGCTCGGCAAGCCCGAGACGCTCGGGCGGCGCGTCGCCCGCAACACCTCGGCGTTGCTGATCTCGGAGTCCCACCTGGCCCGGGTCGCCGACCCCGCCGGCGGCTCCTACGCCGTCGAGAAGCTCACCGCCGACCTCGCGGCAGCCGGCTGGTCGGTGCTGGGCGAGCTCGAGTCGGGTGCCGACCTCGACGCCGCGATCGCCGAGGTGGTCGCGGTGCGCGACGCGCAGGTGGCGAGCCGCGCGCGGCCGATCACCGGCCTCACCGAGTTCCCCGACCTCGCCGAGGAGCTGCCCCAGCGCGCCCCCGACGGTGCGTTCGACGACGTCCGACCCTACGGCGCAGCCTTCGAGGAGATGCGCGACCACCCGCCCTCGGGCCGGGTCTTCCTGGCCACGCTGGGCTCCATCGCCTCGCACACCGCCCGCGCCACCTTCGCGACCAACCTCCTCGCCGCCGGGGGAGTGGCGGTCGACGTCGCCGGTGCCACCGCGGACGTCGCCGCCCTGGTCGCGGCCTACGACGGCCAGGACGTCGTGTGCCTGGCCGGCTCCGACCCGACGTACGCCGAGCGGGGCGAGGCCGCAGCAGCCGCGCTGCGCGAAGCCGGCGCGAGCCGTGTGCTGATCGCCGGCAAGGCGACCGCCTACTGCGACGACGCGTGCGCGATGGGCGTCGACGCGTTGGCGTTCCTCACCCGCACCCGAGAGGCCCTCGCATGAGCACCAGCGTCCCGAAGAGCTTCGCCGGGCTCGACCTCGGCGCTGCACCGGCGGGCAGCCCCTCCGCCGCGTCGGCAACCGCTGCGTGGACCAGCCCCGAGGGCATCGACATCCTGCCCGTCTACGGCCCCGAGCACCTCGAAGGCCTCGACGCCCAGGACACGTGGCCCGGCCTGAGCCCGTTCCTGCGCGGGCCCTACCCGACGATGTACACGACCCAACCGTGGACCGTGCGCCAATATGCCGGGTTCTCCACGGCAGAAGCGTCCAACGCCTTCTACCGGCGCAACCTCGCCGCCGGGCAGAAGGGACTCAGCGTCGCCTTCGACCTGGCGACGCACCGCGGCTACGACTCCGACCACCCGCGGGTGCGCGGCGACGTCGGCATGGCCGGTGTGGCGATCGACTCGATCTACGACACCCGGACCCTCTTCGAGGGCATCCCGCTCGACGAGATGTCGGTGTCGATGACCATGAACGGCGCCGTGCTGCCGGTCCTGGCGCTCTACATCGCCGCCGCCGAGGAGCAGGGGGTGAAGCCGGAGCAGCTCGCGGGGACGATCCAGAACGACATCCTCAAGGAGTTCATGGTCCGCAACACCTACATCTACCCGCCGGCGCCGTCGATGCGGATCATCTCCGACATCTTCAGCTACACCTCGGCGAGGATGCCGCGCTTCAACTCGATCTCGATCTCCGGCTACCACATGCAGGAGGCCGGGGCCACGGCCGACCTCGAGCTGGCCTACACCCTCGCCGACGGTGTGGAGTACATCCGCGCGGGCCTCGAGACCGGCATGACGATCGACCAGTTCGCCCCGCGCCTGAGCTTCTTCTGGGCGATCGGGATGAACTTCTACATGGAGGTCGCCAAGATGCGCGCGGCCCGAGCGCTGTGGTCGCGCCTGGTGCGCGACTTCGACCCCGAGAACCCCAAGTCGCTGAGCCTGCGCACCCACTCGCAGACCAGCGGTTGGAGCCTGACGGCGCAGGACGTGTTCAACAACGTCGGCCGCACGGCCATCGAGGCCATGGCTGCGACCCAGGGGCACACCCAGAGCCTGCACACCAACGCTCTCGACGAGGCCATCGCGCTGCCCACCGACTTCAGCGCGCGCATCGCGCGCAACACCCAGCTGTTGTTGCAGCAGGAGAGCGGAACCACCCAGGTCATCGACCCGTGGGCCGGTTCCTACTACGTCGAGCGGCTCACCCACGACCTCGCCGAGCGCGCCTGGGCCCACATCCAGGAGGCCGAGCAGGCCGGCGGCATGGCGAAGGCGATCGAGCAGGGCATCCCCAAGATGCGCATCGAGGAGGCGGCGGCCCGCACCCAGGCCCGCATCGACTCCGGCTCGCAGGCCGTGATCGGCGTCAACACCTACCGCCTCGCTGCCGAGGACAAGCTCGACGTCCTGCGCGTCGACAACGACGACGTCTACCGCCAGCAGATCGCCAAGCTGGAGCGGCTGCGCGCCGAGCGGGACGACGACGACGTACGGAGGTCGTTGGAGGCGCTGACCCGCTCGGCCGAGCGCGGGGCCTCGGGCGGCGACCTCGACGCCAACCTGCTCGCCCTGGCCGTCGACGCCGCGCGGGCCAAGGCCACGGTCGGGGAGATCTCGGATGCGATGGAGAAGGTCTACGGCCGCCACCAGGCCGTGATCCGTACGATCAGCGGCGTGTACCGCGACGAGTCCGCTGCCGGCGAGAGCACCTTGGTGCAGCAGGTGCTCGACGCGACCGCGGAGTTCGACGAGGCCGAGGGACGACGGCCGCGCATCCTCGTCGCCAAGATGGGCCAGGACGGCCACGACCGTGGCCAGAAGGTCATCGTCTCCGCGTTCGCCGACATGGGCTTCGACGTCGACGTGGGCCCGCTGTTCTCGACTCCCGAGGAGGTCGCCCAGCAGGCGGTCGACGCCGACGTGCACCTCGTCGGGGTCAGCTCGCTGGCGGCGGGCCATCTCGCGCTGCTGCCGGCGCTCAAGAACGCGCTGGCCGAGCAGGGCCGAGACGACATCATGGTCGTCATCGGCGGGGTCATCCCGCCCGACGACGTCCCGACGCTGCTCGAGATGGGTGCGGCCGCGGTGTTCCTGCCCGGGACGGTCATCGCCGAGTCCGCGCTCGACCTGCTCGCCAAGTTGCGGGAGCAGCTCGACCATTGAGCCGCACGACGGACGTCGACGCCCTGGTCGCTGGCATCCGGGACGGCCGCCGGGCAGCGGTCGCGCAGGCGATCACGCTCGTCGAGTCGGCCAAGCCCCAGCGCCGGGCAGCAGCCCGCGAGCTGCTGACCGTCCTCACCGCCGCGCCGGACGCCGGCGTGCGCTCGTCGGCGGTGCGCGTCGGAGTGAGCGGCGTGCCGGGCGTCGGCAAGTCGACCTTCATCGAGGCGCTCGGCGGGCGGCTCACCGCAGCGGGTCATCGAGTCGGCGTCCTGGCCGTCGACCCCTCGAGCGTGCGGACCGGCGGGTCGGTGCTCGGCGACAAGACCCGGATGGCTCAGCTCAGCGTCGACCCCCACGCGTTCATCCGGCCCAGCCCGGCCGCAGGAACCCTCGGCGGGGTCGCCCGGGCCACGGTGCAGGCGATGGCGGTGCTCGAGGCGGCGGCGTACGACGTGATCCTGGTCGAGACGGTCGGCGTCGGTCAGTCGGAGGTCACCGTCGCCGGCATGGTCGACACCTTCTTGTTCCTCACCCTGGCCCGCACCGGCGACCAGCTGCAAGGCATCAAGAAGGGCATCCTCGAGATCGCCGACGTCATCGCCGTCAACAAGGCCGACGGCGACCGCGAGACGGAGGCGCGCGGCGCGGCCCGCGAGCTCGCCGGCGCACTGCGCCTCGTGCGTGGTCACGGCGAGTGGGCACCGCCGGTGGTCACCGTCTCCGGACTCACCGACGTCGGTGTCAGTGAGCTGTGGGACCACGTGCTGTCGCACCGCGACCACCTCGGCGCCGACGGTCTGGCCGCCAAGCGTGCCGACCAGCAGCTCGACTTCACCTGGGCTCTCGTGCGCGACGAGCTGGAGCAGCGGCTGCGGCACTCGCCGGGCGTGCGCTCGATCCGCAGCGAGGTACGCGCGGAGGTCCTGGCGGGCGACGTACCGGCCACCGTGGCGGCCGACCGGATCCTGGCGGCGTACGACCAGGGCCAGGACCGAGGGTAGGGGACGCCCGCTGGTGGGCACGGGTGGTCCGTCAGGTGCCCACGCCACCGCGCTGGGCGTCGGTGCCCTCGCCGTCAGGGAAGATGCGGGTCACCACCTGGTCGGGAGGTGCGTTGCACGCGGTCAAGAGGTCGCACCGATGCAGAAGTCATCTCGTGGTGCTGCCGGGGCGCTGCACTGCTACCCCTGACGAGACCCCACCCGACCGTTCCAGGAAGGCGACGGCGAGGGCGGCGAGTCCGGGGCCGACCCCTCGACGTCGGGCAGGTGCCCTCCGTGCCGACCCGGACCACCGGCTGGTCGCTGGTGCCCTGCGGCGCCACCGCCCGTGCGCGCCCATCCCTGCTGACGGGGTGTTCCGTGCGCGACGCGGCTGCCGCGTGGCCGCAGGCCGCCGCTGCCCGCGGTGGCGGCACCCAGCCGGGTCCTAGGATCGGTGGCATGACCCACGAGAACGAAGAGAACACGCGCCAGAACGTCACCTTCGCCAGCAACGGCGACCACGCCCACGGCTATCTCGCCACCCCGGAGTCCGGCTCCGGCGCAGGCGTCATCGTCATCCAGGAGTGGTGGGGCCTCGACGACCACATCGTCGACATCTGCGACCGCCTGGCAGCCGAAGGCTTCGTGGCGCTGGCCCCTGACCTCTACGGCGGCAAGCTCGCCCATGGCACCGACGACGCCGGCGAGATGATGACGAACCTGCCTGTCGACGGCGCCGCCCGGGACCTCGCCGGTGCGGTCGACTACCTGCTGGCCCACGACGCCGTGACGTCCACGGCCGTCGGTGCCGTCGGGTTCTGCATGGGCGGCGGCTTCGTGCTCATGCTCGCCGCGCAACAAGGTGACAAGGTCAGCGCCGCGGTGCCGTTCTACGGCGTCGGACCGGCTGTGCCCGACACCTTCACCGGCCTGACTGCTGCGGTGCAGGGTCACTACGGCGAGAAGGACGACTTCTACCCCGTCGAGGACGCCAGGAAGCAGGAGGCCCAGATCCGAGAGGAGTCCGGCGCCGAGGTCGAGTTCTTCTACTACGACGCCGCTCACGCCTTCAACAACGACGCCGACAAGTTGGGCACCTACTCCGCGGACGACGCCGCCAAGGCCTGGTCGCGCACGGTCGAGTTCCTCCGCGCCGAGGTCAGCTGACCCAGCTCCGCGCAGGCGCGCGCCGGACCGGGCGCGCGGTGGCGGCACGGCAGATCCGCGAGGATGGGTACGCTTCGGAGCAATGTCCTCATCGCCCGCCTTCCCCGATCCGACGCCCGGTCTGATCGTCGAGCTCGTCGCGAAGTACGCCGCTGAACTTATCGAGCTGCGCCGCGACCTGCACTCCCACCCCGAGCTGTCCTGGACCGAGACCCGCACCACCGACATCGTCGCCGAGCGTCTCGAGCGGGCCGGCTGGTCGTTGCGCTCGCTCGCGACCACCGGGTGTGTCGCCGACCTGGGACCCGGCGACGGGCCCGTCGTCGCGCTGCGAGCCGACATCGACGCGCTACCCGTCAGCGACGTCTCGGGCGAGCCCTGGGCCAGCACCGTGCCCGGTGTGGCGCACGCGTGCGGTCACGACGTGCACACCTCCGCCCTCCTCGGCGCTGCGATGGCGCTCGGCGAGCTGCACGAGCGGGGCGAGCTGCCGGGCCGCGTACGGGTGCTGTTCCAGCCGGCCGAGGAGGTGATGCCGGGCGGCGCCAAGCAGCTGATCGCCCAGGACGCCCTTGACGACGTCTCGCAGATCTTCGCCCTGCACTGCGAGCCCGCCGTCGACGTCGGTCGCATCGGGTTGCGCACCGGTTCGCTGACGAGCGCGGCCGACAAGATCGAGGTGCACCTCGAGGGCACCGGCGGCCACACCTCGCGACCCCACCTGACGGGGGACCTGACCTTCGCCCTCGCCAAGGTCACCACCGAGCTGCCGGCCGTGCTGAGCCGGCGGCTCGACCCACGAGCCGGGGTCAGCGTGGTGTGGGGCATGGTGCGTGCCGGTTCGGCCGTCAACGTCATCCCCGACCGCGGCATGGTCGGCGGCACCGTGCGGATCCTCGATGCGGACGCCTGGGAGCGTTGCGAGCCGATCGTTCGCGAGGCGGTGCTCGACATCGTGCGTCCCTACGGCGTCACCGCGCGCATCGACTACCTGCAGGGCGTGCCACCGGTCGTCAACGACCCCGGTTGCAACGCGGTGGTGTCGGCGGCGGCGGCCTCGGTGCTCGGGCCACACGCGCAGACCGCAGTGCCGCAGAGCCTCGGGGGAGAGGACTTCGGCTGGTACGGCGCCGAGGTGCCGTGCGCGATGTTCCGTCTCGGCACGCGGACGCCGGGCGGGCCGACGTACGACCTGCACCAGGGCAACCTGCGCGTCGACGAGCGCGCGATCGGCCACGGGTCGGCCGTCCTGGCCGCCACCGCGGTGCTCGCGCTGACCTGAGTCGCTAGCCCTTGCGGTAGGGCAGCCCCACCGCCGCCGGCGCGCGCGAGCGGCCGACCAGGCCCGCCACGGCGAAGATCGTCACGAGGTAGGGCAGCATCAGCATGAACTCGCTCGGCACCGGCGACCCGATCGCCGACAGCACGCCCTGCAGGTTGGAGGCGAAGCCGAAGAGCAACGCGGCGAGCGTGGCCTTGATCGGGTCCCACTTGCCGAAGATGACCGCCGCGAGGGCGATGTAGCCGGCACCACCGGTCAGCTCGCGGTTGAACTGGGGCACCGAGACGAGCGTGTAGAACGCGCCGCCCATGCCCGCGATCGCGCCGCCGAGCAGGATCGTGCGGTAACGGGTGGCGTTGACGCGGATGCCGACGGTGTCGGCCGCCTTCGGGTGCTCGCCGACAGCGCGTACGCGCAGTCCCCAGCGAGTTCGGTAGAGCGACCAGGTGACCGCGGCGACCATCACGTAGAGCAGGTAGACGATGGCGGTCTGGCGGAACAGGATCGGGCCCACCAGGGGGATGTCGGCGAGGCCGGGGACCGCCAGGCGCGAGAAGCGCGGCGGCGAGTTGAGGCCGGCGGTGTCGGGCACCATCACCTGGGTGAACAGGAAGCTCGTCACGCCGATCACCAGCACGTTGAGCACCACGCCGACGATGACCTGGTCGACGAAGTAGGTGATCGCGAAGAGACCCAGGACGAGCGCCACGAGGGCGCCCGCGGCCATTGCGCCGACGAGGCCTCCCCAGACCGACCCGGTGATCGTGCCGAAGAGCGCGGCGGCGAAGGCCCCGGCGAGCAGCTGGCCGTCGATCGCGATGTTGACGACACCGGCGCGCTCGCCGAGCACGCCACCGAGGGCTCCGAAGACGAGGGGAACCGCGAGCGCGATCGAGCCTGCCAGCAAGCCCACGACCGGCACGGCGCCGCCGGCCGCGGCCCACGAGAGGAAGCCGACCAGGGCGACGAACGCGAAGCCGCCGACCATCCAGGTGGGTGTCGAGGAGCGGGAGCCCAGCAGCCGGCGCCAGGACTCGCCCGAGAGCACGGCCATCAGGATCACCATGACCCAGCCGGTGCCCTCCGCGGGGACGGTGATCTCGGGGAGCGCGAAGAAGTCGGTGCCGGTGGCCAGGCGGAAGGTCGTGTCACCGACCTGCCTGCCCAGGATCAGCACGGCGGCCAGAGCGAGGGTCACGACGCTGAGCAGGATCGGTGTCTTCGCGCTCACGACGGCGCGGTTCGTCGAGGGGGCGCCGGTCGACGCGGCGGTGGCAGGTGCGGCGAGGTCGGTCACGCCGCCTCCTTCACGGGTAGGCGGAAGAGCGCACGGATCAGCGGCGGGGCCGCGATGAACAGCACGATCAGGGACTGGATGACGAGCACGATGTCGACGGGGATGCCCTCGGAGGCCTGCATGGCGAAGCCGCCGGCCTTGAAGGCGCCGAACAGCAAGCCGGCCCCCAGGATCCCGAGGGGGTGGGAGCGACCCAGCAGCGCGACCGTGATGGCGTCGAAGCCGATGCTGGCGTCGAGGTCGACGGTGACCCCGTTGGGGACCGTGCCGAGTGCCTGGTTGGCGCCGGCCAGGCCGACGAGGCCGCCGGCGATCACCATCACCACGACGTAGGTGCGCCCGACGTCGATGCCGGCACTGCGCGCGGCGTTCGGGTTCTCGCCGACCGCGCGGAACCGGTAGCCCATGGCGGAGCGGTTGAGGATCCACCAGACGACCGCGACGGCCACCAGGGCCAGCACGAAGCCGAGGTGCAGGTTGTAGCGCTCGCCCAGCACCCGGGGCAGCTGGGCGTCGTCGGGCATCGGCAGCGACTTGGGGTTGACCGAACCCGGGGCCTGGAGGATCCCCTGGCGCGAGAGCGCGAAGAACACCAGGTAGAAGCCGACGTAGTTGAGCATGATCGTCACGATCACCTCGTGGGCGCCGGTGCGAGCCTTGAGCAGCCCGGCGATCCCGGCCCAGACACCTCCGGCGAGCATCCCGGCGAGCACCGAGGCGATCAGCAGGAGCGGGCCCGAGAGCCCGGCGTTCAGGGCGACGTAGCCCGAGGCTGCGCCGGCCAGGAGCATCTGGCCGCGGCCACCGATGTTGAACATGCCGGCCCGGAAGGCGAGACCGACGCCCAGGCCCGCGGCGATGAGCGGCCCGGAGAACTTGAGGGTCTCGGTGAGCGGGCGGATGCCGGTGGCGAAGTCGTCGGCCCGGGTGTTGTAGATCGAGCCTCGGAAGAGCGCGGTGTAGGCGCCCTTGATGGCCTCGAAGCTGGCCTGGACGAAGTCCGAGGGTCGCGAGGTGATGTAGGAGGCGGTGCTGCGCACCTGGTCGTCGGTGAAGAGGATCATCAGCGAGCCGACGACGACCGCGAGGAAGATCGCCAGCACCGCCACGGCGGCGTTGCCGCTGGTGACCGAGCGCAGCACGTGGTGCCACTGCTGGGACTCGCCGGGTGAGGGAATGCGCTCGTCCTCGGGCGGCGGGGAGCCCTGCGCCTGGAGGTTGTCGACGTCGGTGTCCTCCGGGGCCGTTCCGGAGGTGCTCATGAGGCGATGCCTGCGGGCTTCTCGCCGGCCATCATCAGGCCGAGCACGTTGCGTTCGGTGTCGGCTGGGACGATGCCGACGATCTTGCCGCGGTACATGACCATGATCCTGTCTGCGAGGGCGGACACCTCGTCGAGCTCGGTGGAGACCACGATCACCGGGATGCCGGTGTCACGCGCGGCGACGATCTGCTTGTGGATGAACTCGATCGAGCCCACGTCGACCCCTCGGGTCGGCTGGGCGGCAACGAACAACCGTAGGTCGCGGGAGAGCTCACGAGCCACGACGACCTTCTGCTGATTTCCGCCCGACAAGTTGCCCGCGTGGGTCGAGATGCCAGGGGCCCGGATGTCGTACTCGTCGAGCTTCTGCTGCGCGAAGGCGTCGCGCTTGCTCTGGCTGATCGAGCCGAGGCTGGTGAAAGGGGCGCCGAAGCTGCGGTCGAGCATGAGGTTCTCGGCGATCGAGAAGGTGCTGACCAGACCGTCGCTCTGCCGGTCCTCGGGCACGAAGCCGACGCCGGCATCGAGGATCGTGCGCACGCTCTTGCCGACGAGCTCCTGGTCGTCGAGGCGGATCGAGCCGGTGACGTGGTGCTGGAGGCCGACCAGCGCCTCGGTGATCTCGGTCTGACCGTTGCCCTGGACGCCGGCGATCACCAGGATCTCGCCGCCGGCGACGGAGAAGCTGACGTCGTCGACCTGGGCGGTCCCGGCGCTGTCGATGACGGTGAGCGAGTCGACCACCAGGCTGTTGCCCTGCAGCGCCGGCGCGTCCTTGTGCACGGTGAGCTCGACGGGGCGCCCCACCATGAGCGAGGCGAGCTCGGCGTTGCTGGCCGTCGGGCTGGCCTCGCCGACGACCTTGCCGAGGCGGATGACCGTGATCCGGTCGGCGACCTCGCGGACCTCGCGCAGCTTGTGGGTGATGAACACGATGGCGACGCCGGACTCCTTGAGCTGGCGCATGATCTGCATCAGCTCGTCGGTCTCCTGCGGGGTCAGGACCGCGGTCGGCTCGTCGAAGACGAGCACCCGGGCATCGCGGGAGAGGGCCTTGATGATCTCGACCCGCTGCTGGACGCCGACCGGGAGGTCCTCGACGACGGCGTCGGGGGGGACGTGGAACCCGAAACGCTGCGAGATCTCCTCGACGTGCGCGCGGGCTGCGGAGAGGTCGAGCGACCCGGCGAGGCCGGTGTTCTCGTTGCCGAGCATGACGTTCTCGGCGACGGTGAAGACCGGCACGAGCATGAAGTGCTGGTGGACCATGCCGATCCCGGCGGCGATGGCGTCGCCCGGTCCGGCGAAGCGCTGGACCTCCCCGTCGAGCACGATCTCGCCCTCGTCGGGCTGGTAGAGGCCGTACAGGACGTTCATGAGGGTCGACTTGCCTGCCCCGTTCTCCCCGAGCAGGCAGTGCACCTCGCCGGGCTCCACGGTCAACGAGATGTGGTCGTTGGCGACCAGTGCACCGAAACGCTTGGTGATGTCGCGCAGTTCGAGCTGCATGGGAGCGATCCTAGGGCTGAAGTGACGCCGACCACGCGTGAGAGGGAGGCCGACCTGTGGTCGACCCCCCTCCGGAGCGGGTCCAGCGGTGGATCAACCGATCACGGGTTGAGGTAGGACGTGACGGTGATCGAACCGTCGATGATCGCGGCCTTCACCTCGTCGAGCTCAGCGGCGAGCGTGTCGGAGATCTTGGTCTCGTAGTTGTGGAACGGCGCGATGCCGACCCCGTCGTTCTCGAGCGTGCCGACGTAGGCCGTCGGGTCGAAGGTGTCGTTGCCGGCCGCCATGATCGCCTCGTACGTCGAGACCTTCATGTTCTTCAGGATCGAGGTCATGACCACGTCGGCGGTGTTCGGGTCGGTCTCGAAGAAGTCGGCGTCGACGCCGACCAGGGCGACGTCCTTGCCCGAGTCGGCGATCGCGGTCAGGGCGCCCTGGTAGATGGGTCCACCGACGGGCAGGAGCACGTCGGCGTCCTGGTCGATCAGCTGCTTGGCCGTGGTCGTCGCGGTCTGGTTGGCCTCGAAGCCTCCGGTGAAGGAGCCCTCCTTGCCGTCCCAGCCGACGACGGTGACGTCCTTGCCCTTCTCCTGGGCGTAGTACTCGGCGCCCTGCTTGAAGCCGTCCATGAACACGGTCACGGTCGGGAACGGCTGGCCACCGTAGGTGCCGACGGTGCCGGTGGTGGTGAAGTCGGCGGCGGCGTAGCCGGCCAGGAACGCGGCCTGGGCGGTGTCGAAGAGCAGCGGCTTGACGTTGTCGGCGTCCTTGGTGCCGTCGAAGTCGTTGTCGGCGGCGTCATCGATCAGGACGTACTCGATGTCGGGGTTCGCGGTGGCGGACTCCACCGTCGCAGCCGAGAGGGCGAAGCCGACGGTCACGATGGCGTTGCAGCCCTCGGCGACCAGGCTCTCGAGGTTGGGCGCGTAGTCGTTCTCGGAGTTGGACTCGACGGCCTTGTAGTCGGCGCCGAGCTCGTCGGCGGCCTGCAGGAGGCCCTCGTAGCTGAGCTGGTTGAAGGACTTGTCGTCGAACCCGCCGGCATCGGACACGATGCAGGGAAGGAAGTCGGTCGTGGGCTCGGCGGCGGCGGTGTCGCTGCCGCCCGTGCTCGGGGTGGTGGTGTCCTCGGGAGCGTCGCCGCAGGCGACCAGAACCGTCGATGCCGCGAGGGCGGCGATGCCGCCGACGACGGCCTTCCTCATCTTCTTCACGTGGTGCCTCCAGATCTGTGCACCATCTCGGGTTGCGGTGCAGCGATCACGCAACTTAACTGATCCTCCGCGCTCGCGTCGTCCCAGAACGCCGCCACAGTGCAACGGTTACCAACCTGGAACCTGTCGGTCACCGGCTGGGCGGGGAGCGGCCGCCGGACTGCCGACGAAGGAGCTGCTCGTGGACGCACCCCCATCACTCGACCGGCCCGAGGCGGAATTCGACTGGGACGCACTGCGTGCCGCAGCCGTCGAGGTCTCCGCCCGTGCCTACGCGCCCTACAGCAACTTCCGCGTCGGAGCGGCCGCTCTGGTCGACGACGGGCGCGTGGTGGTCGGCTGCAACGTCGAGAACGCCGGGTACGGCGTGACGCTGTGCGCCGAGTGCGGCCTGGTCTCGTCGTTGCACGCCGGCGGCGGGGGACGGCTGACCCACTTCGTGTGCGTCAACGGCGACGGGGAGGTGATCATGCCGTGCGGACGCTGTCGACAGCTGCTCTTCGAGAACGGCGGGCGCGACCTGCTGCTGATGACGGTGTCGGGCGTGCGGAGCATGGACGACGTCCTGCCCGACGCCTTCGGGCCCGACGACCTCGCGTGACCCACGCCCGGATCCGCCCGGACCGCCTACCCGTAGGGTCTGCGCCATGACCGCGCATGATGCCGTCGAGGTGATCGTCGCCAAGCGTGACGGTGGAGCCCTGACCGACAGCCAGATCGACTGGGTCATCGACGCCTACACCCGCGGCGACGTCGCCGACGAGCAGATGTCGGCGCTCGCCATGGCGATCCTGCTCAACGGCATGGAGCGCAGCGAGATCAGCCGCTGGACCGCCGCCATGATCGCCTCGGGCGAGCGGATGGACTTCTCCGGGCTCTCCCGCCCGACCGCCGACAAGCACTCCACCGGAGGCGTCGGCGACAAGATCACCCTGCCGCTGGCCCCGCTCGTCGCGGCGTGCGGGGTCGCCGTACCCCAGCTGTCGGGCCGTGGCCTGGGCCACACCGGCGGGACGCTCGACAAGCTCGAGTCGATTCCCGGCTGGCGCGCGGCCCTGTCGAACGGCGAGATGATGGCGCAGCTCGAGTCCGTCGGTGCGGTCGTCTGCGCAGCCGGAGACGGTCTCGCGCCGGCTGACAAGAAGCTCTACGCGTTGCGCGACGTGACCGCGACCGTCGAGGCCATCCCGCTGATCGCCTCCTCCATCATGAGCAAGAAGATCGCCGAGGGCACCGGGGCCCTGGTGCTCGACGTGAAGGTGGGTTCGGGAGCGTTCATGAAGGACGTCGACCGGGCCCGCGAGCTGGCCGAGGTGATGGTCGGGCTCGGCTCCGACGCCGGCGTGCGCACCGTCGCGCTGCTCACCGACATGTCGGTGCCCCTCGGCCTCACCGCGGGGAACGCGATCGAGGTCGCCGAGTCCGTCGAGGTGCTGGCCGGAGGCGGCCCCGCCGACGTCGTCGAGCTGACCGTCGCCCTCGCGCGCGAGATGCTCACCGCCGCCGGTCGCGACGACGTCGACCCGGCCGACGCGCTGGCCGACGGCTCGGCCATGGACACCTGGAAGGCGATGATCCGGGCCCAGGACGGCGACCCGGACGCCGAGCTGCCCACGGCGCGCGAGTCCCACGTCGTCACCGCACCGGAGTCCGGCGTGCTCACCCGGCTCGACGCACTGGCGGTCGGGATGGCCGCCTGGCGCCTCGGCGCCGGTCGCGCGCGCAAGGAGGACCCGGTGCAGGCCGGGGCCGGCGTCGTCTGGCACGCCCGTCCGGGCGACCAGGTCACCGCTGGTGACCCGCTCTTCACCCTGCTCACCGACGAGCCGGCCCGGTTCGAGCGGGCGTTGGCCTCGCTCGAGGGCGGATGGGCCGTGGGGGCTGCGGATGAGGCGGTGTCCGTGCCGCTGGTGCTCGACCGGATCGACGGCTGAGCGCTCGTACCTGCGCGGACCCGGTTGCTGAACCGGACCTCGAACCGCCCGGATGGTGCCGTTTGGTCCCAAACGACAGCATTCCGGGCCGGCTCGTTGCCGTTTGGGACCAAACGGCGACGATGATGTGACGCCTGAGGCTGCAGGTGCGGCGCTCGGGTCGCCAGGGCCGATTGGTCAGAGACCGCACCCGGAAGGCCGCAAAACGTGTCGTTTGGGACCAAACGGCGCCATGCGGGCGCGCCTCACTCCGCGAGCAGCAGGACGACGGTCTCGGCGACGCAGGCCGGCTTCGACTCGCCGTCGATCTCGACGACGTGCGTGAGGGTGACCTGCTTGCCCATCGCCATGTCGTCGCAGCCGGTGAGGGTGATCGTCGAGCGGATCCGCTTGCCCACCAGCACCGGGTTCGGGAAGCGGACCTTGTTGGCCCCGTAGTTCAGCTTGGCGCCGGGGGTGTCGAAGGCGAAGATCGAGGTGCCGAGCACGGGGATCAGCGAGAGCGTGAGGTAGCCGTGGGCGATGGTGGCGCCGAAGGGCCCCGAGGTCGCGCGCTCGACGTCCACGTGGATCCACTGGTGGTCGCCGGTGGCGTCGGCGAAGGTGTTGACGCGGTCCTGGTCGATGGTCATCCACTCGCTCGTGCCGAGCTCCTCACCGACAGCGGCGGCGACGTCGTCAAAGGTGGTGAAGGTGCGCATGCGGGCTCCTGTGCTCGGTCGGGCGGGTGGTTGGATGGCGTCATGGAACCTACACGCGACCAGGTCCGCAAGGCTCCCAAGGTGCTGCTCCACGACCACCTCGACGGTGGCCTGCGTCCGGCCACGATCGTCGAGCTCGCGGCGCAGATCGGGCACGAGCTGCCGGCCGCCGATGCCGAGTCGCTCGGGCGCTGGTTCACCGAGTCGGCCGACTCCGGCTCGCTGGAGCGCTACCTCGAGACCTTCGACCACACCGTTGCCGTCATGCAGACCACCGAGGCGCTCAGCAGGGTGGCGCGCGAGTGCGTCGAGGACCTGTCGGGCGACGGGGTCGTCTACGCCGAGGTGCGCTACGCCCCCGAGCAGCACGTGTCGCAGGGACTCTCCCTCGACGAGGTCGTCGCGGCCGTGCAGGCCGGCTTCGACGAGGGCGTCGCCGACGCCGCCGCGGCCGGACGCCCGATCGTCGTGCGCCAGCTGCTGACCGCCATGCGCCACCAGGCGCGCTCGATGGAGATCGCCGAGCTGTCGATCGCCTGGCGCGAGCGCGGCGTCGCCGGCTTCGACATCGCCGGCGCCGAGGCGGGCTACCCGCCCACCCGCCACCTCGACGCCTTCGAGTACCTCCAGCGCGAGAACTCGCACTTCACCATCCACGCCGGCGAGGCCTTCGGGTTGCCGTCGATCTGGCAGGCGCTGCAGTGGTGCGGCGCCGACCGGCTCGGCCACGGCGTGCGGATCATCGACGACGTCACGGTGCACGACGACGGCACCATCGAGCTCGGTCGACTGGCCGCCTACGTGCGCGACCAACGCATCCCGCTCGAGCTGTGCCCGGCGTCCAACGTGCAGACCGGCGCCGCCACGTCGGTGGCCGAGCACCCGATCGGGTTGCTGACCGACCTGCGCTTCCGGGTCACGGTCAACACCGACAACCGGCTGATGAGCGGCACCTCGATGACCGAGGAGATGATGTCGCTGGTCGAGGCGTTCGGCTACGGGTTCGACGACCTCCAGTGGTTCACCGTCAACGCGATGAAGTCGGCCTTCCTGCCCTTCGACGAGCGCCTGGCGATCATCGAGGACGTCGTCAAGCCCGGGTACGCCGCCCTGCGCGCCTGAGGTGTCGGCCTGAGGCGGATCGGCCTGAGGCGTGTCGGCCTGACGTGCCGGGCCGGGTCTGTGACACTGAGCAGGTGATGTCGTCGTGCTGATCACCAACCACGTGCTGTCGGGTGCCCTGGTGGGCCGCGTCGCACCAGGACCTGCGTCGGCGTTCGTCGCCGGCCTCGTCTCGCACTTCGTCCTCGACGTGGTGCCGCACTGGGGCGAGCAACGCATCTTCCTCCGGGTCGCCGTCGTCGACGGGCTGGTCGGACTCGCTGTGATGGGCGTCATCGCCCGCACCGCTGCACCCGAACGCCGCACCCGTGTCGTCGCCGGCATGCTGGGCGCCTGCCTGCCGGACGCCGACAAGCCGAGCGAGCTGTTCTTCGGCCGCTCGCCGTTCCCGGTGGCCCTCGACGACTGGCACAGGCAGATCCAGCGCGAGTCGCCGCGGCGGCTGCCGCAGGAGGTCGTCGTCGCGACGCTCGGAGCACTGATCGTCAGGCGGGCTCTGCGGGCGTGATCGTGAACCACGGGCGGGGCCAGCCGGCCGAGGTCAGCCGCCCCGCGACGAACTCGGCGTGGGGCAGGGTCACGACCGTGCCCCGAGACGGCTGGTAGCAGCGCAAGGCGGCTGCGTCGTCCCGGCCGGTGGGGGGCAGGACGAGCACGACGTGGCGGGGGAGCCAGGAGCTGCCGACGTACAACGCCCCGCCGGCGGCCGCGAGCCGGTCGTACGCCGCAGCGCGTGACCGGCGGGCCAGGTGCAGGTGGTGCTCGCGACCGGTGATCCGCTCGAGCTCGCGCCGCACGGCCCAGGGCGGGGTGCCCAGGGCGCGCGGCCACGGCAGCTGCCTGTGACCGGCGTCTCGAGACGCCGTCAGGCGGCGGTGGCAGTCGAGCACCTCGTGCCGAAAGTCGTCGGACGTCGGTGCGACGTCGTCGCGCAGCAGGCGCGCCATCACGACGCTCGCGGCCCCGCACGAGCGAGGATCGGGCTGACGCAGCCCGGCCGCGAGCGGGTTCACCGGCGACCCTGCGTGACCAGCCGCGCCACGTCGTCCAGCGCCTGCTGGTTGCCGACGGGGCGGCACCCGAGCGCCACGGCATGGTCGACGACGCCGCCCTGGGCGCGCAGCAGGGCGAACCCGCGGCGCACGAGCACGAGCGGCGGCTTGCGGTGCTCGCGCAGGTCGCGAGTCAGCCTGCGCCAGAACGTGACAGCCGGGTGCTGGCGCAGGCACAGCGCGTCGGCGAGCAGCCCGGCCTCGCGGGCGCGGGGCACGATCTCCTGGGCGAAGATGCCGTCGGCCACGAAGTACGCTGCGCCGCCGAGGTCGAGGTGCTGCCACCCGGTGCGGCTGCTCGAGGCGATGTCGTAGACCGGGACGTCGACCGCACCGTCGCGGCACAGGGTGGCGAGGGCGGCGAAGGCGTCGTCCTCGAGCCAGGAGCCGGGGTCGTCCCAGTCGGCGAGGCCGGCGTTGGCCCGGCCCTCGGCGATGCGGGGCAGCGTCGGGTCGTCGCCGTCGCGGTAGAAGTCGTCGAGTCGGAGCACCGGCAGGTCGGTGCGCTCGGCGAGCCGGGACTTGCCCGACCCGCTCGGCCCCGCGATGACGATGACGCGAGCCTGCGCCGCTGGTGACATGGGGTCGGTCAGACCCCCATCGGGTGCCACACGGTCTTGATCTCGACGAAGTCGGTCATCGTGTCGAGGGAGGGGCCGGCGGCCCAGTCGGGCTCAGCGGCGGGGGCACGGCGCACGCGCTTGAGGTTGTCGGCAGCCGCCACCTCGAGCTCGGTGGCCAGCTCGGCGTCGCCGGCGACGCCGACCAGGTCGATGGCGTTGACGTCCATGTGCGAGGCCAGCCACGGGGCGATGGCCGACGCTGAGCCCGTGAGCAGGTTGACCACGCCGCCGGGGACGTCGGAGGTGGCGAGCACCTCGGCGAACGTGACGGCAGGGAGCGGACGGTCGTAGGACGACACGACGACCACCGTGTTGCCGGTGACGATGACCGGTGCGATGACCGACACCAGTCCCAGCAGCGAGGACTGCTGCGGTGCGAGCACCGCGACCACACCGGTGGGCTCGGGGGTGCTGAGGTTGAAGAACGGGCCGGCAACCGGGTTGGCGTTGCCGACCACCTGGGTGAGCTTGTCGGCCCAGCCGGCGTACCAGACCAGCCGGTCGATCGCTGCGTCGAGCGCGGCGTTCGCACGAGCCGCCGTCAGCCCCTCGGACTGCTGGAGGGCGACGACGAGCTGCGGACGACGGTCCTCCATCAGCTCGGCGACGCGGTAGAGGACCTGGGCCCGGTTGTAGGCGGTGCGGCCCGACCAGGAGCCGAACGCCTTGCGCGCCGCGACGACGGAGTCGCGCGCGTCCTTGCGGGAGGCGAGGGCGGCGTTGGCCACGAATCGTCCCTTCGCGTCGTTGACGACGTAGGAGTAGCCCGACTCCGAGCGGGGGAACGCCCCACCGATGTAGAGCTTGTAGGTCTTGCGGACGTCGATGCGTGCAGCCATGACTCAGGCACCCGCCTTCTCGAGATAGGCGCAGAGTCCCTGGCGGCCGCCCTCGCGGCCGTAGCCGGACTCCTGGTAGCCGCCGAACGGGCTGGTCGGGTCGAACTTGTTGAACGTGTTGGCCCACACGACCCCGGCCCGCAGCGCGCCGGCCATGTGGAGGATCCGCGATCCCTTCTCGGTCCAGACGCCGGCCGACAGCCCGTACGGCGTGTTGTTGGCCTTCTCGACCGCCTCGGACGGCGTGCGGAAGGTCAGCACCGAGAGCACCGGCCCGAAGACCTCCTCGCGGGCGATCCGGTGCGCCTGGGTGACACCCAGGAACAGCGTCGGCGGGAACCAGAAGCCCTGGGTGGGCAGCTCGCAGGCGGGCGCCCAGCGCTCGGCCCCCTCGGCCTCGCCGACCTCGCTCAGCTCGCGGATGCGGGCCAGCTGCTCGGCGGAGTTGATCGCCCCGATGTCGGTGTTCTTGTCGAGCGGGTCACCCAGGCGCAGCGTCGACATGCGGCGCTTGAGACGCTCCAGCAGGTCGTCGGCGATCGACTCCTGCACCAGCAGGCGCGACCCGGCGCAGCAGACGTGGCCCTGGTTGAAGAAGATGCCGTTGACGATGCCCTCGACCGCCTGGTCGAGCGGGGCGTCGTCGAAGACGATGTTGGCGGCCTTGCCGCCGAGCTCGAGGGTGGCGCGCTTGTCGGTGCCGGCGATGGTGCGGGCGATCGCCTTGCCGACGGCGGTGGAGCCGGTGAAGGCGACCTTGTCGACGTCGGCGTGGGCGACGATGGCCTGCCCCGTGGCACCCGCGCCGGTGACGATGTTGACGACGCCCGGCGGCAGGTCGGCCTGCTGGCAGATCTCGGCGAAGAGCAGAGCGGTCAGCGGCGTGGTCTCGGCCGGCTTGAGGACGACGGTGTTGCCGCACGCGAGCGCCGGAGCGATCTTCCACGCCAGCATCAGCAGCGGGAAGTTCCACGGGATGATCTGGCCGGCGACGCCGAGCGGCTGCGGGTCGTCGCCATAGCCGGCATGACCGAGCTTGTCGGCCCAGCCGGCGTAGTAGAAGAAGTGCGCAGCGACCACCGGGATGTCGACGTCGCGCGACTCCTTGATGGGCTTGCCGTTGTCGAGCGACTCGAGCACCGCGAGCTCGCGCGCTCGCTCCTGGATGATCCGGGCGATGCGGTAGAGGTACTTCGCGCGCTCGCTGCCGGGCATCCGCGACCAGACCCGCGTGTAGGCGCGACGCGCGGCCCTCACCGCGGCGTCGACGTCGGCGTCGTCCGCCTCGGCGACCTCGGCCAGCACCTCCTCGGTGGCCGGGCTGATCGTCTTGAACGAGGAACCGTGACCGTCGACGAACTCGCCGTCGATGAAGAGGCCGTAGGAGGCCTTGAGGTCGAGGATGCTGCGCGACTCGGGCGCGGGTGCGTAGGTGAAGTCCATGGGGAGCCCCTCAGTCCAGGGTGAAGTAGTCGGGGCCGGAGTACCGACCGGTGGTGAGCTTGGTGCGCTGCATGAGCAGCTCGTTGAGCAACGACGACGCGCCGAAGCGGAACCAGTCGGGGTCGAGCCAGTCGGAGCCGACGACCTCGTTGATCATGACCAGGTACGTGATGGCGTCCTTGGCCGTGCGGATGCCGCCGGCCGGCTTCACGCCGACCATCTGACCGGTGGCCTCGCGGAAGTCACGCACCGCCTCGAGCATCACCAGGGTGACCGGCAGGGTGGCTGCCGGCTGCACCTTGCCGGTGGAGGTCTTGACGAAGTGGGCGCCGGCCATCATCGCCAGCCAGCTGACGCGGCGGACGTTGTCGTAGGTCTGCAGCTCGCCGGTCTCGAAGATGACCTTGAGGTGGGCGTCCTCGCCGCCCTCGCGGGCGCAGGCCTCCCGGACCGCCACGATCTCGTCGAAGACGTGCAGGTAGCGACCGGAGAGGAAGGCCCCGCGGTCGATGACCATGTCGATCTCGTCGGCGCCGGCCTCGACCGCGTCGCGCGTGTCGGCCAGCTTGATGTCGAGCGCAGCGCGCCCGCTGGGGAACGCCGTCGCAACGGCGGCGACCTTGACGCCGCTCTCGCCGAGCACGTCCTTGGCGGTCGCGACCAGGTCGGGGTAGACGCAGACCGCAGCCGCAGACGGGCAGGTCGGGTCGGCGGGGTCGGGGCGCATCGCCTTGGCCGCGAGCGCACGCACCTTGCCGGGGGTGTCCGAGCCCTCGAGGGTCGTCAGGTCGACCATCGTGATGGCGAGGTCGAGGGCCTGGGCCTTGGCGGTGGTCTTGATGGAGCGGGTCGAGAGGGACGCGGCTCGAGCCTCGGCGCCGACCTGGTCGACGCCGGGCAGCCCGTGCAGGAAGCGGGTGAGCGAGGCCTCCGACCGGGTGACGTCGGAGAAGTCGGTGAGGTCAGCCGTCGCGGGAGTGGGCACGGCCGCCAGCATAGGGTTGGGATCGGGTCGTTCGGAAAGTTGCAGACGGGACAGTGACGGGAGTGGCAGGCGATGAGTGACGAGGTGCAGCGCTTCAGCGGGACCTCCGGACGGGTCTTCGGCACCCTGGCCGTGGGGACGGCGGTGGGGATGGTCGTGCTGATCCTGGTCGAGAGCAACGGTGAGCCGTCGTGGCTCGCCCTCGCCCTCGTGGTGTTCTTCGGCGCACTCGCCTGGGCCGCCCTGCTCCGCCCACGCCTCGAGCTCGACTCGTCGCGACTGGTGATGCGCAACATGCTCCGCACCGACACGCTTCCCCTGACCGCGATCGAGTCGGTGTCGGTGCGCCAGGTGCTCGTGGTGTTCGCCGGCGACAAGCGCTACACCTCGCCGGCCGTGGGCCGTACCCGGCGTCAGCTGTTCAAGGACGGCCGTGGGTCGGGCGGCGGCACCGCGGGCGGGATGATGGGCATCCTGCCATCGCTGCCGTCGGGCTCCGAACGACCGGAGTCGGCGGCGACGTCGTACGGGCTCTTCGTCGAGGAGCGCATCCGCTCCCGCGTGGCCGACGCCCTGGCCCGCGAGGGCATCAGGGCGCGCTCGGCCGACCAGGCTCGCGCCGCCGAGGGCATCACCCGGCAGCCGGCGCTGGTCGAGCTGGTCGTGCTGGGCGTCTCGTTGACGGCCGCCGTCGTGCTCCTGGTCGTCTGAGCGCTCAGAGACCTGCGGCCGCGCGGATGTCGGCACCGATCGCGTCGAGCCTCCCGGCCGCGACGATGCGGGCCGCCTCGACGCCACCGGACGGCTCCACCGGGACGATCACCTCGAGGTAGCACTTGATCTTCGGCTCCGTTCCGCTGGGTCGCACGACCACGCGGGCGCCGTCGTCGAGGCGGTAGCGCAGCCCGTCGGTCGGGGGCAGGTCGCCCACCCCCTCGCCGAGGTCCTCGGCCGCCATCACCGCGAGGCCCCCGAGAGACGTCGGCGGTTGGGCGCGCAGACGCGCCATCGCGCCGGTGATGATCGAGAGGTCGTCGACGCGCACCGACACCTGGTCGGTGGCGTGCAGGCCATGCTCTTCTGCGATGTCGTCGAGGAGGTCGAGGAGCCCACGTCCCTCTGCCTTGAGCTCGGCGGCCAGCTCGCAGAGCAGGAGCAGCGCCGAGACACCGTCCTTGTCGCGCACGTGCTCGGGGTCGACGCAGTAGCCCAGCGCCTCCTCGTAGCCGAAGGCCAGGTCCTCGACCCGGGCGATCCACTTGAACCCGGTCAGCGTCTCGGCGTGAGGCTGCCCGGCGGCCGCGGCCTGCTTGCCCAGCAGCGACGACGACACGATCGAGGCTGCGTAGACCCCCTGCTTGCCGCTCGCCAGCAGCCGGTGGGCCAGGAGCGCGCCCACCTCGTCGCCGCGCAGCAGCTGCCAACCACGGGGGCCCGGGACGGCGGCGGCGCAGCGGTCGGCGTCCGGGTCGTTGGCGACGACCAGGTCGGCGCCGTTGCGCTCGGCCAGCGCGAGGGCGAGGTCCAGGGCCCCGGGCTCCTCGGGGTTCGGGAAGGCAACGGTGGGGAAGTCGGGATCGGGCTGTTCCTGCTCGAGCACCATCTCGGGAGCGGCGAAACCGGCCGTCTCCAGGACCTGCGCGACGCACGTGGCCCCCACGCCGTGCAACGGCGTGTAGACGATCTCGAGGTCGCGGGGGCCGTCGCCGGCCAGGCCGGCGACGGTGTCGAGGTAGTGGTCGACGATGTCCTCGCCGAGGACGGTGCCGGGCTTCCCCCGGGTGATCGTGTCGAGGGCGCCGACCGCGGCGATGTGGCGCGCGATGTCGGCATCGGCCGGCGAGACGATCTGGCTGCCGTCGCCGAGGTAGACCTTGTAGCCGTTGTCCTGCGGCGGGTTGTGGCTGGCCGTCACCATGATCCCAGCCACCGAGCCGAGCTCGCGGATGGCGAAGGCGAGCAGCGGCGTGGGCAGGGCGCGGGGCAGCACCCAGGCGGTGAACCCGGCGCCGGTCATCACCTCGGCGGTGTCGCGGGCGAAGGCGTCGGACTGGTGGCGGGCGTCGTAGCCGATCACGACCGAGGCGCGGTGGCCGCCGTCGGCGCCGTGACCCTGCTGGTGCAAGTAGGCCGCCAGCCCGGCGGCGGCGCGCAGCACGACCACCCGGTTCATCCGGTTCGGGCCGGCTCCGAGAGCGCCGCGCAGGCCGGCGGTGCCGAACTCCAGCGTGCCGTCGAAGCGGTCGGCGAGCTCGGCGGTGCTCGCCGGGTCGTCACCGGAGGCGACTCGCGAGACGAGCAGCTCGAGCTCACTGGACGTGCGCTGGTCGGGGTCCTGGGCCATCCAGCTGCGGGCACGCTCGAGCAGGACGTCGACGTCGGGGCTCACGGGGTGTTCACGGGGGTGCTCATGTAGGGCACGGTAGCGGCATGGCCGGACCGCGACCTCGGGTGGAGGAGCTCATCGCGGCGCTCGCCGAGCGCCTCGGGACCTCGTCCTTCGTGTCCGTCTGCACGGACCTCCTGGGTGGGGCGCCGCGCGAGCGGTACGCCGAGGAGCTGCCGTGGCTCACCGGTCACGACCTCGGTGCTCGCGCCGTGGTCGGCGAGGGTCTGCTGGACACCCGACGCTGGGGCGACTTCTGGGTGCGCTCGTGGGGAGCGCGCGGGCTGCTGCACGTCTGGCACGACAGCGCCTCGACGGCGATCGCGGACGGTCTCGCCGACGAGCACCACAGGCCGGGCGAGATGTGTCTCAAGGTGGTGACCCGCCACGACGTCGCCGGCACCGGGGACGGTGCGGCGCGCTGGGCGACCCACGAGCTGGCGCGGGTGAGGGCACACGCGATGCGTGCCCTCGCCGTCGTCGGTGACACCGAGCACGAGCCGGTCGTCCTCGCTGCCCTCGACGACGCGCACCCCGACGTCCGGCGCCAGGCCGAGCGGGCCCGGGTGGCCCTCGCGGCGCGCCTGGACCACTGAGGGGGCTCGCCGTCGGCGGTCCTCGGCTCAGTCCGCGAAGCGACCGTCCTCGACCTTGCGGCCGGTGTTGTCGACCTCGGCCCCCTCGGGCCGGTTGGCCGGGTCGAGCCGTTCCTCGCGCTCCTTCGCCATCTGGGCCTTGTCCTCCTCGGAGAACTCCTGGTCGCGGAAGACCTGGCTCGGGTCGGAGTTGCCCGGGGTCTCGGGCTTGTCCTGCTCGGCTTCCCACGCCTCGAGCGTGGGCAGGGTGGCGTGGGTGTTGTCGACCTCGGCGCCGTCGGGCCGGTTGGCCGGGTCTAGACGTCGCTCGCGCTCGGCCTCGATGGCCTCGACGTCGTCCTCGGGAGACGCTGCCGCACCACCCTGGTCCTCGCCGCTGTCGCCGCTGCCGCCGCTGTCGGGATCGTCGGTGCTGTCGGTGCTCTCGTCGGCCACAGGGGCTCCTCTCGTCCGGAAGGCTGAGCCGATCACGCGCGAGGTGACCCGGGCCACACCCGACCGGACGAGTCGATCAGCGGTCGATCGAGGACATGTCGCCGTAGCGGGCGCCGGACACCTGGTCGACCGGCACGGCCTCCTCGAGGGCGCGCAGGTCGTCGTCGACGAGGACGACGTCGGCGGCAGCCACGTTCTCCTCCAGGTAGGGGATGCGCTTGGTGCCCGGGATCGGGGCCACGCCCAGCTCGTCGTCGCCCTGCGCGAGGACCCAGGCGAGCGCGAGCTGGCCCGGTGTGCAGCCCTTGGCGTCGGCCAGGGCGCGCACCCGGTCGACGAGGACCAGGTTGGCGTCGAGGGACTCGCCGTTCAGGCGCGGGAAGTAGGCGCTGTTGCGCGAGTCGGTCTCCGAGAGCGTGCCGTGGCCGATCGTTGCGGTGAGCAGGCCGCGGCCGAGGGGGGAGTACGGGACCAAGCCGATGCCGAGCTCGCGCAGGACGGGTTCGATGTCGGCCTCGAGATCACGGGTGACGAGCGAGTACTCGGTCTGCAGGGCGGTGATCGGGTGCACGGCGTGCGCGCGGCGGATCGTGTCGGGAGAGGCTTCCGACAGGCCCAGGTGGGTCACCTTGCCGGCCTCGACCAGCTCCTTCATCGCCCCGACCGTCTCCTCGATCGGCACCGACGGGTCGACCCGGTGCTGGTAGTAGAGGTCGATGTGGTCGACGCCCAGGCGGGTCAGCGAGGCGTCGCAAGCCGCGCGCACGTAGTCGGGGCGTCCGTTGATGCCGACCCGGGTGCCGTCGAGACGTCGCTCGTTGCCGAACTTCGTGGCCAGGACGACGCCGTCGCGCCGGCCCTCGAGCGCGCGCCCCACGAGCACCTCGTTGGTGAAGGGGCCGTACATGTCGGCGGTGTCGAGGAAGGTGACGCCGAGGTCGAGGGCGCGGTGGATGGTCGCGATGCCGGAAGCCTCGTCCGAGGCGGTGCCGTAGAACTCCGACATCCCCATGCAGCCGAGCCCGAGGGCGGAGACGACCAGGGGAGCGGTGCGTCCGAGGGTGCGGGTCTGCAGAGCCGGAGTCATGCCCCCAGCCTAGGACCGGCCCGTGGCCGCCCGCGCCCGCCAGTCGGTGACGTGCTGCTGCTCGGTCAGTCGGAGGCGGGCGCCGACAGCATGCCCACCACCATGTCGACCAGGTTGTGCGCGAACGGCTGCGTGGCCAGCTGAGGGCGGCCCGGCGTCACGCGCTCCCCGGCGCGACTGCGATCTGCGATCGCGCGCAGCACGAACGACGTCACCAACGAGAGCCGCTCGGAGCGCACGGCCTCCGGCATCGGTGGGACCCGTTGCTCGAGGAGGGTGTAGATCTCGTAGCCGCCCAGGCGCTCCAGCGCGTGGACCACCTCGGCGTCCAGGGCCTGAGGGTCGTCCTCGACGAGCTCGCCGAGGATCATCAGGTAGCTGCGCCCCAGGCCACCGAGCTCGGCGAGCTCGACGGCCGGCACCACGAGGGCGCGCACGACCGAACGCAGGTCGTCGGCGGGGTTCGCGCGAGCGATCGCGAGAAGCTCCTGCTCCCGGGCGCCGAGCGGGTCGAGCTGCTGGTCGAGCACCGCGACGAGCATCCCGGCACGCGAGCCGAAGTGGTAGTGCACCGCACCGCGGTTGCGCTGGCCGGCCTGTCGGGTGATCTCGAGCAGGGACGCCGTGTGCACCCCGTGCTCGGCGAAGCCGCGCGTGGCCGCCTCGACCAGTCGCTGGCGGGTCTCCTCGACCGGCCCCATCAGCGGTCCATCAGATGCCGGGCACGATCCGGCCCAGGAGGTCGCCCATCCGGGTCGCCGCCGCCCGGCCGGCCTCGAGGACCTCCTCGTGGTTCAGCGGCTCGCCGCTGATGCCGGCAGCCAGGTTGGTGACCAGGCTGATGCCGAGGACCTCCATGCCGGCCTCCCGGGCGGCGATCGCCTCGAGGGTGGTGCTCATGCCCACCAGGGTGCCGCCGATGGCGCGGACCATGCCGATCTCGGCGGGCGTCTCGTAGTGCGGTCCGGGGAACTGCACGTAGATGCCCTCGTCGAGGCTCGGGTCGACCTCGCGGCACATCGTGCGCAGCCGGACGGAGTAGAGGTCGGTGAGGTCGACGAAGTTCGCGCCCTCGATCGGTGACCTCCCGGTGAGGTTGATGTGGTCGCTGATCAGCACCGGGGTACCGGGGCTCCAGGTCTCCTTCAGGCCGCCGCACCCGTTGGTGAGCACGATGGCGCGGCAACCCGCAGCGGCCGCGGTGCGGACGCCGTGCACGACGGCGGCGACGCCCTTTCCCTCGTAGTAGTGCGTGCGGCTCAAGAAGACGAGCAGCTGCTTGTCACCCGCCCGGACCGAGCGGATCTTTCCGGAGTGGCCGGCGACCGCCGCGGCCGAGAACCCGGGCAGATCGGTGGTCGAGATCTCGGCGGTCGCCTCACCGAGCGCGTCGACCGCCGGGAGCCAGCCGCTGCCCAGCACGAGGGCGACGTCGTGCCGCTCGACCCCGGTGAGCTCGGCGAGGGTGGTGGCGGCCTCGGCGGCGCTGTCCTGAGGAGTCCTGACGTCAGTCACAAGCCGGAAGCCTAGGGCGTCGGGCCGTACCCCCGCCTCCGGGTGAGGTCGCGAGGTGGCGTGGTCAGGCGGGGTGCTGCCCGGTTCGTCGCAACGCGGTCGGTCAGAGACCGGTCGACCTGCACGGACGCCGCCGCAGTGCGCCGACGTAGTCGTCGGGGGCATCGGCTGCCTCGGCGGCATCCGCGAGGATGCCGAGCGTGACGGCCGAGGGCAGGCCGCCCTCGAAGGCATCGAGCACGTAGGTCCAAGCCACGACCTCGCCGGTGAGGGTCGAGATGCGGACCTTGGCCTTGCGGTAGAGCCCGGAGTCGGCCTGCTCGACCTCGTCGAGCGCCGACTCGTCCTGGGTCGGGACGTCGTAGACCGCGACGAAGACCTGCTCGAAGGGGTCCTGCACGATCGTCGACAGTGCGCCGTCCCAGCCGTGCTCCTCACCACCGAAGGTGAGCCTCCACCCCTCGAGCCAACCCGTGGTGCGCAGCGGTGAGTGGGGGCAGCGCTCGCTCATCCGGGCGGGATCGAGGTTGGTGCCGTAGGCCGCGTACAACGTCACAGCCCTGACAGTAGTGGGCGGCGTGAGTCCGCCCGTGCAGGACACTAGGGTGGACTCCGTGAGCCACTTCGATGTCCTTGTCCTCGGTGCCGGCCCCGGTGGGTACGTCGCTGCTATCCGCGCCGCCCAGCTCGGCAAGTCCGTTGCCGTGATCGAGGAGAAGTACTGGGGCGGGGTGTGCCTCAACGTCGGCTGCATCCCGTCGAAGGCGCTTCTCAAGAACGCCGAGCTCTCGCACGTGCTGACGCACGAGAAGGCCAAGTTCGGCATCGAGGGCGACGCCACCATGTCGTACGGCCCGACGCACAAGCGTTCGCGCCAGGTCAGCGCCGGGATCGTCAAGGGCGTCCACTTCTTGATGAAGAAGAACAAGATCAAGGAGATCGACGGCTGGGGCACCCTCACCGGGCCCACGTCGGTCGACGTCGAGGACAAGGACGGCGAGACCACCT
>CAVUNE010000005.1:0-566019 GCA_963742775.1 uncultured Actinomycetota bacterium | reverse complement strand
GCCGCTACGGGGTCATCAAGCGGCTCGGCACGTCGCCGCTGTCGCGCACCGGTCTGCTGTGCGGCAAGGTCCTCGCGCTCCTCGCCGTCGAGGTGCTCCAGGTCGTGGTGATCTCCGCGGTCGGGTTCGCGCTCGGCTGGCGACCGGATGCCGACGTGCTCGCGCTGCTGCTGACGATCGTCCTCGGCACCGCGGCCTTCGCTGCGCTCGGGCTCCTGGTCGCCGGGTCCCTGCGCGCGGAGGCCACGCTCGCCGCTGCCAACCTGATCTACCTGCTGCTGCTCGCGGGGGGCGCCGTCGTCCTGCCGACGTCGGCGTACGGCTCCTTCGGCCACGTGGTCGCCTTCCTGCCCTCCGGTGCGCTCGGGGACGCGATGCGCACCGCCCTGTCCGATGCCGCTCTCCCGGTCCGCGACCTCGTCGTGCTGGCCGGGTGGGCCGTCGTCGGAGCTGCTGCGACTGCAAGGACCTTCACGTGGGAATGACACGCACCGTTCGCCGAGCGAGCCTGGCGCCGTACGTGCGCCACCTCGGCTGGGCGAGCCTGGTCGCCAACATCGGCATCGTCGTGACCGGAGGCGCGGTCCGCCTGACCGGTTCCGGGCTCGGCTGCCCGACGTGGCCCCGGTGCACCGATGAGTCGTTCCGCCCCCGGGGCGAGCTCGACGTCCACACCGCCATCGAGTTCGGCAACCGGATGCTGACGTTCGTCCTCACTGCCGTCGCCATCGCCACCTTCGTCGCCGCCGTGCAGAGCGGACGTCGTGAGCTGCGCCGTCTGGCGCTGGTGCTGGCCCTCGGAGTGCCCGCGCAGGCGGTCATCGGCGGCATCACGGTGCTGACCGACCTCAACCCGTGGATCGTGTCGCTGCACCTGCTGCTGTCGATGGCGATGGTCGGCGTCGCCGTGCTCTACCTGCGCCGGATCGAGCACCCCGGCGCCGCCTGGCAGCGAGGTCCCGCGGCGGTTCTCGCGTGGGTGCTGCTCGCCTGCGCCTGGGCCGTGCTCGTGCTCGGCACGATCGTCACCGGAGCGGGCCCGCACGCGGGTGACGCCCAGACCCCGCGCAACGGCCTGGACACCCTCGAGCTGAGCCAGCTGCACGCCGACGCGGTGTTCCTCCTCGTCGGGCTGAGCCTCGGCATGCTCTTCCTCGTCTGGACGACCCGAGGCCGCGGGAGCGCCCTGCGCGCCGCGCTCGTCCTGCTCGCCGTCGAGCTCTCCCAGGGCACCATCGGCTTCGTGCAGTACTTCACCGGGGTCCCGGAGGTCCTGGTCGGCTTCCACATGCTCGGCGCCGGGCTCATCTCGGCGTCCGTGACCTGGGTGGTGCTCGAGGTGGTGCTGGTCGACGACTCGACCTCGGCGCGGGGTGACCGCACCGGCGCACTCCAGCCTGTCGCGGTGTGAGGAAACTCCCGCTTCTGGTGTGAACCTTCCTGACAGAAGCGGGAGTTTCACCGCTTGAGCGGTGAAACTCCCGGTTCGCCCGCCGCCCAGCCGCAACCCCTCAGCGCAAGAGCAGCGGGTCGAGCGCAACTGCGACGAAGAGCAGCGACAGGTAGAGGTTGCTGTGGTGGAACAGGCGCATCGGCGCGATGATGCTGAGGTCCTCGGTGCCCTTGGCGCGACCCCACATGCGGTGGGCCTCCACGAGGAAGACCGCACCGAGGATCGAGGCGGCGACCGGGTAGATCGGGCCGGTGCCCGCGACCGGCCAGAGCAGCAGCGAGGTGGCGACCATGACCCAGGCGTACAGGACGATCTGACGACCGACCTCGCGGGCGTTCTCGACCACGGGCAGCATCGGCACGTCGACGTTGGCGTAGTCCTCGCGGTAGCGCAGCGCGAGCGCCCAGGTGTGGGGCGGGGTCCAGAAGAAGACCACGGCGAACAGCACCACCGGGACCCACGAGAGCTCGCCGGTGACCGCCGTCCAGCCGATGAGGGCCGGGAAGCAGCCGGCCAGGCCGCCCCACACGATGTTCTGGGTGGTGCGGCGCTTCAGGATCATCGTGTAACCGACGACGTAGAACGCGTTGGCGCCCAGCGACAGCCCGGCCGACAGCGGGTTGACCCACACGGCGAGCACGACGGTCGAGACGGCCGCAAGGGCGGTGGCGAAGACCAGCGCAGCGACCGGGGTGACCATGTGACGCGGCAGGGCCCGGCGACGGGTACGTCGCATCTGCTCGTCGATGTCGCGGTCGTAGACGCAGTTGTAGGCGGAGGCCGAGCCCGCCGACAGCGTGCCGCCGACGACCGTCGCGAGGACCAGACCGAGCGGCGGCACACCCCGCTGGGCGAAGAACATCACCGGCACGGTGGTGAGCAGGAGGAGCTCGATGACCCGGGGCTTGGTCAGCCCGACGTAGGCCGCGACGACGTCGCGAAGGCCCGGGGCGCCGTCCGGTCGGCCCGCGCGGCCCGGCTCGTGCCCGAAGGAGTCACCATCTCCCGACAGCGCGGGGTGGGACTCGCCGACGTAGGTCACAGAGGTCCTCTGCTCGATCGGGGCCAGGTGGGCCGGGAGGTCGTGCGGGCGGCACCGAAGTGCTGTCCACAGCCTAGGCGACGCGCGCGCGTCCACACCCGCCGAGGCGATGTGAGTCCCACGACTGACATGAGTAGGCTCGGGATCGCCCGAGGACACCGCACTGAAGCTCCGCGAGGGAGCTTCTAAGGAGCACCGTGAGCACCCCCTTTTCCCTTGACGCCACGCTCGACTGGACCGACCTGGACGCCAGGGCCGTCGACACCGCTCGCGTCCTGGCCATGGACGCCGTGCAGCAGGTCGGCAACGGTCACCCCGGCACCGCGATGAGCCTGGCCCCCGTGGCCTACCTGCTGTTCCAGAAGGTGATGCGCCACGACCCGGCCGACCCGCACTGGATCGCGCGCGACCGGTTCGTGCTCTCCTGCGGCCACTCGAGCATCACCCTCTACACCCAGCTCTACCTGGGCGGCTTCGGCCTCGAGATCGACGACATCAAGGCGCTGCGCACGTGGGGCTCGAAGACCCCCGGACACCCTGAGCTCGGCCACACCCCTGGCGTCGAGGTCACGACTGGTCCGCTCGGTCAGGGCGTCGCGAACGCCGTCGGGATGGCCATGTCAGGGCGCCGGATCCACGGCATGCTCGACCCCGACGCCGCGCCCGGCGAGAGCCTGTTCGACCACCGGGTCTTCGCGATCTGCTCCGACGGCGACCTCGAGGAGGGCGTGAGCGGCGAGGCGAGCTCCATCGCCGGCACCCAGGAGCTCGGCAACCTGACGATGATCTACGACCGCAACCGGATCTCCATCGAGGGCGACACCGACGTCGCGTTCACCGAGGACGTCGCGGCCCGCTACGAGGCCTACGGCTGGCACGTGCAGACCGTCGACTGGACCAACGGTGGGTCCGAGTACGTCGAGGACGTGCCCGCTCTCTACGAGGCCATCCGAGCTGCCGACGCAGCCACCGACCGGCCCTCGATCATCGTGCTCGACACCATCATCGCCTGGCCCTCCCCCAACGCCCAGGGCACCGAGAAGGCCCACGGGAGCGCGTTGGGCGACGAGGAGGTCGAGGCGACCAAGGAGATCATGGGGTTCGACCCCCGGGTGAAGTTCGCCGTCTCCGAGGAGGTCCTCGCGCACACCCGTGCCCTGGGGCAGCGCGGCGCCGCAGCCGGCTCCGAGTGGGACGAGCAGTACGCCGCCTGGGCGGCTGCACACCCTGACCACGAGGCGCTGCTGCACCGACTCAAGGCTCGCGAGCTCCCGGCGGGCCTGGCCGAGGCCCTGCCGTCGTTCGAGCCCGACGAGAAGGGCGTCGCGACGAGGTCGGCCTCCGGCAAGGTGATCAACGCCGTCGCCGAGCTCATGCCCGAGCTGTGGGGCGGCTCGGCCGACCTGGCCGGCTCCAACAACACGACGATCACCTCGTCGCCGTCCTTCGTCCCCGCCTCGCGGACCACCGAGCAGTGGACCGGTGACCCCTACCAGGGGCGGGTGCTGCACTTCGGCATCCGTGAGCACGGCATGGGCGCCATCATGAACGGGATCGCCGCCGACACCCTCACCCGCGTCTTCGGGGGCACGTTCCTGACGTTCTCCGACTACATGCGCGGCGCAGTCCGCGTCGCAGCGCTCAGCGGGTTGCCGGTCACCTACGTCTGGACCCACGACTCGATCGGCCTCGGCGAGGACGGTCCGACCCACCAGCCGATCGAGCACCTCGCCGCGCTGCGGGCGATGCCTGGGCTCGACGTCATCCGCCCGGCCGACGCGAACGAGACGGCTGCCTGCTGGTACGCCGTCCTCGGTCACACCGATCGGCCTGCCGCTCTCGCACTCACCCGCCAGAACGTGCCGACCTTCCCCCGGGGCACCGACGGGTGGGCGGGGCTCGACGACGTCGCCAAGGGCGCCTACGTGCTGGTCGGCGGCGAGGGCACGCCCGACGTCGTCCTGCTGGCCACCGGCTCCGAGGTCCAGGTCGCCGTGGCGGCCCGCGAGCTGCTCGCGGCCGACGGCATCTCCGCCCGCGTCGTCTCGATGCCCTGCTTCGAGTGGTTCGAGGCTCAGGACCAGTCCTACCGCGACACCGTCATCCCTCCGGGCGTGCGCGCCCGGGTCTCGGTGGAGGCCGGCGTGAAGCAGGGCTGGCGTGAGTATGTCGGGGACGCCGGGCGGATCGTGTCGATCGACCGCTACGGCGCCTCGGCCGACTACGAGCGCATCTACCAGGAGTACGGCATCACCGGCGAGGCGGTCGCGCAGGCCGCGAAGGACAGCATGGCCGCCGTCCGCTGAGCCACGCCGCCACGGCGTACCCGCACCCACGAACACAGGAGGAACCCCATGAGTGATCGACTGAAGGCACTGGCGGACGCAGGAGTCAGCATCTGGCTCGACGACCTCTCGCGCGAGCGGATCGAGTCCGGCAACCTCGCCGAGCTCCTCGAGACGAGCTCGGTGGTCGGCGTGACGACCAACCCGACGATCTTCGCCGGCGCCATCGCCGATGGGGAGCGTTACGACGAGCAGGTGAAGTCCCTGGTCGCCGAGGGCAAGGGGGTCGACGAGGTCATCTTCGAGCTCACCACCGAAGACGTCCGCAACGCCTGCGACATCCTCGCGCCAGTGGCGCAGGCCGCCGCCGACGACGGCCGCGTCTCGATCGAGGTCGAGCCCGACCTGGCCACGGACACCGAGGCCACGATCGCCTCGGCCCAGGCGCTGTGGGCCGCCGTCGACCGCCCCAACGCCCTCATCAAGATCCCGGCCACCCTGGAGGGGTTGCCGGCCATCACGGCAGTCGTCGCGCAGGGCATCAGCGTCAACGTGACCTTGATCTTCTCCCTCGAGCGCTACCGCGCCGTCATGGAGGCCTACCTGGCCGGGCTCGAGCAGGCCCGCGAGGCCGGCCTCGAGCTGGCTCGCATCGGCTCGGTGGCGTCGTTCTTCATCTCCCGCGTCGACGCCGAGGTCGACAAGCGCCTGGAAGCGATCGGGACCGACGAGGCCCTTGCGCTGCGTGGCAAGGCGGCCATCGCCAACGCCCACGTCGCCCATGCCGCCTTCACCGAGGTCCTCGCCTCCGACCGGTGGCAGGGCCTGGCCGAGCTCGGCGCCACCGCTCAGCGCCCGCTCTGGGCCTCCACCGGCGTCAAGAACCCCGACTACCCCGACACCCTCTACGTCTCCGAGCTGGTCGTCGCCGACACGGTCAACACGATGCCGGAGAAGACGATGCAGGCCTTCGCCGACCACGGCGAGGTCACCGGAGACACCGTCACCGGTCGCGGTGAGGCTGCGCAGGCGCTCCTCGACCGGATCGGCGCGGCGGGCGTCGACTGGGCCGACGTGATGAAGGTGCTCGAGGACGAGGGCGTCGAGAAGTTCGTCGGCTCCTGGAAGGAGCTCGTCGCGACCGTCGAGGGGCAGATGGAGAAGCAGCGCTCGTGAGCTCCGGACCGGTCGACCCGACCACGACGCCGTCCTGGTCACGGCTCGAGGCCCTCGCCGAGGAGCTCGAGCCCGACCTGCGAGGCTGGTTCGCCGCCGACCCACAGCGCGTCGAGCGACTCGGCTTCACCGCGGTCGACCTGCATGTCGACCTGTCCAAGGGGCTGTTCTCCCACGAGGTCCTGCAGACGCTGCTATCCCTGGCCGACGAGGTGGGCGTCGCCGATCGTCGCGATGCGATGTTCGCCGGCGAGCACGTCAACGCCACCGAGGACCGTGCCGTGCTCCACACCGCGCTGCGGCTGCCGGCTGACGCGACCCTGACGGTCGACGGGCGCGACGTCGTCTCCGACGTCCACGACACGTTGACCCGGGTCTACGACTTCGCCGAGCGCGTGCGCTCGGGCGCATGGACCGGGGTGACCGGTCAGCGGATCCGCACGGTGGTCAACATCGGTATCGGTGGCTCCGACCTCGGACCGGTGATGGCCTACGAGGCGCTGGCGCCCTACCACCAGGACGGCCTGGAGTGCCGGTTCATCAGCAACATCGATCCGACCGACACCGCCACCACCCTGGCCGGTCTGGACCCTGCAACGACGCTGTTCATCGTGGCGAGCAAGACGTTCGGCACCCTGGAGACGCTCACCAACGCCCGGATGTGTCGCGCGTGGCTGCTCGACGGGCTGCGCACGACGGGGGCTCTCGGTGCGGACGACGCCGACGGGGACGCCGTCGCCCGGCACTTCGCGGCCGTCTCGACCGCCCTCGACAAGGTCGCGGACTTCGGGATCGACCCGGCCAACGCGTTCGGCTTCTGGGACTGGGTCGGCGGGCGTTACTCACTCGACTCCGCGATCGGCACCTCGCTCGCGGTGGCCGTCGGGCCCGAGCGTTTCGCCGAGTTCCTGGCCGGCATGCACGCCATGGACGAGCACTTCCGCACGGCCGAGACCTCACGCAACCTGCCGCTGCTGATGGGGCTGCTGAACGTCTGGTACACCAACTTCCTGGGCGCCCAGTCGCACGCCGTGCTGCCCTACGCCCAGCTGCTGCACCGCTTCCCGGCGTACCTGCAGCAGCTCACGATGGAGTCCAACGGCAAGAGTGTCCGCTGGGACGGCAGTGCGGTCACGACCGGCACCGGGGAGATCTTCTGGGGCGAGCCCGGCACCAACGGGCAGCACGCCTTCTACCAGCTGCTCCACCAGGGCACCCAGCTCGTGCCGGCCGACTTCATCGCGATGGCCAACCCCGCCTACGCGCTGCGCGACGGTGACGCCGACGTCCACGAGCTGTTCTTGGCGAACTTCTTCGCCCAGACCCAGGCGCTGGCCTTCGGCAAGACGATCGAGGAGGTGCGGGCCGAGGGCACCGACGAGGCCGTCGTCACCGCTCGCGTCTTCGACGGCAACCGCCCGACGACGTCGATCATGGCGCCCGAGCTCACGCCGTCCGTGCTCGGCCAGCTCATCGCGCTCTACGAGCACATCACCTTCACGCAAGGCGCTGTGTGGGGTATCGACAGCTTCGACCAGTGGGGCGTCGAGCTCGGCAAGCAGCTCGCCCAGCAGCTCAGCCCCGGGGTCGCCGGCGACGCCGAGGTGACCGCCCAGCAGGACGCCTCGACGCAGTCCCTCATCTCCTACTACCGCACGCACCGCCGCTCATGACAAGCCCTCGTATCGAGGTCCACCCCGACGCCGCCGCGCTGGCGACGTCGGTGGCCGGCGAGCTGATCGCCCGGCTCGAGGCCGCGCAGGCCTCCGGTCACGTGCCCCAGATCGGCCTCACCGGCGGCACGATCGCGGGAGCCGTCCACCGCGAGGTCGCCCGCCTGTCGCCCAGCAGTGACGTCGACTGGAGCCGCGTGGTCCTGTGGTTCGGCGACGAGCGCTTCGTGGCACCCGACTCCCCCGACCGCAACGCCAACCAAGCCCGCGAGGCGTTCCTCGATGCCGTCGGGGCCGTGGAGGTGCACGAGATGGCCTCCACCGATGACGCCGCCGACGTGGCTGCGGGGGCCATCGCGTACGGCGCGACCATGCGCGAGCACGGCGCCGGCCAGTTCGACGTCCTGATGCTCGGCATGGGGGCCGACGGACACGTCGCCTCGCTCTTCCCCGGACACGCGGCGCTCGACGTCACCGACACGGTCGCCGTCGGCGTCAAGGACTCGCCCAAGCCGCCGCCGGAGCGGATCAGCCTCACCTTCCAGGCCCTGAACCGCGCGGAGTCCGTGTGGTTCCTGGCCAGCGGTGCGGGAAAGGCGGAGGCCGTGGCCGCCGCCCTCGCCACCGACGGCTCCACCGCGACCACCCCGGCCCGCGGGGTCACCGGTCGCGACGAGACCATCTGGTTCCTCGACCACGACGCCGCCTCCCACCTCTGACCTCGATCTCGAGTCACCGCTGGGGTCGAGTCGGCGCGTCTACGCGCCGACTCGTCGCGAAGCCGGGGTCGAGTCGGCGCGTGTACGCGCCGACTCGGCACGCTTCGGGGGCTGAAGCGAGTTGTCCACAGGTACGCGTCCGGCCGGTTGTCGAGCGGCCCGCACTGGTCGACGCTCGAGGGCATGTCGCCGCACCAGCCGAGCACACGCTTCCTCGATTCCTCGTTCCCCCTCCCCCTCGACATGCCGTTCACCGCAGCGATGGCACGCAACGAGGGAATGTCGAACCACCGACTGCAAGCCCTGACCACCCGTGGATACCTACGACGCATGGTTCGGGGGGTGTACGTCGCGTGCCAGGTGCCGGACTCGACCGCGCTGAGGTGTTCCGCCCTGGCACTCGTCGTCCCGGAGGACTGCGTCGTCACCGATCGACACGCCGGGTGGCTCGCAGGGGCCGACATGGTGCTGGCACCGAACGAGCACCTCGACCTCCAGCCGATCTCCGTGTTCCGTCCCTCAGGGATGGGTCGACTCCGCAACGGTCTGACGGACAGTGGCGAGCGCAACCTCACCGACACCGACGTCATGGAGCTCGACGGCCTCCGCCTCACGGTTCCGCTCCGTACGGCGTGCGACCTCGGCCGCGTCAGGTGGACCGACCGGGCCATCGCCGGGCTCGACGCCATGCTCGGGCTGCAGGCGTTCACCCCCGATGAGCTGAAGGCCGAGGTCGAGCGCTTTCGGCGGATGCGCTGGGTCACCACCCTCCGCGCCCTGGCACCGCTGGCCGACGGGCGTTCCCAGTCACCAGGTGAGTCCGTCCTACGGTTGCGGTGGCTCGAGTCGCGCCTTCCTCGACCTGAGCCCCAGCTCGAGGTGTGGCGATGCGGACGCCTCCTCGCGATCCTCGACATCGCCACGCAGAAGCTCGGCTACGCCGCGGAGTACGACGGCCAGGAGTGGCACTCCTCGCACGACCAGCAGGTCCACGACCGAGAGCGCCGCGAGGCTCTCCACGACGAGGGATGGATCGTCGACGTCTTCGTGTGCGATGACCTCTTCGCCCCCGGCGCGCGACCAGATCTCCGCCTCAAGAGCGGGGCCCACCGGGCCGCCACCCGAAGTGGGGTCCGGCTCGCCGGCTGATCGTCTTCCGCCCGAGTCGGCGCGTCTACGCGCCGACTCGACGCCAGATCCCGCCCGAGTCGGCGCGTCTACGCGCCGACTCGACCCCGATCGGCAGTGGAGAGGTCGGGTGACGTCGGGTCAGAAGATGACGTCGCCGGACTTGCGGCGTGAGCGCAGCAGGGCGATGGCCTCGTCGAGGATGACCTCGGCCTCCTTGTCGGAGCGACGCTCCTTCACGTAGGCCAGGTGGGTCTTGTACGGCTCGATCTTGGGGGCGGGCGGCGGGTTGTCGGAGTCGACCGACGCCGGCAGGCCGCACTTGGGGCAGTCCCAGGTGCCGGGCACGACGGCCTCGACGGCGAAGGTGATCACCGAGCGGTGCTCGTGGGAGCAGAAGTAGGTGACCGCCTGGCGCGGGGCGGACTCGCCCCGCTCGGCCTCACCCATGGGTCCGGCGCCGACGCGGCTACCTCGAATTGCGTTTCCTCCACCGGCCATGCGGGTGTCTCCTCAGGTGTTGATCGTCGAGCGGTGCGGGGTGTCGCTGCGAGCCCGTGGGCTCGGGTCAGTAGGCCTTCAGCAGGCCCAGCGCGATGACGACGGCGAACCAGATGATGCCGACGCCGATCGTGAAGCGGTCCAGGTTGCGCTCGGCGACCGACGATCCGCCCAGCGAGCTGGACACACCGCCACCGAACATGTCGGACAGCCCGCCCCCGCGACCCTTGTGCAGGAGCACGAGCAGGATCATCATGAGGCTGGCTGCGATGAGCAGGATGGTGAAGAGGAGTTCCACGGTCGGGAATCCTACGTCAGCGGTGCGCGAGTCAGAGGATCGGCATGTCGTAGAAGCGGCAGATCCCGCCGAATTCCTCGGCCTGCAGGCTCGCTCCGCCCACCAGGGCGCCGTCGACGTCGTCCTTGGCCATGATGGCGGCGATGTTGGCGGCCTTGACCGAACCGCCGTACAGCACCCGGACGGCGTCCGCAGCGGCGTCACCGTGCAGCTCGCGCAGCCGGGAGCGGATGGCTCCGCACACCTCCTGGGCGTCCTCGGGCGTCGCCACCTCACCGGTGCCGATCGCCCAGACCGGCTCGTAGGCCACGACCAGCGCGCCGACCTGCTCGGCGGTGAACCCCGCCAGCGAGCCCTCGACCTGCGCGAGGGTGTGGGCCACCTGCCCGCCGGCCTGGCGGACCTCGAGGCCCTCCCCGACGCAGACGATCGGTGTCATCGAGGCGGCCAGGGTCTTGTGCGCCTTGGCGTTGACCAGCGCGTCGGTCTCGGCGTGCAGCTCTCGCCGTTCGGAGTGCCCCACCACGACATAGCTGCAGCCGAGCTTGGCGAGCATGGAGGCGGAGATCTCTCCGGTGAAGGCGCCGGAGTCCTGCGCCGAGACGTCCTGCGCGCCGTACCTCAGCGACAACCGGTCGCCGTCGACCATCGTCTGGACCGAGCGGAGGTCGGTGAACGGAGGTACGACGACCACCTCGACCTTGCCGTAGTCGTGGCGTTTGTCCGAGAGCGTCCAGGCGAGCTTCTGCACGAGCAGCGCAGCCTCCTGGTGGTTGAGGTTCATCTTCCAGTTGCCCGCCATCAGCGGGACGCGAGGAGTGTTCGTGCCGGCCATGTCAGCCCTCCAGGACGGTGATGCCGGGCAGTTCCTTGCCCTCGAGGTACTCCAGGCTGGCGCCGCCGCCGGTGGAGATGTGACCGAACGCGGCCTCGTCGAAGCCCAACGCGCGCACGGCGGCGGCGGAGTCGCCGCCCCCGACGACCGAGAGCCCGTCGATGCCGACGAGGGCTCGCGCCACGGCGCGGGTGCCGTCGGAGAACTCGGGGACCTCGAAGACCCCCATGGGTCCGTTCCAGAAGACCGTACGCGCACCGGCGAGGGCCGCGGCGAAGTCGGCGCCGGACGCCGGCCCGATGTCGAGGCCGAGGCAGTCGGCCGGGATCGCGTCGGCGGGGACGACGCGCGGTTGGGGGGTCGACTCACCGGTCGGGAAGGACGTGTCGACCACGATGTCGCCCGGCAACAGGATCTGTACCCCGGACTCCTCCGCCCGCGCCAGGTAGGCACGGCAGGTGTCGAGCTGGTCCTCCTCGAGGAGGCTCCTGCCCACCTCGTGACCCAGCGCGGCGAGGAAGGTGAAGACCATGCCTCCGCCGATCAGCAGCTTGTCGGCCTTGTCGAGCAGGTTGTCGATCACGGCGAGCTTGTCGGAGACCTTCGAGCCGCCGAGCACCACGACGTACGGCCGGGCGGGGTCGACGGTGAGCCGGCGCAGCACCTGGATCTCGGTCGCGACGAGACCACCCATCGCGTGCGGCAACCGCTGGGCCACGTCGTACACGCTGGCCTGCTTGCGGTGCACCACCCCGAACCCGTCGGAGACGAAGACGTCGGCCAGGGCGGCGAGCCGGTCGGCGAAGGCACCACGCTCGGCGTCGTCCTTGCTGGTCTCACCGGCGTCGAAGCGGACGTTCTCGAGCAGGGCCACCTCACCGTCGGCCAGTCCGGCGACCGTCCTGGTCGCCGACTCCCCCACCGTGTCGGTGGCGAACACGACCGGTGACCCGAGCAGCTCGCTCAGCCGGTCCGCCACCGGGGCGAGGGAGTAGCGGGCGTCCGGTGCACCGTCGGGGCGACCCAGGTGCGCTGCCACCACGACTCGGGCCCCGGCATCGGCCAGGGCCTTGATCGTCGGCACGCTCGCCCGGATCCGTCCGTCGTCGGTGATGGCGGCGCCGTCGAGCGGCACGTTGAGGTCGGAGCGGACCAGGACCCGGGTGCCGGTGACCCCGGCCGAGATCAGGTCGTCCAGCGTGGCGGACGAGGTCGCCGAGGAGTCGTCGGGCACGTCAGAGGGTCTCGCCGATGTAGGCGATCAGGTCGGCGAGGCGGTTGGAGTAGCCCCACTCGTTGTCGTACCAGCCGACGACCTTGACCTGGTTGCCGATGACCTTGGTCAGCGGCGCGTCGAAGATGCACGAGGCCGGGTCGGTGACGATGTCGCTGGAGACGATCGGGTCGGTGGAGTAGCGCAGGAAGCGGCCGTCGGCCGCCTTCTCGATGATCGCGTTGACCTCCTCGACGCTGGTCTCGCGGCCGGCCTCGAAGGTGAGGTCGGTGGCGGAGCCGGTCGGGACCGGCACACGCAGGGCGTAGCCGTCGAGCTTGCCCTTCAGCTCGGGCAGCACCAGGCCGATCGCCTTGGCCGCACCGGTCGAGGTCGGCACCACGTTCAGCGCGGCAGCCCGGGCGCGGCGCAGGTCCTTGTGGATGTTGTCCTGGAGGTTCTGGTCGGCGGTGTAGGCGTGGATCGTGGTCATCAGACCCTTGACGATGCCGAGGTCGTCGTTGAGTGCCTTGGCCATCGGGCCCAGGCAGTTGGTCGTGCACGACGCGTTGGAGATCACGGTGTGCTTCGAGCCGTCGTAGTCGGTGTGGTTGACACCCATGACGACGGTGATGTCCTCGTTGGACGCGGGCGCCGAGATGATGACCTTCTTGGCGCCGCCGGCGTCGACGTGGGCGCGCGCCTTCGTGGCGTCGGTGAAGAAGCCGGTCGACTCGACGACGACGTCGACGTCGAGGTCTCCCCACTTCAGGTCGGCCGGGTCACGCTCGGCGAACGCCTTGATCTCCTGACCACCGACGAGGATCGCACCGTCGGTCGACGACACGTCGGCGTCGAGACGGCCCAGGATCGAGTCGTACTTCAGCAGGTGGGCGAGCACCGCGTTGTCGGTGAGGTCGTTGACGCCCACGATCTCGATGTCGAGGCCGGAGGCCCGAACGGCCCGGAAGAAGTTGCGGCCGATGCGGCCGAAGCCGTTGATGCCTACGCGGACGGTCACGGGGATTTGCTCCTGCTTGCTCGAGTGCGGTGGTCGGCACGACCCTAGCGCCCGGCGCACCGGCGACCCGGCGACGTCCCGCGGTACGTGCGGGTAACCCGGCGCCGTCCCGGGTCGGTCGACCACGGAGCGGTCGGTGGGGTCGACCCCACTCGCAGCAGCGCTCGGTCAGCCGAGGAGAAGCAGGACCGGAGGACCGGACGTGTTGTCGCGGGCGTCACCGGTCGGCGTCGTGCGTGCGCTCAGCCGGGCACCACTCGGGCGTCGCGGCCGTAGAGGGCGAGCACGCTGGCCTCGCGCCCGACGTCGGTCGAGACCAGCATCAGGTCGAAGGCGCCGTCGGCGTAGAGCTGTTCCCCGGCATCGACCGCGAACGCCAGGAGGAAGTCGAGCGTGACGTCGTCGAGGCTGCCGACCATGCCGCGGGCGCGGGCGATGTCCCAGCCGTGCACGATCAGCTCGACCGTGTCGAGCAGCGCCCGGGGTTGCCGGGTCAGGTGCTCCTCGTAGACCGCGATGACGTCGGCGGTGTCGGCGACCACACCGTGGGCCGCGAGCACCGCCTCGTGGTTGTCGGCCACGTGCGTGAGCACGTCGGAGACCGTCCACCCGGGGCACGACGGCACCGGAAGCACCAGCTCGGCGACACTCAGCTGGGCGGTCGCGGCACGGAACAGGGTGGCGCCGCGCGAGTAGGCCGTCACCGGCTCAGTCGTCCTCGGCGAGCATCTCCGGGGTCAGCGACGCCTCGGTGTCGGGAATGCCGAGGTCGGCGGCGCGCTTGTCGGCCATCGCGAGCAGTCGTCGGATGCGACCGGCGATCGCGTCCTTGGTGAGAACGGGATCGTGCAGCTGGCCGAGCTCCTCGAGGGAGGCCTGCTTGTGATCGAGGCGCAGGGTGCCGGCCATCCGCAGGTGGTCGGGGACCTCCTCCCCGAGGATCTCCATGGCGCGATCGACGCGGGCACCGGCCGCAACGGCAGCGCGAGCCGAGCGGCGTAGGTTCGCGTCGTCGAAGTTGGCCAGGCGGTTGGCCGTCGCGCGGACCTCGCGCCGCATGCGGCGCTCCTCCCAGGCCATCAGCGTCTCGTGCGCGCCGAGCCGGGTGAGGAGCTGCCCGATGGCGTCGCCGTCACGGATGACGACGCGGTCGACCCCGCGCACCTCACGTGCCTTGGCCTGGATGCCGAGTCGTCGGGCCACGCCCACCAGCGCCAGCGCGGCCTCGGGGCCCGGGCAGGTGACCTCGAGGGACGACGAGCGGCCCGGCTCGGTGAGCGAGCCGTGCGCCAGGAACGCACCGCGCCAGGACGCGACGGCGTCGCAGCCGCCGCCGGAGACGACGGCCGGGGGAAGTCCTCGTACCGGGCGTCCGCGCTGGTCGAGCAGACCGGTCTGGCGGGCGAGGGACTCTCCGTCCTTGACGACCCGGACGATGTAACGGCTTCCCTTGCGCAGCCCGTTGCCCTGCACCATCACGACGTCCGACTTGTGGCCGAAGACCTCGTCGATGTCCTTGCGCAGGCGCCGGGCCGCGGCGCCGGTGTCGAGCTCGGCCTCCACGACGATCTTGCCGCTCACGATGTGCAGGCCGCCGGCGAAGCGGAGCATGGTGGAGACCTCGGCCTTGCGGCAGCAGGTCTTGGTGATCTGGGTGTTGGCGAGCTCTGCCTTCACCTGTGCCGTCATCGCCATGGGGCGATCCTGCCACGCGGGTCAACCACCGTCGTCAGCCGTCCCGGGCTCCTGCGCGGGGTCACCAGAGTCACCACCGGCCATGATCCGGGCATAGGCAGCAGCGAGCTTGCGGGGGTCGTGTCGCGGGGTGCCGTCGTCGGCGGCCACGTCGGCGAGCGTGAGCACGGCACCCGCGGTCGAGACCACCTCGCGCAGCTCGGCGAGGTGCTCGGCGTCACAGCTGCGCGGGTCGGCGAGCACGGTGTGCACCCTGAGCTGGGGCGCGTGCTCGAGCAGGACCCGCAGGTGGTCGGCCGGCCCGAAGCCGCCCGTCTCCCCCGCCTGCTCCTCCAGGTTGAGCACGACCACGAGGCGGGCCGGGGTGGAGATGATGGCTCCTCGCACGGCCGGAACCCGCACGTGGGGCAGGACCGAGGTGTACCAGGAACCGGGGCCCAGGAACGCCCAGTCGGCCTCGGCGATCTTGGTCAGTGCCACGGGGCTCACCGGCGGGTCGGGCGGATCGAGGTCGATGGAGACGATCACGCCATCAGTGGTGGCCACCTCGACCTGACCGCGGACGACGGTGAGGGCCTCGGGTTCCGGGCCGATCCCCCGAACCTGCGCCGTGATGTCCATGGGCGTCAGGGCCATCGGCAGCACTCGTCCCTTCGCGCCGAGCAGGCGCCCCACCCAGTCGAGGGCGTCGACGTGGTCACCGAGCAGCTCCCACAAGCTCACGATCAGCAGGTTGCCGACCACGTGGCCGCGCATCTCGCCCTCGCCCTCGAACCGGTGTTGCAGCACCTTGGCCCAGGTGTCTCCCCAGTCGTCATCGCCACAGAGCGCTGCGAGCGCCATCCGCAGGTCGCCCGGCGGCAGGACGTTGAACTCCCCGCGCAACCGGCCGGACGAGCCACCGTTGTCGGCGACGGTCACGATGGCGGTGAGGTCGTCGACAGTGAGGTCGTCGACCAACCGTCGCAGCGCGGTGAGCGAGGCGTGCAGTCCGTGACCGCCGCCGAAGGCCACGACGGCCTGGGCCCGGTCGACCACGGCGGCGCCGCTCATTCGCGCCCCAGGTCGCGGTGCACGGGCCGGGCCTCGAGGCCGGCGGCGAGGAGCCGTCGGGTGATCTCCTCGGTCATCGCGACGCTGCGGTGCTTGCCGCCGGTGCACCCGATCGCGACCCGCATGAACCGCTTGCCCTCGCGCAGGTAGCCGGCTCCGACGCCGACGAGGACGGGCACGTAGGCGTCGAGGAACTCTGCGGCTCCCGGACGGGAGCGGACGTACTGCGACACGTCGGCGTCGCGTCCGGTGCGTTCGCGCAGCTCGGGGATCCAGAACGGGTTGGGCAGGAAGCGCATGTCGGCCAGGAAGTCGGCGTCGACCGGGATGCCGTACTTGAAGCCGAAGCTGACGACGGTCACCTTGAGCTGGGTGTTGCCGGGGGTGCCGAACGCGGCGGCGACGCGGTCGGTGAGCTGGTGGACGTTGAGGGCGCCGGTGTCGATGACCAGGTCGGCGTCGCTACGAAGGTCGGCCAGGACCCGTCGCTCGCGGTGCAGCCCGTCGAGCAGGCGCCCGGAGGCCTGGAGCGGGTGGGGGCGCCGGGCGGCCTCCTGGCGACGTACGAGGACCTCGTCGGAGGCATCCAGGAAGACCAGGGTGGTCCGGCGGCCGGGGAACCCGTGGGCGAGCTGGGTGCGGAGGGAGGCGAAGAACGAGCCGGATCGGACGTCGACGACCACGGCGATCGGCTGGCGGGGGCCCAGGCTCGAGTCGACGAGCCGGACGACGTCGGGCAACAGGCTGGACGGCAGGTTGTCGACCACGTAGTAGCCGAGGTCCTCGAGCTCCTTGGCGGCCGTGCTCCGGCCGGCACCTGTCATGCCGGTCACCACGACCACCTCTCCGGGAGGGACCGCGTCGAAGGGGCCGGGCAGGTCGGCGGGGGGCAGGTCGTCCTCGGTCATGACTCCTCGATCTCGCCGGTGGCGGTGTTGACGGACACGCGGGTGCCGGACCCGGAGGCGGACCCCTGCGCCACGGCCTCCTTGATGGCCTCGGCGGTGCGCGGGCCGATGCCCGGCACGAGCGCCAGCTGGTCGAGGTCGGCCTCGCGCAGCTTCTTCAGCGATCCGAAGTGCTTCATCAGGGTCTTGCGTCGCACCTCACCCAGCCCGGGCACGTCGTCCAGGACGCTCTCGACCATGGTCTTGGAGCGTCGGGAGCGGTGGTGGTTGATCGCGAAGCGGTGGGCTTCGTCGCGCACCCGCTGGAGCAGGTACAGGCCCTCCGAGGACCGCGCCAGGATGACCGGGTCCTCCTGCTGGGGCAGCCACACCTCCTCGAGCCTCTTGGCGAGACCGCACACGGGGATGTCGTCGATGCCGAGCTCGTCGAGCGCCTGCTGAGCAGCGGCCACCTGCGGAGGACCACCGTCGACGACGACCAGCCCCGGGGCGTAGGCGAACTTGCGGGCTCGCCCGGTCTCGGGGTCGACCAGCATCGGGCCCTGGTCGGTCTCGCGCTGCTCGGAGCGGACCTGCTCGTCGAGCAGGCGACGGAAGCGGCGCGTGATGACCTCGTGCATCGAGGCGACGTCGTTCTGTCCCTCGACGCCCTTGATCACGAAGCGTCGGTACTCGCCCTTGCGCGAGAGCCCGTCCTCGAAGACCACCATCGAGGCGACCACCTCGGTGCCCTGGAGGTTGGACACGTCGTAGCACTCGATGCGCAGCGGCACCTCGTCGAGCTCGAGGGCCACGCGGATCTCCTCCAGCGCCCGGTTTCGGGTGGTGAGGTCGCTGGCGCGCTTGGTCTTGTGCAGCACCAGCGATTGCCCTGCGTTGCGCGCGACGGTCTCCTGCAGCGTCTTCTTGTCACCGCGCTGCGGCACCCGGATGACGACGCGGCTGCCGCGCAGGTCGCTCAGGAGGGTCTCGAACGTCTCGACGTCGGGCGGCAGCTCGGGAACCAGGATCTCGCGAGGAACGGCATCGGCGTCGCCGGCGTAGAGCTGGAGCAGGAAGTCCTCGACGAGCTCGGGCGTGCCGCCCTCCTCGACCCGGTCGGCGACCCAGCCCCGCTGGCCGCGGATGCGTCCGCCGCGCACGTAGAAGATCTGGACCGCGACCTCGAGGGGATCCTCGGCGAGCGCGATGACGTCGGCGTCCGCCCCGTCGCCGAGCACGACCGCCTGCTTCTCCAACGCCTTCTGCAGGGCTCCCAGGTCGTCACGCAGCCGCGCCGCGCGCTCGAAGTCCATCGCGTCGGAGGCGGCGTACATCTCCTTCTCGATGCGACGCACGAACGGGCGGGTCTGGCCGCCCATGAAGTCGCAGAAGTCGTCGACGATGGCGCGGTGCTCGTCGGCCGAGACGGTGTCGACGCACGGCGCCGCGCACTTGCCGATGTAGCCGAGCAGGCACGGGCGCCCGATCTGGGCCGACCGCTTGAAGACGCCGTTGCTGCACGAACGCATGGGGAAGACCCGCAGCAGGATGTCGACGGTCTCGCGGATCGCCCAGGCATGGCTGTAGGGGCCGAAGTAGCGCGTGCCCTTGCGCTTGGCGCCCCGCCCCACCATCACGCGGGGATACTCGTCACCGACGGTCACCGCCAGCCAGGGGTAGGACTTGTCGTCGCGGTACTTGACGTTGAAGCGCGGGTCGAACTCCTTGATCCAGGAGTACTCGAGCTGGAGCGCCTCGACCTCGGTGTTGACGACCGTCCACTCGACGCTCGCCGCTGTGGTGACCATCGTGGCGGTGCGTTGGTGCAGGTTCGCGACGTCTTGGAAGTACGACGACAGACGGGCCCGGAGGTTCTTCGCCTTGCCCACGTAGATGACGCGCGAGGACGCGTCGCGGAAGCGGTAGACGCCCGGCTGGGTAGGGATCGATCCCGGCTCCGGACGGTAGGACGACGGCCCTCCCGCGGTGCGCGGAGGACGACGCGGAGACATGACGGCAACCCTACGGACCGGGACCGACGGCCGTGGGGTCAGGCCAGGACGATGCTGTCGCCGTCGACGGCCACGTCGACGGCGGCCAGCGGCGCCGAGGCCGGGCCCTGGACCGCCGAGCCGTCCTCGATCGAGAAGCGGCTGCCGTGGTTCGGGCACACGATCTCCGTGCCGTCGACGGCGTTGACCGCAGTGCCGGTGTGGGTGCAGGTCGTGTTGAACCCACGGAACTCCCCCGCCGTGGGTTGGGTGATGACCAGGTTGACGTCGGGGAGCACGATGCCACCGCCCACCGGGACCTCGGCCGTGGTCGCCACCGGTGCCCCCGGTTCGAGGGCGACAGTGCTGGTCTGCGGCCCTCCACCGCAGCCGGCAAGTGCTGCCGCGACGCCGAGGGCCCCGAGGCCCTGGAAGACGATGCGTCGTGTCATGCGGACGTCACTCATGAGAGGACCACCTCGTCGTCGGTGATGGTGAAAGGGACCTCGGCCAGCGGCGCAGGGGCGGGCCCGCCGAGCACCGCCCCGGTCGAGAGGTCGAAGCTGCTGCCGTGGCAGGGGCAGGAGATCGTCGTCGACACCCCGGTGACGAGGCAGCCGGTATGGGTGCAGACCGCCGAGAAGCACTTGAAGTCGCCGGCCACGGGCTGGGTCACGACGGCACGGCTGTCAGCGAAGACCACACCGCCACCGACGGGGATGTCCGCGGTGGGTGCGAGTGGGGTGCCGCTGTCGCTCGACGCGGGGGCGTCCATGGGACCCGACGACGCGTTGCCACCAGGACCCGTGCCACCGGCATCGGCGGTGTCGGCGGCGCCGTCGCCCGCCGGCGCGTCGGCGCTGCTGCAGGCTGACAACAGCGGCACCGAGAGACCGACCGTACCGATCCCGGCCAGAGCACGGCGCCGGCTCACACCGCCCGACGTCGAAGGAACTGCGCTGCTCGGGGTGGTCACACCGTCTCCTCGGTCTGCGGTCATCGAGTCCCAGCGTAGGTCGAGCGGACCCACCGCTCGGGTGAGGCCTAGCCCTTGCGGATCCCCGTCGGGGCAGCCTGGTTGCCGACTGCTCTCGAACCGGTGGTCCTCGCCGCCGTCTCTCTTCGCTGCCGTCTTCTTCGCTGCCGTCTTCTTCGCTGCCGTCTTCTTCGCCGCCGTCTTCTTCGCCGCCGTCTTCGTGGGCTTGCGCGCCTGCACGACGCCGGGGTCGGGCGGCATCCGGCGTGCTGCCGACGCCGTGGCCTCGCGACCCTTCAGCAGCGGGGCGAGGTACTGACCGGTGTAGCTCTCGGCCACCCCGGCGATGTGCTCCGGAGTCCCTTCGGCCAGCACCAGGCCACCACGCGAACCGCCCTCGGGGCCCATGTCGATCAGCCAGTCGGCGGTCTTGATGACGTCGAGGTTGTGCTCGATGACGAGCACGCTGTTGCCGGCGTCGACGAGACGGCCGAGCACGAGGAGCAGCTTGCGGATGTCCTCGAAGTGCAGGCCCGTCGTGGGCTCGTCGAGCACGTAGACGGTGCGGCCCGTGGAGCGCTTCTGCAGCTCGGAGGAGAGCTTGACCCGCTGCGCCTCACCGCCGGACAGGGTGGTGGCCGGCTGACCGAGCCGGACGTAGCCGAGCCCGACCTCGACCAGGGTCTTCATGTGCCGCGCGATCGCCGGCACAGCGGCGAAGAAGTCGACGGCCTCCTCGATGGGCATGTCGAGGACCTCGGCGATCGTCTTGCCCTTGTAGTGCACCTCGAGGGTCTCGCGGTTGTAGCGAGCGCCGTGGCAGACCTCGCAGGGCACGTAGACGTCGGGCAGGAAGTTCATCTCGATCTTCAGCGTCCCGTCGCCCGAGCACGCCTCGCAGCGTCCCCCCTTGACGTTGAAGGAGAACCGACCCTGGAGATAGCCGCGCATCTTGGCCTCCGGGGTGGAGGCGAAGAGCTTACGAACGTGGTCGAAGACGCCGGTGTAGGTGGCCGGGTTGGACCGCGGGGTGCGCCCGATCGGCGACTGGTCGACGTGGATCACCTTGTCGACGTGCTCGAGGCCGGTGATCTTCTGGTGGCGACCCGGAACCTGGCGCGACCGGTAGATCTGCTTGGCCAACGAGGTGTAGAGGATGTCGTTGACCAGCGTCGACTTGCCTGAGCCGGACACCCCGGTGACGGCGACGAACAGCCCCAACGGGAAGGCGACGTCGACGTCTTGCAGGTTGTGCTCACGGGCGCCGTGCACCTTCAGCTCGCGCCCGATCGTGCGCGGGCGGCGGATCTGGGGCACCGGGATCTCGCGGCGCCCGGAGAGGTACTGACCGGTGATCGAGTCGGGGTGCTCGTAGAGGCCCTGGACGGTGCCGCTGTGCACGACCTGACCGCCGTGCTCTCCTGCACCCGGCCCGATGTCGACGACCCAGTCGGCAATTTTGATGGTGTCCTCGTCGTGCTCGACGACGATCAGGGTGTTGCCGAGCTCCTTGAGGCGCACGAGTGTCTCGATCAGCCGCTGGTTGTCGCGCTGGTGGAGCCCGATGGAGGGTTCGTCGAGCACGTAGAGGACGCCGACCAGCCCGGCGCCGATCTGGGTGGCGAGACGGATCCGCTGGGCCTCACCGCCGGAGAGCGAGCCGGAGGGCCGGTTGAGCGAGAGGTAGTCGAGACCGACGTCGAGCAGGAACCGCAACCGCTCCTGGATCTCCTTGAGGACCCGCTCCCCGATCTGGCGCTCACGCGAGGTCAGGTCGAGCTGTGCCAGGAACTGCGCGGACTCGTTGATCGGCAGGGCGCAGATCTCTGCGATGTTCTTGCCACCGAGCAGCACCGCCATCGAGACCGGCTTCAGCCGGCTGCCCTTGCAGGTAGCGCACGGCACCTCGCGCATGAACCCCTCGAAGCGTTCCCGACTGGTGTCGGAGTCGGCCTCGCGGTGGCGGCGCTCGACGTAGGCGCGCACCCCCTCGAACTGGGCGTAGTAGGCGCGCTCGCGGCCGTAGCGGTTGCGCGTGACGACGTGGACCTTGGTGGCATGGCCCTCCAGCAGGGAGCGTCGACCGACGGTGTCGATGTCCTCCCAGGGAGTGTCGATGTCGAACCCGACCTCCTCACCCAGAGCGCTCATGAGCTTGAGGAAGTAGTCGGCGACGTGAGCCTGGCTCCAGGGCTGGATCGCGCCCTCGGCGAGCGTCGCGGTGGTGTCGGGGACGACGAGGTCGGGGTCGACCTCCATCCGGGTGCCCAGGCCGCTGCAGACCGGGCAGGCGCCGAAGGGAGAGTTGAAGGAGAACGAGCGGGGCTCGAGCTCGTCGGTGTCGATGGAGTGGTCGTTGGGGCACGCCATCTTCTCGCTGAACTTCAGCTCGCGGGCCGGGTCCTTGGCGTCGAGGTCGACGAAGTCGAAGACCACCAACCCGCCGGCGAGGTTGAGAGCGGTCTCGACGGAGTCGGTCAGGCGACGCTTGCTGCTGGGCTTGACCGCGAGCCGGTCGACGACCACCTCGATGGTGTGCTTCTTCTGCTTGTCGAGCTTGGGCGGCTCTTCCAGCGTGTGGGTCTCGCCGTTGACGCGGGCGCGGGAGAACCCCTGGGTCTGGAGCTGCTTGAAGAGCTCGACGTACTCGCCCTTGCGGCCGCGGATCACCGGTGCGAGCACCTGGAAGCGGGCTCCGTCGTCGAGGGTGAGGATGCGGTCGACGATCTGCTGGGGCGTCTGGCGCTCGATGGGGGCCCCGCAGGTCGGGCAGTGCGGACGACCCGCTCGGGCGAAGAGCAGACGCAGGTAGTCGTAGACCTCGGTGATCGTGCCGACCGTGGAGCGCGGGTTCTTGGAGGTCGACTTCTGGTCGATCGAGACCGCGGGTGACAGGCCCTCGATGAAGTCGACGTCGGGCTTGTCCATCTGGCCGAGGAACTGACGTGCGTAGGCCGACAGCGACTCGACGTAGCGGCGCTGGCCCTCGGCGAAGATGGTGTCGAAGGCCAGCGACGACTTGCCCGACCCACTGAGCCCGGTGAAGACGATGAGCGAGTCGCGCGGCAGGTCGAGTGAGACGTCCTTGAGGTTGTGCTCGCGGGCACCCCGGATGATGAGCTGGTCGATCACTGAAGTCCCTCGGTCGTGCGGGTGGGCAGGGCAGGTGCGTTCGAACAAGTGTTCGTCACCCGCGGCCGGAGCGCAAGCGCACTGCCGCCTGCAGGTGCTCGCTGAGCCTAGGACGCAGGACCGACAACGCGGATTCGTCGACGGTCACGACCCCCTCCGGCACGGGCGTGGTGACGAGTGCTCCAGTGTGCCCGCACGACCCGGAGAACCGCTCACCCCCTCGGACGACGTCGCGCCGGCACCGGCGCCCCGGCCCGCCGTCGGTGCCGCGTGGGAGGCTGACCGGGAACCCATCACAGGACGGCACACCGCCGAGGATCGAGGATCGATGACCTACACCGGAGACGTCACCGTCGGCGGCGAAGCCGACGTGCGTGAGCTCGCTGCTCTCACCATCACCAAGGTGGCGGTCGACGAGAAGATGAGCAACAACGCCTACCTCCTGCGGTGCCGCGCCACGGGCGAGCAGCTGCTGATCGATGCCGCGGCCGAGAGCGAGACCCTGCTCGCCCTCGTGGGCGAGGCGGGCCTGGCGACCGTGGTCACCACCCATCAGCACTGGGACCACCACCGGGCGCTCGCCGATGTCGTCCGAGCCACCGGTGCCCAGGTGGCGGCCGGCGTCCCCGACGCCGCGGCGATCACCGAGCAGACCGGTGTGGAGGTCACCCGGCCGCTGGGCCAGGGCGACACCATCACGGTCGGCGCGTGCTCGCTGGGCGTCGTCGCCATCGCCGGACACACCCCCGGGTCGATCGCCCTCGTCTACGACGACCCGTCGGACGACGGTCACCCGCACCTGTTCACCGGCGACTCCCTCTTCCCCGGGGGCGTCGGGGGGACGTTCGGCGACGACGCCGCGTTCGTCCAGCTCGTCGACGAGGTCGAGACCAAGGTCTTCGGCACCCTCCCCGACGACACGTGGGTCTATCCCGGCCACGGTGGCGACACCGAGCTGGGCACCGAGCGCCCTCACGTGGACGAGTGGCGCGCCCGCGGCTGGTAGCGCGCCTCGCCGCGTCGCGTCGCGCCTCGCCGCGTCGCGTCGCGAGGGCTCAGGGTCAGGCTCAGACTGCTGGGTCGTCCATCTCCTCGTGGTCGATCCACGTGTCGATCCCGGACAGCTGTCGGCGCCGGCCGTCGAGGACGGCGACCAGCTCCCGATCGGTGAGACGCGAGGCGCACAGGCCGGCCAGCTCGTTGGCGTCGTAATTCATGGTCCAGCGCCACACCAGCTCGGGCTCCATCCGTGCCTGCGTCAGTCGGTCGACCACGACCCGCGCGCGCTGCCCGGACACCCCGTGCGCCCGCACGAGCAGCGCGAGGTCGTCGGCGGTGGCCCGGCTGGGGTCCTCGGCCACCCGGCTCAACCGCCGGGCCTCCCCGCCCGACGACAGACGCAGGAGGGCGCCCGCGCAGAGCAGGAAGGATCGGACGACCGGCGGGACAGCGCGCACAGCGGCTCCTCACGGAGTGGGTGGCCCCGAGGCCGGGGGACGGAAAGGTCGGGGAAGCTGACGAGCGGGAGACGACGTGAGGCGATGTTGCAGCGCGGTCCGGGGGTCGAGCGCAGCGCCGCGGGTGCCCCACGCAGCAGCGACGCCGATCGAGCACGCCGCTATCGCGCGGAGCCGGCGACAGACCCCCGGGGGCGGAACCAGTGTGGTCGAGCGCCGCGCTCCGGGAACCGGCGGAGCAGACCAGGTCTGACTGGTCATTCGTGACCAGGGCGGGTGCCGAGCGGCGCAGGCCCGGGTCAGGCGGCCCTCGGGTCGGAGCGGTGACCACGACTGTGCTGCACCGGTGTCGGGGCGAGGCGCAGCCCGTTCGCGGAGGCGACCAGGTCCGAGCCGCTCAGTCCGAGGGGTCGCTCACGAGTACGTCGCTCGTACGACGTCGCTGGCCGGGGTGGCCTGACACGCCAGTCGGATCCCCTCGGCGAGGTCCTCGTCGTCGAGGATCTCGTTGTGCGCCAGCGACACCTCGCCCTCCAGGAGCCGGACCGCGCACGCCGAGCACTCCCCTGCCCGGCAGCTGTACGGCGCCTTCACGCCCCGAGCCTCGAGGTGCTCGAGCATCGTGGTGGAGCGGTCCCAGTCGTCGTAGCGGTGCGTCGTGCCGTCGAGCTCGATCTCCAGGCGCACCGGATCGCCGGAGGCGACGGCCGAGACGGTCGCGGACGAGGCGGCAGCGTCGTCCACCTCGCGGGCCGCCTCGATCTCCTCGGCCTGCGCCTGCGCGGCGGAGCCCGGCAGGTCGCCGAACGGGTTGCCGCCGAGGGACACGAACTTCTCCTGGTGGCGACGCTCGCGAGGGAACTCGAGCTCCTTGAGGGCCGCGGTGGTCAGCTTCATGAACGGTGCAGGACCGCAGACGAAGGCGTCACGGTCGAGGTGGTCGGCCGCGATCGCCCTGACCTGCGCCTGCAGGGGGAGGCCCTGGACGCTCTCGAGCCAGTGGATGACGTGCAGCCGCTCGGGGTGCGCTGCCGCGAGCTCGGACAGCTGGGCGGCGAAGATGACCGACTTCTCGTCGCGGTTGGCGTAGAAGAGCGTGATCCTTCCGGTGCCGCGCGCCAACGCCGTCCTGGCGATGGACATGACCGGGGTGATGCCACTGCCGCCGGCGAAGAGCAGCAGGTCGGCGTCGAGGGAGGCCGGGGTGAAGATGCCGCTCGGCGGCAGGACGCGCAGGGTGCTCCCGACCTCGAGGTGGTCGCAGATCCAGTTCGACGCATAGCCCTCGGGCGTGCGCTTGACCGCGATCGTCAGCGTGGCGTCGTCCGCGCCGGGCTCCTGGGGGCTGCTGCACAGCGAGTAGCACCGCGCGGCGAGCCCGGTCCGGTCGCTGGGCACCGCCACCGTGAGGAACTGGCCGGGCTTGTAGGTGAACTCCGCTGCCGCGTCGGGGGGCACGGCGAAGGTGATCGAGCGGGCGTCGGTCGTCTCGTCGACGACGTCGACGACCTCGAGCTCGTAGGACGTGATCTCCACGGGTCTCTTTCGTGACGGGTGCGTGCCGGGGACGGGACTCGTTCGGCGGGGAGGATCAGTAGCCGTCCTCGGCGCCGAGGGGGATTCTCCCCTCACGGGTGGCGGCGTCGATGCTGGCCCCCATCCGTGGACATCCCTCGTGCGCGGATCGGACGTCGGGTCGGGGCGCACGGCGCGCCAGCTCGGGGCAGGACCCGCGCGCCTCGGTGTTCCACTGGATGGAGGTGTGGTGCTCGCTGTTCTTCTTCACCCCGACCCGTGCCAAGCAGTCGAGACAGGCGACCTCGGTCTGCCGAGCCCGGGTGTAGCGGCGCTGGTCCTCGAGCGTGTCGTCGCTGGTGGGTACGAACGAGGCCATCAGGCGTCCGCGGTGGCCTCGGCCGAGGCCGCGGCCTGCGACTCCTCCTCGGCGCGCCTGGCGAGGTTGTCGGCGACCTCGTCGTGCCAGTACTCGTTGGCCTTGGTGGTGTCGACCTCGAACTCGAAGCGGTCGGTCATCTCGGGAGCGACGTCGGCGGTATCGACGTAGAACTGCTCGTACCAGCGGCGCAGCTGGTAGACCGGCCCGTCCTCCTCGCAGAGCAACGGGTTCTGGACCGGCACCTTGTTCTTCCAGATGTGGACGTCCTGCAGGAAGCCACCGCCGAACATCTCGGCGTACTTGCCGGCGATGAACTGCGCCGTCGCCTCGTCGATGCCCTCGGGCTTCTTCACGGTGATGCCGTACTGCAGGGTGAAGGAGTCGGGGCCGGTGGGGATGTGGCAGTTGACGAGGATGACCTCGGTCTGGAAACCCTTGTAGTCGACGTCGAGCCAGTTGATCATGTAGGACGGCCCGTAGTAGGTCGCTTCCGACTTCAGGAACAGGTCGGCGTCGCCGTACCCGCCGCTCATGTCGGGGCGGCCCTTCGACTCCATGAACTGGGTGGCGACGTGGCCCTCGAAGACGTTGCGGAAGCTCGTGGGGAACGAGAAGTGCACGTAGTAGAAGTGCGCCATGTCGACGACGTTGTCGATGAGCTCGCGACAGTTCGAGCCCTCGATCGGGACGACCTCCCACGACCAGTCGGTGTAGGTGTCGGTACCGACACCGGGCAGCTCGGGCGGCAGGATGCCGTGGTCGGGGGCGCTGCCCTCGACGTCGTGCCAGACGAGCAGCTGCCCGTTGCGGATCGCGGTGGGATACTTCTGGGTCCGGGCCCGCAGCGGCACCCGACGGGCGTACGGGATGGCCTTGCACTTGCCGTCACCGCCCCAGCGCCAGTCGTGGAACGGGCACGCGATCTCGTCGCCCTTGACCGAGCCCTGGGTGAGGTCGCCGCCCATGTGGCGGCAGTAGCCGTCGAGCACCTGCAGCTCGCCCCGGGTGTCGCTCCAGACGACGAGCTTGGTGCCGAACGCCTCGATGCCGTGCGGCTTGCCGTCGGTGAAGGCGCTCTCCAGGCCCAGGCAGTGCCACCCTCGCGCGAAGCGCTCGGGCGCGAGGCCCCGGTCGAGCATGCGGGTCTCACTCATCACAACTCCCGTGTTCTTCGTCGATCATCTCTCGTGCAGCTGCATCGCGCCCGGTCGAGGCTAGCCGAAAACAAGAACACGTTCTAGTCTGACGCCATGCATGTAGCCCTCGAGCCCGAGCACCTGGCCCTGCGAGCCGAGCTGAAGGAGTACTTCGACCAGCTCGTCACCCCCGAGCGGCGGGCGGGGCTCTCCTCGGCGACCGGCGAGTTCGGCGAGGCGGGGGTCTACAAGGAGGTCATCCGCCAGATCGGCTCCGACGGGTGGCTGGGCATCGGGTGGCCGAAGGAGTACGGCGGCCAGGCGCGCTCGATGGTCGAGCAGCTGATCTTCACCGACGCCGCCGCCGTCGCCGGCGTACCGATCCCCTACCTGACGCTCAACACCGTCGGTCCGACGATCATGCGCTACGGCACCGAGGCGCAGAAGGAGTTCTTCCTCCCGAAGATCCTCACCGGCGACCTGCACTTCTCGATCGGCTACTCCGAGCCGGCGTCGGGGACCGACCTCGCCTCCTTGCGCACGAGGGCCACCCGCGAGGGCGACGAGTGGGTCGTCAACGGACAGAAGATGTGGACGTCGCTGATCCAGTACGCCGACTGGATCTGGCTCGCCTGTCGCACCGACCCCGATCTCCCGCGCCACAAGGGCCTGTCGATGATCATGGTCCCGGCAGACGCGCCCGGCGTCTCCTACACGCCGGTGCACACCGTGGCCGGTGTCAGCACCAGCGCGACGTACTACGAGGACGTGCGGGTGCCGGCCGACAACCTGGTCGGCGAGCTCAACGCCGGCTGGTCGTTGATGACCAACCAGCTCAACCACGAGCGGGTCTCGCTGACCTCCGCGGCGCCGACCAGCCACTCCCTCAGGCTCGTGCGCGAGTGGGCCCAGCACACGAAGAACCCCGACGGTCAGCGCGTCATCGACGCCGAGTGGGTGCAGCTCGCCCTCGGTCGGGTGCACGCGCGCGTCGAGGCGCTCACGCTGCTCAACTGGAAGCTGGCCGCGGACGCCGACGCCGGGGTCGGCCTCTCCCCCGCTGAGGCGTCGGCCATCAAGATCTACGGCTCCGAGCTCAACACCGAGGTCTACCGCGTCCTGATGGAGATCGTCGGACCGCAGGCCTCGATCACCGCCGACTCCGAGGGCGCGGTGCTCGCCGGCCGCCTCGAGCGGTTCTTCCGCTCCTCGCTGGTGATGACGTTCGGCGGCGGCACCAACGAGATCCAGCGCGACATCATCGGTTACGTGGGCCTCGGCCTGCCGGCCGCGAAACGATAGGACCCGCCATGGACTTCTCCTTCACCCCCGAACAGGACGAGGCGGCCCGACTGGCCGCGACCATCCTCGGCGAGCGCTGCACCAACGACCGGCAGAAGGCGGTCGAGGCGACCGGCTCCCGTGTCGACCTCGACCTGTGGCGCGACCTCACCGGGGCCGGGCTGGTCTCGCTGGCCGTCTCGGAGGAGCACGGCGGTGCCGGGCTCGGGCTGGTCGAGCTGTGTCGCGTGCTGGTCGAGGTGGGTCGGGTCGTTGCGCCCGTGCCACTGGCGGTGCACGGCCCGGCAGCGATGGTGCTCGAGGAGTTCGGCACCGACACCCAACGCGGCGCCACCCTTCCGGCCGCCGTGGCCGGCACGCTCGTCCTCACCGCCGCGGTCGCCGAGGAGCGCGCGCAGCTGCCTGCCCGACCCACCGTCGTCGCTCGTCCGGACGGCTCCGGCTGGGCCCTGACGGGCTCGAAGGCGATCGTGCGCGCCGGGGCCGTCGCGTCGGTCGTCCTCGTCACCGCCTCCACCGACGACGGCGTCGGCGTCTTCCTGCTCGACCCGTCGGCCGACGGCGTCCACCGCGTCGAGCAGCACAGCAGCGACCGCGACGTCGTCGTACGCCTCGACCTCGCCGGTGCGCGCGCCGAGCTGCTGGGCGCGGACGACGGCGTGGCCGCCGCCCGGCTCGGCCAGCTCCTCACGATCTGCGGCGCCGCCGAGCAGCTCGGCGTCACCGAGGGTGCCCTGCACCTCACCGCGGCCTACGCCAAGACGCGCGAGCAGTTCGGCCGCCCGATCGGCACGTTCCAGGCCGTCTCGCAGCGTCTGGCCGACGGTTACATCGACGTCCTGGGGCAGCGACTGACGCTGTGGCAGGCCGTGTGGCGCCTGAGCGAGGGGCTGCCTGCCGAGACCGAGGTCGCCACCGCCAAGCTCTGGGCCGCCGACGCCGGGCACACCCTCGCCCACACGACCGTGCACGTGCACGGCGGAGTCGGCATCGACCTCGACGGCGAGGCGCACCGCTACTTCACCACCGCCAAGCGCTTCGAGCTGCTCTTCGGCGGTGCCACCGAGCAGGCGCTGACCATCGGCCGCGCGCTGGCGGCCGAGCCGGCCTGAGGTGTCCTGTTCCCACAATTGTGCCGTTCTGACAGGTCTGGGCCGCGAAACCATGTCATCTCGGCACAATTGTGGAGTTTCGACACCCCGGCCGGCGACAACGTGAGCACCCCCACCACCCCGGCAGTCGGCCCCACGGTCCGCGCGCAGCTGCTGGCTCGCGCGGACGACGACCGGCCGGGGCTGCTGGCCGGGGACGACGTGTGGACGTGGCGTGAGGTCGTGGCCGCCTCGGCCGGCCGAGCAGCCATGCTCACCGCGATCCTGCCGACCGAGGGTCCACCGCACGTCGGCGTCCTGCTCGAGAACACCCCGGAGTTCCTGTTCCTGCTGGGCGGAGCCGCACTCGGCGGTCAGGTCGTCGTCGGGCTCAACCACACCCGGCGCGGCGCCGCGCTCGCGGCTGACGTGGAACGGGCCGACGTGCGGGTGCTCATCACCGACGGGCGGTTGGCGCCACTGCTCGACGGCCTCGACCTGCCGGTGCCCGTGCTCGTGGTCGACTCCCACGACTTCCGCGCACTGACCGCCACGCACGCCGACGCCTCGGTGCCCACGGATGTCGCGGCCGCCGTCACCCCCGAGTCGCTGCTCATGCTGATCTTCACCTCCGGCACCTCGGGCGAGCCCAAGGCCGTCAACGTGACCCACGAGAAGATCGCCCACCCGGGCCAGTTCCTCTCCGAGCGTTTCGGCCTCACCCCGGCTGACGTCGCCTACCTCTCGATGCCCCTGTTCCACTCCAACGCGATCATGGCCGGCTGGGCACCGGCCCTGGCCGCGGGCTCGACCATCGCGCTGGCGCCGAGGTTCTCGGCCTCCGGCTTCCTCTCCGACGTGCGCCGCTTCGGCGCGACGTACGCCAACTACGTCGGCAAGCCGCTGGCCTACGTGATGGCGACGCCCGAGCGGCCCGACGACACCGACAACCCGCTTCGCCTGGTCTTCGGCAACGAGGCGAACGAGCGCGACATCGCCGCCTTCGGCGCGCGGTTCGGGTGCGTGGTCGTCGATTCCTACTCCTCCACCGAGAACGCCGTCATCGTGCAGCGTGTGCCGGGCTTGCCGCCGGGCAGCCTCGGCCGTCCGATCGACGGCGTGGCCGTGCTCGACCCGGTCACCGGGTTGGCCACCGACGACGCCGAGTTCGGCCCGACCGGTGAGCTCCTCAACGCCGATGCCGCCACGGGTGAGCTCGTCAACACCCTCGGCCGTGGGGCGTTCGCGGGCTACTACCGCGACGGCGACGCCGAGGCCGAGCGCATGCGGGGCGGGATGTACTGGTCGGGTGACCTCGCCTATCGCGACCGCGACGGCTTCGTCTACTTCGCCGGACGCACCGCCGACTGGCTGCGCGTCGACGGCGAGAACCTCGCGGCGGCCCCGATCGAGCGGGTCCTGCTGCGCCACCCTGCCGTCGGGGAGGCCGCGGTGTACGGCGTCCCCGACCCCGAGGGCGGTGACCAGGTCGTGGCTGCGGTCACCCTGATCGCGCCGCTGAGCGCCGACCAGGTCGAGCCGTTCCTCATCTCCCAGGCAGACCTCTCGCCCAAGGCCTGGCCACGGCGGGTGCGGGTCCTCGACGACCTGCCGCGCACGGCGACGAACAAGGTGCTCAAGCGCGCGCTGGCCGAGACTCCCGGCGGCGTGACGTGGGAACGCGCGGCGCGCACGACGTCGTACGTCGTCCGGGCCTGAGCGCGGGCGAGCCGCGCCGCTAGCGCAGCTTGTCGAGCCTCGCGACGGTCTCCTCGAACTCCGAGACCAGGTCGGCCATCACCTCGGCGACCGGGCGCACCTCGTTCATCCGACCGACGATCTGCCCGACCGGCATCGAGATGACGTCGGGGTCGTTGGCCGCACTGATCCGGTTGTGCGCGTTCGAGACGAGCAGGTTCTGCAGCGGCATCGGAAGCGGTGACGGAGCACCTTCCTCGGCCCAGGCCTCGGTCCACTTGGTCTTGAGCAGTCGAGCCGGCTTGCCGGTGTAGACGCGGGTGCGCACGGTGTCGCTGCTCGTGGCCCGCGTGAAAGCCGTCTCCCAGGCCTCGGTGTTGCCGGTGCCCATCATCTGGTACTCCGACGTGCCGAGCCAGACCGAGCCCATCCAGACACCTTGCGATCCGAGCGCCATGGACGCAGCGATCTGCCGGCCGCAGCCGATACCGCCGGCTCCGAGCACCGGTACGTCGGGTCCGACGGCGTCGACGATGTCGGGTTGCAGCACCATGCTCGCGACCTCACCGGTGTGGCCGCCTGCCTCGTAACCCTGGGCGATGATGATGTCGACGCCGTTGGCGACGTGGCTCAGCGCGTGCTTGGCGGCGCCGGCGAGCGCACCGATCTGGATGCCGTGCTCGTGGCACTTGTCGATGACGTCCTTGGGCGGCGACCCGAGCGCGTTGGCGATGAAGACCGGACGGTGCTGGAGCGCCACGTCGAGGTGCGAACGGGCGATGGAGTGGAGCCAGCCCAGCACGCCGTCGCGCCCCTCACCCTCGGGTAGCGGCGGCACCCCCAGCTTCACCAGCGTCTCGTCGACGAACCGCTTGTGCTCGTCGGGGATCATCGCGCCCAGGTCGAGCGAGGTGCCTTCGGTCGGGACCTTCATCGGCATCACGATGTCGACGCCGTACGGCTTGTCGTCGGTGTGGTCGTCGAGCCAGGTCAGGACGCGCTCGAGCTCCTCGGTCTCGTTGAACCGCACGCACCCGAGGACACCGAGGCCACCGGCCTTGGAGACGGCGGCTGCGACGTGCTCGGAGGGGGTGAAGGCGAAGATCGGGTACTCGATCCCGAAGGCCTCGCACAGTGGGCTGCGCATCATGCCGAGGCCCCCTGCCCCGCGCCGGCCCCGACCCCGAGACCGGCGCCGGCGCCGGCGCCGGCGGAGGATCATCTCCTTGGCCCGCGGGTACTGCGCCTTGCCGGTGGCGTTGCGCGGGATCTCGGGCACCAGGGTCAGGCTGCGCGGCAGCTTGTAGCCCGACAGGTGTGCGCGCAGGTAGTCCCGCAGCTCGTCGAGCTCGACGGTGTGGCCCTCGCGCGGCTGGACGACCACCGCGACCGACTGGCCGTACTTCTCGTCGGGGATGCCGACCACGAGACAGTCGTAGACGCCCGGGTGGCCCTTGATGGCCATCTCGACCTCCTCGGGGTAGACCTTCTCCCCGCCGGTGTTGACGCAGTTGGAGCCTCGACCGAGCAGGGTGACCTTGCCGTCGGTCTCGATCCGGACGAAGTCGCCGGGCACCGAGTAGCGTCGCCCGCCGATCTCCCAGAACGTCTTCGCCGACTTCTCCGGGTCCTTGTAGTAGCCGACCGGGACCGACCCGCCGCGACCGAGGCGACCGATGGCGCCGACGTTGCTCGCGAGGTCGAGCACCTCGCCGTCGTCGCCGATCACGACGCTCGACGGACCGAGCGCGACCACCGGTCCGTCGCTGCTGATGTTGTCCTTCTCCTGCAGGCCCATGCCCTGGAAGCCGGTCTCGGAGGCGCCGATCGAGTCGGTGAAGAACGAGTTCGGGAACGCCGCCATCCAGCGCGCCTTGACCGGCGGGCTGAAGATCGCCGCACTGCTGGAGATCGCGATCAGGTTGCCGCAGTCGTAGCTGGTGCCCTCGGCCTGCTTGGCCTCGTAGGCCTCGATCAGCGGGCGCGCCATGGCGTCGCCGGTCATGAAGATGAGCTGCACCTGGTCGCGCTCGATGATCTCCCACGTGCGCACCGGATCGAACTTCGGCTCGAGCACGGTCAGGTGTCCGGCGAAGAGGTGCATCAGCAGCCCCGCCTGGGCTCCGCCGTGCATCAGCGGGCTCAGTGGGAAGGTCGTCATCCGACCGTCGAGCTTGGCCTGCTCGGACTGGTCGAACTCCTCGAGCGGAACGCCGGTGGTGAAGTCGATGCCACCCCCGAGCACGCGCCAGAAGTCCTCGTGGCGCCACATGACGCCCTTGGGGAAACCGGTGGTGCCGCCGGTGTAGATGATGTGGAGGTCGTCGTTGCTGCGCTCGCCGAAGTCGCGCTCGGCGCTCTGGCCCTCGAGCGCCTCGGCGAGCAGGACGCCGCCGTAGGAGGAGATGTCGGACTCGTCGGCCGGGTCGAGGACGTCGGGCAGCACCACGACCGTCGCGAGCTTCTCGTGCTTGGGCGCGCACGCGGCGACGAGGCCGGCGTACGGACGCTCGTGCACCAGGGCCACGAGGTCGGCGTTGTCGAAGAGGTAGTCGAGCTCGCCCTCGACGTAGCGGTAGTTGACGTTGATGGCGACGGCCCGCACCTTGAGGATCGCCAGGACGGCGATCACGTGCTCGATGCTGTTCTTCGCGTAGACGCCGACGTGATCCCCGGACCCGATGCCTCGCCCGGAGAGGAAGTGCGCCAGCCGGTTGGCCGACGCCTCCAGCTCGGCATAGCTGATGACCTCCTCACCCACCTTCACCGCGGGCTTGTCGGGGGCGGCGTCGACGGCGTGCTCGAAGAGGTCTGCGATGTTCAGGGCCACGCGGCGAGACTAGAACACGTTCTTGTTTTTCGCTACCGTCTCGCTCCATGACCGACGCGCCCGCCTCGACCGACCCGTCCACCCAGCCGACCAGCCAGCCGACCAGCCAGCCGACCGGCCAGGCGCACTGCCTCGTCGAGCAGGTCGGGCACACCTTGGTAGTGACCATGAACCGCCCGGAGTCGCGCAACGCGCTGTCCGGCGAGATGCTCGCGATCATGTCGGAGGCCTGGGACCGCGTGAACTCCGACGACTCGATCCGGGTCTGCATCCTCACCGGTGCGGGCGGCTACTTCTGCGCCGGTGCCGACCTGAAGGCGATGAACGCCAGAGCGCCGAGCGAGAGCTTCGAGTCCGGCGAGTTCGACCCGTCGGTCATCAAGTCGCTGCTCAAGGGATTCCGCCTCACCAAGCCGTTGATCGCCGCCGTCGAGGGCCCCGCGGTCGCCGGCGGAACCGAGATCCTGCAGGGCACCGACATCCGTGTGGCGGGCGAGTCGGCGAAGTTCGGCGTCGCCGAGGCTCGCTGGAGCCTCTACCCGATGGGTGGCTCGGCGGTACGCCTGATCCGTCAGCTGCCCTACACCGTCGCTGCCGAGCTGCTGCTGACCGGACGCACGATGAAGGCCCCCGAGGCCAAGGAGGTCGGCCTCATCGGGCACGTCGTCCCCGACGGCGAGGCGCTGGCGAAGGCGCACGAGATCGCGGACCTCATCAGCGCGAACGGACCGGTTGCGGTGCAGGCGATCCTGCGGACCATGCGCGACTCCGAGGGCAAGCACGAGGACGACTGCTGGGCCGACGACGCACGGGTCGGTGCTGCGGTCTTCGCCTCGGACGACGCCAAGGAGGGCCCGCGCGCGTTCCTCGAGAAGCGTCCGCCGGAGTTCACCGGCCACTGAGCCACGTGCGACAGGTCCGGTCAGACCGGAGAGAGCGGCAACGAGCGGCGCGGCTCGAAGGTGAAGGATGCGCCCGTGCTGAGGCGCGTCACCGCCACCTCGCCCACCTCGGGCGCTGCCTGGTCACGTCGTACGACGGTGAGGCTCCAGGTCGCGTCGTCGCCCTCGCCCTCGACCTCGACGTCGAGGTGCGGGTCGACCGCGCGCACGGCAGCCTGGAGGGCCGTCACCCGACCCGGACCGCACAGCCCGACCCAACCGCCGTCGGCCCAGGCATCGGACGGCCCTACCGTCAGCGCGTCGTCGTCGACCTCGCCCCTGGTGTAGGCGTGCGGGTTGAACAGGGGCAGGAACGACAGGTTCAGCAGGTGCATCTGCAGGCACACCTCGTCGGCGATGCGCACCAGCGCGGAGTGGGAGAAGTCGCCGGAGGCGAGGTCTCCGACCAGCGGTCCGGAGTAGTCGTCGAGCCCGCCGCCTCCGGGCCCAGGCCATGCCAGAACGGTCGATGGGCTGTCCGATGAGGAGCAGCTCGGGCACCAGCACCGCCAGCTCGTCGCAGGTGAGCGTGCGGAAGCGACTGCTCAACCGACGGACCGTTCCCCGGTCCAGTACTGGCCGCGCAGAGCCTTCTTGTCCGGCTTGCCGAGCCCGGTCAGCGGCAGCGCGTCGGTGGCGATGACCTGCTTGGGTGCCTGCACCGAGCCCTTGCGCTCCTTGACCATCTCCTGGATCTCGGCCACCACGTCGTCGGTCAGCTCGAACCCCTCGCGTAGGACCACGATGGCCGTGACGGCCTCGCCGAACTTCTCGTGGGGCGTGCCGATGACGCCGACCTGCGCGATCGCCGGGTGCTCGGCGACGACGTCCTCGACCTCGCGCGGGAAGACGTTGAAGCCACCGGTGACGATCATGTCCTTCGTGCGGTCGACGATGTACCAGAAGCCGTCCTCGTCCTCGCGGGCGATGTCGCCGGTGTGCATCCAGCCGTCCCTGAACGTCTCAGCGGTCTCGTCGGGCAGGTTCCAGTAACCACCGGCCAGCAGGGAGCCGGCCACGCAGATCTCGCCGGGCTCGCCGACCGGCACCTGACGCCCGTCCTCGTCGAGCAGTGCGGTGCGGATGAAGGCCGAGGGGCGTCCGCACGAGGCGAGGCGGGTGTCGTCGCCACCCACCCCGGAGACGTGGTCGGCCTTGGCGAGGTAGGTGATGACCATCGGCGCCTCGGACTGGCCGTAGTACTGCGCGAAGATCGGCCCGAACCGGTCGATGGCCTCCCGGAGCCGCACCGGGTTGATGGCCGAGGCGCCGTAGTAGACCGTCTCGAGCGAGCTCAGGTCGCGGGTGTGCGAGTCGGGATGGTCCATCAAGGCATAGAGCATCGACGGCACCAGCATCGTGGCGGTGATCTGCTGCTCCTCGATGGTGCGCAGCACCTCGGCGGGGTCGAAGCGCGACAGCACGTGCAGGGTGCCGCCCTTGATCACCGTCGGCACGAAGAATGCGGCGCCCGCGTGCGAGAGCGGCGTGCACATCAGGAACTTCGGGTTCTCCGGCCACTCCCACTCGGCCAGCTGGATCTGGCTCATCGTGTTCATCGCTGCGGAGGTCCCGATGACGCCCTTGGGCCTGCCGGTCGTGCCGCCGGTGTAGGTGATCGAGACGATGTGGTCGGGCGGCAGCAGGGCCGCTGTGAGCGGCCTCGCGTCGTACGTAGCTGCTGCGGCGACCAGGTCGACCCCCACGTGGGCCAGGGCCTCGGGCACCGGGCCGATCGTGAGCACCCGGGTCAGCCCGGGGCACTTCTCCAGCAGCGCGACGGCGCGGTCGACGAAGTACGGGTCGATGATGAGGAACGTGATGCCGGCGTCGTTGATGACGTAGGCGTGGTCGTCCGCGCTGCCGAGCGGGTGCAACGACGTGCGCCGGTAGCCCTGCGTCTGCCCGGCTCCGAGGATGTAGAGCACCTCGGGGCGGTTGAGGGCGAGGAGGGCGCCGTGGGTGCCGGTGCCGGCCCCGAGGGACTCGAAGGCCTGCACGTAGCGGCTCATCTGTGCGGCCGTCTCGCCGCCGGTCAACGTGGTGTCGCCGAGATACATCACCGGCTTGTCGTGGTGACGCTTGAGGGCGGCGACCATCAGGTTGCCGTTGTGCGTGCCGGTGCGCATCGGGTCGACCTCGGCCGCTGCTGCGGGCTCCGGGGCAGGGGGACGGTCGTCGGTGGTCGTCATGCCGCCGAGACTAGAACGTGTTGCAGTTCCTGTCACGGGCCGATCACGGGCCGAGGCCGACGAGGGGCGGTGGACCCCAGCCGCCGACGGTTCAGAGGAAGCGCTGGAGCGCCGCGACCGCCTCGGTCGGCAGCTTCACCGCGACGCCCTCACCGATCGCGTGCAGGCGCCAGCCGTCGCCGCTGCGCACCAGCTCGGCCATCACCAGGCCCGTCTCGCGGACCCCGGCGGTGAGGGTGATCCGAGCGAGCTCGACCGCGGCGTCGTCGTCGCTCAGCACGCGACAGTAGGCGTTGTCGGTCCACTCCAGGCTCTGGCCGGCGTAGCTGCTGACCAGCAGGAAGATCCGATCGACCTTGGCGTAGACCTTGGCGAGGTCGACCAGGATCGTCTCGTCGTCGCCGGCGCCCGACCCGGACCGGTTGTCACCCTGGTGGACGACCGACCCGTCCCGGGTGGCCAGGTTGTTGTAGAAGGCGAGGTCGAAGAGCTTGCCGTCGGCGAACTGGATCGCCGATGCGTCCAGGTCGATCTCCGGCGCGCCGGTGCCGATGAAACCGCCCGTGCGCGTCTTGTCCCACCCGATGCCGACGCGCAGGCGGGTGGGGCGTGCGCCGTCCTCCGTGGTCAGGTCGGTGGCCTGGTCCTTGCTCAGCTCGATCACGCGACCGAACCTACTCCGGCCGCCTACCTGAGAAAGTTCACGCGAGGAGCTCGGCCACCTTCCGGATCTCGTCGGCGTGGTGGAAGCTGAGCATCAAGGTGGTCACCCCGGTCTCCTCCCATGCAGCGACCTTCTCCTTCACCTCGCCGGCCTCACCGATGATGTGCATGTCGTCGACGAGGTCGTCGGGGATCAGCGCCGTGGCCTTGCCCTTCTCCCCGCCGAGGTAGAGGCTCTGCACCTCGGCGGCGAGGTCCTCGTAGCCCATCCGCACGAAGACCTGGTTGTGGAAGTTGGCCTCCGCCGCGCCCATGCCACCCATGTAGAGCGCCACCACTGCCTTCATGGCCTCGACGACGCCTTGCTTCTCCTCGGCGCTGTCGACGATCTGGAGGTGGCAGGTGGCCGCGATCTCGAAGTCCGCCCTGGTACGACGTGCGCCGGCCCGCGCGAAGCCCTCGTCGAGCCACGGCTGGTACATGCCGGCCGACTTCGGGGTGTAGAAGATCGGGATCCACCCGTCGGCGATCTCAGCGGTCTGGGCGACGTTCTTCGGACCCTCGGCCCCGAGCCAGATGGGGATGTCGGGGCGCAACGGGTGCGTGATCGGCTTCAACGCCTTGCCCAGGCCTACCGCTCCCTCGCCGCTGAACGGCAACGGGTAGTGCGGGCCGTCGTTGGTGACCGGGCCTTCACGGGCGAGCACCTGACGGATGATGTCGACGACCTCGCGGGTGCGCGCCAGGGGCTTGCTGAAGGGCTGGCCGTACCAGCCTTCGACGACCTGTGGGCCGCTCACTCCCATCCCGAGGACGACGCGACCGCCGGTGAGGTGGTCGAGGGTCAGGGCGTGCATCGCGATCGAGGTGGGCGTGCGTCCGGACATCTGCACGATCGAGGTGCCCAGGCGCAGCGTCGTCGTGTCGCGGCCCCACCAGGCCAGCGGGGTGAAGGCGTCGGAGCCCCATGCCTCAGCGGTGAAGACCGAGTCGAAGCCGGCCTCCTCGGCCGCGGCGACGAGCTCGGCGACGCCGGTCGGAGGCTGCGCCTGCCAGTAACCCAGCTGAAGTCCCAGTTTCATGCACGACACCCTTCCACAGCCCTTGCGGCAAAGATAGAACGTGTTCTAGTTTCGCAGGTATGGCTCGCACCCTCTCGGCGCCCGTCACGGTCGCCTTCGACTACACGCGCTCCACCGGACCCGTCATCGGCCGGTTCCTCACCGGTCTGCGCGACGGCGTGGTGATCGGCGCGCGCACCTCTGCGGGGACGGTCGTCGTCCCGCCTCCGGAGTACGACCCGGTGACGCACCTGCAGACCGACGACTTCGTCGAGGTCTCCCCCGTCGGCACGGTGACGTCGTGGTCCTGGGTGCCCGAACCGGTCAAGGGGCAGCCGCTCGACCACCCCTTCGCCTTCGCCCTGGTGACCCTCGACGGCGCTGACGCCCCACTGCTGCACGCCGTCGACGTGGCGTCGGCGGCCGACATGTCCACCGGGCTGCGGGTGCGGGTGCGCTGGGCCGAGGCGCGGGTCGGCGCCATCACCGACATCCGGTGCTTCGAGCCCGTCGCCGAGGGCGACGACGTCGCCGAGGGCGCCGGCGAGGATCGGGCGCGAGCGATGCCGACGGAGGCAGCGACCGCGCAGTCGGGAGCCGAAGGCGCGCCCGCCGATGCCACCCCGGACCTCGGCCCCGTCACCGGCCCCGTCATCGGCGTCGTCACCCCCGTCGAGCTCGACTACACCTACGCCGCCTCGCCCGAGGAGTCGGCGTTCTACCGCGGCCTCGCCGAGGGCCGGATCCTCGGGCAGCGCTGCCCGACCTGCGAGAAGGTCTACGTGCCGCCGCGCAGCGCCTGCCCCGCCGACGGCACGCCCACCGCTGAGGAGGTCGAGCTCTCCCACGAGGGCACCGTGACGACGTACTGCGTGGTCAACGTGCCGTTCATGGGTCAGAAGATCACCCCGCCCTACGTCTCGGCCTACGTGCTGCTCGACGGCGCCGACATCGCCTTCCTTCACCTCATCCTCGACATCGCGGCCGACGAGGTGCGGATGGGCATGCGGGTGAAGGCGGTGTGGAAGCCGCGCGACGAATGGGGCACCACGATCGAGAACATCAGCCACTTCAGTCCGACCGGCGACCCCGATGCCGACTACGACACCTACCGAAACCACCTCTGAGGGGCCTGCCATGAGAGATGTCGCCGTCGTCGGGTTCGCCCAGCGACAGATGGAGGAGTTCGACGGGTCGCCGACCTGCGTCGAGCTGCTCGTTCCGCTGTTCGAGGAGTGCTACGAGCAGACCGGGTGGACCCGCCACGACGTCGGTTTCTGGTGCTCCGGCTCCTCGGACTACCTCGCCGGCCGGTCGTTCTCGTTCGTGCAGGCCGTCGATGCGATCGGCGTCATCCCGCCGGTCAACGAGTCCCATGTCGAGATGGACCTCGCGTGGGCGATGTACGAGGCGTGGGTCAAGATCCAGACCGGCGAGGTCGACACCGCTCTCGTCTACGCCTTCGGGAAGAGCTCGGCCGGAGTGCTGCGACGCACTCTCGCGCTGCAGCTCGAGCCCTACACGATGACGCCGCTGTGGCCTGACACCGTGTCGCTGGCCGGCCTCCAGGCCAGGGCCGGCATCGACGCCGGCGCGTGGGACGAACGCGCGATGGCCGAGGTGGTGCACCGTTCGCTCGCCGCCGCCGAGACCAACGAGTACGCCGTGCGCCAGGGCGGGTCGTCGGTCGACGAGCTGCTCGCCCGACCGATGTACGCCGATCCGTTGCGCAAGCACGACTGCGCGCCGGTCACCGACGGGGCCGCAGCGATCGTGCTCGCGGCGGGCGACCGCGCCCGCGCCGTACGCGACACCCCGGCGTGGATCAGCGGGCTCTCGCACTACGTCGACCCGATGAGCATGGGCACGCGCGACCTCACCCGCTCCCCCTCGGCTGCAGCCGCGGCGTCCGGTGCCGGCACCGACGGCGTCGAGGTCGCCGAGCTGCACGTCGCCTTCAGCCACCAGGAGCTCATCCTGCGCCGCGAGCTCGGCCTCGGCGACGACGTGGTGATCAACCCGTCGGGCGGGCCGCTGTCGGGCAACCCGATGTTCTCGGCCGGCGGCATCCGCATCGGAGAGGCCGCGAAGAAGATCTGGTCGGGCGAGGCGACTCGCACGCTCGGCCACGCGACGTCCGGCCCGGCGCTCCAGCAGAACCTCGTCTGCACCATGGAAGGACGTGCCTGAGATGGCGAAGCAGCCAGCAGCGGTCATCGGCATCGGTCAGACCCATCACCGCGCCAAGCGCGAGGACGTCTCGATGGCGGGCCTGTGCCGCGAGGCGATGGACCGCGCTCTCGAGGACGCCGGCATGACGCTCGACGAGATCGACGCCATCGTCGTCGGCAAGGCCCCCGACCTGTTCGAGGGCGTGATGATGCCCGAGCTGTTCCTCGCCGAGGCACTCGGCGCGGCGGGCAAGCCGCTGCTGCGGGTGCACACGGCCGGCTCGGTCGGCGGGTCGACCGCCATCGTGGCAGCGTCCCTCGTGCAGGCCGGCATCCACGAGCGGGTGCTCACCGTCGCCTACGAGAAGCAGTCGGAGTCGAACGCCATGTGGGCCCTCTCGGTGCCCGTGCCGTTCAACATGCCGGTGCACGCCGGCGCCGGTGGCTACTTCGCGCCGCACGTGCGCTCCTACATCCGGCGCTCGGGTGCCCCCACGCACATCGGCGCGATCGTGGCCGCCAAGGACCGCAACAATGCACTGAAGAACCCCTACGCCCACCTGCACAACGAGGGCACCACGGTCGAGTCCGTGATGGCCTCCACGATGCTCTGGGACCCCATCCGCTACGACGAGACGTGCCCGTCGTCCGATGGCGCCTGCGCGCTGGTCATCGCCTCCGAGGACGTCGCGAAGGCCTCGCCCAACCCGGCGTGGATCCACGGCACCGTCATGCGCTCCGAGGCGACCTCGGCCGCCGAGCGCGACCAGGTCAACCCGCAGGCCTCCCGCGACGCGGCCGCCGCACTGTGGAAGCAGGCCGGCATCACCAGCCCGATCGACGAGATCGACATGGCCGAGATCTACGTGCCCTTCTCCTGGTTCGAACCGATGTGGCTGGAGTCGCTGGGCTTCGCCGACATCGGCGCCGGCTGGAAGCTCACCGAGTCGGGCGGCACCGCCCTCGACGGCATCCTCCCGGTCAACTGCTCCGGTGGCGTCCTGTCGTCCAACCCCATCGGTGCGTCGGGCATGCTCCGCTTCGGCGAGGCCGCGCTGCAGGTGCGCGGGCTGGCCGGCGAGCACCAGGTCGACGGCGCCCGCAAAGCCCTGGGCCACGCCTACGGCGGCGGCTCGCAGTTCTTCGCCATGTGGGTCGTGGGCGCGGAGAAGCCGACGAACTAGCCGAGACAGCCGGCAGGGCGGCAGTGCCCGCAGTGCGGGCAGGGCGAGAGGTTCCGGCTCCCGGTGCCGGGACATCTCGCCGGCTCTACGGCGCCGGTGCTCGCTCGCCCTCAGCGGATGGCGTCCGGCACCTCGGCCTTCGTCCCCTCCTGCTCCGCCGGCACCACCTCGACGTCGCGGCGGGTCACCGCGATGTAGCTCACCAGCCCGGCGAACAGGACGAGGCCGAGGCCGGTCACCAACCCGTCGCCCCAGCCGATCCCGCCGTCGTCCGGCGACTTGCCCAGCCAGTCGGCGACCGAGGCGCCCAGCGGACGGGTCAGCGCGTAGGAGGACCAGAAGGCGATCGTCGCGTCGAGACCGAAGCGTCCCTGGCCGAGACGCCACAGGCCGAAGCGCCACAGGCCGAACGGCACCAGGATCAGCACTCCGAACAGCACGATCGACCACCCGAAGCCGAGTCCGAGGTCGATGGCGGTGGTGTCACCCAAGGCGGTGCCCAGACCGAACGTGAGCAGGACGACGCCCCAGTAGAAGCGCTCACGCCGAGCAGTGGTGATCGAGTGCACCGAGATCGTGCCCTCGCTGCGCCGCCACCAGACGAGCACGACGCAGAGCAGGACGAAGTAGATCGCCGAGTCGACGACGTACGGCGTGCCCAGGGCCACGTGCGGGCCGTCGGCGATCATCGTGCCGAACAGCGCCACGCTCAGCACCGTCGTCCAGTAGCGCACCGGGTGATACGTGTCTGCGCGGAGCTGAACGGTCAGGGCCGCCGCGAAGCCACCGATGCCGACGATCGCGGCGAGCGGGATGCTCACTACTCCGAGGAAGTCGGCGCCGGTCTCGCCGATGCCGGTGGTCAGCAGCTTGACCACCCAGAAGAGCAGGAAGACCGGTGGGACCTTGGGTGCGGGGAACGCGCGTGTCTGCATGCGGCGAGGGTAGGAAGTGCTTCCTGCCACCAGCCTGACCGGCGTTCCGGCGCCGCGAACAGACGCCTACCCCGGGTCGCGGGGGCCGTGGCTTCGTCGAATGAGGGCCGACGCCGTCGTTTCCCCGCGTCCGACAGGATCTCTCGCGGCGCCCGCCACGCCAGCGCCCGACTCGCTGTGGCGCGAGGTGGTCGGACACGGGCTGCGAGCGCGATGACATGATCGGGGTCGCACGCCGCCCGACGTCGCCGGGCGTGCCGACGTCTCGATGCAGTACCTCACGGGTGGCATCTCCATCGTGGCGCGCAGGCGCACGGTCTCCTCGGCCTGCACCGCGAAGTCGGGCAGCGAGCCCTGACCTCCGCCGGAGGGCTGGTCGAGGACCGAGCGCGCGCGGCGCCCGGGTTCGCCGGCACTGAGCAGCAGCGCCCGCGAGGAGCCGACCTGCCCCACGCGGGTGGTGGCGACCGGGTAGCGGGTGTGCTGAAGGTGTCGGAGATCGCCGGCACCGGGTCACCGAGCTGGCCGGCGAGGTGAAGCGAAGGCTGATGGCGCGTGCCGGGTCCTCGGCCGAGAGCAGCAGCATCTCGGCGCGGAGGGTGGCGGCAAACGCGTCGTCGACCTGCGGACCGCAGACGATGATGCGTTGATGCAGTCGGTCGGAGCCGGTCGGAGCCGGTGAGCAGGAGGGTCTGGGTCATGATTTCGGGCTGCGTCGCTCCCGCGGCGTACGCACGCGATGCTGCCGGCGGCGGATCCGCTCCCAGCAGAGCCGGTGCGGCCGATTAGGCTCGGCCGGGTGATCGAGCTCCGAACCCCCGCCCAGATCGAGGAGATGCGCCCCGCCGGGCGCTTCGTCGCCTCGGTGATCGACGCCCTGGCCGCAAGGGCCGACGTCGGAGTCAACCTGCTCGAGCTCGACGCGCTCGCTGCGACCATGATCGCGGACGCCGGCGCGACCTCCTGCTACGTCGACTACCACCCCTCTTTCGGCGCCTCGCCCTTCGGCAAGGTCCTGTGCACGTCGGTCAACGACGCGGTGCTGCACGGGCTCCCCCACGACTACGTCCTGAAGGACGGCGACCTGCTCTCGGTCGACTTCGCGGTCGCCCTCAACGGCTGGGTCTCCGACTCGGCGTACTCGGTCGTCGTCGGCACCCCTCGCCGCGAGGACCTCGAGCTCATCGAGGTCACCGGCAAGGCCCTCGAGGCCGGTATCGAGCAGGCCCGGCCCGGCAACCGGATGGGCGACATCTCGGCTGCGATCGGCGAGGTGGCGCGCGGCGCCGGGCTGGGCGTCAATCTTCAGTTCGGCGGCCACGGGGTCGGACGCACCATGCACGGCGAGCCGCACGTGCCCAACGACGGCCGCCCCAGCCGCGGCTACAAGCTCAGCCCCGGCTTGGTCATCGCCATCGAGCCGTGGTTCATGCACACCACCGACCGGATCTACACCGACCCCGACGGCTGGACCCTGCGCAGCGAGGACGGCTCTCGTGGCGCCCACATGGAGCACACCATCGCGATCACCGACGACGGTCCGCTTGTCCTGACGGCGCGGGGCTGAGGGGCGCAGTTTCACCGCTTAGGCGGAGAAACTGCCTCGCGCCCGACAAAACTCCCGCTTCTGGCACGAAGGTTCATGACAGAAGCGGGAGTTTCTCCGCGTAGGCGGTGAAACTGCCGCGGGCAATCAGCCCCCGTAGGACACCTGCAGATCCTTGATGCCGTTGATCCAGCTGTGGCGCAGGCGGCTCGGCTCGGCGAGCTTGGTGATGTCGGGCGCCAGGTCGGCGATGGCATCGAACATCTGACGGATCTCCTGGCGGGCCAGGTTGGCGCCCAGGCAGTAGTGAGCGCCATTGCCGCCGAAGCCCACATGCGGGTTGGGTGAGCGGGTGATGTCGAAGCGGTAGGGGTCGGTGAAGACGTCCTCGTCGAAGTTGGCGCTGGAGTAGAAGAGGCCGACACGCTCGCCCTTCTTCACCAGCTGGCCGCCGACCTCGACGTCGTGGTGGGCGGTGCGCTGGAAGGAGATCACCGGTGTGGCCCAACGGACGACCTCGTCGACCATCGTGGCGGGGCGCTCCTTCTTCCACAGCTCCCACTGGTCAGGATGGTCGAGGAAGGCGTTCATGCCGTGGGTGATGGCGTTGCGCGTCGTCTCGTTGCCGGCGACGGCGAGGATGATCACGAAGAACCCGAACTCGTCGTCGGTCAGGCCTCGCCCGGACTGGTCGGAGTTCACCAGCTTGGTGACGATGTCGTCGAGCGGCGCCGCCTTGCGCTGGGCCGCCATCCCCATCGCGTACATCAGGATCTCGGTCGAGGCGACCTCCGGGTCTCCGCCGACGTCGGGGTCATCGGAGGCCAGCATCTGGTTGGACCACTCGAACAGCTTGAACCGGTCCTCCTGCGGGACGCCGAGCAGCTCGGCGATCGCCTGGAGCGGGAGCTCGGCGGCACACTGCTCGACGAAGTTGCCCTCCCCCTTCGCCACCGCGTCACCCACGATCTGACGGGCCCGCTGCGTCATGATCTCGTCGAGGGCGTTGATCGCTCGCGGGGTGAAGCCGCGGCTGACGATCTGACGCATGGCCGTGTGGTCGGGCGGGTCCTGGTTGATGATCATCACCCGCTGCAGCTCGATCTGCTCACGCAGCATGCCCTCACCGAAGCGGATGATCGCGCCGTTCTCGAAGGTGCCGAAGTTCTTCGAGTCCTTCGAGACCGCCAGGACGTCGGCATGGCGGGTCAGCGCCCAGTAGCCGCTGCCGGACTCCGCGGCAAATCCGCTGCGGACCGCCTCGGGCTGCTCGATCCAGTGCACCGGAGAGCTCTGCCGCAATGCCTTGAACTCGTCGTGGGGGACCGACGCGTGGTTGACGTCGGGATCGGTGAAGTCGTAGCCGGCCGGCAGCAGGTCTGCGGTCACTGGGGCACTCCTCTGAGGTGGACGACGGGTTCGCGCAGCGCTTCTGCAACACGTTCTAGCGTGAGATTACATACTTTCGGCCGATCACGAAAGAGATTCGTAAGCGATTCTCGGCTGGGCCCTCATCGCGACGAACGCCCGCACTTGTCGCGCACAAGAACACGTTCTAGTTTGGGGTCATGGGTACCCCTGTGATCATCGAAGCCGTCCGCACCCCGCTCGGCAAGCGCAACGGCTGGCTCGCCGGTCTCCACCCCGCCGTCCTACTGGGTCTCGCCCAGCGCGAGGTCATCGAGCGCGCCGGCATCGACGCCGACCTCGTCGAGCAGGTCGTCGGCGGCTGCGTGACGCAAGCAGGCGAGCAGTCAAACGGGATGGTGCGGCGGGCGTGGCTGCACGCAGGGCTCCCGCAGCACACCGGCGCGACCGTCGTCGACGCTCAGTGCGGCTCGGGCCAGCAGTCGGCCCACCTGGTCCACGACATGGTCGCCGCCGGCACCATCGACGTCGGGATCGCATGCGGCGTCGAGTCCATGTCGCGCATCCCCCTCGGCGCCAACGTGCCCGCCGGGCTGGGAGATCCCCGTCCTGTCGGGTGGACCATCGACATGCCCAACCAGTTCGAGGCGGCCGACCGGATCGCTGCGAACCGCGGCATCAGCCGCGCCGACCTCGACGCGTTCGGGCTGGCGTCTCAGCAGAAGGCGAGGGTGGCCGTCGACGAGGGCCGCTTCAAGCGCGAGACGATGGCGGTGCCGGCCCCGGTCCTCGATGGGGAGGGTCTGCCCACGGACGCGACCCGGGTCGTCGACACCGACCAGGGACTGCGCGACACGACGCTGGACGGACTCGGCACACTGCGCCCGGTCCTTCCCGGCGGCATGCACACGGCCGGCACGTCGTCCCAGATCTCGGACGGAGCCTCGGCGGTGCTGATCATGGACGAGGACAAGGCTCGCTCCCTCGGACTGACCCCGCGCGCCCGCATCGTCAACCACTGCCTGGTCGGCTCCGACCCGTTCTACCACCTCGACGGACCGATCGACGCCACTCAGCGCCTGCTCGACCGCACCGGCCGCTCGATCTCCGACTTCGACCTGTTCGAGGTCAACGAGGCCTTCGCGTCCGTCGTCCTCTCCTGGGCCGGACAGCACGCGGTGCCGATGGATCGCGTGAACGTCAACGGCGGTGCGATCGCGCTCGGCCACCCCGTCGGCTCGACGGGTACCCGCCTGATCACCACCGCCCTGCACGAGCTCGAGCGTCGCGACCAGACCAGTGCTCTCATCGCGATGTGCGCCGGCGGGGCGATGGCCACCGGCACGGTCCTCGAGCGCCTCTAGGGGCGCCACGGTGTTGTCGTTTGGGACCAAACGGTAATCAATCTGGCTGGAGTGCTGTCGTTCGTGACCAATCGACCACCTGGTACGGCGGCAGCCGTCGTTCGTGACCAATCGCCGATCCTGCCGCCCGACTGCACGTCGTTTGGGACCAAACGGCAACAATCCGGCCGATGAACCTGTCGTTTGGGACCAAACGACGCCCCCGGGCGGCCAGGGTCAATCGGCAGCGATCGCTCGGATGACCATCGCCGTCTCCAGAGCAGCCGCGGTGGCCTCGTAGCCCTTGTCCTCAGCCGAGCCCTCGAGGCCGGCGCGGTCGAGGGCCTGCTGCTCGGTGTCGCACGTCAGGACGCCGAAGCCGATGGCCACGCGGTGGTCCAGGGCGACCCGGCCGAGGCCGTCGGTGGCCGCAGTGCAGACGAACTCGAAGTGCGGCGTGCCACCGCGGATGACGACGCCGAGCGCGACGACGGCGTCGTACCCTGCGGCGGCCAGGGAGTCGGCCACCACCGGCAGCTCGAAGGTCCCGGGCACCCGCACGATCTCGTGGGTCCTCACGGCGTAGGCCGACAACGCGCGTTCGGCGCCGGCCAGCAGTCCGTCCATCACGGCGGTGTGCCAGCTCGCCGCGACGACAGCCACGCGTAGGGCGCTGCAGTCGATGGGCTCGGTGCTCGGCGCCCCGTGGCCGCTCATACCTGCTCCTCCTCGGAGTGGGTCGGCACGACGAGGTCGGGCAGCTGATGGCCCATCCGGTCGCGCTTCGTCAACAGGTAGGCGAGGTTGTGGTCGTTGGGGTGCGGCGTCAGCGGCACGCGCTCGGCCACCGGCACCCCGAAGTCCTCGAGGTTGCTGACCTTGTCGGGGTTGTTGGTCAACAGCCGCACGCTCTCGACCTTGAGGTCCTTGAGCACCTGCGTGGCCGTGCCGTAGTGGCGTGCGTCGGCGGGCAGCCCGAGGTCGAGGTTGGCATCGACCGTGTCGCGCCCGCCGTCCTGCAGCTGGTAGGCCTGCAGCTTGGCGACCAGGCCGATTCCCCGGCCCTCGTGGCCGCGCAGGTAGACGACGACGCCGCGACCCTCGGCGACGATCCGTTCGAGCGCCTCGTCGAGCTGGGGTCCGCAGTCGCACCGTGCGCTGCCGAAGACGTCGCCGGTCAGGCACTCCGAGTGCACGCGCGTCAGGACGGGGTCGTCGACGCCCAGGGACGACACGTCGCCGTGGACGAGCGCGATGTGCTCGGAGGCGTCGGTGGTGATCCGGTAGCCGTACGCCGTGAAGTCGCCGTGGCGGGTCGGCAGCCGGGTCTCGGCCACGCGTTCGACGAGGTTCTCGTTGCGACGCCGGTAGCGCACGAGGTCCTCGATCGAGATCATGGCGAGGTCGTGCTCGTCGGCGAAGGCGCGCAGCTCGGGTGCTCGTTTCATCGTGCCGTCGTCGTTCACGACCTCGACCAGCACGCCGGCCGCGGTCAGCCCCGCCATCCGCGCCAGGTCGACCGCGGCCTCGGTGTGGCCGCGGCGCACGAGCACGCCTCCCTCGCGGTAGCGCAGCGGGAAGACGTGCCCGGGCCGGGTCAGCTCCCACGGCTCGGTGGCCGAGTCGGCCAGCACCCGCGCGGTGTGCGCGCGGTCGGCGGCCGAGATGCCGGTCGAGACGCCATCGCGGGCGTCGACCGAGATCGTGTAGGCGGTGCGCAGCTTGTCCTTGTTGTGCGGCGTCATCAGCGGGATCTCGAGCCGGTCGAGCATGCGCCCGGGCATCGGCACGCAGATCACGCCGCTGGAGTGGCGGATGGTGAACGCCATCAGCTCCGGCGTCGCCTTGCTCGCGGCGAAGATGAGGTCGCCCTCGTTCTCCCGGCCCTCGTCGTCGACGACGACGACGGCCCTGCCGGCCGCGATGTCGGCGATCGCGCGCTCGACGCTGTCGAGGCGGATGCCGCCGTGCTGGGGTCCGAGGATGGACTCGGTCATGACGCTGCTCCTTCTGCTGCTGTTCCTGCGGGTGCTGCTGCCGACGTGGCCGTGGACAGCGCGCCCAGGCGTGCCTCCAGCAGCTTCTCGACGTGCTTGGCGAGGATGTCGACCTCGAGGTTGACTCGGTCGCCGGGCTGCCGGCTGCCCAGGGTGGTGCGGGCGAGGGTCTCGGGGATCAGGCTGATCGTGAAGGCGCCCGGACCGGCCTCGACCACGGTGAGGCTGACGCCGTCCACGGTGATGGAGCCCTTGTCGACCAGGTACTTCGACAGCTCCGGCGGCATCGAGACCTCCACGACCTCCCAGTGCTCGCTGGCCTCGCGGCGTACGACGTGCCCGACGCCGTCGACGTGGCCCTGGACGATGTGGCCCCCGAGCCGCTTGTCGGCGGTGACGGCGCGCTCGAGGTTGACCCGGTCACCGGGCCTCGACGCCGAGCAGGCTGGTCTTGTCGAGCGTCTCCTGCATGACATCAGCGGTCCACAGCTCGCCGTCGTGGGTGACGACGGTCAGGCAGCAGCCGTTGACGGCGATCGAGTCGCCGAGACCGGCGTCCTCGAGCACGGTCGTGGCGCGCACCGTGAGGCGGATGGCGTCACCTTGGTGCTCGACCGCCTCGACGGTGCCGAGCTCCTCGACGATTCCGGTGAACATCAGGACTCCTTGGTCTTCGAGCGATCGGGGGTGAGGGTGAAGCGGACGTTCGGCTGCTCGCCGTCGAGGCCGGCCAGCACCGTGACGTCGGTGACCACTGGACGCAACGCGCCGGCGAGGGTGGTGATTCCGAGGTCGGCCACGGCGCTGCGTCCCGCGCCGAGCAGGACCGGGGCCACGTAGACGACGATCTCGTCGATCAGCTGCGCCCGAAGGAAGGCCGCGGCCAGCGTCGGTCCACCCTCGAGGAACACGTGGCGCCGCTCGAGCGCGAAGAGCTCGGCCAGCGCGGCACGAGGATCGCGCGTGCGCAGGTGCACCGACGGAGCACCGCTCGACAGGGCGCCGTCGAAGATGCGCCGCCCGCTCGGCAGCTCCCGCTCCCCCATCACAGCCCTCAGTGGTTGCACAGCGAGCGGGACGTCGTCGGCGCCGCGCACCGTCAGTCGTGGATCGTCGACCACCACGGTGTTCGTACCGACCAGCACCGTGTCGCACAGCGAGCGCAAGCGATGGGTGTCGAGCCGCGCGGCAGGACCCGAGACCCAGCGCGACGTGCCGTCGGCGGCGGCACTGCGTCCGTCGAGGGTGGAGGCGAACTTCCACGTCACGAACGGGCGCTGCTCACGCTGGGCGAGCCGGTAGACGCCCGCGAGAGCCGCGGCCTCCTCGGCCAGCAGGCCCGACTCGACCTCGATGCCCGCCGCCTCGAGGCGCGCGCGACCGCCGGCCGCGACCGGGTTGGGGTCGGCCTCGGCGTAGACGACACGGCGTACCCCGGCGGTGATCAGTGCCTCGGTGCACGGGCCGGTGCGACCGGTGTGGTTGCACGGTTCGAGGGTGACCACGGCGGTGGTGCCGCGGGCGGCCGCGCCTGCCTCGGCCAGGGCCGCCACCTCGGCGTGCGAGGTGCCGGGTCCGCGGTGGTAGCCCTCGGCGACGACCGATCCGTCCTCGTCCAGCAGGACGCATCCGACACGCCGGGTGTCGGCGACCATGGGCACCCCCGGCGACGCCGCCAGCACCAGGGCGCGACGCATCGCATCGTGCTCGGCTGCGGTGCAGGTCATCGTCATCCTCGGCCCGGGGCGCTCACGGACTCCGGGGAACGACGGACGTCGACGGTCGCTGGTCCACGGCGTGGCTGCGGGTAGGTCGACGATCCACCTGCGTGCGCTTCCCTTCCGGACTTTCACCGTCGGTCCAGGATTCACACCTGGTCAACCGACCGCTGGCTGCGATCGGGTCGCGGACTTTCACCGCCGGCTCGGAATTGCACCGACCCCAGAGCACGCGAGCTTGATTGCTCGTCGGCGCAAGCCTGCCACACCTGTGCCGGCGAGCGCGTGTGGTCCGCGTCACGCGGCCGGTTCGAGGGGTGCCGGGAGGCCTCTGCGCCGGACTCGGGAGTGGAAGGCAGACCTCGAGGAGGCCGCCGATTGGTCACGAACGACGGATCTCGCGCCGAAATGGCGCCGATTGGTCCCAAACGACGCCACTTTCCACCCACGGCAGCGGGGTCGAGAACGGGCGCACGACCAGACTCCACAGAAGCCCCGAGGAAGCCCAGAGAACCGCTACACAAACCCCGGACGGCAGGACCCCGGGCGCACCACGGCGTCCCGCACCCAGGTCACGGTTTGGTCGCGATGCGTGCCGTACCCCTCGGTGGTGATGGCTCTTTGGGGTGGACCCCTACTAGGTTCCTCTGATGAGCAGCCTCGGAAAGCCCTCTCGACGTCCACGTCTGCGAGCCTCGATGCGTCCGGTGCCGCCGACGGTGGCACCGTGAGCGTGGCCGCCGAGGAGATCCAGGCCGGGCGCGGCGAGCCGCTCGTCGTCCTGGACGGCGTCAACAAGTGGTTCGGCGACCTGCACGTGCTCCAGGACATCAACGTCACCGTCACGCGCGGGGAGGTCGTGGTCGTGATCGGCCCGTCGGGCTCCGGCAAGTCGACGTTGTGCCGCGCGATCAACCGCCTCGAGACCATCGACCAGGGCTCGATCACGCTCGACGGCGAACCCCTGCCCCAGGAGGGCAAGGAGCTGGCGAACCTGCGTGCCGAGGTCGGCATGGTCTTCCAGTCCTTCAACCTCTTCGCGCACAAGACGATCCGCGAGAACGTCACCCTGGGCCCGATCAAGGTCCGCAAGAAGTCGAAGAAGGACGCCGACGCCAAGGCCGATGAGCTGCTCGAGCGGGTCGGCATCGGCCACCAGGCCGACAAGTACCCCGCCCAGCTCTCCGGCGGCCAGCAGCAGCGCGTCGCGATCGCGCGGGCCCTGGCCATGGAGCCCAAGGTGATGCTCTTCGACGAGCCGACCTCGGCCCTGGACCCCGAGATGATCAAGGAGGTCCTCGACGTCATGGTCAGCCTCGCCGAGCAGGGCATGACGATGGTCGTGGTGACCCACGAGATGGGATTCGCCCGGACCGCTGCCGACCGGGTGCTGTTCATGGCCGACGGTGCCGTCGTCGAGGAGAACACCCCCGAGGAGTTCTTCACCAACCCTCAGAGCGATCGGGCCAAGGACTTCCTCGGCAAGATCCTCAAGCACTGAGCCCCACCGGCCGCCGCGCTGGGGGCCGACCCGATCCGTTCCACTGCACGACTGCACTGCCATCGATTAGAGGAGAAGCACACATGCGCACGATGAAGCTGAGGGCCGTAGCGGCCACCGTCTTGCTGACAGCCCTGTCCGGGACGCTCGCCGCCTGCGGAGACGCCGGTTCCGACACCGGTGGCGTCGAGGTCCAGGCCGAGGAGGTCGACGCGAGCAAGTTCGAGGAGGGCTCGCGGATGGCCGAGCTCGCCGACGCCGGCAAGATCACCGTCGGGGTGAAGTACGACCAGCCCGGACTGGGCTTCAAGGACGCCTCGTCCGACATCCCGACCGGCTTCGACGTCGAGATCGCCAAGCTCCTCGTGGCCGACCTCGGCATCGACCCGTCGGACACGAGCGCGGTCACCTACGAGGAGACGATCTCCGACAACCGCGAGCCCTACCTCCAGGAGGGTCGCGTCGACCTCGTGCTGGCGTCGTACTCGATCACCGACGACCGCCGCAAGGTCGTCGGTCAGACCGGCCCGTACTTCATCACCGGCCAGCAGATCCTGGTGAAGTCCGACAGCGACGTCACCGGCATCGACGACCTCAAGGGCAAGACCGTCTGCTCGGTCACCGGCTCGACGTCGCTGGCCAACGCCGAGGACGCCGGCGCCGTGGGTGCCCCTGCCGACACCTACTCGCAGTGCGCCGAGGACGTCCTCAACGGGACCGTCGAGGCCATGACGACCGACGGCTCGATCCTGCTCGGCCTGGCTGCTCAGAACGAGGGCGAGCTGATGGTCGTCGGCGACGAGTTCTCCGAGGAGCGCATCGGCGTGGGCTACAGCCAGGACCACCCCGAGATGTGCGAGTGGATCAACAGCGTCCTCCAGGACGCCTACGACGACGGCTCCTGGGCCTCCGCGTTCGAGGCCACCCTGGGTGGCAGCGGTGCCGAGACGCCCGAGCCGCCGGCTCTCGACGAGTGCCCGGCCGCCTGACGTCGTGACCTGCTGATCTCGCCGGGCCGAGGTGGTGCGTCCTCGACGCACCGCCTCGGCCCCTCACTCGTGAGGACACACCCTTGAACGTCGTGCTCGACAACGCAGGCGATGTCGCCCTGGCGTTCGGCTACACCCTCAGTCTCTTCGTCGTCGCCGGGGTGCTGTCCCTGGTCTTCGGCTCTCTCCTGGCAGCGGCGCGGGTCGGACCGGTGCGGGTGCTCCAGCGCGCGGCCACGGCCTACGTCATGCTCATCCGCAACACCCCGCTGTTGATCGTCATCATCTTCTTCCGCTTCGCCGGGCCCAAGATCGGACTGACCTTCAGCTTCGTCGACATCCAGGTCGGTGACCTGCGACTCAACAACCTCTACGCCGCCTGCGTGGTCGGGCTGACGGTCTACACGACGTCCTTCGTCTGCGAGGCCCTGCGCTCGGGCATCAACGCCGTGCCGCTCGGCCAGGCCGAGGCCGCCCGCGCCATCGGGCTGCCATTCGGCGGCGTCATGCGCCAGGTGATCCTGCCGCAGGCGCTGCGTCACTCCCTGCCCCCGATGGCCAGCGTGCAGATCGCGCTGCTCAAGAACACGACCGTCGCGGGGGCGCTCGGCGTCTTCGAGGCCTTCGCCCGGATGAAGAGCCTCACCAACGACAACGCCAGTGCCCGCACCGAGATCTTCCTCGCCTTCGCGCTCATCTTCGTCGTGCTCGTCGAGGTGCTCTCGTTCCTCGCCCACCGGCTCGAGCGACGATGGAGGATCGCCTGATGGCCGCGTCCGTCCTGTTCGACGCCCCCGGTCCCAGGACCGTTCGGCGTCACCGGCTCTACACCCTGCTCACCGCGGCCGCCCTGGTGCTCGCCGTGCTGCTCGTTCTCTGGCGCCTCCAGCAGACCGGGCAGTTCGCCTACGCCAAGTGGGAGTCGCTGCTCACGCCGAAGTACATCAACGTGCTGCTGGTCGCGCTGCTCGACACGCTGCGGATGGCGTTCAGCGCCATCGTGCTGGCGGTGGTCCTCGGTCTCGTCCTCGGAATCGGGAAGCTGTCCGACCACGCCTGGGTCCGCTGGCCCTCGTGGGCTGTCGTGGAGTTCTTCCGGGCCGTGCCGGTGCTCCTGCTGATGATCTTCATCTTCTACCAGTTCGGCGGTGTCACCAACGGCAGCGCCGGCTCCTACTGGAGCGTCGTCGCAGCCCTCGCCCTCTACAACGGGGCGGTGCTGGCCGAGGTCTTCCGCGCCGGTGTCAACGCCGTCCCCTCGGGGCAGGGCGAGGCCGCCTACGCGCTCGGCATGCGCAAGTCCCAGGTCATGCTGCTCATCTTGTTGCCGCAGGCGGTGAAGATCATGCTGCCCTCGATCATCAGCCAGTGCGTCGTGGCCTTGAAGGACACCAGTCTCGGCTATGCCATCGCAGCGGTAGGACTCTCCACTGCCGGTCGCCAGATCTACATCCAGTTCGGCAACCAGCTGCAGGTCGTGACGGTCGTCGCGGTGCTCTACATCGCCGTCAACCTCCTGCTCACCGCGGTGGCCACCTACCTGCAGAAGCGCTACGTCGGCGAGCACAACCCGATCGACCTCACCCGCGCCGGCAACATGGACGGCGGCCAGAACGCCGGTGGCGGGGGCCTCTGAGCCGAGAACCCCCCACCCCGTCCTAGGGCGTGGCGGCGCCCTGCGCGGCCTCGCGCAGGGCGGTGACCATCCGGTCGGGGTCGTCGGCGTGGTAGACCGCGCTCCCGGCGACGAACACGTCGGCGCCGGCCTCGGCGCAGCGCTCGATGGTGTCCAACGAGATGCCACCGTCGACCTGCAACCAGGTCTCGACGCCGTGCTTGTCCATGAGCGCGCGCGCCCGACGGATCTTGGGCAGCACCAGGTCGAGGAACGGCTGACCGCCGAAGCCAGGCTCGACGGTCATCAGCAGCACCATGTCGAGCTCGGGCAGCAGCGCCTCGTACGGCTCGATCGGGGTGGCCGGGCGCAAGGCCATGGAGGCACGAGCGCCCTGGGCGCGGATCTCGCGCGCCAGCCGTACCGGCGCCCGGGTCGCCTCGACGTGGAAGGTCACCGACCCGCAGCCGGCCTCGACGTACGCCGGTGCGTGCACGTCGGCGTCCTCGATCATCAGGTGCGCGTCGAGCGGCACCGACGAGCTGCGCGCCAGGGCCTCGACCATCGTCGAGCCCGAAGCTCAGGTTGGGCACGAAGTGGTTGTCCATCACGTCGACGTGCACCCAGTCGGCGCTGGGGATGCGCGCGACCTCCGCCCCGAGGTCGGCGAAGTCGGCGTTGAGGATGCTCGGCGTGATCTGGATGTGGGGCGACGACATGGCGCCGAGCGTATCGGCGCCGAGCACCGCTCAGGACTCCGGTGAGCCATCCAGGCGGGTGAGGTCCGGCGCCTCGCCGCCCCGCGATGCTCGGGCGATGAAGCTCCTCATCGGCCTGGTCATCATCATCGCCCTGGCCTACCTCGGCTACCGCATGTTCTTCGTCAACGCCCGAGGCACCCGGCGCCGTTGAGCGACGACCTCCGGGCTACGGCTCCAGCAGGCTGTCGTCGAACGCCGCGGTCAAGGCACCACCGACCGAGCCGGTGTTGACCACGCCGGCGGGCTCGATGAGCATCGCGCTGACCTCGCCGTCAGCGATCGGGCAGTGCTCGACGCCGCGCGGGACGACGTACAGCTGGCCCCTGCGGAGCGTGACGTCCCCTCCGTCCGTCTCGCGCAGCTGGATCGTCAGGCTGCCGTCGAGGACGAGGAAGAGCTCGTCGGTGTCGTCATGGGTGTGCCAGACGAACTCACCCTCCACCTTGACGAGCTTGACCTCGTAGTCGTTGAGTCGCGCCACCACCTTGGGCGACCAGTGCTCCGAGAAGAGCGACAGCTTCTCGGCCAGGTCGACAGGCTCGCGCCGCGTCACTGCTCCTCCCGCACGAACTCGACCTCCAGGTCGGCGACCTCGCACCCGAGCAGCTGCAGCGCCCGCACCAGCTGGAGCGCCAACCGGTTGGCCGAGATCAGCGGCGTCTGGCGCGAGAAGGTGCGGTAGTCCGGTGACCACGGCTTCTCCCACCCCTTGGCGAGCAGGGTGTCGATCGTCTCCTGCGACATCGTCCATTCCCCGCCGAAGGCCGTGGCCCCGACGACCTCGCCGATGAGGAAGTCGCGCGCGGCCGTCGCCTGCACGAAGCGCCGTGCCCGGCGATCGGGCGCTCTGCCGAAGAGGCCCTTCTTGCCCGGGTCGCGCCTCTCACCCACGATCAGCGAGTCGTCGAGGTCGAGCGCGATGAGCGCCGAGGTCAGCCGACGGTTCAGGTCGTTCCAGTCGCCCCTCACGCGTCGTCCTCGGGCTCGTCGAGGTCGGGCGTGTCGGCCCCGGCGGCCTCGTCACGGTCGGCCCACTCCAGCAACGGGGACAGGTCGAAGACGTGGTCGTCGATGTCGGCGTGCAGGTCACCCATCTCGGCAAACCGTGCGGGCATGGTGAGGATCGTGAAGTCGGCCGGTTCGGCGTCGTCGACCTCGTCCCAGCGCACCGGCGCGGAGACCCGGGCATCGGGGACGCCGCGCACGGAGTACGCCGCCGCGATCGTGTGGTCGCGAGCGTTCTGGTTGTAGTCGACGAACAGCTGGTGCGGGTCGCGGTCCTTGCGCCACCAGGTGGTGGTGACGTCGTCCGGGGCTCGCCGCTCGACCTCGCGCGCAAAGGCCAGCGCGGCACGGCGTACGACCTTGTGCCCGTGCTCTGGCTTGATGCGCACGTAGACGTGCAGCCCCGACCCGCCGCTGGTCTTCGGGTAGCCGACCGCGCCGAGCTCGTCGAGGACCTCGTGCGTCACCGCCGCCACCCGCCGCACCTGGTCGTAGTCGGAGAGCGGGCCGGGGTCGAGGTCGATGCGCCACTCGTCGGGACTCTCGGGGTCCTCGCGACGGCTGTTCCAGGGGTGGAACTCGACCGTCGACATCTGCACCGCCCAGACCACCGCGGCGAGCTCGGTCACGCACAGCTCGTCGGCCGTGCGGTTCCACCGGGGGAAGTGCAGCTGCACCGTGTCCACCCACGGCGGGGCGCCCTGTGGAAGCCGCTTCTGGTGCACCTTGGGTCCATCGAGGCCCTTGGGGAAGCGGTGCAGCATGCAGGGCCGCTCGAGCAACGCGTTGACGATGCCGGGACCGACCGCGAGGTAGTACTCGACGAGGTCGAGCTTGGTCGCCCCGGCGGGACCCACCGCCGGGAAGTAGACCCGGTCGGGGTTGCTCACGCGAACGACGCGGTCGTCGACGTCGATCTCGACGGACGGGGACTTCGTGGCCACGTCCTCACCGTAGTGGCACGTGCCCTCGAAGCAGCGTCACCGCGTAAGCGTCGACTCCGTGCTCGTCGTCTGATGGTCCTCGGCCTCGGGTGTGCCGTCGACGATCTCAGGCGCGTCGCAACAGCGCCAGGAACATCGCGTCGGTGCCGTGCCGGTGGGGCCACAGCTGCGCCGTGCCGAGCAGCGGGCCGGCGCAGTCGGGCACCTGCGGAAGCAGCGCTGTCGCGTCCTCGACCGTGACGTCGTCGCGAGCGGCGATCGCGCTGCTCACCACCTCGGCGGTCTCGGCGAGGACCGGCGAGCAGGTGGCGTAGAGCACGACCCCGCCGGGACGCACCAGGTCGAGGGCCGCACCGAGCAGCTCTCGCTGGAGGAGCACGAGCGGGGCGAGGTCGGGGGGCCTGCGGCGCCAGCGCGCCTCGGGACGACGGCGGAGCGCACCGAGCCCGCTGCACGGCGCGTCGACGAGCACCCGGTCGACCGAGCCCGCCGGCAGCGGCGGCGTCCGGCCGTCGGCGGTCACCACGCCGATGACTCCGCCCGCTCCTCGCAGGCTGCGTTGCACGAGGCCGGCCCGGTGGGCCTGCGCCTCGATGGCGAGCACCCCGGCGCCGCGCTCGTCGGCGAGCGCAGCAAGCAGGGCGGCCTTGCCCCCGGGGCCGGCGCAGAGGTCGACCCAGACCTCGTCGCGCCCCGCCACGCTGGCAGCGGCCAGCACGGTGGCCACCAGCTGCGAGCCCTCGTCCTGCACGCCGGCGCGACCCTGGGCCACTGCCGAGACCTCGCCGGGCGCGCCGCCGTCGAGGGTCACGCCGTACGGCGAGTAGCGGGTCGGCGTGCCCGGCAGCTCGTCGCGCGTCGAGCGCCCGGGACGGGCGACCAGGGTGACCCGCGGCGCGACGTTGTCGGCGGCCAGCAACGCCTCGACCTCGGCGTCGCCGACGGAACGGCCCAGCTCGTCGACGACCCACGCCGGGTGGCTGAACGCGATCTCGTCGTGACCGCGGGCGTCGACCGCTCGATCGGGGGCGACCAGGGCGATCCAGGCGTCGAGGTCGCGCGCCGCTACCTTGCGCAGGACCGCGTTCGTGAACCCGGCCGCACCCTCGCTCACGGTGGAGCGGACGAGGTCGACCGACGTGCTGATGGCGGCGTGGTCGGGCACCCGCATGGCGAGCAGCTGGTGGGTGCCCAGGCGCAGGATGTCGAGCACCTTGGCCTCGACCTTGTTGATCGAGCGGTCGATGCAGGCGTCGAGGACGGCGTCGTAGGTGCCGCGCATCCGGATCGAGCCGGAGGCGAGCTCGGTCACGAAGCCGGCGTCACGCGGCCCCAGCGCGAAGTGGCTGATCACACCCGGCAGCACCAGGTTGGTGTAGGCGTCGTCGACGCGCACCGCCTTGAGCACCTGCAGGGCGGCCAGCCGGGCGACGTCGACGTCGACGCGGCGCCGCCGGCGCTCAGCCATCGGCGCCGAGCAGCAGTCCCGACTCGAGCCTGGCTCCGCGGGCCCAGTCAGCGGCATCCATCTGCTTCTTGCCGAACGGCTTCACCTCGCGCAGCGCGACGGCGTAGGTGCCGGTGCCCACGAGCACGTGCCGCTTGCCGACGGCGATCTCCCCCGGCGGCAGCACGAGACCCTCGTCGGGGTCGATCAGCGTGACCGGGCCGACCTTCACGCGTTCCCCGGCGAGCGTCGACCAGGCGCCCGGCGCCGGCGTGCAGGCACGGACGCGGCGATCGACGGCCGCCGCGTTCTCCGTCCAGTCGATCTCGGCGTCCTCGACGAGGATCTTGGGAGCCATGCTGACGCCGTCGGTCGGCTGCTCGACAGCGGTGACGTCGCCGGTCTCGAGGCCGTCGAGCGTGGCGACCAGCAGGCCGGCCCCGCCCTCGGCGAGCCGGGTCAGCAGGTCGCCGGAGGTGTCGGTCGGGCGGATCCGCTCGGTCATCACGCCGAAGGTCGGCCCGGCGTCCATGGCCTTGACGATGCGGAACGTCGTCGCGCCGGTGACCTCGTCACCAGCCCAGACCGCGTGCTGCACCGGGGCGGCGCCACGCCAGGCGGGCAGGCAGGAGAAGTGCAGGTTGACCCAGCCGAGGGGTGGGATGTCGAGCGCCGACTGCGGGAGCAGCGCACCGTAGGCGACGACCGGGCAGCAGTCGGGCGCCATCGCACTCAGGGCCGCCTGGAACTCCGGGTCGCGCGGGTGCTCGGGCCTGAGGATGGGCAGGCCGAGCTCGTCGGCGCGCTGGGCGACCGGGCTGGCCACCAGCTTGCGGCCACGGCCCGACGGCGCGTCGGGGCGCGTGACGACCCCCACCAGCTCGTGGTCGGACGCTGCGAGGGCGTCGAGGGCGGGCAGAGCCACCTCGGGGGTACCGGCGAAGACGAGCCTCATCGGCTCAGAGCCCCAGTCCGCGGGTGGCGTGGGGGCTGAGCTTGACCCTCGGCTGCTCGATCCCGAACCACTCGGCCGCACGGATCTCACGCATCGCCAGCTTGCGGGCCTCGGCATCGAGGCGGTCGATGAACAGCACGCCGTCGAGGTGGTCGGTCTCGTGCTGGATGGCGCGGCTGAGCAGCTCACTGCCCTCGATCGTCACCGGCTCGCCGTACATCGACCAGCCGTGGGCGACCACCGACAGTGCACGGCTGCAGTCGAAGGTGAGGTCGGGCAGCGACAGGCAACCCTCGGGGCCGTCCTGCAGCTCGGCGGAGAGCGTCAGCTCGGGGTTGACCAGGTGGCCCAGCTCGCCGTCCACGTTCCACGTGAAGACCCTCAGGCCGACGCCGATCTGTGGCGCGGCGAGGCCGGCGCCCGGTGCCTCGAGCATGGTGTCGGTGAGGTCGGCGACCAGCGTGCGCAGCTCCTTGTCGAAGTCGACGACCTCGAGGGCCTTCGAGCGCAGCACCGGGTCACCGAACAGTCGGATCGGCTGGATCGCCACGGAGCTCCTCGGGAGGTGGGTCGGTAGGGGTTCGGACGGGTGGGGTGCCCATCCGGAGGAGTTTAGTGCGCCCGCGACGAGCCACGAAGGCGAGGGCGCCAGCCCCCGGGGCCGGCCGGCATCGCCCGGTCGCCCGCCGCTGCTGACCTCGACGTCCGGGCGCGGCGTTCTACTAGCCTGGCTCCGTGCTCGAAGACGTCCGCCAGTACATCGACCGGCTCCACATCGACGGCCACCACCTCGGTGAGGATCACGATGACGACCCGACCCTGCTCGACCGCACCGGCCGCGCGGTCGACACCTGGCGGGAGAACTACCCCTACTCCGAGCGGCTCGACCGGTCGGTCTACGACGAGACGAAGTACCTGCTCCAGGTCGAGCTGCTCAAGTTCCAGAGCTGGGCAGCCCGCACCGGGACCAAGCACGTGCTGCTCTTCGAGGGTCGCGACGCCGCCGGCAAGGGTGGCACCATCAAGCGGTTCATGGAGCACCTGAACCCGCGCTCGGCGCGCGTCGTCGCGCTCACGAAGCCGAGTGACCGCGAGCGGGCGGAGTGGTACTTCCAGCGCTACGTCAAGCACCTGCCGACGTCCGGTGAGATGGTCCTGTTCGACCGTTCCTGGTACAACCGCGCCGGGGTCGAGCGGGTGATGGGCTTCGCCGAGGCCGACGAGTACGAACAGTTCATGACGCAGGTGCCGCGGTTCGAGCAGATGCTCGTCGAGAGTGGCATCTCGCTCTCGAAGTACTGGTTCTCGGTCACCCGTTCCGAGCAGCGCACCCGCTTCATCATCCGTCAGGTCGACCCGGTCCGGCAGTGGAAGCTCTCGCCCATGGACCTCGAGTCGCTCGACAAGTGGGATGCCTACACCGCGGCGAAGGAGGAGATGTTCCGCCGTACCGACACCGAGTGGGCGCCCTGGACGAGCATCAAGTCGAACGACAAGAAGCGGGCGCGCATCAACGCCATGCGTCACTTCTTGTCGCGCTTCGACTACGACGGCAAGGACGAGGACGTCGTGGGTACGCCGGACCCGTTCGTGGTCGGCCGCGGCGTGGACGCCGTCGGCGACTGAGGGTCGCGGGCTGCGCCCGCCGACGCTCAGATGCTCGTCGGGTCGACCCGCACGCGGACGGCGTCCAGCTTGCGGCTCGAGCGCACCCGCTGCAGCTCGCCGAGAGACCGGGCGAGGTCGGCGCCATGGGCGCGGGGCGTGCGCAGCACCAGCCGCTCCTCGTCGTCGCCGACGGGAACCGGGCCGAGCACCTCGACCCGCTCGGACGGCGCCAGCAGGGTGAGGACGTCGTCGAGCGCCCCCGGCTCGCCGGTGATCGTCGCGAGGCGCACCGCGGGCGGCAGTCGGGCCTCCTGGCGCTCCTGGGAGAGCCGTCGTGCGTAGCCGGGCTGGCTCCACCGCACCAGCGCCTGGAGCGCCGGGTGCGCGGGGTCGCCGACCGCCAACGCCTGACCGCCGAGGGCCAGCAACCCGACAGCGTTGCTCCAGCGACGCAGGGCCTCCTCGTCGGCGCGTGAGTCGTCGCGGGCCAGCAGCAGCCAGGTGTCGAGCAGCACGACTGCTGCGTAGCCGCCCCGGGCGACCGGCTCGGCCCCCGGTGTGGCGACCACGATGCCGGGGCGGTCGTCGACGGACCCCAGCACGTGGTCGCCGGCCGAGGAGCGGACCAGCGTGCTGGGGAAGGAGCGGCCCAGCTCTTCAGCGGTGCGGGACTCGCCGACCACCGGTGCGCGCAGCCCTCGGGCGCCGCACTCGCTGCAGGCCCAGCCGCCCGCCTGCGTGGCGCACCACCGACAGGCGGGCAGGGTCGTGGACGACGTGAGGGCCAGCGGGCCGCGGCAGGTCGCGCAGTGCGCCGGCGTGCGGCAACGCTCGCAGGCCAGGGCGAGCGCGTAGCCGGCGCGCGGGGTCTGCACCAGCACGGGCCCTCGGCTCAGGGCGTCGCGCACCAGCGTGTGCACCTCGCGCGGGATGCGGGCACCCTGACCGCTGGGGTCGCGCTGCCGAGCGACGTCGCTGGCTCCACTGACGTGCACGGTCGCCCGGCGGCGTACGGCATCGCGTGGGAGCGTCAGGTCGCGCGCCCAACCGGTGCGGACCAGGAAGTCGGCCTCGACGCTACGGGAGAACCCCCCCACGAGTGCCGCCGCCTGCTCTCGCTCGGCCCGCAGCAGCAGCACCTCGCGGGTGTGCGGGTAGGGCGCGCGCGGCTCGGCGTGCAGGTCGTCGCCGTCGTCCCAGATCGCCACCAGCCCGAGGTCGGCGACCGGGGCGAAGGCTGCGGCTCGACTGCCGACGACGATGCGGCGGGTCCCGCGCAGCACCGCGAGGTAGTCGCGGTAGCGCCGAGCCGGCCCCGAGTCGGCGGTCAGGACGACGTGGTGACCCGCGCCGAGCAGGCGGGTCAGCGCGGCGTCGAGGCGGGCGGCGTCCTTGCCGTCGGGCACGCAGAGCACGGCGCCGCGGCCGTGCCGCAGCGTGGTCGCGGCCGCCTGCGCGAGCATCGCCGGCCAGTCGTCTGCGGGAGCGGCCGACCAGACGGCTCGCGGCGCGCCGCCCTCAGCGAGGTGGGTGAGGAAGGGAGCACCGTGCGGGTAGTCGGCCCAGGCGTCCGGCGCCGCCTCCGCGTCGCCCCCAGCGGGCCCGGCAGCGCGCCCGGTGGCGGGCTCGGCGGCGGGCTCGACGGCGGGCTCGGGAGTCGACGGCTGCTTCTCGGCGGTGGCGTGACGAGGGGGGATCGCGAGGCGCAGGACGTCGGAGCGGACGCCGGCGTACCGCTCGGCCACCTCGGCGGCGAGGCCGGCGACGGCGGGCGTCAACACCGGCTCAGGACTGACGACGCGGCGCAGCGGCGCGAGGACGCCGGCGTGGTCGCTGGTCGCCGCCCGCTCGATGACGTAGCCGTCGACGTCGTGCCCGGCGAAGCGCACCTTCACCCGCGCGCCCGGCACGGCATCGTCGGCCATCGTCTGGGGCACGGCGTAGTCGAAGGTGCGGTCGAGGTGTGCCAGGGCGACGTCGACCAGCACGCGCGCCACCGGCAGGTCGGCGGTGATCGCCTGCTCGGCGACCTTGCGTGCGCGGGTGGCCCGAGCCTTGGCCTGCGACTGCTTGACCGTCGCTCGCACCATGCCGGGCAAGAGCTCGGGCTGCTCCCCCTCGGTCGCCGCGTCGGCTGAGGTGCGCGCGCGCGGCTCGGTCATGGGGGTTGTCTACCAGCCCCCACCGACGACCCCCACCCACGCGCATCCCACGCCGAGTCGGCGCGTAGACGCGCCGACTCGACCCGAGCTTCCCGCCGAGTCGGCGCGTACACGCGCCGACTCGGCGGGAGGTTGGTGCGGGTGAGGCAGGTGGGGGCGATCAGGCGCCGACGGCGGCCTTCAGGGCGTCGGCCCGGTCGGTGCGCTCCCAGGTGAACTCGGGCAGCTCGCGACCGAAGTGGCCGTAGGCAGAGGTCTTGGCGTAGATCGGGCGCAGCAGGTCGAGGTCGCGCAGGATTGCCGCGGGACGCAGGTCGAAGACGTCCAGCACGGCCTTCTGGATGGTCTCGTCGGCCACGATGCCGGTGCCGAAGGTCTGCACGAACACGCCGACCGGCTGGGCCTTGCCGATCGCGTAGGCGACCTGGACCTCGCAGCGGCGGGCCAGGCCCGCGGCGACCACGTTCTTGGCGACCCAGCGCATCGCGTACGCGGCCGAGCGGTCGACCTTCGAGGGGTCCTTGCCCGAGAACGCGCCACCACCGTGACGGGCCATGCCGCCATAGGTGTCGACGATGATCTTGCGGCCGGTCAGGCCGGCGTCACCCATGGGCCCGCCGACGACGAAGCGCCCGGTCGGGTTGACGAGCAGACGGTAGCCCTCGGAGGGCAGGGCGAACGTGGCGAGCACGGGGTCGATCACGTGCTCCTTGATCTCGGCCTGCAGCCCCTCGAGATCGGTCTTCTCGGAGTGCTGGGTCGACAGCACGACGGTGTCGACCCGCACGGGCACGTCGTTCTCGTCGTACTCGATGGTGACCTGGGTCTTGCCGTCGGGGCGCAGGTTGGCCATGGTGCCGTTCTTGCGCACCTCGGTCAGCCGCTCCGCCAGGCGCTGGGCCATCACGATCGGCAACGGCATCAGCACATCGGTGTCGTCGCAGGCGTAGCCGAACATCAGGCCCTGGTCACCGGCGCCGCGGGCGTCGAGCTCGTCCTCGGAGGCCTCGACACGCGACTCGATGCCCTGGTCGACACCCTGGGCGATGTCGGCCGACTGGCCACCGATGGCGACCTGCACCCCGCACGTGGTGCCGTCGAAGCCCTTCTCGGAGGAGTCGTAGCCGATGTCGAGGATCGCGGCCCGGACGAGGTCTGCCATCGGCGCGTAGGCGTTGGTGCGCACCTCGCCGGCCACGACGACGAGCCCGGTCGTCAGGAGCGTCTCGACGGCGACACGGAGGTTCTCCTTGTCGGTGTCGTGCTCCATCAGGTAGTCGAGGATCGTGTCGCTGATCCGGTCGGCGATCTTGTCCGGGTGACCCTCGGTCACGGACTCCGAGGTGAAGAGGCGTCCAGGCACAGTCGTACTCGCTCTCGATCGTTCAGGTGGTGTTCGGTCGTCGTGGGTGCGGCGACGCCGAGAATCAGTCTAGGCAGCTCCCAGAATGCAAGATCGGTGCCTCAGGCGGCGAATCCGCGCGGAGCCCCGCTGCGGTCAGCACCGCCGCCGAGCAGGCTCCCCGGACTCACTCCCACCGTCGCGCCACCGTGTCCCAGACGACGTGCGCCAGCGCGACCTTGCTGCCGTGCGGTACGTCGGTCAGCGTGCCGTCGGCGCCCAGGATCACGGCCTCGTTGTCGGGGCTGCCGAACACCGCGCCCCCGCTGACGTCGTTGACGACCAGCAGGTCGCAGCCCTTGCGGGCGAGCTTGGCGCGCGCCAGCTCGAGCACCGACCCGGTCGCGTCGCCCGTCTCGGCGGCGAAGCCGACGACCACGCACCCCGGCCGCGCCCGCCGGGTGGAGAGCTCGAGCAGGATGTCGTCGTTCTGCACCAGGTCGATCGACGGAGCGGAACCGTCGGCGGACTTCTTGATCTTCGCCGCGCTCGTCGCCGACGGACGGAAGTCGGCCGGGGCTGCAGCCATCACGACCGCGTCGGCCGACGCCGCAGCGGCGACGACCTCGTCGTGGAGCTGCGCGGTCGTCTCGACGGCCACCACGCTCACGCCCGCGGGCGTGGGCAGGCTGACGTTGGCGGCGACGAGCACCACCTCGGCCCCCCGGGCCGCTGCCGCCCGCGCCAGGGCGTAGCCCTGCAGGCCCGACGAGCGGTTGCCGAGGAAGCGCACCGGGTCGAGGTACTCGCGGGTGCCACCGGCCGAGACGACGACGCGTCGTCCGGCCAGGTCGGGCACGGCGGTGCCGCGCGCCAGCAGCTCGGCGCAGGTCGCGAAGATCTCGGCGGGCTCGGGAAGGCGGCCCTTGCCGGTGTCCTTGCCGGTGAGTCGCCCCTCGGCCGGTTCGACGACGATCACACCGCGCTCTCGCAGCGTGGCGACGTTGGACCGGGTGGCGGGGTGCTCCCACATCTCGGTGTGCATCGCCGGGACCAGGAGCACCGGGCACCGCGCGGTCAGCAGGGTGTTGGTCAGCAGGTCGTCGGCGAGGCCGTGCGCCGCCTTGGCCAGCAGGTCGGCCGTGGCCGGCGCCACGACCACCAGGTCGGCGCCCTGGCCGATCCGTACGTGGGGCACCTCGTGCACCGAGGTCCAGACGTCAGCGCTCACGGGCTTGCCCGACAGGGCCGACCAGGTGGGTGCGCCGACGAACTCCAGCGCAGCGGCCGTCGGGACGACGGTCACGTCGTGGCCGGACTCGGTCAGGCGTCGCAGCAGCTCGCACGCCTTGTAAGCAGCGATGCCGCCGGCGACCCCCAGGACGACCGAGGGCCGGGCCCCCGTGGGGGACCCGGCCGGAGAGCTGTCGGTGGTGCTCAGGTGAGGAGCCGAGTCACTCGGCGACGCTGGCTGCGGCGTCGAGGGCAGCCTGCTTCGCAGCGGCCTCCTCGGCGGCGAGCTCGGCCGGGTCGACGTCCTCACAGGTCAGCTTGTCGTCGTTGATCTCGCGCAGGGCGATGGAGAGAGGCTTCTCCTGTACGTGCGTGTCGACGAGTGGGCCGACGTACTCGAGCAGGCCCTCACCGAGCTGGGAGTAGTAGGCGTTGATCTGGCGCGCCCGCTTGGCGCTGTAGAGGACCAGCTTGTACTTGCTGTCGGTCTTGGTGAGCAGGTCGTCGATCGACGGGTTGGTCACGCCTTCGGCGGCAATGTTGGGCGCAGACACGCGTCAGCCTCACTGGTTCGTTGAGTTCACAGTGGATCGGGGATGGATCCAGGGTGGACGCCGGGAGCACCGGAGTCCGTCATCAAGGCTACCAACTCGGCGGCTGCATCGTGAACTTCGTGGTTGACGATGCTCACGTCGAACTCCGCCTCGGCTGCCAGCTCCTCGCGCGCGGTGGCCAGGCGCTGCTCGCGTTCCTCCGCGGTCTCGGTGCCGCGACCGACCAGGCGACGTACCAGCTCGTCCCACGTCGGCGGCTTCAGGAAGACGAAGACGGCTTCTGGCATGGTCTCGCGCACCTGGCGCGCGCCCTGGAGGTCGATCTCCAGCATGGAGGGTCGACCGAGCTCGAGCGACTCCTCGACCGGGCCGCGTGGGGTGCCGTAACGAGCCGCCCGGTGCACCACCGCCCACTCCAGGAGCCGCCCCTCGTCGATCATCCGGTCGAAGGCCTCGTCGTCGACGAAGTGGTAGTGGACGCCGTCGACCTCGCCGGGTCTCGGGGCCCGCGTCGTGACGGACACCGAGATCCAGACGTCGGGGTGGCGCTCGCGCACCGCCGAGGCGACCGTGCCCTTGCCCACCGCGGTCGGACCAGCCAGGACGACCAGTCTCCTCACGACGTGTCGGGGGCGAACTCGCGCCGCAGCGCGGCGACCTGCTTGGTGCCGAGCCCCCGCACGCGTCGCGACTCGGCGATGCCCAGCCGTCCCATCACCTGTCGCGCACGCACCTTGCCCAGGCCGGGAAGTGACTGCAGCAGGTCGACCACGCGCATCTTCGCGATGACCTCGTTGGTCCGGCCCTCGTCGATGACGTCGCTGATCGAGGCGCCGGAGTTCTTGAGCCGGTTCTTCACCTCGGCCCGTTCGCGGCGGGCGGCGGCTGCCTTCAGCAACGCCGCCTGGCGCTGTTCAGGGGTCAGCGGGGGCAAAGCCACGTGGGGTCCTTCTCATCGAGATCTTTCGGTCCAGCCGGCCGGGTCGTGCCGCTGGTGGGTCAATCTAGCCAGACGGCTCGTCGCACAGCAACGCCGGTCCGCCTTCGCTCCCCGATCGGCCGGTCCCCGTGTCCCCTCTGGCCCCAGGCATCCCTGCGGGCACCCCGCGGGCACCCCGCGGGCACCGGGGGCTACCGGCTCAGCGGCGTCTTGCAGACGTCGCGCGCCTGCTGCTGCACGCTGCCGAGTGCCTCGGTCATCGCCTTGGTGACGAGGCCCGACGCCGCGCCGGCGATCGCTGCCTGGTCGTCCTCGGAGAGGCCGTCGGGCGGGTCCTCGGGGTCGTAGGCCGCGGGGTCGACGTCGGCAGCGGCGAGCGCGTCGCGCAGCGCCGAGATCCGCTGGACCACCACTGCCCAGCTGTCGACGAGGTCCTCAGGTGCTCGGGACCGCAGTGCCTCGAAGCTCGGCAGCGCCTGGAGCAGACCGGTGCCGTCGGTTGCCGCCGCCGCCTCGGTGAGCGGCTTCTGCTGGGTCCGCACCTCCTGGCAGTAGCGGTCGACGGGGTCGGTGCCGCAGGCCGACACGACGACCAGGAGAACGAGCCCCACCGCCGTCGAGACCGCCGTCGGGACCGCCGACAAGACCGCCGTCGGGACCCGCGCGATCACGCCCCGCCCCGCAAGGCTTCGTCGGCGCGTCGTACGACGTCACGCATGGCGGCGACGTCGGGCCCGGCGCGCAGCACCTCGCGCGAGGAGCTGGGCGCCACCTGAGCCGCTGACGGGCCGAAGATGTGCCGGATGTCGGACGAGGTGCCGCCCTGGGCCCCGAACCCGGGCGCCAGGATCGGACCGTTGAAGGCGAAGTCGGCGCCGGTGTCGGGCCCGATGGTCGCGCCGACGACGGCGCCGAAGGATCCGAGCGGGTCCGCACCGTGGTTGAGCACGCGCAGGTGCTCGAGGATGCGATCGGCCACGCGCTCACCGGAGTCGAGTCGGGCGTGCTGCACCTCTGGACCCTCCGCGTTGGAGGTCAGGGCCAGCACGAACAGCCCGGCGTCGTGACGCCGGGCTGCGTCGACGAACGGGTCGAGGGACCCGAAGCCGAGGTAGGGGCTGACCGTGATCGCATCGGAACCCAGGGGGGACGCCGGGTCGAGGTAGGCGTCGGCGTAGGCCTCCGAGGTCGAACCGATGTCACCGCGCTTGACGTCGAGCAGCACGAGGGCGCCTGCCTCGCGAGAGGCCGCGACGACCCTCTCGAGCACCGCGACACCGCGCGAGCCGAAGCGTTCGTAGAAGGCGGACTGCGGCTTGACCACCGAGCAGAGCGGGGCGACTGCCTCCACGACGGTCATCGCGAAGCGCTCGAGCCCCACCACGTCGTCGTCGAGACCCCAGGCACGGAGCAGCGCGGCGTGCGGGTCGATGCCGACACAGAAGGGGCCGCGCTCGGCCAGCGCGGCCTGGAAGCGCGCTCCGAAGGTCATCGCGTCACCTCCGAGCTCGCGACCGGCGTCTGGAGTCCCGTCACGGGACCCGCACCAGGGCCTCGCGCGTGAGCTCGCTGCGGCTGGGGTAGCCGTCGACGGCCATGATCAGGTCGGCCTCGGCCTGCAACGAGCGCAGCACGTGAGTGGCTCCGGGCACGCCGCCGAGCGCCATCCCGTAGACGTAGGGACGTCCGACGGCCACGGTCGTCGCGCCCAGGGCCAGCGCCTTCACGACGTCGGCCCCGGTCCGGACCCCGGAGTCGAAGACCACCGGCGCCTCCCCGCGCGTGGGGTGGGAGCGGACGGCGTCGACGACGTCGGGCAGCCAGTCGAGCGCGGCTCCCCCGCCGTTGGCCTGGCGGCCGCCGTGGTTGGACACGTAGATGCCGTCGACGCCGCCGTCGAGCGCCCGGCGGGCGTCGTCGGGGTGGCAGATCCCCTTCAGCACCAGGGGTAGGTCGGTCAGGGAGCGCAGCCACGGCAGGTCGTCCCAGCCGAGCGGGTTGCCGAACGTGCCGACCCAGGTCATCACGGTCGTCCCGAGATCGGGATCGGGGCCGGTCATCTCGGCGAACACCGGGTCGGAGGTGTAGTTGGCCAGGGCCTTGCCGCGCAGCTGCGGGAAGTTGCCGCTCGCCAGGTCGCGCGGCCGCCAGCCCGGCACCCAGGTGTCGAGGGTGACCACGATGGCGTCGTACCCGGCCTTCTCGGCGCGGGTGACGAGGCTCGCGGCGAGATCGCGATTCGTCGGCGTGTAGAGCTGGAACCAGAGCGGCGCCTCGCCGCGCGCGGCGGCGACGTCCTCGAGCGGGTCGCTCATCAACGTCGAGCCGATCCATGGCACGCCGGTGGCCGCGGACACCTCGGCCCCGTGGACGTCGCCGTGCTGGTCGGGCGTCATCAGGCCCAGCACCCCCACCGGCGCCATCATCAGCGGACTCGGCACAGTGGTACCGAAGACCTCGACCGAGAGGTCGCGCTCCTTCGAGGCGCGCAGCATCCGCGGCACCAGCGCCCAGCGGTCGAACGCTGACACGTTGTCGCGCTGCGTGGACTCGGTGCCGCTGCCGCCGGCCACGTAGGTGCGCAGCTCGGGCGGCAGCGCCGCCAGGGCGTTCGCCTCGAGCTCGGCGTGCGTGAACGGGTGCACCGGCAGGTTGCCACCGAGCGCGCCGAGATACAGCTCGATCTGGTAGTCGCCGAAGCTCATCGCGCCACCAGCGAGCCGGCGAGGTCGGGCAACCCGCGGGGAGGTTGAGTAGCCGCGCGAGCGACGTAGGAGCTCGCGACCGGCGTATCGATCAACCGCGCCCCGACCGAGCCGGCGAGGTCGGGCAACCCGCGGGGAGGTTGAGTAGCCGCGCGAGCGACGTAGGAGCTCGCGACCGGCGTATCGATCAACCGCGCCCCGACCGAGCCTGCGAGGTCGGGCAACCCGCGGGGAGGTTGAGTAGCCGCGCGAGCGACGTAGGAGCTCGCGACCGGCGTATCGAAACCCATCATGGAAGGCCTTCCAGGATCGTGCGGGGCCAACCCGGCCCCTCGTAGATGAACGCCGTGTAGGCCTGCAGCAGGTCGGCGCCGGCCTCCAGCCTGCCTCGGGCATCCTCGAGCGTCGCGATGCCCCCCACGCCGACGAGGGTGAGCTCGGGCCCGACCCGGTCACGCAGGAGGCGCATCACCTCGGTGGCGCGCGCCGTGAGCGGACGACCCGACAGCCCGCCGGCGCCGAGCCGGGCGACCTCGTCGGGATGGCTGCGCAGGCCCTCGCGGCTGGTCGTGGTGTTGGTGGCGATGATGCCGTCGAGGTCGATCGACGTCGCCAGGTCGGCGACCGCGAGCACGTCGTCGTCGGCGAGGTCGGGGGCGATCTTCACCAGCAGCGGCACGCGCCGCGTCGTCACCCCGTCGGCCACGCGGCGCACGTGCTCGAGGAGCGGCTGGAGCCGCTCGACGGCTTGGAGGCTGCGCAGCCCCGGGGTGTTGGGTGAGCTGACGTTCACCACCAGGTAGTCGGCGTGCGGTGCCAGCAACCGCGTCGAGTAGCCGTAGTCGGCGAGCACGGCCGACTCGTCGTCCTCGGGCACCACCTTGGTCTTGCCGATGTTGATGCCCAGCACCGGCGCGCCGCGTCCGGGGTCACCGTCGCGGCGACGGGCCTCGCGCACCGCCAGGCGTTGCGCGACCGACTCGGCGCCCTCGTTGTTGAAACCCATCCGGTTGACGACGGCCCGGTCGGCGACGAGGCGGAAGAGACGCGGCCTGGGGTTGCCGGGCTGAGCCCGTGCGGTGACGGTACCGATCTCGACGTGGCCGAACCCGAGAGCACCCAGGGCGTCGACGCCGACTCCGTTCTTGTCGAAGCCGGCCGCCAGCCCGAGCACGTGGGGGAAGCTCAGCCCCATCGTGGTCACGGGTGCGGCGGTCTGCTCGCGGCGGCGCACCCGGTCGAGCCCGCGCAGCAGCGGCGCTGCTCCCCGGACGGCGCCGAAGCCGAGGTGGTGCGCCCGCTCGGGGTCGACCCGGGTGAAGCCGTGCTCGAAGAGCCGTCGGTAGACCGTCATCAGACCGCCGTCGTCCTCGACCGGCCGGGGTTCGTGAAGGGTCTCCCGGTCCTGGGGGTCATCGTCTGGTGACCTCCATCCACTCCTGCAGCGAGCGGACGCCGATGTCGCCGCGCCGGCGGGCCTCGATGCCCTGCACTGCAGCGCCGAGGCCCTGCACCGTCGTGATGCACGGGACGTTGGCCATCACCGCCGCGGTGCGGATCTCGTAGCCGTCGAGGCGTGCCTGCCCGTTGCCACCCGCGCTGCCGGCGCCGTACGGCGTGTTGACGATCAGCTGGATCTCGCCGTCGTGGATCAGCTGGACCGTGGTCTTCTCCCCGGCCGGGCCCGGGCCCTCGAAGTGCTTGCGCACGACGGTGCACGCCACGCCGTTGCGGCGCAGCACCTCGGCGGTGCCCTGGGTGGCCAGGATCTCGAAGCCGAGGTCGGCCAGCACCTTGACCGGGAAGATCATCGAACGCTTGTCACGGTTGGCCATCGACACGAAGATCTTGCCACCCGTCGGCAGCGGCCCGAAGGCAGCGGCCTGCGACTTGGAGAAGGCCGTGCCGAAGTCGCGGTCGAAGCCCATGACCTCGCCGGTCGACTTCATCTCCGGGCCGAGGATGGTGTCGACCTGCGAGCCGTCGGCGGTGCGGAACCGGTTGAAGGGCATCACCGCCTCCTTGACCGCGATCGGCTGGTCGGCGGGCAGGTGACCGCCGTCGCCGGTGGCCGGCAGCAGCCCCGCCGCGCGCACGTCGGCGATCGACTCGCCGAGCATCACCCGGGCGGCCGCCTTGGCGAGCGGGGTGCCGGTGGCCTTCGAGACGAACGGCACGGTGCGCGAGGCCCGCGGGTTGGCCTCGAGCACGTAGAGGATGTCGGAGCCGAGCGCGAACTGGATGTTGATCAGTCCCCGCACCCCGACGCCGCGCGCGATCGCCTCGGTCGCCAGACGGATCCGGTCGACCTCGCGCTCACCGAGGGTGATCGGGGGCAGCGCGCACGAGGAGTCCCCGGAGTGGATGCCGGCCTCCTCGATGTGCTCCATGACGCCGCCGAGGAAGAGCTCCTCACCGTCGAAGATCGCATCGACGTCGACCTCGACGGCGTCGTCGACGAACCGGTCGACCAGCACCGGCGCCGCCGGGCTGATCAGCCCGGCGGCGACGTACTTCTCGAGGTAGGCCTGGAGGGCGTCGTCGCCGTAGACGATCTCCATGCCCGCGCCCGCCGAGCACGTAGGACGGTCGCACCAGGACCGGGTAGCCGATCTCGGTGGTGATCTGCAGCGCCTCGGGGTACGACGTCGCCGTGCCGTGCTTGGGCGCCACCAGCCCGGCCTCGGCCAGCACCCGGCCGAACGCGCCGCGCTCCTCGGCGAGGTCGATCGCGTCAGGAGAGGTGCCGACGATGGTGACCCCGTTGGCCGCCAACCCCTGGGCCAGACCGAGCGGCGTCTGACCTCCGAGCTGGCAGATGACGCCTGCGATGGGCCCGGCGAGCGTCTCGGCATGCACGATCTCGAGGACGTCCTCGAGGGTGAGCGGCTCGAAGTACAACCGGTCGGAGGTGTCGTAGTCGGTCGAGACCGTCTCGGGGTTGCAGTTGACCATGATCGTGTCGTAGCCCCCACCGGGCAGGCTCGGGTCGGACAGCGCCAGGGACGCGTGCACGCACGAGTAGTCGAACTCGATGCCCTGCCCGATGCGGTTCGGCCCGGAACCCAGGATGATCACCGCCGGCCGGTCGCGGGGCACGACCTCGCTCTCCTCGTCGTAGGAGCTGTAGTGGTAGGGCGTCGTGGCGGCGAACTCCGCAGCGCACGTGTCGACGGTCTTGTAGACCGGGCGGATCCCGAGGGCGTGGCGCACCCCGCGCACGACGTCCGCGCTCATCCCGCGGATCTTGCCGATCTGGGCGTCGGAGAAGCCGTGCCGCTTGGCGCGCCTCAGCAGGGACGGCGTCAGCTCGGGCGCCGCGGTGACCTCCTCGGCGACCTCGTTGATCAGCAGCAGCTGGTCGATGAACCAGGGGTCGATCTTCGTGGACTCGAAGACCTCCTCCGGGGTCGCACCGGCCCGCAGCGCGTCCATGACCTTCTTCAGCCGACCGTCGTGCGGCACGGCGATCTCGGCGAGCAGGGCGTCCTTGTCGAGCTCGACCCACTCCTGGTGCCAGTCGAACACGGCATCCTTGCTCTCGAGGCTGCGCAGCGCCTTCTGCAGTGCCTCGGTGAAGTTGCGCCCGATCGCCATGGCCTCGCCCACCGACTTCATGTGCGTCGTCAGCGTCGGGTCGGCGGCGGGGAACTTCTCGAACGCGAACCGCGGGACCTTGACGACGACGTAGTCGAGGCTCGGCTCGAAGCTCGCCGGGGTCTCACGGGTGATGTCGTTGCTGATCTCGTCGAGGGTGTAGCCGATCGCGACCTTGGCGGCGATCTTGGCGATCGGGAAGCCGGTGGCCTTGCTGGCCAGCGCGCTCGAGCGCGACACGCGGGGGTTCATCTCGATGACGACGAGGCGGCCGTCGGCCGGGTTGACGGCGTACTGGATGTTGCAGCCGCCGGTGTCGACGCCGACCGAGCGGATGATGCCGATCGCGAGGTCGCGCATCGCTTGGTACTCGCGGTCGGTCAGGGTCATCGCGGGCGCGACGGTGATGGAGTCGCCGGTGTGGACCCCCATCGGGTCGACGTTCTCGATCGAGCAGACGATCACCACGTTGTCCGCGGTGTCGCGCATCACCTCGAGCTCGTACTCCTTCCAGCCGATGATCGACTCCTCGAGGAGGACCTCGGTGGTGGGGCTCGCGGCCAGCCCGGCGCCGGCGATGCGCCGCAGGTCGGTCTCGTCGTAGGCCATGCCCGAGCCGGTGCCACCCATGGTGAAGGACGGCCGTACGACCATCGGGTAGCCGAGCTGGTCGGCCGCGCCGAGGCAGTCGTCCATGGTGTGGCAGATGACGGACGTCGAGCACTCGCCACCGAGGTCCTCGACGATCTTCTTGAAGACCTGGCGGTTCTCGCCGCGGTCGATGGCCTCGATCGAGGCACCGATCAGCTCGACGCCGTACTTCTCCAAGATGCCGGCGGCGTCGAGCGCCATCGCGGCGTTCAGTGCGGTCTGTCCGCCGAGGGTCGCCAGCAGCGCGTCGGGGCGCTCCTTGGCGATGATCATCTCGACGTACTCCGGCAGGATCGGCTCCACGTACGTCGCGTCCGCGAACTCCGGGTCGGTCATGATCGTGGCCGGGTTGGAGTTGACGAGGATGACCCGCAGGCCCTCCTCCTTGAGCACCCGGCACGCCTGGGTGCCGGAGTAGTCGAACTCGCAGGCCTGGCCGATGACGATCGGGCCGGACCCGATCACCATGACGCTCTTGATGTCCTCGCGCCTGGGCATCTCAGGCCTCCTTCCGTTGAGCGATGAGGTCCACGAACCGGTCGAAGAGGTACGCCGCGTCGTGCGGCCCGGCGGCCGCCTCGGGGTGGTACTGCACCGAGAAGCTCAGCAGCGCACCGGTCTCGGCGTCGCGCAGCTCGAGTCCCTCGACGACGTCGTCGTTGAGGCAGACGTGACTGACGGTGGCGTTGCCGTAGGCCGTGGTGGTCGACGTCCCCAGCGGAGCGTCGACGGCGAACCCGTGGTTGTGCGCGGTGACCTCGACCTTGCCGGTCGTACGGTCCAGGACCGGCTGGTTGATGCCGCGGTGGCCGTACTTCAGCTTGTAGGTGCCGAAGCCGAGCGCCCGGCCGAAGAGCTGGTTGCCGAAGCAGATGCCGAAGTAGGGCAGTCCGCGCTCGAGGGCCTGCTGCAGCACGCCCACCTGGTGCGTGGTCGCGGCCGGGTCGCCGGGACCGTTGGAGTAGAAGAGCCCGTCGGGACCGTCCTCCCCCACCGCGAGGATGTCGTCGATCGTCGCCGTGGCCGGCAGGACGTGCACCTCGATGCCGCGCTCGGCCATCCGGTGGGGCGTCATCGCCTTCAGCCCGAGGTCGACGACAGCGACGGTGAACCGCTTCTCGCCCCACTCACCAGGCTGGGCCGGCACGACGTACGCCTCGTGGGTCGAGACCTCGACGGCGAGCTCGCTGCCGGCCATCTCGCCCGAGGCGCGTACCCGCTCGAGCAGGGCGCCGGGGTCGGTCTCGGTCGAGGAGATCCCGACCCGCATCGCCCCGCGCTCGCGCAGGTGACGGGTCAGGGCCCGGGTGTCGACGCCGGAGATGCCGACCACGCCCTGGGCGACGAGCTCGTCGTCGAGCGTGCGCTGCGAGCGCCAGCTGCTGGGCACCCGCGCGGGGTCACGCACGACGTAGCCGGCGACCCAGACGCGCGACGACTCCCGGTCCTCGTCGTTGACGCCGGTGTTGCCGATGTGCGGAGCCGTCATCACCACCACCTGGCGGTGGTAGGACGGGTCGGTGAGGGTCTCCTGGTAGCCGGTCATGCCGGTGTTGAAGACCGCCTCGCCGAAGGTCTCCCCCAGCGCGCCGTAGGCCTCGCCGGTGAAGGTGCGTCCGTCCTCGAGGACCAGGATCGCGGGAGTGGTCGGGCCAGGGGTGGTCGGGCCGGGGGGTGCGGACGTGGGACCGGGCATCAGACCAGCTTCCCTTCGAGGACGGTGGGGACGCCGCGCAGCAGCGTCGCGTGCACGGCAGCGGTCAGGGTGCGGCCGTGCCAGGGGTTGTTGCGCGAGAGCGACACCGAGGCGCCGCGGTCGACGGTGAGCGAGGCGGCGGGGTCGACGAGGGTCAGGTGAGCGGGCTGCCCGACGGCCAGGCCACGCCCGTGCCCGCCCGGGCCGTCGAGGCCGGCGATGCGGGCCGGGTTGGCCGACATCACCCGAGCCACGCCGGCCCAGTCGAGCAGGCCCGACTCGACCATCACCTGGGCCACGACCGGCAGCGCCGTCTCGAGACCGAGCATCCCGAACGCCGCGTCGACGAACGCGTGCTCCTTGTCGTGGCGGGCGTGCGGGGCGTGGTCGGTGGCGACCGCGTCGATGGTGCCGTCGGCGAGCGCGGCCCGCAGTGCCTCGACGTCCTCCTGCGGTCGCAGCGGCGGATTGACCTTGAACGTCGGGTCGTACCCGGCGAGCAGGTCGGTGGTGAGCAGCAGGTGGTGCGGGGTCACCTCGGCGGTGACGTCCCAGTGCCCATCGTTCTCGGCCAGCGACTTGGCCCAGCGCAGCACCTCGACGGTGCCCGCGGTCGAGGCGTGGGCGACGTGCACCCGGCTGCCGGTGTGCCGGGCGAGCATGACGTCTCGCGCGACGATGACCTCCTCGGCCACCCCGGGCCAGCCGGGAAGGCCGAGTCGTCCCGAGAGCTCGCCCTCGTGGCAGCACGACGCCGGCCCGGCCAGGTCGGGGTCCTGGGCGTGCTGGCTGACGACGCCACCGAACGCCTTGACGTACTCCAGCGCGCGGCGCATGACGCGCGCGTTGGCGACGCAGCGACCGTCGTCGGAGAACACGGTGACCCGGGCGCGCGAGCGGTTCATCAGGCCGAGCTCGGCGAGCTCCTCGCCGCCCAACCCCCGGGTGACCGCGCCGACCGGGTGCACGTCGACCAGGCCGGCGGCGCGACCGAGGTCGAGCACCCGTTCGGCGGCCTCGGCGGTGTCGGTGACCGGGCTGGTGTTGGCCATCGCCAGGATCGCGGTGAACCCGCCGACGGCCGCGGCCTGCGAGCCGGTGCGGATGGTCTCGGCGTCCTCGCGGCCCGGCTCGCGCAGGTGGGTGTGCAGGTCGACGAGACCCGGCAGCGCGACGAGCCCGTCGGCGTCGATCACGCGCGCACCCGCGGCCGAGACCGTACCGATCTCGGTGATCACGCCGTTCTCGACCAGGACGTCAGCCGGCCCGGCGCCGAGGAGCGAGGCGCCCCTGATGAGGATCTTCTCGGTGGCGTCGGTGGTGGTGGCTGCTTCGGTGCGAGCGCTCATGTCGCGGACCCCTCTCCGGCGAGCAGGTGGTAGAGGATCGACATCCGCACCGCGAGCCCGGCCGAGACCTGGTCGAGGATCAGCGACTGCGCGGCGTCCGCGGCGTCCGCAGCGATCTCGAGGCCCCGGTTCATCGGGCCGGGGTGGCAGATCGGGACGTCGGGGCCGAGCACCGCGAGCCGGTCGCGGGTCAGCCCGTAGCCGACGGTGTACTCGCGGGCGCTCGGGAAGTAGCCACCGCTCATCCGCTCGCGCTGCACCCGCAGCATCATCACGGCGTCCGCGGTGGGCAGCACCTCGTCGAGGTCGTACGACGTCTCGAAGCCGACCTGCGCCGACCAGGGCCCGACGCCGCTGGGCATCAGCGTCGGTGGGGCGACCACGCTGACGCGCGCGCCGAGCTTGGTCAGGCACAGCACGTTGCTGCGGAAGACCCGGCTGTGGGTCAGGTCGCCGACCAGGACGACGTGGCGTCCCTCGAGGGAGCCGAGCTGGGTCTCGGACCCGAAGCGACGCTGCAGCGTGTAGGCGTCGAGCAGCGCCTGCGAGGGGTGCTCGTGGGTGCCGTCGCCGGCGTTGATCACCGCCGCGTCGACCCACTCGCTGACCTGGTGGGCTGCACCGCTGGCCGAGTGACGCATCACGAGCGCGTCGACGCCCATCGCCGCGATGGTCAGCACGGTGTCGCGCAGGCTCTCGCCCTTCGAGGCAGAGCTGCCCTTGCCGGTGATGTTGATGGTGTCGGCCGAGAGCCACTTGCCCGCGATCTCGAAGCTCGACCGGGTGCGGGTGGAGTCCTCGAAGAACAGGTTGATGACGGTGCGCCCGCGCAGCGCCGGCAGCTTCTTGACCTGGCGACGCTGCACGTCGTGCATCTCGGAGGCGGTCTCGAAGAGGGTGGCGATGTCGTCGGTGCTGACGTCGTCGATCGAGAGCAGGTGCTTCTTCACGTCGACTCCCCCGTGGCCGAGGGCGAGCCGGCGATCCAGACACCCTCGACGTCGTCGAGGTCGGCCAGACGCACCATGACGCGCTCGGTGCGGGCGCTGGGAAGGTTCTTGCCCACGTGGTCGGCGCGGATCGGCAGCTCGCGGTGGCCGCGGTCGACCAGCACCGCCAGTCTGACGACCTCGGGCCGCCCGATGTCGTTCATCGCGTCGAGCGCCGCCCGCACGGTGCGGCCGGAGTACAGGACGTCGTCGACGAGGACGACGGTCTTGGCGTCGATCCCGCCGGGTGGCAGCTCGGTGGGCTGCGGGCCGCGGGCCGGGTGCTTGCGCAGGTCGTCGCGGTACATCGTGATGTCGAGCGCACCGGTCGGCACCTCGACGCCCTCGACCTCGCGGATCCGGGCAGCGATGCGGCGGGCCAGCGGCACGCCGCGGCTGGGGATCCCGAGGAGCACCAGGTCGGCGGCGCCCTTGTTGCGCTCGAGGATCTCGTGGGAGATCCGCGTCAGGGCCCGGGTGATGTCACGCGCGTCGAGGACCACCCGGCCGAGGGCGGCCGCCCCGGTCGAGGCGACGTCGCCGGGGTCGGCGGAGTCGGGCTGGTGCGGGGCAGGCTGGGCGCACACGAGTGCTTCCGGACCTCCTTCTCCGCCTCACAGGACGGCTCGTTAAAGGATGTCGATCGGCGCCGAGACTAGCAGCGTCGTCCGTTCCCCCGACCGCGCAGGCCGTGCTGTCTCACTCCTCGGCCGCGGTTCCTCGCAGCGCACCGATTCCTCGTCGAGTCGGCGCGTAGACGCGCCGACTCGACCCGGATCCTGCGCCCACTCGGCGCGTACACGCGCCGACTCGACCCGGATCCTGCGCCCACTCGGCGCGTACACGCGCCGACTCGACCCCGGTCAGGGCTCAACCGACGTCGAGGAGGACCTTCCCGACTGCGCCGGACTCGACCGCGTCGTGCGCTGCGGCGGTGTCCTCGAGCGGGTAGTGGTGCAGCGGGACCCCGGCATCGTCGCCGACCCGGAGCGCCCCGGCGGCGACGGCGGCGTTGATGTCGAGGGTCGCGGCCGAGATCAGGTCGGCGCCGAGGGTGTAGAGCAGGAGGCCCTGGATCCGGACGTTCTTGGCGAACGTCGGGCGGACCGGCAGGGGGGCCTCGTCGCCGCCGTTGTTGGCGTAGAAGGCGATGGTGCCGCGGTTGCGCACGACCTCGAGGTCGATCGCGAGGTTGTCGGCCGGGGCCACCTCGACCACGAGGTCGACGCCGTCAGGCGCGATCTCCCCCACCCGCGAGACGACGTCCTCGGTGCGGTAGTTGACGACGTGGTGCGCGCCGGCCGCCGTGGCCAGGGCACCCTTCTCGTCGCCACTGACCGTGGTGATGACGGTGGCGCCCGACCACACGGCCAGCTGGATGGCGGCGTTGCCGACCGCGCCCGCTCCCCCGGCGACGAGCACTGTCGTCCCCGAGAGCGTGCCCGGGCCCAGACGCGAGGCGCCCTCGCCGGCGGTGAGGGCGCGGTGCGCCGTCACGGCAGGCACGCCGAGGGAGGCACCCAGGTCGAAGGACGCCTCGTCGGGCAGGCGCACGACCCGGTCGGCCGACTGCAGCGTCAGCTCGGCGGCGGTGCCGTAGGCGCGGCCGTGCTGCGCCAGCACGAGCCAGACCCGATCACCGGGAGCCACGTGGTCGACGCCGTCGCCGACCGTCTCGACGACGCCGGCGCCGTCCTGGCCCGGCACCACCTCGTCGTGCTGCAGCTCGCCCATGCCGCCCGCGCGGAACTTCCAGTCGGTCGGGTTGACGCCGGCACGCACGACACGCACCAGCACCTCCCCGGGGCCGGGTGTCGGCATCTCGCGCTCGGCGAGGGTGAGGACGGAGGACGGACCGATTGCGGTGTAGACGATGGCTCGCATGTCAGGTCAAGCACGCCCGTGGGCGTCGTTGTTCCCCGCGGCGTCCTGTCCGACTGCCGGAGCGGCGCGGCCGGCGATCAGGGGCAGGTCGAGATAGGTCTTGATGCCCGGCCCGGCCGCGACGACGTACGGGATGGCGTTGACGCAGTGGTTGGCGGTCGAGACCACACCGGGGTTGCGTACCAGGCCTTCTGCGACGGAGTCGGGCTGCAGGCCCTTGAAGGTGAGCGTGACGGAGGGATCGCCGGTCACCTCGACCTCGAAGCGCTCGCCCCGGTCGCCGAAGCTCCACGCCGGCTCGAGGTGCTCCTCACCCATCAGCCAGTTGACGGACGCCGTCACCACGGGGACGCCGTCGACCAGCGCCCGCCAGTGGAACCGTCGCGCGGCCACCAGACCCGGCCCGATGACGCCCATCGGTGAGTCGATCGGTGCCGTCGCGACGGCCACCTCCTGCACGGTCTCGATCCTCGGGTCGGCGGCGAACCCCATCTCGGCCACGATCATCCGCACCGACGACCTGAACCCGCCGCCCAGCAGGGAAGCCATCGGGCTCGCCAGCGCCTCCTCGGGACTCCTCCCGAAACCCATCACGTGCTCGATGACGTCGGGGGCGCCGTAGGTGCGGATGTCGGAGAACTCCTCCGAGCGCACGTGCGTCACCCGGGCGCTGACCGCGGAGAGCATCAACGGGAAGCGCTCGGTGATGCCGCCGGGGTGGATGCCGGTGCCGTGCAGGGTGGTGGCGCCGGCCTCGCAGGCCTCGATGATCGCGCCGGTCGCAGCGGGGTTGGGGTAGATCCACCCCACGGGGGTGACGACGTCCTTGCCCGAGCGGAGCAGCGCGACGACCTCGGACTCGTCGGGCACCAGGGGCGCGTAGACGACGCACTCCGCCTCGAGCGCGCAGATCTCCTCCAGGCTCGACGACGTGATCACACCGGTCGGAGCGACACCGAGGAGGTCGCCGACGTCGCGACCGACCTTGTCGGCGCTGTGCACCCAGCAGCCGACGAGCGCGAGGTCGGGGTGGCTCAGCACGCCCTCGATGGCAGCTCTGCCGACGCCGCCGGTCGCCCACTGGATCACCCTGATCGTCATGCTGAGCGATTCAGCCAGCGGCGGCTGCCTCCGTCAAGGTCCAAGCCGGGTCGAGTCGGCGCGTCTACGCGCCGACTCGACCCGGACATCGCGACATCGCGACATCGCGACATCGGGGTCAGAGCGCACTCGCCATCCCGGCACACGCCGCCAGCCACGACATCCTGGTGTGCTCCGACAGCTCCGAGTACGGCACGACCGAGCCCGACACCAGCGACGGGTCGTAGGGCACCCGGTAGACCGCACGGGTGCGCTGCTCGTAGACCGACACCAGGTCGGCGGCGAGCTTCTCGTCGACCCTCGGTGAGGGGTCGGACAGCACGGTGACGCAGCTGTGCTTGAGGTTGGTCATGCCGGCGTCCTGGAGCGCGTCGAGCATCCACAGGCCGCTGTAGCCGGTGTCCTCGCGCACGGTGCTGGTCACCACGATCAGGTCAGCGGCCTCGGCAGCGGCGAGCCAGTTCTCGGCCCGCATGTTGTTGCCGGTGTCGACGAGGATGATCCGGTAGAAGCGCTCCAGCAGGGCGTGCACCTCGTTGAAGTCCTCGGCGCGGATGGTGCCGGTGACGTCAGGTCGCTCGTCGGAGGCGAGGACGTCGAAGTGGGCGTCGCCCTGGGAGCGCACGAACGCACCCAGGTCACCGATGCGGGACTGGTAGACGTCCTTGAAGCGACCGAGGTCCTCGAGCAGCTCGCGCGTGGTGTTGCGGTGCGAGCTGCGCGTGCCGCGGATGCCCAGGGTGCCCCGTGTCTCGTTGTTGTCCCATGCCACCACACCACCGCCACGCACGGTGCCGAAGGTGTAGCCGGCGGCGAGCACGCCCGTCGTCTTGGCGGCACCGCCCTTGGGGTTGACGAAGGCGATGGTGCGCGGACCGTCGAAGTCGCGCTGGATGGCGGCGCGGTCGAGCTGGAACGCCTCTTCCCTCCGCCCCATCCGAGGCTGGATGAGGTTGCCCGACCAGCGACGCAGCCGGCCGCGCCAGCCCCAGGAGGCGGGCCCGAGCTCGAGGTCGCTGTCACGCCGGTCGAGGAAGTCGGTGGCCGTCATGAAGCGACGGACGTCGCCGGCGTCGGCAGCCCCTCCGGGCACCGCAGCCTCGGCCGGGCCTGCGAGGAACGGAACCGGTGCGGCGCCGCGCCCGGGTGGCCGGCCGGTCTCGGTGGTGGCCGGAGGCGGACCTGCCGGCGGCGGTCCTGCCGGGGGCGGTCCTGCCGGACGCGGTCCCAGCGGAGCACCGGGCAGCAGGGTGGTGGCTCGAGGGCCGGCGGGCGGCGGGGCGGCAGTCGGAGCGGCCGTCGGGCCAGTCGGGGCAGCAGTCGGTGGGGGCCCGACGGGCGGTGGGCCCACCGGCGCGGCGGGGGGGATGGCTCGGAACCCGGCGGTGCGGGTGATCTCGCTCGCCGGCTCCGCGGACGACGTCTCGCGTGGCGCTGCGGTGGGCCACCCGGGGATCGGGTCGCTCAGCGGGTCGGGACGCGACGCCGCCTGCACCGGAGGCGCTGCCGTCGCCGAAGCCGCTGCCGGCGCCTGAGCCGGGTCCCTCGACGGATCGTGCGAGGCAGCCTGCGACGCCGCCTCGGCCTGCTCGCGCGCATAGGCCTCGAGCTCTTCTGGGGTGTAGAGGCGGTCGCTGGTGTCTGTCGGATGCGTCTCGTACGGCGGCTCGGTCATGGTGCTCCTCACGAAACGGACTGGGGCTGAGTACCGACCCCGGGCTAGGGGTGGTCATGTCCACCGGCGTGCGTCGCGAAACCTCGGTGCCCGGCAGGGTGGACCGGCAGGGTGCACCGGCGGGTGGACCGGGCGCCACGTGCGACGGTAACTGGGCTCAGCGATCGAGGTGGCGGGCCTGGGCGAAGCAGAACAGGCCGTAGGCCGCGAACCCGAGCCCGAGCGCGATCAGCAGGATCGGTCCGAAGGACTGGTCACGCACCGTGCGCAGGGCCTGGTCGAGACCTCCGGACTTCTTCGCCTCGTGGGTGGCTGCGGCGTACAGGAACAGGCCCCCGACGACGCCGAGCGCCAGACCCTTGGCGACGTGGCCGACGCGGCCCAGCACGCGGAACGCCTTGCCGTCGCCACCGGTGCGTCCCTCGGCATCGAGGTTCTGCAGGTAGGACTCGCGGTAGGCGACGACCAGAAACCCGATGCCGACGGCCACGATGGCGACACCGACCGCCGCCACGAGCAGCTGGCCCCCGGGACGATCCATCAAGGTCGCGGTCATCGAGTCGGTTCCACCACCCTTGCCGGACTTGCCGATGGCGACATCGATCGCGGTGAACGCGATGCTGCCGTAGACGATCGCCCTGCCGACCGAGATGAGCCGCTTGCCGATCCGCTTCGGGTTCTCCTCGTCCTGGTAGCCCAGGGCAGCCTCGATCAGTCGCCACGCGACCAGCAGGAGCATGCCGAGCGCCACCAACCACACGAGCACCTGGCCGAAGGGCTTCTGGGCCATCTCCTTCACCGCGCCGGTGCTGGAGGCGCCGCTGGCGGCGTCACCGAACGCGAGCTGGACCGCGAGCCACCCGATGACCAGGTGCACCACGCCGAAGGTGATCAGGCCGACGACCGCCATCCGGTCGACCCAGTCGCTCTGGTGGGCCTGGTCTGCCTTGACCTTCGCAGTCGTCTTGGCGTCGCCGGTCGAGCTGCTGTTCTGCGTGCTGCTCACGAGAGATCTCCCAGCGCGGTCTCGATGGCGCGGTGGAAGGTCGGGTAGGCGTAGATCATCGTCTGCAGCGTCTCCACCGGCACGGCGGCGTGGACGGCGACCGCCAGGAAGCCGAGGATCTCCCCACCGGCCGGGCCCACCGCGGTCGCGCCGACGAGCACGCCGCGGTCGGCGTCCTCGACGACCTTGATCAGTCCACGAGCACCGGGACCATGGGTGAACCCGCGCGAGGACTGCTCCAGCGGCGCCGACCCGACGCGCACGGAGAGACCGGCGTCACGAGCCTGCTGCTCGTTCATCCCCACTCCCCCGACCTCCGGATCGGTGAAGGTGACGTGGGGCAGGGCGTGGTAGCTCGCAGGAGGTCCGTCCTGTCCGAGCAGGTCCCTCAGCGCGATCGCGGACTGGTACATCGCGACGTGGGTGAAGGCGCCCTTGCCGGTGATGTCGCCGAGCGCATGGAGGCGCTCGACACCGGCGACGCGCAGGCGGTCGTCCACCTCGATCGTGCGGGCCGTGGGGTCGAGCCCCACGGTCTCGAGGCCGAGGTCGTCGAGGTTGGGGGTGCGTCCGGCCGCGACGAGGACCTTGTCGGCCACCAACGACTCGCCTGACTCCAGCTCGATCGTGAACGCGCCGTCGGCGTAGGAGACCGACGTCGTGGTGACACCCGTCATGACCCGGATCCCCTCTCCCACGAAGACGTCCGCGAGCAGGGCCGCGGCCTCCGGCTCATCTGCGGGGAGCAGGGCGTCGCCGCGCTGCACGAGGGTGACCCTGACCCCGAAGCGGGCGAAGACCTGAGCCATCTCGCAGCCGATCGGGCCGCCCCCGATGACGACCAGCGACCCGGGCAGCTCAGTGACCTGCACGGCGTCCCGGTTCGTCCAGTAGGGCGTGCCCTCGAGGCCGTCGACGGGCGGGGCCGCGGGTCGGGTGCCCGTGTTCAGCACGACACCGGTCCCGGCGGAGTACGAACGGGTGGAGCCGTCGGGCAGCTCGACCGTCACCTCCCCCGGTCCCGCGAGGCGCCCGACGCCGTGCAGCACCGTCGCACCGGCGTCCTGCAGCCGATCGACGGCTGTCGCATCGTTCCAGTGGGTGGTCGCCTCCTCGGCGATCCGGGTGGCCACCGGCGCCCAGCTCGCGAGCACCGTCGCCTCGCCGGCGACCTGGTTCACGCGGCCGGCCTCGGCCAACGCGTCACCTGCGCGCACCATCATCTTCGATGGGATGCACCCGTAGTAGGGGCACTCCCCGCCGACGAGGTGCTTGTCGATCGCGACGACCGACAGCCCGGCATCGAGGGCACCCATCACCAGCGACTCGGCGCCGGGGCCTTGTCCGATCACGACCAGATCCACGTCAACGCTCATGACGACCAACATAGGGTCTCCGAGCGCCGGTGCCCTCCCCCGCCCGGCTGACCGCGCGGTGCCCGCGACAGGTCCCGGCGAGACCTCAGGGTTGGATCAGGGTCGGCTTCTGCTTCTGGATCGCGCCCAGGATGCCGTTCACGAAGGACGGCGAGTCGTCGGTCGAGAGCTCGCGCACGAGCGCCGCGGCCTCCGAGACCGCGACGGCGTCCGGGACGTCGTCGGCGAACAGCAGCTCCCACACGCCCAGGCGCAGCACGTTGCGGTCGACCGCCGGCATCCGCTCGAGGGTCCAGCCCTCGGAGTAGTCGGCGAGCAGCGCGTCGATGCGCTCGGCGTGCTCCATCACGCCACGCACGAGGCTCGCGGTGTAGTCGTTCGTGGGGCCCTCGCCGGCCTCGATCGCCCGGTCGAGCGACTCGGTGGCCGACTCACCGCGCAGGTCGGCGGCGTACAGCATGTCCAGCGCCCGCTTGCGGGCCTTGCTTCGTGCTCCCACGGTGTCGGACCTCAGCCCTTGACGCGACCCATGTAGGAGGAGTCGCGGGTGTCGACCTTGATCTTCTCGCCCTGGTTGATGAAGAGCGGCACCTGGATCTCGTGGTCGGTCTCCAGCGTGGCGGGCTTGGTGCGTCCGGTGGCGGAGTCACCGGCGAGGCCGGGCTCGGTGAAGGCGACGAGCAGCTCGACCGAGGCGGGCAGCTCGATGAAGAGCACGCGACCCTCGTTGGTGGCCACGACGGCCTCCTGGTTCTCGAGGAGGAAGTTCGCGTTGCCGCCGACGATCTCGGGCGCGATCTCGAGCTGCTCGTAGTTGCTGGTGTCCATGAAGACGAAGGAGGTGCCGTCGTTGTAGAGGTACTGCATGGTGCGGCGGTCGACCGTGGCGGTCTCGACCTTGGTGCCGGCGTTGAAGGTCTTGTCGACGGTCTTGTTGGACTCGACGTTCTTCAGCTTGGTGCGCACGAAGGCAGGACCCTTGCCCGGCTTGACGTGCTGGAACTCCACGACAGCCCAGAGCTGCTTGTCGATGTTGAGAACCATGCCGTTCTTCAGGTCGTTCGTGGTTGCCATGCGCGCAGGTCAGCCTTCTGGTCGAGTGGGTCCGGTCGGTTGCCGACCGCGCTCGGACCGAGCACGGGGCAACAGCCGCGAAGTCTATCGCTCGCCGATAGTCCGACCCATTCCGCACGCCCGGCACCGCGACGCGGTCGTCCGGGCGATCGAGTCGGGGCCTGCTGCCACCGACCTCTGCCACCGGCGCCGCTAGGAGCCCGAGAGATCGGCGAGCGCCACCAGGGCCTGGCGGTAGCCGTCGACGCCCTGGCCCGTGATCACCCGGGCGGCGTACGGCGTCACGACCGAGGTGTGGCGGAACACCTCCGGGCGCCGGCCGGGGTCGGAGATGTGCACCTCGACCAGCGGCGCGACGAGCTGGGCGCAGGCGTCGAGGAGCGCGTAGGAGTAGTGCGTCCAGGCCGCCGCGTTGAGGACGACGGGCGTGGCGAGGTCGGCGGCGTCGTTGAGCCAGTCGAGCAGCTCGCCCTCGTGGTTGGTCTGGCGCACGTCGACCTCCAGCCCGACCCCACGCCCCCACACCACGCACTGCTCGGCCAGCTCGGCGTAGGTGGTCGAGCCGTAGATCTCGGGCTGACGTCGTCCGAGCCGACCCAGGTTGGGGCCGTTGAGCACGAGGACCTTCACCGCTGCCTCACCCGCTCACTCGTGGTTGATGGCCGCGAACGCGGCGCGCAGGTCGTCGTCCGACGGTCCGGCGAGCACGGTCGGGGCGCCGATGTCGGCGAGCACGACGAAGCGCAGCTGGTTGCCGCGCGCCTTCTTGTCGACACGCATGGTCGCGAGGAGCTGGTCGAAGTCACCGCCGAAGTAGGAGACCGGCAACCCGACGCGCGCGAAGATCGAGCGGTGCCGCTGGACGATCTCGGCCGAGAGACCGGAGGTGCGGTGGGCCAGCTCGGCGACGAAGACGCAACCGACCGCGACGGCGTCGCCGTGACGGACCTCGTAGTCCTCGGCCCGCTCGATCGCGTGCGCCAGGGTGTGGCCGTAGTTGAGGGCCTCGCGGCCCGGATGGGCGCCGGGCCCGCTGCCACCGGTCTCCTTGAGGTCGTCGACCACCACGTCGATCTTGACCCGGATGGCGCGCTCGACGAGCTCACGCAGCACGGGCGAGGTGGCGACGAGCTCGTCGGGGTCGGTCGTCTCCACCAGGCGCAGGATCTCGGGGTCGGCGATGAAGCCGCACTTGATGACCTCGCCCAGCCCGGAGACGAGCTCCTCGCGAGGCAGGGTCGCCAGCAGGTCGAGGTCGCAGAGCACTCCGGACGGCTCGTGGAAGGCGCCGACGAGGTTCTTGCCCGCCTCGGTGTTGATGCCGGTCTTGCCACCGACGGCGGCGTCGACCATGCCGAGGAGCGTGGTGGGCACGTGGACGACGCGCACGCCGCGCAGCCACGACGCCGCCACGAAGCCGCCGAGGTCGGTGGTCGCGCCGCCGCCCAGGGTGACGACGACGTCGGAGCGGGTGAAGCCGGCCTCGCCGAGGAGGTCCCAGCAACCGCTGGCGATCTCGGCGTCCTTGGCCTCCTCGCCGTCAGGCACCGAGACGACGGCGACCTCGACGTCGGCGAGGTGGTCGATCAGACCGTCGACGAACGGCTCGAGCCGCTCGGAGCAGATCACGGCGACGCGCGCGGCCCCGGCGACGAGCGCGGGGAGCCGGGCAGCCAGTCCGTGCCCGATCACGACGTCGTACGGCGAGGCACCGCCGACGTGCAGGACGGTCTCGGAGGGCTCGCTCTGCTCGCCGGTCTCGCGGGTGGGCTCAGTCATCGGTCAGGACCTCCTGGATCAGCGCGACGACGTCCTCGGGCGAGGTGTCGTCGGTGTCGACGGTGACGGTGGCCACCGACGCGTAGATGGGTGCCCGCTCGTCGAGCAGCTTCTTGACCTGGGCACGCATGTTGCCGAAGAGCAGCGGCCGGCCGGCGCCGAGGCCGACGCGTTTGACGGCGTCGGCGAGCCCGACGCTGAGGAAGACCACGCGGTGCCCGGCCAGCAGCTCACGGGTGTCGGGGTCGAGCACGGCCCCGCCGCCGAGGGAGAGGACGCCGTCGTGCTCGGCGAGCGCGGTCGCGACCGCAGCGCGCTCGAGCGCGCGGAAGTGCTCCTCGCCCGACTCGACGAAGATGTCGGAGATGGAGCGACCCTCGGCTGCCTCCACGTCGGTGTCGGTGTCGCGCGCGCGGACGCCGTACGCCGTGGCGAGCAGAGCCCCGACGGTCGACTTGCCCGACCCCATCGGACCCACCAGGACCGCGCGGGGGCGCGTCGTCGGACGAGGGTCCTGGGTCACGAGTACCTCAGGTTCGACAGGTAGGTCTCGTAGTTGCGCCGCGTCTCGCCGACGGCGTCGCCACCGAACTTCTCGACCACGGCGTCGGCGAGCACCAGGGCCACCATGGCCTCGGCGACGATCCCGGCCGCAGGCACCGCGCAGACGTCGGAGCGCTGGTGGTGGGCCACGGCGGCCTCGCCCGTCGCGACGTCGATGGTGCGCAGCGCGCGCGGCACGGTCGCGATCGGCTTCATGGCAGCGCGCACCCGCAGCACCTCGCCGGTGGTCATGCCGCCCTCGGTGCCGCCGGAGCGGTCGGAGGTGCGGCGGATGCCGTCGGCGCCGGGCACGATCTCGTCGTGGGCCAGCGAGCCGGGCGTCGCGGCGAGCTCGAACCCGTCACCGACCTCGACGCCCTTGATCGCCTGGATGCCCATCAGCGCGCCAGCGAGGCGGGAGTCGAGGCGGCGGTCCCAGTGCACGTGCGAGCCGAGGCCAGGCGGCAGCCCGTGGACGACGACCTCGACGACGCCGCCGAGGGTGTCGCCGTCCTTGTGCGCCTGGTCGATGCGGGCCACCATCGCCGCGGCAGCCTCGGGGTCGAGGCAACGCACCGGGTCGTCGTCGAGACGTGCGACGTCGTCGGGCGCGGGCCACAGACCGGCCGGGGCGCGCACGCCGCCGAGCTCGATGACGTGGGAGACGATGCGGGCACCGACCGACTGCTCGAGGAAGTTCGACGCCACCCGGCCCAGGGCCACCCGCGCCGCGGTCTCGCGGGCGGACGCGCGCTCGAGGATCGGGCGGGCCTCGGCGAAGTCGTACTTCTGCATCCCGGCCAGGTCGGCGTGGCCGGGGCGTGGCCGGGTGAGCGGGGCGTTGCGGGCCTGGGCGTCGAGCACCTCGGCAGCGACCGGGTCGGCCGACATGACGGTCTCCCACTTGGGCCACTCGGTGTTGCCCACGATGAGAGCGACCGGGCCGCCCTGGGTGAGCCCGTGACGAACCCCGCCCGAGATGGTGACCTGGTCCTGCTCGAACTTCATCCGGGCCCCGCGGCCGTAGCCGAGCCGGCGCCGGGCGAGCGACTCGGAGATGTCGTCGGTCGTCACCTCGACGTGGGCCGGGAGCCCCTCGAGGATCGCGACCAGGGACGGGCCATGGGATTCACCCGCAGTGAGCCAACGCAGCATGCTGCCAGTCTTCCACCGACCGTCGACAGCGGGCCGCCTGCCCCTCGCCCGCTCGGCTCAGCCGAGCACCAGCCCACCCAGCAGCTGCTCCCCCACCGCGACGCCGACCACCGCGCCGCACAGCATCGACGGCCCGAACGGGAACGCCTGCTTGAGCAACGACCGGTCGCGACGCACGATCGCCAGCACCAGCCCGGGGATCGCGAAGATCAGGAACGGTGCGTAGAGCCCGACCGCGAACTGCGCCCACCCGAGGTAGGCGAGCACGAAGCCGAGCAGCGCAGACAGGCGGACGTCGCCGAACCCCATGCCGGCGGAGCGGATGAACCAGAGCACCCAGAAGACCGAGCGGGCGAGCACCATCCCGACGACCCCGCGCACGAGGTCGCCCGACGATCCGGTCAGCGGCCAGGCGACCAGGCCGAAGACGAGGCAGGCAGCCGTGGCCGGCAGCACCAGGCGCGACGGCAGCAGCCGGGAGCGTAGGTCGATGAGGGCCAGCGCCGCGCCGAGCGGCGCCAGCGGCAGCACGAGCAGCAGCGTCCACTGCGCCCCGAGCGCCCCGCCCAGCAGGGCGCCGCTCACCCCCGCCGTGAGCACCACCGCACGGACGAAGCCCGTCGACCGTGCCATGTCGACGTACGGCTCCTTGGGGCCCTCGTCGAGCAGCGTCTGCTGCGCCGCGGTCGGATCCACGCCCTCCGCGGGCTCCGGGGCGGGGGCCGGTTCGGGAAGTCGTGCCACGACGTGAGGCATCGCGACGGCGCCGGCAGCACAGACGACCCCGGCGACGAGGCCGACGAGCAGGTCACCCATGCGCGGTCCGCGCACGCAGCGCAGCCTCGCCGGCGGCGCGCATCACGGCGAGCGGCGCCGGCTGGTCGGTGAACACCGCGAACTGCTGTGCGGCCTGGTGCACGAGCAGGTCGAGGCCGCTGACCAGCACGCGATCGCCCGGACCCGGGCTTTCGAGCACGGAAGCGGCCAGCGGGGTCGGCCACGGGTCGTAGACCACCTCGAAGACGACCGCGACAGCTCGGCAGCGCTCGACGAGGTCGACGGTCTGCGCCGCCGCAGGAATCGTGCTGACCAGCACCTCCCCCGTCGGGACGTCGTCGAGAGACGCGAGCAGCACGGTCGGACCCGACGGATGACGGCCGATCGCCTCCAGGGTCTCGCGGGCCCGTTCGGCCGAGCGCGCGTGCACGGTGATCGTCGTCGCTCCGAGGTCGCACAGCGCCAGGCCCGTCGATGCGGCCGTGGCGCCGGCGCCGAGGATGCTGGCCGAACCGATCGGCGCGTCGTACCGCTCGCGGACTGCCGCCGCGGCACCCGTGAGATCGGTGTTGGTGGCCACGGTGCGGCCGTCGACGAACCACAGCGTGTTGGCGGCACCGACCAGCCGGGCTTGCGAGGTGACCTCGTCGGCGAGCCCCATCGCCTCCCGCTTGAGGGGCATCGTCAGCGACAACCCGCGCCAGGTCGCGTCGAGCGAGGCGAGGAACTCGCGCAGCCCGCCCGCCGACACCAGCACGGCGTCGTAGGTCCAGGCGAGCCCGAGCTCGGCGTACCCCGCGCGGTGGAGCACCGGCGAGAGCGAGTGGGCGATCGGGTCACCCAGGACGGCGCACCTCACGGGTGGACCTCGCTCAGCACCGGTCCGACTGCGTGGCGCAGTACTCGTCGAACTCGGCGCGGAATCCCAGGAACTCGTCGTAGCTGTCGGTGAACTTGGTCTCGCCGGTGGCGAGGTCGACCGTCACGTAGAACAGCCAGTTGCCGTCGGCCGGCTTCGACGCAGCGGCGATGGCGTCGTCGCCGGGGGCCTCGATCGGGCCCGGCGGGAGCCCGGTCTGCGTGTAGGTGTTGTAGGGCGAGTCGGCGACCGAGTCGATCTGGTCGAGGGTCAGCCGGGCGATCGGGCTCTGCCCGAGCGCGTAGTTGACCGTCGCGTCGATCTGCAGCAGCCCGTTGGTCACGCCGTTCTGCGGGTTCTCGAGCCGGTTGTAGACCACGCGTGCCACCTTCGGCATGTCGTCACCGCGGCCCTCGGCCTGCACGAGGCTGGCCACGGTCATCAGCTCGTGCGGGGTGTAGCCCAGGTCGGCCGCGGCCTGCTCGAGCCCCGACGACTCGGCGGCCTGGCGCCACCGGTCGACCATCGAGGTCAGGATCGACGCCGGCTTCGCGTCCGGCCCGAACGAGTACGTCGCCGGGAACAGGTAGCCCTCCGGGTCGCCGCCGGCGTAGTCGGGCAGCCCCAGGACCGAGGGGTCCTCGAGCACCTTCGTGTACTGCTGGGCCTTGAAGTCGGTGCCCTTGGCGAGGGTCTCGACGATCTGGTCGACCGTGAGGCCCTCCGGGACGGTCACGGTGCTCGACACGATGTTCGACGGGTCGACGAGGATCGCGACGACGTCGGCCGCCTTCATCTGCTTCTTGAGCTCGTAGAAGCCGACCTGGATGCCTCGGGAGCCCTCGGGGTCGGCTGCAGCGGCCGCGGTGAACGACTCGAGGGACGCGACGACGTCGGCCTCGACGAGGTTGCTGCCCATGTCGGAGATCGAGTCGCCGGAGACGACCTGGAAGTTGACCTTTCCCTGCCCGGGGCCGCTGTAGTCGGCGGCCTCCTCGAACTGGTTGCGGATCGCGTCGATCCCGCGGGTGATGCCGAAGTAGGCGCCGCCGACGACCAGCGCCAGCACGAGCAGCACCGGGATGCAGCCCGAGAGCCGGCTCCTCGACTTGCGACGACTGCCGCCGGGGAGGGGCAACGGCTCCTCGTCGGGGACGTCGCCCTCCGGCACCAGCTGCGGCGCGTCGTGCTCAGTCATCGTGCTCCTGGTGTCGGGCGACGAGCTCACCTGGTGGTGTCCCGGTGGCGCGCTCGGTGTCGAGGGCGTGTTGCAGGATGAAGACCGCGGCCGCCTGGTCGACGACTGCTCGCCGCTTCATCCCCTTCGTGCCACGGTCGCGCAGCATAGCCTCCGCCGAGACCGTCGTGAGGCGCTCGTCGCACAACCGCACCGGCAACGGTGCCACGGACGTGGTGAGCCTGGTCGCGAAGGCGCGGACCTTCACCGCTGCCGGACCCTCGGTTCCGGACAGCGACCGCGGCAGGCCGACGACGATCTCGATGACGCCGTCGGCGGTGTCCTCGGCGATCTCGGCGACGAGCTGCTTGATGCGTCGCAGGTCTCCCCGGCCGGTGCGGATCGTCTCGACCGGGGACGCCAGGAAACCCGACGGATCGCTGCGCGCGACCCCGATCCGTGCGTCGCCCGGGTCGATGCCGAGCCGTACTCCGTGCCTCACCGTCTGGTCCGGCTCAAGCGGGGCCGGCGACTCCGGCGACGGCCGCGGTCACCGCCGCCAGCGCCTCGTCGAGTCGGCTGTCGTCGGTGCCGCCGCCCTGCGCGACGTCGGCCTTGCCGCCGCCCTTGCCACCGACGAACGGACCGACGGCACGCACCAGGTCGTCGGCGCTGAGCCCTCGGGTCTGCGCGGCGTCGTTGAGTGCCGCGACCACCGCCACCTTGCCGTCGGCCGCACCGATGACCACGACCACGCCGGGCGCCTCGTGTGGCAGCCGTGCACGCACGTCCAGCGCCAGGGTGCGCACGTCGCCGCCTCCCGCGCCGTCGACGCGGTGCGCGACGACCTGCACGCCGCCGACGTCCTGCGCGCCCGCAGCGAGCTCGGCGCCGCCGGAGAGCAGCTGGGCCAGCCGGACCTTCTCGATCTCCTTCTCCGCCGCGCGCAGCCGCTCGACGAGGTCGCTCACCCGTCCGACGAGGTCACCGGGCTGGGTCTTGAGCAGGCCGGTGAGCTGGCCCACGACGTCGCGCTCCTGGGCGAGGTAGCCGAAATCCCTCCACCCCGGTGAGCGCCTCGATGCGACGGTTGCCCGAGCCCACCGACGACTCGCCGGTCACGACGATGGTGCCGATCTGGGAGGAGTGCTCGACGTGCGTGCCACCGCAGAGCTCCCGCGACCAGGGCCCGCCGATCTCGACGACCCGCACCGAGCCTGCGTCGTAGGACTCACCGAAGAGCGCGACCGCGCCCCACTCCCTGGCCTCGGGCAGGGTCATGTACTGCCAGCCCACCGGTAGGTCGGCCCGCAGCGCGTGGTTGGAGACGTCCTCGATCTCGCGCACCTGCTCAGGCCTCAGGCCGGTGGTCCAGCCGAAGTCGAGACGCAGGTAGCCCGGGCGGTTGTAGGAGCCCGACTGCAGGGCGCTGGGCCCGAGCACCTCGCGCAGCGCCGCGTGCACGACGTGCGTGCCGGAGTGCGCCTGCCGGGCGCCGGTGCGCCAGTCGGGGTCGACCTGTGCGTGCAGCCGGCCCGGGCCCGCCACCGCCTCGGCGGAGAGCTCGCCGTCGACGACGCGCACCTGGTGCACCACCAGGCCGCGGACCGGACGCTGCACGTCGAGCACCTCGAGCCGACCACCGTCGAACTCGATGATGCCGGCATCGGCGACCTGGCCGCCCGACTCGGCGTAGAACGGCGTGCGGTCGAGGACGATCTCGCCGACCTCGCCGTTGCCGAGCACCGCTGTCGCCGCGCCACCGCTCAGGAGGGCGAGGGCCCGCGACTCGGTCTCGAGGCCCTCGTAGGCCAGCCACTCGGTCGGCCCGTGCTCGTCGAGGATCGAGCGGTAGACACTCACGTCGGCGTGCTGACCCTTCTTCGACGTGGCGTCTGCCTTCGCACGCTCACGCTGCTCGGTCATCAGCGAGCGGAAGCCGGTTTCATCGACGGTGAGACCGGCCTCGGAGGCCATCTCGAGGGTGAGGTCGATCGGGAAGCCGTAGGTGTCGTGCAGCGCGAACGCCTGGTCGCCGGCGAGCGACGTGCCGCCGGCGTCCTTCACCTTCGCCGCGGCGGTGTCGAAGATCGTCGTGCCGGAGGCCAACGTCCTGCGGAACGCCTCCTCCTCGGCGTAGGCCACCCGGGAGATGCGCTCCCAGTCGCTGTGCAGGTCGGAGTAGGTCTCGCCCATCTTGTCGCGGCTGATCGGCAACAGCTCGGGCAGCGCGGGGTCCTCGTAGCCGAGCAGCCGCACCGAGCGGACGGCGCGCCGCAGCAGGCGCCGCAGCACGTAGCCGCGTGCCTCGTTGCCGGGAGTGACGCCGTCGCTGATGAGCATCATCGAGGAGCGCACGTGGTCGGCGACGACCCGGAAGCGCACGTCGTCGACCGGGTCCGCGCCGTAGGTCTTGCCGGTCAGCTGCATCGCGCGCTCGATCACCGGGAACATCACGTCGATCTCGTACATGTTCTCGACGCCCTGCGTCATGAACGCGACGCGTTCCAGACCCATCCCGGTGTCGATGTTCTTCTTCGGCAGCGACCCGGCGATGTCGAAGTCCTCCTTGGAGCGCACCGCGCTGAGCTCGTCCTGCATGAACACGAGGTTCCAGAACTCCAGGTAGCGGTCCTCGGCCGAGAAGTCGCCGTCGGCGCCGTACGCCGGGCCGCGGTCGATGAGGATCTCCGAGCACGGCCCGCCCGGGCCGGCCACGCCCATCGACCAGTAGTTCTCCGACTTGCCCAGCCGCGCGATCCGGTCGTCGGGCAACCCGGTGATCTTCCTCCAGAGCGCGACCGCCTCGGGGTCGTCGACGTACACGCTGGGGTAGAGCTTGTCCTCGGCGAAACCCCAGCCTCCGTCGGCCTGCGGCTTGGTGACGAGGTCCCAGGCGAGCTCGATGGCCCGCTCCTTGAAGTAGTCGCCGAAGGAGAAGTTGCCGCACATCTCGAAGAACGTGCCGTGCCGGGTCGTCTTCCCGACGTCCTCGATGTCAGGGGTGCGCACGCACTTCTGGATGCTCGTCGCCCGGTCGTACGGCGGCGTCTCCTGGCCCAGGAAGTACGGCTTGAACGGCACCATGCCGGCGTTGACGAACAGCAGGTTCGGGTCGTCCAGCAGCAGCGAGGCCGAGGGGACGGGAGTGTGCCCGGCCGCCTCGAAGTGCGCCAGGAACCTCCGTCGGATCTCCGCGGTGTCCATCAGCTGGGGCCTTCTTCCATCTCGTTGTCGTCCGGGGGTGGTGCGGTCTCGTGTGGCGTCACGGCGCCGGGGCCGGCCATGAGCTCTCGTCGTTGATCGAGCCCGAGGGTGATGCGCTCACGCCAGTCGGTCTCGGCGTCCGCCTTGCCCTGGGCCACCTCGTCGCGGAAGAGCCGAGCCCCGACGACGACCGCACCGACGCGGTCGCGCAAGCCGTCGACGGTGAGGACCTCGGCAGCGCGTCGGGCACGCGCGGCGGCGTAGACCCCGACGCTCGCCCCGGCCACGAACCAGAGCGAGCGGCTCATGCCGCTACTTCTCCAGCGCGGTCGCGGGCCTCGTACTCACGGCGTGCCTGGCGCTGGTCGGCTCGACGCTGCTTGCGCGCGCGCTTGAGCTCGCGGCGCATCTCGAACCGGATCCGGTTCAGGTGCTCCGGCGCCAGGGCTCGGCGCAGCCCGGCGGCCAGGGACGCCACCTGCACGGCACTCTCGCGCAGGACCAGGTCGGCGAACAGGGGCGCGTCGAGGACCGGCGCCGCCTCGACCACTGGCTCCCGATCATGCCCGAGGCGCGTGATGAGGTACTCCTGCTCCGGCGGGGTCGCCTCGGTCGCCCGTCGCTCGGCGCGGGCGGAGCTGCTCAGCCGCTGCTCGACGGCCGCCATCTCGGCGCGCAGGGCGTCGACCTGCACGCCGGCCACCTCCAACGCGAGCTCGGCGCGCGAGGCGCAGCGGCGTACGAGCACGACCAGTGCGACCAGTACGACGAGCACCGCCGTTGCCGTCGCGAGCACGGCCCACGCGGGCACGCTCCACTCGGCAGTCATGACGTCAGACCCTACCGTCCTCGGATCAGGCGACGGACCCGCTCCCAACGCTCCTTGATCGAGGCTTCCGCCCCGATCTCGGTGGGTCGGTAGTAGGTCGCGTCGGCCACCACCTCGGGGGCGTACTGCTGCTCGGCGATGCCGTACGGCGCGTCGTGGCTGTAGGTGTAGCTCGTGCCGTGACCGAGGTCCGTCGACCCGGCGTAGTGCGCGTCGCGCAGGTGTGCCGGTACCGGTCCGACCTTGCCGGCCTGCACGTCGGCTGTGGCAGCGGAGATCGCCAGCGTGACGGCGTTCGACTTCGGCGCGACCGCGAGCGCGATGACCGCGTGCGCCAGGTTGAGCCCGGCCTCGGGCATCCCGATCAGCTGGACCGCCTGCGCCGTGGCGACGGCGGTGGTGAGCGCGGTCGGGTCAGCCAGACCGATGTCCTCGCTGGCCAGGATGACCAGTCGGCGCGCGATGAAGCGAGGGTCCTCCCCTGCCTCGATCATCCGCGCCAGGTAGTGCACGGCTGCATCGGCGTCGGAGCCCCGGATCGACTTGATGAACGCGCTGATCACGTCGTAGTGCTGGTCGCCCTGTCGGTCGTAGCGCACCGCGGCCCGGTCGACGGCTGCCTCCGCCGCCTCGAGGTCGATGCGGTCGAGCCCGCGGGTCGTGGCGGCGCCGGCGGCGGCCTCGAGATAGGTCAGCGAGCGTCGAGCGTCTCCCCCGGCCAGACGCACGAGGTGGTCGAGCGCCCCGTCGTCCATCTCCAACCTGGCGCCGAGGCCGCGCTCGTCGACGAGCGCCGAGGTCATCACCGCGCGGACGTCGTCGTCGGTCAACGACTCGAGCCGCAGGAGCAGGCTGCGCGAGAGCAAGGGCGAGATCACCGAGAAGAACGGGTTCTCGGTCGTGGCCGCGACCAGGGTCACCCAGCGGTTCTCGACACCGGGCAGCAGGGCATCCTGCTGGGCCTTGCTGAAGCGGTGCACCTCGTCGACGAACAGCACCGACTCGGCACCGGTACGCACCAGCCGGTTGCGCGCGGTGTCGATCGCCGCGCGCACGTCCTTGACGCCGGCCGAGACCGCCGAGACCTCGACGAAGTGACGTCCGGTGTGGCGGCTCAGGATCGAGGCGATCGTCGTCTTGCCCGTGCCCGGCGGGCCCCACAGCAGCAGCGAGAGCGACTGGTCGCCCTCGATCACCTGACGCAAGGGAGAGCCCGGCGCCTTCAGGTGTCCCTGGCCGGCCAGCTCGCCGAGCGTGCGCGGCCGCATCCGCACCGCCAGCGGCGCCGAGCCACGAGCGACCTCGCCGAGGTCGGCGAGCGACCCGCCGGCGCCGCCGGCACGGCTGGGCGGTGGCGGCGGGCCGGCGTCGAAGAGAGCCTCAGGCTCGTCCAAACGACTTCGTGTCCAGGTCGAACCAGGTGTCGGCGTAGCCGGGCTGGTCCTTCAGGTCGGTGCTCGGGCTGCCACCCGGGTCGGGGCTCCCCTGGGCGTCGACGCCCAGGAGCCGCGCGGTGATCGGCTCGGACGGCGGCTGGTTGATGCGGCCAGGGAAGTGGCAGGCGACCTTGTGGCGCTTGCCGATCTGCAGCAACGGTGGCTCGTGCTTGGCGCAGATCTCCTGGGCGATCGGGCAGCGCGTGCGGAACCGGCAACCCGAGGGCGGGTTGATCGGGCTCGGCACGTCACCGGTCAGGCGGATGCGCTCGCGACGCGCGCCGGTGGTGGCCTGCTTGATGTCGGGCACTGCCGACAGCAGCGCCTGGGTGTAGGGGTGGTGGGCGTTGGCGTAGATGCTCTCGCGGTCGCCGATCTCGACGATCTTGCCGAGGTACATCACCGCCACCTCGGGGCAGAAGTGCCGCACGATCGCGAGGTCGTGGGCGATGAAGAGGAAAGCGATGCCGAACTCGCGCTGCAGGTCCTGCATCAGGTTGATCACCTGCGCCTGGATCGAGACGTCGAGGGCTGACACGGGCTCGTCGGCCACCATCAGCTTCGGCTGCAGGGCGAGCGCACGAGCGATCCCGATGCGCTGACGCTGGCCACCGGAGAACTCGTTCGGGTAGCGGTTGTAGTGCTCGGGGTTGAGGCCGACGACCTCGAGCAGCTCCTGCACCCGGCTGAGCGTCTGCTTCTTGGGCACCACCTTGTGCACGCGCAGCGGGGTGCCCACGATCGTGCCGACGGTGTGCCTCGGGTTCAGCGAGGAGTAGGGGTCCTGGAAGATCATCTGCACCTCGCGGCGCAACGGCTTCATCTCCTTGTCGGAGATCGTCGCGAGGTCCTGGTCGTGGTCGCCGAACGTCATCGAGCCGCCGGTCGGCTTGTAGAGGCGGGTGATGAGACGGCCGGTGGTCGACTTGCCGCAGCCCGACTCCCCCACGAGTCCCAGCGAGCCGCCCCTGGGTACCTCGAACGACACCCCGTCGACGGCTTGGACGTCGCCGATGCGGCGACGCACGATCCCGCCGGACTTCACCGGGAAGTACATCTTCAGCTTGTCGACACTCAGCACCGCAGGGGCGTCGGGGTCGAGCACGTTGGCGGCATGGGTCTGGTCGACCAGCTCCATGAAGGAGGAGTACTTCTCCTCACCGTCTGGACCCTTCGACGTGCCGGGGCCGTCGGCCGGGTCGTCGACGGTGTGGTCGGGTCGCACGTGCGACATCAGTTCTCCTCAGTGCTCTGCACGAGCTCGGGCGCGATCAGCGGCAGCACCTCGGCCGTGAAGATCTTGTCGGGGTCGGACAGGTGGCAGCGCTTCAGGTGGGTCGATCCGCGACCCCCGGGGCGCATCTGAGGCAAGGTCGTGGCGCACAGGTCGCCGCCCACCTTCTCGCTGTGGGTGCAACGCGCCTCGAAGGCACATCCGACCGGCGGGTTCAGCAGGCTCGGCGGGGTGCCCGGGATCGGGATCATCCTGGCGTTGGTGTCCGAGCTGACGTCGGGCACGCTCGAGAGCAGGCCCCAGGTGTAGGGCATCTCCGGGTGCACCAGGATCTCCCTGCACGGGCCGTACTCGACGGCGCGACCGGAGTACATCACCAGCACGTCGTCGGCCATCTCGGCGATCACGCCGAGGTCGTGGGTGATCATGATGATCGCGGAGTTGAACTCGCGCTGCAGGTCCTGGAGGAGGTCGAGGATCTGGGCCTGGACGGTGACGTCGAGAGCCGTGGTGGGCTCGTCGGCGATGAGCAGCGACGGATCGTTGATCAGGCCCATGGCGATCATCACGCGCTGACGCATGCCGCCCGAGAACTGGTGGGGGAAGTCGTCGACCCGACTCTGCGGCTCCGGGATCCCGACCCGGTCGAGCATCTCGATGGCACGCTTGCGCGCGTCCTTCTTCGAGGCGGACGGGTGGTGCACCCGGTAGGCCTCGGCCAGCTGGGCGCCGATCCGGTAGAAGGGGTGCAGGGCCGCCAGCGCGTCCTGGAAGATCATCGCGACCGTGTTGCCGCGCATCTGGCGCATCTGGGCGTCGTTGAGCCCGACGATGTCCTTGCCGTCGACCCGGATCGACCCGGTGATCTGGGCCGAGCGCTCGTCGTGCAGCCCGAGGACCGCCATGCTCGAGACGGACTTGCCCGAGCCGGACTCCCCCACGATGCCGAGGGTCTTGCCGAGCTCGACGCTGTAGCTGAGGTTGGTGACCGCCTGGACCAGGCCGTCAGCGGTGGGGAACTTGACCGTCAGGTCATCGACCACGAGGTAGGGCTCGCGTGCGGAGGTGGTGCTCATCGAGGTGGTGCTCGCTTCCGAGGTGGTCATCTCGCTCATCCCATCCGGACGCGGGGGTCCAGCACGCCGTAGATCAGGTCGACGACCAGGTTCGACAACACGATGAAGACCGCGCCGACCAGGACGGTCACGGTGAGGACGGGAAGATCCTGTGGTGAGCGGATCGCCTCGATGCCCCACACCCCGATCCCGTCGATGTCGAAGATCGTCTCGGTGAAGATCGTGCCGGCGAGCAGGGTGCCGAAGTCGAGACCGAAGATGGTCACGATCGGCACGATCGCGGCGCGCAGCGCATGCTTGAAGAGGACGGTACGACCTCGCAGCCCCTTCGCCTTGGCGGTGCGGATGAAGTCGTCGCCCAGGGTGTCGACCATCTGTCCTCGTGAGTACCGGGTGTAGACCGGCGCGCTGGCGATGCCGAGCACCAGGCACGGCAGCAGCAGACCGGAGAACGTCTTCAGCGGGTCTCCGTCGGAGAGTGGGAAGTAGCCGGTGGTCGGGAAGATGTTCGTCTTCAACGTCAGGTAGAGCCAGGCGAGCAGGCACAGCAGGTAGTACGGCACCGACGACACCAGCAGGCTTCCGCTCACCAGCGCCCGGTCTCCGATCGTGCCGCGCCTGGCCGCGGCGGCGATGCCGATGCTGACGCCGACGGTCAAGAAGACCAGGGCACCTCCGATCGCGACCAGGATCGTCGGGACGATGCGGGCCTTCAGCTCGTCGGTCACCTCCGCGCGCGTGCCGTAGGAGACGCCGAAGCACGGCGCCGAGCAGTCGTAGACGGCCTGGCCGATGACGACCTCACGACCGACCGCGATGCCCTTCATGTAGACGCCGTAGGCCTCGAGCACCGGCTTGTCGAGTCCCATGGACTTCTCGATGTTGGCCAGTCGCTCCGGGGTGCAGGCGCGCCCGGACCCCTCGCAGACCGGCTGCGCCGGGCTGGACGGGCCGAGGTAGAAGATCACGAAGACCGTCAGCGAGGCGAGGAGGATCACCAGCGCCGAGGACAGGAGCCTGCGCACGATGTACCCGAACATGTCGATCTCCTGGGAGTTCGGTGCCTGGCCGGACCGGCCTGCGGCAAGCAGAGATGGTGAGCAGCGACGCGCGGCTCGCTGCAGCGTACTGCGCTCGCAGCAGGTGGCGGGACCGGCGAACCGATCCCGCCACCGCTGAGAGCCACCCGGGCTCGCCGTCCGTCTGATGTCGGACGGCGGGCGTCAGGCACGGGTCAGGAGTTGACCCAGATGTTCTTCCACGTCGGCATGCCGATCGTGTTGTCGATGAAGTGACCCTCGATAGCCGACCCGTGGGCCTGCGCGACGCCGCCGTAGCGGGTCACGAAGAGCGGGAAGTAGTCGGTCATGATCGTGTCGTCGAGCTCACCCCAGGCAGCGGCCTGCTCGTCGACGGGCAGGGTCTGGATGCGGGCGATCTCGTCGTCCACCGCCGGCTCGCTGAACTTGGCGTAGTTGGCGCCGACCACGCCGGCAGCCACGTCGGTGGTCTGCAGGAGCGGCGGGAACCAGGATCCGCCCGACGGCCAGTCGGCGATCCAGCCACCGCTGCGGACGTTGATGTCCGTGGTGGGGTCGGAGCGCAGCGTCGAGAAGTCGGCGACCGTGGTGGCGACGGGCTTCGGGCTGAAGCCGGCCTTCGTGAGCGAGGCGACGATCGCGTCCTTCACCTTGACGCCGGAGTCGACGTCCTTGGTGTAGAGGAACTTGATCTCGTAGCCGACGGCGTCGGCCTCCTCGAGGAGCGCCATGGCGGCGTCGGTGTCGGTCGTGCCCGGCTCGTGGTCGGGCAGCGGGTTGAAGTCCTTGCGGCCGGACGTGCCCGGAGGCAGCAGCTGGGCGCCGGGGACCGAGGTGACACCCTCGATGTAGCCACCCGCGAGGTCGGCGTCCTCGTAGGGGTAGGCGTAGGCGAGTGCCTGACGGATCTTGATGTCGTCGATCTTGGTGTAGTCGGGCGCCCAGAACGACGTCAGCGGGAAGCTTCCGACCGACGAGCGACCGTCCTGCTTGAACTGGTCGTAGTTGACGGCGAGCACGTCGTCGTAGGTCAGCGTGGCCTGGTCGGGAGCGCTGTCGGCGAGCAGGATCTGGTTGAGCTGCGCCTCCTCGACCTGCAGGTCGAAGTCGTACTCGTCCGGGTAGGCGGTACGAGCCGGGTCGGTGTCCGGCTTCCACTCCGGGTTGCGGACCAACGTGAGGGTCTTCTCCGGGGTGTAGTCGGCGAACATGTACGGCCCGGTGGCCAGCGGGTGCAGACGGTACTTCTCCGGGTCGGACGCCGAACCCTCGGGGATCGGGCCGATCGCTGCGAAGGAGCCCCAGTAGTTCATGTCGGGGAACGGGGTGGCCATGTGATAGGTCACGTCGTTCCCGTCGACGGTGACCGCACCCTCGAAGCCCTTGAGACCGTTGCCGGTGTAGGGCCCCTTGTAGGTGTCACCGTTGAGGAAGTAGTCGTTCGAGAACGCCGGACCCTCGGGGAAGGCCTCACGGTCCATCGAGCGGGCGGCGGAGAAGATGAAGTCCTCCGGCTCGACCGGGGTTCCGTCCTCGTAGGTGATGCCGTCCTTGAGCGTGAAGGTCCACTCGGTGAAGTCGTCGTTGGGACGCCCCAGGTCGGTGGCCAGGTCGGGCACCAGCACCATCGAGTTCGTTGCCTCGTCGTAGGCGTACTGCGTCCAGGAACGGGTCACGAGCCCGGTGAGGATCGAGCTGGTGTTCTGGTAGTAAGCCTCGGTCGGGTCCATCGTGTTGAGGCCTGCGGAGGAGATCACCTTGACGGTGCCGCCCTCCTTGGCGCCCTCGACGCTCGCCGGTCCCTCGCGCGTCGGGTCGAGGGTCTGGCCGGTCGAGCCGCCCTTGTCGCCGACGGCGTCGTCTCCACTCGGGTCCGAGCTCCCAGAACCCGCCGTGCCATCTCCACCGCAAGCTGCCAGCGTGAAGGCGCTGACGGCGGCGATCGCGATGATCGGTTGCTTCAACCGCATCGTGTGCCCACCCTTCTTTCCATCTTGTGTGTCTCCCGACGTCCAGGGTTGGCTCATCGGCGAGTCTTGGGGTCGAAGGCGTCTCGGATCGAGTCGCCGACGAGGTTCAGCGCGATCACCATGACCATGATGGTGACGACCGGGGTCCAGAGGTAGAGCGGATAGCGCTCGAAGTAGATCGTCGCGCTGTTGACCGTCTTGCCCAGCGAGGGGCTCTCGGTCAGCCCGATGCCGAGGAACGACAGGCCTGCCTCAGCAGCCACGTAGCCGGGCACCGACAGCGAGATGGCCACGACGATCGGTGCCACCAGGTTGGGGAGCAGCTCCTTGAAGAGGATCTGCCAGGTCGGCACGCCGATCACCTGGGCGGCCTGCACGAACTCACGTTCGCGCAAGGAGAGCACCTGACCGCGGATCAGGCGAGCCAGGCCCATCCAGCCGAAGATCACGAGCACGCCGACCAGCGAGAGCAGCTCGGCCCGGCGCAGCGTGTCGGGGTCGGCGCCGAAGCGGCTGGTGATGATCGGGGCGAGCGCCAACGCGCCGAGGATGAACGGGAAGGAGAGGAAGAAGTCGATGATGAACGAGAGCACCGCGTCGACGACGCCCTTGGCGTAGCCGGCGAGGAGGCCGAGCGACACGCCGACGACCGTCGAGGCGACCGTGGCGAGCACGGCCACGGTCAGCGAGGTGCGCAGCCCGTAGAGCAGGAGCGCCAGCAGGTCACGACCGCTCTGCGGCTCGATGCCGAGCGGGTGCGCCCAGGTGAACGGGTACTTCGGGGGGCCCGAGGACGGCAGCTGGTCGCCGTCGAGCATCTGGCTCGGCGTCGGAGCGAGGGGGTCCTTCTGGTCGGGGAAGATGTTGAGCCAGTCGCAGATGAGCGGAGCGAAGATCGCCAGCATCACCAGGACGAGGAGGATGACGGTGCAGACGACCGCGACCTTGTCCTTGGCGAGGCGGCTGAAGGCGATCTTGGTCGGCGACATGCCGGCCACGACCTTGGGGCCGTCGGGCGTCTGAGGAGCGATGTCGTCGCCGCCGGGGCCGTCCACGACATCAGTGCTGAGACCGGCCGACATGCTCACCTCGTTAGCCCGCTGGCGCGGACCTGTTCAGCTCGACCGGGAGCACTGCTGCCGCCGGCGCACTCTCGGCGAGTGCCGTGTCGGACTCTAAGGGAACCGAGTCGTACGGGCGGCCAAGGAACCGTAACGATCTGGTTTCGACGTTCGGGCGAGCCTGCGTCGCATCAGTCCGGAGGCGGGAGATCTTTCGCCGTGGAGGCGTCCACGCCTGCCTCCTTGCGCTGCGCCGGCGTGATCGGTGCCGGGGCGGAGGTCAGCGGGTCGAACCCGCCGCCGGACTTCGGGAAGGCGATGACGTCGCGGATCGAGTCGGTGCCGGCGAGGATCGCGCAGATGCGGTCCATGCCGACGGCGATGCCGCCGTGCGGTGGAGCGCCGAACGTGAAGGCGTCGAGCAGGAACCCGAACTTCTCGTGCGCCTCCTCGTCGCTGAGTCCCATGACCGCGAAGACCCGCTTCTGCACGTCCTCGCGGTGGATCCGGATCGACCCGCCCCCGAGCTCGTTGCCGTTGCAGACGATGTCGTAGGCGTAGGCCAATGCGCTGCCCGGGTCGGTGTCGAAGGTGTCGGCGTACTCCGGCTTCGGGCCGGTGAAGGCGTGGTGGACCGCGGTCCAGGCCCCGGCTCCGACCGCGACGTCGCCGCTCGCCACGGCGTCCGAGCTCGGCTCGAACATCGGCGCGTCGACGACCCACGTGAAGGCGAAGGCGCTCTCGTCGATGAGTCCGCCACGGCGACCGATCTCGAGGCGCGCGGCCCCCAGCAGGGCTCGGCTCGACTTGGTGGCGCCCGCAGCGAAGAAGACGCAGTCGCCGGGACCCGCCCCGACATGCGCGGCCAGACCGGCCCGCTCGGTGTCGCTGAGGTTCTTGGCCACCGGTCCCCCCAGCTCGCCGTCCTCCTGCACGAGGACGTAGGCCAGGCCCCTGGCACCACGCTGCTTGGCCCACTCCTGCCAGGCGTCGAGCTTCTTGCGTGGCTGGCTCGGCACCTCCGGGCATCACCACGGCCCCGACGTACTCGGCGTTCTGGGGGAGACACCCGGAACGGTGTCGCGGCGAAGTAGTCGGTGCACTCGACCAGCTCGAGACCCATCCGCAGGTCGGGCTTGTCCGAGCCGAAGCGACGCATCGCCTCCGCGTAGGTCATCTGCGGGATCGGACGGGGGATCTCGACGTCGATGAGCGCCCACATCGCCGCCAGCACGTCCTCCATCAAGGCGATGACGTCGTCCTGCTCGACGAAGCTCATCTCGATGTCGAGCTGGGTGAACTCCGGCTGCCGGTCGGCGCGGAAGTCCTCGTCGCGGTAGCAGCGCGCGATCTGGTAGTAGCGCTCCATGCCGGCGACCATGAGCAGCTGCTTGAAGAGCTGCGGGCTCTGCGGCAGTGCGTACCAGCTGCCGGGCTGCAGACGCGCCGGCACGAGGAAGTCGCGCGCACCCTCGGGCGTCGAACGGGTCAGCGTCGGCGTCTCGACCTCCACGAACCGGTGCGCGTCGAGCACGTCGCGAGCAGCCTTGTTGACCCTGCTGCGCAGGCGCAGCGCGGCGCTGGGGCCGCTGCGACGCAGGTCGAGGTAGCGGTGCTTGAGGCGCGCCTCCTCCCCCACGGAGACTCGACGACTGGCGTCGCTGATGGGGAACGGCAGTGGGGCGCAGGCGTTGAGCACCTCGACGTCGGAGGCCACGATCTCGATCTCGCCCGTGGCGAGGTTGGGGTTCTCGTTGCCCTGCTTGCGCGCGATGACCTCTCCGGTGACCTTGACGCAGAACTCGGCGCGAAGCTGGTGGGCGACGGACTCGTCGCGGACGACCACCTGGACGACACCGCTGGCCTCGCGCAGGTCGATGAACGCCACTCCCCCGTGGTCGCGCCGGTTGGCGACCCATCCGGCGAGGGTGACGGTCTGGCCGACGTGCTCGGCGCGCAGGGTGCCGGCGTCGTGGGTGCGGATCACTGTGGTGTCTCCTGGGTGGTGTTGCCGGTGGTGGGGGGCCGGTGGTCGAGACGACCCGCGGTCGCAGGTCCTCGGTGGGTGGGGTCCAGGTCGCCGGATCGGCGTCGACCTGCTCCCCGGAACGGATGTCCTTGACCTGGTGGGTGCCGTCGGCGCTGGAGCCGGGGCCGAACCAGACGAACGGGATGCCGCGACGCTCGGCGGCCCGGATCTGCTTGCCGAACTTCGCAGCCGTCGCGGCGACCTCGCACGGCGACGCCGCTGCGGCGCAGCGCGGTCGCGACCAGGTCGCTGGCCCCGCGCGACGCCTCGTCGGTGACGGCGACCAGCACGGCGCTGGGCACCGGCCGGTCGGCCACCAGTGCGCCCCTCGCGAACAGGGGCACCAGCGCGCGGCTCACGCCGAAGGAGATGCCGACGCCGGGGTAGGTCGTGCGCCCGTCGCTGGCGAGCGCGTCGTAACGGCCCCCGGAGCAGATCGAGCCCAAGCTCTCGCTGCCGGCCAACCGGGTCTCGAAGACGGTGCCGGTGTAGTAGTCGAGGCCACGCGCGATCGACAGGTCGGCCACCACGGCGACACGGTCGGTGATCAGCGGTCGACACGCTCGCACCAGCTCGGCGAGCTCTGCCAGGCCCTCGCTCAGCAGCGGGTCGCTGACACCGAGCGCCTCGACGCGCTCGACGAACGAGCTGTCGGAGGCGGTGATGCTCGCCAGGGCCAGGCACTGCTCGGCCTGCTGAGGAGTGAGTCCGGCCTCAGCGACCAGGAGCTCGGCGACCGTCTCGGGCGGCAGCTTGTCGAGCTTGTCGACCAGCCGCATGACCTCGTCGACGTCCGGGGCGCCCAGGCCGGTGTAGAAGCCCTGGATGAGCTTGCGGTTGTTGACCTGGAGGGTGAAGGCGGGCAGGAAGTCGAGCTCACCGAGTGCCTCCACCATCACTTTCGCCACCTCGACGTCGTGGTGGAAGGCCAGGGAGTCACGTCCGACGATGTCGATGTCGGCCTGCGCGAACTCGCGGTAGCGGCCCTCCTGGGGTCGCTCGCCGCGCCAGACCTTCTGGATCTGGTAGCGCCGGAACGGGAAGTCGAGCTTGCCGGCGTGCTCGAGCACGTAGCGGGCGAAGGGCACGGTCAGGTCGAAGTGCAGGCCCAGGCCGGAGTCGTTGCCGCTGTCGGCGTCCTGGAGGCGCCGCAGGACGTAGACCTCCTTCGAGGTGTCGCCCTTGCGCAGGAGCTGGTCGAGCGGCTCCACCGCCCGGGTCTCGATGCCGGCGAAGCCGTGCAGCTCGAAGGTGGCGCGCAGGGTGTCGAGGACGCGCTGCTCGACCGCGCGCTGCTCGGGGAGCAGCTCGGGGAACCCGCTGAGCGGGGAGATCTTGGTGGCCACGACGCTTCAGAGACCACGCGTGACACGGCCCGCAGGCCCGTCACCGTCCTGCTCGAGAGCGGGGCCGAGGTCCTGCAGGAAGGGGTTGGTGGCGCGCTCGCGCCCGATCGAGGTCTGCTCGCCGTGACCGGGCAGCACCACGACGTCGTCGGCCAGCGGGAGCACCTTCGAGGCCAGGCTGCGCAGCATGGTCGGGTGGTCGCCTCCGGGCAGGTCGGTGCGACCGATCGAGCCCGCGAAGAGCAGGTCGCCGGAGAACAGCACCTCGGAGACGTCGGTCGACGCCTCGTCGGGGTACGGCGAACGGAACGTCACCGACCCCTCCGTGTGGCCGGGGGTGTGGTCGACGACGAACGTGAGCCCGGCCAGCTCGAGCACCTGGGCGTCGCTCAGCTCGCGGACGTCCTCCGGTTCGGCGAACTCGTACTTCCCACCGAGAAGCATCGCAGTGGTCTCGGCCGACATGCCCTGCATCGGGTCGGAGAGCAGGTGTCGGTCGCGGGGGTGGATCCAGGCGGTCGCGTCGTAGGTGCCGGCGACCGGTGCCACGCACCACATGTGGTCGACGTGGCCGTGGGTGACCAGGACGGCGACCGGCTTGAGTCGGTGCTCGCGCACCAGCTCGGCCACGCCGGGGGCGGCGTCCTTGCCGGGGTCGATCACGACGCACTCGGACCCGGGTCCGGTGGCAGCGACGTAGCAGTTGGTGCCCCACGGACCTGCGGGAAAGCCGGCGATCAACACTGCGTCAGGGTAGCGAGCGTTTGCCCCGTACGTCGCGGGGGTATCGGGCCGCCGCCGCCCAGGTCACCTGCGTCACTCGCCGGCACTGACCCACCACTAGCATGGTGCCCGGTGTTACGTGGACGACGAAGAGGGATGCGCAGTGACGAGCAGTGAGTGGGGCCGCGTCGACGACGACGGCACCGTCTATGTCAGGACCACCGACGGCGAGCGGGCCGTGGGGTCCTACCCCGCCGGCACGCCGGAGGAGGCACTGCACTTCTTCACCGAGCGCTTCGCCGCGCTGGCCTTCGAGGTCCAGCTGCTCGAGCAGCGGGTCAACGGCGCCAAGCTGACGCCGGAAGAGGCCGCGGAGTCGATCAAGACCGTCCGGGCCCAGGTCGGCGACGCCAATGCCGTCGGCGACCTCGCCTCGCTCAGCGGCCGTCTCGACGCCCTCGGCCCGGTGCTGGCCGTCCAGCGCGAGGCCCGCAAGGCCGAGAAGGCCGAGAAGGCCGCCGAGGCCAAGGTCGAGAAGGAGAAGCTCGTCGACGAGGCCGAGAAGATCGCCGCCGGCTCCGACTGGCGCGGTGGCGCCAACAAGCTGCGCGACCTCCTCGAGCTCTGGAAGGCGCTGCCCCGCATCGACCGCGCTTCCGACGACGCGCTCTGGAAGCGCTTCTCCGGAGCCCGCACCTCCTACACGCGCCGACGCAAGACACACTTCGCCGAGCAGGACGAGAAGCGAGAGGGCGCTCGCGGTGTCAAGGAGCGACTCGCCACCGAGGCCGAGGGCCTCGCCACCTCCACCGAGTGGGGTCCGACGGCAGGTAGGTACCGCGACCTGATGCGCGACTGGAAGGCGGCGGGTCCAGCACCCAAGGACGTCGACGACGCCCTCTGGAAGCGGTTCCGCGGAGCCCAGGACGCCTTCTTCGGCGCCCGCGACGCTGCCAATGCGGCTCTCGACGCCGAGTTCGCCGACAACGCGGTCGTCAAGGACGCCATCATCATCGAGGCCGAGGCCCTGCTGCCGGTCAAGGATGTCGAGGCGACCAAGAAGGCCTTCCGCGACATCGCCGACCGCTGGGACGCGGCCGGAAAGGTGCCGCGCGACCGGATCAAGGAGCTCGAGGGGCGCATGCGGGCCGTCGAGCAGGCGATCCGCTCGGTCGAGGACGACGCCTGGAAGCGTTCGGACCCGGAGAAGTCCGCGCGTGCCAACGACATGGTCGCCAAGCTCGAGGACGCCATCGGCGAGGTCGAGCGCGACCTCGAGAAGGCGCGGGCGGGTGGCAACGAGAAAAAGGTCAAGGACCTCGAGGACAACCTCGCATCACGCCAGAGCTTCCTCGAGATGGCCCGGCGCGCCAGCCAGGACTACTCGGCCTGACGGGCGACGTCAGCTCGCGAAGCTGCCGTCGGCGTTGCGGAACCCCAGCCCGTTGATCGTGTAGACGACGGCGGTCCCGCGCTCGGCCTCGATGGTCACGCTCGAGCCGACCAGTCCGTCGAACTCGCCCCGGTTGGTCTCGACGAGGCCGTCGCCGTCGAAGTCGTCGGCAGCCGGCTGCAAGGCCTGCGAGACCGGGCCGAGGTCGAGGCTGTAGCCGGACAGGCACCAGCCCGCGCCGCACGTCGACCAGGGCCCGGTGCCGGACTTGAGCACCAGAGGTGCCGGGGTCGGAGTAGGCGTGGGTTGCGGCACCGGCTGCTCAGGTGGCTTCGGCGGGTGTGGCGCCTTGGGCGGCCTCGTGGGTGCCGCTGGAGCCGGGTCCGGCGAGGAGGGCGTCGCGGACGGCTCCGCAGGGGTCGGGGCGTCGACGGTGTCACCGGGCCCCTTGGCGCCTCGCTTGCCGGGGCGGGTCGGCGCGTCGACGTCCGGGTCGGGCTCGACCGGGGGCGGCGGGATGTCGAAGACCCCGGTCTGGTAGCCGAGCGCGAACGCGTAGACGAGGTCGACGTAGTAGTCGGAGTGGTTGTAGGAGAAGAGCGCCAGGCGCATCGCGGCTTCGTCGCCGATCGGTCCACTCTCGGGGCACAGGTAGCCGGCCGCGGCGAGGGCGGCGTCGTCGAGGTCGTCGGGGTTCTCGACCCCGTCACCGTCACCGTCGGCGCCGGCGCCGGCCCACGTGGTCGGGATGAACTGCATCGGGCCGACGGCGCGGTCCCAGACCGCGTCGTCGTCGAGGCGGCCGTTGTCGGAGTCCGCGATGGCGGCGACCGGCCCGACGCCGTCGAGGGCGATGCCGCGGATGAGCGGGCGCGAGACGCCGTCCTTCCCGAGCCGTGAGCGGCCGAAGCGGCCGTGGTCGGACTCGACCCGACCGATCCCGGCGAGCAGCCCCCAGGGCAGGTCGCAGCCGGGATGGGTGAGCTCGATCGTGCGGGCCGCGCGGTGGTAGGCGCGGCTGGCGGCCTTCGGCAGTCCGTAGCCGCCCTCGGCGCTGATCTCGAAGAGCGCCCGACCGGTGTCGGTGAGGTTGTCCGGGCTGCCGCCGCCGGCCCCGGTGGCGTCGAGGACGGCGACCAGGTCGATCGGGTTGTCGGGGGCGGAGCCGACGATCGGCGCGTCGGTGCTCGGGCCGGACGCCACGATCGCGACGGGCTCGGACGAGCGCGCCGACGACTGGGTCGAGGCGACACCGGCGAGGAGCACAGCGCCGACGATGGCCGTCGGGCGGGCGCGCCGGAGGACGGCCGAGCGGAGAGTCGCCACGAACCTGGTGTTCCTTACTGAGTCACTCGGTAGGCGTCGAAGACGCCTGGGACTGATCGGACTGCCTTCAGCACCGTGTCGAGGTGCTTGGCCTCGGCCATCTCGAACGTGAAGCGGGTCTTGGCGACCCGGTCGCGACTCGTGGAGAGGTTGGCACTGAGGATATTCACGTGCGCGTCGGAAAGCACCATCGTGATGTCGGAGAGGAGCCGGTTGCGATCGAGCGCCTCGACCTGGATGTTCACCAAGAAGGTGGAGGAGCCACTCGGCGCCCACTCGACGTCGAAGACCTTCTCCGGCTGCAGCTGGAGGTTGGCGGCGTTCACGCAGTCGGTTCGGTGCACCGAGACTCCCCCGCCCTTGGTGACGAAGCCGAGGATGTCGTCGGGCGGCACCGGGGTGCAGCACTTGGCGAGCTTGACCCAGACGTCGGGGGCCCCCTTGACGATGACCCCGGAGTCACCGCCGCCGCTGCTGAGACCGGTGCGCCCGCGGCGGCCGGTGATGGTGACGGCCTCGGCCAGGTCCTCCTGCACGCCGGCCTCGCCGCCGAGCAGCTCGATGACCTTGCGGACCACGGTCTGCGCGCCGAGGTTGCCCTCGCCGACCGCCGCGTAGACCCCGGTCACGTCGGGCAGGTTGAGGTGGGCGGCAACCAGGCTGAGTGACTCGTGGGTGAGCAGCCGCTTGATCGGCAGGCCCTCCTTGCGCATCAGCTTGGCGATCTGGTCCTTGCCCCGGTCGATCGCCTCCTCACGGCGCTCCTTGGTGAACCACTGGCGGATCTTCGCCTTCGCACGAGGCGACTTCACGAAGGTGAGCCAGTCGTGCGACGGCGCGGCGGTCGGTGACTTGGAGGTGAAGACCTCGACGACGTCGCCGTTGTCGAGGGTCGACTCGAGCGGCACGAGGCGACCGTTGACCCTGGCCCCGATGGTGTGGTGGCCGACCTCGGTGTGCACCGCGTAGGCGAAGTCGACCGGGGTCGAGCCCGACGGCAACGCGATCACGTCGCCCCGGGGCGTGAAGACGTAGGTCTCGGAGCGGTTGATCTCGAAGCGCAGCGACTCGAGGAACTCGCCCGGGTCCTCGATCTCGCTCTGCCAGTCGAGGAGCTGGCGCACCCAGGACATGTCGCCCGAGCCGCCCGGCACCCCGAGATCGGTGCGCTTCTCGGTGTCACGACCCTCGCGACCGTCCTCCTTGTACTTCCAGTGCGCCGCGACGCCGTACTCCGCGCGCCGGTGCATCCCGAACGTGCGGATCTGCATCTCGACCGGTTTGCCCTGCGGTCCGATCACCGTGGTGTGCAACGACTGGTACATGTTGAACTTCGGCATCGCGACGTAGTCCTTGAAGCGACCCAGGACCGGGTTCCAGCGCGAGTGCAGCACCCCGAGGACCGAGTAGCACTCCCGGTCCTCGTCGACGAGGATCCGGATGCCGACCAGGTCGTAGATGTCGGAGAACTCCCGGCCGCCCACGATCATCTTCTGGTAGATCGAGTAGTAGTGCTTCGGGCGGCCGGTGACGGTCGCCTTGACCTTCGCCTCGCGCAGGTCGTTCTCGACCTGGCTGATCACCTCGGTCAGGAACTGGTCGCGCGAGGGTGCGCGCTCGGCGACCATCCGCACGATCTCGTCGTAGATCTTGGGGTGCAGGGTCGCGAACGCAAGGTCCTCCAGCTCCCACTTGATGGTGTTCATGCCGAGCCGGTGGGCCAGCGGAGCGTAGATGTCGAGAGTCTCGCGGGCGGTGCGTTCCTGGCTCTTGAGCGGCACGTAACGCAGGGTGCGCATGTTGTGCAGCCGGTCGGCGAGCTTGATGACGAGCACCCGGATGTCGCGCGACATCGCCACGATCATCTTGCGGATCGTCTCGGCCTGAGCCGAGTCGCCGTACTGCACCTTGTCGAGCTTGGTCACCCCGTCGACGAGGTGCGCGACCTCGTCCCCGAACTCCTGGCGGCACTGCTCGAGGGTGTAGGGGGTGTCCTCGACGGTGTCGTGGAGCAGCGCCGCGACCAGGGTCGCCTCGGTCATGCCGATGCCCGCGAGGATCGTCGTGACCGCGAGCGGATGGGTGATGTAGGGGTCACCGCTCTTGCGCATCTGCGTGCCGTGCATCTTCTCGGCCGTCAGGTAGGCGCGCTCGAGCAGCGCGAGGTCGGCCTTGGCGTGATTGGCCCGGACGACGCGGAAGAGCGGCTCGAGCACCGGGTTGCCCGTCGGGCCCTTGGTGCCCATCCGCGCCAGGCGTGCCCGCATGCCACGACCGGCCGCGCCGGCACCGTCGGTGGTCACGCCGTCGAACGCCGAGGGCGCCTCGCGCTGCGGGGTGGGTGCGCGGTCGCGCGCCTGTGCGGGCGTGCGCTCCTCGGTCATGGCGTCAGTCTAGGGACGCCCTGCTCACGGTGCAGCGCGAGCGGCGCGATCCGCGCTTCCCGGCGGTGACGACCCGCAGTCTCAGACGACCACGACGGACGTGACCGGGACGTCGTCGACCGCGGCGCGCCCGGGCAGGAACGAGAGCTCCATGAGCACCGCGAGCGCCGTGGCCGTCGCACCACAGGCCGCGACCAGGTCGCGCGTCGCGGCGGCCGTGCCCCCGGTGGCGAGGACGTCGTCGACCAGCAGCACACGCTCCCCGGGCGCGAGGGCGTCCTGGTGGACCTCGAGCGTGGCTGCGCCGTACTCGAGGGCGTAGGAGACCGCGTGGGTCTCGCGCGGGAGCTTGCCGGCCTTGCGCACCGGCACGAAGCCGACGCCGAGCGCCAGCGCGACGGGTGCGGCGAAGATGAAGCCGCGTGCCTCCATCCCGACGACCTTGTCGACCATGACTTCGCCGTGCTCGTCGCGACCGACGGCCGCGATCGCGGCCACGACTGCGGCGAACCCGGCGGGGTCGGCGAGCAGCGGCGTGATGTCCTTGAAGACGATGCCCGGCTCGGGGTGGTCGGCCACGTCGACGACCAGCCGCGCGACCGCGGCAGCAGCAGCATCGTGCAGCTCGGTCGTCGCACCGGACCCGCTCGGCCCAGTCACGGCTGTGGCAGCTGACGGCTCCATCGGCCGACTACTTCTTGCGCTTCGACTTGGTCTGGCGCGAGGGCTGCACCCGACCCGAGCTGTTGCTCCGGCCGAGCGGGCCGCGGGCGGGCGGCACGACTCGACCGCTGCCCATCGCTTCACTGCTGGTGGCCGACGGCCCACGAAGCCGGCCCGGCACGTCGTCCCGATCCTCGGGGTCGTGCTCGTCGACCTCGAGGAGCAGCTGATCCTCGCCCTCGGAGGCGAGCGGCATGTCGTCGGCGAAGGAGGGGACCGAGGCGTAGCGGTCGGCGGCGGCACGGGCTCGAGCCTTGTCGCGCTTCTCGGCCAGCTTGACGTCGTCCTCGCTCGACTTCAGGTGCACCAGGACGCGCGGCGCCAAGAAGATCGAGGAGTAGACCCCGACACCCATGCCGATGAACTGCGCGAGCGCGAGGTCCTGCAGCGAGCTGGCGCCCAGCTGGGTGGCACTGACGTAGAGGATCGCGCCGATCGGGATGAGGGCCACGATCGAGGTGTTGATCGACCGCACCAGCGTCTGGTTGACCGCCAGGTTGGCAGCGGCGGCGTACGTCGTGCGCGACGACCTCAGGTTCGCGGTGTTCTCCCGCACCTTGTCGAAGACGACCACCGTGTCGTAGAGCGAGAAGCCGAGGATCGCCAACAGACCGGTGACCGCCGCCGGGGTCACCGAGAACCCCGAGAGCGCGTAGACCCCGATGGTGACCGCGATGTCGTGGAAGAGCGCCAGGAGGCCCGCGACCGACATCTTCCACTCCCTCGAGTAGGCCCAGATGAAGAGCACCACCAGGAAGAGGAAGACCCCGACCCCGATCGCGGCCCGCTTCGCGAGCTGGGCCCCGAGGCTGGCTCCGATCGCCGAGACGCTGATGTCGCTCGACGCCCGCGCCGCGTCGATCCCCTGCTCGTCGGCGATGACGCCGATCAAGGTGTCGGTGTCGGCCTGGTTGAGCTCTTGCACCTGCACGATGAGCCGGCTGTCGCCCTCGGTCGTGACGACGGGCTCGCCGGTGTCGATGGGGGCGTCGGCGACGGTCCTGCGCAACGTCTCGGCGTTGTCCTGGGTGACCTGGTCGGCGGGGAGGTTCACCGCGAACTGGGTGCCCCCGGTGAACTCGATGCCGAAGTTGAGGCCCTTGCCCACGACGATCCCACCGGCGGCGAGCACCAGGAAGATCGAGATCAGGTAGAAGGTCAGCCGGCGCCCGACGAAGTCGTAGGAGCGACGGCCCGTGTAGAGGTCGTTGCCGAGCCGTGAGAACTTGCCCATCAGGCCTTACCTCCCGCGGGCACGCCGGGTGCCACGTCGGTGCCCAGCGTCGCAGCGCTGAGACCCGACAGGCGGTGGCCCTTGTTGAAGAACGTGTAGCGCGCGAGGTAGGACACCATCGGCTTGGTGAAGTAGAAGAAGACCACCAGGTCGATCAGCGTGGTCAGCCCCAGGGCGAAGGCGAAGCCCTTCACGACCCCGGAGGCGAAGATGTAGAGCACCACCGCGGCCAGCAGCGAGACCGCGTCTGCCGCCAGAGTCGTGTTGCGCGCTCGCGTCCAGCCGGACTCCACCGCCACCCGCATCGACTTGCCGTCGCGCATCTCGTCTCGGATGCGCTCGAAGAGGATGATGAAGGAGTCGGCCGTGATGCCGACCGCGATGATCAGCCCCGCGACCCCCGGCAAGGTGAGGGTGAAGCCCGCGGACTCGCTGAGCAGCAGGACCATCGCGTACGTGATCGCGGCGGCCACGCCGAGCGAGGCGATGACGACCAGTCCGAGACCGCGGTAGTAGAGCAGGCAGTAGATCATCACCAGGGCGAGGCCGAACGCACCGGCGGTGAGACCGGCCTTCAGCTGGTCGCCGGCGAGCGAGGGCCCGATCGTGTCGCTGCTGGGCTCCTCGAAGGAGATGGGCAGCGCGCCGTACTTCAGGCTCGTGGAGAGGCTGGAGGCCTGGGCCTCGGTGAAGTTGCCCGTGATCTGAGCCGAGCCGTCAGGGATCCGGCTGGTGAACGTCGGGGCCGAGATGACCTGGCCGTCGAGCACGATCGCGAACTGCTCCTGGTCGGGCACGAGCTTGCTCGAGGCGTCGGAGAAGACCGTGCGGCCGGTGCCGCCGATGTCGAGGTTGACGGTGTAGCCGACCTGCTGGGCCGGGATGCCGAAGCTGGCGTCGTCGAGGTCGGTGCCCTGGATGATCGCCTTGGAGAGCAGGTACCTGAAGGACGGCTGACCGGGGTTCGTGGCCGAGACCGCCTCCTCCGGCGGGGAGCAGGCGACCAGGGGCTTGGTCGGGTCGTCGGGCAGGGTGGCGACCTCGCCCGTGGCGGCGTCGACCAGCGTGCCGTCGGCGTCGCAGGCGTAGGCGTTGAAGAGGTCGACGTCGGCCTGCGTGTAGCCGCCGCGGATGAACGCGATCTCCTTGTCCAGGTTCGCGACTGCACTGTTGTCGAACTCGGCGGTGGGCGTCGGCGAGGTGCTGGGCTGGTCGCTCGGTGCGTCGGAGGGGCTGTCGCTCGGTCGGGCGCTCGGTCGGGCGCTCGGCGAGCTGGTCGGCTTCTCGGACGGCGGGCTCGTCGGCGAGGCGTCGGGCGAAGGAGTCTTCGTGCCACCGTTGGCGAACCCGGGGACGACCCGAGGGTTCGCCGGCGCGGTCGCGGTGCCGCGGCGGCTGGGCTTGGGGGTCGCACCCGAGCCGGCCTTCGGGGTGGCCGGACTGAGCGACGGCGCGTCCGACGGTGACTGGACCTCGGGGGTGACCTGGGTCGGGTCGGTCGCGGCGGTGCCGCCGGCGACGCACGGGCTCGTGTCGGAGCAGGCGACGAGACGGAAGCGCAGCTGGGCTTGGCGTTCGACGGTGTCGATGAGGTCGCGACGCTGGTCACCGGGGATCTCTACGGTGATGATGTTGCCGCCCTGGGTCGAGACGGCTGCCTCGGCGACGCCGGAGCCGTTGACGCGGCTGTCGATGATGTTGCGGGCCTCGTCGAGGTTCTCCTGGCTCGGGCTGCCCTTGGCCTGGAGGGTGATGCGGGTGCCGCCCTCGAGGTCGAGGCCGAGACCGGGAGTCCAGGTGCCGGTGAGGGCGACGAGTCCGAACGCGACGGCGATCCCGACGAAGAACACGACCAGGGTGCGCCCGGGCCGCTGCTGCTTCTTGGCCATCTCAGTTCTCCTCTGCGTCCAGCGGACCCAGCGTGGCGACGTCGTCGTCCGCGTCTGCCGCAGGCACCACGTTCGCCACGGCTCCGCGGGCGACCGTGACCGTCGTCCCGGGGGCCAGCTCGACCTCGACGCGATCGTCCTGGAGGCCTCGCAGGGTGCCGTAGAAGCCGGAGGTCAGCATGACCTGGTCACCGACCTGGAGGCTCTCCTGCATCGAGACCTGCTGGCGCTGCCGGCGCACGTTCGGCCGCACGAGCAGGAGCCAGAACACGGCGGCGATGGCAGCGAAGAACAACAGCTGGGCAAGCCAGTCCACGAAGAAAGACCTCTCAACATCGAGTGGGGAGCGCGGTGGAGTCACCGAGCCCCGATCCGGGCGGGATGCCGACCGACGGGCAAGTGTAGCCATGGGGGTGGCCCGGTCGGACAATCCCCGTGCAGCGCCTCGGGAGAGGCGGACGACTCGTACAACTATGCGCCGTCGAACAAGGTTCCCTCGGTTGCGGAATCGCGTGGCGGGGTGAGACCGAGGTGGGCCCAGGCCGCCGCTGTGGCGATCCGCCCGCGAGGTGTGCGCGCGAGGAACCCCAGTCGCACGAGGAAGGGCTCGGCGACCTCCTCGACGGTCTCGCGCTCCTCTCCCACCGCTACCGCCAGGGTCGACACCCCGACCGGGCCACCGCCGAAGCGCCGGCACAAGACGTCGATGACCCCGCGGTCGAGGCGGTCGAGGCCGAGGCGGTCGACCTCGTAGAGGTCGAGCGTCGCGTGTGCGACGTCGAGGGTGACGACGCCGTCGGCGCGCACCTGCGCGTAGTCGCGCACCCTGCGCAGCAGTCGGTTGGCGATGCGTGGCGTGCCGCGCGATCGCGAGGCGATCTCGGCGGCCCCCTCACCGGTCAGCTCGACGCCCAGCAGACCGGCCGAGCGGTGGACGATGAGGTCGAGCTCGGCCGGGTCGTAGAACTCGAGGTGGCCGGTGAAGCCGAAGCGGTCGCGCAACGGCCCCGGGAGCAGCCCGGCGCGGGTGGTGGCGCCGACGAGGGTGAACGGAGGGATCTCGAGCGGGATCGCCGTCGCGCCGGGGCCCTTGCCGATGATGACGTCGACGCGGAAGTCCTCCATCGCCAGGTAGAGCATCTCCTCGGCCGGACGCGACATCCGGTGGATCTCGTCGACGAAGAGCACATCGCCCTCGTTGAGCCCGGAGAGGATGGCGGCGAGGTCACCGGCGTGGGTGATCGCAGGGCCGCTCGTCAGGCGCAGCGGCGCTGACATCTCGGCGGCGATGATCATGGCGAGCGTCGTCTTGCCCAGTCCGGGAGGGCCCGAGAGCAGCACGTGGTCGGGCGGGCGGGCGCGCCGCCGGGCCGCCTCCAGCACCAGGCCGAGCTGCTCGCGCACCCGCACCTGGCCGACGACCTCGTCGAGGGTGCGCGGACGCAGCGCGGCCTCGACGGCGCGCTCGTCGCCGTCGGCCTCCGCGGTGGTGAGGGAAGCGAGGTGCTCGTTCTCCGCGCGTGAGAGGGGGTCGAGGGGGTCGGTCCCGTCGTGGCGGGTCTCGTCGTGGGGGTCGAGCACGACTCAGGCCCTCGACAGGGTGCGCAGAGCGGCGCGCAGGAGGGCGCCGACGTCCGGGTGGCTGCCGGCGTCGGGAGCTACGGCGTCCACGGCCTTGTCGGCCTCGCGGGTCGACCAACCGAGGCCCACCAGGCCTTCGTGTACCTGGTCGCGCCACGCCTGCTCGGGCGAGGCGACGTTCGCAGCGCCGGTGCGGCCCGACGCAGGGGCGCCGATGCGGTCCTTCAGCTCGAGGATGATGCGCTGGGCGCCCTTCTGACCGATCCCCGGGACCCGGGTGAGCATCTTGACGTCGTCGCCGGCGATGGCGCGACGCAGGTCGTCGGGTCGCAGCACGGCCGTGATCGCCTGCGCGACCTTCGGGCCGACGCCCGAGGCGGTCTGGACGAGCTCGAAGATCGCCTTCTCGTCGGCGTCGACGAAGCCGAAGATGGTCAGGGAGTCCTCGCGGACCACCATGCTCGTGGGGAGCGTGGCCGACTGTCCCTGCCGCAGGGTGGCCAGGGTGTTGGGGGTGCACATGAGCTCGAGCCCGACTCCCCCGACCTCCAGGACGGCGCTGGTCAACGTCACCTCGGCGACCTGACCACGGACGAAGGCGATCATCGGGTTCTCCTCACTGCGGGACGGGTTGCTCGCGCTGCCCCGGCGGGTGCGCGGGGCGGCGCGGCTGCGGCGACAGCGGCGTCGAGGCGAGCCTGGGCGCCACCGCGCCAGATGTGGGTGATGGCGAGCGCGAGCGCGTCGGCGGCGTCGGCCGGCTTGGGGGGCGCTGCAAGACGCAGGATCCGGGTGACCATGGCGCCGACCTGGGCCTTGTCGGCGCGTCCGCTCCCGGTGACGGCCGCCTTGACCTCGCTCGGCGTGTGCAGCGCGACGGGCAGCCCGCGCCGGGCGGCGCACACCAGAGCGATGCCGCTGGCCTGGGCGGTGCCCATGACGGTGCTGACGTCGGAGCGGGCGAAGACCCGCTCGACCGCGACGGCGTCCGGCTGGTGCTCGTCGAGCCAGGCGTCGATGCCCTTCTCGATCGTCACCAGTCGCTGAGCCACGGGCAGGTCGGACGACGTGCGGATGACGTTGACGTCGACGAGGGCCAGCGGTCGACCGACGCTGCCGTCGACCACCCCCATGCCGCACCGGGTCAGGCCGGGATCGATGCCGAGCACGCGCACGTCGTACACCTCCTCGCGACGGGGCCGTGGCCCTCGGCACCCCTGTCGAACGTATGTTCGCCCAACGCTAAACCGGCTCCGCTCGCCCCGCCGTCCCGACACGCGTGCGCTGCGACAAAACTCCCGCTTCTCGTGCGGGACTTCATGCCGGAAGCGGGAGATTCACCACCTCAGCGGAGAAACTCCCCCCGCAGCGGCCACCGATGCGACAAAACTCCCGCTTCGCGCACAGAACTTCATGCCAGAAGCGGGAGATTCACCACCTCAGCGGAGAAACTCCCCCGCAGCGGCCACCGATGCGACAAAACTCCCGCTTCGCGCACAGAACTTCATGCCAGAAGCGGGAGATTCACCACTTCAGCGGTGAAACTGCCGCTAGTCGTCGTCCTCCATCGCAGACATGACCTCATCGGACACTTCGTAGTTGGCGAAGAGATTCTGGACGTCGTCGAGGTCTTCCAGCACGTCGATGAGGTGGAAGAGCTTGCCGGCGGCGTCGGCGTCGAGGGCGATCTTGGTGTCGGGCACGAACGACGCCTCGGCCGAGTCGTAGTCGATGCCGGCGGCCTGCAGCGCGGTGCGGACGGCGACGAGGTCGGTCGACTCCGAGACGACCTCGAAGGCTTCACCCAGGTCGTTGACGTCGTCAGCACCGGCTTCGAGCGTCGCCTCGAGGAGGTCGTCCTCGGTGACGGCGCGGCCCTCCTGGTCGCTCGGCACCACGACGACGCCCTTGCGGTGGAAGAGGAAGGAGACCGAGCCGGGGTCGGCCAGCGAGCCGCCGTTGCGGCTCATGGCGGTGCGCACCTCCATGGCGGCACGGTTCTTGTTGTCGGTGAGGCACTCGATGAGCATCGCGACGCCGGCCGGGCCGTAGCCCTCGTACATGATGGTGATGTATTCGGCGCCGCCGGTCTCGGCGCCGGAGCCGCGCTTGACCGCGCGGTCGATGTTGTCCTTGGTGACCGACGACTTCTTGGCCTTCTGGATGGCGTCGTAGAGCGTCGGGTTGCCGGCAGGGTCACCGCCGCCCATCCGCGCGGCGACCTCGATGTTCTTGATCAGCTTGGTGGTCATCTTGGCGCGCTTGCCGTCAAGCGCCGCCTTCTTGTGCTTCGTGGTCGCCCACTTGGAGTGCCCGGACATGCCTACCTCTTCTGTTGCCTACGTCTTGCGCTACGACGGTGCGTCGGCTCGGGTGCCGCCGCGCTGGCGGACGAGCCGCACGAACATGTCGTGCACCCGCGCGTCGCCGCCCACCTCCGGGTGGAACGACGTCGCCATCAGCGGTCCTTGCCGGACCGCGACGATCCTACCCACCGCCCGCGGGTCGGCGTCGGCACCGACCCGGGCGAGGACCTCGACGTCGGCTCCGACCCGCTCGACCCAGGGCGCCCGGATGAAGACGCCGTGCACCGGCGCGTCGAGACCCACCACGTCGATGGCGCCTTCGAAGGAGTCGACCTGGCGACCGAACGCGTTGCGGCGGACCGTGATGTCGAGCCCGCCGACCGACTCCTGTCCGGGTGCACCGTCCTCGATGTGGTCGGCCAGAAGGATCATCCCCGCACAGGTGCCCAAGGTCGGCATGCCCGCCTCGACCCTGCGGCGCAGCGGCTCGAGCAGGTCGAAGGTGCGCGCCAGCTTGATCATCGTCGTCGACTCGCCGCCGGGAAGGACGAGCCCGTCGACGGCGGCCAGCTCGGCCGGACGGCGGACGGCGGTCGCCTCGACCCCCAGCGACGCCAGCATGCGCACGTGCTCGCGGACGTCGCCCTGGAGGGCGAGCACGCCGACGGTCGAGGACACCCGCCCGAGCCTATCGAAGCCGGGTGGGGTGCACCGCCGGACGAGACGCTCTCAGCACCGGTAGCGGGTGTTGGGGGCAGCGCGGTCGACCCTGATGGATGCAGAGGTCGTGCTGACCGGGCTGACCCAGTTCCGGTAGAGCGCGGCGACGGTGATCGTGTAGGTCGTGAGGACCACCGTGGCCGGAGGTTGGTAGTTCACCAGGCCGGCGACGTCCTCGGACCCCGATGTCAGGAGGGAGGAGTAGAAGACGCGGTAGCCGGTGGGCACGACCCCACCTGGTGCGGCCCAGTTGATGTAGTCGAGGTTGCCGTTGTCGACGCAGCGCACGCCCGTGGGAGCCGCCAGGTTGCCACTGGTGAAGGAACCCGATCTGAGCGTCGCCTTGTCGGTGAAGAACGCCGACGTGGGATCGACCCCCGCGCCGGCCACGGTCACCGAGGCGACCAGCGCGACACCGACCGCGGCCGCACCCGCCGTACGTCGTGGGTCCCGAACGGTGCGCGCCCGGTGCCGGCCACCACGTGGTGCGGACGGCGCGCCGCCGGGCCGGTCGATGGACGGCTTCGTGGAGGTCGAGAAGCCCGTCAGCACCAGCATGCCGCTGAGGCATCCGACAGCCACCAGACCGGCCGGGCTCAGCAGCACGGTGGCCAGGTATCCCGCGTAGGGCAACGACGCGATGGAGCGCTCGGCCTGGGTGACCTGGTAGATCTCCTCGTCCGGGGTGCCGTTCGCGTCCCCCTGGAGGATCAGGCTGCCCGTGTCACCTCGCAGCGTCGAGCTGACGAGCCGGTGCGTCACCCGCGCACCGTTCGCGGCGATGACGCTCACCACGTCGCCCGGCTCCAGGTCCGCGGCCGGGACCGTGTGAGCCAGCGCCAGCGAACCGGTCGGGATGTCGGGCCCCATGGAGCCCGAGCGGAAGATCAGGAACGTGAAGCCGAAGAACCCGACAGCCGTGCCCGCGACCACCGAGAGGAGGCCGACGACGGCCCCCGCCCACAGGGTGGCCTCGCGCAGGCGTGCGGTCACGGAGCGCCGACCTGCTTGGCATCGAAGAGGAAGGACGCGGTGGTCGGCGTCGAGGTCCCGGCGTTGCCCTGCAGGTTGTTGCCGGCGGCCGAGCTGAACCTGGCCACGATGCACACCTGCTCGGCGGCACCCGCCGCCAGCGCGCGGCTGGTACCGCCGAAGGTCACTGCGGCGCCCTGGAGCAAGGTGGTGTTGCCGTCGGTCGTCGTGACGCCTCCGCACTTGCCCTCGCGCAGGCCGTTGGCGGCGGTGACGTTGCTGGAGGCCGCCGAGGTCGCGTTGCCGAACGTGACGGCGTACTGCATGCCGTTGGTGACCGCGAGCGGCCCGGCCCCGGTGCCGGTGAGGGTGTAGGTGAGCGGCACGGTGCCGTTGTTCTTCACCGGGAAGCTGTAGGCGAAGCTCTCACTGGGCACCATCAGCGGCAGGGCGAAGGAGCTGTTGGTGTAGGTGCCGGGGTTGTTGGCGACGCCCGGACCTACGAGCTGGCCGTCCAGGGTGATGTCGAGGGTGCCGGAGGCGAAGCTGCCCGTCGTGACCGTCGCCTGGTCGGTGAAGAAGGCGAAGGTGCCCTGAGCGCTGAGACCGGCGGCGAGGGCGCCGACGCATCCGAGGCTGAGCAGAGCGCGGACGCGCGGGGAGGACCGGCCGTGCGTGCGGGCCTTCCGGGCGCCGCGGCGTGACGAAGTGCGGTCGAGCTTCATGAGGGGTCCTCTTCATCGTCGGTTCGTCGGGCCACCAGCACGGCACCTGCTCCGAGGAGGAGCAGGGCGAGCGGGAGGATCCAGGGGCGGAGCGAGCTGCCGGTGTCGGGGAGGTCCCCGCGGGTGGTGTCGTTCGAGGTGTCCTGGCCGGTGGGCGTCTCGTCCGGGCTGACGCCGTGCGAGCCGCCGTCCGACGTGGCATCGGCGACCACGCCGTCCTGGGTGAGTCGCAGCGTCAGGTCCAGGTCGGTGTCGAGCACCATGGTCTGGTTGGGCGCGTCGAAGTCCATCGAGGCACGCAGCTGCACCGACAGTGCGTCCGCCGGATCGACGCTCGCCTCGTCGACGAGCACGCGGCGATCGCCCGCCTCGACCTCCGACCACACCCCGGCACCGACCCGCACCGCGATCGACAGGGACCCGGTGTCGTACAGCGCCTCGGTCATCGGACGATCGAGCACGACGCTGAGGTCACCGAGCTCCGGCTTCGAGTTGCGGACGAAGAACTCGGCGGTGCGGACGTCGCCCGGCACCCAGCGCACGCGCGGATCGAACAGCGGCGTCGAGATGGAGTCGGTCCAGGTGACGCCGTCCAGACTCAGCTGGAGCGCCTTGGGGGTGACCTGCACGGAGTCGGAGTCGGAGGCCGAGGCCGAGGCGGCGACGCTACCGCTGACCAGGAGCAGGCAGGCGGCGACCACGAGCGCCGTGAGGGCGCGGCCGCACCGGGAAACGCGGAGCGTCGTCATGGTGGGCACGGGGTCACCTCGTTGCTGGGGTTCAGGAATCGGATGCTCGGGACCGACGGCGCCGGTCCCGCACTGCTGCGAGGTACATGAGCAGGGCGTAGGCGCCCAGGCCTGCTGCGGCGACATAGACCAGGACCTGGCGCTGGTCGCCGTTGACGAGCTGGTTGACCCGTCCCAGCTGCGGCACGGCGTACCACAGCGTCCCGCGGATCTGCTCGGGCCTGACCGGCAGCTCGTCGGCGACGTCGTTCGCGTCACCTTGCGTGACGTACTCGATGTTGCCGCTCAGGCTCTGGCTCACCTCGACCACCCGGTGGGTGACGACGGTCGACTCCCCGGAGCTGAGCTGATAGGTCACGATCGACCCGACGCCGATGTCACCCGGATCAGCCGGCTTCATCACGACCAGCGTGCCCGGGGGCAATCCCGGTCGCATCGAGCCGGTGAGGATCTCGTACGGCGTCGCACCCCCGAGTCGAGGCACCAGCACGGCGACCATGAGCGCTGCGAAGCTGGTCAGGATGACCATCCACGCGAGCACCCGGCCGCCCCACCGCACCACCGAGACCGCCGGATGCGGCCGCGGATGGGCGGCCGCGTCGGCCGAGAGGCATGGTGCCGACGGCCGCGCGGGTGTCCACCGTCAGGGTCATTTCGCGTCAGTCTTCGTCCGGGGCGGTCGGTCAGGAGTTCGAGACGTTGGGCGTGTCTTGACCTGGGCGACGACCTTCAGCTCGCTCAGGGCCGCCGGGATGTTCTGCGTGTTGTTGCGTTTGCGCGACCGTCGGGCGCCTGGGGGTTCGGTGCCATCCGGCAGGAGTCGGTGACCCGTAGGGGATCTTGACGTGATGGTTGCGACGAGCCGGTCGGCGTTGTTGCCTCGGTGATCGGTGTGGCCCCGTGTACGTCACGGGCGTTACACCCGTGGGACCAGCTTGTAAGCAGCCGTGACATCGGCAGTCAACTGTCCACTTCCAACGGCCCGTGTCCCGTGGCCCGCGGTGTCGGGGTGATCGTCGACGTGTTCGGCACGGTCGGAGTCGCCTTGACAAGTTGTCGCCCTTGGCGCCGAACGACGAATGAGCAGGTGGTGGTGACCACGTCCCCGGGGACGAAGTACTTGACCGGGGACTTGCCGCATTCGCGTAGCTCGCGGCGTAGGCGATCGGCGTGCAGTCCTGGCTCGTTTGTCCGACCATGACCGGCACGCTCTTCAACGTGAGGAACCCGGAGCTGATGGAGCCACCGTTGACGGTGGCGGCGTCGGTCCAGTAGGCGAGCGAGCCGGCGCCTCCGAGGAGGAGCACGGCTGCGGCCCCAGCTGCGAGGGAGCCCTTGGCGGTCTTGTTCATGTCGTTTCCTTCGGTGTGGGAGGTCCGTGGAGGCACTGGGCCCGGTCGGCGCCAGACACCCCCCCGTGCATGACAGTTCGATACCCCCCGGTAGATGGATTGGAGCGCAGCGGAAATTGTTTGACGAACTTTTCAGGTCCGGGCGCCGGCGGGATCATCGAGCACTCCCATCGGGCAGAGTGGGCTCATGACCGGCCCGACCCGATCCGCCCGGCGCGCCCTCGCGGCGGCGGTAGCTGCCCTGGCGGCGCTTGCCCCGACGTCCTGCTCGCGGGAGCCCGGTGTCGCGACTCCCCTGGCCGACCCGCCCGGCTTCGAGGACAGCCCGGCCGCGAGCAGCACGACGACCTCGGACCTCGTCGACCGGGCGACCGCACCCGTGGCGGCGTACCGCGCCTGGCTGTCGGCCCTCGCCGACCAGGACGCCGCCGCTGCCTGCGCGCAGCACGCTCCGCAGCTGACGATCGACCTACGCAACGAGGCCATCTTGCTGAGGCGGGCTCGGCTGGGAGATCCGTGCGTCGACTTCGTGGCAGTCCTGTGGGAGCAGCCCGACCGGGAGTACGACGTCCTTGGCATCGAAGCCACGCAGGTCACCGACGAGGACGCCCTCCTGGCCGTCGACTTCGCCGACCAGGACCAGACCGTGCGGATGATCCGGCAGGACACCCGCTGGCTGGTCGAGGAGTCGGTGCCGCGCACCGGCAGCGCCGACCGTGGGCCACGAGCGACCGAGCGGCCCGCTGCGGCGAGCAGCCCCGATCGCTGGCTCGACGTGTGGTGCGACCTCGACCTCGCCATGACGCCGGCGGAGCTGACGGCCTCGATGGGCGAGCCGTCGGGCACCTACACGATCGGTGACGGCGGCGAGCCCCAGCTCTACTGGACCCAGGACCAGTACGACTTCCGCGCCTACCTCGACACCGACCCACCTCGTGGCCGCGCGATCGACCTCGTCGGCGACTACGACCGGCTGGCCGCCGCCGAGCGCGACGCGCTCACCTGCCCCGAGCTGCGCTGACTCGACTAACCGGCAACGCGAGCGGGACGGCGGAGTTCAGCGCTGCCAACCGCGCCGTCCACGGGTCCCGACGCACCGGGCGCGCGCCCTGTTCGCCCAGCTCCATGTACGACGTCCTGGGGGCCTCCGGCCAGGGCGGCAATCCGCTCACCGACGGCGAGCCGGTGCGCGCGAAGGCCACCCAGTAGTCCCCCATCGCCCGGGTGAGCGCACGACGACCGGCCCGGTCCTCGGACCCGAACACGTAGGGCACCTCGGCGCCGTGCGTCGAGCCCCCGGGGTCGGGGCTGAAGCGGTAACGGTAGGTCGGCGCGCGCTCGGCATGCTCGAGCGCGAGGGCGACCGCCGGCGCCTGGAAGACCAGGTCGTCGAGGGCGTGCTCGCGGAAGTCGTCGCGCCCGTAGGCCGAGACGAGGGCGCGGTGGTCGGCGCCGCCGAGTGCGCTCCTGATCTGCTCGGGGTCGTTGCCGCCCGCACGGAAGTCGGCGTCCGAGAACTCGGCGTCGGTCGTGCCGATGAGGTAGGGCACCGGCGTCTCGCTTCCGGCCGCGAACGCGTCGACCACCCGCTCGGGCAGCACGCTGTCGATGACGGGCGCGTCGCCGCGCAGCACGTTGAACGTCGACGACAGCAGGTCGTCGGCGGGCAGGGCCCTCAGCTCGTCGGCGCTCAGCCCCGGGAAGTCGCGCGCCCCCTGACGCCGTACGTCGGCCAGGGTGCGCGCCGCGCTGTCGCCGGGCGCCGACTGCGAGATGGCGCGAGCGAAGAGCCCTCGCGCTGCGGGCGCGACCATCAGCGCGTTGACGCTGATGGCGCCTGCCGAACTGCCCATGATCGTGACCAGGTCGGGGTCGGCGCCGAAGGCCGCCGCGTTGTCGCGTACCCAGGTCAAGGCCGCGACCTGGTCGAGCAACCCGAGGTTCGCGACGTCCTGGTCGAGGGCGGGGTGCGCGAAGTAGCCCAGCCGGCCGAGACGGTAGTTCACGGTCACCACCACGACACCGCGCTGCGCCAGTGCGGTGGGGTCGACGAGTGAGCCGCTTCCTTCGAAGAGTCCCCCGCCGTGCAGCCAGACGATGACCGGCATCGGCTCGCCGCGGGCCGCGTCGACGGCGGGGCCGGTGACGTTGAGGAAGAGGCAGTCCTCGGAGCTGCTGGGCCGAGCTGTCACGACGGCGTCGCCGTAGGAGTAGTCGGTCGGCTGCACGCAGCCCGCCCCGAAGGCCGACGCGTCGCGCACCCCGGTCCACGAAGGTGCGGGCCGCGGCGCCCGCCACCGGAGCTCGCCGACCGGCGCAGCGGCGTAGGGCAGGCCTCGCCAGGTGCGCACCCCGTCGCCGGAGAACCCACGCACCAGCCCACCCGTGGTCTTGACCAGGAGGGGGTCGTCAGTCGGGGCCGCCGGCGGACTGGCAGGTCCTGCGACGTCGGGTTCGTCAGGCGAGCTCGTGAGCAGCAGCGTGCTGGTGACCACGACGACCACGGTCAGGACGGCAGCAACGCACCGCGGCCACGAACGGGCGCAGGCCACCCCGTCCACGGCTGCCGACGCGGCGGGCGAGGTCGCGAACCGAGTCGACGACGGGCACGACGCAGGGAGGTGGGGCGCCTCTCGGCGCCGCTCACCAACCCCGCTCGGCCAGGCGATGGGGCTGCGGGATCTCCTCGACGTTGATGCCGACCATCGCCTCGCCGAGACCGCGCGAGACCTTGGCGACCATGTCGGCGTCGTCGTAGAACGTGGTGGCCTTGACGATCGCCTCGGCGCGCTGCGCCGGGTTTCCCGACTTGAAGATGCCCGAGCCCACGAAGACCCCGTCGGCACCGAGCTGCATCATCATCGCGGCGTCAGCCGGCGTCGCGATGCCGCCGGCGGTGAAGAGGACGACGGGCAGCTTGCCGGCCGCTGCGACCTCGGCCACGAGCTCGTACGGGGCCTGCAGCTCCTTGGCGGCGACGTACAGCTCGTCCTTGGAGAGTGCGGAGATGCGGCGGATCTCACCCAGGATGGTGCGCATGTGCATGACGGCGTTCGACACGTCACCGGTGCCGGCCTCTCCCTTGGAGCGGATCATCGCCGCGCCCTCGGTGATGCGGCGAAGCGCCTCGCCGAGGTTGGTCGCACCGCACACGAACGGTGCGGTGAAGTCCCACTTGTCGATGTGGTTGGCATAGTCGGCCGGGGTCAACACCTCGGACTCGTCGATGTAGTCGACGCCGAGGCTCTGCAGGACCTGCGCCTCGGCGAAGTGACCGATGCGGGCCTTGGCCATCACCGGGATCGACACCGTCGCGATGATCGAGTCGATCATGTCGGGGTCACTCATCCGGCTCACGCCACCCTGGGCGCGGATGTCGGCAGGCACCCGTTCGAGGGCCATCACAGCCACCGCTCCGGCGTCCTCGGCGATCTTGGCCTGCTCAGCGGTGACGACGTCCATGATGACGCCACCCTTGAGCATCTCGGCCATGCCGCGCTTGACCCGGGTGGTGCCCTGCTGGCTCTCGCCGCTCATCTGTGCCATGGGCCCGATCGTACGGCTCCCGCAGGGGTGAGGACGAACCGGAGCCCGCAGATCGCCGGACGGTCGGCTCCCCGGTCACCGAGGGGAGCCTAGGGCCTCACGTGGTGCACGCGGCGGCGTCGACTAGCCGGCCGCGGGCCCGGTGGTGGGACCGGTGTCGAGCATCCCGGCGTCGCGGGCCGCGTCGAGCGCGACCGCCTGGCGGTGGACCTTCCGCACGCGGAAGACGACGGTGTAGGTGTTGGCGAAGGCCAGCACCCACAGCGTGATGTAGATCAGCACCGGGAAGCCGAAGAGACCCGCCAGCCCGGTCATCACCAAGATGGCGACCAGACGGTCGGCGCGCTCGGCGATACCGCCCTTGGCGTCGAGCCCGAGCGACTCCGCCTTCGCCCGGGCGTACGACGTGACCGAGCCCATCACCAGGCAGTAGATCGTCAGGCACAGGTAGAGGTAGGAGTCGCCCTCGCTGGTGTTGGCGAAGTAGAGAGCGAGGGCACCGAAGATCGCGCCGTCGCCGATCCGGTCGAGGGTGGAGTCCCAGAACGAGCCGAAGGTCGAGCTGCGACCCAGCTCGCGCGCCATCTTGCCGTCGATGAGGTCGCTGAAGACGAACGCGGTGATCACCACGGTGCCGACGAAGAGGTCGCCTCGCGGGTAGAAGGCCAGGGCGCCGGCGCTGACGCCGACGGTACCCACGAAGGTCACGGTGTCGGGGCTGACGCCCCACTTGATGAAGAGCTTGACGAACGGCATCAGCATGACGCCCTGCCAGAAACCCTTGAACCTGTCCAACACGCGCCGCACGCTACCGCCTGCGGGTCCGATCGGCCGACTCGCTGAGGTGCGTCGGAGTCCTAGGCGATCCAGCCCTCGGCGAGCAGCGCCCGGGTGTCGGCCAACAGCTCGGGCAGGACCCGGGTGCTGCCGATGACCGGCATGAAGTTCGAGTCGCCCGACCATCGCGGTACGACGTGCTGGTGCAGGTGGGCGGCGATCCCGGCGCCGGCCACCGCGCCCTGGTTCATGCCGACGTTGAAGCCGTGCGCCCCGGAGACGGCGCGGATCGTGCGCATCGCCTGGCGGGTGAGGTCGGCCATCTCAGCGGCCTCGTCGTCGGAGGTGTCGGTGTAGTCGGGGAGGTGGCGGTACGGGCAGACCATCAGGTGACCGGGCGCGTACGGGTAGAGGTTGAGCACGGCGAAGGACACCCGCCCCCGACGCACGACCAGCCCGGGCTCGTCGGCGAGATCGGGGATCCGGCAGAACGGGCACTGCTCCGAGCTGGCGTCGGCCGGCTTGTTCTCGCCGCGGATGTACGCCATCCGGAACGGGGTCCAGAGCCGGTCGAGACGATCGTCGCGCCCGACGCCGTCCTGGTGAGACCTGCCCGTCCGACTGCCCGTCCGACCGCTCGTCTACCAGCTCGTCCGACGACTCCGCGGGACTCACGCCGGGTCCTGCACCGCAGCAGCCAGCGCGAAGACCTCGGCGAGCGGCAGGTCGGGGTCGAGGACGACACCGAGACGGCGTACGTGCCCGTCGAGGAGGTTCCAGATCGACATCGCCAGCAGCTCGGAGAACCGGGCCGCCGACGGCTCGCGCACCTCGCGCATCAACCAGCGACGCACGGCACCGAACACGGCGCCGACCAGGCCGTGCGCCAGCGGGTCGACCAGGGCCTTCTCGTGGTCGTCGAGCTCGGCGCCCAGCAACGTGATCGCGAGCGAGATCAGGTCACTGAGCATCGTGGCGATCTGGTCGACGCCCTGCTGGAAGGGCCCGTTCGACTCCTGCACGGCGAAGGCGTGAAGCGCCTGGTGGGCGACGGTCCAGTCGACGTAGGTGGAGATGATGCGCAGGATGATCTCGTTGACCGTGCCCTCGAGGGAGACGACCGGCGTGAGGTCGTCCTGCAGCTGGGCGATGATGTGCAGGCGGATCGAGGCGTCGAGGTCGGCGCGGTCGGTGAAGTGGCGGTAGACGACGGTGCGGTTGAGGCCGGCCTGCGCCGCGATCTGCTGCACGTGGAAGTCGGCGCCTGGAGGTGCGGCCTCGATGACCACCAGAGCAGCGTCGAGGATGCTCAGGCGACGTTGCTGGTTGTGCTTGTCCCAGCGCGCCTGACGTCCGTCCTGTGCCATGGCGTCTGCCTCCCGCTCGAACGGTCTCACCGTCGCACGGCTTGCCCCCAGCCGAGCCTCTTGACCGAAGGGTAACCGCGTCGGCGAGGTGAGCCCCCGTTCACCCCTGGGCCGACTCCCCCGACGACGGTCGACGTCGCTCTCGCGTCGGTGGGGGCTGCGCCTGCAACGACGCGGAACATCTCGTCGACGTCGACGAGCTTGGCTCGCGGTCGTCCGTCGGGACGGCCGCGGCGCCGTTCCTCGGCATCGAGCGCGCGCCAGCCGGCGAGCCCGAAGGCGTGCGGGCAGCGCCCGGCGACCAGGGTCTCGATGGAGCTCGGGGCCGCGCGCGGACGACGAGCCGCTGCAGCGTCGAGGTCGTCGAGGATCCGCTGCACGGTCTCCTGGGCGCACGCCTTGTTGCTGCCGATGAACCCGGTGGGTCCACGCTTGACCCAGCCGGCGACGTACAGCCCGGGCCGGACGCGACCCCGGTCGTTCGGCACCGTGCCGCTCACCTCGTCGTACGGCAGGTCGGTGACGGGTAGTCCGCGGTAGCCCACGGCCCGCAGCACGAGCCCGGCCTGGACCACCTCGCTCTCCCCCGTCGGCACCGCGACCACACCCCCGTCGGCACCCCGCTCGAGTCGGGTGCGGGCGACCTCCAGGCCGGTGACGTGCTCGCCGCCGACCAGACGCACGGGCGCGGCGAGGAACCGCAGCACGATCGTGCGGACACCGGAGGTCGGCGGGCGCGAGGAGAGGTCGCGGACCAGCCGCGACCGCTGGTCGTGGAGCCCTTCGGCGAGGAGGTCGTCGACGCCCTCGACGGCCACGTTGACCAGACCTCGCTCGACCAGGCCCCCCAGCCCCACCAGCTCGGGCACGGTGAAGGCGGCCTCGGCGGGACCTCGACGGCCCAGGACCACGACCTCGCGGACCGAGCTGTGCGACAGCGCAGCCAACGCCGGGTCGGCGATGTCGGTGCGCGCGAGCGCTGCGGGGTCGGCGGTGAGGATCCGGGCGACGTCGAGGGCGACGTTGCCGTTGCCGATCACGACGGCGCGCTCGGTGTCGAGGTCGACGGCGAGGTCCTGCTTGTCGGGGTGTCCGTTGTACCAACCGACCACGTCGGTCGCCGAGAGCGAGCCCGGGAGCCCCTCGCCCGCGATGCCGAGCGGACGGTCGGCGCTCGCGCCCACGGCGTACACGACGGCGTCGTAACGCTCCTCCAGCTCGGCGAGGGACACGTGGCGGCCGACCTCGACACCGAGGACGTAGCGGAACCCGGGCTGCTCCTCGACCTGACGGAAGAGCTGTCTCGACCGCCTTGGTGTGCGGGTGGTCGGGGGCGACGCCGGCGCGCACCAGCCCGTACGGCGTCGGCAGCCGGTCGAAGACGTCGACCCTCACCTCGGGGTGCGTGAGCAGCTCGTCGGCGACGTAGAGCCCGGCCGGCCCGGCTCCGACGACCGCGACGCGGAACGGGCCGTCGGCCGTGAGGCGGCGCTGCCTCGGCACGATCGCCAGTGGTGGGCGCGGGCGGTGCGGGAAGCACTCGTAGTACTCGGCATTGATCGCCAGGAACGGCCGCTCGTCGGGGGTGAGCAGGCTGTCGGGCTTGATCGCCGCCACCGGGCACGCGGTGACGCAGGCACCACATCCGACGCAGGCGGCGGCGTCGACGTAGAGCATCTCGGCGGTGGCGAAGCCGGGCTCTCCCGGCGCGGGGTGGATGCAGTTGACCGGGCAGGCGACCACGCACGAGGCGTCGGCGCAGCACGACTGGGTGACGACGTACGTCACGGCGGGGCCTCGCGACTCTCGGTCCTCAGGCTGCCGCGGAGGCAGGCTGGCTGCGGAAGCGGGAGACCGGACCGTCGATCTTCATCAGCTTCCAGACCCGACGCGACACGGGGTTCATCAGGCCGGTCTCCTCGGCGAGGAGGCGGACGTCACCGAACAGGTCTCGAAGGAACTTCCGCGACTCCGGGTTCTGCCAGTAGAGCTCCTTGATGACCGAGGACGGGATGCCCATGTCGCGCTGCGCCTTCTTGGACGGCACCACAATCTCGTCGCAGAGCCAGCGCATGACCAGCGGCACCACGATCGAGAGGACCGCTCGCTCGCCGCGGGAGAGGCGGGGCGCCCGGTGGGAGAGGTACTGGTGGGCGAAGCCGATGTGGCGAGCCTCCTCGGCGACATGGATCTGCATGATCCGCTGCAGCAGCGGGTGCATCGCGTCGCCGGCGCGCAGGATCGTCTTCTGGATGTGGTCGATCGGCTCCTCCCCGGCCAGCACGCCGAAGAAGAAGCCGAACGGCACCACCCGCGCGGTCAGGGGCAGGAGTGGGCTGAGTCTGGCGAACACGCCGGAGCCGCCGCCGACGTCCTGGCCGGAGCGGTTGACGAACTCCTGGAACATCTGGGTGTGGTGGCACTCCTCGGTCGCCTCGTGGGTGGAGTAGCGGAACTCCGGCGAGCCGTTCGGCAGTGAGTAGGCGTAGTTCATCAGGCCGGCGATCAGGATCTGCTCGAACTGCAGACCGACCTTCGTGATGTCGGCCTGGCGGTAGAGCCCGATCCTGATCTGCTCGTCTCTCGGCAGCGCGCGGTACCACGCGTGGCGGCCCAGGACGTCGGCCTCCGGCAGGATCCAACGCTCGTCGGTCACGTCTACGGCGTACTCCGGGTCGTCCCAGTCGATGTCGAGGAAGGCGTCGAAGTGCTGAGTGACAGAGGCCTCGGACAGCGTCCGCAAGCGTTGCTCGTAGGTCTGCAAGGGGGCCGTCGTGGTGGTGGCCCGGGCGGGCTGCAGGGTGCTCGTCATCGTGGTCGACCTCTCGCCGAGGGTGGGTTGAGGGCGACGTTAGTGCGACGCGGTGTTGCGTGTAAATAGTATCCGCGACATTACGTCTCAGTAACGTGGGTGACGGCGGCCGGCAGCCGACTCTGCTCGCTCACGCCAGACGTGCGGGGAACCCCCCTGTCGCGATCGGGCCCCACCGGGTGGGCGTGATGCGCAGCAGCGACTTGCCTTGGTCGCGCATGGCCTGGCGGTACTCGTCCCAGTCGGAGTGCTCGCCGGAGATGCAGCGGAAGTAGTCGACGAGAGGCTCGACCGCGTCCGGCATGTCGATGACCTCGCACTCGCCGTCGACCTGCACCCACGCGTCGTTGAACTCGTCGCCGAGCACCAGCACGCTGACGTTGGAGTTGCGTCGCGCGTTGGTGGCCTTCGCCCGCTCGGGGTAGGTCGAGATGACGATGCGCCCCTCCTGGTCGACTCCCCCGGTCACCGGTGAGACCTGCGGAGAGCCGTCCTGGCGGTGGGTGACGAGCACGAGCTGGTGGCGCGGACGCACGAACTCCAGGAGCTCGTCGCGGCCGACGGTGGTCGTGGTGGCGATGTTCTTCGGCATGGATCCACTTCATCACACGCCCGGTGGCGTCGGGGCGCCGATCAGCCGTCGGTGGCTGAGGGGTTCGCCGTCCAGGCAGCGGACGTCGACCAACCGGACGCCCCCACCCCGACTACTCGGCCTCCGAGCACCGGACGTCGAGCAGCCCGCCGCCCGCACCCCAGGCACTCCACCTCAGGCGCCGGTCGTCGAGTAGCCGGCGCACCAGCACTCCACCTCGGCACCGTCGTCGAGGCACCCGGCACTCGACCTCAGGCGCCGGTCGTCGAGTAGCCGGCCGAGCGACGAAGGAGCGCGCCGGCGTATCGAGACGCCAGCACCCACACACCAACCGCCACCACGCACCAAGACGAGTCACCTCACGGCGCGTCTCGATACGCCGGTCGCTCGCAAGCTCGCACCCCGGCTACTCGACGACCAGGCACCGGACGCCGGTCGCTCGCAAGCTCGACCAGGCACCGGCGTCGGAGCGCCGCACCCCGGGCGACGTCCGACGCATCGACGCGCACGCCGGATCGATCGCGACGTACGCCGGCGTCGAGCTAGCACGCACGAGGAGCGCGCCGGCGTATCGAGAGACGCCAGCACCCACACACCAACCGCCACCACGCACCAAGACCAGTCACCTCGCGGCGCGTCTCGATACGCCGGTCGCTCGCAAGCTCGCACCCCGGCTACTCGACGACCAGGCACCGGACGCCGGTCGCTCGCAAGCTCGCACCCCGGCTACTCGACGACCAGGCACCGGACGCCGGTAGCTCGCAGCGCTCGCACCCCAGGCACTCGACCTCAGGCGCCGGTCGTCGAGTAGCCGGCCGAGCGACGAAGGAGCGCGCCGGCGTATCGAGACGCCAGCACCCACACACCAACCGCCACCACCGCACCAAGACGGCGTGTCGAGACGCCCGCTCAGACCTGCTCGCGTGACGCGACTGCAGCGGCCACCCGCGCGATCGCCTCGTCGACCGGGACGCCGTTGTCCTGGCGACCGTCGCGGTAGCGGAAGGAGACTGCGCCGGCAGCGACGTCGTCGGCGCCGGCGATCATCATGAACGGCACCTTCTGCAGCTGGGCGTTGCGGATCTTCTTCTGCATCCGGTCATCGGAGTCGTCGAGCTCGACCCGTAGCCCCTGCGCCTTCATCTTCTCCGCGACGTCGGCGAGGTAGTCGGCGTAGTCGGCAGCGACCGGGATCGCCTGCACCTGCACCGGCGCGAGCCAGGGTGGGAACGCACCCGCGTAGTGCTCGACGAGCACCCCGATGAAGCGCTCGATCGAGCCGAACTTGGCCGAGTGGATCATCACCGGCTGCTGCCGTGAGCCGTCGGCAGCCTGGTACTGCAGGTCGAAGCGCTCGGCCGAGGGCTGGTTGAAGTCGTACTGGATCGTCGACATCTGCCAGGTGCGGCCGATCGCGTCACGGGCCTGCACCGACACCTTCGGCCCGTAGTAGGCCGCGCCCCCGGGGTCGGGGACGAGCTCGAGGCCGGTCTCGAGGCAGACGTCCTCGAGGACCTTGGTGGCCATCTCCCAGTCCTCGTCGGAGCCGATGAACTTGTCGGGCTTGGACCCGTCGCGGGTGGAGAGCTCGAGGTAGAAGTCGTCGAGGCCGAAGTCCTGGAGCAGGCTGAGCACGAAGTCGAGCAGGTGCCTGATCTCACCGGGCGCCTGCTCCTTGGTGACGTAGGAGTGGGAGTCGTCCTGGGCGAAGCCGCGCACCCGCGTCAGCCCATGGATGACGCCGGACTTCTCGTGGCGATAGACCGAGCCGAACTCGAAGAGCCGCAGCGGCAGCTCACGGTAGGAGCGCTGGCGCGAGCGGAAGATGAGGTTGTGCATGGGGCAGTTCATCGCCTTGAGGCGGTAGTCCATCCCGTCGACGTCGAGCGCGGGAAACATCCCCTCGCCGTAGTAGGGCAGGTGGCCCGAGGTGTAGAACAGCCCCTCCTTGGCGACGTGGGGGGTGCCGACGTAGTCGAAACCCTCCTCGATGTGCCGGCGCCGGACGTAGTCCTCCATCTCGCGCTTGATGACGCCACCCTTGGGGTGGAAGACCGGCAGGCCCGAGCCGATCTCGTCGGGGAAGCTGAAGAGGTCGAGCTCGCGCCCGAGCTTGCGGTGGTCGCGCCGCTCGGCTTCCTCGATGCGGTGCAGGTGCTCGTCGAGCGCCTCCTTCGACTCCCACGCGGTGCCGTAGATGCGCTGCAGCTGCTTGTTCTTCTCGTCGCCACGCCAGTACGCCGCCGCGGAGCGCATCAGCTTGAACGCCGGGATCCGTTTGGTGGTGGGCAGGTGCGGGCCGCGACACAGGTCGCTCCACGCGGCCTCGCCCTTGCGGTTGATGTTGTCGTAGATCGTCAGCTCGCCGGCGCCGACCTCGACCGAGGCGCCCTCGGCCGCGTCCTCGACCCCCGCGCCGCCCTTCAGGCCGATCAGCTCGATCTTGTACGGCTCGTCGGCCAGCTCGGCCAGGGCGTCGGAGTCCGTGACGACCCGGCGCGAGAAGCGCTGACCTTCCTTGACGATCTTGCGCATCCGGGTCTCGATCTTCTCGAGGTCCTCGGGCACGAACGGGGTCTCCACGTCGAAGTCGTAGTAGAACCCGTCGGTGATCGGCGGGCCGATGCCCAGCTTGGCGCCCGGGAAGAGGTCCTGCACGGCCTGGGCCATCACGTGCGCCGCGGAGTGACGCAGGATGTCGTGCCCGTCGGCGCTGTCGATCGCCACCGACTCGACGACGTCGCCCTCGCCCAGCTCGTAGGCGAGGTCCTTCAGGACGCCCTCCGGGCTCGAGGCCGTCGACACCCTCGCCGCGATCACGTCGGTGTCCTCGGCGAACAGCTCCCATGCCTTGGTGCCGGTCGTGACCGTCTGGTCCTGACGCACGTCGGCGTGGACTCGGACGACCTTGATCTCGGACACGTGGGACTCCTCGGGAGGTGGGTTCGTGCAGCTGCCCGACGAGCGTCGGACGTCGCGATCGTATCGACCGACGTCGTCGTCGCGCCCCCGGGTTTGTGATGACCCGTTCCCGACCGAAGGGGCGGCTCACCCCCGGGCGCGGGAAGAGCCGGCCCCTCCCCGCGGTTGACCTGTCGCGGACGTCCGGGTCCGCGACCGACCCAGCTGCGTCGTCCGACGCCGAGAGGACACACCCTCGTGCCAGTGCCCCCGTCTTCGTCCCCGTCTCCCACCCCGCGGCGCGCCCTGGTCGTCGGAGCCAGCGGCATCGTCGGGCAGGCCGTCGCGCGTCGCCTCGTCGAGGACGGGTGGGAGACCTACGGACTCTCGCGCAGCGGCACCACCGCCGATCCCTCCGTCCGCCCGGTCAAGGCCGACCTCACCGACCCCGAGGGCCTCACCACAGCCCTCGCCGGGGTCGACCCCGCGTTCGTCGCCATCACCGCCTGGACCCGCATGGACACCGAGGCGGAGAACATCCGGGTGAACGGCGGGGCCGTACGCGACCTGCTCGCCGCGCTGTCGTCGTCCGGCTCGGTCGAGCACGTGGCACTGATGACCGGCCTCAAGCACTACCTCGGCCCGTTCGAGGCCTACGGGCAGGGCGAGATGCCCGACACGCCGTTCCACGAGGACGAGAAGCGGCTCCCCTACCCGAACTTCTACTACGCCCAGGAGGACGAGCTGTTCGCAGCGTCGGAGCGTGACGGCTTCACCTGGAGCGTCCACCGCTCCCACACGGTCTTCGGCTTCGCCACCGGCAACGCGATGAACATGGTTGCGACCATCTGCGCCTACGCGTCGCTGTGCCGCGAACGTGGCCTGCCCCTCGTCTTTCCCGGGTCACAGACGCAGTGGAACGCGGTGACCGACGTGACGGATGCCGACCTGCTCGCCGAGCAGATGATCTGGGCTGCCGACAGTCCCGCCGGGCAGGATCAAGCCTTCAACACCGCGAACGGAGACGTCTTCCGCTGGCGGTGGCTCTGGCCCCAGGTGGCCGAGTGGTTCGGTCTCGAGTGGGAGGGGTACGCCGAGCGCCCGCGCCCCCTGGAGGTCTCGATGGACGGCATGGAGGAGACCTGGCGCGACCTGGCGGCCCAGCACGACCTCATCGAGCCCGACCTCGCCCGGGTGGCCTCCTGGTGGCACTCCGATGCCGACCTGGGCCGCGACATGGAAGTCCTCACCGACATGAACAAGAGCCGGGCCGCCGGCTTCACCTCGAGCCGCGACACCCGCGCCACCTTCTTCGCCTACGCCGATCAGTACCGGGCCGCGCGCGTCATCCCGTGAGCTTGCGAGACGGTTCGGGCGCCGCACCGAAGCTCATGGCGCACTGCGCCCCGGTGCAGGTGGTGAGAGTGCGGGTGCGGTACCGCATCGCTTCGAGAACGGCCCGATAGCGCTCGTTGTCGGCGACGTTGCGGATCTCGCTGGGCGTCAGCAGGCGGTCGTAGAGCTGCTCGAAGCCGTTCGTGACGTCGACGCCGTAGGTGAAACGCTCGGTCCGCACGCCGCGGATCTTCCAGCTGTCGTGCCCGGCACGAGACATCCCGGTCTGGATGAGCTGGGTGTCGCGCCACGGCATCGAACCTCCGCGGAGCAACGGGGCGAACGAGACGCCGTCGACCACGCGCTCAGGAGTCGCACCCGCGAGGTCGGCGATCGTCGGTGCCAGGTCGGTGAGGGTGACCGGGACCTGCGAGGTGGTCGCCGCGGAGCCATCGGGGGTCCGGACGAGGAAGGGGATCTCCATCGCCTCACGGAAGATGTAGTTCTTGTAGGTCAGCCGGTGCTCGCCGAGCAGGTAGCCGTTGTCGGACACGAAGAAGATGTACGTCGAGTCGAGCTCACCGTTGACCGCCAATGCCTCCACCAGGTCGTGGACGCCCTCGTCGGCGGCCTGTAGCGCCTGGATCCGACTCAGGAACCGCTGCTGCATCTCTGCCGGGTCCTGCGTCGAGCGCTGACTCACGGCCGGCTGGTCGGAGACCTTGCGCTCGTTGAAGGACCGCTTGTCGAGGGCGGGAAGGCGCGCGTCGGTCAGGGTGCCCTGGAAGCGGGGAGCGGGGTAGGAGTTCTCCTCCCACCCGGGGCGGTACTGCGCGCGATGGGGCGCGTAGTCGGAGACCCAGAGGAAGAACGGCTGGTCGCCGCTGAGCTCGCCGACGTAGTCGCGGGCGTAGCTGTTGGTGACGTCGTCGACGTAGCCCTCGCGCACGACCGGGTCACCGTCGTTGAAGTAGGGCGTGGTGGTGAAGTCGGTGTTCCCGACGAACGGGTTCCACCGGTCCCAGCCCTCGGGTCGTCCCGACGCCACCGCGTAGCCGTTGAGGTACTTGCCCACCATGGCGGTTCGGTAACCCGCGGCCTGGAGCCATCGCCCGACGGTGTTGTCGGGGTCGATCAGCGCCTGGTAACCACCGCGCGGTCCGCTGTTGTGGTGGACGCCGTTGTTCTGGCCGTACTGACCCGTGACCATCTCGGCGCGAGCCGGACAACAGATCGAGTGCGGCGAGAGGCCGCTGGTGAACTCGACGCCGTGACCCCCGATCAGCTCGCGGGTGTACGGCATCCAGCGCAGGTCGTACGTCGTCTGGTCGTCGGTGCTGATGACGATGATGTTGGGAGCACGTGGGACGGCGGCGACGCGATCCGCAGCGGCCACCGGCCCCCCGCCCCCGACCCAGAGCAGGGCGAGCGCCGACAGGAGAGCTGCGACAGCACGAGGCGTCGCCACCGGCGCGGACGTCCGGCGGCGCGCTCGGGTGCTGGGCACGACGGGGACCCCTCGATGCTGTTCTGTCGCGATGAATCTGGTGGGCGATACTGGGTTCGAACCAGTGACCTCTTCGGTGTGAACGAAGCGCGCTACCACTGCGCCAATCGCCCGCTGAGCTACTCGCGGGTGCGGTCGCAAACACTAGCCCATGCCACCGGACGGACCTACACCAGTGACTTCCCCAGGGGTTCGCTCCGAGGGACGGACCACGCTGCAGTGGCTGGCGCGCCTGATGAGCGAGAGCACTGCACGCACACGACGCGCTCCCCAGCTGACCTCATCGACGTCCGACGTCGACACGCCGCGAGGGATGGCCCGAGGCCTGCTGCACGACGGCCTCGCCCAGCCCGCCGCCGCGAAGGCGTCCGGCTCGCCCCGCCACCGGCGAGAGAGGCGTCGCGCACGTGCGCATCGTCTGCTGCTCCCCCGAGAACGGTTGCAGGTAGCGGCCGGTACCTGTGGCCTGCGACCTGCGATCTGCGACCGAAGGACCAATCAGACCGGCAGCAGCAGCTCAGTCTCGCGGGCCTGCCACGTCGAAGCGGCTTCTTCGGTGACCGGGCCGACCGAGAGCTCGCGCGATCCCCAGCGGGTGACGGCCTGCACGTCGCGGGTGGTCGACACCAGGAAGACCTCGTCCGCCTGCTCGGCCACCGAGATCGGCTCGTCGACCTCGCGCGCGCCGCACCAGTCGAGCACCAGGCCGCGAGTCACTCCGGCGAGGCAGCCACTGGCCAGCGTCGGCGTCCGCAGCTCGCCGTCGACGACGTAGAAGACGTTCGAACCGGTGCCCTCGCAGAGGTGCCCGGCGGTGTTCGCGAAGATCGCCTCGCTGGCACTCCGCTCCTTGGCGTGCGCGAGTGCGACGACGTTCTCGGCGTACGACGTGGTCTTGAGGCCGGCGATCGCGCTGCGCTCGTTGCGGGGCCAGGGCACGGTGACGACCGACGTGGCGCCCGGGGTGGGGTCCATCGGAACGGCGACGACCACGAGGGTCGGCGCGTGCGTCCCGCGCCCCGAGCCCAGCGGCGCCGGGCCGGCGCTCAGCGTGATGCGCAACCGGCCCAGGGGTAGGTGGGTCGCGCCGAGCACGGCAGCGACACCACGGCGCACGACGCCGAGGTCGGGAGACGGCAGGCCGAGGCCGGTCGCCGAGCGCACCAGCCGCTGCAGGTGGGCATCGAGGGCGAAGGGGCGCCCCTCGACGACCTTGATCGCCTCGAAGACGCCGTCACCCACGGTGAAGCCGTGGTCGGTGATGCTGATCGCCGCCGCCTCGGGGTCCGCCAGCAGCTGCCCGTCCATCCACGCGTGCATGGGCCGACTCTAGGACTCCGGCCCGCTGTGGCGGCGGATCCGCGTCGTCCGCCTGCCGACCCGGACCCCGTTTGGCCGTCCCTCGGCGCATCGGCTACTGTTCACACGCACACCACGGAGGGCTCATCCCCGCCGAAGTGAGCAGGCGGACATAGCTCAGTTGGTAGAGCGCAACCTTGCCAAGGTTGAGGTCGCGAGTTCGAGTCTCGTTGTCCGCTCGGAGAGGTCAGTGTCACGGCCCGACCTCCATCCAGAGCACGGTGGGTTGGCCGAGAGGCGAGGCAACGGACTGCAAATCCGTGTACACGGGTTCAAATCCCGTACCCACCTCCACCACCCACAACTTCATACCCGCTGTGGTTCGCCACGGCTACGGGCGATTGGCGCAGTGGTAGCGCGCTTCCCTGACACGGAAGAGGTCACTGGTTCAAACCCAGTATCGCCCACCAGAACATCCGCAGGTGAGAGACCGCTCGACGGCGGCTTTCGGTTCCGCGTTCCGCAAGGGGCGCGTCGATGCCGGTGGCGGCTTCTCAGCCGTAGACGACACCTCGCACGTCGCTGATTCCGCCGCCCCTGGCCCAACCGGTCGTGACACCCGGCTCGCGCCCCGACCCGACCGGCGAACCGGTCTCGAAGCGAGCAGCGAGACGCTTTGCTGGCCCTCCGTCGCCGACGGCGCCGCCCCGGTCTCAGAAGTGCATCGCCCGCTCACGCTCAGGTCCCGCGGAACCGGACTTTCGCGAAACCCCACGGGGGATCAGTCTCGCTGCGTAGTGTTCTAGACAACCAGATGAGGTGACCCGTGACCACTCTTCCTTTACTCACTGCCGACCTGACCTTCGACGCGGCGTCCGCGTTGGTGCTCGACTATCTGCGCGACCACGTGCCCCTGGCTCTGTGGGGTGTCACGCGCGTCGAGAACGACCGCCAGACGTTCCTCACGTTCGAGGACTCCAGCTACGGCTTCGGTGATGGCGCTTCCCACCCGTGGCAGGACAGCTTCTGCATCCACATGGCCTCCGGGGCAGCGCCCGCGATAGCACCCGACGCCCAGTCCGTGCCCCTGTACGCGGCCGCGGGGGTGAACCAGCTCGTGCCGATCGCGTCCTACGCGGGCGCCGTCATCAGCGAGCCCGACGGCGAGCTCTTCGGGGCGATCTGCGGCATCGACCCGAAGGTTCGCACCGACGATCCGGCGTTCGTGGCCGCGGGGCCGCTGTTGCAGCTGCTCGGTCAGCTCCTCAGCATGGTGCTGGCAGCCGAGCGCCAACGTGACCGGGTTGCCGGCGCCCTGCTGCTCGCCCAGATCCAGGCCGAGAGCGACGCCCTCACCGGGCTCTACAACCGCCACGCCTGGGAACGGGTGATCGCCGCGGAGGAGTCGCGCTTCAAGCGCGTCGCCGATCCGACGGTGGCCGTCATCCTCGACCTCGACATGCTGAAGTCGATCAACGATCTACAGGGACACGCAGCCGGTGACGCCTACATCCGCACGGCTGCGCACACCCTCAGGCGGGCCGTTCGAGAGCGCGACGTGGTCGCTCGCCTGGGTGGCGACGAGTTCGGTGTGCTGATGGTCGACTGCACCGAGGTCGAGGCCGACATCGCGATCGAGCGCATCTACGAGGCCTTCGAGGCCGCCGGCGTCGCCGGGTCGGTGGGCTGGGCACCGATCACGGTGCTGAAGGGCTTCCCGGCCGCGCTGGCCGAGGCGGACGCCGCCATGTACGCCGCCAAGGCCGAGCGCCGGGCCCGGCGTGCGAGCCTCGCCCCCGACCGTCGCTGACCCGGCACGCGAGACGCGCGACGGTTCGGGCAGCGGGCCCGGCTCAGGTGGTGCTCGAGTCCACCGGTGACGGGTCGAGCGACTCGGCACCGTCACCTCCTCCGCCGCTGCGGCACCGCCGGCACCACGGTTGCAGCCGCCGGTGGGTGACGTGGCTCAGGATCAGGTAGATCAGCGTGGACTGGACGCAGGCCCAGACGAGGACGACGGCGTGCATCGCAGTCGTGGGAGCCACGGCCACCGCGAGGTCGGCGCCGACGAGCACCGCCAGGTAGCCGAGCAGCGCCCGACGGTTGCCACCGAGGTGTGCGAGGGCTAGACGCCGGTCGTACCTCCGCGCCGCCTCGGACGGGTTGAGCGGCATCGCTGCGACACAGAACTCGCAGAGCGCGCGGTCGTGGCGGCGCATCTGCACCCAGGTCGCCAGCACCGTCGCGACCATCAGGACCGGGGTCAACGCCGCCACCGAGCTACCGGGCGGAAGCGGAGCAACGGTGAGACCGATGGTCGCCACCACCGCGACCACCAACACCTGAGGCGCCCAGTGCCCCCAGAGACTCGCGCCGTCATCCCCGAACCCAGCTGCCGGTCGTGCCACGACCTCTCGCCCCCTGGGATCGCCGATGTCTGCAGGTGTGCACCGCAGACGTCGCCTTCGATTGCGCGTTCTGCGTACACCACGGTCCGGTTCAACCTAGCCTCGGGGTTCAACACCGGTTGCCGGCAGGCGACGGCTGTGACCAGCTCCCCCCACTTCCCCCTCCCCCGTGCCCGCGCCCGTACCCCCGAGGAGACCAGGCATGTACCAGACGTACCGGCCACTCCTGGACGCGCTGATCCAGCGCGGCGCGCCCCCCGGCGACATCGAGGAAGCGGCGAACCGGGCAGAGAGCACCGGCCGTTCGATCCGGGACGTGCTCATCAACGACTCCGTGGTCAGCGAGATGGAGATGACCGCGGCCTCCGCCCAGGCCAGCGGCATCGAGACCGTCGACCTGCTCGACTACCCGGTCGACCCGGTCGCGGTAGCGGCGATCCCGATGAGCCTGGTGCTACGACACCGCGTCCTGGGGATCGACGTGATCGCCGGCGAGCTCGTGGTCGCGACCAGCGACCCGGACGACGTCGTGGCCCTCGACGACATCCGGGCCGCGGTCGGCGATGCCGGTCCGTCTGGCAGTCGCCGTCACGCAGCTGAGCTGCGCCGGATGATCGAACGGGTCAAGCGCAGCGAGAACACGTTGGGCGGCGTCCAGGCCGGCAGGGTCGAGGACCTCACCCAGGTGGCGAACCTGGTCTCGGCCGGCGACGAGGCGCCCATCGTGCGCTACGTGAACTCGCTGCTCGAGCAGGCGATCCAGAGCCGCGCGTCCGACCTGCACCTGGAGCCGATGGAGCACGAGATGCGGGTCCGGTTCCGCATCGACGGGGTCCTGCACGTCATCGACACCGTGCCGCACGGGCGTGCAGCAGGCCTTGATCTCGCGGTTCAAGATCATGTCGAACATCGACATCACCGAGCGTCGGGTCCCGCAGAACGGACGGATCACCGTCCGGCTCAACCAGCGCAACATCGACCTACGCGTCGCGAGCATGCCGACCGTCTGGGGCGAGAAGCTGGTGCTCCGTGTCCTGGACACCAAGGGCCTCGACCTCGAGCTGCGCAAGCTCGGCTTCAGCGAGGCCAACTACGAACGGTTCGCTCGGTCGTTCCGCAAGCCGCACGGCATGGTGCTGGTCACCGGTCCGACCGGATCGGGCAAGTCGACCACCCTCTACGCCACGTTGGGTGAGATCAGCAACCCGCAGATCAACGTGATCACGGTCGAGGACCCGGTCGAGTACCGTCTGGCCGGCATCAACCAGCTACAGGTCAACGCCAAGGCCGGAGTGACCTTCGCGGCCGCGCTGCCGGCCATCCTGCGCTCCGACCCCGACGTGCTGATGATCGGCGAGATCCGCGACCGGGCCACGGCGCAGCTCGCGGTCGAGGCCGCGCTGACCGGTCACCTGGTGCTGTCCACGCTGCACACCAACGACGCCCCGAGCGCGGCCACCCGGTTGGTCGAGATGGGCATCGAGCCGTTCCTGGTCGGCTCGGCCCTGGACTGCGTCCTGGCCCAGCGGCTCGCTCGTCGGCTGTGCGAGTGGTGCAAGGAGGCGTACTCGCCCAGCGACGAGGACCTGGCCGCGCTCTCGTGGCCGGCCGACGCCACCGTAGCCGTGCCCGACACCCTGTGGCGCCCCCGCGGCTGTCGCAGCTGTGGCACCACCGGCTACAAGGGGCGCATCGCCCTCACCGAGCTGATGACCGTCTCGGAGGAGATCGAGCGACTGACCCTGGAGCGCGCCCCGGCCAGCGAGATCAGGAAGGTCGCGCTGTCGCAGGGGATGACCTCGCTGCGCAGCGAGGGCCTGAGCACCGTGGCGCGCGGCCTCAGCACACTCGAGGAGATCCTCCGTGTCAGCGTCTGAGACCACCTTCGCCGACCGGCTCGACGACGTGCTGCGGCATGCCGTCTCGATCGGCGCCTCCGACGTCCACCTGTGTGCGGGACTGGCTCCCTCGATCCGGCTGCGCGGCGTCATCGAGCAGCCGGCGGGGCACCCGCCGCTGACGGCCGAGGACACCGCGGCAGTTGCCGAGCTGCTCCTCGACCCCGACCAGCGTGGACGCTTCGCCAAGACCCGGGACCTCGACCTCGCCTACTCGATCGAGGACCTGGCGAGGTTCCGAGTCAACCTCTACCAGCAACGCGGGGCGGTCGGTGCGGCGTTCCGCGTCATCCCCCGCGAGATCCGCGACCTGCCCAGCCTCGGGCTGCCGCCGTTGGTGGAGAGCTTCGCGCACCTGCAACGCGGCCTGGTGCTGGTCACCGGCCCGACCGGCTCGGGGAAGTCGACGACGCTGGCCAGCCTGGTCGACCTCGCCAACCGAACGCGGCAGGCCCACATCATCACCATCGAGGACCCGATCGAGTACGTGCACACGCACGCCCTCAGCATGGTCAACCAGCGCGAGGTGGGCGTCGACACCGCCGGCTTCGGCGTCGCCCTGCGACACGCCCTGCGCCAGGACCCCGACATCATCCTGGTCGGGGAGCTCCGCGACCTGGAGACCACTCAGGTCGCGGTCACCGCCGCCGAGACCGGACACCTCGTGCTGGCCACGCTGCACACCCGCTCGGCCGCCACCACGGTCGACCGGCTGATCGACATCTTCCCGCCCGACCAGCAGAGCCAGGTCCGCACCCAGCTGTCGGGCTGCCTGCAGGGGGTCGTGGCGCAGTCGCTGCTGCCCTCCGCCGACGGCACCGGGCGCACCGCGGTGTGCGAGGTGATGGTGGCCACGCCGGCCATCAGGAACCTGATCCGAGAGGCCAAGGTGCACCAGATCACCACCGCGATGCAGTCGTCCGGAGAGCTCGGGATGATCACCTTCGACCAGCACCTGGCGCAACGCGTCCACCACGGCGAGGTGACGCGGGAGACCGCCCTCGAGTACGCCCACAGTGCCGACGAGTTCAGCAGACTAGCGAGGTTCCAACCATGACCACATCGACCTTCCGCTTCGAAGCCCTGGAGCCCGGTGGCGGTCTTCAGAAGGGCACCATCGACGCCGAGTCGGCCGACGCGGCCGCGGCGTCGCTCAACGGGCGGCAACCTGGTGCCGCTCTCGGTCACCCAGACCGGCCAGGGACTCCAGCGCGAGATCAACCTCCCCGGGTTCAAGAAGCGGACGAAGGCGAGGGACCTGGCTGCGATGACGCGGCAGTTCGCCTCGATGACCTCCGCCGGGCTGACGCTGGTGCGAACCCTCGCGATCCTCGAGCGGCAGGCGACCAAGCCGCAGCTGAAGCTGGCGCTGGCCGACGTCCTCGAGGAGGTGCGGGAGGGGTCGAGCCTCTCTGCGGCGCTGGCCGCGCACCCGCAGCAGTTCCCGCACCTGATGGTGAGCATCATCGCCGCGGGCGAGGTCGGCGGATTCCTCGACGAGGCCCTCGACCGGATCGCCACCATGTTCGAGTCCGATGCCGCGCTGCGGTCCAAGATCAAGGCGGCTTCGACCTATCCCCTGGTCGTGCTGGTCTTCTCGGCGTTGATGATGCTCGGCGTCGTGTGGTTCATCGTCCCGATCTTCGAGGAGATGTTCGCCCAGCTCGGCGGCCAGCTGCCGCTGCCGACGCGCCTGCTGGTGGGCGCCAACCACAACCTGTGGTGGATCGTTCCCCTGCTCCTGGTGGCTGTCGTCGGATCGACCTATGCCTACCGGCACCACTACCGCACGAACCCGGAGTTCCGGCTGCGCAGCGATCGGCTGCGGATGCGGTTGCCCGTCTTCGGCTCGCTGATCACCAAGCTGGCCATCAGCCGCTTCGCGCGCAACCTGGGCACCCTGCTTGAGCGTCGGCGTACCGGTGACCCAGGCGCTGGAGATGGTGGGCGTCGACGGCCGGCAACGCCGTCATCGAGCGCGCGATGATCGAGGTGCGCGACTCCGTTCGCTCCGGCACCACGATCTCCAAGCCGCTGGGGCTGCACCCCGTCTTCCCGTCGATGCTCGTGCAGATGGTCGAGGTGGGCGAGGAGAGCGGTCGCACCAGCGAGATGCTCGAGCAAGGCGGCCGACTACTACGACGACGAGGTCGAGAACGCGACGGAGGGCCTGACCTCGGCCCTCGAGCCGCTACTCGTGGTCTTCATCGGCGTGGTCATCGGCGCGATGGTCATCTGCCTTTATCTGCCGATGTTCTCGATTTACCAAAACATCCAGACCAACTAGGCAAGACTTGCTTCTAGCACATCGACCCCCACACCTCAATCCCCCATCGAACCCCCCGGAGACACTCCATGATCTCGAACTCCCTCACCAAGCTTCGCAACCGTGACCGCTCCGACGACGGCTTCACCCTCATCGAGCTGCTGGTCGTCGTCGTCATCCTCGGCATCCTGATCGGCATCGCCATCCCCGTCTACCTCAACTACCGCAAGAGCGCCAACGACAAGGCCGCCCAGAGCGACGTGCGCAACGCTGTCAGCACCCTCGAGGTCTGCAACACCGACGGTGGCTACCCCACAGCGACCGGCTCCCCGGCCACCGGCGGCGACGCTGACCGGCGCTGCACGCAGACGATCAACGTGAGCTCGGGTACCACGCTGACGTACATGCCGACCACCGGCAGTCCACCGTCACGTCCTACATCATCGTCGGCACCAACAGCGGCGGCAACAGCGACAAGTTCTACTGCTACAACTCGCCTGACCGGCGGTTCGGTCAAGGCAGTGACCGCCGCGGACCTCGCCGGCGCACCTGCTGAAGCCGGCTGCCTGCTCGAGACACAGCGCACGGTGCGTGGGTCCGCGACCGGACCCACGCACCGGCGTGATCGTCCGTCGATCCGCGATCCGCGACGACCCGTGCAGCCGGCGTCCTGCCCGCACGTAGAGCCCCCCGACGCGCCACCGAGAGGAGCGACATGATCCTCATCCTGATCCCCGTTGCGGCCCTCGGCCTCGCGATCGGCTCGTTCCTCAACGTGGTGGCCCACCGGGTCCCGCTGGCCCTGTCGGTGGCCACCCCGGCGTCGCGGTGCCCCGACTGCGGCCACGCGATCCGCCGTCGGCACAACGTGCCGGTCCTCGGCTGGCTGGTGCTACGGGGTCGCTGCGCCGACTGCGGCTCGGCCATCAGCGCTCGCTACCCCGCCGTCGAGCTGCTCACCGCCCTGCTCTTCGTCGGCGTCACTGCGCGCCTCCTGACGATCGGGCTGCCTGCGGCGATCCCGGCCTTCCTGTGGTTCGTCGCCGTGGGGGTGGCCCTGGCGCTGATCGACCTCGACGTACGCCGACTGCCGGACGCGATCACGCTGCCCGCCTACCCGGTGCTGGCCCTGCTGCTGGTGCTCGCCGCCGTGCTCGGCGACGACCTCGGCGCTCTGGCCCGAGCCGCTGTCGGGGCCGCGGCGTCGTTCGCCTTCTACTACGTCCTGGCGATCGCCAAGCCCGGAGCGATGGGGTTCGGCGACGTCAAGGCGGCCGGTCTGATCGGTGCCGCCCTGGCGTTCGTGTCCTACCCCGTGCTGCTCGTCGGCACCGGGGCGGCCTTCGTCCTCGGCGCCGGTGTCGGCATCACCGCGATCCTGGCCCGCCGGGCCGGGCGCGGCAGCGCGGTGCCCTTCGCCCCGTTCATGGTCGCCGGCGCACTGGTGGCCGTCTTCGTGGGTGCACCGCTGGCCCACGCCTACCACCAGCTCCTGCTGCCCGCCTGAGCGTCATGACCGTGACGACCGATGCACCAAGAACCGTGACGCCCGAGAGAGAGCTGTGACCCGATGAGCTTCCTGCGCCGAACCGGCAACCTCGGCACGAGCAACCACCGCCGGCCCGGCCCCGTGATCGGGGTCGACGTCGGGGCCAGCGCCGTGCGGGCAGCCGTCCTGTCGTTCCCCGTGCACGACGGGGTGACCCACGCGGTCGTCGAACAGATCGCCAGCACGCCGTTGCTTCCCGGCACCGTCGTCAACGGGGTGGTCGTCGACCAGGCCGCCCTGAGCACGGCACTCAAGACGCTGTGGCGCGAGCAGAAGCTCTCCGGTCGCAGCGTCATCCTCGGCGTCGCCGGCCCGCAGGTGCAGGTGCGCGAGCTGAGGATGCCCGACCTCGATCCGGCTCAGCGCGCCCGTGCCCTGCCCTACCAGGCCCGCGAGGTCGTCGCGCTGCCACTGGACCAGGTGGTCCTGGACTTCGCCGCCCTCGGCGCCGCCCCGGGGAGCGAACAGCTCGTCGACGGTCTTCTCGTGGCCAGCCCTCGGGACCCGGTGACGCAGCTGGTCCGCGCCGTCGAGGCCGCCGGGCTGAGCGTGGCACGGGTGGACCTCTCGTCGTTCGCTGTCCTGCGCGCGGTCGCGCAGACCGGGCTCGCCGCCGAGGCCGTCATCGACCTGGGGGCCCACCTCACCACGGTCGTGGTGCATGCGGGCGGCGTGCCGTCGCTCGTCCGCACCCTTCCCCGCGGCGGCGAGGAGATCACCCGCCGCCTCGCCGAGCGGCTCGGCCTCGACCTCGACGCGGCCGAGGCGCTCAAGTGCAGCGACGGACTCGGCGGGTCCGCGCAGGCGGAGCAGGTCGTGCGCGAGCTGATGACTCCCCTGCTCGCCGACATCCGCACCTCCATCAACTACTTCCGCAGTGGCCACGCCGGCGTGCCGATCGAGCACGTGACCCTCACCGGTGGGGGGGCCCTGCTCGCCGGCTTGCCCCGAGCGGTCCAGGACCAGGTCGGGCTGTCGACCTCGATCGCCGACCACGCGCAGCGTCTCGACGCCTCCCACAGGTCCCGCGCGGGCACGGTTCCCGATCTCAGCCGCGGATCGGCGCTGTGCATCGGCCTGGCGATGGGGGCCGCCGCATGACCATCGTCGAACGTGCTCCCGCGACCACGTGGCAGACGAGGCCAGGATGGGGCATCGCGGTCGATCTGACCCCGCGGGAGATCCTGGTGGGGCGGCAGGTGCGGGTCCATCAGCGTCTGGTCGCCGTTGCGCTGGTGCTGGTGCTGGTGCTGTGCATCGGGCTCGCGTTGCTGACGCTGGCGGACCGGACCGGCGCCCAGCAGGACTACGACCGCGAGCAGGGCCGAACCGCTCAGCTGGCGGCCGAAGCCGTGCAGTACGAGGACATCACCGTCATGGAGAGGTTGATGCTCCAGATTCGCACCAACCTGGCGACCCTGATGAGCCAGGACGTCGACGTCGCCGACCTCATGTCGCGCATCCGCACGATGCTGCCGGCAGGCGTCACCGTGTCGACCGAGAGCGTGCTCTTCACCGCCGCCCCCGCCGCCCCTATCGCCCCCGCCGGAGCCGACCCGTCGGCACCCGGCACGGTGGCCGCGAGCCCCGCCTCGGAGGTCATGCCGCAGGTGATCGGCTCGATCAGCCTCGCCGGTTCCGGCGACTCGATCAGCAGTATCACCCGCCTCGTGTCGTCGCTGAGTGAGCTGCCCGGTGTCACCGACGTGGTGCCGACGTCGGTGACCCGTGGGGAGGCCGGCACGGACTACACCATCTCGCTGAACCTCACCGACGAGCTCTACACCGACCGCTACGCCCTGGCAGGCACCCCATGAACCTGTCCGGAACCCGTCCCTGGGTGGTCGCCGGTCTCGTCGGCGCGTTCGTCCTGCTCGCGCTCACCTGGTTCACCATCATCGGGCCGACTCGCTCGGAGACAGCGACGCTGCGGGCTGACGAGGTCACGGTGCAGCAGCAGAACCAGGTGCTGGAAACCCAGGTCGACCGGCTGCGGACCAGGGCCGAGGACCGCGAGACGATGCATTCCACGGTGGACCACCTGCTCGACACGCTGCCCGATGACTCCTCCTTGCCCCAGCTCAGCGAGCAGCTGGTGCAGCATGCGGACGCACGGGGAGTGGTCCTCACCAGCATCAGCGTCGCGGCGGCAACCACGCCCACGCTCGACCCCGCCGAGGCGACGCCGCCCGCCGGGCTGGTCGCGGTGCCGATCACGATCCAGTCGACGGGGCGGCTCCCGGACCAGCTGGCGTTCCTCGAGGACCTTCGCAAGGAGGGTCCTCGTGCGGCCCTGGTCACCTCCACCTCCCTCAGCGCCGTCGACGACGGTCGCGCCGGCAGCGTCACCCTGACCACCCAGTTCACGGTCTTCGCGGCGCCGCTGGCCGCGGACGACCTCGCCGTGCTGCGGCAATGAGGCTCGCAGCCCTCGGCCGACGTCTGCGTCGCGACCACCCGGCGCAGGAGGACGGTTTCATCCTCCTGGAGTCCGTGATCGCGATCAGCCTGGTCACCGTGCTGATGGGTGCCCTGGCCAGTCTCACCATCAACGTCGTCACCGGCACGAGCGAGCTCCGCGCACGACAGGGCGCCACGCAGCTCGCCACCTCGACGATGGCCGGCATCGCCGCCGTCCCTCCCACCGACCTCGTCACCGGCCGTGATGGCGCCAGCGTCACCACCCAGTTCGCCTCTGCCCCGGCCGAGGTGACTCCCTGGCTCGCTTCGATGACCCCGGTGAGCGACCAGGCGGCCTCACCCGGCGCCGGCGCCACCGCCGTGGTCAGCACCGCGGCGGTCCGGCAGACGCTGAACAACGTGAGCTACGAGGTCACCACCTACCTGGGCAGCTGCCGCCTGGTGAGCACCCCGTCGGCGGCGCCCACGGGGTCGTCGGACTGCGTGGCGACGGGCTCCGGCACCACGCAGCTGCGGGCCGTCACGGCAGTCACGTGGAGCGGACGGGGTTGCCGCGTCGCCACCTGCGCCTACATCACCGCCACGCTCGTCAACGCCGACGCGGACCCGGTCTTCAACACCAACCGCGCGAACCCGGCCAAGCCCGCTGTCGTGCCCCCCGGGGACCAGTTCTCCACCCGAGGGAAGTCCGTCAGCCTGCAGCTCGTCACGAGCCCGGGCACCGGTGTGTCCCCGTTCGCCTGGTCCGTGACCGCCGGGACACTCCCCACCGGGCTGACCCTGATGGCCTCGGGACTGATCTCCGGCACCCCGACCACCCTGGTCGCCGCGACCCCGATCACCGTGACGGTCAGCGACGTGTTCGGCCGCACCGGCACCGCCAGCTTCGCGTGGAGCGTCACCGGCCCACCCACCATCGTCACCCCGGTGGCCCAGGACACCGTCCGGGGTCAGACCGTGAGCCTGGCGATCGCCTCGACGTGCCCCAACGGGCCATGCACCTACAGTGCTGCCGGGCTGCCCGCCGGCCTGACGATCGCTGCCGGAACCGGCACCATCACCGGCTCCCCGACCACCCCCGGGACGTCGTCGGTCACCGTCACGGTGATCGACGCCAACGGCGGCACCGCCTCGACCTCCCCCTTCACCTGGGTCGTGCGCGCCTCGGCCACCATCACCACCCCTGGCAGCGTGAGGGCGACGATCGCCACCACGGTCAGCGTGTCCGCCGCCTACACCTGTCCGGCAGGGCCGTGCACGATCACCCTCGCCGGGACTGCACCAGGCCTCGGGCTGAGCTCGACCGCCGACGTCGGCTCCGCCAACACAGCGACCACGCTCAGCGTGCCGACCGGTTCGGGCACCGTCTACGTCGCCGGACGCGTGCAGAGCTCGGCCGTGACCTCGGGCACGAGCCGGGCCTACAGCCCCACGCTCAGCATCACCGGAGCCAGTGGACCGACTGCCACCTCGGCGCCGGCCGACTGGGTCGTCTTCAGCCCGCCGAGCATCGGGGCACTCGGGACCCGCAACGCCACCATCGGTTCCACGAAGGACGTCGCGGTCGCCTACGGCTGCCCGAACACGCCGTGCACGATCACCCTCGCAGGTGCGATCCCCGGCCTGGGCCTGAGTGCCACCGCCGGGGTCACCGGGGCGAACAGCACGACGACGCTCACGGTGTCGTCGACGTCCGGGACGCTTCTACCTCAGCGGGACGGTGTCGGCCAGCGCGGTGCCGTCCGGCACCAGCAAGGCCTATCCCATGACGGCGACCATCGTCGATGCCGGCACGGCGTCGACGTCCTCCTCCGGCACCTGGACCGCCACCACCGGCCCCAAGCTGACCAACCCGGGGAGCCAGGCGGTCGAGCCGAAGCAGAACGTCAGCCTGCAGTTGTCGGCCGAGTGCCCCAACGGCGGGTGCACCTGGCGTGCCGAGCTGCTGTCCCCCGGGCAACCCTCGACCTCGTTGCCCATCGACTCGACCGGCAAGATCACCTACTCGAACGCCCAAACGGGCAGCTACACGGGCCGGGTCACCGTGACCGACTCCGAGGGGCTCACCGACACCGTGACCTTCCCCCTGGTGGTGCAGACCTTCACCCTGTCCATCCCCGACCAGACGACGAAGAAGCCGAGCAGCGGGACCACCGTGGAGACCCTCGACGTCGCGGCCCTCGTGCGACCAGTGGCGGACGGCTACACCTACGCCCTGTCCGGCGCCCCGAGCTGGCTCACCATCGACGCCAACGGCCTGCTCACCGCGAGCGTCACCTCCAGCAGCTCGTCCAGCGGCTCGGTCACGGTGACGGTGGTCTCCGGCGCCAGCGTCACGTCCAAGGTGACGGCATCGTTCAAGTGGAGGCTGACGTGACGCGCTCCGCGAACGGCCTCCTCATGGCGCTGCGTCGGGCGCACCGGCGCCTGCTCGTCGAGCCGGACAGGGGAACCACGATGGTCGAGGTCGTCACGGCCATGATGATCATGACGATCTGCGGAGCCATCTTCGTGGGGGCGGTCGTGACGCTGAGCCGGACCAGCAACCAGGCCCAGGCGATGACCGACTCGGCGAACCAGAACAACCAGGCCTACCAGGCCCTGGAGAAGACGGTCCGCTACGCCGCGACGATCAGCACCCCCGGAGTGAGCTCCGGCGCCGGGGCCACCGGCGACTGGTACGTCGAGCTGCGGCGGACCACCACCGCAGCCGAGGTGTGCACCCAGCTTCGCGTCGATCTCACCACCCAGCAGCTGCAGACCCGCAGCTGGAGCGCCGCGGACCCCGCCACCCTGTCGTCCTGGCGTCCGCTCGCCTCGTCGATCACCAACGGTGCAGCCACCACAGGGTCGACGCTGCAGCCGTTCGTGCTGCTGACGCCCGGCGCCACGGCAGTGCGTCAGCAGCTGAAGGTGACCCTGGTCGCCAGGTCCGGTCCGGCCTCTCAGCCGGTCGCGTCCAGCTCGTCGTACACCCTCACCGCGGCCAACAGCGTCGCCGCTCCGAGCGGGTCGGTGTGTCAGCAGGTGGGTCGACCATGACGCCGCGGTTGCCGCGTCGGCTGCGGGCCGAGGGTGATGCCGGTTCGATGGCGTTGTTCCTGACGATCGCTGTCGTCGGGTTGGCCATCGCCGCATTGCTCGTGCCCATGCTGGTGACCTCCTCACGCACCACCCGGTCCGACACCTCGCGGGTGCACGCCCTCGACGCGGCCCAGGCCGGGATCAACGTGATGGTGGGTGAGATCCGCGCCGCCCGGACCGACGACGGCGCGGGCACCAGCACCAAGCTCCCCTGCGGCACCGGTCCGGGAGCGGTCAACTCGACCGGTCCGGCGGCTTACACGGTGTCGGTCGACTACTACATGAGCGACCCGGTGGCCGTCCCCGACAGCCCAGCCGATGACGTGCGTCAGCGGCTACGGCACCTACGACCCGGACTCCGACTCCTTCACCCCGAAGTATGCTCGGATCACCTCCGTGGGCACCGACGGCACGGCCTCCAACGGCTCCACCTCGGGTCGTCGGCTCAGGACGACCTACGTGATCACGACCACGAACACCAACATCGTCGGCGGCCAGATCCGCATCAACCCGGCGGCGAGGCTCGACGGGCCGAGCTGTGCCTCGACGCCGGCGACGGCGACCCCGACCGAGAACGCGCCGATCACGCTGCGGACGTGTGCCGCACCACCGAAGGACGCAGCAGATCTTCGCCTACCGCAGCGACCTCACGCATCCAGCTCCTGTCCTCGGTGAGCGGAACCTACCCCAACGGCCTGTGCCTGGACTCGCCCGCGCCCCTGGCCCTGGGCGGCGCGGTGACCCTCAAGAAGTGCGGCGGTCCTGGACTCGCCGCCCTACACCCAGCAGTGGAGCTACAACGACAACGGCGGGTACACCGGCTCCGTGCCGACCTCCGCCACCACCGGCACCCTGTCGGCCCAGTGCTTCAGCGTCGCCAGCCGGAACGTCGGGGTGCCCCTCTCCTTGGCCGTCTGCAACGGCAGCAGCGCGACACAATCGTGGATCCCGTCACCGGCGGTCGGCCCCGGGGGTGCGCAGGCACCTCAGCTGGTCAACTTCGAGGAGTTCGGCCGGTGCCTGGACATCACCGACCAGAACACCGGCACCGACCACCTCATCGACTACCCGTGCAAGCAGAATCCCTACCAGGCAGCCGTCGCCTTCAACCAGAAGTTCACCACGCCCGCGCCCGCCGAGGGAGCCGGCAGCGCGAGCGGAAGGATCTACAGCAGCACCGGCGGGCGCGACTACTGCCTGACCAGCCCCGGCACGGATGCGGGCTACGTGACCGTCAGGGCGTGCGACGGCAGCGCTCGACAGGTCTGGACGGTCTACCGCGGCTCCCCCACGCTGGCCTACTCGCGCAAGTACACCGTCGTCGACAACACCTCCCGCTGCCTCGGTCTGACCGTGCCCAAGACCGGCGAGCAGTGGTCGGCCGTCGACGTCGAACCCTGCACCGGTGCCACCGACCAGAAGTGGAACGCGACGACCGATCTCACCACCTCGTCGCTCCAGGACGTGGACGAGCTTCCATGACCGAGGCCAGCTCGCTGCTCGCGGCGCGAACCACCGGGGCCCCGTGGGTCAGCCGCGCCTTCATCGCGACGTGCGCAGTGATCGGCCTGGTCCTCTTTGTCTGGGCGGCCACGGCGGTGGACCTCCGCGGGGGCGAGCTGCCCTCGGCGACGCTGCTCGCCGTTCCCCTCATCGTGCTGATCGCACGGTTCCCGATGCTCATCGACGCCGGGGGCGACGGGATCGAGGTCGGTTTCGACTCCGCCGTCCTGATGTTCCTGGTCTGCACCCTGCCGGCGCCGGCTGCCCTGCTGACGTGGTCGGCGGGCGTGCTGTGCACCCAGCTCGTCAGCGGCAAACGCCGGGAGGCCCAGGTCTTCAACGTCGGGGTCGGGATCATCGCCGGAGCCCTGGCGACCGGCGTCCTCCACCTCGTGAGGGGCGAGGGGATCTCCGGACCCCAGGAGCTGCTGGCAGTCGCGCTCAGCGCGGCGGTGTACTTCTCGGTCGACTTCCTGGTGTCCGCGGTATTCCTCAGCCTCGACTCCGACACGTCGTTCCGCGACCACCTGATGCCGGCCAACGCCTCCCTCGCCATTGCGTGCTTCGTGCCCTTCGACACCCTGGGGTACCTCGGCGCGGTGATGCTGCGCCGGACCGAGTGGTGGACGCTGGTGTTGCTCGCGGTGCCACTGGTCACCCTCCTGGTGGCCACCCGTGCCGTCACCCGCGGGCGGGAGAACGCTCGTCGACTGCAGGTGCTCCTCGACGCTGCCGTCGACACCCAGACCCTCGCGGACCCCCGTCAGGTCATCGAGTCCCTCGTCGAGGATGCCCAGAAGCTCCTTCGACTGCAGGGACTCGAGGTGGCACCGCGCGAGCCCGGCCCGGACGAGGTCGGCGCCCAGGTGAGGGCCGGCGAGCACCCGCTGTGGATCGTGGCGCCGGCCCGCCACCGCGCCCGCTCCACGACCGACGCCGACGAGCAGGCGCTCCGGGCGCTCGCGGCAGTCTCCTCGGCGTCCTTCGCGCGGCTGGCCCTCACCGACGACCTGGTCCACCTCGCCCGCTACGACCCGCTCACCGACCTGCCCAACCGAGCGGTGTTCTTGGACCGCCTGCACTTCGCCCTGCAGCTGGCCCGGCGCCGTAAGCACCACGTGGCGCTGCTCTTCATCGACCTCGATGGTTTCAAGCCCGTCAACGACCGCTTCGGACACGCAGCCGGGGACGCCGTCCTGGTCGAGGTGGCTCAGCGGCTGCAGGCCCGGGTACGCGAGATCGACACGGTGGCAAGGCTGGGGGGCGACGAGTTCGCCGTACTGCTCGACGGCATCGACCTCGAGCGGGCCGAGGCCATCTGCGAGCGGATCCTGACGGCCCTCGTCTCCGGCGTCGAGACCGCCGATCACCTGGTGACCGTCAGCGCCAGCATCGGCCTCGCGGTGGGGTCGGGCGACCAGCGGGCCAACGACCTGCTGCGCGATGCCGACCTCGCGATGTACGAGGCGAAGGCGCGCGGCAAGAACAGGTTCGTCCGCTACGAGCCGTGGATGCTGGCCGCGCGACTCGATCGTCTGGAGCTCGTCGATGCGCTGGAGCGGGCCCTCGACTCCGGCGACCTCACGCTGGTCTACCAACCGATCGTCGTCGTGGAGACCGGCCGGATCGTGGGGGTCGAAGCCCTCGTCAGGTGGCGCAACGGCTCGGTGGACGTGCGCCCCGACGTGTTCATCGAGGCCGCCGAGAAGAACGGGCTGATCAGCGCGATCGGTGACACCGTGCTGGAGCAGGTCGCCCGTCACTCGGCCGAGATCCAACGGGCAGCAGGGGGCGAGATCAACATCGCGGTCAACGTGTCACCGACCCAGCTGACCGAGCCCGACTTCGTGGAGACCGTGCGCCGGACCGTCGGCAACCTCAGCGGGGCCAGCCTGATCCTGGAGATCACCGAGCGCGAGCGGATCAGCCGGGACGCCACGGTGCTGCAGACCATGCAGACCATCTCCGAGATGGGGGTGGTCTTCGCCATCGACGACTTCGGCGTCGGCTTCTCCTCGATCAGCTACCTGCAGGAGGTGCCGGCGCGGATCGTCAAGGTCGACGCCTCGTTGGTCCGCAAGATCGACACCGATGTGCAGGCTCGCGACCTGCTGCGCTCGATCTCCTCGATGTCGCAGGCTCTGGGCTTCGACGTCGTCATCGAGGGGATCGAGCGGGAGTCGCAGATGGCGACGGTGCGTGACGACGTCGCCGGTGCCTTCGCGCAGGGGTTCCTGCTGCATCGTCCGATGCCGATGGCCCAGCTGTTGGAGGCGCTCAGGCAGAACCGCATCCACACCTCGCCGTGGTGAACCCGTACCGGTATGCGTCGCAGGCTGAGCCGCCGGTCCGGGCCGCGACGACGCGACGAGCTGTCGGCCCGACGCCCACGAGACCGCTCCCGTCCGGTCCCGAGCCACGATCGACCGGACCGTAACGTCGGGTGAGCTCGGACGTTGGACTGCTGTCAGCCCGTCGCTCAACGAAGGATCTGCAGATGACCTCCTCGCTCCGGCGACACCGCCGCGTCCAGGCCGCGGGTGCGGCACTCCTCCTCGGCGCGGCGATGGTCGTCACCCTGTCGTCGGCCGACGCCGCGACTCCGGGAACCGGCACCGTCAGCCCGACCAGCGCTGCTCCCACGTGGACCGGAGGGCCCTTCGTCGCCCCCAACCAGACGGCGCTGCTGACCCCACCCGACTGCTCGCTGCCGTCGTCGTGCGACGACTTCGGGCTCACCCTCGAGGCACCCGCCGGCTACGGCGACGCCCACAACCTGACCATCCCGGTCTCGTGGGCCAACCCCGACGCCGACTTCGACATCTACCTCCTCAACGCCGCCGGCGACGTCGTAGCCACCGCCGCCAGCGCCGACGTCCCCGAGGTCCTGACCACGCCGGCCGTCCCGGGCGCCTACACCGTGCGGGTGGTGCCCTACCTGCCGCTCGGCGAGAGCTACACCGCGAGCGCCGCCCTCGGTGACGCCGCGACCGGCACCGGCGGCGGTGGTGGCACGCCCACGCCCACCCCCTCCAGCACCGCCCCGACGATGACCAACTACGCCGCGCCCGCCTCACTGGCCGACGCGAACGATGCCGGTGAGCCTTCGCTGGGCGTCAACTTCGCCACCGACGCCACGATGTACCAGGCCGGACTGTCGACGTTCAAGGTCGACTTCACCGAGCCGGTCACCCCCGGTGCGCCCGCCACTGCCGCGTGGAGCGACGTCTCGGCCAAGGCCACGAACGGCTGCGCTGCCGGCAGCACCACGAGCCTCGACCCGATCCTCTTCACCGACCACGAGACCGGCCGGACCTTCGAGTCGCAGCTGACCGGGCTCAACTCGTTGACCTGCTACACCGATGACGACGGCGCCACGTGGTCGCCCACGACCGGCGGCGGCATCCCCAGCGGCGTCGATCACCAGACGATCGGCGGCGGACCCTTCGACGCCGACGGCCTCGGTGCGCTGCCGACCAGCAGCTACGCCGACTCGGTGTACTACTGCTCCCAGGACATCGCCACCGCCTTCTGTGCGGCCTCGGCCGACGGTGGTCGCACCTTCGGTCCCGGCGTCCCGACCTACGACCTCTCCCAGTGCGTGGGCCTGCACGGCCACATCAAGGTCGCCTCCGACGGCACCGCCTACCTGCCCAACAAGGGCTGCAACGGCGAGCAGGCCGCGGTCGTCACCGAGGACGGCGGTCTCAGCTACGAGGTGCGCGCGGTGACCGGCTCGACCGAGGGCGACTCGGACCCCTCGGTCGGCACCGGGCGCGACGGCACCGTCTACTTCGGCTTCATCGGCGAGGACGGTCGCCCAGGCGTGGCCACCAGCACCGACCACGGCGTGACCTGGAACAACCTCCAGAACGTCGGCGCCGCCTACGGGATCAAGAACGCCGTGTTCCCGGCTGTGGTCGCCGGCGACGACGACCGCGCCGCCTTCGCCTACCTGGGCACGCCCACTGGCGGTGACGGTGGTGCCACCGGCGTCTTCGCCGGCATCTGGCACCTCTACGTCGACTACACCTACGACGGCGGCAAGACGTGGGTCACCACCGACGCGACCCCCACCGACCCGGTGCAACGGGGCTCGATCTGCACCGCCGGCACCACCTGCGGCGACGATCGCAACCTGCTCGACTTCATGGACGTCACGATCGACGACCACGGCCGCGTCCTGGTGGGTTATGCCGACGGCTGCATCGGTGCGTGCGCCACCGATCCCACCGTGCTGACCCACGACTCCTACTCGACGATCGCGCGCCAGAGCTCGGGCAAGACCCTGTTCGCCAAGTACGACCCGTCGTCGTCCGGCAGCCCCCGACCGGCGACTCAGCCCACCGGCCACCCCGACGCCGGCACGCCCACGCCCGGCGAGCTCACCGATCGCGGCAGCCCCGGCCCATCCCGCCCGCACCCGCGCCCACCCCGACCGGACCCCGCGCCCCACGCCCGGCGCCCACCCCGCCAGCACGCCCCCGACCCCACGCCCGACCCACACTGCCGCACCACAGCGGCTCCGACGCCGGGCCGCAGCCGCCCGCATCGCGCGCCTGCGAGAGCGAGAAGGTCCACCGGCTCGGCTCCTGGACGACGGTCAGCTCGCCTCGCGCCGACGGCGACACGTACTGCGCGACGGCACCCGTGGCCAAGCGCGGTCAGGGCGCCGACCGGCTGACCCTGCGCTTCATCGGTGACCGACTGCGTGTCGAGTACGGCACGAGCGCTGCCGGCGGCCGTGGCATCGTCCGCGTCGACGGCAGGCGGGTCGGCACGCTCTCCTTCCGCGGCACGTCGCATGCCGTCGCCTTCGGCGACCGCCGCCACACGACGTTCGACGGCCTGAGCGGTGGGCGTCACCGCGCGGTGATCGTTGCGCGCGGCGCCGCTTACCTCGACACGTTCCGCTTCTGATGCGCCACCCGCGCGAGCTCCGAAAAGGTACGAAGTCGCCGGCCGCGATCGGAGTCGCGGGCGTCCTGTTCGGCCTCCTGGGAGTGGCGGCGGCGTGCAGCTCTGACGGCGACTCCGCGGAGACGCGCGAGGCCGAGCGGGGCCCGGTGCTCTCGCAGTCCGCCGACCAGGGCGTGTGCTCGGCTGATGCCACGGCGCTCGATGCTCCTTACGAGGGCTTCCCCGAAGGGTGGAGCTTTCCCGAGGACACCGACGTCTACGACGTCGAGGACCGTGGCGAGACCGGTGTGATCGTCACCGCGATCTCCACGACCCCGCTCGACGAGGTCCTGACGTTCCTCAACGACGCCCAGACCGAGCCCGGCTACCGCATCACCGGTGGTGAGACCGAGGAGGACGACGCCGAGGCAGACTGGAGGTCCGACGGATTCACCGGCCGGTGGACGATCCGCACCGCGCCGGCGTGCCCCGACGAGACCTTGATCCAGGTGCTCGCCACCCCCGCCGGCTGAGGTGGTGGGCGTCGGGCTCTGCTGAGACGCGGGAACCGCGTGACGGCGAACGGCGACAGCGACCCGCGCCCGCGCCGTGCCTTCCCGGACAACGTGACAGGGGCCGCTCCGTGAATCGGAGCGGCCCCTGTTCCGATGGGGCAGGCCTCAGCGATCAGGCATTGATGGCGGCCTGGTCGGTCTCAGTCGATGGAGCGCTCGCCACCGCGATCCGGCGCGGCTTGGCCCTCTCGGCCACCGGCACGGTCAGCCGCAGGACGCCTGACTCGTAGGCGGCCTCGATGCGCTCGAGATCGAGGTTGTCGCCCAGGACGAGCTGGCGGCTGAAGGCCCCGCGGGGCCGCTCCGCAGCAAGCAGCTCCCAGTCACCGTTGCGACCCATACGTTCTGCACGCACCGTCAGCACGTTGCGCTCGACGTCGAGGTCGATGGTCTCGGGCCGGACGCCGGGGAGGTCGAACTCGATGACGAACTGTTCACCCTCGCGCCAGGCGTCCATGGGCATCGTCGAGGGACGGTTGGTGGTGCCCAGCAGCTGCTGGGTGAGGCGATCGAAGTCGCGGAACGGGTCGGTGGTACGGAGCAACATGGCATGGCCTCCTTGTCAGGACAAGCGACGCGTGACGCGTCGCGATGTGAATCTTTCGATACAGATTTTATGAATGCCGAACGGCTTGTCAAGAGGTATGGTCGGCCGACATGGAAGAGGTTTCGAGGCGCGCTGTCTACGCCATCTCGGTGGCCGCCGACCTGGCGTCGATGCAGGTGCAGAACCTGCGCGTCTACGAGCGTCGCGGGTTGCTGACGCCCAGTCGGACCGCGGGTGGGACCCGGCTGTACAGCGAGCTCGACGTGGCCCGCCTGGTTCGGATCGGGATCCTGCTCGGCGAGGGCCTCAACCTGGCCGGCATCGCGCGAGTGCTCGAGCTGGAGGGCGAGGTCGAGCGCCTGGGCCGAGAGGTGCGCCTGCTGACGACTTCCGACTGATCCGGCGCCGGGCGGCGCCTTCGAGCTCGTCCGCAGGCGTCCGTTGCTCTCGCTGCTGGGTCGACAGCCGAGGTGAGCGAGAGCGATGGTGAGCATCAGCCCGACCGCGGTGGCAAGACCGGTGTCGTACCGAGCCTCCTCCAGGGCCTTCGCGAACACCTCGGTGGTCGGTGACGCCACCACGGCACCCGCCGCGAGGCGACGGACGAGACCCCGAACGGGCGGCACCCGCGACTTCGCGTGCGTGTCGCCTCCTGCTGCGCCTGCCTTGACCGCCGGCGGTGCGCGCTGCTCAGATGACCTGGGGCCCGGGCCTACCGCGAGATCGTCGCCACCGGATCTCTCACCGGCCGAACGTCGAACGGGGCTGCCCATGACCATCCACGCCAGGTTCAGCCTCGCCGCTGCCCCAGGCAGGACGTCGTCGTCGTGAGCTGTCACCACGACCGGGGCACCCGATGCACGGCGGACGCGCTGCGGCTGGGCTGGACCGTCGCCGAGCTGCGCGGACTGTGTGACCCCGACGGTCCCCGGGTGGCCAGGTCGTCCCTCCCGACCTCACCCCCGGACGCCATGCCGCTGCGCAGCGAACGAGGCGCAGACGCCGCGAGGACGGCGTGCGCGGGAGCGGCTGCAGACCTGCTGGACGCACTCGGCCTCGACCGCCCCGACCTGGCCGGGATCGGGCTCGCGCGAGGGGCCTGGGAGAAGCAGTCCTGGCCCGACGTGCGACACGTCCTGCACGACTGGGACGCTCGCACCCAGGACGACCTCACCCGCATCGACGAGCAGCTGGCCAACGCCTACCTGCTCGGTCGGGGGCTGGCGGAGACCTACTGGGCACTGGGCTCGGACTCGACCTGGGTGGACCCGGTCGGTCGACCGTCGGCGTGCTCGCCCGCATTCCTCCTCGGCGAGTCGCGGCGCGTCGAGCTGAGCCGGCTGCTGGGAAGGCTTCGAGCCGGGGAGTCCCACCCGCTCACCCCCGCTGCGATCTCCGGGAGTCTCGAGGCGTGGGGCCTCGTCGTGGACGACGCCGACTGGTGGGGAGCCGACGACCTGCGCCCATCGTTGTACGAACAGGTGCGGCGGTGGTACCAGCTGCTGGTCCTGCGTCAGGACCCCACCACCCTCGTGCGCCCCTACGCCCGCCTCACCGACGCCCACCAGCTGCGACGCAACCTGCGGGTCCTGTGGCCCCAGGTGCTCCTCGGGATTCTCGCCGTCGGACTTCTCACCTGGTTCCTCACGAGCTTCGGCAGGTCCGATCCCGAGTGGCGGCAACCACTGCTGGCCACGGGTGGCGCGGGCGCCCTGGCCGCGGGCGGAGTCCTGGCGCGCGCACGCGGCGCCGCGCAGCTGTGGGCGACCCGGCTGCGCCAGGACGCCTACACCGATCTCGTCTCGGCCGACATCACGGTCCTGCCGGAGTTCCCGGAGGGACCCGACAGGCGCCGCTCCCGACGGCGGCGCGCGCTCGTGGAGCGCGCCGTGCGCAGCCGCGAGCTGACCCCCGCCACAGCGGTCCCCGATGGCCCGGCACCACCTCCGGGGGCACCATCGAGGTAGTTCGCCGGCATGCGCCGGCCCCGTCGTGCAGGCGACTTCCCCGCGACCCCGGACTCCTCGAGACCGATCCCGCGAGGAGACACCGCGGTCCATGACGGTGCCCTGCGCAGGAGCATCGCGTGGAGCAGTCGCGCGCGAATCGCCGACGACGAGGGGTTGCGCGGACGCCGCCGGATACCTCCGCTAGTGTTCTACCCGTCAAGCCGTTGGAGACCCGAGACTCCGACGGCTTGACGCTTTTCTCCTGGACGCTCCCGGTCATCTCGACCGACGTCGTGCCCGCTGATGAGGTCACATCGGCGTGAGCAATGCCGCCGGCAGCCACTCCTCGACCAGGAGCCAGGAGCCTGCGCGCAGCTGGGCGGCGTACACGACACGGCCCTCCCACCCCGCCTGCACCTGGCGCCACTCGACGAGCAGGCCAGGTCGCTTGGTGCCGACGGCGTCGACGGCGTCGGCGACCCAGCAGTGCCGCGACGGGCACGCCTCGGCCTCGGGAGGCGGCGGCGCGCCCGGCCCGCCGCCCGCGTCGGTGCGTACCCGCTCCGAGAGCGGCACCCCGCTGCCCTGCCTGCCCCACCCACCCGCCATGACGCCATCGTCTCACACAGATCGAACACGTGTTCGAACAAGGGCACGGCAGGCTGCGAGCAGTCAGTCCTCGTCGTCGGCGAGGTCCTCGTTGTGGGTTCCGGGCCGCGGGGCCCACGGCAGCTCCTTGGCAGAGCGGACGACGACCAGCCGGTCACCGCGCGCCAGGCGGGTGACGACCGGGTCGAAGTAGTTGTAGACCTTCTCGTCGCGCACCACCGAGATGACCTGGTCGGGCAGGCTCTGCGGCTGCAGGCCGACCTCGTTGACCAGCAGGTCCCGCTCGGCCACCTCGAGGCCCTGGCCGTAGCTCAGCAGGTCCTCCATGACCGAGCCCAGGGTCGGTGAGAGCGACGAGAGGCCGAGCAGCCGGCCGACCGCGTCGGAGGAGGTGATGACGGAGTCGGCGCCCGACTGCTTCATCAGCGAGGCGTTCTCCTGCTCACGCACCGCGGCGATGATCCAGGCATCGGGGTTGGCCTGGCGCGCGGTCAGCGTGGTCAGCACGTTGGAGTCGTCGCGGTTGGTCGTGATGATCACCTGGTCGGCGTCCTGGACCCCTGCCCGCACGAGCACCTCCTTGCGCGTCGCATCACCGGTCACGACCGCGAGGCCGTCCTCGTGGGCATCGGCGAGCGCGGTGGTGCCGGTGTCGACGATGACGATCGACTCCTTGTCCATGCCGTTGCTCAGCAGCGTCTTGACCGCGGAGCGGCCCTTGGTGCCGTAGCCGACGACGACGACGTGGTGTCCCATCTTTCTCCTCCATCGAGCAATCCGGATCGCGTCACGGCCCTGGCTGGCCAGGACCTCGAGCGTCGTACCGATCAAGAGCACCAGGAACGCGATGCGCGCCGGGGTGATGACGAAGGCGTTGACCATCCGTGCCTGGTCGCTGACCGGGGCGATGTCGCCGTAGCCGGTCGTGCTGAGCGTGACGGTCGCGTAGTAGATCGAGTCGGAGAACGACACGGTCCCGTCCGAGACGTCGGAGTAGCCGCGCCGGTCGAGGTAGACCAGGAACACGGTGCCGGCCAGGATCGCCACGGCGGCGAGGAGCCGCTTGCCCAGTGCGGACCACGGAGAGCTGTCGCCCTCGGGCAGCGAGACCTTGTAGGAGGCCTTGCGCCCAGGAGTTTCACGCAGGTCGTCGGACACGGCCCGAATCTAGTCCACCTGCGTGGGCGCGTCGGAGGCGCCGCGCTCCTTGGCCAGTGCACTCCGGGCGCTGCGCAGGCGCGTCATCAGCTCCAGGCGAGCGCGGGTGGTGCCGAGCTGAGGGAAGACGGTGTCGAAGGCCGCGTTGACGGCCGCGCCGATCAGCACCGCGAGGGCGACGACGTACAACCAGAGCAGGACCGCGATGGGCGCGGCGAGCGGCCCGTAGATCGACCTGGAGTCGGCGGCCGTCACCGTGAGCACCCAGCGCAGGACGTAGGAGCCGAGGATCCACATCGCCAGCGAGAAGGTCGCGCCGGGCAGGTTGAAGCTCCAGTTGGTCCGCACCGGGACCGAGACGTGGTAGAGCGTGGCGAGGAAGCAGATGCAGAGCACGACCACGATCGGCCAGTAGAAACCGCCGAGGAACCCCAGCTCTGCGGGCAGGACGTCGCGCACGAGGCTGGGCCCGGCCACGAGCAGCGGCAGGGTGACAGCGCCGGTCACCACCGCGAAGACGTAGAGGCCGAAGGACAGGGCGCGGGTCTTGATGATCCCGCGGTGGCCGCCGAGCCCGTGCATGATCGTGATCGTGTCGACGAACACGTTGAGGGCTCGAGAGCCCGACCACAGCGCCAGGATGAACCCCAGCGAGATGACGTCGAGCCGGCCGCCGTCGAGGACGTCGTTCATCGTCGGAACGATGACGTCGCCGACCGCGTCGTCGGTGAGGAACCTCGACGACAGGTCGATGATCGCCGCACGGATGCTCTCGACCTGGGTGTCGCTGAACCTCTCGGAGACGTAGCCGACGCCGCCGGCGAGTGCGAAGACCAGCGGAGGCACCGACAGCACGGCGAAGAACGCGCCCTCCGCGGCCAGGCCGGTCACGCGGTGGCGCAGGCACGAGCCGACCGCAGCGACGACCAGGCGCCACAGGGTGTGCGCAACCTGACGGGCACGGACGTCGAGCCGCTCGAGCAGCGTCGGCCCGCTCGACGTCCGAGACGTCGTGACGGCGGGTTCCGAGGTGTCCGCTGTCATGTGGACCACGCTATCCGCGACGCCCCACCGATCCGGGACGCCACGTGCGGAGAACCGCAGGCGTCGCCGCCCGACGGCACGACGCCCCCGCCGGGTGCCTGCGGGGGCGTCGAGGTCGGGGGGGTCAGACCCGGCTGGGCTCCGAGGTGGGGGTGAGCACCGCGGTGCCGTCAGTGCCGTTGCTGCCGTCAGTGCCGTCGGGGCCGTCGGGACCGGCGGCGCCGTCGGGGGAGCCGTGGTCGTCGACCATCGTGGTCTCGTCGAACGGCGCCTCGCCCGCCAGCACCCGGTCGAGCTGGGCGCGGTCGAGGCTCCCGGTCCAGTGGCCGACCAGGACGGTGGCGATGGCGTTGCCGGCGAAGTTGGTCACCGCACGGGCCTCCGACATGAAGCGGTCGATGCCGACGATCAGGCCGACGCCGTCGACCAGGTCGGGGCGGTGCGAGCTGAGGCCGCCGGCCAGGGTGGCCATCCCGGCGCCGGTGACGCCGGCCGCACCCTTGGAGGCGATCATCATGAAGACCAGCAGCGAGACCTGCTCACCGATGCTCAGCGGGTTCCCCATGGCCGAGGCGATGAACAACGAGGCCATCGTCAGGTAGATCGCGGTGCCGTCGAGGTTGAAGGAGTAGCCGGTCGGGACGACGACGCCCACGGTCGGCTTGTCGACGCCGGCGTGCTCCATCTTGGCGATGAGGCGCGGCAGCGCCGACTCCGACGACGAGGTGGAGACGATGAGGAGGAACTCGCGGCCCAGGTAGCGCAGCAGCTTGAAGACGTTGACGCCCGTGGCCAGGCGCAGGATCGTGCCGAGGACGACGAACACGAACAGCGCGCACGTCACGTAGAAGCCGAGCATCAGGACCGCCAGGCTCTTGAGGGCGTCGACACCGGTCGCGCCGACCACAGCGGCGATGGCGCCGAAGGCACCGACCGGCGCAGCCCACATGATCATCGCGAGCACCCGGAACACGAGGCGCTGGATCGTGGCGATGCCGACCAGGATCGGCTTGCCGGCTCTGCCCATGCGCTGCAGGGCGAATCCGACGAGCAGGGCCACGAGCAGGGTCTGCAGCACCTCGCCCGAGGTCAGCGAGGAGAGCATCGACGTCGGGATGATGCCGAGGAGGAACTCGGTCGTCGTGGAGTGGGCGGTGGCCGCCTGCTCCTGCCCGGCACCGGCGAGCTCCTCGGTCAGCTGCAGGCCGGATCCCGGGTGCAGGATGTTGCCGACGACCATTCCGATGGCCAGGGCCACGGTCGACATCGTGAGGAAGTAGGCGAGCGCGAGGCCGCCGACCTTGCCGACGCGGGCCGCGTTGGCGACCGAGCCGACCCCGATGACGATCGTGCAGAAGATCACCGGCTGGATCATCATCTTGATCAGGGCGACGAACGCCGTGCCGAGTGGCTTGAGCTGCACCGCGACGTCCGGCAGCACCAGGCCGACGACGATGCCCGCGGCCACCGCTGCGATCACCGCGAGGTAGAGGTAGTGCGTGCGGTCGCGGGGCGTGCTGGCTGGTGACGGGGCCGACGCCGTGGTGATCGAGCTGGTCATGGGTTCCTCCGGTCGTGGTGCCCGGGTCCTCCCCGGTGCGTGACCACCATCACCCGGTCTGTGATCCGGGTCACCCTTGTGCTCGTTGTGTTCACCCGCGGGTCCGCCGACACCGGTGCGGCAGAATGCGCCCATGCGGGTCACGGGCAGGGGACGGGCCGACGTCTCGGTCGCCCGCCAGGTGCTGCTGCTCCAGGTCGGGGTGGTGGTGGTGCTCGTCGTGGTGGCGCTCGCCCTGGCGACGTACGACGCTCGCCGCAGCGCCCGTTCGACCGCCACCGACCGCGCTGTCGCGGTAGCCGAGGCGATGGCCGACTCCCCCACCGTGCGCGACGCCGTGGTGAGCGCCGACCCGACCGCGACGCTGCAGCCCTACGCCGAGCAGGTGCGCCAGGACGCACGTGTCGACTTCGTGACCGTGATGGCGCTCGACCGCACCCGCTACACCCATCCCGACCCGGCGCAGATCGGGCGGGCCTTCGTGGGCGACCTCGGCACCGCACCCGACGGGCGGGTCTTCACCCAGCGCTACACCGGCACCCTCGGTCCGTCGATGCGCGCCGTCGTCCCGGTGTTCGACGTCGACGACCAGGTGGTCGCCCTCGTCTCGGTCGGCATCACGGTGGCAGCCATCGATCGCACGCTTCGGGGCGACCTGTGGCTGATCGGTGGCGCGGCGGCGGCGGTGCTGCTGGTGGGCCTGCTCGGTGCGGCGTTGGTGGCTCGGCGCCTGGGGCGCCAGACCCACGGGATGGGCGAGCGCGAGATGACCCGGATGTACGAGTACTACTCGGCCGTGCTGCACGCCGTGCGCGAGGGCCTGCTCCTGGTCGATGCCGGCGCCCGCGTGCAGCTGGTCAACGACGAGGCGCGGCGCCTCCTGGCCCTGCCTCCCGACGACGAGCTGATCGGGCGCTCGCTGCACGACCTCGCTCTCGCGCCGGGCCTGGTGGCGGCTGCCCTGAGTCGGCGTGCCGAGTCCGACGACCTCTACCTGGCTGGTGACCGGACGCTCGTGGTCAGCTCGGCGCCGGCGTCGTGGGAGGGTCGCGAGGTGGGCGCCGTCGTCACCTTGCGTGACCACACCGAGCTGCGCCAGGTGACCGGCGAGCTCGACGTCGTCCGAGGGCTCACCGAGTCACTGCGCTCACAGACGCACGAGGCCGCCAACCGCCTGCACACCGTGGTCTCCCTCATCGAGATGGGCCGACCCGAGGACGCCGTCGCCTTCGCCACCGAGGAGCTCCAGGTCGCCCAGCTGCTGGCCGACCAGGTGGTCGGCGCCGTCGGCGACCCGGTCGTCGCCGCGCTCCTGCTCGGCAAGACCGCCGAGGCCGTCGAGCGCGGCATCGAGCTGAGCATCGACGGCGTCCTGCCCGCGCACCCGGGGGTGCCCCCGCGCGACCTGGTCACCGTGCTGGGCAACCTCCTCGACAACGCCTTCGACGCCGTCACCGGCGAGACGCCCAGGCGCGTCGAGGTGAGCCTCGGCGCCGACGACACCGGTCTCCTCACCGTGCGGGTCGGCGACAGCGGGCCCGGTCTCGACGACGACGAGGCCACCCTGGCGCTCCAGCGCGGCTGGTCGACCAAGGCCGGTGCCGGCGCCCGCGGCATCGGGCTCGCGCTGGTCGGTCAGGTCACCCGGTCGCACGGCGGTGACCTCCTGGTCGGTCGATCCGCGCTGGGCGGGGCGGAGCTCACCGTGCGCCTCGTCGCCGACGGAACCGGGGACACCGCGTGAAGGTCCGGGTGCTCGTCGTCGAGGACGAGGAGGTCGCCGCCGCCGCGCACGCGGCCTACGTGGAACGCGTGCCCGGCTTCGACGTGGCCGGGGTGGCTCGCTCGGCCGGCGAGGCGGCACGCCTGATCGGCGCCGACCCGACGATCGACCTGGTCCTGCTCGACATGCACCTGCCCGACGGGCACGGTCTCGGTCTGCTCCAGAAGCTGCGTGCGGCCGGACACCTGTGCGACGTCATCGCGGTGACCTCGGCGCGCGACGCCGACGTCGTGCGGCACGCGGTGTCGCAGGGCGTGGTGCAGTACCTGCTCAAGCCCTTCACCTTCGCCACCTTCCGCGAGCGGCTCGAGCAGTACGCCGACTACCGGGCCTCCCTGGCCGACGCACCCGGCGCCATCGCGCAGGACGAGGTCGACCACCTGCTCCGGACCCTTCGACCGGCCGCTGGGCCGAGCCTGCCGAAAGGGGTCTCCGCCGAGACGATGAGGCAGGTGGTCGCCGCGCTCCGAGACGCCGATACCGCGCTGTCGGCCAGTGAGGTGGCGGTCGTCGTGGGCGCTTCCCGCGTCACCGTGCGCCGCTACCTCGAGCACCTCGCCGACGCCGGGTCGGCCGACCGGCGTCCGCGCTACGGCGCCAGCGGACGACCCGAGCTCGAGTACGCGCTGACGTAGTCGTCGGCAGCTCGCCGTGAGATCCTTGACCACGCCTCACCCCTAGGAGCGGTTCTGTGGATGCACGCGAGCTCTTCGCGGTCAGCGTGTTGATCTACGCAGGCTTGCCCCTGGCGATGGTGCTGGCGCCCGGGCGCCTACGACTGGTGATGCTCTACGTCCACCTCGCGAGCGTCCTGACCCTCGGAGGTCTTCTCGGGGCCGTCTACGTGCTCCCACTCGGCGGTGACGTCGCGCTGCTCGCCGGCCAGGTCTCCTACGGGGGGTTCATGTTCGCCACCGTCGTGGCGGTCATCGCGGGTCGTGACATCCGCACGGTGCGACACATCATCGTGCTGGTGGTCACCGTCAACCTGCTGGTCCTGGCCGTGTTCCGGATCAGTCAGCACGCGCTCGAGTCCGCGGCCGTGGTCAACGTGTTCGCGACCTCGCCCGAGCTGTTCGACAAGTCGGTCGACACCGTGCTCCTCGGCGGGGTCGTCATCGTGGCCGAGCTGCTGCTCATCCTGGGCCTGCTCGAGCTGGCGAAGTCGCGACTCGGGACCTCGGGGATGGTGCCGGTCTACCTGGGCACGTTCGTGGGGACCCTCGTGCTCGACGGGGTGCTCTTCCCGGCCGTGGTGCTGCGTCCGGACGACGGTCTGGGCGCTCTGATCCAGGACCAGGTCGTGGCCAAGCTCGTGCTGGCCGGTGCCTTCAGCGTCCCGCTGCTGTGCTTCGTCACCCTCTACCGCCCGGCCGTGCGGAGCTTCGAGGGGGCCCATCTCCGCCTCCGTCACCTGCTGCACGTTCCGCCGGACGTGCTGCTGGACCGCATCGATGCTCAGCAGACCGAGCTCACCGCGCAGCGTGCGCAGCTGGTTCGAACGGGCCAGGACGCCGTCCGGGCGAGCGCCACCGTCGGCTCGATCCTGGACGCGGCCACCGACACCGTGCTCATCGCCACCGACCCCGACCTGAGGATCACCGCGTTCAACGCGGGCGCCGTGCGGATCCTCGGGCGTTCTCGGGACTCCGTCGTCGGACGGCCCCCGGACGTCTTCCACACCGAGGCCGAGATCGCCCGCCACGCAGCCGATCTCGGGATCGAGGCCGACTACGGCAGCGTTCTGCGCGCCCAGGTCGACTCCGGGGAACGCCACGACTGGGAGCTGGTGACCGGCGACGGCGAACGTCTGGTCCTGTCGCTGAGCCTGACCGAGATCGAGGTCGGCGGGCTGTTGGTGGGGTACGTCATCGCCGGCGTCGACATCACCGAGCGGGTCCAGGCCGGGGAGGCCTTGGAGGCTGCCCTGGAGATCGAGCACGACGCCCTGACCCAGCTGCGCGCAACCCAAGGCTTCAAGCGCTCGGTGGTGTCGACCGTGAGCCACGAGCTGCGTACGCCGATCACCTCCATCCTGGCCTTCGCCGAGCTGATGGTGGAGGGCGACTTCGGCCGGCTCAACGACGACCAGCTGCACGCGGCCCAGAAGGTGCGGCTCAACGCCGAGCGCCTGACGCACATCGTCGACGACCTGATCGCCGTCGACCGCGCCGACGAGGCCGCGCCGCTCGTGGGAACCCTCGTCGACCTGCGTCAGGTCGTCACTGCGTGCCTGGACGACGTGCGACACCTCGTGGCCGAGCACCGCCATGACCTCGTCGTCGACCTTGCCGACGAGCCGGTGCTGGTGATGGCCGAGCCCGAGGGCCTACGACGGGTGCTGACCAACCTGGTCGGCAACGCGGTCAAGTTCACCCCCGGGCCCGGGACGGTCACCGTCGTGGTCTCGGCGGGAGAGACCACCGAGGGCCGGCCCGAGGGCCGACTGTCGGTGGGCGACACCGGCGTCGGGATCGCCGAGCCCGACCGCACCCGGCTCTTCGAGCAGTTCTACCGCGCCGCCGAGGCAACCTCTCGCGCCATCCCGGGCTCGGGGCTGGGGCTCAGCATCGTCGAGGCCGAGGTCGTTCGCCACGGCGGACGGATCGAGGTCGACTCCGACCTCGGTCGCGGCACGACGATGACGGTGGTGCTGCCTCTCGTCGTCGCGGAGATCCCGGCGCAGCCTCAGGAGAGCTCGAGGCCAGGGTAGAGCGGATGCTTGTCGAGCATCTCGGCCGAGGAGTCCTTGACCTTCTGGGCGACGCCCTCGGCCAGGACGTACGACGCCTTCGACGGGCCCCCGGCCTTGGTCGTGCCGGCCTCGGTGTTCGACAAGACGTGCACGATCAGCTCGGCGACCGAGTCGAACTCGTCGTGACCGAAACCGCGGGTGGTCAGGGCGGGGGTGCCGAGACGGATACCGGAGGTGTACCAGGCACCGTTGGTGTCGCCGGGCACGGAGTTGCGATTGGTGACCACGCCGGCGTCGAGCAGAGCCGACTCGGCCTGACGTCCGGTGAGGCCGTACGACGAGACGTCGAGCAGCACGAGGTGGTTGTCGGTACCGCCGGTCACGAGGTCGGCCCCTCGGGTGAGGAAGCCCTCGGCGAGGGACTGCGCGTTGTCGGCGACGTTCTGGGCGTAGGTCCGGAAGGACGGCTGACGGGCCTCGGCGAACGCCACGGCCTTGGCTGCCATGACGTGCGAGAGCGGGCCGCCGAGCACCATCGGGCAGCCGCGGTCGACGCTGGGGGCGTACTCCTCGGTGGCCAGCACGATGCCGCCGCGCGGGCCGCGCAACGACTTGTGGGTGGTGGAGGTGACGATGTGGGCGTGCGGGACCGGGTCCTCGTCGCCGGTGAACACCTTGCCGGCGACCAGGCCGGCGAAGTGGGCCATGTCGACCATCAGGGTGGCGCCGACCTCGTCGGCGATCTCACGCATCTTCGCGAAGTTCACCCGGCGGGGGTAGGCAGAGTAGCCGGCGACGAGCACGAGCGGCTTGAACTCGCGTGCCTTGGCGGCGACCGCCGCATAGTCGAGCAGCCCGGTCTCGGGGTCGGTGCCGTACTGCTGCTGGTGGAACATCTTGCCGCTGATGTTGGGGCGGAAGCCGTGAGTGAGGTGGCCGCCGGCGTCGAGACTCATCCCGAGGAGTCGCTGGTTGCCGAGCTCTTTGCGCAGCCTCTCCCAGTCGTCGTCGGTCAGCTCGTTGACGTTCTTCATGCCGGCCTTGTCCAGCCACGGCGACTCGACCCGGTGCGCCAGGATCGACCAGAACGCGACCAGGTTGGCGTCGATACCCGAGTGGGGCTGCACGTAGGCGTACTCCGCGCCGAACAGCTCGCGGGCGTGCTCGGCGGCGAGCGACTCGACGGTGTCGACGTTCTGGCACCCGGCGTAGAAGCGGTGACCGACCGTGCCCTCGGCGTACTTGTCGCTGAACCAGGTGCCCATCGTGAGCAGCACCGCGGGCGAGGCGTAGTTCTCGCTGGCGATGAGCTTGAGCGAGCTGCGCTGGTCGGCCAGCTCAGCCTTCGTCGCCTCGGCGATCCGGGGTTCCACGGAGGCGATGACCTCGAGGGCCTGGGCGTACGCGCTGCTGGTGAGGCTGGTCAGAGAGTTCAGGTCGGCCATGTCTGCAGCCTATCGGCGCGCCGTACCCACGTGGGGCTACCGCGGCGCCGGTCCACCGTGGCGGACGTGCGCCCCGACGTGACATACGACACGCCGCACCGGCGCAGACCGCGCTACCGTCCCACATCCTGAACCGGGCATCTCACATCACGAGATCGACCGTTGTGACGGCGGTGTCCGCACCGTGAGACTCCGACCCATGGTCACCGCTGACACCTCCGCCCACCTCGTGGTACGACGCCACGTGGACCTGGGGCGCACGCGCAGCAGCCTGTGTCGACCCTGCTGAGCCGTCTCGCCCCGACATGTCCCCGGCGCCGCCCCTGAGCCGGCGCCACCTCAGCGAAGGACCTCCGATGCCCGACTTGCGCTTCTCCTCCCAGCCGCCCGCCCACACCGAGATCCCGCGCTCGAAGCGGGCCGAAGGCCAGTGGTCGCTGGGCTACACCGAGCCGCTGAACAAGAACGAGCAGTCGAAGAAGGACGACGACGCGCTCAACGTGAGGGACCGGATCCTTCACACCTACTCCAAGCGCGGCTTCGCCTCGATCGACCCGGCCGACCTGCGTGGCCGGTTCCGCTGGATGGGGCTCTACACCCAGCGGGCGCCCGGCTTCGACGGCGGCAAGACCGCCACCCTCGACGAGGAGGAGCTCGACGACGAGTACTTCATGCTCCGGGTGCGCTCCGACGGGCGTCTGCTCTCCCACGACGCGGTGCGGGCCCTCGGGCAGATCGGCGTCGACTTCGGTCGTGACACCGCCGACGTCACCGATCGCGAGAACATCCAGTACCACTGGATCCGCATCGAGGACGTCCCCGAGATCTGGGACCGTCTCGACGCGGCCGGGCTCAGCAGCCTCGAGGCCTGCGGCGACTCGCCGCGGCCCTTCCTCGGCTCACCGGTCGCCGGCGTGGCCAAGGACGAGATCATCGACGGCACGTCGGCCCTCGAGGAGATCTTCGATCGCTTCATCGGCAGCCCCGAGTTCTCGAACTTCCCCCGCAAGTTCAAGACCGCCCTCACCGGCCACCCCAGCCACGACGTCTCCCCCGAGACCAACGACGTCGCCTTCGTCGGCACCGTCCACCCCGAGCACGGCCCCGGCTTCGACTGCTGGGTCGGCGGCGGGCTGTCGACCAACCCGATGCTGGCCCAGAAGATGGGGGTGTGGATCCCGCTCGACGAGGTCGCCGACGTCTGGGAGGCCGTCGCCTCGGTGTTTCGTGACTACGGCTACCGCCGGCTGCGCTCACGCGCCCGCCTGAAGTTCCTCGTCGCCGACTGGGGGATCGAGAAGTTCCGCGAGGTCGTCGAGAAGGAGTACCTCGGGCGAGCCCTGGTCTCCTGCCAGTCACCCGCCTCCCCGACCGGGCACCGCGACCACATCGGCGTCCATGAGCAGAGCGACGGCAAGTTCTACGTCGGCGTGGCCCCGATGGCCGGGCGCGTCTCGGGCAGCTTGCTGGTGAAGCTCGCCGACGCGATCGAGGAGTTCGGCGTCGCCGGCGCCCGCCTCACGCCGTACCAGAAGATCGTGCTGATCGGCGTGGACGCCGACCGCGTCGAGGACCTCATCGTCCGCCTCGACGAGATCGGGCTCTCGGCCCGGCCCTCGCAGTGGCGTCGCAACACGATGGCCTGCACCGGCATCGAGTTCTGCAAGCTGGCGATCGTCGACACCAAGGACCGCGCCCGCGACCTGGTGACCGAGCTCGAGAAGCGCTTCCCCGACCTCGACACCCCGATCACCGTCAACGTCAACGGCTGCCCCAACGCCTGCGCCCGCACCCAGATCGGTGACATCGGCCTGAAGGGTCAGCTGGTGATGCACGAGGGTGAGCAGGTCGAGGGGTTCCAGGTGCACCTCGGCGGTGCGACCGGCCTGCAGGCGAACTTCGGTCGCAAGCTGCGAGCCCACAAGGTCACCAGCGCCGGCCTCGACGACTACATCTCGGTGGTCGTGACCAACTACCTGACCGACCGCACGGACGGCGAGAACTTCGCCGCCTGGGTCGCCCGGGCCGACGAGGAACTACTTCGCGGCGACAAAGCGTTGACTCCGCTATGAGTGAACGTGGCGTCCCCTTCCACTGTCCCTACTGCGGCGAGCAGGATCTCTGGCCCCACGAGATCCCGGTCGAGGGGGGCGAGCACGCAGAGATGACCTCGCCACCCGGCTCGTGGGAGTGTCGGGGCTGCCAGCGGGCGTTCTCCCTGAAGATGCTCGGGTTGCTCCGGCCGCTCGGCGACCCGCGCGCGGGACTGCGATGAGCACCGCGACCACGCGCCAGGCGCGCGCCTTCCGCGGCGCGACCACCGAGGGGCGCTCCCCCGAGGAGCTGCGCGACCTCGTGTCGCACTGGGGCGCCGAGCTGGAGCTCGCGCCGGCCGAGACCATCATCGAGTGGGCAGCCGCGACGTTCGGCGCACGCTTCGCCATCACCTCGTCGATGGGCGACGCCGTCCTGGCCCACGTCGCGCAGAAGGTCGTGCCCGGCATCGACGTGGTCTTCCTCGACACCGGCTACCACTTCGTCGAGACCATCGGCACGCGCGACGCCGTCGAGGCCACGATGGACGTCACGCTGCTGTCGATCACCCCGAAGCAGAGCGTCGCCGAGCAGGACGCCGCTCACGGCAAGGACCTCTACAAGACCGACCCCGACCTGTGCTGTGCCTTGCGCAAGGTGCAGCCGTTGGCCGAGACCTTGGCCGGCTACGACGCCTGGGCCACTGGTCTGCGCCGCGCCGAGACCCACAACCGGGTCATCGCGCCGGTGATCGGCTGGGATGCCAAGAAGGGCAAGGTCAAGGTCTCTCCCCTGGCCCGGTGGAGCGACGACCAGGTCGAGGCCTACATCGACGATCACGGCGTCCTGGTGAATCCGCTGGTCTACGACGGCTACCCCTCGATCGGGTGCGCGCCGTGCACCCGGCGGGTCGCCCCGGGTGACGACCCGCGCAGCGGGCGCTGGGCCGGCACCGCCAAGACCGAGTGCGGCATCCACAGCTGATCGTCTCGCCCCGCCCCACTGCACCACCGCCCGTCCTGCCCGATCACCGAGAGGAACCCACCTGATGGCTGCTCCCGCCCTGGTTGCCCTGGCCCATGCGAGCCGCGACCCGCGGACCGCCTCGACCGTCACCGACCTGGTGGCCGAGGTGAAGGCGCAGCGCCCCGACCTCCGCGTCGAACGCGCCTTCCTCGAGGACCCGACGGTGGCCGCCCGGTGGATCAAGCCGGCATTCCAGAGCGTCGTCGACAAGCTCGTCAGGGCCGGGCACGTGGAGATCGTGGTGGTGCCGTTGGCGCTGTCCGAGGTCGAGATCGACCAGGTGGGCCTGCACGCTGCGCTCGCCCTTGCCGGCGAGCGGCACCCTGGCCTGGCGATCCGGCTCACCGGCCTGCTCGGCCTGGAGGCCTGCTTCCTGGAGGTGCTCGACGAGCGGCTGCGTGAAGCCCTGCGCTCCTCGCGGGTGCGTGAGCTGGACGGCCTCGTGCTGGCTGCCGCCGGGTCGACCGACGCCCTGGCCAACCAGTCGGTGGCCCGCCTGGCCCGTCTGTGGGGCACGCACCACAAGCTACCCGTGACGGCCGCCTACGCCTCCAGCGCCCCGCCCGCCACGGGCGAGGCGGTGCGCGCGTTCCGTGCCGAGGGACGACGCCACATCGCCGTCGCCTCACTCTTCCTCTCCCCCGGTGTCCTCACCGACCGCTCGACCGAGATGGCCGTCGAGGCGGGCGCGGTCGCGGTCTCCGAGCCGCTGGGGGCGCACCCCGAGGTCGCCCGCATGGTGCTGGCCCGCTACGCCGTCGGCGCCGTCGAGCTCGTCCCGGTCTGACACCACTCTGCGGGCAGCGCCGGCGCTAACCCACCAGCTGGTGGAGCAGGTGCTCGAGCTGGCGCGCCGGGTCGCGGGTGACGCCGCCGTGCACCGGTCCGGGCTGGAGCACGGTGCTGCGAGGCGCCTTGAGGAACCCGAAGCGCTGGCTGGTCGTGGCCGTCGCGGCACGTCCGGCCGCGGAGGCGCCGTCGCAGACGGCGTCCACGAACGTCAGGGCTGAGCGCAGGTGCACCGGGTCGACCAGCGCGTCGAGCGCGCCGAGCCTGGCCGCGTCGACGTGCCAGGCACTCTGGAGGTAGTCGGTGCCGTGGCAGTAGAGGACGACCCCGACGTTCACGAACTCCTCGCGGTCGGCGCGCGGGACGCAGCGCAGCGCGACGTACTGGTAGGCCTCCCGGCCGTCGGGTGCACCCATCTCAACCACCCGCGCCCGGGAGCCACTGGCGGGTGCCCAGCCGCGCGGTCAGGAAGGCGACGTAGGCGGCCCGCACAGCGGCGTGGTCCTCTGCTCCCGGCACCGGCTCGAGCCAGTCGTCGGGCACGAGGGCGACGACCTCCGAGACCAACGCGGGGGTGACGAGAGCGGTGAGTCTCTCGTCGGCCTGGGCCAGCTCGGTCGCTTCGTCGAGCAGCACGTGGTCCGAGGAGTCCCACGGCTGGTCGGCGAACCGCTCGGGGTCGGTCAGCCCGCCCGACCAGGCGTGGTGGAAGTAGAGCGACGCGCCGTGGTCGATGATCCAGAGCGCGTCCCCCCACCACAGGAGGTTGGGATTGCGCCACGAACGGTCGACGTTCGCGCAGAGCGCGTCGAGCCACACGATGGACGACGCCCGGGCCGCGTCGGCCCCCTGACGTCCCTCGTACCCGAACGACCCGGGGAGGAAGTCGCTGCCCAGGTTGAGCCCGACGCTGGCGGTGAGCAGGTCCTGCACCTCCTCGTCGGCCTCGTAACGAGCGATCTCCGAGCTCAGGTCGAGCACGACCTGACGCGGGGTGTCGAGCCCGACCCGGCGCGCCAGCTCACCGACGATGACCTCGGCGGCGAGCACCCGGGGCCCCTGTCCGGCGCGTCTGAACTTGCACACGTAGGTGCCGAGGTCGTCGCCCTCCACGAGCCCGGGCAAGCTGCCGCCCTCACGCAACGGCGTGAGGTAGCGGGTGACGACGACGTCGGCCAGCGCCTCGGGCACGGAGCCTTGCACTCCGTCCGGCGTCACCGGGGCGGAGCCTCTCCCGTCAGTCGAGCGCGCTGCTCGTCGATGTCGTAGTCCGGGGCCGGCCACCGCGGGTTGAGCCCACGCAGACCCTCCATCAGCAGCCACCCGACCGCGAGGTTGCGGTACCACTTCTTGTCGGCCGGGATGACGTGCCACGGGGCGACCTCGGTGTTGGTGCGCTCGAGCGCGATCTCGTAGGCGTTCTGGTAGGCGGACCACTTGCCGCGCTCATCGATGTCACCCGGGTTGAACTTCCAGTACTTGGTGGGGTCGTCGAGCCGAGCAAGGAGCCGCTCCTTCTGCTGAGCGGCCGAGACGTGGAGCATGCACTTGATCACGACCGTCCCTGACGAGACCAGCTGCTCCTCGAAGTCGTTGATCGCGTCGTAGCGTCGTTCGATCTCCTCGGACGTGGCCAGCTCGCGCACCCGGGCGATCAGGACGTCCTCGTAGTGGGAGCGGTCGAAGACGCCGACGTGGCCGGCGCTGGGCAGCGCCTTCTCGACGCGCCACAAGAAGTCGTGGGCCTGCTCCTCCTCGGTCGGCGCCCCGAACGAGGTGATCTTCACGCCCTGGGGGTCGATCAGACCGACCGTGTGGCGCAGCACGCCACCCTTGCCCGAGGTGTCCATGCCCTGGAGCACCAGGAGCAGGCTGCGCGAGCCCTCGGTGCGCCCTTCGGCGAACAGCCGTTCCTGGAGGTCGGCCAGCTCGTCGCCGAGGTCGGACAACGCCTTCTTGCCGTCCTTCTTCCCCCCGTCGAATCCGGGGGCCACGTCGGACTCCCACTCGGTGAGGTCCACGGGTCCGGGCGGCAGTCGCAGGTGCTCGAGGAGGTTCATGCCCGTCACCCTAGATCCTGTGGCCGCGCCACGTCCGTCAGGACGAACCGCGACCACCGCGTCGGTCGACGAGCGGAGGCTCGGTCGACCAGGGGAAGTTGATCCATTTCTCGGTCCGCCGCCACACGTAGTCGGCACGGACCACCGTCTGGGGCTTCTCGTAGATCACCGCCATCCGGGTCTCGGCGACGTGGTCGGCGAAGAAGTCGCGGACGAGCTCGAGGGTGCGGCCGCTGTCGGCCACGTCGTCGGCGATGAGGACCCGCAGCCCCGAGAGGTCGATCGCGGCCGGCGTCGGGGGAAGCATGATCGGCACGTCGAGACGCTCGTCGATGCCGGTGTAGAACTCGACGTTGACCGCCGACAGGTTCTTGACGTCGAGGGCGTACCCCAGTCCCATCGCCAGCCCGAGGCCGCCGCGCGCGATGGCCAGGACCACGTCGGGCTCGAACCCGGAGTCGACCACCTGACGCGCGAGGTCGCGCACCGAGTCGCCGAACAGCTCATAGGTCAGGACCTCGCGCTCGTCGCTCACACAGCGGAGTCTGGCATGTGTCGGCCCCTCGGCCGTCGGGGCGTCGCACTGACCTGGCGCGGGCGCTCAGCCGTCCAGCTCGTCCCCACGGTCAGAGGCCGCCAGCTCCTCGCGGACGACCGCGAACGCGATGCCCGAGGGATAGCCCTTGCGCGCCAGCATGCCGACCAGGCGTCGGGTCGCGGTCATGTCGTCGACGCGACTGACCGAGCGCAGCTTGCCCCGCACCAGGCGTCGCGCAGCCTCCTCCTCGTCGGCCGGGTCGACCTCGTCGAGGACCTCGCGAGCGATGTCGCCGTCGATGCCCTTGCGCCGCAGCTCGTGAGCCAGCGCCCGACGAGCCAGGCCTTTGCCTGGCTGGCGGTAGGAGACCCACAGCCGGGCGAACGCCTCGTCGTCGATCAGCCCGACCTCCTCGAAACGGTCGAGCAACCGCTCGGCGATCTCGGCGGGCACCAGCTTCGAGGCCAGCTTGTCGGCCAGCTCCTTGCGGCTGCGAGCCTGACCGGTCAGCGCGTCGAGCAGGATCTTGCGCGCCACCGCCTCCGGGTCGGCGGGTGGACCCGTGGCGACCGGGTCGTCGGGCGGCGGCGGCGCTGTCGCCGGGGGGCGATCAGCGCCTCCGCGCGTCCAGGCGTCGACGCCCAGAGAGACGTCGCCGCTCCAGGAGCCGTCCATGGTGTTCCTTCCGCCGCCTGTGGGCACGGCTGCTTCGCGCCTCACCGGATCTGGACACGCGGGTCACGGCTTCGCCGGCTCAGCCGTGCCGCTTGCTCGATCACCATCAACACGTCCGCTGGCGCGCCCTTGTTAGAAGTCGTCGATCCCGATGGGCTTGTCGGAGAGCTCGGACAGGTCGGAGAGGTCGTCGGGCGCAGTCTCCGACGCGATCACGCCGAGCGTCTCGAGGATCCTCTTCTCCAGCTCGTCGGCAAGCTCGGGGTTGTCCTTCAAGAAGGTGCGAGCGTTCTCCTTGCCCTGGCCGAGCTGGTCGCCCTCGTAGGTGTACCAGGCACCCGCCTTGCGCACCAGGCCCGCCTCGACGCCGACATCGATCAGGCCACCCTCACGGCTGATGCCCTTGCCGTACATGATGTCGAACTCGGCCTGCTTGAACGGCGGGGCGACCTTGTTCTTGACGACCTTGACCCGGGTGCGGTTGCCGACCATGTCGGTGCCGTCCTTCAGGGTCTCGATGCGACGCACGTCGAGGCGCACCGAGGAGTAGAACTTCAGCGCCCGGCCACCGGTGGTGGTCTCGGGCGAGCCGAACATGACACCGATCTTCTCGCGCAGCTGGTTGATGAAGATCATGGTGGTGTTGGAGTTGTTGAGGGCACCGGTCATCTTGCGCAGCGCCTGGCTCATCAGCCGGGCCTGGAGACCGACGTGACTGTCACCCATCTCGCCCTCGATCTCGGCCCGGGGCACCAGCGCCGCCACGGAGTCGATGACGATCAGGTCGAGGGCGCCGGAGCGGACCAGCATGTCGGCGATCTCGAGGGCCTGCTCGCCCGAGTCGGGCTGGGAGACCAGCAGCGCGTCGGTGTCGACGCCGAGGGCCTTGGCGTAGTCGGGGTCGAGCGCGTGCTCGGCGTCGATGAAGGCCACGATGCCGCCGCGCGCCTGGGCGTTGGCGACCGCGTGCAGCGCCACGGTGGTCTTGCCGGAGGACTCCGGTCCGTAGATCTCCACGACGCGCCCGCGCGGCAGGCCGCCGAGGCCGAGCGCGACGTCGAGGGCGATGGAACCGGTCGGGATGATCTCGAGGGGCGCCCGGGTCTCGTCACCGAGTCGCATCACCGACCCCTTGCCGAACTGCTTCTCGATGTTGAGCAGTGCGGCGTCCAGGGCCTTGTCGCGGTCTCCACCAGCCATGATGTGTCCTTACGTGTCGTTGGGTGTCAGGTACCTAGGCGACGCTAGGACGAGCCACCGACAGTGCCTGGTCAGCACCGTCACGAGCTGTGGAGAACCTCGCCCCGCGTCGTACCTGTGGACACAACCTAGCCCGAACACGTGTTCGATCCGGCGCGACACGCGCGGTGTCGCAGAAGAGGCGATCGGGCCGCGCCGGCCCGGCCCGGGGTCACCGCACCGGTCGACGGCGGAACCACCGCGGGCTCAGCGCTGGTTCGCCACGTCCGTCTGCGGGAGGCGGACGACGAACCGGCACCCCGCGCCGCCACCGCCGACGTTGCCGACGCTGACCGCGCCACCGTGCGCCTCGACGATGCCCTTCACGATCGCCAGGCCCAGACCGGCCTGGCTGCCCTGGTCGGTGCCGGCCCCGGGCGTACCGGGCGCGGCCGGGATGCCCGGCGTCCGCGCCGGGGCGCCGGTCCAGGCGAGGTCGAACACCCGCTCGAGGTCGTCGGCGTCGATGCCGGCGCACCCGTCGGTCACGCTCAGCTCCACGTCGTCACCCACCTCGCGTCCGAGGATCTCCACCGAGCCGCCGTAGGGCGTGTGCCTCACCGCGTTGCCGAGGAGGTTGGCCAGCACCCGGGAGAGCCCGCCCGGGTCGGCCACGACCATCACGCCCGGCGCGACGTGTCCGCCCAGGCGGACGCCGCGGGCGCGCGCCACCGGTTCGGCACCGGCGAGGGCCTCGCTGACGAGGTCGCCCAGCGGCAGCAGCTCGGAGGCCAGCTCGAGGACGCCGGCGTGGATGCGGGAGAGCTCGAAGAGGTCGTCGACCATGCGGGTCATCCGGTCGACGTCGGCGCGGATCTGGCGACGGTAGCGAGCGGGGTCCGGGGCGATGCCGTCCTCGAGCGCCTCGGTCATCGCCCGCATGCCGGCCAGCGGGGTGCGCAGGTCGTGCGAGACCCACGACACGAGCTCGCGGCGCGCGTCCTCGAGGCGCCGCTCGCGCTCGCGCGACTCCTCGAGCCGAGCCTGGGTGGCCTCGAGCTCGGTCGCCAGTGCCTGGAACTCACGTGGTCCGCGCATCTGCGCGACGTAGGTGCTCCCCCGGCCCAGGCTGCGCACCCCGGCCTGCAGCGCTGCCGACCACCGCACCAGTGCGGCCCCCAGGAGGGCGGCGACGACGGTGGCGGTCAGCGCGGAGACGCCCACGACGAGCGCGATCGCGCTGAGGTCGCGGTCGGAGATGAGCATCCGGTTGGCCAGGGCCAGCACGCCGGCCAGCACCGAGACCGCGGCCACGACGGCCACCAGGCCGAGCTGCCAGCGGATCGAGCGGTGCCGCAGCAGGTAGCCCGCGCCCATGCCGACGAGGCCCACGCCGCAGGAGGCGAGCCCGGAGTAGACGAGCAGCTCGACGTACATCAGGCGCCACCCGGGGCAACCACGGCGGCGTCGGGTCCGAGCTGGTCCGCGGCCGCGTCGTGAGTGTCGTCCTGGGGCTCCCAGCGGTAGCCGACGCCCCACACCGTGACGAGGCGGGTAGGTGTCGTGGGGTCGGCCTCGACCTTCTCGCGCAGCCGGCGCACGTGCACCGTGACCGTCGACTGGTCACCGATCGACCACCCCCACACCTGCTGGAGCAGGTCGTCGCGCGAGTAGGCGATGCCGGGGTGTGCGGCGAGGAAGTGCAGCAGGTCGAACTCGCGGCCGGTCAGCGCCACCGGGGCGCCTCCCAGGCGCACCTCGCGCCGCGCGTGGTCGACGACGAGGTCGCCGTCCTCGACCAGGGGCGGCAAGCCGGGCGGTCCGCCGGGGGCGCGACGCAGGATGGAGTCGACCCGCAGCACCAGCTCGCGAGGGCTGAACGGCTTGGTGAGGTAGTCGTCGGCCCCGAGCTCGAGCCCGGCCACGCGATCCTGCTCCGTGCCGAGAGCGGTCAGCATGATCACCGCCACGTCGCTCGTGGTCCGCATCCGACGACAGACCTCGAGCCCGTCGATGCCCGGAAGCATGAGATCGAGCACCACGAGGTCGGCAGCAGCAGCGCGCATGGCGACCAGGGCGGCCTCGCCGTCTCCGGCCTCGTCGACGTCGTGCCCCGCGGCACGCAGGTAGGACACCACCACCTCGCGCACGGTGGTGTCGTCGTCGACGACGAGGACCCGAGCCATCAGCCTGGGGCGTCCTGGGCGTCCTGGGCGTCGACGGACGCCTCGGCCCGGCGCGAACGCACCACCGACGCCACCACGACCGCGACCACGACCAGGAGCACCATCGCGGACCAGCCGAGCCAGTAGTGCCGGTCGAGCAGGGTGGCGTTGTCGGACTTGGCCCCGAAGCGGCCCAGCATCGGGATCGCCAGGATCGTCGCCGGCCCCAGCACGACCAGGACCACCGCGGCCGACCACTGCGCAGCGGCCGGGAGCACCCGTGCGCCCAGGACGACGGCCGCGATCGTGAGCAGGGCGATCAGCCCGTCGTGGACGACGAGTCCGCCGCCGACCCAGATCGCGACGCTCACCAGCTGGGAGAAGTCCTGGCGGCTGAGCACCAGGTAGGCGCCGTAGAGGCCGACCAGCACACCGAGGCCGCCGAGGGTGGTCCGGAGCCCCGACACGCCGCCCATCAGAGGGCCTCCACGCTCGTGAGCCACTTGGTCTGCAGCACACCCGGCCGGTTGGGCGCGATCAGTCGAGCGGGATAGCCGTGGTCGAGGGAGAGATCCTCACCGTTGAGCCGCAGCGCGACCAGCGTCTTGTCGGCGTCGGCGAAGTTCGCCTGGAGCTCGGTGACGCCGAAGGCGTAGCGCTTCTGCAACGAGACCATGCGCAGGTCGGTGCCGGCCGGCACCCCGGCCGCGTCGAGCAGGTCGCGCAGCCGCACCCCGCCCCACTCGGCGCTGGCGCTCCAGCCCTCGACGCAGGCGATGGGAAGGGTCTCGGTGCGCTGCGTGAGCTGCTCGAGCTCGGCGCGCGACCAGCTCATCGTGGTGCCGTCGGCCTTCACGACGTCGAGGGTCCATGCCGCGCCGCCCTCGTCCATGGTGACCTGTGCGGCGGCGGCGGAGCGGTTGATCGGCACGCCCTGCGGCCCGTCACCGGTGCGGACGGCCAGCACCGAGATCTTGCGCAGGAGCGGCACCGTGCCACCGGCCGTGGCCAGGACCGCGACCCCGGCCGCCACCCAGGTGGCGCGCAGCAGGCCGCGCCGGCTCAGGACGCCGGGCTCGATCGCGGTGGGGCGGTCGTGCTCCGTGTCGTCGACATCACCACCGAGGGCGTCGCGGATCACGGGCAGCTTCACCGCGATGTGCACGACGATCGCCCCGATCGTCACCCACGCGACGGCGTAGTGCACCGGGCGGAAGGAGAAGCTCCAGGGGTACCACTGGGCGGTGTTGAGCAGACCGCTGAAGAGCATGAAGACGCCACCGCCGACCAGGGCGGCGATCGAGAGCCGCTCCAGGCCGACGAGCGTCATCGCGCGCAGGTCGCCCCAGGGCATGCGCTGGAACAGCGCCGGGTAGACCGACCACAGCTTCACCAGCAGCAGCGGGATCGCGGCCGTGCCGCTGATCACGTGCAGGCCCTGGGTGACCCGGTAGCCCCAGAACGGAGCCGCGGGGAACGGGATCGGCTGGCTGCCGTTCTGCGCGTAGTGACTGATGAGACCGGTGACGAAGCACAGGCCGAACGTGATGCCCAGCCACAGCCCCACCCGGGCCGCGATGGCCGGTGAGCGCAGACGGCTGGTGAAGTCGGCCTCCGAGGGGAGCGCCGGCAGCGAGGAGGCGGTGGGAGCCTTCACTTCGGTTCCCTCAGGACGACGGCCCACCGCACGCCCAGCGAGCGCGTCTCGGTGATCTCGAGACCCGCTCGGTGGGCGACGTCCTCGATGTCGTCGAGGCCGACGACCGACCAGCGGAACGGCCTGCTGCGCGAGATGCCCGACTGCAGCGTGGCCCACACGGTCTTGGTGGCCACACCCGGGCCGGCGACCTCCACCACGACCCGTCCGCGCGGGTCGATGACCTCGCGCGAACGACTCAGCAGGGCGACGGGGTCGCCGCCGATGCCGACGTTGCCGTCGGCGAGGAGCGCGGTGTGCCAGCGCCCCTCGCCCGGGAGCGTGTCGTAGACGTCGCGCCTCAACGCGGAGCCGCCGCGCTCGCGCGTCTGTCCGACCGCCTCGTGCACCACGTCGATGCCGAGGGCGACCTGACGGCGCCGAGCCAGGGCCGCGGTCAGCCGTCCGGGGCCGCAGCCGATGTCGAGCGTGGCGCCCTCGCAGAGGTCGAGCAGCGCGTGGTCGTGGGCGTCGGCCTCGCGGGTCCACTCCGACATCGGCAGCACGCGCGGCTGGTCGTCGAGTCCGACGACCTCGACCTCCTGCCCCTCAAGCGCCTGGGCGAAGACGGTGGAGAAGGACACGTCCGCGACGAAGGGCGGGCGGTCGATGAAGGTCTCGTCGGTGGTCATGCGCGGCTCCCGCCGGTCGTGAGGGTGTCGACGCGTGCCCAGGCCTGGGCGAAGAGCGTGTCGGGGGCGGCGTGGGCGACGGCTTCCGCATCGGCGCGCTCGTCGACGTCGCGCAGGGCCGGGGTCGACGCAACGGTGAGCGAGCGGGCGAGCAGCGCCGCACGGGTGTCGTCGTACGTCGTGGGCGTCGACATCGCCACGCCCCGCAAGGCGTCGGCGACCGTGGCGTCGCGACGTCCCAGCACCCACCAGCCACCGTCGTCGGCGGCTCCGAGCACGGTGTCGTGCGTGGCCAGCGACGCTGCCGCGGCGTGCAGCAGGGCCGCGGTGACCTGGGGCGTGTCCATGCCGATCTGCAGCAGTGGCCCGGGTCCGGCGTCGAGGTGGGCCCAGGCGAGCCGTTCGTCGAAGCCGTCGCCGCGCTGCTCGAAGACGCTCCAGCCGACGAGGGCCGAGCGCACGTCGTCGGCGCGGGCCCCGTCGTCGAGGTCACCGGCCAGCGCGAGGACGCAGTGCTCGGTGCCCACAGCGGTTGCCGCAGCAGCCAGCGAGTCGAGCAGCGCCGCGGCGGCGACGTCGGCTGCCGCCTCGTCACCGATGGTGGCTGCCAGCCGGGTCTTGCTCACGCCGGCGACGGGGGCCTTGGCCATCACCAGCACGCGCAGCCCGTCGGGCACGCCGGGCACGTGGTCGTGGTCGTGGTCGTGGTTCATGCCAACACCTTCCAGAAGTCGCGGGCCGTCCTGAAGGTGCCCTTGACGGAGCCCGAGACCTTGGAGCGGGTGCCCTCGGCGCGGGGGTGGTAGGTCACGTCGTGCTCCCGGAAGCGCCAGCCGGCGAGCGTCGCCTTCTGCAGCATCTCGACGGGGTAGCCGAAGCGGCGGTCCCGCACGTCGAGCTCGAGCAGCGCCTCGCGCCGGCAGACGCGCATCGGGGCGATGTCGTGGGCGGCCAGGTCGATGCGACGGCGGAGCCAGGCCACGATGAGCGCGTTGCCGGCGCGTGCGTGCCAGGGCCACACTCCTGGGCTGACCGGACGACGTCGTCCGACAGCGATGTCGGCGGTGCCGGCCTCGACCTCGTCGAGCAGCGCGAGCAGCTCGTCGGGGTCGAACGAGCCGTCGCCGTCCATGAACGCCACGTAGGGCCGAGTGGCCGCCAGCAGACCAGCCTGGATCGCCGAGCCGTAGCCGGGTACCGCCTCGGGCACGACCTCCGCACCGAGGCGCGCGGCCACCTCTGCGGTGTCGTCGCGCGAACCGTTGTCGACGACGATCACGTGGAACACCTCCGAGACGCGCGGCAACAGCGCGACCAGGGCGGGGCCCTCGTCGCGGCACGGGAGGATCAGGTCGCAGTGCGGCACGGGCTCAATCTAGGGGGCAGACCCACACGGGAGCATCACCCGCAGGCTTACGAACGTATGACGTCGGGTGCGCTGACCTGCGGGTTCTGGTGCCGTCCTCCTAGGCTGGCGCCCATGTCGACCGCTCCGTCCCGTGATGCCGCCGCTGCGGAGCTGAGCACCGGCTCCGCTGCCGAGATCCCGTCCCGGATCCCCTGGATCGGGCTCGGGGCAGCCGCGGCGCTCCTGCTGGTGGCCTCGTTCCTGCCGACCCTCGTCGGGTGGAACGTCTACTCACGCTCCGACCCGGCCGGAACACCGGGCTCGGTCGCTCCGCTGCACTCCATCTGGGAGCCCAAGCTCTTCGGCATCGGTACCCTGCCGGCCCTCCTGATCGGCTTCCTCGGCGTCCGCCACGCCATCGACCTCGCAGCCGGGCTCCCCTGGCGGCGCCTGCTGGTCACGTCGTACGTCGTCAGCCTGGCGTGGATGTCGTCCCTCGCACTGGTCGCGGGGTGGGGCGGCATCGGCGACAAGCTCAACCACTCCTACGAGTACCTCGCGACGGCGCGCACGATCACCGACGTCCCGGCCTTCCTCCACGAGTTCGTGTCCCGGATCCCGATGGACGCCGTCGACGCCGCGGGCCTCGAGAACAACTGGCCGACCCACGTGGCCGGACACCCGCCGGGGGCCACGCTCTTCTTCATCGTGCTGTCCCGGCTCGGCCTGGGGGGTGGATTCGTGGCCGGTGTCGTCATCATCCTGATCGCGGCCTCGACGGCCGCGGCCGTCCTGGTGGCGCTTCGCGCGCTCGGCGCGGAGTCGGCCGCCCGACGTGCGGCACCGTTCCTCGTGCTCACCCCCGCAGCCATCTGGATGGCGGTCTCGGCCGACGCGATGTTCGCGGCGACCGCTGCCTGGGGTCTCGCAGCGCTGGCGCTCGCCGCGACGGCTCCCACCCGAGGTCGGCTGGTCGGCTTCAGCATCGTCAGCGGCCTCCTGCTGGGCTGGTGCATGATGCTGTCCTACGGGCTGCCGCTGCTGGGCGTCCTGGCCCTGGCCGTGCTCCTGACGGCCCGGTCGTGGCGGCCCCTGCTCCTCACGGCGGGCGCGGCCCTGGTGCCGGTGCTCGCCTTCGTGCCGTTCGGCTACCGCTGGTGGGAGGCCTACCCGGTGCTGACCCAGCGCTACTGGGACGGGGTGGCCGCGCGTCGTCCGGGCCTCTACTGGACCTGGGCGGACCTGGCCCTGCTGCTCTTCTCGGCCGGCGCGCTGGCCGGGGCCGGTATCGCCGTGCTGGGCTGGCGGCTGCTGCAGAAGCGGCGGGCCGCGGCCGCCGGCGAGACCAGCTCGCCCGACCCCGACCGCGCCGTGCTCGTCCTGGCTTCGGCCGCGGTGCTGATCGTGCTCATCGCGACGTCGTCCCAGATGAGCCGGGCCGAGGTCGAGCGCATCTGGCTGCCCTTCGTGCCCTGGCTGACGTTGTCGATCGCCCTGCTGCCCGAGCGGTGGCGCCGCGTCGGCGTCGCGCTGCCCGTCGTGTCGGCCCTCCTCCTCGAGCAGCTCTTCTACCACTCCTGGTGAGACTCGGCCGGCCGGTGAGGGCCGGTGCCGCCCGGGCGTGCGCTCGGCCGTGGCAGCATCGGGCGCATGGACCACCCCCACTACCGCACCCAGGTCGCCGCCGGGTCGCCCGACCTCGACGCCCGGCTCTGCGCCGAGCTCGACCGCTTCAACGCTGCGGCCACGATCGGGACCCCTGCTGCGCGGGAGCTGACGGTGCAGCTCCTCGACGGCGACGGCGAGCTGGCCGCCGGTCTCAGCGGCTGGACGTGGGGCCTCGCCGGCGGGATCGCGATGACCTGGGTGCGCGAGACCGATCGCGGCGCGGGCCTCGGGGCTCGGCTCCTCGAGGCGTTCGAGGAGGAGGCCGGCACGCGTGGCTGCACCCACGTCTTCGTCACCTCGTTCACGTTCCAGGCGCCCGGCTTCTACGAGCGCCACGGCTACCGGGAGATCTTCCGGTGGAACGGCGTCCCGACCGTGGAGGCTGCCGACGTGCACCTGCGCAAGGACCTCTGACCCGGCCGCCGACCGGAGGAGCGCACGGCTCAGGCGCGCAGCGGCACGGTGGCGAAGTCGGGTAGCCCCTGCTCGGGCAGGACCTCGGCTCGAAAGCCGAGGTCGTCGTGCGCGCGCTGGGGGGAGGCGACGACATGGCGCACGTCGCCGAGGCGGTACCGGCCGGTGACCTCCGGGGCGACGTCGTCCGCGGCGGCCGTGCCCTGCGCGACCCGCTGAGCCACGTCGAGGATCGACACCGGGTGCCCCGAGGCCACGTTGTAGGCGGCGTAGTGGCCCGTCGACCCACCCACGACGGCGCGCAACGCGAGCACGTTGGCGCGCGCCACGTCGGCCACGTGCACGAAGTCGCGCATCTGACCGCCGTCCTCGTAGACCTGGGGCGCCTCGCCGCGCTCCAGCGAGGAACGGAACATCGCCGCCACACCGGAGTACGGCGTGTCGCGGGGCATGCCCGGGCCGTAGACGTTGTGGTAGCGCAGCGCGATCGCGGAGGCGTCGGCCTGGCGGACCCACGACGAGGTGTAGTGCTCCTGAGCGAGCTTGCTGGCGGCGTAGGAGCTGCGCGGGTCGAGCCGGGCCGTCTCGTCGACGAGCGACCAGCCGAGGGTCGCGTCGCCATGGGGACAATGGTTCTCGAAGTCCCCCGACTCGAGCGCCTCGACCGCCCGGGGTCCGGGGACCTGGTCGCCATGGGTCGGGCAGGTGTAGCGGCCCTCGCCGTAGACCACCATCGACGATGCCACGACCATCCGGTGCACGTCGGCGTCGTGCATGGCCGAGAGCAACGCGGCGGTGCCGAGGTCGTTGTGCGTGGCGTAGGCCGGCAGGTCGGCGACCGTCACCCCTGCTCCGACGACCGCAGCCTGGTGGCAGACGGCGTCCACGCCGCGCAGCAGCCCCGCCCAGGGCCCGTCGGGGCCGTCGACGGCGTCGCGGACGTCGATCTGGTGCGTGCCGGTCGGCGCGGTCGCCACCCCGTGCGCCTGCGGCAGCATCAGGTCGACGCGCACGACCTCGTCGCCCTCGGCCTCGAGGGCGGCGGCGATCGCGGAGCCGATGAACCCGGCGGAACCGGTGAGCAGGATCTTCACGCACCCCAGTGTGCCGGGTGCCCCAGCCCCCGCTGCACCGGGGATTCCGGGCCGACGCGGCCGCGGGGGCACGTGGGCCGCGCGTGACTCAGCCCGGGATGTCGTAGGTGACCTCGACGCCCTCGGTCCACGTCGAGCACGAGCAGGTCGCCGGGTCGGGCAGGTCACCGAGCGCGGCGATCGTGTCGGTCAGGACGCCGGTGAGCCGTTCGAGGTTGGCCTTGAACAGCGCGAACACCTCGTCCTGGCCGACCCCGTCGCCGGACTCGGCGCCGGCGTCCATGTCGGTGACCAGGGCGATGGCGGCGTAGCACTGCTGCATCTCGCGAGCCAGCGCCGCCTCGGGGCTGCCCGTCATGTTGATCAGGCTCCAGCCCTCGCCGGCGTAGGAGCGCGACTCGGCGCGCGTCGAGAAGCGCGGCCCCTCGATGACGACCATCGTGCCGCCGGCCTTGATGGTCTCGTCAGCGCCGGTGAGGGCCCCGCTGAGGGTGGCGCAGTAGGGGTCGGCGAACGGCAGGTGGCACGCACCACGCTCGACGAAGGAGCCGGTGCGACGGTGGGTGCGGTCGACGAGCTGGTCGGGCACGACGACGTCGCCGGGGGCGACCGTGTCACCCAGACCGCCCACCGCGCACGGCGCGAGGATCTGACGCACGCCGAGGGAGCGCAGCGCCCAGAGGTTCGCGCGGTACGGGATCGCGTGCGGGGGGAAGTCGTGGTGCGCGCCGTGGCGAGGCAGGAACGCGACCCTGCGACCGGCCACCGTGCCGACCGCGATCGGCGCGGACGGGTCGCCGTACGGCGTCGTGACGGTGTGCTCGACCGGGTCGTCGAGAAAGGTGTAGAAGCCGGTCCCGCCGATGACGGCGATGTCGGCGACGGGCTTCCGGGGGGCGCCCTGGGTGGCGTGGTCGGTCATGTCAGGTGTCTCCGCAACTGGTGGGTCCGTGGTCGTCGAGCCGGGCAGTGGTGTCGGACGAGGCACCCGAGCACCCCGTCGGCCGACGCGGGCACTCCTGGTGCAGCGGGCCGCGTTGTCGCACCCCGAGGCGAGGCGGAGGTCGGGTCCCGCAGGGATCCTAGTGGCGGCCCGGCTCGTTCACTGCTCGGAGTCGGGCAGCTCGAGGGCCTTCCAGACCGCACGCCAGACCACCTTGGGCGACTCCCCGGCGTCCAGGGCCTCCTGCGCCGTTCGGCGGCCGAGGTCCGACATCACGAAGGTGTCGGCCCACACCCGCATGTAACCCGTCCCCAGCGCCCGCTCCATCCGCTCCCAGAACTCGGTGTGCCGCACGTCGTCCCCCGCTCTCTCGGTCCGGCCGGCCTCACGCCGGCTCGGCCACCTCATCGTCCGGCCAGGACCCCCAGCCAGGTCTCCCCGCGCAAGCCGCCGTCGCGAGTGGTCTCGACGACGCTCCACCCAGCCACCGAGAGCGCCTCGATCAGCGCCTCGCTACGCCAGAGGGTGAACCTGCGCGGGGCCTCGATGCTGCCATGCGTGGCCCAGCCCTCGCCGTCGCCCTCCTTGACCGACAGCCGCAAATGGCCCCCGCGCCGGGTGACCGCGCCCAGTCGAGCCAGCACGACCGGCAGGTCGGCGCGGGCGAGGTGGAGCAGGCAGGCGTTGGCCCAGACGCCGTCGAAGGGGCGCGCGGGGTCGTCGGGGTCCCTCAGGTCGTCGACGAACGGGTCGACGACGTCGGCGCGGTGCCCGTCGGCGCGAAGCAGGTCGACGAAGCCACGGGTGACGTCGGTCCGCCGCACCGAGACACCGAGCGACTCCAGGGCGAGCGCGTCGCGGCCACCCCCGCTACCGATCGCCAGCACCCGGGCGTCGCTCCCCAGCCGGGACGCGAAGTCGGTCAGCGCGGCCTCGACGCGCTCGGCCCCAGCCGCCGTCGCCGTGCGGTAGGCCCTGGCCTGCGCGTCGTAGGCGGCCACGGTGAGCTCGCGTCGCTCGGCGAAGATCGCGTGCACGTCGCTCACGTGCGCGGCGTCCTTTGTCACCGACCAGACGGCGGGCTCGCGCCGCACGCTCGGACGAGGGCCTGCGAGCACCACCCGCCAGGCAGCGGCGTTGCTCCTGATCGCCGGCCCGACGTCGGTCAGGTCGACCGAGGCGGCGTCGACGTCGCAGTCGTGGCAGGGCCGGTCGAGGACCCAGGTCCGGTCCTAGGTGTCGCGCGATGTCATGCCGGCATCGTGGCCGCGCCAGGTCGCCCCGCGCGAGCGACCTGCTGCCGAGCGACGCGAGATGCGCTCAGAGCGTCACGGCGGCGGTGCCGAAGGCGACATCGAAGCGGTCGCACCAGATCACCACGGACTCGAAGCCCGCGAGGTCGACGTCGGCAGGGATCTCGTAGTTCTGGTTGCCGTCGGTGGCCTTGAGAGCCCCCAGCTGCTCGTAGCGCCCGTCGTCGTAGGAACCCCACGCGCCGCCGCTCGGCGCGTCGGACAGACCGACGAACACGTCGGGGCCGTCGGAGGTGCTGAAGTCCTCGAGACGCACGAACCGGCTGCCGTCGGCCAGCTCGATGATCCTGGCCAGGCCGGTGGTGCTGTGCTCTGCCTCGACGAACGTCCCGCTCGCCAGCACGACCACCTCAGGGGCCGGTACAGGTGTCGGGCTGGGCAACGGGCTGGGCAACGGACTGGGTGTCGAGATGGGCAGCGACCGGGGCGACCGGCCCTCGCGCCGGGTGGTGGGCACCGGGTCCGCTTCGGCGCGGGCCGGCTGCCCGGCGGACCCGTCGGTGATCACGTTCGGCAACGCTTCGTCGACGGTGCTCGAGGTGAGTGCCCGCCACGGCTCGAAGGCCACGAGTCCTGCGCCCAGGACCGCGACGACGACCACGGCGAGGGCGGCGCTCCACTTCGGCATGCTCGAACCTAGCAACGGAGCGACCGACCCACCTCGATCGAGTCCTTACCAGGCGATGACGACTTCGGGCGGTCAGGTGAGCAGGAGCGCGTCGAGCCGACGGCGGACGACGAGCAGCCCGATCACCCCCATGACGAGCAGGTAGACCACCGACGCGGCCGAGGCCCAGGTGATCGAGCCGGTGGTGAGCTCTCGGCACAGCACCACGCCCCGGTAGAGCGGGGTCGCCTCGACGACCCAGCGCAGCCACCCGTCGAAGGCGGTGACCGGGAAGAAGGTCGCCGAGAAGAGGAACAGCGGCATCTGCACGAGCGTGACCTTCTCGAAGTCCTGCCAGGACGTGAACCAGGTCGTGCACGCCATCGCCACCGAGCTGAAGGCGAACCCGATGAGCAGCGCCGCCGGCAGCGCGAGCACGGCCCACCACGAGTGCAGGTAGCCCAGGGCGAGCATCACCACGAGGAAGGCCGCCGAGTAGGAGCCGCCGCGCAGCTGGCCCCACACCGCCTCGCCGCGCGCCACGTCGCCGGTGCCGAGCGGGGTGGCCAGCACGGAGTCGTAGAGGCGCAGGTGCTTGAGCTTGAAGAAGAAGTTGAAGCAGGAGTCCATCAGGGCGCCGTTGAACGCCGAGGCCGCGAGCATGCCCGGCGCCACGAACTCGGCGTACGGCACGGCCTGGCCGTTGAACTCGAAGGTGTCGATGAGGGCTCCCACGCCGATCCCGATCGAGAGCAGGTAGAGCACCGGCTCGAGGAACCCCGTCAGGAAGAGCTTCCACGCGGCGCGGTAGGTGATCACGTTGCGCTCGACCAGCAGCATCATCGCCTGCCAGCTGGTGAGCGGCACGAGGGTGCGCGGCCTCGTGTCGAGGCTGCTCGTCGGGCTGCTCCTCGGGCTGCTCACGTCGCCAGCCTGTTCTCGAGCCCGGTCACGGCCCACCGCGACCCGGCGGCGAGGACGACGAGCAGCACAGCGGCGTTGACGGCGGCCAGGCTCCAGTCGACCTGGTCGAGGCTGAACATCCGCGACAGGTTGACCCCGTGCCACAGCGGCGTCAGCTGGGCCAGACGCTCCCCCACCGCACCCAGGTTCGAGACCGGGAAGAACGCACCACTGAAGAGGAAGAGCGGGAAGATCCCGACCCGGAAGACCACGCCGAAGGCGGCGTCGCTCTCGATGCGGCAGGCGAAGCCGTACATCAGGGTTGCGAACGCCGCACCGGTGAGCGCCTGGGCGGTCAGGGCGGCGAAGGGGGCCCACCACGACTCGTAGACCCCGAACGGCACCACCACGAGATCGAAGACGGCGCAGGTCACGGTGACCCGCAGCGACACGTAGACGAGATGGGCGATCGCCACCTGCCGCACCGTGATCGGCGTGGCCACCATCGAGTCGTAGACCTTGTTCCACTTGAAGTTGCTGAAGACGGGCCACGACGTGTCGGCCACGGCCGTCTGCATGGCGTGGGCGGCGACGAGGCCCGGGACGATGAACGCGAGGTAGGACGTCGCGCCTTCGAGACGCTCGGGGTCGCCGTCGATGAAGCCGCCGAGCAGCACCCCCATCGCGAGCACGTAGAAGACCGGGTTGAGGAACGACGAGACGACCGATCCGCGCCAGGTACGGCGGGCGACGGTGAGCCAGTACGGCAACAGACGCTGCAGCGCGGTGATCGTCGAGAGCGAGGCCCGTGGGCCGGCCGTCGTGGCGGTCATTCGACGAGCGTCCGGCCGGTGAGGCGGAGGAAGACGTCCTCGAGGGTGCTGCGCCGCACCAGGGTGGCGACCGGCCGCAGACCGCGCCCGTGCACCGCCTCGAGCACCGTGTCGCCGTCGGCGGTGTAGACGAGCAGCCGGTCGGGCAGCACCTCCACGCGCTCCCCGAGGTCGGCGACCTGCTCGGCGACCTGCTCGTGCGGGTTGGTGTCGTCGGAGATGGCGAAGCGCAGCTCGGCGACCTCGCGGGTGGAGTGCTCGCGGATGAGGTCGGCCGGGGACCCCTCGGCGGCCACGACGCCCTTGTCCATGACGACCAGGCGGTCACACAGCTGCTCGGCCTCGTCCATGTAGTGCGTGGTGATGACCAGGGTGACGCCCTGCTGCTTGAGCCGGAACAGCTGGTCCCAGAGGAGATGACGCGCCTGGGGGTCGAGCCCGGTCGTCGGCTCGTCGAGCAGGAGCAGCTCGGGTGAGTTCACCAGGCTCCGCGCGATCGTGAGCCGCCGTTTCATCCCGCCCGAGAGATCCTCCACGCGCGCCTTGGCCCGTTCGGTGAGGTTCACGAACTCGAGCAGCTCGTCGGCCCGCGTGCGCGCGTCGGACCGACCGATGCCGAAGTAGCGCGCGTAGACGACCAGGTTGTCGCGCACGTTCAGCTCGCTGTCGAGGGTGTCCTCCTGCGGGCACACCCCCAACCGGCCACGGATGGCGGCACCCTCGGTCGCGGGGTCCATGCCGAGGATGCGCAACGAGCCCCCGGTGATCGGTGAGACCGCAGCGATCATCCGCATCGTCGACGACTTGCCGGCACCGTTGGGGCCCAGGAACCCGAACGCCTCGCCCCGACGCACGTCGAGGTCGATTCCCTTGACGGCCTCGAACTCGCCGAACGACTTGGTCAAGCCGTCGGCGCGGATCATCGACTCGCTCACGAGTCCGAACCCTAGACGCTGCCGCCGACGCCGCGAGGATGCGACGGGCACCGCGACCGCGACCTAGGATCGGCAGGCGCCGCGTGGGCGTCGACTGGTGTCGACGCATCGCCCCTCCTGGGGTCGTGCTCCGGCTCAGACCTCCCCCCGTCCGCTCGACCGTTCGACCTGTTGCTCGCCCACGAGCGCGAAGGAGCTCGCCTGTGCACTCGGCCCCGACCGTCGGTTCCGTGCTCCGATCTCCGCGCGTGTTGCGCACCGAGACCCTCGCCGGCCTGGTGGTGGCTCTCGCGCTGATCCCCGAGGCGATCTCGTTCTCGATCATCGCCGGCGTCGACCCGCGGCTCGGGCTGTTCGCGTCGTTCACGATGGCGGTCACGATCTCGATCGTCGGCGGCCGCCCGGCGATGATCTCGGCGGCCACCGGAGCCGTCGCCCTGGTGATCGCTCCGCTGGTGGCCGACTACGGCGTCGAGTACCTCGTCGCGACCGTCGTGCTCGGCGGCACCCTGCAGGTCGTGCTCGCGCTGCTCGGTGTGGCCAAGCTGATGCGCTTCGTGCCGCGTTCGGTGATGGTGGGTTTCGTCAACGCCCTGGCGATCTTGATCTTCTCCGCCCAGGTGCCCGAGATGCTCGGCGTCCCGTGGCTGGTCTACCCGCTGATCGCACTCGGCATCGTGATCATCGTGCTGCTCCCCCGCGCCACCCGCACGATCCCGTCGCCGCTGGTGGCCATCGTGGTCCTGACGACGATCACCGTCGTCGCGGCGCTCGCCGTACCCGAGGTCGGCGACCGCGGTGAGCTGCCGCACAGCCTTCCGACCCTGGGCCTGCCCGACATCCCGTACACGTTCGAGACACTGACGATCATCGCCCCGTACGCGCTCGCGATGGCGCTCGTCGGGCTCATGGAGTCGTTGATGACCGCCAAGCTGGTCGACGACATCACCGACACCCCGTCCGACAAGACCCGCGAGTCGTGGGGCCAGGGCGTCGCCAACGTCGTCACCGGCTTCTTCGGCGGCATGGGCGGCTGCGCGATGATCGGCCAGACGATGATCAACGTGAAGGTCTCGGGCGCACGCACCCGCCTCTCCACGTTCCTGGCCGGCGTCTTCCTGCTGATCCTGGTCGTCGGCCTCGGCGACATCGTCGCCATCATCCCGATGGCCGCGCTCGTCGCCGTCATGGTGATGGTCGCCGTCGGCACCTTTGACTGGCACAGCATCCAGCCCTCGACGCTGAGGAGGATGCCCGGGTCGGAGACCCTCGTCATGCTGGTCACCGTGGCCGTCACCGTCGCCACCGAGAACCTCGCCATCGGCGTCGGCGTCGGCGTCCTGACCGCGATGGTGCTCTTCGCCCGCCGCGTCGCGCACTTCGCGCAGGTCGAGCGCGCCCTGGTCGAGACCCCTCAGGGCCCGACTGCGGTCTACACGGTCACCGGCGAGCTGTTCTTCGCCTCGAGCAACGACCTCTACGAGCAGTTCGACTACGCCGACGACCCCGAGCGCGTGGTCGTCGACCTGTCGGCCTCGCACGTGTGGGACGCCTCCACCGTCGCCGCCCTCGACGCTGTCTCCACCAAGTACGCCGCTCGTGGTGTCACCGTCGACATCCAGGGCCTCAACACCGCCTCCCTGGCGATGCACGACCGGCTGAGCGGGCAGCTCTCCGCACCCTGAACCCGCCGTCGGGCTCATCGACGTACGGCTCAGCTCCAGGCCGCGACCTGGGCACGCGTGGGGTGCCACGGCTCGATGCGCAGCCGCATCCCTGCCTCCTGCGGCGTCTTGCTGCCCTTGCGCTCGTTGCACGGACCGCAGGCGGCCACGGTGTTGGTCCACGTCCAGGTGCCGCCGCGCGAACGCGGGAGCAGGTGGTCGATGGTGTTGGCGCGATGCCCGCAGTAGGCGCAGCGGTAGCGCTCGCGGGCCAGCACTCCGCGACGCGTGTAGCCCGCCGGGTGGTAGAGCCACTTGGTGGCGACGTAGCGCACCAGACGCAGTGCCCGGGGCCACTGGTAGGGCCCGATCATCCGCTCACCGTGCGCCTCGTGGACGACGGCGACCTCGCGCACCAGCATCTTCACCGCATGCTGGAAGCTGACGCGTCCGAGGGGCTCGAACGAGGCGTTGTAGAGCAGCACGGTGCCCGTCAGGGTCGTCATCGCTCGCCCTCGCCCGTGGCGTCGCCGTGTCGGAGGGTCGGGTCAGTGGGGCGGCCGTGCGCTCGGGGCCGAGATGCGCACGAGCGACGCAGGGCAGTCCTGGGCGGTCGTGGGCAGAGGGTCATCCGACGTCACACGCCCGGTATCTGCTCGGGCAGGCAGCCGTCGTACCGACGACCGGCGGTGGTCGTGGTGGCGGCGTCCGGGCTGGGCGCGAGGTGGCGTGACGAGTCCATGACAGGACCCACGGTAAGCCCGCCGACCCCCCGCACGCACGCATTTCTGCGTCGTCCCCCGTCGGTCACCCGTCGGTCACCCGTCGTCCACCCCGGCCGAGCACCCCGCGACGCTCACGCACCTCGCAGTCGCGCCGACCACCAGACGAGGGCGGCATCGTCGCCGTAGGCCTCACACATCACCTCGGCGCACGCCACCAGCCGCGCTCGGCGCTCCCCCGTCGGTCCTCGCTGGGCGGCCTCGGCGAGCAGCGCACCGCGGTCCCACGACCCCCGGTCGACGGGCAGCGGCAAACTCGCGACCTGGCGTGCGCTGAGCTTGATCGCCCCGGGCGCCAGGGCGGTGCCGAGGTAGCGAGCTGCCGCAGCGGCGACCACCGGCGGCGACAGGAGGACGGCCAGCAGGTGCCACAGGGCGCCCGGTGCGGCGACCACCGTGAGCACCGGCACCGACGGCAGCCAGGCCCCCTCGGTGTCCACCACTGCCTCGATCACCCGTCCCTGCGTCGCCACCAGCAGCTTCGGCACCCGGCGCGCCCTGGCCCAGTCGCTCAAGGCGCCATGCCTCCTCAACGCGTCGAGGTCGACCACCGGGGCGGCGTACCTGGTCTTGGCGAAGCGGGTCGCGACCTCGCCCCACCGGTTCTGCGCGGGCTCGATGAGGCCTGAGGTGATGAGCGGCGCGCTACCGCACCCGATGTCCTCGGCGCCGGTCCCACCGGTGTCGTCCGTGTTGTCGGTGTCGTCCGTGTCGTCGTGTCGTCGGTGTCGTCGTGCTCGCGGACGAACGGCACCAGTCCGTAGTACTGCTCGCGGAAGTCGGCGGTGCAGCGCGCGAGGTCGCCGACCGTGCCCGACGTCCGCGGCGAGACGGTGGGGATGCCCGCCGCTACGGAGGCCAGGGATCCCCACTCGTGGGTCGGCATCGGCTGGTCGCCGGTCTCGGTGAACGCCGGGCCGAACCAGGTGCGGACCTCGCGCTGGGTGGCTCCGACGGTCACCACTGGTACGCAGGTCAGCACCGCGGTGGCATCGAAGACGGGCTGCAACGACGACCAGAACGCCGTCACGGCTCCCACCTCGCGGACGGCGTCGCGGACCGCCGCCGCATCGCGGACGGCGAGGAACGACAACGGCTGGACCAGCGCGACGCGGCCGCCGGGTCGGACGAGCCCGAGGCAGTGCCGCAGGAACACCGCGCTGGTGTCGGTGTAGGCGCCAGTGCCGGAGCCGGCCGCCCCGCGGGCCGTGGGCCTGGTGGCCGAGCGGGTGCGGAGCTGACCGAGGAAGGGTGGGTTGCCGACCACCACGTCGTACGGCGCGTGCGGGTGCTCCGCGAGCCCGTCGCGGACGACGACGTCGGGCGCGGCGCCGGGTGCGAGCACCTCGAGGCGCAGTCGGGTGATGGCGACGGCGACCGGGTCGAGGTCGACGCCGTGGAGCAGGTGCACGGCGTCGACGGGGGGCACGCCGGCGGCGATCAGCCGTCGTGCGGTCGCCACCAGCAGGTGACCTGCCCCGCAGGCCGGGTCGAGCACCGACGGCCGACTCCCACGCTCCACGACCCGGTCGAGGATCCACTCCACCAGGGTGCTCGGCGTGTAGAAGGTGCCGGATGTCCGGCGTCCGGCGACGGAGGACTCGTGGATGGCGCCGAGCTGGTCGATGGCCCCGGGGGCCCGCCAGGGAGCCAGCTCCGCCAGCTCGGGCGCCGGTGCCGGACGTCGCAGGTCGTGCGTGGCAGCGACCGTGGCCAGGACGGCGTCCCAAGCGGCGGCGCGCGAGCCCAGCCGGGCCTCGACGGCCAGCACGCTCGCGGCAAGCTCCGTCACAAGACGAGCGTAGGCGGCTGGACTCGGCCACCCCTTCGGCCCGTGTTAGAGTCATAATGACTACAACATCAGGAGGCGCCCGATGCCCACCTCACCGGGCTTGTTGACCGATCGTTACGAGCTGACCATGCTCACCTCGTTCGTGACCGACGCTCGCGCCGACCACCCGGCGGTCTTCGAGGCCTTCGCGCGTCGCCTCCCCGAGGGCAGGCGCTACGGGGTCCTCGCCGGGCTGGGTCGCCTGCTCCCCCTGATCGCCGACTTCGGGTTCGACGCCGCCGAGATCGCCTGGCTCCGGCGCGAGGGCGTCGTCAACGACGAGACCGCGGCCTACCTGCGCGAGTTCCGCTTCTCCGGCGACGTCGACGCCTACCGCGAGGGCGATCTCTACTTCCCCGGCAGCCCGATCCTCACGGTGCGCGGCACCCTCGGCGAGTGCGTGCTCCTCGAGACCCTCGTGCTCAGCGTGCTCAACCACGACAGCGCCATCGCGAGCGCTGCGGCGCGGATGGTCCTCGCCGCCGGCGGCCCCGCCGAGTCCGGCGGCCGGCCCCTGGTCGAGATGGGCAGTCGGCGCACCCACGAGCAGGCGGCCGTCGCGGTCGCCCGGGCCGCCTACGTCGCCGGCTTCGCCACCACCAGCAACCTGGCCGCCGGTCTCGAGCACGGCGTCCCCACCGTCGGCACCGCGGCGCACGCCTTCACCCTCGCCCACCGCACCGAGGCCGAGGCGTTCGCCAGCCAGGTCGCCGCGCAGGGCGCGGGCACCACGCTCCTGGTCGACACCTACGACACGACCCGGGGGATCCGGACCGCGGTCGAGGTGGCCGGTCGCGACCTCGGGGCCATCCGGATCGACTCCGGCGACCTCGCCGAGGAGTCCGGCAAGGCCCGGGCCCTGCTCGACGAGCTCGGCGCGACCGACACCCGCATCATCGTGACCAGCGACATCGACGAGTACGTCCTGACCGCCCTCGGCGACGCCCCCATCGACGGGTACGGCGTCGGCACCCGCGTCGCCACCGGCTCGGGGCACCCGACGGCGAGCATGGTCTACAAGCTGGTCGCCGTGGCCGACACGACGCACGGGGAGCTGCGGCCCGTCGCGAAGAAGTCGCACGACAAGGTCTCGGTCGGAGGCCGCAAGACCGCCTGGCGCCAGCACCGCGACGGGCTCCTCGTCGACGAGTGGTACTCGACCGACGACGGCGACGCCGCCACGACGTCCAGCGCGACGCCTGTCCAGGTCGCCGCGATCCGCTCCGGCCGGGTGGTGCACGCTCCTGAGCTCACCGAGGTCCGCGACCACTGCGCCGCGGTCCTGGCGACCCTGCCCGCCTCGGCCCGCTCGGTAGCTGCGGGGTCGGCCTACCTCACCGTCACCGACCGTCCCCATCCACCAGCCACGACCGAAGGAGAGAACTGATGAGCCTCATCAAGCGAGCCCTGGTGATCGTCGACGTGCAGAACGACTTCGTGGAAGGAGGCTCCCTCGGAGTTGCCGGCGGGCGCGATGTCGCCGCTGCGGTGTCACTGCACCTCGAGAGCCACGCCGACTCCTACGCCGCCGTCATCGCCTCGCGCGACTGGCACGACGCCGACAGCACGAACGGCGGACACTTCCACGCCCCCGGTGCGGAGCCCGACTTCACCTCGACCTGGCCGGTTCACTGCGTGTCGAACCGAGCACGGCTCCGACTACGCCCCCGGTCTCGACCTGGCCCACGTCACCCACCACGTCCGCAAGGGCATGGGCGAGGCGGCGTACAGCGCCTTCGAGGGCGTGACCGACCGCGGTGCCACCGTTGCCTCGGTCCTGACCGACCTCGGCGTCACCGAGGTGGACGTCGTCGGCATCGCCACCGACTACTGCGTGCGAGCCACCGTGCTCGATGCCCGAGCAGCCGGCCTCGAGGTCACGCTGCTCCCCGGGCTCCACGCCGGGGTCGCGCCGGACACCAGCGCCTCGGCCCTCGCCGAGATGCGGGCAGCAGGGGCGGTGACCGGGTGACCTCCTGCGCCGAGGCTCCCGGGGCTGCCGGGGCTCCCGAGCCGCACCCGCCCTTCGCGGTGACCGTCGACCTCGCCGTCTTCACGATCCGCGACGGCGCCTTCTCGGTGCTGCTCGTCGAGCGCGGGGCCGAGCCGTACGCCGGCTCGTGGGCGCTGCCCGGTGGCTTCGTCGAGCCCGACGAGGACGCCGAGGCCGCAGCCTGGCGCGAGCTCCACGAGGAGACCGGCGTCGAACGGTTCGGCAGTCACGGCGGCCACCTCGAGCAGCTGCGCACCTACTCGGCGCCCGATCGCGACCCCCGCATGCGCGTGGTGTCGGTTGCTCACGTCGCCTTCGCCCCCGACCTGCCCGAGCCCTCGGCCGGCTCCGACGCCAGCGGGGCGCGCTGGTGGGCGGTCGACGACCTCACGGCTCAGGACGGCGGTGACGACAGCTCGGCGACGTCCGACGTCCCCCGGCTCGCGTTCGACCACGCCGAGATCCTGCAGGACGCCGTCGAGCGGATCCGGGCCAAGCTGGAGTACACGACGCTGGCACTGGAGTTCGTCGCCGAGCCGTTCACGTTGCCCGAGCTGCGCCGCGTCTACGCCGCGGTGTGGGGCAACGCCCCCGATCTCGGCAACTTCCGCCGCAAGGTGCTCGGCACCGACGACTTCGTCGTCGCGACCGACACCCACGGGAGCGCGTCGGAGGCGGGAGGACGCCGGGCGCTGCTCTACCGTCGCGGCGCAGCGGCGGTCATCTCACCCCCGATGCTGCGCTCGGTCACCGACGGCTACCACCGCTGCCTGACTCGGTCCACCCTGGGGAGGAGGTCGATGTCGGTGGCACCGGGCAGACTGATCCGGTGACGTCACCCGACCCGCTCGCGGCGTTCAGCGAGCCCACGCGCACGTGGTTCAACGCGGCCTTCGCCGCGCCCACGCCCGCACAGGCCGGTGCATGGGCGGCCATCGGGGCCGGCAAGCACGCCCTGGTGGTCGCCCCCACGGGCTCGGGCAAGACCCTGAGCGCCTTCCTTGGCCTCGATCGACACGCTGCTCACCTCCGAGCCCCCGAAGGACAAGACCCGACGCACCCGGGTGCTCTACATCAGCCCGCTCAAGGCGCTGGGCGTCGATGTCGAGCGCAACCTGCGCGCGCCGCTCACCGGCATCCGCCACACCGCCGACCGGCTCGGCGCGAGCCTGCCCGAGGTGCGGGTCGGGGTCCGCTCGGGCGACACCTCGCCCGCCGACCGCCGCAAGCTGTCCTCGACCCCGCCCGACATCCTCATCACCACGCCCGAGTCGCTGTTCCTGATGCTCACCAGCCAAGCGCGCGAGTCGCTGCGCGGGGTCGAGACCGTGATCCTCGACGAGGTGCACGCCGTGGCCGGCAGCAAGCGCGGCGCCCACCTCGCCCTGAGCCTGGAGCGCCTCGACGCCCTGCTCGAGAAGCCGGTGCAGCGCATCGGGCTCTCGGCGACGGTGCGACCCCTCGAGGAGGTCGCGGGCTTCCTCGGCGGGTCCGCGCCGGTCGAGATCGTCGCGCCGCCGGCCGAGAAGCGCTGGGACCTCACCGTCGTCGTCCCGGTGGAGGACATGACCTCACCCGGTCGCTTCGACGAGAGCCACCTCGACGACGATCCCGACGCCGGGGGCCGCGGCGCCGAGACCAACCAGAACAGCATCTGGCCCCACGTCGAGGAGAGCGTGGTCGACCTGATCGAGGCGCACACCTCGACGATCGTCTTCGCCAACTCCCGTCGACTGGCCGAGCGGCTGACCGCCCGCCTCAACGAGATCGCCACGTCCCGTGCCGCTGCGCGTGCCGGAGTGTCGCCCGAGCCGGTCCTCGTCGGAGGGCCGCCCGCCCAGGTGATGGCGCAGTCGGGTGCGAGCGAGGGCGCGGAGACGGTGATCGCCAAGGCCCACCACGGCTCGGTCAGCAAGGAGCAGCGCGCCCTCATCGAGGACGACCTCAAGCGCGGCCGGCTGCCGGCGGTGGTGGCGACCAGCAGCCTCGAGCTCGGCATCGACATGGGCGCGGTCGACCTCGTCGTGCAGATCGAGTCACCCCCCAGCGTGGCCAGCGCGCTGCAGCGCGTGGGTCGCGCCGGCCACCAGGTCGGTGAGGTCTCGCGCGGCGTCCTCTACCCCAAGCACCGCGGCGACCTCGCCCAGACAGCCGTTGCGGTCGAGCGGATGCGCACCGGCGGCATCGAGGCGATGCGCATCCCGGCCAACCCCCTCGACGTCCTGGCCCAGCAGGTGGTGGCAGCCACCGCCCTCGACGAGGTCGACGTCGAGGAGCTCTACGCCCTGGTGCGCCGCAGCGCTCCGTTCGCCCACCTGCCTCGCAGCGCCTACGACGCCACCCTCGACCTGCTGAGTGGCCGCTACCCCAGCGACGAGTTCGCCGAGCTGCGCCCGCGCATCGTGTGGGACCGCGTCACCGGCACCCTGACCGGGCGACCCGGGGCGCAGCGCCTGGCCGTCACCAGCGGCGGCACCATCCCCGACCGCGGCCTGTTCGGTGTCTTCCTCGTCGGCGGCAGCGAGAAGGGTCCCGGCAAGCGGGTCGGCGAGCTCGACGAGGAGATGGTCTACGAGTCGCGGGTCGGCGACATCTTCGCGCTCGGCGCCACCAGCTGGCGCATCGAGGACATCACCCACGACCGCGTGCTGGTCACGCCCGCTCCCGGCATCCCCGGGCGGCTGCCGTTCTGGAAGGGCGACAGCCTGGGGCGCCCCGCCGAGCTGGGCGCGGCGATCGGTGCCTTCACCCGCGAGCTCGGCGCGCTCCCCCGCGCCGCCGCCGAGACGCGGGCCCGCGACGGCGGGCTCGACGAGTGGGCGGCCGGCAACCTGGTCACCTACCTGCACGAGCAGCTCGAGGCCACGCAGGTGCTGCCCAGCGACACGACGATCCTGGTCGAGCGCTTCCGCGACGAGCTCGGCGACTGGCGACTCGTGGTCCACTCCCCCTACGGCACCCCCGTGCACGCGCCGTGGGCGCTGGCGATCAACGCCCGCCTGCGCGAGCGGTACGGCGTCGACGGCCAGGCCCTGGCCTCCGACGACGGCATCGTCATCCGCATCCCCGACACCGACGCCGAGCCGCCCACCGGCGACCTGATCGTCTTCGACGCCGACGAGCTCGACCAGATCGTCACCACCGAGGTCGGCGGCTCGGCGCTGTTCGCGGCCCGCTTCCGCGAGTGCGCCGCCCGCGCGCTGCTCCTGCCGCGGCGCGACCCCGGACGCCGCTCCCCGCTGTGGCAGCAGCGGCAGCGCGCCGCCGCCCTGCTCGAGGTCGCCTCGAAGTACCCGTCGTTCCCGATCGTGCTCGAGGCGGTGCGCGAGTGCCTCCAGGACGTCTACGACCTGCCGGCACTCACCGCGCTGATGCGCTCCATCGAGCGGCGCGAGGTGCAGGTCACCGACGTCGCCACGACGTCGCCGTCGCCGTACGCCCGCAGCCTGCTCTTCGGCTACGTCGCCCAGTTCGTCTACGAGGGCGACTCCCCCATCGCCGAGCGCCGCGCCGCGGCGCTGTCCCTCGACCAGGGCCTGCTCGCCGAGCTGCTCGGTCGCGCCGAGCTGCGCGAGCTGCTCGACCCCGACGTCCTCGCCGAGGTCGAGGACGAGCTGCAGCGCCTCGCGCCACGCCGCAAGGCCCGCAGCGCCGAGGGCATCGTCGACCTCGTCCGCCTCATCGGACCGCTCGCGACCGACGAGGTCCGCGAGCGCAGCAACGACGACGTCGAGGTCGAGGTCGCCCTGGCCGAGCTGGCCGCCGCGCGGCGCCTGGTGCTCGTACGGGTCGCCGGGGTGGAGCGCTGGGCTGTCGTCGAGGACGTCGGCCGGCTGCGCGACGGTCTCGGCGTCCCCGTGCCGCCCGGCACCCCCGAGGTCTTCGGCGAGGCCGTCGACGACCCGCTGGCCGACCTGGTCGCCCGCTTCGCCCGCAGCCACGGCCCGTTCACCACCGACCAGGTCGCCGACCGGCTCGGGCTCGGCGCCGCCGTCGCCCGCCACACCTTGCAGCGGCTGGCCGCCCAGGGGCGGGTGCTCGACGGCGAGTTCCGCCCGGCGGGGTCGGGCGACGAGTGGTGCGACGCCGAGGTCCTGCGCGAGCTTGCGGCGACGCTCGTTGGCCCGCCTGCGCAAGGAGGTCGAGCCGGTCGAGCCGCCCGCGCTCGCGCGGTTCCTCGCTGCCTGGCAGCACGTCGGCGCCAAGCTGCGCGGCGTCGACGGCGTGGTGACCGTGATCGACCAGTTGGCCGGGTGCCCCGTCCCGGCCTCGGCCCTGGAGCCGCTGATCCTGGCATCGCGGGTGCGCGACTACGAGCCCTCCCACCTCGACGAGCTGACCGCCGCCGGCGAGGTGATCTGGGCCGGCCACGCCAGCCTTCCCGGCTCCGACGGCTGGGTCAGCCTGCACCTGGCCGACCAGGCCCAGCTCACCCTGCCCGACCGGGCCCCGCTGGAGGCCGGGGAGGTGCAGGACGCCGTCCTGGCTGCGCTCGAGCCGGGTGGCGCCTGGTTCTTCCGACAGCTCGCCGACACCGTGCGCTCGTCCCTGGGCACGCTCTCGCTGACCGACCAGGCACTGAGCGCCGCGCTGTGGGAGCTCGTCTGGGCGGGCCGGGTCAGCAACGACACGCTCACCCCGCTGCGGGCCCTCACCCGGTCGGGCTCTGCCAGCCACCGGACGCGGCGCCCACCACCGCGACCCGGCCGCGTCGCCCGCACCGGTCCTCCCGAGACGGCGGGGCGATGGGCGATGCTGCCCGAGCTCGACACCGACCCGACCCGGCGCGCCAAGGCCGGCGCCGAGCGCCTGCTCGACCGGCACGGCGTGGTGATCCGTGGCGCCGTCGTCAGCGAGCGCACCCCCGGTGGGTTCGCGGCGGTCTACAAGGTGCTCTCGGCCTTCGAGGACTCCGGTCGCTGCCGGCGCGGGTACTTCGTCGACGGTCTCGGCGCCGCGCAGTTCGGCACCTCCGGGGCCATCGACCGGCTCCGCACGTTCTCGACGTCCACCGCCCTCGACGGCGGCGGCCCCAAGCACGAGGCGCTCGCCCTGGCCGCCACCGACCCGGCCAACCCCTACGGAGCGGCGCTGCCCTGGCCGTCGTCCGAGAGTGGTCACCGTCCGGGCCGCAAGGCCGGGGCCGTCGTCGTCCTCGTCGACGGCGCCCTCGTGCTCTACATCGAGCGTGGCGGACGCACCCTGCTCACCTGGTCCGGGACCTCGAACGGTGACGCCACCTCCGGCGGCGACGACGACCTGCTGACCCCGGCCGCCCATGCGTTGGCCGAGACCGTCCGCCGCGGCGCCCTCGGCAAGCTCACCGTCGAGAAGGCCGACGGCACCGCGCTCCTGGGCTCGGGCGCGACTCCGCTGCGCGGCGCGCTGAGCGCGGCCGGCTTCATCGCGACCCCCCAAGGACTGCGGATCCGTGCCCGAGGGTGACACGGTCTACCGAGCCGCCCAGCTGCTCGAGCGCCGGCTGAGCGGACACGTCCTGGTGCGAGCCGAGCTCCGCGTGCCGCGGCACGCGACCGCCGACCTCGTCGGGGCCCGAGTCGTCGCGACCGTCTCGCGCGGCAAGCACCTGCTGACTCGTCTCGAGCGCGACACCGACCGCTGGACGCTGCACACCCATCTCAAGATGGAGGGCATCTGGCGCACCTACCGGAGCGGGCGCACGTGGGACCGTCCGGCGTTCCAGGCGCGGGCGGTGCTGGGCGTGGAGGCCATCGAGGCCGTCGGTTTCTCCCTCGGCGTCGTCGACCTCATCGAGACGACGGCCGAGGACACCGTCGTCGGTCACCTGGGTCCCGACCTGATGGCCGACGACTTCGACCCCGACGAAGCCGTGGCGCGGCTGCGGCGCGAGCCCGACAGGCCCGTCAAGGAGGCGCTCCTCGACCAGCGGAACCTGGCCGGCATCGGCAACGTCTACGCCGCCGAGCTGCTGTTCCTCGCCGGTGCGCACCCGCTGACCCCCACCGGTGAGGTCGCCGGGTTGCCGCGGCTGGTGCGGCGAGCGCAGCAGGCCCTCGACCTCAACAAGGACCGCACGACGCGGACCATGACCGGCAACCTCCGAGCACCGCTCTGGGTCTACGGCCGCGACGGTGCCGCCTGCCGACGCTGCCGCACCACGGTGGCGAAGGCCGAGCAGGGCGACGTCGGCCGCGAGCGCGTGACGTACTGGTGCCCGCACTGCCAACCGGTGCTGTGAGCGCGCGACTCTCGACTGATCAGGCGGCGGAGGCGACCACGTCGCGGCGCACGCGCACCACGGGGATCGACGCGGCGAGAGCCGCCGCAGCCTCTTCGAGGGCCACGGCGTCGGAGACGTCTCGCAGCACGTCGGAGAGGGGCGTCTCGAGGGCGCCGCACAGGGAGGCGAGGAGCTCGGAGGACGCCTCCTTCTGCCCCCGCTCGATCTCGGAGATGTAGCCGAGGCTGACGCGCGCCTCGGCCGAGACCTCGCGCAGCGTGAGGCCGAGCTCGACGCGACGCTCTCGCAACACGTCGCCGAGCAACCGACGGAACAGCACCATGCGGGTCCCCTCCTCTGCACCTGCGACGACGTGACGTGGTCTGAACGCTACCGGAGCCACGAATCTTCCAAGGTGGGTCGTCCGGTCCGCCGATCATGACAGACCCCTCCGACAAAGTCTGGGGGTCCCACCATGAGGTCGGGGCCGTCATGACCGGTCCGGGCCAGTCCGGGCCAGTCCGGGCCGGCTCGGGCCAGGTCAGCCCAGGTCGGACTCGATCAACCGGGCCAGAGCCCGGAGAGCCTCGTCCCGGGTCTGCTCGACGATCCCGGCCCGGTCCCCCGCGAGCCGGAGCACGACGTGATCGGTCCTCCGGGGACCGGCAAGGCCGACGTACACGGTCCCTACCGGCTTGTCCTCCTGCTCGGTCGGGCCGGCGACCCCCGTCGTCGCCACGGCGTACGTCGAGCCGGTCAGCTCGCGCACCCCGCGCGCCATGGCCTCGGCGCACTCCGCCGACACGACGCCGCACCGATCCACCAGCGACGAGCTCACGCCGAGCACGGAGACCTTCATCTCGCCGGCGTAGGCGACGACCCCGCCCAGGTAGGTGGCGGAGGCGCCCGGCACCGAGGTCAGGAGTGCCGCGAGGCTGCCTCCCGTGAGCGACTCGGCCGTGCTCACGGAAGCGGCACGTCGTTGCAAGCAGCAGGTGCACCTGCTCGAGGGGGGTTCGCACCTGATCGATGATGACGTCGCCCTCCGTAGCTCAAGCGGCGGACACGGCAGGTGCCCCCGGTGATCATCTCACCGAGGGCACCTGTCGAGACGTCAGAGGTCGGCAGCTCGTGCGAACGTCCTCACGCGACTCGTTGCGGTCCTTCTTCGCCGCATCGACCTTCTTCTCGTGAGCCGCTCGACCTGGGCCACGAGCTTGGTGACCGCGCCCTTCGGCTCGTCGACCTCTCTGGCGGCCTCGAGGTCCGACACCGCGTCGCGCTTGCGCTCCTTGGTGCCGGCCGGGTCGTCCTCCGCGGCGTCGAGGTCAGTCGCCGGCCGGCGGACGAGGGGGTCGGCGTCGGGGCGGGGCTCGACGGCGGCGTCGGGGTCGCCCGCGAGGAGTTGCCACCACCGGGGCAGGCAGTGCCTGCCCCGGTGGTCGGGTGGTGACGAACTACTTCGCGCGGACCTTGATGGTGACCCTTTTTGCCACCCGGTCGAACGACCTGCCGTTGCCCTGGTAGACGACCTTCACGGTCGTGGTCTTCCTCAGCTTCTTGAGCCTCAGCTTCACCGAGCCCTGGGTGACCGGCTTCACGACCTGGTGGCCGGCGTAGCGGAACCGCACCTTGCCGGCGACCTCCTCCGGACCCTTGACGGAGAGCTCGGCCTCGATCGTCGGGCGGCTGCCCTGCTCGACCCGGTGGGGAGCCGAGACCTTCAGCCGGGGCTTCGTCGTGCCGGCCACGCGGATCGGGACGATCACCTTGGTGCCGGTGGTGTCACCGGTGACGACCAGCTTCCGGCCGCCGGTCGAGGCGCCGGGGGGAGCTTCACCGAGGCCGAGGCCGTCCCGGCCTCGTCGGTGCCGGGAAGGGCGTCCGACGGGGTCGTGGTGACCGGGAAGGATCCCAGCGACGCGCCGCCGAGGCGCACGGCGACGGAGGTGTCGGTCACGTCTCCCGGACCGGTCATCGACAGCGAGCTGAGGTCGAGGGTGATCTTGTCACCGGCGGCGAACGGGCCCGAACCGATGGTGGTGCCGACCGCACGCTGGCTGTAGTCGACCTTCAGCGGGGCGTCGGAGGCGAATTCGGCGAAGTAGTCGACCTGCGCCTGCAGGTCGGTGCGACCGGTGTCCTGCTTGCGGCCGGAGCCGTTGAGAGCGCCGAAGTTGTCGCCACCTGCGGCGAGGAACGAGTTGACCGTCACCGAGTACGTCGAGGTCGCGTCGATGGCCTTGCCGTCGAGATACATCGCGGTGATGCGCTCGCCCTGCGCCGCCGAGGCGTCGTAGGTGTAGGTGAAGCCCTCGCTGATGCCCAGCTTCAGGAATGGCCGCGAGGAACCCTCGGGCTGCCACTGTTGCTCCAGAGCAGCCTTGATGTCGGCGCCGGTGAGGTCCTCGTTGACGAGGGTGTTGGCGAACGGCTGCACGTTGGCGGCCTGCTTGTAGGTCACCGTGCGGGGGAACGCGGCGTCGCCGGTGCCCGACAGGTCGGCCCGCAGTCCGCCCGGGTTCATGAACGCGATCTGCGCCGCACCGAAGGTGGGGTCCTCGGTGGCGTCCTGCTGGATCTCGGCCACGAGGTTGCCCAGCGTGGACTCGCCACCGCGGTTCTCGGTCGCGCCGTCGGCCAGCTTCGCCCGGGAGAAGTCTTCCTCGATCTGTCCGAGCGGCTGTGCCCCGAGCACGTCGGCGTTGGCCACTGCAGCGTCCACGATCGTCTTCGTCGCGGGGTCGACCGGGTAGTTCGGGTCGGCCGTGAGCGGGCCGGACCCGTCCGGGTCGGCGCCGATCAGGTCGAGAACGTTCTGCTTCTTGGCCTGCACCACGCCGGTGGCGGGGTCGACGCTGAAGACGAGCTGGTTCAGGTTCGTGCCGTAGCGCCCGGCTGAGACCACGGGACGCTCGGAGACCGGGCGACCCGACCATCCGGCGACCGGGAACGAGCAGTTGTAAGCGAGGTGCGTGTGCCCCGACACGACGGCGTCGACGTTGTCGTTGACGCCCTGCACGATGGAGCCGAAGTCGGTGTCGGCGCCGAGGGCGCCGATGGCGGCACAGTCGGTCGTCGGAGCACCCTCGTGCACCAGCAGCACGACGAGGTCGGCGCCGGCGGCGACGAGGTCGTCGGCAGCGGTGTTGGTCGCGTCGACGATGTCGGTCACCGTGATGTCGGCGATGCCGTTGGGCGAGACCAGCTCGGGCAGGTGCTCGGTGACCGCGCCGATGTAGCCGACCTGCACCCCACCCTCGTCCTTGATCCAGGTGGCGTCGAGAGCATCGTCGCCCGACGCCTTCATCTCGACGTTCGCGCCGAGGTACTCCCACTGTGCGCCGCCCTGGGGTGCGGTAGCCGACATCACCCGGTTGACGAGGTCGTCGTAGCCCTGGTCGAACTCGTGGTTGCCGACCGCGGAGACCTCGAGACCGGCCTCGTTGAGCGCGTCGATCGTCGGCTTGTCCTGGTCGACGAACGACTCGAACGTCGAGGCCCCGATGAGGTCACCGGCAGCCGCGAAGGTCGTCAGCGGGTTGGCCGCTCGGAGCTGCTTCACGGCGCCGGCCATGATGGCGGCGCCGGCCTCGTTGCCGTTGCGCTGGAGGCGCCCGTGGAAGTCGTTGGTGGCGACGATCTGGATGTCGACCGGGTCGCCGGCAGCGGCGCCCGCCGGCGCGGACGTGGCAAGGACCGACAGTGGCGCGGTGACGAGGCCGAGCACGGCGCCGGCGACGACGACGCCACGTCGCCTCTGGGGGTGATGGGACACAGCAGAATCCTTCGGTGGGACGGAGGTGGTGGCCACGCCGAACCAGCGGCGGGACATGGGGGAAGTCATCGACCCTAGTCGCAGAGCGCCCGGCTGCGTCCAGTGCGATGGGGGAACTTCTGGAGAACGTCCGGTGGATGACGCCTAGGTTGCGGCGGTGGTGCGGCGCTGCTCGAGGAAGGCGCGAAAGAACTCGTAGCCCGACCAGATCGTCATCGCCACCGCTGCGGCGAGGAGCACCTGCGAGAGGTAGAAGAGGACCTCGCCCGGCACGTCGGCCCAGCCGGTCAGCTGCTTTCCGGGGAGGGTGAGACCACCCAGGGCGAGCGCCTGGAGCATCGTCTTGATCTTGCCGCTGCGAGCAGCGGGAATGACCACGTGCTTGGCCACCGACAGTCGTAGCGCGGTCACGAGCCACTCGCGGACCAGCACGACCACGGTCACGGCCCACCAGATGTCGCCGACGACGGACAACCCGATGAAGGCCATGCCGGTCAGCGCCTTGTCGGCGATCGGATCGGCGATCCGGCCGAAGTCGGTCTCGATGTCGCGAGCCCTGGCGATGTCGCCGTCGATCTTGTCGGTGATCGCCGCGACCGCGAAGATGCCGTAGGCCGCGCAGCGCCAGCCGATCGAGTCGTGGTCGTGAGCCAGCAGCGCCCAGCCGAACACCGGCACCAGCAGGATGCGCAACGTCGTCAGCGCGTTGGGCAGGTTGTAGTTGCTCGTGCGGGTCGACATCGCCTCGCTCATCGCGCGGCTCCGGTGGGCCTCGCCACCAGGTCGACGCCGTCGGTCTCGACGACCGTGGCCGGCACCAGGTCGCCGACCCTCAGCTCAGCGGCGTCCAGTCGGGTGGTGCCGTCGACCTCCGGGCCCTGGTGGGCCGAGCGACCCTCGGCGACGCCGTCCTCGATGCTCTCGACCAGCACGACGACGTCCTCGCCGATGCGCTCCTCGGCCCGTTGGGCGTTGAGCTCCTCGACCAGGGCGGTCACGTGCTGCGCCCGCGCCCAGACCTCGTCCTCGTCGAGCTTGTCGGTGAAGGTCTCGGCCTCCGTGCCGTCCTCGTCGGAGTAGCCGAACACGCCGGTCACGTCCATCCGAGCTGCCACGAGGAAGTCGCACAGGGTCTGGAGGTCGTCTTCGGTCTCACCGGGGAAACCGACGATCACGTTGGAGCGGACGCCGGCCTCCGGCACGTAGCCGCGCACCTGCTCGAGGAGGCCGAGGAAGCTCTCGGGGTCGCCGAAGCGACGCATCCGGCGCAGCACCGTCGCGCTGGCGTGCTGGAACGAGAGGTCGAAGTACGGCACCACGCCGGGGGTCGTGGCGATCGCCTCGATGAGACCCGGTCGGGTCTCGGCGGGCTGAAGATAGGAGACCCGCACCCGCTCGACGCCCTCGATCGCGCTCAGCTCGGGCAGCAGGGTCTCGAGGAGGCGCAGGTCGCCGAGGTCCTTGCCGTACGACGTGGAGTTCTCCGAGACGAGGAAGAGCTCGCGCACGCCCTGTTCAGCGAGCCAGTGCGCCTCGGTGAGCACGTCGGAGGGGCGGCGGCTCACGAACGATCCGCGGAAGGTCGGGATCGCGCAGAACGTGCAACGCCGGTCGCAGCCGCTGGCCAGCTTGAGCGGCGCCAGGGGTCCGGACTCCAGGCGCCGCCGCGGCGCGACGTCGGGGGCCGAACGGTCGACCGGACTGATCGGCAGCAGCAGCCGACGGTCCTGCGGCGTGTGGGCGTGCTGGGTCTCGCCGGCGAGGATCGAGCGCAGCCGTGCCGCGATGTCGGGGTAGTCGTCGAAGCCGAGCACCGCGTCGGCCTCGGGGAGCGTCTCGGCGAGGTTCTTGCCGTAGCGCTCGGCCAGGCAGCCCACCGCCACCACCGCACGCGGACGACCCGACGCCTTGAGGTCGGAGGCCTCCAGGAGCGCATCGACGGAGTCCTTCTTCGCAGCCTCGACGAACCCGCAGGTGTTGACCATGACGGTGTCGGCGTCAGCCGGGTCGTCGACCAGGCGGAAGCCGTCGGCCGCGAGGCGTCCGGCGAGCTCCTCGGAATCGACCTCGTTGCGGGCACAGCCGAGCGTGAGCATCGCCACCGAGAGCAGGTCGTCGGGGGCAGCTGCCACAGCCGGAGGCCGGGTCTGGGGGGTCGTCGGTGTCGTCATGTCAGCTCCACTATGCCGCTCCCCCGGGGCTATCTCCCAACCACAGGACCTCGGACGGCAGGTGAGTCACGGCACGTAGGTCTGCTGGGCGTCCTGCCCGGTGGCGCCCATGGCGCCCTCGTCGACGCCGTCGACGCTCACCACCAGGCCACCGTCGGTGGTGCTGACGCGCACCGGCGGCGCGGCGTCGAGCTCAGCGGTCTGCATGAAGGCGAGCTGGGCGTCGAAGACGACCTGCTGACGACCGTCGCGGACGATCACCCTCGCGCCACCGGTGGCGGCCGTCAGGGTGACCGGGACCTGCACCGTGGCGCCGGAGAGGCTCGCCTTGCCGCCGGGAGACCCGTTGAGCACCGGCTGGTCGGAGAGCGGCACGGGGCCGTCCATCACCAGTCGAGCCACCGACCAGACCAGGACGACGGCCATCACGGCCGCGACGAGGACCGACCAGTTCAGACCGCGCGAGCCCTGCGACCCGGACGGCGTCGTGGCCAGCTCGGCCTCGAAGACACGGCGCGCGTCGATCGGTGCATGGGCGTAGCGCTCGTCGTAGATCGCCAGCAGGTCGGCTGCATCGACCCCCAGCACCCGCGAGAGCGTGCGGAGGTGTCCGCGCGCGTAGAAGTCCCCGCCGCACGAGTCGAAGTCGTCGCGCTCGATCGCCTCGATGACGTGAGGGCGGATCCGGGTGCGCTCGGCCAGCGACTCGATCGAGATCCCGATCCGCTCGCGAGCAGCCGTCAGCTGGCGCCCGACGACGGGCTCGACCGTCTCGGAACCCGGACGCGGGTCACCGGAAGAGTCGTCATGCAGCCCGCTGAGGATGATCGTCTGGGTCTGCGCGGCGACCGGCAGCTCGGTCTCCTCGCCGTCGGGGTCGAGGGACGACTCGCGCGTGGTCCGGTCGAGCACGACCTCGCCGCGCAGTGCCGGGCGCGCCTCACGCAGCGGCGAGACCGCGTCCGACTGCTCGTGCCTCGACCGCTCGTCGAGCACCGGGGCATCCATGACGTCGGTCATGTCGTCACCCGCGCAGACCACCGTCGCGGTCTCCTCGGTGAGCGAGACCTCGTCGAGGAGGACGGCGTCCTCGTCGGCGCCGGTCTCGGTGACGGGGCCGTCACCGGTCTCGGCAGGGCGACCCACCACGGGCACGGTTGCCCCGCTCAGCTCCACCAGCGCCTCGTCGACCTCGTGCCAATCGGCGCCGACCAGTCGCGTCGACAGCGAGAGGCGCACGCCCAGGCGGCGCTCGTCGGTGGTGACCACCGTCAGCGACCCGTCGCGCAAGGTGGTGCGACGTGGCAGGTGCTCGACACGGTCGACGTCGGACCACGCCACGCCTTGCCACTCCGCACCGCGTCGCGCGCGGACCCCGAGGGAGTCGAGCACGAGGAGGGGCGCGCGGGCGTCGACCACCGCGGTCAGGTGCATCGCGGCGACGACCCCGGTGAGCACGAACAGCGCCCAGTCGAGCGGCGAGCCCGAGGCGACTCCGCGCAGGAGGAACGCCACGGCCAGCACACCGCCGCTGCCGCCGACGACCAACGAGAGCGGCGCATCGCGACGGACCTCGAGCGACTCGAGCGACTCCGGCTGGTCGGTGGGTTCCTCGGCGATCGACTGCTGCTCGTCGATGTCGACGTCGATCAGCTCGTCGTGGATGCCGGACTCGGAGATGGTGCTCATTGCTCCCCCTGGATGGTGAAGATCACGGCATCGACCTCGTCGGGCTTGACGAGGACGTCACGGGCCTTGGAGCCCTCGCTGGGCCCGACCACTCCCCTGCTCTCGAGGATGTCCATCAGGCGCCCGGCCTTGGCGAACCCGACGCGTAGCTTGCGCTGCAGCATCGACGTCGACCCGAACTGCGTCGACACGACCAGCTCGATGGCCTGCACGACGAGGTCCATGTCGTCGCCGATGTCGTCGTCGAGCACGCGGTTGCTGGCCGCGGGGGCGGTGACGTCCTCGCGGTAGGTCGGCTCGAGCTGGGTCTTGCAGTGCTTGACCACGTGCGCGATCTCGGCCTCGGTGACCCACGACCCCTGCACGCGGACCGCCTTGGAGGCGCCCATCGGCAGGAACAGCCCGTCACCCTGGCCGACCAGCTTCTCGGCACCGGGCTGGTCGAGGATGACCCGGCTGTCGGCCAGCGAGGAGGTCGCGAACGCCAGCCGGGACGGCACGTTGGCCTTGATGAGGCCGGTGACGACGTCGACGGAGGGCCGCTGGGTCGCCAGCACCAGGTGGATGCCGGCGGCCCTCGCCAGCTGCGTGATCCGGACGACGGCGTCCTCGACGTCACGGGGCGCGACCATCATCAGGTCGGCGAGCTCGTCGACCACCACCAGCAGGTAGGGGTACGGCGCCAGCACCCGCTCGCTGCCGGCGGGCAGCTCGACCTTGCCGGCCCGGACCGCCTTGTTGAAGTCGTCGACGTGGCGGAACCCGAAGTTGGCCAGGTCGTCGTAGCGCAGGTCCATCTCGCGCACGACCCAGGCCAGCGCCTCGGACGCCTTCTTCGGGTTGGTGATGATCGGGGTGATCAGGTGCGGGATGCCCTCGTAGATGTTGAGCTCGACCCGCTTGGGGTCGATCAGGATCATCCGGACCTCATCAGGCGTCGAGCGCATCAGGACCGAGGTGATCATCGAGTTGATGAAGCTCGACTTGCCCGAGCCGGTGGCGCCGGCCACGAGCAGGTGCGGCATCTTGGCCATGTTGGCCACCACGAACCCGCCTTCGACGTCCTTGCCGAGGCCCACGATCATCGGGTGGTGGTCGCTGCGCGCGGTGTCGGAGCGCAGGACGTCTCCGAGAGTGACCTTCTCCTTGTCGACGTTGGGGATCTCGATGCCGATCGCCGACTTGCCGGGGATCGGACTCAGGATCCGGACGTCGGCCGAGGCGACGGCGTAGGAGATGTTCTTCGACAGGGCGGTCACCTTCTCGACCTTCACCGCCGGCCCGAGCTCGACCTCGTAACGGGTGACGGTCGGGCCCCGGGTGTAGCCGGTGACCTGGGCGTCGATGGTGAACTGGCTCATCACCTCGGTGAGCCGGTCGACCACCTCGTCGCTCGCCGCCGAGCGGGCCTTGTGCACCGACCCCGGCTTCAGCACGTCGTTGACGGGCAACGAGTAGACGATGTCGCCGGACAGCTCCAGCTGCTCCATGCGGGGCTCGAGCGGCGTGTGGGGCGGGGGCACCAGCTGGTCGGTCCCGGGCTGCTCGACCTGCTCGGCTCGCGGCGCGGGCGTGCGGGTCGACGCTGCAGCAGACGCGGGCGAAGGCGCGACGTAGGCAGCCGGGGCGTCCTCGTCGTGCGCCAGCGCGACGTCGAGGGCGTCCGACTCCGCCTCGTCGGCGTAGAGCCGCGGCTCGACCACCGCCATGGCCTCGGTGTCGACCTCGCGGCCCTTGCGGCGCTGGCGGGTCGCGGTGTCCTCCAGCACGGGCGAGTCGTAGGCGGGGTCGCCCAGGTCGGGGTCGATGTCCCAGTCGTCGGCGTCGATCGCTCGCATCGACTGCGTGGCGTCCAGGTCGTCGCGTCCCAGGGCGGTGTCGCGCAGGGCGGCGAGCTTCTCGGGCACGCGATAGAGCGGCGTCGCGGTGATCACGAGCACCCCGAAGACCGACACGAGCAGCAGGACCGGGATGACGACCCCGACCGAGCGCAGGAGGTCCATGAGGAGGGATGAGACGACGTAGCCGATGGCGCCACCGCCGTCGCGCAGCGGCGAGGTGTCGCCGGCCACCGGCTGGGGGTCACCGGCCGCCAGGTGCACGACGCCGAGCACGCCCAGGCTGAAGGCCACCCAGCCGACGGCCTGTCGACCGGCCGGGCCGTTGCCCACCGGGTCGCGCATGATCCGCCACGCCGACCAGACCAGGGCGAGAGGCACGAGCCACCCGACCTTGCCGACGGTGCCGACCACGACGGCGCGAGCGAGCTCCATGACCCCGCCGGTGGCCTCGAACCAGACCGAGGCCGCCACGACCACGGCGACCGCGAAGAGCAGCAGGCCGGCGCCGTCGCGACGGTGCTCGGGCTCGAGGTCGCGCGCGGTGCGTCCGAGTCCGCGGGCTGCGGCTCCGACGGCGTGAGCGGCGGCCAGCCAGATCGCCGTGAGGCCGCGCAACACCAGGAGGGACACTCGGGCCACCGGACCGGTACCGGTGCGCACCGCACGGGGTGCGGGCCGCGCAGCCGGTCGAGACGCGACCGGGCGCTTCGACGGAGCCTTCTTCGCCGCAGCGTTCGTGGCGGCCGGCTTCTTGGCGGCCGGCTTCTTGGCCGTCGCTCGAGCGGACGACGTGGGTGCCGGGTCGGATCGGGAGGTCTGCTTCCTGGCGCTCGGGGATCGGGTGCTCGAGCTGCTGCGCGGCGGTGAGGCCGGTGCAGACGTGCTCTTGCTCCGCGAACCCGTCGGGGAAGACGTACGGGTCGCCATGGCATCAACCTAGGTGATCGCCACACCCGTCACTTGCACCCCAGGGATGCGTGTCGGCTCCTGCGCCGGGCAACCCCGTGCCAATTCGTGACCAATCCGTGACGCCATGGAGACGACTTCTCGGTAGCCCGTTCGGGTGGTTTGTTCTTAGGGTGCGGGTTCGGCCGTCTCACTTCGACCCGACATCGTCACTTTTTACGCATTCGGAGGGCTATTCAGTGAAATCATGTCAAGTCCGGGCTCAGCCTGGCACTCCTCGGGACGGGCCTGGCGTTCACGCCGGCGTCACCCGCGGCCGCCGCGAGCCTGAACCGGGCCGCCTCAGACCCCACCGGGGTCGCGGCCATGCGTCAGGTCGGCCGATGGCGACGTCCGCGTCACCGAGGAGAGCGCGACCGGCAAGGTCGGCTTCATCGCCGCGCGCGGCGCCCGGGCCGACCTCCTGCCCACCGCTGCCGGCAACAGCACCGCGAAGGCGGGCGCCAAGGCCGACGCCTACCTCGAGCAGTTCGGCCCCTCCTTCGGTGCCGCTGCGGGCCAGCTCGAGCGGTCGGGCATCACGCCCAACCGCTACGGCTGGACGGTGTCGTACACCCAGCAGTACCGCGGCGTCGAGGTCTTCGGGTCGCGGCTGAAGGCCAACATCGACCAGGACGGCGACCTCACCTCCGTCGCCGGCTTCGCGGTGCCCGACCTCGACCTGTCGGTCGACCCCCGATTCAGTGCCGCGCAGGCTGCCGAGCGTGCGGTCGGCTTCGTGCGCAGCACGCCCGCGGCTGCGGAGAAGGGCACCCCTGCGACCGGCCAGAGCGAGCTGTCGGCCGGCGACACCGAGCTGATCGTCTATCGCACCGGTGCCCTCAACGGCACCGTCGGTGAGAACGTGCTGGCCTACCTCGTCGAGGTCAACGGCCCCCACGTGCGCGACATGGTCGTCATGGACGCCGACACCCGCAAGCCGCTCAACCGGTGGTCGACCGTCAACGACGCACTCGAGCGCGAGCTCTACGAGACGTCCCCCGCCGACGAGGATCTCGTCTGGTCGGAAGGCGACGCGTTCCCCGGCACGCTCAACGCCGACCAGCAGAACCTGGTCAGCTCCGCCGGCGAGGCCTACTGGTTCTACGCCAACACCTTCGGTCGTGACTCCTACGACGGCCTCGGCGCGGTGATGAAGACGGTCAACAACGACCCGACCATCGACTGCCCGAACGCCAACTGGAACGGCACCACCACCAACTACTGCGACGGCGTCACCTCCGACGACGTCGTCTCGCACGAGTGGGGCCACGCCTACACCGAGTACACCTCCGGGCTGATCTACCAGTACCAGTCCGGCGCCCTCAACGAGTCGTACTCCGACGTGTGGGGCGAGACCCTCGACCTGGTCAACGGCCGCGAGGACGAGGGCGAGACCTTCGACGCCAAGCGCCCCGACGGCGAGTGCGATCCCGAGCGCCCGACCGCAGCTCGATGTCGCCGTCGTCGCACCGCTCGGCGTTGTCGGACCATGCACCGCTGGCCGGTGACTTCGGCGACGGGTACTCCGCCGACACCGTGACCACCGATGTCGTCGTCGCAATGGACGCGCCGACGGCGACGCGGCCCGCGACCACCGACGGCTGCAGCTCGTACACCAACGGCAGCGGCCGTCGCCGGCAGCTACGCCTATGTCGACCGCGGTGCGTGCGCCTTCCAGGTGAAGACCGACAACGCCGTGGCCGCCGGCGCCACTGGCCTCATCGTCGGCCAGACGCCGCTGGACTGCCCTTCGCCATCTCGGCCACCGCCGACATCTCGGGGACCATGGTCTCCAAGGCACGACGGCGCGCGGTTCCGGCGCCGGCGAGACCGCCACCATGACTCATCTCGGCCGAGGACATCTCGCCCGCGACCGACCTCCACCCGCTGGCTCGATCGGAGAGCAGTCCGAGGCCTTCGGCGGTGCGATCCGCGACATGTGGACCCCCACCTGTTACGGCAACCCGGGCAAGGTCTCGGATGCCGAGTACAACTGCGATCCCGCCCTCACCGACGCCGGCGGCATTCACGGCAACTCCGGCGTGCCCAACCACGCCTACGCGCTGCTCGTCGACGGTGGCAGCTTCAACGGGCAGAGCATCACCGGCCTGGGGCTCGACAAGGCCGCCAACATCTGGTGGCGCGCGCAGACCGCCTACCTGACCCCGACGTCCGACTTCACCGCTGCGGCCGACGCCTTCGAAGCCTCGTGCTCCGACCTGGTCGGACGGCCGATCAACAAGGTCTCGACCCAGCCCGATGGCACGCCGACCCCGGCCACCACGATCGTCGCGGCCGACTGCATGCAGGTCGCCAACGTCATGACCGCGGTGGAGATGCGCGTCCGACCCGGTCCAGTGCAACTTCCAGCCGCTGCTGGCCAAGGACACCCCGTCGCTGTGCGGCAAGGACTTCGTCGAGCAGCGTCGTCTACTCCGAGGACTTCGAGGACGGCCTGACCGGCTGGACTGCCGATCAGGAGTTGGCCGACCTGCCCCGGCTCGACTACGCGGGTGGCTTCGGTGCCCCGTGGGAGGCCACCGACCGTGCCGCCGGCGACCACCCCGGTGGCGTCGCCTACGGTCCGGTCCCCGACCTGGGCGACTGCTCCGGCGACGGCGTCCAACGACTTCTCCAGTCGCGACGGCCTGACCAGCCGCAGAGATCAAGCTGCCCACGCACCGGCGTGAGCCCGGTGCTCAGCTTTGACCACTACATCGCCACCGAGGCCGGCTTCGACGGCGGCAACGTGAAGGTCAGCGTCAACGGTGGCGACTTCCGCGTGCAATCCCCGCCGGCGCCTACGTCTTCAACGCCCCCGGCGACCTGGCGACGCTCGGCGCCGGCAACACGAACCCGCTGGCCGGCCAACCAGGCTTCACCGGCACCGACGGCGGCGAGGTGCGCGGCAGCTGGGGCACCTCGCAGGTCGACCTGAGGCTCTTGGCGTCGCTCCCGGGCGACACGCTGAAGCTCAAGCTGGACGTCGGCCGTGACGGCTGTGGTGGCGTCGACCGGACTGATCAAGGGCGAGGACTCGACCGATCGGCGGCTGGTACGTCGACAACGTCACGGTCTCGCTCTGCACGCTGCGTGTCGGGAAGAACCCGGACGCCGGTCACCGAGGTCGTTCCGATCCGGCGCTCAGGCAGGGCCGGAGGGCCCATTCTTCGTCACGGTCACTGCTGAAGACGCGTCGCCGGTCGGCACGGTCGAAGTCCTCAAGAACGGCCGGACGCTCGGGAAGAGCGCCCTGGAGAGGGGCAGCGCGAAGGTGCAGCTGAAGCCTCTCGCGAAGGCCGGACCGACGGAGCTCGAGGCTCGCTACCTGGGCTCCGACCGGCTCGCACCGAGCAGGACCACCTTCACCGTGGAGGTGGTGAAGGGCAAGAGGCGCTCCTAGCCGCAGCCGTCGCGAACAGCGAGAGGCTCTCGCCGGAATTGTCGGCAGGGCCTCTCGCCGGGCGGGGCGTCAGGCGGCGTGGCGTCGACGCACGGACGTCGGCGTCGGGCGGCGGCGGGCCATGCCAGGCGATGAACGGGCTTACGCCTCCACGACCACCGGGATGATCATCGGGCGGCGGCGGTGGGTCTTGCTCACCCAGCGCCCGACGGTGCGGCGCACGGTCTGTTGCAGCTGGTAGGCGTCGGTGTTGCCGTCGGCGATCGTCTGGTCGAGCGCCGTGACGACGAGCTTCTTGACGTCCTCGAAGCTCTCGTTCTCGAGGGCGTTGCCGCGGGCGTGGATCTCCGGCCCGACCGAGACCCTCCCGGTGACGGAGTCGACGACCACGATGATCGAGATGAAGCCTTCCTCGCCCAGGATCCGACGGTCCTTGAGGTCGGACTCCGTGACGTCTCCGACCGACGAGCCGTCGACGAACACGTAGCCGCACTCGACCTTGCCGACGATCGCCGCGACGCCGTCGACGAGGTCGACCACGACGCCGTCCCCGGCGACCACGACGTTCTCGATGCCGACCTGTCGCGCCAGCGCCGCGTTGGCGAGCAGGTGCCTGATCTCGCCGTGCACCGGCAGGACGTTGCGTGGACGCACGATGTTGTAGCAGTAGAGCAGCTCGCCCGCGCTGGCGTGACCGCTGACGTGCACGTGCGCGTTGCCCTTGTGGACGACGTTGGCGCCCCAGCGCGCGAGGCCGTTGATCACCCGGTAGACAGCGTTCTCGTTGCCGGGGATCAGGCTCGAGGCAAGGAGGACGGTGTCGCCCTCCTCGATGTGGACGAAGGTGTGGTTGCGCTGCGCGATCCGGCTCAGCGCGCTCATCGGCTCACCCTGCGATCCGGTCGAGACCAGCACCTGCCGCTCGGGCGGAAGGCTCGCGAGCTCCTTGGCCTCGACCATCACGCCCGGGGGGACGGTGAGGTAGCCCAGGTCGCGGGCGATGGCCATGTTGCGCACCATCGAGCGACCGACGTAGGCGACCTTGCGGTCGTGCTCGACCGCGGCGTCCAGCACCTGCTGCACCCGGTGGATGTGGGAGGCGAAGCAGGCCACGATGATGCGCTGCGTCGATTCGCGGAAGACCTGGCTGATCACCGGGGTGATCGACTTCTCGGTCGGCGTGAACCCAGGGGTCTCGGCATTGGTGGAGTCGGTGAGGAAGAGGTCGACCCCTTCCTCGCCGAGGCGTGCGAACGCGCGCAGGTCGGTGATCCTGCCGTCGAGCGGCAGCTGGTCCATCTTGAAGTCGCCGGTGTGCAGCACCAGGCCGGCGCCGGTGCGGATCGCGATCGCCAACGCGTCGGGGATGGAGTGGTTGACCGCGACGAACTCGAGCTCGAACGGTCCGAGCCTGAGGGTGTCTCCGGCGGCGACCTGGTGGTGCACGGTCTCACGCAGCCGGTGCTCGCGCAGCTTGCTGTCGAGCAGCGCCAGCGTCAGCCTCGACCCGACCAGCGGGATGTCGGTGCGCTCGCGCAGGAGGTAGGGCGTGGCCCCGATGTGGTCCTCGTGACCGTGGGTGAGCACCAGGGCCTCGACGTCGTCGAGCCGGTCACGGATCGCGGCGAAGTCGGGCAGGATCAGGTCGACCCCGGGATGGTGGTCCTCAGGGAAGAGCACGCCGCAGTCGACGATCAGCAGGCGGCCGTCGTACTCGAAGACGGTCATGTTGCGACCGACCTCGCCGAGGCCCCCCAGCGGGATCACCCGCAGCCCTCGCTCCGGCAGCTCGGGTGGGGCGGTGAGCTCGGGGTGCGGGTGGCTCAAGGCGGGGTGTCCTGTCAGGTGGGTCGGTCAGCGAGCGTCGAGGAGGCCGGAGGCTGCGAGACCTGCGCGCAGCTCGGCGACCTCGGCGTCGTCCAGCGGCACCAGCGGCGCGCGGACGTTGCGGTTGTCGAGCACGCCGAGCAGCTGGAGTGCCGCCTTGGCGGTGGTCGCCCCGTAGTTGTCGACACCCATCACGGCGTCGATCGCGGGGAGCGTCCGCGAGAAGGTCGCGAGGGCGCCGGCGGTGTCGCCGTCGTCCCACTGCGCGCTCATCTGGTGCAGCAGCGGGCCCGCTGCGTGAGCGACGACGCTCACGATCCCAGCGGCCCCGTGCGCCAGCCAGCCGAGGTAGGCGACGTCGTCACCGGCGTAGAGGGCATAGCCGAGGTCGGCGATCCGGACGCCGCGAGCAAAGTCCCCTACGGCGTCCTTGACCGCCACGACCTGCTCGAGCTCGATGGCTGCTGCGTAGGTGTCGAGTGAGATCTGCGTGGCGGTGCGACCGGGCACGTCGTACAGCATCACCGGGACGTCGGTCGCCTCGGCGACGGTGCGGAAGTGGTGGAGGACCCCGGCCTGGCTGGGCTTGTTGTAGTAGGGGGTGACCAGCAGCAGTCCGTCGACGCCGATCTTCTCGGCCTGCCGCGCGAGCTCGAGCGAGTGCGCGGTGGCGTTCGTGCCGACCCCCGCCACGATCGTGGCACGGTCGCCGACGGCGTCCTTCACAGCAGCCAGGATCTGACCGTCCTCGGCAACGGTCGTGGTCGGTGACTCCCCGGTCGTGCCGGACACCACGACTCCGTCGCTGCCGTGGTCGACGAGGTGGGCAGCGATGCGGGCGGTGCCGTCGAGGTCGACCGACCCGTCGGCGCGGAACGCCGTGGCCATCGCGGTCAGGACGCGACCGAAGGGCCGGGACGGAGTCACACCAGCTGTCATGGGCCCAGGCTATCGGTCGAGGTGCGGCATGACCTCCGCCGCCACGAGGTCGAGATGGTCGAGGTCTGCCAGGTCGAGGACCTGCAGGTAGAGACGTTCCGAACCCAGGTCGACGTAGCGTCGCGCCTTGGCCACGACCTCGTCGGGGGTGCCGGCCAGGCCGTTCTCGCGCAGGTCGGCCTTGTCGCGGCCGATGGCGCCGGCGCGCCGCTCGAGCTCCGCCTCGTCGCGCCCGACGCACACTACGAGCGCGTTGGAGAGCACCAGGTCGTCCGGGTCACGTCCGATGGCCTCGCACGCGGCGCGCACCCGGGCGAACTGCTGCGTCGTGGTCGCCTCGTCGACGAACGGGAGGTTGAACTCGTCGGCGTAGCGCGCGGTCAGCGCCGGGGTGCGCTTCTTGCCCAGGCCACCGATCAGGACCGGTGGCCTGGTCTGGGTCGGCTTCGGCAGCGCTGGACTGTCGCGCACCGAGTAGTGCGCGCCCTCGTAGGTGAAGGGTCCGTCAGCGGCCCAGAGGCCGGTGATGATGGCGAGGTTGTCCTCGAAGCGGTCGAACCGCTCCCCCACGCCGGGGAACGGGATGCCGTACTTCGTGTGCTCGGCCTCGTACCACCCGGCCCCGATGCCGAGCTCGACCCGCCCCCCACTCATCGCGTCGACGTTCGCCACGCTGATCGCCAAGGGGCCGGGGTGGCGGAACGTGGCGCTGGTCATCATGGTCCCGAGCCGGATGGTGCTCGTGTCGCGCGCCAGACCGGCCAGCGTGATCCAGGCGTCGCTGGGCCCGGGCAGCCCGTCGGTGCCCATCGCGAGGTAGTGGTCGGAGCGGAAGAACGCCCCGAACCCGAGCTCCTCGGCCCTCAGCGCCACCGCGAGCAGGTCGTCGTACGTGGCACCCTGCTGAGGCTCGGTGAAGATGCGCAGCTCCATGGGTGCCACCCTGCCACGCGGGCGTTCGTCCCTGATCTACTGGTCGCTCACGACCTGTCGAGATCCCACAATTGTGGAGTGGTGGCAGGTTCTGCGCCCACAAACCTGTCCAAACGGCACAATTGTGGGATCTCGACACCCCGCCACCCGAGGCTGCGCCGCCGCCTACCTCAAGCCGCAGCCGGCTCGCGCTCGTAGCGGACGACGTCGAAGCCCTCGTGGTGCTCGCGGCTCGTGACCAGCCAGTCGTCGTCGATCTCGGGGTAGAGCGTGTCGCCGTCGGGCTCGAGGTGCACCTCGCTGATGACCTGCCCGTCGAGGTGCGGCAGGAGCGCCTCGTAGACCGCCGCACCCCCGGCGACGTAGAGGTCGGCCCCGGAGACGCGGGTCAGGTCCGCGGCGATCGCCAGTGCCTCGTCGACCGAGTGCGCCACGAGCACGTCGTCGCGACCGGCCGACCAATCGGGGTCACGGGTCAGGACGATCGTGGTGCGACCCGGCAGCGGACGTCCGATCGAGTCGTACGTCGCGCGCCCCATCAGCAAGACGTGCCCCACGGTGGTGGCCTTGAAGTGCGCGAAGTCCTCGGGCAGGTGCCAGGGGATCGCGCCGTCGGCGCCGATCACGCCGTTGCGGGCGACGGCGGCGATCGCGATCACCCTCATACGGCGATGGGAGCCTTGATGCCCGGGTGGGGGTCGTAACCGGTGACCACGATGTGCTCGAGCTCGAAGGCGTCGAGAGCAGTCACCGAGGCGTCGAGCTCGAGGGTCGGCAGCGGACGTTCCTCGCGGGTCAGCTGGAGGCGGGCCTGGTCGAGGTGGTTGCGGTAGAGGTGGGCGTCACCCAGCGTGTGCACGAAGTCGCCGACCGCCAGCCCGGTCACCTGCGCCACCATGTGGGTGAGCAGCGCGTAGGAGGCAATGTTGAACGGGACGCCGAGGAACACGTCGGCCGAGCGCTGGTAGAGCTGGCACGACAGCCGCCCCTCGGCCACGTAGAACTGGAACATCGTGTGGCAGGGCGCCAGGGCCATCTGCGCGATGTCGGCGACGTTCCAGGCCGAGACGACGTGGCGCCGCGAGTCGGGGTTGCTGCGGATCTGCTCGACGACTTGGGCGATCTGGTCGACGTGGTGGCCGTCCGGCGTCGGCCACGAACGCCACTGGTAGCCGTAGACCGGCCCGAGGTCGCCGTCGGCGTCGGCCCACTCGTCCCAGATCGTGACGCCACGGTCCTGGAGCCACTTCACGTTCGTGTCGCCGCGCAGGAACCACAGCAGCTCGGCGAACACCGAGCGCGTGTGGATCCTCTTCGTGGTCACCAGCGGGAAGCCGGCCGCCAGGTCGAAGCGCATCTGGTGGCCGAAGACCGAGCGGGTCCCGGTGCCGGTGCGGTCGCTCTTCTCCGCGCCGTCGTCGAGGATCCGCCGGAGGAGGTCGTGGTACTGCTGCACGTGGCGAGGCTACTGCAGCCTCGCCACCGTCAGCGCCGTCACCTCCAGCGCCGTCACTTCTCAGCGCCGTCACCTCCAGCGCCGTCACTTCCCAGCGCCGTCAACTCGGCGCCGTCATCCCGCGACGGTCATCCCAGCGCGACCTCGCCGACGACCGTCGTGAGCGTGTCGCCGCCGACCCACACCACCGGAGCCCCGTCGACGCCGTCCTCGACCGAGACGTGCACCCGACCCTGCCGCCCGAGTGCCCGGCCCTGGGAGGCGACGTACGACGTCGGCAGCCGCGACCCGGCGAGCCACGCGGCGAAGCCGGCGTTGAGGCTGCCGGTGACGGGGTCCTCGGGGACGCCGATGCTCGGGCAGAAAGCGCGCACCTCCACCCCTCCTCCCGCGCTGGTGCCGACCACACCGATCATCAGGTCACCGGCCAGCGCGGCGTCGAGGCGACACTCGCGCACCGCGTCGTCGTCGCGCAGCAGCAGCCCGAGCCAACCGGGACCGTTGTCGATCCACGCGGCGTCGACGACCTCCCCCGGCACCACGCCGACGGCCCGCGCGGCGACCTCGAGGGTCGCGTCGTCCAGCGGACCCTCGCGCAGCAGCGGCGGCCCGGCGAACGCCAGCCGCTCCCCCAGCCGTACGACGACGTCACCCGCGCCGCACTCCTGGACCACCTGCCCCGGCGTCCGCGGCGCACCGCCGGCCTCGAGCCAGGCGTGCGCCGAGCCCAGCGTCGGGTGGCCGGCGAACGGGAGCTCGCCGCCGGGAGTGAAGATCCGCAGGCGGTAGTCCGCACCCGGGGACCGCGGCCTGAGCAGGAAGGTCGTCTCCGAGAGGTTGGTCCAGCGCGCGAAGCCGGCCATCTGCGCCTCGGTCAGGTCGTCGGCGTCGTGGACGACCGCCACCGGGTTGCCGAGCAGCGGCGCGTGGGAGAAGACGTCGACCTGACGGAACGGCAGCACGGCGCGAGCCTAGACCGCCCGCCACCCGCCGCACCGACGCGCGCCGCGCGTCAGTGCGCGAGCAACGGCCCTCTCGATGCCGCCCCCAGGCGCAGCCCTCGCACGCAGGTCGCCCGGATCGTGATGCTGCAGAGCACCAGATCACTGCGCCGTGGCGTCAGGTCGGGGTCGTCGCGGTCGAGGCTCGGTGCTGCGCGGGGGCCGCGGACCACCAGGACCAGCGTCCCGTCGCGGGCGAAGGCAGCATCGGTGACCGTGTCGCCGTCGCCGGCGAAGGCGATGTTGACGGTGGCGGCACTCGCCAGGCTCACCACCCGAGGCGCCGGCGAGCCGTCCTCGAAGCTGACGAGGGCGAAGCGGCCGTCCACCGACAGCTGCGCTTCCTCCCCGGCGACCACTGCGACGGGCAGGCCGTCTCGCACCAGCCGGACCTCTCCCGGCGAGCCGACCACGGTCACGGCGAGCACGCCGGCAGCGGCGTCGAGCACGGTGACGCCGTTGGTGCGCCGAGCCGCACCCGCCGAGCCGGCGACGAAGTAGCCGTCGCTGTCGTTGACGAACACCTGGTCGTCGACCACCGCGGCCACGTCGCCCTGCAGGTCGACCGGCACCTGGTCGACGACCGCGCCGCGCGCGGTGTCGTAGACCGTCACGCTCCGGGGCCCGGTCGAGGCGACGAAGGCCACCGTGGCGTTGCCCTTCGACGCGGCGACGGACGAGGCGGGGGACACGCGGGCGACCGGCGTGATCGCACCGTCTCCCTCCACGCTGAGCACGCGTCCGTCCGCGGTGGTCGCCAGCACGGCGCTGGGACCGGCCTCGAGGGCCACCACGTCGGGGAGAGCGACGTCGAGCAACCCCAGGTGCAGCACACCACCGGCGTACCACGGCACCGGGATGCTGCCGGGCAGCACCGACAGCAACGACGTCAGGGTCGTCTCCGCCTCCGGGACCGGCAGCCTGGCGCCCACCACTGCCACGCCGGAGCGCACGACCGCGCCGGACGACGCCGCCACCAGCAGGGCGAGGACCAGGAGCCCGACCACAGCCCCGAGGGAGAGCGCCCGCCGCGGGGACCGGGTCGACCTCGCGGCCCGGACGAGGCGGCCGGGATCGGGAGGCTCGACCGGCACCTGCTGCGCCGCTCGCGCCACCGCGCGCACCAGGTCGGCTGGCGGCTCGACGTCGACGGCCACGACCTCGTCGATCTGCTCGGGGGCCAGCATCGCCACGGCCTCGAGCACCACGCGGACCCGTGCGGACGTCGTCAGCGCGTCGAGAGCGCCCACCACGGGCGCAAGGGCGTCGCTCGCGTCGACGTCGGCGGGCGTCGGCGCCCGGAGCCACCAGGCGCGCCGGTCGCGCTGGTGAGCCGCGACGAGCTCGGCGAGGAGGACGACGTCGAGGTCGAGGCCGCCGTCGGGTCGCGACGACGCGTCGCCGGCCCGAGCCACCGCCTGCGCGGCGAGCTGGGGCGCTGCCGACGCAGGGACGCCGAGCAGCACCGCCGTCCGCACCAGGACAGCCCAGCGCGATCGCGCATGCTCGGAGATCCCGGCATCGTCGAGACCTCGACCGGGACCGGGCACGGCTCAGGGGTGCAGCGACATGGGCCCGTAGACCTCGCGGTCGTGCTCCAGGAGGACGACGGCGTCGACGCCCTCCGCGGCGAGGTCCGCCCAGATCTCCCCCACCCACGACTCGGCGTCGGCCTGGCTGGAGAACCGCTGGCCGGCGAGCTCTCCGGCGACGGTGACCTCGCTGCCGGCGGCGTTCTCGAGCCGCCACCACCAGGGACGCTCGGCAGCGTTCGGACGACGGAAGACGGGCGGCTGGTCGGGCACGCTGGGGGTGCTCACGTTGGGTCCTCGCAGAACTGTTCGACGCAGGAGCGAAGCGGAGGAGTCGGAGAGTTCGGTGGGGCGCTCATGACTCGCGCACCGAGGTGTCGACGAACGGCAGCCTGACCTGCTCGAACGGCTCCGTGCGACCCCGGACGTCGACGCCGAGCCTGGCCTCGGGGCCGACGGAGGAGGAGACCAGGGCCAGGGCGATGCCCTGCTTCAGCGTCGGGGAGAACGTGCCCGAGGTGACCTCGCCGACGCGGACGTCGGGGGTCAGGCCCACGCCCATGTGCGGCCGCGGGATGGCCCTCCCGGTGGAGCGCAGCGCGACCAGGCGTCGCCGCGGACCCTGCTCCTTCTCGACCAGCAGCGCGTCGCGGCCCCAGAAGGCGTCCTTGGCCCAGCCGACGGCCCAGCCCAGGCGCGCCTCGTTGGGGGTGACGTCGATCGAGATGTCCTGGCCGTGCAGCGGGTAGCCCATCTCGGTGCGGAGCGTGTCGCGGGCTCCGAGCCCGCAGGGCGCGATGCCGAACGGCTCGCCTGCCCCCATCAGCGCGTCCCACAGAGCCGGGGCGGCGGCGTTCTCGACGATCAGCTCGTAGCCCCGCTCGCCCGTGTAGCCGGTGCGGCACACGACCACACCGATGCCTTCAGCGCCGTCGAAGCCACCCTCGACGAAGCTCATGTAGTCGTGCCCGGCGGGCAGCCCTACGGCGGCGAGCACCTCGTCGGAGGAGGTGCCCTGCAGGGCCAGCACCGCGTAGTCCCGGTGCTGGTCGACCACGGTGACCCCCTCCGGAGCCCCGGACCCGAGCCGGCGGACGACCTCGGCGGTGTTGGCTGCGTTCGGCACGAGCAGCACGTGGTCGTCGTCTTGGTAGTAGGCGATCAGGTCGTCGACGATGCCGCCCGTCGCGGCGTCGCAGCACAAGGTGTACTGCGCCCTCCCGGGACCGATCTTGCGCAGGTCGTTGCTCAACGTGGCGTTGACGTACGCCGCCGCGCCCGGCCCCCTGACGGTCGCCTTCCCGAGGTGGCTGACGTCGAAGAGCCCGACGGCCGTGCGCACCGCGGTGTGTTCCGCGACCACACCGCCGCGCTCGCCTCCGTACTCCAGCGGCATCGTCCAGCCACCGAACTCGGCGAACTTGGCTCCGAGCGCCTCGTGGCGCTCGTGCAACGGCGAGCGCAGGAGCTCGGGCTCATGAGACATGGCCGGAAACCTACCGCAGCCGGTCCACCCCTCCGGCCGAGGTGAGGGGCAGACGTGCTGGCCTATCCTGCGTCGAGTGACGACCTACACGCTGCGCAACGCCAGCCCCACCAAGTCCCGCGCCGACGCCCTCGTGATCGGTGTGCTGAGCGGCTCCTCTCCCTCCATCGCCGCCGGGGGCGAGGACGTCGTCAAGGCCTACGGCCGCAAGCTCGCCCCGCTGCTGTCCGCGCTGGGAGTGACCGGCAAGGCGGGCGAGGTGGTCAAGGTCCCGACGTCCGGCGTCATCAGCGCCCCGTTGCTCGTGCTGGTCGGCCTGGGTGACGAGCCGACCGCCCCTGCCGTACGCCGGGGGGCCGGGGCCGCGGCCCGCGCCATCACCAATGCCGCCTCGGTCGCGCTGGCCCTCCCCTGCGAGACCCCCGAGCTGGTCCGCGCCGCGACCGAGGGCTACGCGCTCGGCACCTATGCCTACACGACCTACAAGGCCTCCGGCCCGAGCAAGGCCGCTGCTGAGGTCGTCGTGCTCAGCGCGGAGGCCCGCAAGAAGGCAGCCGTCACCGCCTTCGAGGAGGCCCAGGTCGTCGCCGCGGCCGTCGTCCGCGCGCGCGACCACGTCAACACCCCGCCCAACGACCTGCGCCCGCCGAGCTTCGCCGACGACATCGCAGCGTTCGTCAAGGCCCGCGGTCGCAGCGGCAAGGTGAGCGTCGAGGTGCTCGACGAGAAGCAGCTCGCCGAGCTCGGCTGCGGCGGCCACCTCGCGGTCGGTTCGGCCTCCGACGCTCCCCCGCGGTTGGTCAGGCTCACCTACGCACCCAGGGGCGCCGCGCGCCACCTCGCCCTCGTCGGCAAGGGGATCACCTTCGACTCCGGCGGCCTGAGCATCAAGCCGGCTGCAGGCATGGGCGAGATGAAGTCCGACATGGCCGGGTCGGCCGCAGTCGTCAGCGCGACGTTCGCCATCGCCGACCTGGCCCTGCCCGTCAAGGTCACGACGTACGCCGCGCTCGCTGAGAACATGCTCGGCGGAGCCGCTTACCGCCCCGGCGACGTCATCACGATCTACGGCGGCACGACGGTCGAGATCTCCAACACCGACGCCGAGGGCCGCCTCGTGCTGGCCGACGCCCTGGTGATGGCGACCGAGCAGAAGCCCGACGTGATCGTCGACGTCGCCACGCTCACCGGCGCGATGGTCGTGGCCCTCGGCGACAAGGTCTCCGGCGTGATGGGCAGCGACGACGTCGTCTCCGACGTGCTGAGCGCGGCCACGGCGGCCGGCGAGGACTTCTGGCCCATGCCCATCCCCGAGCAGGTGGTCGAGCGCGTGCACTCCAGCAAGGTCGCCGACCTCGCGCAGGCCGACGGCATCCGGTGGGGTGGCGGGTTGTACGCCGCCGCGTTCCTCCAGGAGTTCACCGCCGGCATGCCCTGGGCCCACCTCGACATCGCAGGTCCCTCGTTCAACTCCGGGGGCCCGACGGGCCATGTGAGCAGCGGTGGCACCGGTGTCGCCGTCGCGACGCTGATCGAGCTGGCTCGGTCCTACTCGACCGGGAAGTAGCCCCACCACCCGACCCCACCTGCCGCGACGCAGCTGCTGATCCTGGGTCGAGTCGGCGCGTCTACGCGCCGACTCGGCACGGACCGCAGGGTCGAGTCGGCGCGTCTACGCGCCGACTCGGCACCTGTCGTACGCAGCCGGGGTGGGTGGGTGGTCGCGGCGAAGGTGGTCGTGCGGAAAGTCGTTACTGCTGGCCCTGCTGGCGGCGCTGCTGCTTGATGCGGGAGTTGTACTCACGCATCCGCTGCGGGATGCCGACCAGGCCGGCGTCGTAGGACGGCACCTGGTGCTTGTTGCAGAAGTCGTGTGCCCAGTTGACCGACGGCACCCGGCGTCGAGTCCACTCCCCGTCGAAGGCGACGAGCAGCAGGGTCACCTCGCTCACCGCCGTGCGGGGCTCGACGAAGCCCTCGACGCCGCGCTTGGACTGGACGAACTCGAGCAGGTGCTGCTCGTCGACCTTGTCGGAGGCGCGGACCCGCGTCGAACCCGTGCGCTGACCGTCGCGGGCGGGCCCGCTCATCTTGGTGCGTGAGCCGCGTCGGAAGCGGTCGAGGAAACCCATGGGGCCCAGTCTGCCCGGTCCGGTGGGAAAGGACGCCAGAACCCCCGGTGACCGTTGTCGCGAGTAGTGCAAAGATGGGTCGTCCACTCACGGAAGGACCAGCGTGGCCGACACCGAATTCGACGTCCTCATCCTCGGTGCGGGCTCGGGAGGCTATGCCTGTGCCCTGCGCGCTGCCCAGCTCGGACTCCGGGTCGGACTCATCGAGAAGGGCAAGCTCGGCGGCACCTGCCTGCACGTCGGCTGCATCCCCACCAAAGCCCTCCTGCACGCCGCCGAGGTGGCCGACAACGCCCGCGAGTCCGCCCAGTTCGGCGTCCTGGCGAGCCTCGAGGGCATCGACATGAGCGGCGTCAACGACTACAAGGACGGCGTCGTGTCCCGGCTCTTCAAGGGCCTGACCGGGTTGGTCCGTAGCCGCGGCATCACCCTCATCGAGGGCGCCGGGCGCGTCACCGGACCGCGCCAGGTCGACGTCGGCGACACGACGTACCGCGGTACGCACCTCGTGCTCGCTACCGGTTCCTACGCCAGGTCGCTGCCCGGTCTCGACGTCGACGGCGAGCGGGTGATCACCTCCGAGCACGCCGTGCGCCTCGATCGCGTGCCGACCTCGGTGATCGTGCTCGGCGGCGGAGTCATCGGCTGCGAGTTCGCCAGCGTCTGGCGCAGCTTCGGCGCCGAGGTGACCATCGTCGAGGCGTTGCCACGCCTGGTAGCCGGCGAGGACGAGGCGTCCTCGCAAGCCCTCGAGCGAGCCTTCCGCAAGCGCACGATCACCTGCCGCACCGGCACCCCGTTCGAGAGCGTCACCCGCACCGACGACGGCGTCGCGGTCACGCTCGAAGGCGGCGACGTGATCGAGGCCGAGCTGCTGCTCGTCGCCGTGGGCCGCGGCCCGGCGACCGCCGACCTCGGCTACGAGGAGCTCGGTGTCGCGATGGAACGCGGCTTCGTGCTCGCCGACGAGCGCTGCCGCACCGACGTCGAGGGCGTCTACGCCGTCGGCGACATCGTGCCGGGGCTACAGCTGGCCCACCGGGGGTTCGCTCAGGGGGTCTTCGTCGCCGAGGACATCGCCGGGCTCGACCCGGAGCCGATCGACGAGAGCGGCATCCCGCGCGTCACCTACTCTCGCCCGGAGGTCGCCTCGGTCGGTCTCCACGAGGCGGCCGCCGTCGAGGCGTACGGTGCCGAGGGTGTGGAGACCCTCACCTACGACCTCGCTGGGAACGGCAAGAGCCAGATCCTCAAGACGCAGGGCTTCGTCAAGCTCGTCCGGCGCACCGGCGGCCCGGTCGTCGGTGTCCACCTCGTGGGCGAGCGCGTGGGCGAGCTGATCGGCGAGGCCCAGCTGATCTACAACTGGGAGGCTCACCCCGAGGACGTCGCGCCGCTGGTGCACGCCCACCCCACGATGAACGAGGCGGTCGGCGAGGCTCACCTCGCGCTCGCCGGCAAAGCACTGCACGCCCACTCCTGACCGCATCCACCAGCCAGACCGCATCCACCAGCCAGACCGAGACGAAGGAACCACCAGACCCATGGCAGAAGAAGTCACCCTCCCGGCGCTCGGCGAATCCGTCACCGAGGGCACCGTCACCCGCTGGCTCAAGCAGGTCGGTGATGCCGTCGCGGTCGACGAGCCGCTCCTCGAGGTCTCCACCGACAAGGTCGACACCGAGATCCCCTCACCCGTCGCCGGCACCCTGATCGAGATCAAGGCCGAGGAGGACGACACCGTCGAGGTGGGCGCCGTCCTCGCAGTCATCGGCGCCGAAGGTGAGTCGGGTTCCGACGCCGACGAGACCGCCGAGCCCGAGGCCGAGCCCGTCGACGAGGACGAGGCCGAGAAGAAGGCCGAGCAGGAAGAAGAGATCGTCGAGGAGACCGGCGAGCTGCCTGCGGGCGACGAGACCCCCGAGAAGGAGAAGCCGGCTGCCGCCTCGAGCGACGACGACAGCAGCAGCAGTAGCGGCAGCAGTGGTAGCAGCACGTCGGTCACGCTGCCCGCCCTGGGCGAGTCGGTCACCGAGGGCACCGTGACCCGGTGGCTGAAGTCGGTAGGCGACGAGGTCGCGGTCGACGAGCCCCTGCTCGAGGTCTCCACCGACAAGGTCGACACCGAGATCCCCTCCCCCGTGGCCGGCACGCTGCTGGAGATCAAGGCCGAGGAGGACGAGACCGTCGAGGTCGGCGCCGAGCTGGCCGTGATCGGCGAGGCCGCCTCGCCGGACGCGGAGCCCGAGCCGGAGCCGGAGCCGGAGCCGGGAAGAAGTCCGAGCCCGAACCCGAGCCGGAGCCCGAGCCCGAGCCGGCGCCGGAGAAGAAGCCCGAGCCGGAGAAGAAGCCCGAGACGAAGAAGGAGCCCGAGCAGACGCCCGAGCCCACCAAGGCTCGCGAGGACACCGTGGCCAGCCCGTCCGCTTCGTCGGGCTCGTCGGGGTCGTCGGGCTCCTCGAGCTCGTCGGGCTCCTCGAGCTCGTCGGGCTCCTCGAGGTCGGCGGCTTCCGACGGCGGCGGGTACGTCACGCCGCTGGTGCGCAAGCTGGCTGCCCAGAACGACGTCGACCTGTCGTCGGTCACCGGTTCCGGGGTCGGCGGGCGCATCCGCAAGCAGGACGTCCTCGAGGCCGCCAAGTTGGCGAAGGAGGCTGCTCGCTGCTGCCCCCGCTGCGGCCGCGCCGGCCTCCGGTGCGAAGGCACCCGCGCCGAGCGTCACGCCGTCCCCGCTGCGCGGCACCACCGAGAAGATGAGCCGTCTGCGCAAGATCATCGCCGAGCGGATGGTCGACTCGTTGCAGACCAGCGCCCAGCTGACCCAGGTCGTCGAGGTCGACGTCACCAACGTCGCTCGCCTGCGCGAGGCGTCGAAGGCCGACTTCCTCGCACGCGAGGGCGTCAAGCTGTCCTACCTGCCGTTCTTCGCCAAGGCTGCGGTCGACGCCCTCAAGCAGCACCCGAAGCTCAACGCGACGATCGACACGGACGCCGGCGAGGTCACCTACTACGACGTCGAGAACCTCGCCTTCGCCGTCGACACCGAGAAGGGCCTCATCACCCCGGTCGTCAAGGACGCCGGCGACCTGTCGATCGCCGGGCTGGCCAAGAAGATCGCCGACGTGGCCGAGCGCACCCGCACCAACAAGATCGGTCCCGACGAGCTCGGTGGCGGCACCTTCACCATCACCAACCTCGGCAGCGTCGGCGCGCTGTGGGACACGCCCATCGTCAACAAGCCGCAGGTCGCCATCCTCGGTCCGGGGGCAGTCGTCAAGCGCCCGGTGGTCATCGACGACGCGAATCTCGGCGAGACCATCGCAGTGCGTCACATGGTCTACCTGGCCCTGACCTACGACCACCGCCTGGTCGACGGCGCCGACGCCGGCCGCTTCCTCCAGGACGTGAAGAAGCGCCTCGAGGCGGGCAGCTTCGAGGTGTGATCACGTCCGAGCCCGCGAGGGCGTGATCGTCGGTGGTCGAGCAGCGACCGCGGCTGAGGGACGAAGCCGCGACGGAGCGTGACGAGACGCGGTGACGGACCGACGAACGGCTCCCCGACGCCGACGCCGACCTCGCCGGATCACCCTCGTCGCGCTCGCGGCAACCATCCTGACGGCCACCGCGCTGGTCTCCACCGACCTCGGCGGCCAGGCACGCTGCTCGACGTACGCGTCGGGCAGCGTGCCGGCGACGCCCGAGCAGGCCAGGGTGCCCATCGGCCTGAGCCCGGGATTCACGATGCTCCACGACTCCCTCGAGGAGCTGCGCCGTGACCTCGACGCCATGGTCGACCTCGGGGTCGAGCGGTTGCGGATCGACCTGTCGTGGGCGTCCCTCCAGCCGGAGCCCGACAGGTTCGACTGGTCCAGCACCGACCGAGTGCTGCGCGAAGCAACAGCTCGCGGCATCGACGTGCTGGCCGTCGTGGGGTTCCAGCCGTCGTGGGCCGAACGCGCGGACGCCGCCGATCAGGCGCTGCCGCCCGACAGCGCCGCCTTCTCCACCTTCGTCCGGGCGGCCGCGGAGCGCTACCGCGACGAGGTCGACGCGTGGGAGATCTGGAACGAACCGAACACCCGCCGGTTCTGGGGTGCCGAGCCCGACCCGGCCGACTACGCAGCGCTCGTCGCTGCCGTCTCGCCGGTGATCCGCGCCGCCGAGCCCGGGGCCGCGGTTGTCGTCGGAGCGATGTCGCCGGCGCAGGACGGCCCCGGCGAGGTGTCGCCGGAGGGCTTCCTGACCGGCCTCTACGACCAGCTCGACCCGAACCTCTTCGACGCGGTCTCGGTGCACCCCTACACCTATCCGGCGCTGCCCACGCAGACGCAGGACTACAACACCTTCTTCCAGCTCGAGGCACTGCACCAGGTGATGGCGGCAGCCGCCGACGCCGGGACGCCGATCTGGCTCACCGAGTTCGGCGCCCCGACCGGCACCTCCGACACCGCGGTCAGCGACGACGAGCAGGCGGTCCAGATCTCCAGCGGCATCGAGGAGGCGCGCAGCCGCAGCTATCTGGGTCCGCTCTACGTCTACTCGTTGCGAGACGCGGGCACCGACCCGGCGAACCCCGAGGACGACTTCGGGATCCTCCGGGCCGATGGCTCACCCAAGCCGGCCTACGCCGCCGTCGGTGAGCTGGTGCCGGCGGCGCGGTGCTCGTGGACGGACACCCGTCGAGGAGAAGAGTCCCTCGCCTCCTAGGGGTGGTGGGCACCCGGGGGCGGTCTGCCACGCTGGAGCCATGTCCCTCTCCGTAGTCCTGGCCGGTGGTTCCGGATTCCTCGGCTCCCACCTGAAGAGCAGCCTCGTCGAGCACGGCCACACCGTCACCAGCCTGGTACGCCGTCCCGCGTCCGGCCCGTCGGAGGCCACCTGGGACCCCTACGCAGGACAGGTCCCGCGAGAGCTGGTCGAGGCGGCCGATGTGGTCGTCAACCTGGCGGGTGCCCCCACGCTGGGCAACCCGCACTCGAAGAAGTGGGCCCGAGAGCTGCGTGAGAGCCGGGTGACCACCACCCGCGTGCTCGCCGAGGCGATCGCGGCCTCACCCACCCCGGCGGCGTTCCTGGCCGGCAACGGCATCTCCTACTACGGCGACCACGGCTCGGCGGTCCTGACGGAGGCAGCCGACACGCGCGGCCACGCACTGCTGACCGACGTGGCCCGCGAGTGGGAGGCCGCGACGCTCACGGCCGAACGCGCCGGATCTCGGGTCTGCATCCTGCGCACGTCTCCGGTGATGGACCGTGAGGCACCTCCGCTGAAGCAGCAGCGACTCCAGTTCAAGGCCGGTCTCGGCGGCACCTTCGGCAACGGCTCGCAGTACATGCCGATGTCGTCCCTGCGCGACTGGGTCGGCGCCGTCGTCCACCTGGCCGAGCACGAGTCCGCGTCCGGTCCTTTCAACATCTGCCTGCCCCAGGCCCCCACCAACAAGGAGTTCACCAAGGCGTTGGCCCAGGCCCTGGGCCGCAAGGCGTTCCTGCCTGTGCCTGCACCCGTGCTGAGAGTGTCGGCCGGGAAGATGGCATCCGAGCTGTTGGGCTCGCTCAACGTGCGGCCGGCGGCGCTGCTGGAATCGGGCTACACCTTCCTCGATGCTGACCTCGCCTCGCTCCTGAAGACCGGCCTCAGCGACTGAGTCGCACGCTCGCGACCTTCCACGGTGAGGTCACCCGCGAGCCGCGACGCAGCACGATCCGGCGGGTGCTGGGGCCGTCTCGTGGTAACGCGATCGCGACCCCTGCGACCTCTGACTCGAGCACGCCGAGCCGGTCGGTGACCCGCACGGCCAGGGCCCGGCCGGAGTCCCGCAGCACCGTCAGCCCGAGGACCTGCTGCTCCAACCGGGTGACCCGCGCACCCCGCGCGCTCCAGCGCCGCAGGTTCTCGACGTCGCGTCGTCCCGCCACCGCGTCGGGCAGGTAGAGGGCGGCCAGAGCGTCCTCATCAGCCTCCACCCACGCCGCCTCTCGACGTCGGTCCCACTCCCGAAGCACCTCGCGTGCGACCGAGGTGGTCGAGCCGGTGCCGCGTGGTCCGGCGTCGTCCACAGGCACCGCAGGCACCGCAGGCACCGCAGGCACCGGGGACGCCGCACCCGCCCTCCCTGTCGGCTGGACGCGCGCCGGATCGGTGGCCACGGTCGACACGGCGACGAGCAGCACGCCCGCGGCACCCGTGCCGAGCGCAGCGAGAATGATCAGCAGCGCCATCACTCCCGGGCTGCGCAGTCCGCGGTCGACAGTTCGGGTCCTGGCTCGGTGCATGCCTCAGGACTACCCCAGGTCGGCGCGTTCTCGCACGCTTCCTCCACAGGGTGCCATCCTGGAACCATGCTGAACCGCCGCGGGCTCCTGCGAGCCGGCGCCCTCGGGGCGACCGGGGCGGGGCTGGCGGCCGTCGCCGGGGTCTCGCTCGAGCGGCTGCTCGACGACAGCACCGAGGGTGTCACCGGCGCCGACGCAACCGACCGTCGCACGGCCCGAGTGCCGGGCGGTGGTGCCCAACCGGGGCCGGTCGTGCGGGACTCCTTCGTCTCGGCGGCGCGTGGTGGCGTGGCGACGCGCTGGTCCCTGATCCGGCCACCCGGGGTCTCGGGTCCGCTGCGGGTGGTGCTCGCGCTGCACGGCCACGGCGGGTCGACCGACGACCTGCTGGGGCCCGACTGGGACCTGCCGGGGGCGCTGGCCCGCGCGGTGGTCGACGACGGCGTCGAGCCGTTCTCGATCGCGACCGTGAGCGGCGGTACGTCGTTCTGGCACGAGCGCCCGTCGGGTGAGGACGCCGGCGCGATGGTGCTCACCGAGTTCCTGCCGATGCTGCTGGACCGACCCGATGTCGCCCCCGGTGAGATCGCGATGATCGGCTGGTCGATGGGTGGCTACGGCGTGCTCCGGCTCGCCGGCATCCTCGGGTCGAACAAGGTCGCCGCCGTGGTGGCGAGCAGCCCGGGCCTGTACACCGACCCCGCACTCGCGCACCCGGACGGCTTCGCCGATGCCGACGAGTACGCACGCTTCTCGGTCATGGACGACCAGACGACGCTCGAGGGGATCCCGCTGCGGGTCGACATCGGTTACTCCGACCCGTTCTACAGTGCCACCCGCACCTACGTCGACAGCTTCGGCGCCGGAGCCGACGTCGATGCGTACTACGGCCCCGGGGGGCACGAGCTCGACTTCACCCAGCGGGTCCTGCCCGCCCAGCTGGCGTTCCTCAGCGCGCACCTGGCCACCTGACCGGCGCCCGCCCAGCCCGTCGGGGCGCGAGTAGCATCGAGGGGTGACCGACTCCGACCTCGACTTCTCGGTGGCAGGGCTCGGCGCCGACGCGGTCGACTACCTGGCTGCGTGGGAGCACCAGCGCGAGGTGCATGCCGAGGTCGTCAGCGGCGCGCGTCCTCCCACGGTCCTGCTCCTCGAGCACCCTCCGGTCTACACGGCCGGCAAGCGCACCGAGCCGCACGAGCGCCCGGCCGACCCCGGAGGGGCCCAGGTCGTCGATGTCGACCGCGGCGGCAAGATCACGTTCCACGGGCCCGGCCAGCTCGTCGGCTACCCGATCGTCCGCCTGCCCGACCACGTCAAGGTCGTCGACTACGTGCGCCGTGTCGAGGAGGCCCTGATCGGCGTCTGCTCGGAGCTCGGCGTGACGACCGCGCGGGTGCCCGGTCGCAGCGGGGTCTGGCTCAGGCCCGATGCCGGTCGCCCTGAGCGCAAGATCGCGGCCATCGGCATCCGCGTCAGTCGCGGCGTCACGATGCACGGCTTCTCGCTCAACTGCGACGTCGACCTCGGGTGGTACGACCGCTTCGTGCCGTGCGGCATCGCCGACGCCGGGGTCACGACCCTCAGCGCAGAGCTCGGTCACCGCGTCGGGGTCACCGACGTCATCGAGGTCGTCGAGCGCCATCTGCGCCGCTACCTCGCTTGGACGCCGTACGTGCCGACGCCCGACTACGAGCCCCGACCCGAGCCCGGGCGTGTCCCGCGGATCGAGCTCGTCAGGCCGTGAATGCCCCTCCCCGACGAGCAGCCTCCGGCGTCGTCCTGGGTCGAGCGGGCTGGTCATCGAGACCGCCGCCCTGCGCGAGGAGCTCCGCGGACGACGGGGTGGCCTGCGGGTCGCCGTTGACGACCTGCGCCTCGCGGTGCCGGCCGGCAGGGTGCACGGCTTCCTCGAGCCCGACGGCCCGAACCGGGTTGGCGCGGCCCGCTGAGGTCGGGGCGAGCACCTCGATGACTCCACGACCGCACCCACCCCGGATGGTCACGGCGGGAGTGAGCGGGCCTCGTCTCGGCGAAGAGTCGCACCGGGCCACCGGAGGGGGTTTCCTCCGGCGTCGCGGCGCGCCCGAGCCACCTTGGGGCGTGCCTGCACCCGGCGTAGTGTGGGACCAGTGACGACCACCTCCTCCCCGGTCCCTGAGGGTCGCAAGCTGCTGCGCCTCGAGGTCCGCAACGCCGAGACCCCGATCGAGCGCAAGCCCGAGTGGATCAAGACCCGCGCGAAGATGGGCCCGGAGTACAACGAGCTGATGAAGCTCGTGAAGAGCGAGGGCTTGCACACCGTGTGCCAGGAGGCCGGCTGCCCGAACATCTTCGAGTGCTGGGAGGACCGCGAGGCGACCTTCCTCATCGGCGGTGAGCAGTGCACGCGCCGCTGCGACTTCTGCCAGATCGACACCGGCAAGCCCCTCCCCCTCGACCGCGACGAGCCACGGCGGGTGGCGGAGTCGGTGCAGAAGATGCAGCTGCGCTACTCCACGATCACCGGGGTCGCGCGCGACGACCTCCCCGACGGTGGAGCCTGGTTGTACGCCGAGACCGTGCGTCAGATCCACGACCTGAACCCCGGCACCGGTGTCGAGAACCTCATCCCCGACTTCAACGGCATCCCCGAGCTGCTCACCGAGGTCTTCGAGTCGCGCCCCGAGGTGCTGGCGCACAACGTCGAGACGGTGCCGCGCATCTTCAAGCGGATCCGTCCGGCGTTCCGTTACGAGCGCTCCCTCGACGTGATCACCCAGGCTCGTGACTTCGGGCTCGTCACCAAGTCGAACCTGATCCTCGGGATGGGCGAGACCCGTGAGGAGGTCTCGCAAGCGCTCCAGGACCTCCATGACGCCGGCTGCGAGATCATCACCATCACCCAGTACCTTCGCCCCTCGCTGCGCCACCACCCGGTCGAGCGCTGGGTCAAGCCGGAGGAGTTCGTCGAGCTCAAGGACGAGGCCGACGCGATCGGCTTCTCCGGCGCCCTCTCCGGGCCGCTGGTGCGTTCGTCCTACCGGGCCGGTCGCCTGTACGGTCAGGCGATGGAGGCCCGCCAGGGCGCGTCCGCCTGAGCCTCCTTCAGCCGACCACGATCTGCGCTGACGCTCGCAGACCCACCAGATAGGCAGCACCAGGACCATGGCCACCGAGCCGAAGATGTCGCGCGCAGCCAAGCGCGCAGCGAAGAAGGCCGAGACCGACCCGCTGAAGATGAGCCGACGTCGTCAGATCGTCGAGACCTACCGCATGTCGAAGCAGCGTGACCCCCTCATCGGTTGGTGGATGCTCGGCGCGTTCGTCCTCGGCGGAGCCATCGGCTTCGGGCTCTTCTACCTGCTGCCCGGATCGGGCACGACCAGCCTGGTCTTCTCGATCATCGGTGCGCTGCTCATCGGCTTCCTGGCGATGATGATCGTCTTCAGCCGACGCGCCCAGCGAGCAGCCTTCAAGCAGCTCGAGGGCCAGCCCGGCGGTGGCGCGCGCGCGCTGTCGATGCTGCGCAAGGGCTGGAAGATCGACGAGGTCGTCGGCTTCACCAAGCAGCAGGACATGGTGCACCGCGTGGTCGGGCCCCCCGGGATCGTCCTGGTGGGCGAGGGCAACGCCAACCGCCTCAAGGCGCTGATGGCCAGTGAGCGGCGCAAGCACGAGCGTGTCGCCCGCGACACCCCCATCCACGAGGTCGTCGTGGGCAACGACGACGGCCAGGTCCCGCTCCCGTCGTTGATGAAGCACGTGCGCAAGCTGGGTCGTCAGGTCAAGCCTGCTGAGATGACCGACGTGCTCAACCGGCTCAAGGCGCTCGATGCCCAGCGACCCAAGGTCCCACTCCCGCGCGGACCGGTGCCGACCAGCATGAAGGGCATGCGCGGGAACATGCGCGGGCGCTGACCTCAGCCCCGGGGCGGGACCTCGATCTGCACCCGCTCACCCCATGCGGAGTAGCCGACGACGACGTCGCTCGACGCTGCGCCGCTCCCGAACGACAGCCTGAGCTCGACCGGCAGGTCGTCGGCATCGAGCGTCAGTGTCGCCCGCGCCGCGCCGCTCGCGCCCGCAGGCACGAGCAGCGACGGCTGGGGCAGGTCTGCGACGTCGAGCTCGACGTCGTACGTCGTGACGTCGACGCCCCCAGCGCTCGCGGCCTCGCCGACGACGTCCGTCGCATCCTCGATGGCCGAGCGTAGGTCGAGCAACGGGTCCCACGTGAGGAACGCGGGAATGATGCCTCCGGCGGCGGTGGCCAGCCGAGGGTCGTCCGGCTCGACCGACTCCAGCCCCTCGGCGTTGCCTGCGTAGAACATGCCCTGCACCCGACGCAGCAGCGCCTGCGGCTCGCCGGGGGCCAGGGTCAGCGAGGCATCGAACGCGTCGGTGGCGCCGTAGACGACCGCTGCCTCGACCGCCGGCGGGGCGCCCGGACCTCCGATGGTGACCCGGACGGTCTCGTCCTGGGCCACGGCCGCCGCCACCAGCGCCACCAGCGCGTCGCCGTCGATCGACGCGACCCCCGGCGCCGGGCCGGGGCTCGGCGCCGGGGAGCTGCTCGGCTGCCTGGTCGGTCGGCGGGTCGGCCTCACACTGGGCTCAGGGGTCTCGATGACGGCATCCGGAGCGGCAGTGCCGCCCCCGAGGTCGGTGACGAGGTACGACGACGGAGCGTCCTGGGAGGCCTCACCCCCGCACCCGGCGAGCAGCATGCCGGCCACGAAGGCCACGGCGACGGACGAGCGGCGCCCGGCGGTCATGCCGGGCTCATCGAGCGATACGTGTCCTTGGTGACGGTCGCGGTGCCTGCTGTCAGGTCGTGCAGCCCGCGGCCGTCCGGACGGAACACGAGCGGTGGGACGACCAGCGCCACCATCACCTGACGCAGCAGCAGCCTGACCGGGTGGATCGGGCGCCACACGCCTTCGGCCGGGACGACCCGCAGTCCGGTGGCGAGCTTGCCGAACGACCCGGCGAGGAACCACGTGAAGAGCGCCGACTCGAGCACGTACACGCCGAGGACCAGGAAGGAGCTGACGCCACCCTGCCGGCTGTAGCGGTCCGTGCCGACGAAGGCGATGACCACGAGGGTCGAGACGAGCCAGTCGGCCAGGAGGGCCAACAAGCGCCGACCCCAGGAAGCGGTCTCGAAGCCAGCACCTGTCTGAGGGGTCACCACCCCAGCCTAGAGCGCGCGGGCAGCCGGGTGGCGGACCACCCGTGACGTCAGGGTCGCCAAACCGATACGGTCGAGAAGTGGCCCGTCGTAGCTTCGGGCCTCCCGGCTCGACGTGGCGCCGGGGTCCCACACCCGTGACCGTGACGGCTGAGCGCTGCTGAGCGCCGGCCAAGGAGGACGAATGTTCAGCACCAGCGAGGAGTTGCTCGCCTACATCAAGGACGAGGGCGTCGAGATGGTCGACGTCCGCTTCTGCGACCTTCCCGGCATCATGCAGCACTTCACCGTGCCCGTGTCGTCGTTCGACCAGAGCGTGTTCGAGGACGGCCTGAACTTCGACGGTTCCTCGATCCGTGGCTTCCAGGCCATCAACGAGTCGGACATGTCGCTCTTCCCCGACGTGACCACCGCCTACCTCGACCCCTTCCGCAAGTCGAAGACGCTGAACCTCAACTTCTTCATCCACGACCCGATCACCGGCGAGCCGTACTCGCGCGACCCTCGCAACATCGCACGCAAGGCCCTGGCCTACCTGTCGACCACCGGCATCGCCGACACGGCCTTCTTCGCCCCCGAGGCGGAGTTCTACATCTTCGACAGCGTGCGCTACTCCACCGATGTGAACCACGGGTTCTACCACATCGACTCGGTGGAGGGGTGGTGGAACTCGGGCAAGGAGGGCGAGGACAACCTCGGCTACAAGACCCGGCTCAAGGGCGGCTACTTCCCCGTCGAGCCCTACGACCACTACAGCGACCTGCGCGCCGACATGGTCAAGAACCTCGAGCTCAGCGGCCTGACGGTCGAGCGCGCCCATCACGAGGTCGGCACCGCCGGCCAGGCGGAGATCAACTACCGCTTCGACACGCTGCTCAAGGCAGCCGACGACGTGATGAAGTTCAAGTACCTCATCAAGAACACCGCGTGGGAGCAGGGCAAGTCGGTCACCTTCATGCCGAAGCCGATCTTCGGTGACAACGGCTCGGGCATGCACGTGCACCAGTCGCTGTGGGAGGACGGCGTTCCGCTGTTCTACGACGAGACCGGGCTACGGCGGCCTGTCCGACATGGCGCGCTGGTACATCGGCGGCATCCTCAAGCACGCGCCGTCGCTGCTCGCCTTCACCAACCCGACGGTGAACTCCTACCACCGCCTGGTGCCGGGCTACGAGGCGCCGATCTCGCTCGTCTACTCCTCACGCAACCGCTCGGCCTCGGTCCGCATCCCGATCACCGGGTCGAACCCGAAGGCCAAGCGCATCGAGACCCGGTTCCCCGACCCGTCGGCGAACCCGTACCTCGCATTCTCCGCGCTGCTGCTCGCCGGCATCGACGGCATCCAGAACAAGATCGAGCCCGCGGCCCCGATCGACAAGGACATCTACGAGCTGCCGCCGGACGAGATGGCCGAGATCGACCAGGTGCCGACCTCGCTGGACGCCGTCCTGCTCGCCCTCGAGGAGGACCACGACTACCTGACGGCCGGCAACGTCTTCACCCCCGACCTGATCGAGACGTGGATCGACTTCAAGCGCGTGCACGAGATCGCCCCCGTGGCGTTGCGTCCGCACCCGCACGAGTTCGAGCTCTACTACGACATCTAGCCCTTCGACCTGGCCGACCGGCTCCTGACCTGCGCACCCGCAGAGTCAGGGGCCGGTGTGCTTCGTGCTGGTCCGCAAGACGTCATCGCGTCGATGACGGTGCCCGTCGACTCGTCGGAGCCGAGGCACCGGCCGGTGATCGGTAGGAACCAGTGGCCCCGTCTCAGCCGGTTCGTCGCGATGGTGCTGGCGGTCGCCGACCGTGCTCACGAGACGTAGGTCGCTCGACGTCGCGCGCGCTCGCGGCTGGTGGGCGTGAGCGGCGCACGGGGCGGGTCACGACTCGCAGGCGGTGCCGTCCCGGTCCCGGTCGAGCCGGGAGCTGTTGGTGCGGTAGACCGCCTTGGCGCGCTTGCCGGTGGCGGGGCGGCCATACCCGTCGCGGATCTGCTTGGCGGCCGAGCGCTGGTCGAGGGCGACCCCGTGCGCGAAGTCGCGGTGCAGGTCGTCGCAGCTCGAGTAGTACGTGCCGGCCGCGCTCGCCGGTGCGGACGCCGACACCGCGATCGTGGCCGGTGCCGCGAGAAGGGTAACGACGACGAGGGCGGACTTGGCGGTGATGAACATCTGGGTCTCCGAGAAGCTCGAGTGGTGGGACGGCGAGCATAGGCCCCGTCGAGCAGCGACCCGCCGGGCTGTCGAGACCGGCGCCTCGGTCGGCGACCCCACCGATGCTGTCGAGCAGGACTGACCCCGCGAGAACGCCTCAGTCGTCGTGGGGGCGGCAGCCGCCCGACCGCTCACTCCCGGACGACTGCTGCCTCGGCGATCTCCTTGATCCTCGCCAGCGTGCGCGGGATGCCGTCGAGCGCCTGCCGCGTGCGGTCGTCGATCTCGGCCTGCGCCCGGTCCCCGAACTTCTCCTCGAAGAGGGCGATGCCGCCGGGTAGATAGGCCCAGGACTCGGTGAGCGTCGTCTCGCCACCGGTTCCGGTCGGCGTCATGACGAACTGCCAACGGACGAGGTCTCCCCCGACGATCCACGCGAACTCGCTGCCGCGGTCGGCGACGCTCACCTGGGAACGGGTCTCCCAGGTGCGGTCGGGGGTCTCGTTGCGACCGTGGAACCAGGCGCCCACTCGGCCGGCCTCGGCCTCGTCGTCCCACCAGCAGGAGCGGCAGACCGGGCTCCACTCGCCGGTGCGGGTCACGTCGGAGACCAGGTCGTAGAGCGCCTCGGGCGAGGCAGCGATGTCGAGCGACTCGTCGTGGTGCGGCAGTGGGGTGTCGGTCATGGCACCAGCCTGCCACCTGCGGCTCGCTCAGCCGGCGCCGGCGGCCTCCTCGACCCTCGGGCTCTCGTCGATGGCCGCCACCGCCGCAGACGGCGGCGCGAGACCCAGTCCGGTTCGACGCGGGTCGAGGTGGACGCCGGCGATCATGCAACGCACCGAGCCTCCGGCCAGCTCGATGGTCGGGATGTCGATGTCGACGATCGTGCACGACCGCTCGATGACCGCGACCTGGTCGGGACGCAGGCTGCGTCGCGCGCGCGACGACATCGCCATGACGTAGGTGCGCGCGCCGTCCGGTGTCCGGCCGCAGAGCTCGACGGCATTGCCCGCGAACTCACGGACCTGCACTTCTGTCAGCTCGACGATCGTGCGGCCGTTGACCGTCAGCCGCTCACGGACCTCGGCCCGGCGGGCCTCGTCGGAGATCATGTCGAGGGCGATCATCGCCACGTCGGTGCCGATGCAGGCGATGACGTTGGTGTGGTAGACGGGCACGCCCAAGGAGTCGACGGCGTCGAAGGCCATCGGCTCGTAGCCGAAGTCGGTGCAGAACCGCTCCAGCACGTGCGTGTCGGCGCGGTGGCTGATGGCCGCGTAGGCCACGCGCGACATGTGGTCGAGGACCATCGCGCCGGTGCCCTCCAAGAAGATGCCGTCGGGCTCGAGACCGGAGTAGTCGACGATCGTCTGCACCCGGTACGAGGACTTCAGCATCTCCAGGACGTCGGCGCGGCGTTCGTGGCGGCGGTTGGAGGCATACATGGGGTAGACCGCGACGCTGCCGCCCGCGTGGGTCGACAGCCAGTTGTTGGGGAAGACGCTGTCGGGCCGGGTGTGGTCGCCGTCGGCGAACACGTGCACGCGGACGCCGGCGTCGCGTAGCGCGTCGGCGACGGCGTCCATCTCGGCGAGGGCTCGCGCAGAGGTCACCTCGTCCGGCTGGCCGTCGGGGACGGCGGCCTGGAAGGCGTTGTCTGCGGCCGTCGCCTGGTTGGGGACGAAGCGTTCGGCACGGACCAGGATGACGGCAGAGGGGGCTTGAGCGCTCACGTCCGGAATCTAGACGACGCGACCCGTGGGCGCTGCTGGTCCCCTGCCCGCTACTGCCCACCGGCCCCCTACGGTGGTCAGCGCGATGTCGACCCCAGCCCCCGTCCCCGCCGAGCCGCGTCTGCTCTTGTGCATCGACGCGCCCTCGTTGCTGCACCGCAACCACCACGCCCGCGCGGGCACCGACCTGCGCGACCTCGGTGGCCGCCCGGCCTGGGCACTGCACGGGATGGTGCGCCAGATCGTGGAGGCGATCGAGTCGTTCGGTCCGGACGCCGTCGTGTTCGGGCTCGACGACAAGACGGCGTCGCTGCGCGCCGCGACCTACCCGGCCTACAAGGCCGGGCGCTCGGAGAAGGATCCCGAGCTGCTCGACCAGCTGGGGCGCGCCGGCGCCCTGCTCGACGCGCTCGGCCTGCTGACGGTGACCCCGGCCGGGCTCGAGGCCGACGACGTCAGCGCCTCGGCGGCTGCCTGGGCCGAGCGTAGGGGGTGGCGGTGCGTGATCATCACCTCCGACCGTGACGCCTTCGCGCACATCTCCCCCACCACCGAGGTGCTGCGCCTGATCAACGGCGGCATGCACGCCTCGCCGTTGCTCAACCCGGCCCGCCTCGAGGCGCTGTACGGGGTCGCGGCCGAGCACTACCTCGAGTACGCCGCCCTGCGTGGCGACGCCAGCGACAACCTCCCCGGCGTCGACGGGATCGGCGAGAAGGGTGCCGCCGCCCTGCTGGCGCAGGTCGGGTCGATGCAGGAGGTCTGGGCCGACCTCGAGCACTGTGACGGAGCCACCGTCGCCGCGGCGCTCGACGACTACTGCGCCGAGCGCGACCTCCGACGGATGAGCACCGGGCTGCTGAAGCGACTTCGCGAACCCGGCGCGCGCGAACGGTTCGAGTTCAACGTGACGATCATGGCCGGCCGGTCCGACCTCGACCTCGGGCTGTCGCCCGACGTGGCGGGCAGCCCCGGCGTCCTCCCCCTCGAGCCCGACCGCGTGACCAAGGTCGTGGGCCACTTCGGCGTCGAGGCCACCACCGAGCTCGCGCTGCGGGTCCTCACCCGGTAGGCAGCTCGGCTGCCGCCACGTGCCTCCGCGAGCGTCGAGTGGGCCGGCACAGGACCGCCGGAGCAGACCGCCGACACGAGTACCCGGCGGTGCTCGCCATCGCGGGTCAGCAGCAGGGAGGACGCTCGGCCGCCCCGGCCGCGGGACGCGGCCTCAGCGGACCGGATGAGCGGACCAGACAAGCGCACGGCCGGGCGGAACTTCTGGGCCGCCGGGTCGTTGGACAGGTTGTCGAGCGACTCCGACGAGCGCCTTCACGACCACCGGCTGGTCGCTCGCCCGAGCCACAGGTTCGTCCCCCCACCCCCCACCCCCCACGATCCCGGTCACCCGGGAGACCCGCAGAGCCAGGACCCCCATGTACGAGATGAGCGTCGACCACTCGCGAGATGTCGAGCGAATGGAGGAGATCGACCGCTACCAGCTGCTCGACCACGTGCCGCGGCCCGAGCTGACCGCCTTCGCCGACCTCGCGGCGCGGGTGTGCGGGGTGTCGTCGGCCTTCATCTCGGTCATCACCGACACCGAGCTGCTCCAGCTGGCGACCGTCGGGTTCGAGTCCTTCTCGGTGCCACGCGCGGTGTCGATGTGCGACGCCGTCCTCGCCGAGGACGAGCCGCTGGTCTCCGCCGACCTCACCACCGACCCCCGGTTCCGCGACAACCCGCACGTCCGCGCGGGCCGGGCGGTCTTCTACGCCAGCTACCAGCTCACCGCTCCCTCGGGGGTTCCGTTCGGGTCCCTGTGCGTCTTCGACGACGAGGGACGCGAGATCGACGACTCCCAGCGCCGGGCGCTGCGCGACCTCGCCGACCGCGTCGTCGACGTGCTCGAGCTGGCGGTACGCAACCGTGAGCTCGCCAGCACCGTCGCCGAGCTCGAACGGTCCAACCAACAGCTTGCAGCGTTCGCGGGCCAGATCAGCCACGACCTGCGCAACCCGCTCGGAGCGATGTCCACGACGCTGGAGCTGCTCTCGGAGCTGGCGGAGGACACCGCGACCTCCGCCCCGACCTCTGCCCCGACCTCTGCCCAGACCTCTGCCCGGACGCCTTCCGAGCCGGACGACGACCTGATGCAGCAGCTGATCTTCCGGGCGCGGCGCAGCACCACCCGGATGGCGCGACTGGTCGAGGAGGTGCTCGAGTTCGCCACGCTCGGGGGACGCCTCGACCCGCACGTCGTCGACGTCCACAAGCTCCTGCTCGACGTCTGCGACGACCTGCACGCCGAGCTGACGCGCAGCACCCTCGAGGTGGGCCACCTCGAGGACGTGATGGCCGATCCCGTGCAACTGCGCATCGTGGTGCAGAACCTCCTGTCGAACGCGGTGAAGTACGCCGTCCCAGGGCAGGCTCCGCAGATCGAGGTCTCGGCGCACGCGAACGGATCGACCTGGCGTCTCGCGGTCGTCGACCACGGTCGCGGCGTGGACGCCGAGGACCGCGAGCGGGTCTTCGAGCCGTTCGTGAGAGTGAGCGGGGCCGACACGGGCGGCCTGCCCATCGACGCGGTGGACGGCACCGGGATGGGTCTGGCCACCTGTCAGCGGATCATCTCGGCCCACGGAGGGCGGATAGGCTTGGACCCGACACCGGGCGGGGGCACCACTGCCTGGCTCGAGCTCCCCGCCGCGCTGCCCGAGCGCTGACCCGCCCTCGAGCCCGCGCGGGACGGGCCCGCTGAAAGGACTCCGATGAGCCTGAGCCTTCTCGACTACCGCCGCCGCACGCAGGAGCTGTACGCCGCCTACCGCGACGGGGTGGACCACCGGAGCGCCGTCGCCGAGTGGCGCTCCGCGCGCGACGAGCTGCTGACCGGCCACCCCGACGGCGCCCTGCACGGACGAGGGCCGGTGCCCTACGCGCCCTACGACCCCTCGGTGCGGCACGAGCTCGACATCGACACCGACGTGGCACCGCGTCGCCTCGACCTCGCCACCCAGGACGACGGCACCGTCTCGATGCGACGCCTCGGCGTGCTGCACGTACCGGACGTCGGCGACCTCGACGTCTGGTGGCTGCGCCAGTACGCCGGCGGGATCTTCGTGCCCCTCAAGGACGCCACGAGCGGGACGACGAGCTATGGCGGAGGTCGCTACCTCCTCGACACCGCCAAGGGCGCCGACCACGGCAGTGACGTCGACCCCGTCTCCGGTCGTGGCCGGTTGCGCCTCGACCTCAACCTGGCCTACCACCCCAGCTGCGCCTACGACGTCCGCTGGAGCTGCCCGCTCGCACCGCTCGGCAACACCGTGGCGGCACCGGTGGGTGCCGGCGAGCTGCTGCCCCAGGGCGGGTGGACCTGACGCTTCCCTCTCCGGGTCGGCGAACGACTCACATCCGCCCCAGGGGCCCCATCGTCGTCGCCGTTTGGGACCAATCGGCGCCCATCAGGGCCTGAGACGTGTCGTCTCTGACCAATCGACACCGGCTCCGGGGCTGCCTCGTCTCACGCGTCCCACGCGCCACAACGGCCCGCCCATTGGTCACGAACGACGAAGATCCGGCTCGGAACGTTGTCGTTTGGGACCAAACGGCGCCACACCCACACCCACGCCCCACGCCCCAGCCCCACGCCCCACGCCCCACGCCCCCAGGATGCCCGTGCAGCCCGAGACGCACCGCGGCCGCCACAACCCGGAGGCTGCGGCGGCCGACGTCGAGGTGGCGGTGAGGGTCAGAGGATGTAGAGCATCTCCTGGTACGTCGGCAGCGACCACAGGTCGTCGGCGACGAGGCCCTCGAGCGTGTCGGCGGCCTCGCGCACGGACGCCATCGCCGGGATGACGCAGTCACGCATGTAGGCGGCGGCCTCGATGGACTCCTCGGCGTGCTCGTGCGCGATGGCGTCGGCCAACGTCGTCAGCCCGGCTCGGAGCGCGGCGATCGGCGTGCCGATCTCCTCGAGCATCGACAGGTCGGCCTCGACGCCGGCCGCCTTGAGCGCCGCGACGTTGGAGGCGAGCTCGGTCTGGTAGCGGATCGCGGCGGGCAGGATCGTCGTGGCGCCCATCTCGAGGGTGAGGTTCGCCTCGACGGCGACGCTGAGGATGTACTGCTCGCAACCGATCTCGTAGCGGCTGTGCGCCTCGCCCTCGTTGAACACCGCGTACTTCGTGAAGAGCTCGATCGCCTCGGGCGTGATCAGCTCGGGCAGGGCGTCGACCGTCGTGCGGAGGTTCTTCAGGCCACGCTGCTCGGCCTCGATCGGCCACTCGTCGGAGTAGCCGTTGCCGTTGAAGATCACGGTGCCGTGCTCGGAGACGATGTCAGCGAGCAGGCTCTGCACGGCCTCGTTGAAGTCGGTGCCGGCGGCGACCGCGGTCTCGAGCGAGGTGGCGCAGTGGTCGAGCGCCTCGGCCATGATCGTGTTGATCATGACCATGGGCCCCGCCACCGTCTGCAGCGAGCCGGGCGCGCGGAACTCGAAGCGGTTGCCGGTGAACGCGAACGGCGACGTGCGGTTGCGGTCACCCGGGTCCTTGTTCAGGTCCGGGAGGGTGTCGACCCCGATGGTGAGCGTGCCCTTGTCCTTCGAGCTCGTCGCACCGCCCTTGGCGATCTGGTCGAAGACGTCGGCGAGCTGGTCGCCGAGGAAGATCGAGATGATCGCCGGCGGCGCCTCGTTCGCCCCGAGACGGTGGTCGTTGGACGCCGAGGCGACCGACGCGCGCAGCAGTCCGCCGTACTTGTGCACCGACCGGATGACCGCGGCGCAGAAGACCAGGAACTGGGCGTTGTCGTGCGGGTTGTCGCCGGGCACGAGCAGGCTGCCGAGCTCGGAGTTGCCGAGCGAGAAGTTCACGTGCTTGCCCGATCCGTTGACGCCGTCGAACGGCTTCTCGTGGAACAGGCACTCCATGCCGTGCTTCTTGGCGACGGACTTGAACGTCGTCATCAGCAGCTGCTGGTGGTCGGAGGCCTCGTTGGCGCGCTCGAACATCGGCGCCACCTCGAACTGCCCGGGGGCGACCTCGTTGTGCCGGGTCTTGGCCGGGATGCCGAGCTTGAACAGCTCGCGCTCGGTGTCCATCATGAAGCCGAGCACCCGCTCGGGGATCGCGCCGAAGTAGTGGTCGTCGAACTCCTGGCCCTTGGGCGGCTTGGCGCCGAAGAGCGTGCGACCGGCGTTGAGCAGGTCGGGGCGTGCGTAGAAGAAGTGGCTGTCGATCAGGAAGTACTCCTGCTCGGGCCCGCAGTAGGCCACGACGTTCTCGGGGTCCGAGTGCCCGAAGAGGTTCAGCACGCGCTTGGCGTGGATGGCCATCGCCTGCTGCGAGCGCAGCACGGGCGTCTTGTGGTCGAGGGCCTCGCCGGTCATCGAGATGAAGATCGTCGGGATGCACAGGGTGTTGCCGTTGGGGTTCTCCAACACGTACGCCGGGCTCATGACGTCCCAGCCGGTGTAGCCGCGCGCCTCGAACGTGTTGCGCAGACCACCGTTGGGGAAGCTCGACGCGTCGGGCTCGCCCTGGATGAGGGTCTTGCCCGAGAACGAGGCGAAGGCGGTGCCGTCGCCGACCGGGTCGAGGAAGCTGTCGTGCTTCTCGGCAGTGAGGCCGGTGAGCGGGTAGAACACGTGCGCGTAGTGGGTGGCGCCCTTCTCCAGCGCCCAGTCCTTCATCGCCGAGGCGACGGCGTCGGCGACGTCGGGGTCGAGCGGGGTCGAGCGCTCGATGGTCGAGAGCACCGACTTGTAGACGCCCTTCGGTAGGCGCTTCTGCATGGCGGTGAGGCTGAAGACGTTCTCACCGAAGATCTCACCGGGCTCCTCGCCCGGGTCGAAGCTGATCGGCGGCGGTGTGCTTGCCTCGACTGCGGCGATGGCCTGGAGGCGGACGGAGTTGGCGGTCATGGTGAGTTCCCCCTGGTGCGTGGGCCGACCTCAGGAGTCGGCATCCCCACGAACCTAGGAGCGCCGGGTGACGGGGATGTTTCGTCCTTGTGTCGGTGGACGCGCGCCGGGTGTGATCTCGGCCGCTGCGGGAGTGTCCAGGCCCCTCGAGCGAGAGCGCCTCACCAGAAGACGCGGTCGACGACGGCCCGGGCCTGACGGGTGGTGCGGAGGTAGTCGTTGACCATCTCGTCGGTGCTCCCCGCGCGATAGCCCAGGATGCCGGCCACCGCAGCCCGCTCGCGGGCATCGCGCGGCAGCTGGTCCGACGACTTGCCGCGCGCGAGCGTCACCGCGTTGCGCAACCGGCTGACGCTTCGCCACGCCTCGCACAGGACCCGGCCGTCGTCGGGGTCGAGCAGTCCGGCTGCGACGGCAGCCGCGGCCGCGGGAAGCGTGCGCGCGGTGCGCAGCCCCTCGACCTCGGCGGCGTAGCGCAGCTGGAGCAGCTGGATGGTCCACTCGATGTCGGCCAGCCCACCGCGGCCGAGCTTGAGGTGCAGATGGGGGTCGGCGCCCTTGGGGAGCCGTTCGGTGTCGACGCGCGCCTTGATCCGACGGACCTCGACGACGTCGTCGTCCGACAGACCACCGGCCGGGTAGCGCAACGGGTCGATCAGCTCGGTGAAGCGCCGCCGCACCTCGCTGTCGCCGACGACCGCGTCGGCGCGCAGGAGCGCCTGGGCCTCCCACACCTTTGACCAGCGCGCGTAGTAGGCGGCGTAGGAGTCCAGGGTGCGCACCAGTGCCCCCTGCTTGCCCTCCGGTCTCAGGTCGGCGTCGACGACCAGCGCCGGGTCGGCACCGGGTCGGGCCAGCAGGTTGCGCACCTCGTTGGCCACCGCGGTGGCATAGCTGCTGGCAGCCTGCGGGTCGGCGCCGTCCACGGGCTCGTGGACGAAGAGGACGTCGGCGTCGCTGCCGTAGGAGAGCTCGAAACCGCCGTAACGACCCATCGCGACGATCGCGAGGTGCGTCGGAGCCTCGGTCAGGCCCTTGTGTGCGCGCACCCGACGTCCGGCGACCCCCAGGGTCGCCTCGAGCGTCGCGTCGGTGATGCGCGACAACGCGGCTCCCACGTCGGCCACGTCGGTCAGCCCGAGGACGTCGCCCGCGCTCACCCGCAACAGCTCGCGGCGGCGTACGGCCCGGATCGCGCGCGACGCCTGGTCGAGGTCGTGGTGCCGACCGGCCGCCGCCCGCATCTCCTCGAGCATCGCGGCGGCCGTCATCGGGGCGAGGTCCTCACCGAGCATCCGCACGCCGCTGGGCTCGACCTCCAGGAGACCGGTGACGTAGCGCGACGTCGACAGCAGGTGGGCCAGCCGCTCGGCGACCGACCCCTCGTCGCGCAGGGTCTTCAGGTACCACGGGGTGGTGCCGAGCCGCTCGCTGATGCGCCGGAAGCCGAACAGCCCGGCGTCGGGGTCCGGGCCCTCGGCGAACCAGCTCAGCAGCGGAGGCAGCAGCGCGCGCTGGACCGCCGCGGCACGACTGACCCCGGCGGTGAGCGCCTCCAGGTTGCGCAGCGCCGCCCTCGGGTCGGCGTACCCCAGGGCTGCCAGGCGGGTGCCGGCGGCCTCGGAGGAGAGCCGCACCTCGTCGGTCTGCACCCGCGCCACCGAGTTGAGCAGTGGACGGTAGAAGAGCTTCTCGTGCAACCGGCGCACCTCGCGGCGGTGGTGCTGCCACGTGCGCGACAGGGTCACAGCCGGATCGGTCCGGTAGCCCATGCTGCGCCCCAGTCGCCGCAGGGACGCGTCGTCCTCGGGGACGACGTGCGTGCGACGCAGGCGGTGCAGCTGGAGGCGGTGCTCGAGGGTGCGCAGGAAGCTGTAGGCGTCGTGCAGCGACTCGCCGTCCTGGCGCCCGACGTAACCGTGCAGCGACAGCTGCGACAGGGCGCTGAGCGTCGTGGGCTGGCGGATCCGCTCGTCGGAGTAGCCGTGCACCATCTGCAGCAGCTGCACCGCGAACTCCACGTCGCGCAGGCCGCCGGGGCCCAGCTTGATCTGTCGGTCGACCTCCCTGGCGGGGATGTGCTCGATCACTCGACGCCGCATCGCCTGGGTCTCGGGCACGAAGCCGTCGCGCTGGACCGCGGTCCACACCATCGGTTGCACCATCGCGACGAACTCCTCGCCCAGCTCGAGGTCGCCGGCCACCGGGCGTGCCTTGAGCAGGGCCTGGAACTCCCACGGCTTGGCCCAGCGCTCGTAGTAGCCCTGGTGGCTGGTCAGGGTGCGGGTCAGCGGGCCCGACCTGCCCTCCGGCCGCAGGGCGGCGTCGACCGGCCAGATCGTGCCCTCCCCGGTCTGGTCGGAGCAGACCTGGATGACGTGGCTGGCCAGCTTCGTCGCGGCCCGCAGCACGGCCGGGTCGTCGACGCGCTCGGGGTCGCCGGCGGCGTGCAGGAAGATGACGTCGACGTCGGAGACGTAGTTGAGCTCATGGCCCCCGCACTTGCCCATCGCGACGATGGCCAGTCGCGCGATCGAGGCGTCGTCGCCGAGGCGGGTCCGGGCCACCGCCAGGGCCGCGTCGAGCGTCCCGGCGGCCAGGTCGGAGAGCTCGGCGGCGACGTCGTCGACCCCGATGTCGTGGGCGAGGTCGCGAGCGGCGAGCCGCAGCAGCACGCGGCGGTACTCCACCCGCAGCGCATCCATCGCCGCACGGTCGTCGAGCGTGGCCCGCGGGACGGCATCGTCCGGATCGGCACCGACGGCGCGCATCAGGCCGGCGCGCACGGCGTACGACGCGGGCCGGGTGGAGCCCATCGTCGGGTCGCGCAGCTCGCGCCAGTGCTCGGGGTGCCGCACCAGGTGGTGGGCCAACGCCTCGCTCGCCCCCAGGACGCACAGCAGGCGCATCGCAGTGCCCTCGTCATCGACCAGCGACCGCAACAGCTCGTCGCGGTCGGGCACCGCGTCGAGCAGGCGCAGCAAGCAGGTCAGCGCCTCGTCGGGGTCGGCGGTGCGGCCGAGGAAGGCCACCAGGGGCTTGGCGGTCTCGCCGAGTGAGGAGAGCCGGACCAGCGCCTGGTCGCCGTCGGCGAAGCCGAGCCTGGCGAGGTCGCCGCTGGAGGTCACCACGGGGTCGACACCAGGGCCATCACAGGGTCGTCACGGTCGTCACGGGTTCACCCGGTCGTCGGCGTGAGCCCGGAGTGGCCGGTCGGGTCGACGGGCGTCGAGCTCGAGACCGGCGTCGGTGAGCCGCCGCACCACCAGGGCCGGCGCACGGCGGTGCGAGTGCTGGACGACGAGCAGGCGGTGCGGCACTCGATCCCTCCGTGGTCCCTCGGCCTCAGAGGACCGGCAGCATCTGGTCGCGCTCGAACGACGACACCTGACCGCGGTACTCGTCCCACTCGGCGCGCTTGTTGCGCAGGAAGAAGTCGTAGACGCTCTCCCCGAGCGTCTCGGCCAGCAGCTCGGAACGCTCGGCGATCTCGATCGCCTCGTTCAGGCTCTTGGGCAACGGGTCGATGCCGAGGCTCTTGCGCTCGCGCTCCGACAGCGACCACACGTCGTCCTCGGCCTCGCGCGGCAGCTCGTAGCCCTCCTCGATGCCCTTCATGCCGGCGGCCAGGATCGCGGCGTAGGCGAGGTAGGGGTTGCAGGCGGCGTCGAGGGTGCGCACCTCGACGCGGGTCGAGGCGCCCTTGAGCGGCTTGTACATCGGCACCCGCACCATGGCCGAGCGGTTGTTGTGGCCCCAGCAGATGTACGACGGGGCCTCGCCGCCGAACATCATCCGCTTGTAGCTGTTGACCCACTGGTTGGTCACCACGCTGAGCTCGGAGGCGTGGTGGAGGACGCCGGCGATGAAGCGACGCCCGGTCTGGGAGAGCTGGTACTCCGCGCCGGCCTCGTAGAAGGCGTTCTGGTCGCCCTCGAAGAGCGACACGTGGGTGTGCATCCCCGAGCCGGGGTGGGTGGTGAAGGGCTTGGGCATGAAGCTGGCCCAGATGCCCTGGCTCAGCGCGACCTCGCGGATGACGGTGCGGAAGGTCATGATGTTGTCGGCTGTCGAGAGGGCGTCGGCGTAGCGCAGGTCGATCTCCTGCTGACCGGGGCCGGCCTCGTGGTGGCTGAACTCGACCGAGATGCCCATCGCCTCGAGCATCGAGATGGCCTCGCGCCGGAAGTCGGCTCCCATCGACTGGGCGGTGTGGTCGAAGTAGCCGCTGCGATCGGCCGGGATCGGGTCCTCTCCGGGTCGCGGGGAGTCCTTGAAGAGGTAGAACTCGATCTCGGGGTGGGTGTAGAAGGTGAAGCCCTTCTCCGCTGCCTTGCTGAGCGTGCGCTTGAGCACGTGGCGCGGGTCCGAGAACGACGGCGAACCGTCGGGCATCACGATGTCGCAGAACATCCGCGCCGTCGCCGGACCTTCTTGGCGCCACGGCAGGATCTGGAAGGTGGCGGGGTCGGGGAGCGCGAGCATGTCGGACTCGTAGATGCGGGCGAAGCCCTCGATCGCCGAACCGTCGAAGCCGATCCCCTCGGCGAACGCGCCCTCGAGCTCAGCCGGGGCGACGGCGACCGACTTGAGGAACCCGAGCACGTCGGTGAACCAGAGTCGTACGAAGCGGACGTCGCGCTCCTCGAGAGCGCGGAGTACGAAGTCTTCCTGCTTGCCCATGCACTCCACCCTAGGGGCGTGCAGCCCGTTCGGCAGGCCCGGGTTGTCCGAGGGGAGGAATCTCTCGACCACCTGCCGATCCCCCACCCGACGAGCGATTGCTCGCTATCCTCGACTCCCGAGGGCTGCTTGCGGCCCTCATCGTCCAGACCCCCCGCTGGTCACGCCCTCGACGGCGCAGGCGCCCCACCTGTGCCGAGCTCTACGAAGGAACCCCAATGTCCCCCCACACCCCCCGCCTGTCCTTCTCGCGCGCCGTCGCCGGCGCCCTGGCCGTCGCGACCCTCGGCCTGGCGAGCCTCGCTGCCGTCTCCGTCGTCTCCGAGGAGCCGGCCGCCGCAGCCGCGTCCCGTGGGATCGGCACCTTGTCGGTCTCACCGGACAACTACGTCGGCGGCCAGCTGCTGACCTGGAAGGGCAACGTCGGCGGCCCCGGTGTGCGATCGCTGGTGCTCCAGTCCAACCTCGGGCGCGCCGGCGACTCCTGGAACACCGTGGACGGGTTCCGCTCGAAGACCCGGTCTGACGGCAGCTTCGAGTTCACCCGGCAGGCGCCGGGCATGTTCGGCGTCCTCTACCGCGTCAAGGCCGGTCCGTACGTGACCAGGCAGATCGCGCTCGACGCCAAGACCCCGGACCTGACGATCGCGGTCACCGGGCAGAGCGAGTCGGACGTCCGGACCAACGAGCCGGGCCGGGTCGCACCCGGGGAGGACTTCGGCATCACCGTCGACACCACCCCCGGTTCCATCTTCCGCAGCCCCCAGTCCGCCGGTCTGCCCGTCTTCCTGGGCCGCACCCTCACGTTGCAGAAGCGCGTGGACGGCGACACCTGGCAGGACCTCGGTACCACCGAGGTCGAGTCCAGCGGGCTCGGCTTCTTCACCGGCCTCAGCGAGGACGCGGGCGTGGTGGTCTACCGGGTGCGCGAGGAGGACGTGACCAGCGGCGGCAACAAGATCGGGTGGATGTCGTCCTTCCCGCTCTACGTCTACGTCGGCACCAGCCCCTCGGACAGGACCGCCGCGCCCGCCGAGCAGTCGACCGCCGATCCGACGGCGTCCCGGTCCCTCGCAGCGGCCAGGCGTCGCGGCGGCAGCCCCGCCACGGCCACCGCGGGCCAGGTCCACGGCTGGGCCCCGGCCACCTGGGACTTCACCTGGGAGGAGGGCCAGTCGCTCACGAGCCCGCCCGGACGCGGCGCTTCCCACCAGGGTGGGTGGCTGGACTACTCCGACGGCAGCGGCCGGGTCAGCAAGCAGAACGGCGGGCTGATGCTCGACAGCAGTCGCTACAACGGGGAGGGCCCCGGCGACTTCGGCACCACCCGCGCCACCCTCTACGGTCAGGACCTCGCCCAGGGCCGCTGGGAGACCCGACTGCGCCTGCGGAGTGCCTACGAACGCGCAGGCCGCGACTACGCCGTGGTGGCCGAGCTCGTGCCGGCGCGCGCCTCCGACTACGCCTGCGGGTCCCACAACATCACGATCGCTCGGCTGTCCGCGTTCTCCAGGACCTTCCAGTTCGGTGCCCGCAACGGCTCGACCCGGTGGGACGGATCGGCCACGACCCCAGCGACCTTGCTCGATGCGGCTTACACCTTCGCCGTCGAGGTGACCGACGACCACGTCACCTGGTTCCTCAACTCCAAGCCCGTCGGCAGTGTGACCGGGGGCAAGGCGTACTCCGGGGTGCCCATGACGCTGCGCCTGTCCCTCGAAGGCGACGAGCAGAACGAGATGAACCAGATCAGTCTCATCTCCGACTGGCAGCGCGGCTTCACCATCGGCAGGGGCCGTGAGGTCGTCGCCGACCAGCGCCTGGCGCCACAGGCCACCGCTTCCGGCTGCTGACCTGGACCGTCGTGAGGCGGGTGCTCTACTCGGCCGGCACGTTCTCCAGCTCGACCAGCCACGCCACCGGGCTCGCGTCGGAGGGCATCCGCCAGTCACCGCGGGGCGACATCGTGCCGCCGGCGCTGACCTTCGGACCGTTCGGCAGTGCGGAGCGCTTGAACTGGTTGGCGAAGAAGCGACGGACGAAGACCTGCAGCCACTGCCTGATCGTCGGCAGGTCGTAGGCGACCCGCCGTACGTCGGCGATGCCGGCGGGCCACTCCCCCGCCTCGGCGTCGTGCCAGGCGTGCCAGGCCAGGAAGGCGATCTTGCTGGGCCGGTGACCACGGCGCAGCACGTGGTAGAGCGCGAAGTCGGCCAGGGCGTAGGGGCCGACGGAGTCCTCGGTGGCCTGCGGCTTCTCGCCGTCCTCGGTCGGGATCAGCTCGGGGGTGATCTCGGCCGAGAGGATCTCGGTGAGCACCTCGTCGGTGTCGGCGTCGAACTGGTGCGAGCTGATCGCCCACCGGATGAGGTGCTGGATGAGGGTCTTCGGCACGGCACCGTTGACGTTGTAGTGCGACATCTGGTCGCCCACCCCGTAGGTGCACCAGCCGAGCGCGAGCTCGGAGAGGTCACCGGTCCCGAGCACGATCCCGCCGCGGTGGTTGGCCTGGCGGAAGAGGTAGTCGGTGCGCAGGCCGGCCTGCACGTTCTCGAACGTCACGTCGTACGCCGCCCGGCCACGCGCGCCGTCGGAGTACGGGTGGTCGAGGTCGTCGAGCATCTGCCGCGCGGCCGCGGTGATGTCGAGGGTCTCGAAGGTGACGCCCAGGCTGGCTGCCAGCCGGGTGGCGTATCCCTTGGTCTCCTCGCCGGTGGCGAAGCCGGGCATCGTGAAGGCGTGGATGTCGGTGCGCGGCCGGCCGAGCCGGTCCATCGTGCGCGCGGCGACGATCAGCGCGTGCGTGGAGTCGAGGCCGCCGCTGACGCCGATGACGATCTTCGGGTGCCACGTGCCGCCGCTCGACTCGGTCATCGCACGCAGTCGCTGCTCGAGGCCGGCGACCTGGATGCTGTAGGCCTCGTAGCAGTCCTGCGCGAGCCGTTCGGCGTCGTCGGGCACGAAGGGGAAGCGGTGCACCGCGCGGCGCAGACCGATGTCGCCGCTCGGCGGGTCGAGCACGAACTCCACGGTGCGGAAGGCGTCGGCGCGCAGCCCGAGCGCGCGGCGGTTGTCGTCGAAGGTGCCCTGCCGCATCCGCTCCTGGCGGATCCGGTCGAGGTCGATGTCGGCGATCGTGCGGACCGCCCCGGCCGGGAAGCGCTCGCCCTCGGCGTGCAGCTCACCGCACTCGTAGACCATCGTCTGGCCGTCCCAGCTGAGGTCGGTGGTCGACTCCCCCTGGCCCGCGGCCGCGTAGACGTAGGCCGCTTGGCAGCGCGCGCTGGCGCTGCGTACCAGCAGCCGCCGGTCCTCTGCACGGGCGATCGTGATCGGGCTGCCCGAGAGGTTGAGCAGCACCGACGCCCCGGCGAGCGCGGCCTCGGCGCTCGGGGGCACCGGCACCCACAGGTCCTCGCAGACCTCGACGTGGATCTTCAGGTCGGGCAGGTCGCGCGCGGCGAAGATCAGGTCGGGCCCGAACGGCACCTCGGCGGTGCCGATCCTGATGGTCGAGCCGGCCAGGTCGTCACCCGCCGCGAACCAGCGACGCTCGTAGAACTCGCGGTACGTCGGCAGGTACGACTTCGGCGAGACACCCAGGATCGCGCCGGCGTGGATGACGACCGCGCAGTTGTAGACGCGGTTGCCGTGCAGCAGCGGCGCTCCGACCACGAGCACCGGACGCAGCTCGCGGCTGGCCGCCACCAGGGTTGCCAGCGCGTCCTGCACCGCCTCGACGAGGGTGTCCTGGAGGAAGAGGTCGTCGACGGCGTACCCGGTCAGTCCCAGCTCGGGGAACACCGCCACCGCCACCGCGTCGTCGTGACAGGCACGCGCCTGCTCGATGGTGCGCACGGCGTTCGTCGCCGGGTCGGCGAGGGCGACCGGCAGGGTGCACGCCGCGACCCGGGCGAACCCGTGGGCGTAGGCGGAGTAGAAGTCCACGAGCCCGAGTCTAGGGATCGAGCCGCCGGGGCCGCAGTCGCCGGCCGGCGATGAGTCCAGCGGGTCCGGGCAGTCTGAGTCCCTGACCTGTTCGTGACCCGACCCCGGGAGGCACCATGGCGACACCCACCTCGATCAACCCCTGCCTCTGGTTCGACGACCAGCTCGAGGAGGCGGCGCAGTTCTACACCGCCATCTTCCCGAGGTCCTCGATCGGGCACCTCACGCGCTACCCGGCCGACGAGCCCGGTGTGCCCGGGAAGGTGATGGCCGGCGAGTTCACCCTCGACGGCACCGTCTTCCGCGCGATCAACGGCGGCCCGGCGTTCCCGTTCACCGAAGCCGTCTCGTTCAGCATCAGCTGCGACGGCCAGGCCGAGGTCGACTACTACTGGGACTCCCTCGTCGACGGCGGCGTGGAGTCGATGTGCGGCTGGCTCAAGGACCGCTTCGGCTTGTCGTGGCAGATCGTGCCGACACGTCTCCAGGAGCTGCTGTCCGACCCGGACCCCACTCGCGCCCAGGCCGCCATGCAGGCGATGCTCGGCATGCAACGCATCGTCGTCAGTGAGCTCGAGGCTGCCGCTGACGCAGTGGCAGGCGTCTGAGGTCGAACGACCCGATCCGCCGGTTCGCCACCGACCCACCACCACTCACCACCACTCACCATCACTCACCGAGGAGCACCGATGACCATCCGACTCACCCCTTACCTCTCCTTCACCGACAACGCCCGCGAAGCGATGGAGTTCTACGCCTCCGTCTTCGGGGGCGAGCTCAGCGTGATGACCTTCGCCGACATGGGCGGCATGGGCATGCCCGAGGACCGCCACCACCTCGTCATGCATTCTCAGCTCGCGATCGACGACGCCGTCACGCTGATGGGCTCCGACATGGGCGAGCACGCCCACCCCAACGGGTCGATCAGCCTCAGTGGCGACACCGGGGACGCCGCCCTGCCCACCTGGTTCACCGGCCTCAGCGACGGAGGAGAGGTCAAGAACCCGCTCGAGGCTGCGCCGTGGGGTGACACGTTCGGGCAGGTCACCGACAAGTTCGGGGTTGCGTGGATGTTCAACATCACCGGCGCCGGCGCCGGTGCTGCGCAGTGACCTGAAGGTGACGGAGCGAGCTCCGCTCGGGCCGGCGACCCCCGCCCGCGCGTCGCGCGTCGTCCGCGTGCGGAGCTCGCTGGTGCCGAAGCCCAGGTTGACGAGCTGCACGTCGGCACGACCCGCGGCGACGGCCGGCCGATGCCGTCGGGCGGTCGGCCAGGTGCCGGTCGGGCGGTCGGCCCCGGAGCCGTGGCTGATCGAGCTGGCGTGGTGCAGCCACACCGGTCGCGGGTCCGACGGCGCCGTCTCGACAGGTGCGTCCGTGTGCAGCGCGACCAGCAGCTCGTAGACCCCGTCGTCGCGGGGCGTGCCGCCGACGTAGACCCGCTTGGTCGGCACGGTCTCGAGCTCGATCGAGCTCGCCCGCGACATGAACACCAGGCGCACCCCCGACGGCTGCGACTGTGCCATCGCCAGCTGCAGGTCCGGGCTCTGGCGGCGCGCCCAGGCCGGCACCCGGTGCGGCAGCGACCCCGAGCGGTGGTCTCGATCTCGAGCGCTCCGCGCAGGTGCTGGGCGCGGACGTGGGTCGTCTCCCTCCCACCAGCCTAGGAGCGTGAGCGGCGACACAGCCCGCTTCGAGGTCCGGCGGCCTAGCCTGAGTCCGTCCGTGGACCGCACCAGGCGGCTGCGAGACCCGCCACATCAGGCACGAGAGGAGCTCGACGATGAGCACACCCGAGGAGACCGCCCCCTACGGCAGCGGCCCCCCTGCGTCGAACGACGCCGGCGCCCCGGGAGGGTCTGTCGCGGTCAAGAAGATCCGCACGCACCACCTGCGAGAGATGAAGGAGCGCGGCGAACGGTTCTCCATGCTCACCGCCTACGAGCAGTACGCCGCCGCCACCTTCGACGAGGCCGGCGTCGAGGTGCTGCTCGTCGGCGACAGCGCGAGCAACAACGTCTACGGCAACGAGACCTCGCTGCCGGTGACCGTCGACGAGCTGATCCCCCTCACCCGGGCCGTCAGCCGGTCGGTCGGTCGCGCCCTCGTGGTCGGAGACCTGCCGTTCGGCAGCTACCAGGCGTCGGCCGAGCAGGCCTACCTGACGGCCGTCCGCTTCATGAAGGAGGGCGGCGCGCACTGCGTGAAGCTCGAGGGTGGCGTCGAGATGGTGCCGCAGATAGAGAAGCTCACCCGCGGCGGCATCCCGGTGATGGCGCACATCGGGTTCACCCCGCAGTCCGAGCACGCGCTGGGCGGCTACCGCGTGCAGGGCCGCGGCGAGACCGGCGACCGGGTGCTCGAGGATGCCCTCGCCGTCCAGGAGGCCGGCGCCTTCGCCGTCGTCATGGAGATGGTGCCCGGAGACACCGCCGGGCGGATCACCGCCGAGCTCGCGATCCCCACGATCGGCATCGGCGCGGGTCCGGACTGCGATGGGCAGGTCCTCGTGTGGCAGGACGCGTTCGGGTTGCGCCAGGGTCGGATGGCGCGCTTCGTCAAGCAGTACGCCGACGTGCACGCCGTCCTGCTGCAGGCGGCCAAGGACTTCGACGCCGAGGTGAAGGCCGGCACGTTCCCCGGACCCGAGCACACCTTCTAGCCGGCTCCCCGGGTCACGGGCACGCTCAGGCCACGGACAGGATGGTCGCCTCGAGCGTCAGGCCGCGGCGCGGCGAGTAGCTGATCGTCGAACCGGCCGAGGCGCCGAGGATGGCCTGGCCCAACGGGCTGGTCGGGGTGACGGCCTCGACACCGAAGGACACCGACTCGACCGAGCCGACGACGAAGGTCTCCGGGCCGTCGCCGAGGTCGAGCACGACCTCGTCACCGAGGGTCACCACGCCGGCGATGTGCTCCACGCGGGCGGCGGCGTCGATCTCGAGCTCGAGGGCGGCGATCCGCTCGTCGAGGGTGCCGAGACGGATGCTCGCCTCCACGTTGGTCGCCCGGTCGACGATGTCGCCGACCTGCTCCTGGCGGGTCTCGGCGAGGGCGGCGTCGCGCTCGGCGCGCAGGTCGCGCAGTCGGCCCTCGAGCAGCTCGATGTGGGGGGTGGCGGCAGGTGCAGTCATGGCCGGTGGGTCCTTCGTGGTGGGTGCAGCGGGAGGTCGTACGAACGGGGAGTGCAAGTGATATCGCCTGGGCGACGTTGAGCGAACCACCCGCAGGGTGTGGCTATGCCCTTCTTGGCAACTTCTCAGTGATCGTCCACGCCTTGGTTACCGTGGTGTCATGTCGCGCCCGTCGAATGCCGCAGCCGTCTCGATCCTCGCTCTCGCGCTGGTGTCGGTGGGCGCCGCCCCCGTGCCCGCGTCCGCGGCCACCACCGCACCACGCGTGCACGCGATCGGCGCCCCCACCCCGCAGGCCGGTGGCGCCCTCTCGACGGGCCGCACGGTCGTCCCCCGGTTGAAGGTCAGCACGAAGGTCGACGGCCTCGACCACGCATGGGACGTCAAGCAGATCGACGGCGGCCGCCTCCTCATCACCGAGCGCGATCCGGCGCGGTTGACCGTCGCGCGACGCGACGGCAGCACCTACGCCGTGCGCTTCCCGTCGTCGAAGATCTGGACGTCCGGCGAGACCGGCCTGATGGGGCTCGAGCTCGACGACGCGTTCGGCGCCAACGGACGCTTCTACACGTGCTCGGGCTGGAACACCGCCGGCGGCCAGGACGTCCGGGTCAACGCCTGGCACCTCAACGACGCCCGCACCAGGGCCCGCCTGGTCGAGCCGCTGCTGACCGGCCTCCCCACCAGCTCGGGACGCCACGGCGGCTGCCGGCTGCTCCTGACGAACGACGGAGCCCTGCTGGTCGGCACCGGCGACGCGGCGATCGGCACCAACCCCCAGGACCTCACCTCCCTCGGCGGCAAGACCTTGCGCCTCGACCCGGCGACCGGCAGGCCGTGGAGGAGCAACCCGTTCCGCTCGGCGAAGAACCGGGCCACCCGCTACGTCTACACCTACGGCCACCGCAACGTGCAGGGTCTGGCCCAGCGCGACGACGGCAGCCTCTGGTCGGCCGAGCACGGCCCCGACGTCGATGACGAGGTCAACAAGCTGGTGGCCGGTGGCAACTACGGCTGGAACCCGGTCCCGGGCTACGACGAGTCCGTGCCGATGACCGACCAGTCCCTGCCCGGCAAGCAGATCGAGGCCCGCTGGAGCTCGGGCAGCTCGACGCTGGCGACGTCCGGGTCGAGCTTCGTCCACGGCGCGAGGTGGGGCCGCTACGAGGGCGCCCTCGCCGTGGCGGCCCTCAAGACCGAGCGGGTCGTGTTCATGACGTTCGACCGCACCGGTCGCCACCCGCGCGTCCTCACCCCCGCCGCGCTCACGACGTACGGGCGTCTGCGGACGGTCACCCAGATGCGCAACGGCAACCTGCTCGTGGCGACCGACGGCTACGACGGCCAGGGCAAGATCCTGCTGGTCGAGCCTCGTCGCTGAGCGGCTCCGCTCAGGAGCCCCACCCCAGCAACGCCGCTCCCGACAGCAGGACGACGAACCACAGCACGATCGCAACCACGCCCAGGGCGACGATGCGACGCGGGTGGTGGCTCCACCACGCGCACGCCCTCACGAACATCAACAGCCACGCGACCATCAGCACCGCCACCGCCCACCAGGGCGCCACCAGCGCGCTCGCGCCGTAGAGGAAGAACGCCGCGGCCATCAGGATCATCCCGCCGAACGGCCAGAAGGAGATCGTCTGCGGGGGCTTGGCGACGCGGCGACGTGCAGCCAGGGGGATCAGTCCTCGAGCTGCTCGTCGTTCCAGCGAGGGTCGTGATCCCAGGCCTCGGTGCGCTCTGCTGCGGTCTCGAGGGCACGCGCGGCCTCGGCCTCGGTGTCGTAGGGGCCGAGACGCTCCTTGTTGGGGCAGCCGTCGCGACCCTCCACGCGATGGTGCTTGATGCAGTACCAGTACTCCGGGGCGTCGGACATGGGGCCGAAACTACACTCCCGCAGTGACCTCGTTGCCCTCCCACGCGCCCTCGCGCATCACTCCCGGCACCATCTCGCCGCGTCGGGCGGTGCCGGCGTCGATCCCCCGACCGGAGTACGTCGACCGCCCCGCCCCGGCCCCCGACCACCTCCCCGAGGTCAAGGACGAGGAGACGATCGCGAGGATGAGGGTTGCCGGTCGGCTCGCCGCCCGGGCTCGCGACCTGGTCGGCGCGCACGTCGTGCCCGGCGTCACGACCGACGAGCTCGATCGGATCGGGCACGAGTTCCTCTGCGACCACGGGGCCTACCCCTCGACCCTGGGCTACCGCGGTTTCCCGAAGTCGCTGTGCTCCAGCGTCAACGAGGTCGTCTGCCACGGCATCCCCGACGACCGCGTCGTCGAGGACGGCGACATCGTCAACATCGACATCACCGCCTTCCTCGACGGTGTGCACGGCGACACCAACGCCACCTTCCTGGCCGGCGAGGTCGACGAGGAGTCGCGGCTGCTGGTCGAGCGCACCCGAGAAGCCCTCGAGCGGGGGATCGCCGCCGTGAAGCCGGGGCGACGCATCAACATCATCGGCCGCGTCATCGAGGCCTACGCCCGACGTCACGGCTACGGCGTCGTCCACGAGTTCACCGGTCACGGCATCGGCACGTCGTTCCACTCGGGACTGATCGTGCCCCACTACGACGACTCGCTGCACGACGAGCTGATCGAGGTCGGGATGACGTTCACCATCGAGCCGATGCTCAACCTCGGGACGCGCGAGTGGGAGATGTGGGACGACGAGTGGACCGTCGTCACCGGTGACAGACGGCGCTCGGCGCAGTTCGAGCACACCTTGCTCGTCACGCGCGACGGTGCCGAGGTGCTCACGACACCCTGAAACCCGGGCGACATCGTCGCGGTGACGAATCGCCACTAGGGTCGACGCATGGCGATGTTCCAAGGCTATGGGGGCACAGGACCCGCATACGACGAGATGTTCGACGGCGACACCCTGCGGCCGCCGTACCGTCGTCTGCGTGCGTCACTCGAGACGATGACCACGCCCGACCTGGTCAGTCGGGTCGAGGCGCTGCAGGCCAGCTACCTCGACCAGGGCGTGACCTTCGACATCGGCGGCGAGGAACGGGCCTTCCCGCTCGACATCCTGCCGCGCGTGATCGAGCAGGACACCTGGGCCACGATGGAGGCCGGGGTCCAGCAGCGCGTGAGGACGCTCGAGCTGTTCCTGGCCGACATCTACGACGCCGGCCGCATCTTCGACGACGGCGTGATCCCGCGTGGCGTCATCACGACCTCCTCGCACTACCACCGCCAGGCCGCCAACGTCCGCCCACCGAACGGCGTGCGGGTGCACGTGTCGGGCATCGACCTCATCCGTGACAACGTCGGCGAGTTCCGCGTCCTCGAGGACAACGTCCGGGTGCCGTCCGGTGTCTCCTACGTGATGACCAACCGCCGCGCGATCAGCGCGGCGCTGCCCGAGACGATCGCGGCGCACCGCATCCGCCCGGTGGCCGCCTACCCCCAACGTCTTCTCGCCGCCCTGAGGGCCGCCGCGCCCGCCGGGGTCACCGACCCGAACGTCGTCGTGCTGACCCCGGGCGTCTACAACGGCGCGTACTTCGAGCACGCCCTGCTCGCCCGGACGATGGGCGTGGAGCTCGTCGAGGGTCGAGACCTGGAGTGCCGCCGCGGTCGCGTGATGATGCGCACCACCCAGGGCCTGGCCCCGGTGCACGTGATCTACCGCCGCGTCGACGACGAGTTCCTCGACCCGGTCCACTTCCGCGCCGACTCGATGCTGGGCTGCCCCGGCATGATCGACGCCGCCCGCGCCGGCAACGTCACGCTGGCCAACGCGGTCGGCAACGGCGTGGCCGACGACAAGCTCGTCTACACCTACCTGCCCGACATCATCCGCTACTACCTCGACGAGGAGCCGATCCTCAAGAACGTCGACACCTGGCGAGTGGGAGATGCCGACGCCCGCGAGGAGGTGCTCGACCGCCTCGACGAGCTGGTGCTCAAACCGGTCGACGGCTCCGGCGGCAAGGGCATCGTCATCGGGCCGCGGGCCACCAAGGCCGAGCTCGACGAGCTGCGGGTCAAGGTGCTCGACGACCCGCGTTCCTGGATCGCCCAGCCCGTGGTCCAGCTCTCGACCGTCCCGACGTTCGTCGACGGCGAGCTGGGGCCACGCCACGTCGACCTGCGCCCCTTCGCCGTCAACGACGGCACCCGGGTGTGGGTGCTCCCGGGCGGCCTCACCCGCGTGGCGCTCGCCAAGGGCGAGCTCATCGTGAACTCCTCGCGCGGTGGGGGGTCGAAGGACACCTGGGTGCTCGCCGGCCCGACCAACCCCGACGAGCCGGTCGTCGACGAGCCCGACGAGCACGACGCGACGTCCTCAACGACGAGCTGCCCGACGGTCTCGTGGCGCCGTCCGAGCTCGCGGACGACGAGCCCGTCGAGGCCCCGGCCGCCTCGGTCGAGGCCGCGCCCGAGCCGGCGTCCCCACCCGTGACTGCTCCAGCGGCCCCGGCCGGTCCGGCCATCACGGCCATGCAGGAGCAGGCCGAGCAGCAGCAGCAGGCTCGCGGCTTGCAGCACCAGACCCGGAACCAGAGCCAGAGTCAGTCCAGAGTCAGTCGCAGAGTCGTTCGCAAAACCAGTCGCCGGACCGGTCGCCGGGTCAGGGAGGTCGCTCGTGCTGAGCCGGATCGCGGAGTCGATGTTCTGGATCGGCCGTTACGTCGAGCGCGCCGAGGACACCGCGCGCATCCTCGACGTCCAGACCCAGATGCTTCTCGAGGACCCCACCCTCGATGCCGACGAGACCTGCCACGGGCTGCTCTCGATCATGGGTGTCGAGGACCCGCCCGACCACGTCGACCTCGCCTACGTCCTCAACACCCTGGCCTACGACCCGACGTCGCCGGTCTCGGTCGCCGCCGCGATCGGTGCCGCCCGCGAGAGCGCCAGGCGGGCCCGCGAGACCCTCTCGGTGCCGCTGTGGGAGGTCATCAACACCGCCAACCGCGACATCGTCTCGGGGCAGTTCGGCGCTCGCCGTACGCCGGGGGTCTTCCAGTGGGTGCGCGAGCGCGCGGCCCTGATCAACGGCACCGCCGACGCCACGATGACGCGTGACGAGGGCTGGCAGTTCCTCATGCTCGGGCGCTGCATCGAGCGCGCCGACATGACCTCGCGCCTGGTCGCCACGGCCTCGATGACCGCGGGCACCTCGGTGCAGTGGGCGAGCACGCTGCGCGCCTGCGGCGCCTACGAGGCCTTCCTGCGCACCTACCGCGGTCAGGAGACCGAGCGAGCGGCCGCGGAGTTCCTGCTGCTCGACCGCCTGTTCCCGCGCTCGGTGGTCTTCTCGCTCAACCGCGCCGAGCTCTGCCTCGACAACCTCGAGTCATCGGGGCAGCGAGCCGGCTTCCAGAACGACGCGCAGCGACTTCTGGGCCGCACCCGTGCCGAGCTCGAGTACCGCTCGCTCACCGATGTCCTGGCCGACCTGCCCAGCGAGATGGAGCGGCTCCAGCGCACCTGCGCCCTGGCGACCGAGGCCGTCACCCGCCGCTTCTTCGCCGGCTCCGAAGCACTGTCCTGGCACGGCACGGGAGGAAACCACTAGATGAGCATGCAGCTCCGCGTCGAGCACACGACGACCTACGACTACGACGGCAAGGCTGTCGCGTCCTACAACCAGGCGCGCCTCACCCCGCTGACGACGGTCGACCAGATCGTCGTGCACAGCCGTGTCGAGGTCAGCCCGAAGCCGTGGACCTTCGAGTACCGCGACTACTTCGGCACCTACGTCACCGCCTTCGAGGTGGTCGACCCCCACGAGGCCATGACGGTCAGCGCGACCTCGACGGTCCAGACCAACCGCCCGCCGGCTCCCCCGGCGTCGCTGTCGTGGGAGGCCCTCGCCCAGCGGCAGGTCGCCGACCGCTGGACCGAGTTCCTCACCCTCCCCGAGATCGTCGCCCCGCCCGCCGACTTCGAGCAGCGGGCCAGGCAGGTGGCGGCCGACCACGAGCTGCCCGGCGACGCCGCTCGCGACCTGTGCGCGCTCGTGCACGACGAGGTCGAGTTCGTGCCCGGGATCACCCGCGTCGGGGGCCTGGCCGCCACCGCGTGGCAGCAGCGGGCCGGCGTCTGCCAGGACATGGTGCACCTCGTCCTGGGCGGGCTCCGCTCGATCGGCATCCCCGCGCGCTACGTCTCGGGCTACTTCCACCCCGACGCCGACCCCGTCGTCGGTGAGACCGTGCACAGCTTCGCCCACGCCTGGGTGGAGTGGTGGGACGACGGCTGGCACGGCTTCGACCCCTGCAACAACGAGGAGCCCGGCGACCGCTACGTCAGCGTGGCGTTCGGTCGCAACTACCTCGACGTGAAGCCGATCAGCGGCATCTACTCGGGTGTCGGTACATCGCGACTCGACGCCGACGTCGCCATCACCCGCCTGGCCTGACCGCTGCTGTGGGGGGGTCTCACGCGCACCGTGACGACGTCGCGCAGGTGGCGGAACACGGACGGCCGCGGGCGGTCCTGCAGACGCTGCTCGGAGTCGTCGCCGTCCTGACCGTCGTCGGAGTGGTCTCGCTGCGGCCCGACGGGGGCAAGGTCGACACCCTCTCGCAGTCCATCGACTACGCGGCCCCGGGAGTCACCTTTCCCCGGGCCGACGTGGTCGCAGCGGAGCCCACCTGCGCGCGCCTCGAGGACGACCAGGAGCAGCAGGGTTGTGGGCGGATCGTGGTGCGGGTCAACGAGGGGGTCGGTATCGGCAGCGAGGTGCAGGTCGGGGTGCCGCCCGACGTGCTCGTCGCTGGGGTCGACGAGGGCGACGTGGTCAAGCTGATCCGCATCCCCTCCACGTCCGAGCAGGAGGCGACGTTCAGCTACTTCGGCACCGTGCGCACCGCACCGGTCGGGTTGCTGCTCGGCATCTTCGTGGTCGTGGTCCTGGCGGTGGCCCGGCTGCGTGGGCTGCTCGCCCTCGTCGGTCTCGCCTTCAGCGCCGTGGTGATCATCGCCTTCATGCTGCCGGCTCTGCTCGCCGGCGAGAACGGTCCACTGGTGGGCGTCGTCGGCTCCGCCGCGATCATGTACGTCGTCCTCTACACGACCCACGGCTGGTCGCTGCGCACGAGCGCGGCCCTCGCGGGCACGCTGGCCGGCATCGTGCTGACCGCCACCATCGGCTACCTCGCCGTCGGCACCACCCGCCTGACCGGCGTCACCGACGACAGCGACCGCATCCTCGGCACCGTGGCCGGCGACCTGTCGTTCCAGGGGCTGCTGACCTGCGCGATCATCATCGCCGGGCTCGGCGTCCTCAACGACGTCACGATCACCCAGGCCTCCGCGGTCTGGGAGATCCGCGGCGCCGCCCCGACGCTCTCGCGGCGCCGGGTCTTCCTCAGCGGCATGCGCATCGGACGCGACCACATCGCCTCCACGATCTACACGATCGTCTTCGCCTACGCCGGCACGGCGCTGACCGTCCTGCTCCTGCTCTCCCTCTACGACCGGCCCTTCCTCGACCTGCTCGCGACCGAGGAGATCGGCCAGGAGGTCGTGCGCACCCTCGCCACGAGCATCGGGCTCGTCCTCGCCGTGCCGTTGACCACCCTGATCGCCGTGGCGACCCTCCCCGCAGCGGTGGCGGCCGCCGATCCCGAACCGAATCACTGACCCACGTCGCTACCCCGCACGCCGTTCAAGCGGCGCTGCGCCCTCGATTCCCGACTTCACTCAGTAGTTCGGCGAGGGCAACGACCCGCACGAGCACCTCGTGCACCTCGTCGACGTGGAACATGACGTCCTCGTAGGAAAATCGCAGCACGAGCCACCCGCCGACGATCATCTGGTTGTACCTTCGACAATCCGAGGCGAGCGCTGACCGGCTGCCGTGCCACATGAACGAGTCGGCCTCGAGCACCACCCGCAGCCGCCGATCGACAAGGTCGGCCCTGGCCGAGAAGGTGCCGTCCTGGATCGTGACCTGAGGCTCGACCCGGAGCCCCGGAACCTGGAGGGCAGTCGCACGCAACGCAGACTCGAAGGGGTTGGCGGCCAGCCCGCTCGCCTCGGCTGCCACCCGCCGGACCTGCGGCGCTCCGGGTCCGCGCGCCTCGTCGGCGATCCGCGCCAGCAGCTGGTGACAACCGCTCTCCCGCAACGCCGAGTCCGCGACCGCGAGCGCCTCGTCGAACGACAGGTTGCGCAAGCAGTCACGCAGCGTCATCTCCTCCGACATCACCCCGTCGACGACGTCTCCCGGCGCGAGCTCACGACGGTGGACGTGGGCGAGCGAGGCTCGCGTCCCCAGCTTGCGGCCGCGGCTGACGGCGACGTGCGGTCGATCCGGCCGCACCTTGACCCCCCACCCGCGATAGAGAGCGGCGCTCGTCAGGGAGAGGACGCCGCCCAGCGCAGCGGCGACTCGGACCGCAGCGTCGGCATCCGGCAGCGCGTAGAGCCCCCGAGCGTCGCGGACGACGAAGCCCTCCTCGACCGCGGCCTCGAGGTCTGCACGTTCTACGGCCTGAAGGAGTGGCGTCCGTCGCGCGACCCCGCCCAGCTCGCGCAGCAGCTCGGCGACGCGCAGCGGGTCGGGCATGCGACCAGCCTGCTCCTCGCCGGGCCTGTCCGCACCCCGTCATCCACAGGCCGTACCGCCCGGGGCGGCGTCGTCCTCGACGAGCCGGCCGTGCCGCTATCCTGCTCGAGCGGATGGGCTGGCCGGGCGACCGCGTGGACGACGGGAGACCGACGTCCCCGAGGAAGGTCCGGGCTCCACAGAGCAGGGCGGTGGGTAACACCCACCCGGGGTGACCCGCGGGACAGTGCCACAGAGAACAGACCGCCGCTCCGGTCTCACGACGGGAGCGGTAAGGGTGAAACGGTGGAGCAAGAGACCACCAGCACGCCGGGTGACCGGCGTGGCTAGGCAAACCCCGCCCGGAGCAAGATCAAACAGTGCATGTTCGAGGGCTGCTCGCCCGAGTGCACGGGTAGATCGCTGGAGGCGGCCGGTAACGGTCGTCGTAGATGGATGGTCGCCCTCGCTCCTCCTGGAGTGGGACAGAACCCGGCCTACAGGCCAGCCCGTCCGCACCACCGACTTCGACCTGGGGAAACAGTTGGCGGCCGTTCCTGCTGTGCCACTACTGCGTCACCTTGGGTGCTCGAGAGAGGTCGTCAGCGACAGCTGGTTGGTACTGCCTCCTCGGTCCACGGCTGTGTTCGAGGCCGCTGGGTCGTCCTCGGGGAGGACCACGAGCGTCGGGTCGAGCATGAGCTCGCGGATCTCGTCGCCCTCGGCGTCGGCGTGGCCCTCGGGGTATGACCATGCCCGAAGGACGACTGCTGATGCCACGCCGGGGCGCAGCCCTGCAACCAGGCTTGCCACAAGACGAGACCGCGACCAGCAGGCCTACAACGCGTGACACCTTGGTCGTATGAACGCGAACACTGTCCTCGCCTTCGCGGCCCTGGCTGCGGTGCTGGTCGTCATCCCGGGCCCAGCTGTCATCCTCGTGCTCAAGAGCGCCGTGCTGCGCGGGCGGGGATCGGCGATCGTGACCGGACTCGGCGTCCTGACCGCGGACCTCATCTGGGCGACGGCCTCCGTCGTCGGCCTGACCGCGCTGCTGGTCTCGTCCCAAGTCGCGCTCGACGTGGTCCGCGTGGCGGGGGCCGGGTACTTGTTCTACCTCGGCGTGCGTCTGCTGCGCACTCGCGAGTTCGAGATGTCAGTCCACGATGAAGCAGGTGGACCCCGCCAGGTCACTCCTGCCCGGGCTTTCGGCGAAGGGTTCCTCTGCGACATGTCGAACCCGAAGACCGTCCTGGTCTATGCCAGCGTCATCCCGCAGTTCCTCAACGCTTCGAACTCAGGGTTGGACGCCTTCGTCCTGGGACTGGTCTTCGCGTCGCTGGGATTCGTGACGTCCCTGTCGTACGCGCTCGTCTTCGGTGCAGCCCGAACGCTGCTCAGCAACAGGCGAGTCATGCGCAACCTGCTCCGGGGAAGCGGGGGGATCCTCGTGCTCTTCGGCGTCGGCCTGCTGGTGGAGCGCCCGTCCCACTGACGTGCGCCAGAAGTGGGTCGCGTGCCGTGCCGCGGTGGTGCCGTCTGATCCGACCCAGATCACGGTCGCGTTGGCGACCTACGCGTCAGCGCCCCGTACCTCGTACCGGGTTGACCACCGTGGCCGACAGCGGAAGGCTGCGCGACGAGCCCCCGACGCGGACGACGTACCTGCCCGGTGCGACGGTCCACCGGTGCTGGCGAGTGCTCCACGTGGCGAAGGATCGTCGATTCAGCCGGACCGACACCGTCTTGCTCTCCCCGGGTCGCAGGTCGACCTTGTCGAAGCCCTTGAGCTGCTTCGGTGGCTCGCCGGTACTGCGCGGGTTCGAGACGTAGACCTGCGCTACCTCAGCGCCGGCCCTCTCCCCCGTGTTGGTCACCCGGGCCGTCACCCGGTAACCGCTCTTGATCTTCGCGACGCGCATCCGGGAGTAGCGAAACGACGTGTAGGACAGCCCGTGCCCGAAAGGGAACAGCGGCGCGATGTGCTTCGCGTCGTACCAGCGGTAGCCCACGAGGAGCCCCTCGGAGTAGGACACCCGCGGGACGCCCGAGGAGTCACGAACGCCGGGATACTGGCGGGTGCTGCGAAGAGGGCCGTCCTCGACAGCGACCGGGAACGTGACCGGGAGCTTGCCCGACGGGTTGACGTCGCCGAAGAGCATCGGGGCGAGCGCGTCGCCGTCGACCTGTCCGGGGAGCCAGTTCTCCACGATGCCCGGCACCCTGCCCACCCAGGGCATCGAGACGGGCCCCCCACTCTGGACCACGACCACGGTGCGGGGGTTGGCGGCTGCCACGGCCGCCACCAGCGCGTCCTGGTCGACCGGGGAGTACGCGCACGACCCGGACGCCGTGCTGGGGTCGAAGATGCTGCCCGGGACGATCGGCACGAAGGAGCAGGTGCCCGAGCGCGCCGTCATGTCAGGCCGGTCGACGCTCTCGATCGTGACGTCGTTGACGAGCACCACTGCCACGTCGGCTGCTGCGGCCGTGGCAACCGCGTCGCCCAGCACCGCTCCACTGGCGTAGGTGACCACGCCGCCCGCGCGTGCTGCCCGAGCCGTGATCGCGTCGAGGGGGGCTGCGGCGTCGTGGTAGCCGAACAGCGTCACGTGCCCGCTGCCGTAACCCTGGTTGGCCAGCGCAGCGCCGGCTGCCGTCGCGGCGTCACCGATGACGGCGATCCGCTGTCCGGGACGGTCCTCGAGCGGCAGGATGCCGCCTTGGTTCTTCAGCAGCACCGTGCCCTGCTGCGCGACCTCGGTCGCGGTGGCCAGGCTCTCGCGGGTCGTGGCGTTCACCGTGTTGACCTCGGGGCCGCTCACGGCCGGCGGGTGCTCGAAGATCCCTCGACGGAACATGGTGGAAGCGATGCGACTCACGGCGTCGTCGAGTCGCGACATCGGGACAGCTCCTCTGGTGACCGCAGCCTTGAGCTGGTCGCCCCAGAACGCGCCACCCGGCATCTCCATGTCCAGGCCGTTGTTGGCAGTAGCGGCGGTGGAGTGGGTCGCTCCGAAGTCCGACATCACCCAACCCTTGAACCCCCACTGTCGTTTCAGGACCCGCTCCTGCAGGTAGGAGTTCTCGCAGGCATAGACGCCGTTGACCTTGTTGTAGGCGCACATGACCGAGCCCGCGTCACCCTGCTTGACCGCGGCCTCGAACGCCGGCAGGTGGATCTCCTGCATCGTGCGCTCGGAGGCGTCGGAGGAGACCAGGTTGCGTAGCGTCTCCTGGTCGTTGAGCGCGTAGTGCTTGACCGTGGCGATGACCGGCTCGCTCTGGATTCCCCTGGTGACCGCCGCAGCGGCCTGCCCGGCGAGGTAGGGGTCCTCGCCGACGTACTCGAAGTTGCGGCCGTTGAGGGGCGTACGGGCGATGTCAGCACCGGGTCCCAAGATCACGTTGACCCCCTTGGCCACCGCCTCCTTCGCCAGCACCCGACCGAACCTCTGAGTCAGGCCACGGTCGAAGGTCGCAGCCAGACCGATCGAGTCCGGGAACGCCGTGGTCTGCGTCTGGTTGTCCCCCAGCCCGGCGGTCGCGTCCTGCAGGACCAGCGGCGGCAGGCACAACCTCTCGTTGCTCCGGATCAGTCCGGCGGCGCCCGGGTTGACCTCACCTCCGCCGAACCCGCCGATACCGGTGACCAGGGCGATCTTGTCGTCCAAGGACATCGCCGCCAGCAGCTGCGAGGTCCGCTGGGCCGATCCCTGCGAGGCATCCGTCCAGGGACAGGCGGCCCGCTCGGCGATGCGTACGGACACGGACGCGGGGGCGACAGCCGCAGCGCCAGGTGGCGGCGTCGCCAACAGGGTGGCGGTCAGGAGCCCCACCACGCCGAGGCAGACCTTGGTACGCGCGTCGAGGTAGGTCATGGTTGCGTCCTTCGTAGCGATGAGGGCAGGCCGGGAGGTGGTTGAGCGGGCCGGGAGAGGTGGAGGAATGAGCGTCGTCGGACGCGCCGTTCCTCGTGTGGCTGATCATCGCAGCACCGGGGTCGCCACCGAGACGGGCCCGCGTGGGCCCGCGTGGTCCCGTGTGGTTCCGGGTGGTCCCTCGTGGGTCACGCCGGGCCGTCTCCGGTCCGGGACCGGCTCGAGCTCGCCGAGGGAGCTGACGCTCAGCAGCCGCTCGGGCGCGCTCGATCTGTCCGTGCGCAAGCCGATCGCGGGGTGCCGACACCCTCGTGACCACGCGGGCGCGAAGGGGCCGCTGCCCGGAAGGCTCGGCAAGGTGGGGAATCGACCACCGGGTCGGCGCGCCGCCCCTACGATGAGGCCATGATGTCCGTGATGACGGTTGCTGGTGGCGGCGCACCGCATCCGCAGTTCCTCGAGAGCTTCACCGTCGAGCACTCGCTGGTAGGCCATCAGCTGCTCGAGTGGGGGGCCATCGCTGCCCTGGCGGGCCGTCTACCCGCGGGGAGCATCGAGATCGGCGGCGACCAGTCCGCAGTCGTTGCTGGGCTGGACTACCAGCGTCGGCTGCTCGAAGGTGATGCCGAGGCCGCCGTCCTCGCTCTCGAGAACCAGGAACGCTCGCTCTACTTCTACAACGTCGAGACGGATGCCGAGCTCGCGCCGCTCGTGAAGGAGCTCATCGACACCGGACGCTCGCTGCTCGGAGTCGATCGCTCGGACATCATGTCCGAGGAGGGGTACCTCTTCATCTCGGGCGGCACGGCCGTGACCAGTGCCCACGTCGACCACGAGTGCAACTTCTTGCTGGTGACGTCTGGCAAGAAGCGGGTCTGGATCGCGCCCGTCGGCGATCCCGAGGGAGAGATCGCGCTCGAGGCCCTGCACTCGGGGCGATACGGCAGCTGCGGGTCGAGACCGGCCGGGATGCAGCTCCACGAGCTCGGCCCCGGGGACGGGATCTTCATCCCTCCCCGTGCCGCCCACTACGTCGAGAACGGGCCAGGACCGTGCACCGCGCTCTCGGTGGTCTTCCTCCACCGGATGACCCAGGACGAGGTGCCGGTCTACGCATGGAACGCGCGCCTGCGCCGGCTGGGGCTCACGCCGACGGCTCCAGGCCTCTCACCGCGTCGCGACCGGATCAAGCGCGGCTCCTACGACCTGGTGCGCGCGGTGGTGGGCAGGGTTCGCGCCCTGCGTCGAGATCCCACGTCCTGACCTGGCCCGCCGACCGCAGGTGTGAGCCGTCTGCTGGTCCGCCGCGCCACTAGCCTGACCCCATGCCCGTGGTTCATTCCCGTGTCATGTCCCGTGTCATGCCCCGTGTCATGTCCCGTGTGCCGCTCGCTCCTGCTGCTCTGGTGGTCGCAGCGATGCTGCTGGTGGCCGGCTGCGGACCGCAGCAGCTGAGCGACACCACGCGCGAGGTGACGGCCGTCTCGCCACCTCCGGGGACGCCGGAGGCGTCGCCGGGCGATGACCGGACACCGGACGCGCCGAACCCGCCGCCCGACCCCACGAGCGACCTTCCGGTCGGGCCCGGCCTCCCGGCCAGGCCCGACCCCCCAGTCAGGCCCGACCTCCCAGTCAGGCCCGACCTCCCCGCGGGGCCCGACCTCCCCGCGGGCAGCGCCGGCGGGGAGGTCGAGGTGGTCGACACCGTCGCCACCGACATCCCGGTGCCGTGGGGGCTGGCCGAGCTGCCCGACGGCACCGTCCTGGTCACCAGTCGCGACCAGCACCACCTCTTCCGAGTGGCCCCGTACGCCCACAAGGTCGTCGACCTCGGCGAGGTCACCGGCGTCGACAGCGACGGCGGCGAGGGTGGGCTGCTCGGCGTCGCGGTGTCGGAGTACTTCACCTCCACCAAGCGGATCTTTCTCTACTACTCCACGCCGACCGACAACCGCGTGGCCTACGTGACCCTGCTCCCCGGTTCACCGGCGAGCATCTCCGAGCCGACCGTGGTGTTCAGCGGGATCCCTCGCGGTCCGCTCCGTGACGGCGGACAGATTCTCTTCGGGCCCGACGGCATGCTCTACGTCGGCACGGGCGAGACCGAGGTGCCCGCGCTCGCCCAGGACCTCGACTCCCTCGGCGGCAAGATCCTGCGGATGACCCCGTCGGGCGAGCCGGCGCCCGGCAACCCGGTCCAGGACTCGGTCATCTACAGCTACGGTCACCGCGGCGTGGAAGGTCTCGCCCTCGACGCCCGGGGCCGGCTGTTCGCCTCCGACCTCGGCCAGGAAGCCTCTGTCGACCTCGACTGGGTGCGACCTGCCGGCAACTACGGCCGGCCCGACGACCCGGGCGCCGGCCCACCCGGCGTCACGGCGGCGGTCGCGAGCTTCGGCTCCGGGGAGGACTCCCCGGGCGACCTCGCGATCGCGGGCTCGGTGGCCTACGCCTCGACGCTGGGTGGGGAGCGCCTGTGGCGGATCCCGCTCGACGGCGCGGACCTGGTGGCTGAGCCCCGCTCCTTCCTCGATGGCGAGCTCGGCCGTCTGCGTGGCGTGATCGCCCTGAGCACGCACCAGCTCCTGGTCGCGACGAGCAACACCGACGGCGGTCCGGTGGCCCGTCCCGGCGACGACCGGCTGGTGCTCGTCAGGGTCCGCTGAGGGCCCACGAGTGCAGGAGCCCGCACGCTCCCGACTCGTACCAGACGAGGTCGAGGCGTTCGGCGCGGACCGATGTCGGAACGACGTCGCCGAGGAGACGTCGGGTGGAGGCGAGCGACACCTTCGCGGACTCGAGGTCGACGGTGAGGTGGGGCACCGTGCCGCCCGTCGACCCGAAGCGACCGCCGTAGGGCGGGTAGGCCGGGAAGGCCGCACACAACCGCTGAGTGAGTGCGCGGAACCCGGCGTCCGGGTCCGGGCGGAGATGGATGATGCCATCGGGGAACGCCGCGACCTCGGCCAGGGTGACGTCGAAGGCGGCCGTGGACGCAGCGATCTCGGCCACCCGCTCCAGGTCGTCCGGCGTCGGATCGGGCACGAACGGTCCGAGGGCGGTCACGTGGGCGTGCACGAAAGCGGGATCGGCGCTGACGAAACCGAGGTCGTAGTGCGCCGTACGACCACGCACCACGCGCTCGAGCGCTGGGACCGGCACCTGGAGCACCGTGTGACCTCGCCACTGGCTGGGAGCGTCCATGACCGCGAGCCTTCCAGATCGCGTTGATAGCCTCCGGCGGTGCTCACCCTCGACCCTCCCGACCCCGCGGTCGCTGCCGAGGCCGCACGACGCCTGTCGGGCCTCGCCACGCCTCCTGGTGCCCTCGGCCGCCTCGGCGAGCTGGGGGTCTGGTGGTCGGCGACCCAGGGCAGCGTCCCGCCCCCTCTTCTCGAGCGACCCCGGCTGGTGATCTTCGCCGGCGACCACGGCGTCGCCGCTCATGGGGTCAGCGCCTTCCCACCGGAGATCACGGCAGCGATGGTGCGCACGTTCACAGCAGGGAAGGCCGCCGTCTCGGCCCTGGCCACCGCCCACGGCGTCGCCGTGCGCGTGCTCGACGTGGCGGTGGACGACGACCTCGACGGCGTCCCTGCCTGCGTGCAGGCGCACAAGGTGCGGCGGGGTTCCGGGGCGCTGCACCTCGAGGACGCTCTCCGCCCGGACGAAGCGCTGCGGGCGCTGCAGGTCGGCCGCACGGTTGCCGCCGAGGAGGTCGCAGCCGGTGCGCAGCTCCTGCTCAGCGGCGACATGGGCATCGGCAACACCACGGCAGCCGCAGCACTGGTCGCGGCGGCCCTGGGTCTGGCTGCCGAGGACGTGGTCGGCCGCGGCACCGGCATCGACGACGCCGCGCTGCAGCGCAAGACCGACGTCGTGCGTCGTGCCCTGTCGCGCGCGGGCGACCGGGTGCGCGACCCGATCGAGGCACTCACCGCACTGGGGAGCGCCGACCTCGCCGCCACGACGGGTTACCTGGTCGCCGCCGCGCAGTCCAGGGTCCCGGTGCTCCTCGACGGGCTGATGTCGGTGGCCTGCGCTCTCCTGGCCGAGCAGATCGCACCGGGTGCTGCCGCCTGGTTCGCGGCCGGGCACCGCTCCACCGAACCGGCCCAGTCGATGGCCCTCGCCGTCCTCGGCCTCGTGCCACTCCTCGACCTCGGTCTGCGGCTCGGCGAGGGCAGCGGTGCGGTCGCAGCCGTCCCCCTCGTGCGCAGCGCGGCAGCGCTGCTCCGCGACGTCGCACTCCTCGCCGACCTGGCGCCCGATGCGTGAGGCGTGGCGGCTCGCCGTCGGCACGCTGACAGCGGTGCCCGTCAGGCCTCCGCTGCACGTCGACCAGCGCACCGCAGCGCTGGCGATGGTGCTGGCCCCGGTGGCGGTCCTCCCACTCGCCGGTGTCGTCGCGATGGTGGTGTGGGCCGGTGGCCGCGGCGCTGCCACTCCCCTGGGCTGTGCCGTGCTGGCGGTGTCGGCTCTCGCGATGGGCACCCGCGCGCTCCACCTCGACGGGCTGGCCGACACCGCCGACGGGCTCACCGCCTCCTACGACCGCGACCGCTCCCTGGCCGTGATGCGCTCCGGCAGCGCCGGCCCGGCCGGTGTCGTCGCGATCGTGCTGGTGCTCACGGCCCAGGTCGGCGCGCTGGCCTCACTCGTCGTCACCGATCACGGCTGGCTGGTCGCAGGGGTGCTCGTGTGCGCATCCCGGGCGGTGCTGGCAGCGCTGTGCACGCGCGGGGTGCCCGCGGCCCGCGTCGACGGGTTGGGCTCGACCTTCATCGGTGCGGTGCCACGGTGGGCAGCCGGACTCGTCGTGCTCGTCGCAGCAGTCGGGTGCGCGGCCGTCGCCGGTCCGTCGGGCCTCGCGGCGATCGCGCTCGCCTCGGTGCTGGCGGGAGCCGTGCTGCGACGGGCGCTGGTCCGCCTCGGGGGTCTCACCGGCGACGTGCTCGGCGCCGCGGTCGAGCTCACCCTGACCGTACTGCTCCTCGGTGTCTCCTGACGCTCACAGGCGCAGGACCCGGCCGGCCACGACGAGGTGCACCTCGTCGACTGCCGCGCCGAAGCGCTGGTTGACCGAGCCGAGGAGGTCGCGGAAGACCCGTCCCGAACGATGAGCGGGCACGACACCGAGCCCGACCTCGTTGGTCACCAGCACGACCCGCTCGCCCATCGCGGCCACCGCGTCGGCCACGGCATTCTCCACGGTCTCGGTGAGCACCTCGATCGGCGATTCCCAGAGGTCGCCCTCATCGAGGCGACGGGTCAGCCAGGTCCCGAGGCAGTCGACGAGCACCGGGTCGGGCGTCGCCAGTGCCGTCGGGAGGTCGGCCGTCTCGACCGTCGTCCAGGTCGTCGGACGTCGCAGCCGGTGCGCGGCGATCCTGGCCCGCCAGTCGTCGTCGTCCAGCACCGGCCCCGGCGCGACGTAACGCACCCGGCTCACGTCACCGAGGAGGGCTTCGGCGTGACGGGACTTGCCCGAGCGCACTCCCCCGGTCACCAGGGTCCTCATCGTGGTCCACCCGGTGGCTCCTCGTCGACGGGGTCGCCCGCGTGGGTGGTGTCGGCCCCGGGCGCGCGTCGGCACAGTGAGTGGGTCGCCCCACGAGCCCCGACGGAGTGTCCTGGCATGTCAGCTCCTTCCTCCCGGCTGGCCGACCGCTACGAGATCGGCGAGCTGATCGGTCGTGGCGGCATGGCCGACGTCCACCGGGCGCACGACACGATGCTCGACCGCACCGTGGCCGTCAAGCTGCTCCGCGACGTCACCGAGGTCGACACCCGCCGCTTCGCCGACGAGGCCCGCCTGCTCTCGACGCTCCACCACCCCCACATCGTGACGTTCCTCGACGCCGGCGTGGACGACGAGCGGCCTTGGATCGCCCTCGAGCTGGCCGACGGCGCCACGCTCGCCCAGCTCGTGGCGAGCAGCACGCCGGACGTCGAGCGCATCCGGGAGATCGGGTCCGAGGTCGCTGCCGGGCTCGCGCACGCCCATGATCGCGGCGTCGTGCACCGCGACGTCAAGCCGAGCAACATCGTGCTCGGCGCCGACGGCACAGCCAAGCTCACCGACTTCGGTATCGCCCGACTCGCTGACGCGACCGCGGGGCTCACCCTCACCGGACACACCGTCGGGACGGCCGCCTACCTCTCGCCCGAGCAGGTGCGGGGCGAGAAGGTGACCGGTGCCGGCGACGTCTATGCGCTGGGGTTGGTGCTCCTCGAAGTGCTCAGCGGCACGCGGGCCTACCCGGGTACGCCGGTCGAGGCGGCCGTCGCCCGGCTTCATCGCTCGCCCCTCATCCCCGCCTCCCTCCCGCCGGGTTGGCCCGGCCTGCTGACGGCGATGACGGCGAGCGACCCGAGCCTGCGCCCGAGCGCCGCCGCCGTGGCCGAACGGCTGAGCACGCCCGGGGCACCGGCCGGGTGGGTCGCCGACCAGACGTCGACCGCCGAGGTGGTGCTCGCCGGTCGTCACCGTCGTGCTGCGGCCATGATCGCCGTCGCGGCGGCCCTGGCCATCGTCGTCGCACTGGTGATGGTGCGCGGGCTGACGGGCGGGTCCCCGGCCGACGCGGAGGTGGTCGGCGCACCCTCGGCGGCCACCAGACCCACCACCGAGGCGTCGGCATCGACGACGAGGACGCGCAGGACGCACCCGCGCTCCCAGCGGCAGCGCTCCGTCGTCCCGGTCACCGTGCCCACCGACGCGGCCACCCCAGCGTCACCTGTCGTGCCGTCGCCCACGTCGTCCGCGTCGTCCGCGGACCTCCAGGCAGTCGAAGGCGCGGCCTTCGAGAACGGGTCCGACGAAGACGGCCAGACCCCCACGAGGCAAGACGGGCAAGACGGGCAGGGCGAAGAAGCAGCCCAAGCCCGAGAAGCACCCCGAGAAGCACGAGCCCAAGGACAAGGCTCAGGACAAAGGCAAAGGCAAAGGCACGGGCAAGGCCAAGGGCCCCAAGAAGTAGGTCCGACCCGTGGCAGCATGGCGGGGTGATGCAGTGGACGGTGTGCGCCAACGGGCACTCCCACTGGGGTCGGCTCGGAGCAGCCGGTCTCCTGCTGGCGCGTGATGGTCGGGTCCTCGTCCAGCTGCGCGCCGCGTGGACCCACCGCGGCGGCACGTGGGCGCTCCCCGGTGGTGCGCGCGAGCGTGGCGAGTCGGCGCTCGAGGCTGCCCTGCGCGAGTCGGAGGAGGAGCTCGGGCTCGCTGCGACGTACGTCGAGGTGTGTGGCTCGCGCGCGGCCGACTGCGGTGGCTGGGTCTACGAGACGGTGCTCGGCACGGTCGTGGGAGAGCCGACCATCCGCGACCGCTCCGAGAGCGACGGCCACCGGTGGGTGCCCGAGGACGAGGTCGAGTCGATGGCCCTGCACCCGTCGTTCCGCACGGCTTGGACGCACCCGGACGGGGTCCTGCGTGAGTTCGTCCGGGGCACCGGAGCGTAGGGTCGCGCCATGATCGGTTTCCTTGTCGCAGGCCTCGTCATCGGGGCGCTCGCGCGCCTCTTCACGTCGGGCAAGCAGGATCTCTCGATCCTGCAGACCCTCGGGTTGGGCCTGCTGGGCTCGCTCATCGGCGGCACGATCGCCTGGCTGATCGGTAGCGGATCCATCTGGGAGCTCAACATCCTCGGATTCGTCCTGGCCGTCGTGGCAGCCGTGCTCCTGATCGGCGCGGCAGACCAGATCAAGGCGCGAGCCTGAACCGCACCTGACGCTGGTGCACGTCGGCGACCTCGAGCCGCACCGTCACGTCGTGCCCCAATGGCAGCTCGTTGGTCGACTCCACGGGCGCCTCGACCCCCAGGGAGCGCACCATCGCGGTGCCGCGCTCGGGTGACTTCGCGTCGACGGCGATGATCACGGCGTCGAACTCCTCGCCGACCCGGTCGGTCAGCAGGCCGGCCTCCACCAGGTCGATCACAGCCCGCTCGTAGGAGCGAGCCCGCTGGCTCGAGCGCTGCATCGTCGACGGCAGCTCGGGCAGCGCCGCGAGCACCCACTGCGGCACCGGCTGCTCGGCGCACAGTGCTACGCAGACCTCGCCGGCGTACCGGTCGGCCAGACGACGTAGGGGCGCCGTGACGTGGGCGTACTCGGAGGCGAGCGCCGAGTGCTGGGGCTCGGCCGGCACCGCTCCGTCGAAGGCGACGTACCCGCTGCCACGCAGCAGGCGCGCGCTCGCCAGGATCACCGCGGCGTGGTCGGCCCGCTCGGGGTCGAGCGCGCGGATGAAGTCGGGGTAGAGCACCTCGGCGGGCCACTCGACGCCGAGGGCGCGTGCGGTGCGATGCAGACGCTGCACGTCGCGCGGGTCCGGTTCGGGCAGGGTGCGCAGCAGCCCGACGCGGGCGTAGACCATCAGCGTCGCCGCCCCGAAGCCCGTCAGCAGCGAGATCTGGGCGTTCCAGTCCTCGACGGGGAGCAGTCGGCGGTACTCCAGCGTCCAGTGGCCGTCCTCGATGTCGATCTCCTGGTCGGGCAGCGGCAGGGAGACGGCGCCGCGCGCGGCGTCGCGCGAGATCCGCTTCTGCCCGATCTCCTTCACGAGCAGCAGCGACTCCGACGCGGTGCCGTCGTCGATCATGGCCTGGGCCTGCTCGTAGGAGAGCTTGGCTCGCGAGCGGACCAGCGCTCGTTCGACGTGGACGTCGGTCCCCTCGCCGGCGGCGTCGACACGGATGGTCCACAGCAGCGCCGGTCGCACCTGGTCCGGCAGCAACGAGCCGGCGTCCTCGGAGATGGCCGGAGGGTGCAGCGGCACCTTGGAGTCGGCGCCGTACAGCGTCTCGCCGCGCTTGTTGGCCTCGACGTCGACGGGGTCGCCGGGGGTGATGAAGGCTGCGAGGTCGGCGATCGCGTAGTGCACGACGTAGCCGCCGCTCGTGGTCTCGTCACGCTGCACGTGCAGCGCCTGGTCGAGGTCGCGGGCCGACTCGGGATCGATCGTGACGAGCTCGAGGTCGGTGCGGTCGAGCTCGGGCAGACGCGGTGCAGCTGCTGCCCGGGCCGCGGCCTCCTGCACGTCGACCGGGAAGTCGGGAGTCACCTCGAGCTCGGCCTGGATCCGGGCGATGCCCTCGTGGATGGTCGTGACGACGGCGGGGTCCTGGGTCCGGAGCCGGACGACGCGGTTGCTCGGCATGGGCCTAACCTATGCCTTCGTGCTCATCCTGCTGCCGCCCAGCGAGGGCAAGTCGGCACCTCGTCGCGGAAGGCCCCTCGACCTGGGCCTGCTCTCGTCACCCACCCTCACCGCCGCGCGCGAGCAGGTGCTCGACTCCCTCGCCCGCCTGTGCACCGACGACCCGACCGGCGCTGCCACGCTGCTGGGGGTCCCGAAGTCGCAGCTCGACCTGGTCGACCTCAACGCGCGCGTGCGCTCGTCATCGACGGCGCGCGCCGACGCGGTCTACTCCGGCGTGCTCTACGACGCCCTGGACGTCGCCTCGCTCTCGTCGTCGGCGAAGCGCCGAGCCTCGACCCGGCTCGCCGTCATCTCCAGCCTCTTCGGCGTCGTGCGACCAGCCGACCGGATCCCCGCCTACCGGCTCTCCGGCGACGCGTCCCTCCCCCGCCTCGGACCGGTGGCCGGTCACTGGCGCACAGCGCTCGAACCGGTCATGGGCGACCTGCTCGGCGCGGGTCTGCTGGTCGACCTCCGCTCGGGCATGTACGCCGCCTTCTGGCGCCCGCCGGCCGCGCTGGCGAGGCGGGTGGCGACGGTGCGGGTGCTGCACGAGGCCGACGGCAAGCGCTCGGTCGTGAGCCACTTCAACAAGGCGACGAAGGGACGCATCGTGCGGGCCCTCCTCGAGGACGGACGAGACCCGCGCACACCCGCTGCCCTGGCGCGCGTGCTCGGTGACCTCGGGTGGTTCGTCGAGGTCGGCGAGCCGACCCCGAAGGGCACCCAGCTGGACGTCGTCGTCAGCGAGGTCTGATCCCTCACCCGCAGCCTCAGGCAGACTGCGCCAGCTCGTCGTAGGGCAGCGGCACCAGCACGTCGTCGGTCGCGAGGTGCGCGACCTCCGTCGGGACGCCGGCGTCCCGGCACCCGGCCACCAGCGCCGCCACGAGCGCCCGGTCGGAGGCCCGTGCGCCGCCGCGACCTGGCCGGCACCGCAGGAAGGCCCAGCGCGAGCCCTCCGGCACGTCGGGCGTCAGGTGGGACAGGAAAGCCCCGAAGGACCTCGCCTCCTCCGGCGTCGGCTCCACTCCCTCATCGGGGATCTTGAGGAGGACGTCGGTCGGGACGTGGTCGCTGCCGATCGCGAGCACCAGCAGGCATCCGGCGCCGAAGCCCAGCGGCCCGAGGATCGTGCGCCAGAGCTGCTCGAGGTCGGCCTGGGTCCGCACCGGGTGATCGCAGATGCTCGGATCGAGGTCGGCGGGGTCGAAGTCGTCGTAGGTCATGCGGTGGACTCTGGTTCACCACCGGCAACCTCGCATCCCGTTCTCCACAGGCCTCCGTCGGGGACCTCACCGTTCCCTCAGCAGTATTCGAACGTATTGTCGAATACGGGCCCGCGAGGTAGAATTCGTTTCATGACCAAGCCCGCCACACCGACCGCGATCACCGCGGTGCGCGACGCCCGAGCGGCTCGTTCGGCGGCCGAGGTCGCTGAGCTGGTCGCGGTGGTGGCGTGGGCGGCGGAGTTCCGCGTCGAGGACGCCGACGGCTCGGTGGTCACCGAGGAGACCTTCGGTGCCAGCGGGGTGCTGCTCGGTGGGGTGGGGTGTCCGTTGGTGGATGAGTTCGATGCCTACGACCTCGCTGCAGGGCTCTCGATGTCGAGTGAGTCGGGGTGTCACTTCATCGGGCGCACCCTGGAGCTTCGCTACCGCCTCCGCAGGATGTGGGAACGCGTCGTCGCGTTGCAGGTCCCGGTGTGGAAAGCCTTCAAGGTCGCCGACGCCACCGTGAACCTGCCCTGGGACGCCGCCGTCTTCATCGATCGGATGCTCGCCCCGGTGCTGCACTCCTGCTCGTTCGCGCAGATCGAGCGGACCGTGTCCCAGGCCATCGACCTGTACGACCCCGAGGAGGCCGAAAGGCGTCGCGCCGAGGCTGCTGAGGACCGCGGGTTCGAGGTCCACCTCGACGGACCTAGGCCGGCCGGAGCCACCGTCGACATCTCCGGGTCGCTCTCAGTAGAAGACGCCCTCGACCTCGAGGAGGCCGTCAAGAACGGCGCCAAAGCCCTCGGCGACCTCGGCTGCGAGGACTCCCTCGACGCCCGACGCTCCATGGCAGTCGGGGAGATGGCCCGTAGGCAGCTCGCCCTCGACCTCACCGGACAACGACGACAACGACGTAGAGGCAGCAACGACTGGCCCGACCAGTGGCCGTGGGGTGACCCTCTACGCCCACCTCGACCCCGACGGGATGCACGGGTTCCTCGACAACGTCGGCGGCGGTGACGTCCTGATCGAACAGATCAGGGCCTGGTGCCAAACGGTCGGCAACACCGTGACCATCCGGCCCGTGATCGACCTCAACACCCAGATCACCACGAACGCCTACACCCCCACCGCCAAGCTCCGCGAGCACGTGGCGCTGCGCGACCAGGTCTGCGTGTTCCCCAACTGCGGACGCCGCGCCAGGTACTGCGACCTCGACCACCGCGTCCCCTACGACAAGCAACAACCCCGACGCCGGCGGCAAGACTGACTCCCGGAACCTCGCGTCTGCTGTGTCGTCGCCACCACCGCACCAAGACCTTCTCGCCGTGGGCCTACGACTGCCCGGAGCCCGGGGTCTATCACTGGACAAGCCCCTCCGGGATGCGATTCATCGTCATCCGTGGCCGCCGCTACGCCAACCTGCCCATCACGACCCTGCTCGACGACCACACCGAACCCTGACCACCGAGCCCCGACACCCCGCCGACCACGACGGGGTCACCGGCGCGTCCGGACGTCGTCGGAGGTTGAGCAGCGAGGGCAGCTGAGGAACGAAGCTGCGCGAGCGTCGACGAAACCCGACGACCGTGGTCGCGGTCCGTGCCCGGCTCGCCGGGCTTCGTCGACGGCCTCGCTGGCGCTCGGCCTGCTCAGCCACCGGTGCAGTTCGGCTGCTCAACCTCCAGCCAACCTCGCTGGCGCTCGGCCTGCTCAGCCTCCGGTGCGGCTGCTCGCCTCCGGACAACAGGTTTGGCACCCCTGTACGCCTCGCCCAGCAGCGCGGCCTTCGTTGGAGGTGCCGGGCTGAACGACGTTTGTCCGAAGACCATGCGGATATCGCATGAACGTGGCTGACGTGGTGCTGAGACGGGCTGGAAGCACGGTCCTCGTCGATCTCGATGCCTGTGCGAAGACAGGTCGCACCACCGGGCAGCGCGTGACGCTCCGCGGCAGCACCACTCCTGGGTGGGTCATCGTGCTGCTGCTCTTCACCGTGGTCGGTTTTTCCCTGGCGCAGGCGATGACCTCGCGTCGCTACAGCGTCACGCTGCCGTTCGTTCACGAGGCTTACAACCGATGGAAGCGCAACGCGTTCCTGGCCTGGGTCGTCGGGCTGGGTGGCCCGCGCGCAGTGTGGATCGCAGCGGCCCACCATGGAGACAAGGCTGGAATCTGGGGCGGCGTCGGGATCGCCCTGCTCGCGGCAGCCCTGGTCGGGGGCTCGGTGAACAGCGCGGTGAACGGCGTCGGGGTTCGCACGACGCGCGATGACGATCTTGTCCTCACGCAAGCTCATCCCGACTTTGCCCACGCGATTGCCGCAGCGAGCGTCGACAGCGCACACCGCTAGGTCGACGGGTCTCCGCGCCCGAGGACCGACAGCGACTCCTACCAGGAGCTCGAGGCGAATGCGTCTCGCGTTGGCGGCAAGGCGTTGAACAGCCGCAGCGAGGCACGGCCGTCGGCGTAGTAGGTGATCACCGTGATCGAGGCCGGCGAGAGCTCCATCTTGAAGACCGCCTCGAGCGGAGCGCCCAGCGCGTCGGCGACGAGAGTCTTGATCGGGGTGACGTGCGAGGTCACCACGACGGTGCGGCCACCGTGTGCGGCCACTAGCCGGTCGCGGCCCGCGAGCACGCGCTCCTCCACGACGCGGAACGACTCACCGCCGGTCGGCGCGACGTCGAGTGAGCCCAACCACGCGGCGAGCTCGTCGCCATGGCGCTCGGAGACCTCGGCGAAGGTGAGCCCGTCCCAGTGACCGAACTCCATCTCCGCGAAACCGGGCTCGTCGCTCACCGCGACGCCGCCGAGCAGCTCGCTCAGCAGCTCGCCCGACTCGCGCGTCCGTCTCACGGGCGAGGAGACGATCGCGTCGATACGCTCGGCCATCGGCGCCAACCAGTCACCCGCGGCGCGGACCTGCTCGCGCCCCTCCTCGGTCAGCGGCGGGTTGTCGCCCCCGACACCGCCGGAGAACTTCTTGGCCGACGTGTGCTCGGTGACGCCGTGGCGCACGATGATGACGGTGGTGGCCTCTCCGTCCCCTCCCCAGCCACGCGACGGGGGTGCGGTCGTGGCGGCACCCTCCGGCTGCTCGGACGGGCTCTCCAGCTCCTCGATCACCGACTCACCCGCAGCGTCACCGGCGTCGCCGCCGTCACCCAGGGTCACGCCGTCCCGGGTCCCGTCGAGGGCCTCGTTGGCGAGCCGGTCGGCGTGCGCGTTCTCGGCCCGCGGCACCCACGTGTACGTCGTGCCGTCCGGCGCCGCGGCAGCGGCCTCGCGCTGCAGCACCTGCATGTCGGGGTGCTTGACCTTCCAGCGACCCGACATCTGCTCGACGACGAGCTTGGAGTCGAGCCGAGCCTCGACGACCGCCCCCGGCGCGTGCTCCTTGGCGAGCCGAAGCCCGGCGATGAGGCCGCGGTACTCCGCGACGTTGTTGCTGGCCCGGCCGATCGCCGTGCCGTCCTCGGCGATCACCGCGCCGGTCGCGGCGTCCTTGAGCACCGCGCCGTACGCCGCCGGGCCGGGGTTGCCGCGCGAGCCGCCGTCGGCCTCGACGACGACCCGGGAGACCGACTCCCCCACGCCTAGAGGCCCGACTCGGGCGTGCGGACCAGGATCCGCGAGCACTCCTCACACCTGATGACCAGGTCGGAAGGTGCCGTGCGGATCACGCCGATCTCGGCGTTGTCGATGCCGAGCTGGCACCCGTTGCAGCGACGCTGACGGATCTCGGCCGCCCCGATGCCGTTCTTGGAGGCGCGCAGCTTCTCGTAGAGCGCGAGCAGGTCGTCGGGCAGACCCTCGACGGCCGGGCCGCGGGCTGCCTCGAGCTCGGCGAGCTCGGCGGCGATCTCACTGGTCTTCTCGGCCCGGACGACGGCCAGCTCGGCCAGGCGCTCGTCGGCAGCCTCCACCCGCTGGACGAGCTCGGCGAGCACCGCCTGCGCCTGCTCGAGCTGCTCCATCACCTCGAGCTCCTCGTCCTCGAGCACCGAGATCCGGCGATCGAGCGACTCGAGCTCGTGCTGCATGCGCTCGAGGTCCTTGGGGTGGGAGATGAGTCCCTGCTCGACTCGGTCCCGATCACGCGTTCGCCGAGTCTTCACCTGCTCGACGTCGTTGTCAGCCTTGCGCTGCGCCAGGTCGAGGTCGTCGACGACGATCTGGGCGTCGCGTCGCTGGTCGTCGACCTCCCTGCGCGAGGCTTCGAGCGCCTCCATCTCCCGCACCTCGGGCATGGAGGAGAGCCGGTGCCGGGCCTGGTCTGCGCGAGCATCGATCGCCTGCACGTCGAGCAGCCTCAGCTGGGCGGACGCCTCGGCCTTCACGGGTTCGACTTCGTACGGCTCAGCGGGGTCGTGCAGTTCGACGAGGTCACAGGCGCATTGTCCACGGGTCGGTGTCGAGGGTGCTGACGCGGGTCTCGACAGCAGGTCCGAAGGCGTCCCCGAGGCGGGCCTCGACCACCGGCAACCAGGTCCACTCGGCAGCCCAGTGCGAGACGTCGATGAGCACCGGACCGCCCTTTTCGAGGAACTCCGCCGCGGGGTGGTGGCGCAGGTCGCTGGTCACGAACACGTCGGCGTCGGTGGCCAGCACGTCGTCCAGCAGGAAGTCGCCGGCTCCTGCGCAGACCGCGACGCGGCGCACGCTGCGCTCGGCAGAGCCGGCCACGCGGACGCCGTGCGCGGTCGCGGGCAGAGCGCCGGCGACCGTCGCCGCGAACTCGCCGAGGCTCTGCCGGGCGATGGTGCCGATGCGCCCGATACCGCTCCCTGCGACCTGACCGTCGGCGACCTCCACGACGTCGTAGGCCGGCTCCTCGTAGGGATGGGCGGCCAACATCGCTCGCACCACGTGGGCACGCAAGGAGCGCGGCAGCACGACCTCGATGCGCTGCTCCTCGACGGCCTCGATCTGGCCCACCGTCCCGATCATCGGCTCGGAGCCCTCGAGCGGACGGAAGCGGCCCACGCCGTCAGCGGAGAACGAGGCGAAGTCGTAGTCGCCGATCGCACCCGCCCCGGCCTCGGCCAGCGCGGCCCGCACGATCGCGGCGGCCTCGCGCGGCACGTAGGTCGTCAGCTTGTCGACCGCCGGCGCGGGGTCTGCCAGGATCGGGCGCAGGTCGTCGAGGCCCAGAGCGAGTGCAAGCGCCTCCGAGACCCCGCCGACGGCGCGGTCGGCGTTCGTGTGGGCGGTCAGCAGCGCACACCCGGCCTTCGTCAACGTGGCGAGGGTGCGGCCCTTCGGCGTGGTGGCCGCGACCCCGTGCACGGCCTTGAGGAACAACGGGTGGTGCACGACGAGCAGGTCGGCGCCCCACCCGGCGGCCTCGGCCGCCACCTCGGCAGTGACGTCGACGGCGAAGAGCACCTTCGCGACAGGCTGGTCGGGGTCTCCGCAGACCAGCCCGACGGCATCCCAGGAGTCGGCGCTCTGCGGCGGGTACCAGGTGTGGAGGAGGGAGACGATCTCGGACAGCGGGGTCGGCGGCGGCACGTCCGTCAGGCTATCGGCCGCCGCAGACGCCGCCACCCCGTGTCGCCGCGACCGCGGCCCGACACCGAGCCCAGCGCGAGCATCAGTTCACCTGGCGCTCGTGACCCTCCCAGTAGGGCGCGCGCAGCTTGAACTTCTGCAGCTTGCCCGTCGCGGTGCGAGCCAGCTCGGCGCGCACCTCGATCGAGGTCGGCGCCTTGTAGCCGGCTGCCTTCTCCTTGCACCAGGCGATCAGCTCGGCCTCGGTCGTCTCGGTCCGGTCGTGTCCGTCGGCCAGGACGACGAGCGCCTTGATGGTCTCGCCCCACTTCTCGCTCGGCACGCCGATCACGGCCACCTCAGCGACGGCCGGGTGCGAGAAGAGCACGTCCTCGACCTCGATCGAGGAGACGTTCTCGCCGCCGGTGATGATGACGTCCTTCTTGCGGTCCTTGATCGTCAGGTAGCCGTCGTCGCCGATCTCGCCCCCGTCGCCGGTGTGGAACCAGCCGTCGCGCAGCGCCGCGGCGGTCTCCTCGGGCTGGTCCCAGTAACCCTCGAGCACCACGTTCGAGCGCGCCAGCACCTCGTCCTCCTCCGACGTCGAGATGCGGACGCCGAGCGCCGGAGCGCCTGCGCGGGTCAGCAGGACAGCCCGTTCCTCGGGCGAGACGTCGTCCCACTCGGCGCGGGTCCGGTTGAACGTCAGCAACGGCGAGGTCTCGGTGAGGCCGTAGATCTGGATGAACTCCCACCCCAGCTCGGCCTCGACCCGCATCACCGTCTTCGTCGGCGGCGGCGCGCCGGCCATGATGATCCGCACCCGGTCGCGCCCGGGCAGCTCGCCCTCCCAGCTCTGCGCGGCCTCCAGCACCGCCGCGGCCACGGCGGGGGCCGCGCACATGACCGTCACGCCGTGGTCGCGCACCCGGCGCAGGATCTCAGCACCGTCGATCTTGCGCAGCACCACGTGCTTGACGCCCAAGCCGGTCATCGCGAACGGCATCCCCCAGCCGTTGGCGTGGAACATCGGCAGCGTGTGCAGGTAGACGTCACGATCGGTCACAGCGGCGTGCATCGCGAACGTCACCGCGTTCACCCAGATGTTGCGATGGGTGATCTGCACGCCCTTGGGGCGCGCCGTCGTGCCGGAGGTGTAGTTGATGCAGGCCGTGGCGTTCTCGTCGGGCTCCCAGACGACCGGCTCCGGGCCACCGTCGGCGACCGGAGGAGCGTAGAGGTCGTCGTCGGAGCCGAGGACGAAGCGGTGCTCGGCGGTGATCGTCGAGAGGGCCGCGTCGAGCTCGGGATCGACGAGCACCACCCGCGCCCCCGAGTGCTCGATGATGTAGGCGACCTCGTCCGGGCTGAGCCGGAAGTTGACCGGCACCAGCACCCGGCCGGAGCCGGCGACGCCGAAGAACGCCGTCAGCAGTCGCGCGCTGTTGTGGCTCACGATCGCCACCCGCTCGCCGACCGCGATCCCGAGCTGGTCCAGACGCGCCGCCTGGCGGCGCGCGAGGTCGGCCACCTCGGCATAGGTCAGCTCGCCGAGCGTCGCCGCCGGCTGGTCGGGCTCGTCGACCACCCCGATCCGCGCGCCGTAGACCTGCTCGGCGCGATCGATGAAGTCCAGGACGGTCAGGGGTACGAACATGAGGTCACTGTAGTGACGTGCTAGTGACGAGTGACGCAGACAGGACCCCGTCCGCACGAGGCGAACGGGGTCCTGTCTCTGCTCAGTCGTGCGTGCTGCTCAAGCAGGCCACTGCGCCATCGTGACCTGGCCGCCGACGACGTCGACCTCCATGACCACGACGTCGGTCCCCTTCAGGAGGAGTCGGTAGTGACCTTCGCGCACCTCGGGATAGACCAGCGACGGAATCTCGTCGGCCGTGCCCGGGACGGGTCGTCGTACGACGGCCACGTGCGGGGGTTGCCCATGTCCGTGGCCGTGCCCATGACCGTGGTCATGGGCACCGCCTCGGTCATGATCGTGCTGGTGACCGTGGTCCCCACCGGAGGCCGCCACCTCACCCTCGGCGAGGATGTCGACCTCCTGCCCGACCATCTCGACGGGCATCGTCACCACGATCGCCCCGATGTCTCCTCCGATGTCGAGCATGACGGCACCGGTGCCGGCGTGCGGATTCTCCGGGGAGTCGGGCGGACGCGGTGTGGACTCAGTCATCTGCAGGGCGTCAGTTCACCGTCGAGGTGCCGGGAACGGTCTGGAAACCGCCACCGGGGTGGCCGATGAAGGGGAACTTGTCGAGCAGCGGGGCAGTGCTGGTCGTTCCGTCCTTCAGCAGTCCGGCTGCATCGTCGGGGGTGTAGCTCGGGTCGACCAACGGAATGGTGACCCCCGCGACCGCGCGGAGCTCGATGCCGGTCACGTCGTCCTCGAGCCGTCGACCGTTGGGGAAGCCACCGATGTCACCACCGACGACGCCGTAGATGCTGAAGGACTTGTCGCCCTTCGGCGTGGGCTTGATCGCCGTGTTCAACCGCAACATGTCGGCCTGCACCGGACCGGTGTAGTTCTGGAAGATGGTCTTCCCGTCACCGTCCTTGACGACCCCGGCCGGAATGCCGGTCAGCAGGATCGCTGCGAGGTCCGCTCGGGGCTTGGTGTAGCCGGCGAGCTTGGGGAAGACCCCCGGGTAGAGGAACGGCAGCAAGGACTGCAGCTCCGGCTTGGTGTAGTAGTCGGCGAACTTCTTCTCCTCGTTGACCGGCGAGGCGTTCCACTCGTCCTTGTCGCCCATCGGGATGAGCACCTCGTTGACGAGCGGGTTGCCCAGGCGAGAGACCTGCACGGCCGGACCACGGTTCTTGTAACGGCCCTGGCTCTCGTTGAAGATCCGCGCCTTGGCGCGGCTGGCCGTGGCCCAGATGCCGATGGTGTTGATCCGGTCGAGCGGGCTGTTGGTGGGCCGACCGCCCTTGACGAGGTCCTCGACCGGCACCTGGATGGCGATGGTGTGACAGTTGTAGGACTGCACGGCGTTGATGCCGTCCATGGCCGCCATCGGAAGCAGGTGGAGGTTCTGGAACGGACGCAGCGCACCGAGGTCGAAGATGCTGCCCAGGTCGACGAAGAAGGCGTCGGAGCGCTGACCGGCGAAGAACTTGCGGTTGCCGACCGTGGTCACCGCAGCGTCCGCGAGGTCGGAGTAGTTGGGCGTGCTGCGCGCGCCCACGTTGACCGGCGGGACCTTGAAGGAGGTGCCGATGCGCTCGTAGGAGACCTTCTTGCGTCCGGCGTTGGCCACCCGGACGACGGTGTAGGTCTGCGGACGCAGCCAGGCCGGGCTGTCGAGGGAGTCGATCACGCCGTTGTTGTAGAGGAACGAGTTCCCCTTGACCTCGGTGTGGAAGTTGAAGCGGTACGTGACGTCGGGGCGGCACTTGTTGGTGTTCGAGACGTTGATCTCGTACAGGACGTCGTCACCGAACTCGTAGAAGTTCGGGCCACCGTTGGGCTGCTGCAACGGGAGGAAGTTCGCGATGATCACGACCTGTCCCGGCTCGGTGGGGTGCATGAAGGCATAGACGTCGGTGTTGTCGGCTACCGGGTCCTTGGAGATTTCCGGTGCTTCGCGGTGGGACGACATCACTTACCTCCAGCAGCGTTGAGAATACGGGTCACGAGGTCGCGGTCGTGGACGACCACTTCGCGCTCACCCACCAGGAAGTGGATGGCACCACCCTTGTGGTCCTCGATCAGCGCGACGACGGGCTCTGCTGCAGCCCTGCCGCCGGCCAGGGCCGGCGCGGCGTGCGCCGAACCGGAGCTGAATGCGACAGCGGTGGTCGCGGCAGCGCCGGCACCCGCAGCCGCCATGAAGTTTCTTCTACTGGTCTCGCTCATGCGGTGTTGCCTCCCGGTGGATCGTTGCGCGGCTCCATGTGAGCCGTGCCATACGCGATTCGACACTACAACCCATCCGGATTGCTAGGAATCGCCGAAGAACGACTCGCCGTCTCACCGCAGAGGGCGTGGCGGGGCACCACCGGCCGCAGAAACCCCAAAAACAGAGGGCCGCGCCGGTCACCCCCACGGAATCCAGCGCGGCACCCGGTAGGTCATTCGGAGTCCGCCGACCTCCGGATGGCGGCGGCGATGGCTCTGGGGCGTCAGTCGACGAGGCGCAGCCGGCCGACCTCGGTACGCGGCGCGGCCGCGGCACGCCGGGCGAGCTCGGCGCGAGACGAGGGGTGCGTCCGTGCGACCTGGCCCAGCAGCCGCACGATGTCGGCGACGTCGAGGGAACGCGGTGCGGACGCGGCGCTCGACCGTGCCGTCGCATCGTCGGGGACGAGGGAGAGATGAGCGGTCATGGCGAGGCTCCGTGGGGGTGTCGGAAGCTGACACCACCAACAACGACGTTCCTCCGAGGAGGTCACGCGTCGACGGGCACGCGGTTGTCCGAGTGGGCGCGGAGGGGATCGAACCCCCGACCACCTCGTTGTAAGCGAGGGGCTCTACCGCTGAGCTACACGCCCGGGCCCTGCGACCACCTCACCCTAGCGGCGACCGCGGGCGGGCATGAAAAAGACCGAACCGCTGGCGTCTCGGGTCACCAGCGGTTCAGCACGATGAACGATAGCCAGATTGTCGTAGCGGACCACCATCAACGCGATGATCGGCGTGTCTGGTCTAGGCCAGCGACGTGAGCTGCACCAGGTGCTCGTCGAGGTCGCGACCCTCGACCATCGCGTTGTGGACCGCCCAGCGCAGGTTCCCGTCCTTGTCGATGACGTAGGAGGAACGCCGAGGGCAACCACGCCCCTCGTCGAACACGTCGTAGGAGCGTGAGACCTCACCGTGCGGCCAGAAGTCGCTCAGCAACGGGAAGTTCAGCCCGTCGGCGTCCGCGAAGGCACGCAGGGCGTAGAGCGGGTCGCAGGAGATCGCGACCACCTCGGTGTCGAAGGTGAGGAACTCCGAGAGTCGGTCACGGATCCCCGCCATCTCCCCGGTGCACACGCCCGAGAAGGCGAACGGGTAGAAGAGCAGCGCGACCGCCTTCGTGCCGCGGAAGGACGACAGGGTGACGTCCTGACCGAACTGGTCCCGCAGGGTGAAGTCAGGAGCAGGGCCACCCAGGAGGAGTCCGCTCACTCGGTCAGCTCGCGCTTGAGCACCTTGCCGGTCGCGTTGCGCGGCAGCTCGTCGAGGAAGACGATGTCGCGCGGCACCTTGTAGCGCGCGAGGTTCTCCTTGACCCATCCCTTGAGGTCGTCCTCGCTCACGCTGTCGTCGCTGCGGACGACGAACGCACGCAGACGCTTGCCGAAGTCGTCGTCGTCGACCCCGATCGCCGCCACCTCCACCACGGCCTCGTGACGGGCCAAGCAGTCCTCGACCTCTTTCGGGAAGACGTTCTCGCCCCCCGACACGATCATCTCGTCGTCGCGCCCCTCGATGTAGAGCAACCCGTCCTCGCCGATGCGTCCGACGTCGCCGGACGACATCAGCCCGTCGACGACCTCCTTGTGGCCGCCTCCGGTGTAGCCCTCGAAGAGGAGCGAGTTCCCGACGAAGATGCGCCCTGCCTCACCCACCGGCTTCTCGGCGCCGTCGTCGTCGAGGATCTTGACCACCGTCGCGAACGGCGGGCGCCCGGCGGTCGAGGGCGAGGCGCGCAGCTCGGGCGGACCGGCGATCGCGGCGTAGGCGACCTCGGTGGAGCCGTAGGTGGAGTAGAGGTTGTCGCCGAACTGGTCCATCCAGGTCGTGGCGAGGTCACCCGGCAGCGCAGAACCCGAGCTGGCGACGACCTCCACGCGGCTGAGGTCGTAGCGGTCCAGGGTCTCCTGGGGCAGCGCGAGGATGCGCTGGAGCATCACCGGGATGACCGCGACCGACTCGCACCTCTCCGAGGCCACCACCTCGAGGCAGCCCTCGGGGTCGAACCGACGCCGCAGCACGATCGTCGAGCCGAGCAGCATCGCCAGCGCGAAGTGAGCGAAACCCCAGGTGTGGAAGAGCGGCGCTGCGATGTGGGTGCGCCAGCCGTACTTGAGCGGGATGCTCCCCAGCAGGGAGACTGCGGCGTCGACCCCGGCCTCACTGCGCGGAGCGCCCTTGGGGGTGCCGGTCGTGCCCGAGGTCAAGATGATGGTGCGCCCGTGCCTGCTCGGAGCCTCGAGGTCGGTCGAGTCGTGCGACTCGATGAGCTGCTCGAGCGTCGGAACGCCATCGGGTGCGCCGTCGTCGGTCCATCCGAGGATCCGCACCTCGATCGTCGCCTCGCTGACGAGCTCGGTGAACTCCTCGTCGTGCACGAGCACCTTCGGCTCGTCGCGGCCGAGCACCTCGACCAGCTGCGGACCGGCGAACGCGGTGTTGAGGTAGATCGAGTCGGCCCCGAGCTTGGCTGCAGCGATGCTGGCGTCGACGAAGCCGCGGTGGTTGCGACACATGATCGCCACCGCGTCCCCCTCGCCGACGCCCAGCTCACGCAGCGCATGGGCCAGCGAGTTCGAACGGGCGTGCATCTCACCGAAGGTGAGGCTGCCCAGCTCGTCGACCAGGCCGACCCCGTCGGGCGAGCGCACCGCCAACGAGGTGAAGCCACCGGCCGGGCCGGTCCCCCACTGCTGGAGGCAGCGGGCGATCCGCACCAGCGTCACCGGCGAGTAGGGACGGATCACCCCGGACGCCGTGAGGACCTTCAGGGACGTCGTGGCGGCGAGCGCGCCGGCCTTCAGCTTGGTGAGCACGCGCAGAAGGATAGACCGTCTCAGGCCGGCGTCTTGGGTGCGACCAACCGGGTCGCCGACCAGTCCTTGCTGACGGTGGCCGTCGTGGTCTGGGAGAGGCCCGCGATCGGGGCGGCCTCGGCGATGTCGGCGGCGTCGACGGCGCCGCGACGGCCCAGTCGCGGCGTGAGCAGCCAGATCTCGCCGCCGCCGACGAGGTCGGTCAGCGAGTCGACGAGGCTGTCGACCAGGTCACCGTCGTCGTTGCGGAACCACAGGAGGACGGCGTCGACCACGTTGCCGTAGTCGCCGTCCACCATGTCGGCGTCGATCCGGTCCTCGACGGCAACACGGAGCTCGTCATCGGTGTCGTTGTCCCAGCCCAGCTCCTGGATGACCATCCCGGACGTGAAGCCCAAACGGTCAGCAGCACTGGTCTGGGTGGCCCCGCCACCCGCGGTCGAACTCAACGTGATCCTCCAGTCGTGTGATCGTCGTCCACTCATCGGACGACGAAGGTGGGTGTAGTCCACCGGAGTTCGCCAGCCGGCGCAACACCTCGCCACCTGGTGGGCCGGGCAGATCCTGTACTCGCGGGTAGATTTCTACCGGCCTCCGAGCGTGCGACGATGACCGGGTGACCGAAGAAACCACCCACACTTCAGGCACCCGCTCGGGCTCACGTCCCTCGGTGATCCATGAGGGACTCCCGACCCAGCTGCCCGACATCGACCCCGACGAGACGAGCGACTGGCTCGACTCCTTCGACTCCATGGTCGACGAACGCGGGCGCGAACGCGCCCGCTACGTCATGTTGCGGCTGCTCGAGCGAGCGCGCGAGATGCAGGTCGGCGTCCCCGCCCTGCGCAGCACCGACTACATCAACACGATCCCGCCCGAGCGCGAGCCGTGGTTCCCCGGCGACTACGAGGCTGAGCAGCGCATCCGCGCCTTCATCCGCTGGAACGCCGCGGTGATGGTCTCCAGCGCCAACCGCAAGGGCCTCGAGGTCGGCGGCCACATCGCCACCTACCAGTCCTCGGCGAGCCTCTACGAGGTCGGCTTCAACCACTTCTTCCGGGGCAAGGACGCCGCCCCCGAGGTCGGCGGCGGTGGGGCCGACCAGGTCTTCATCCAGGGCCACGCCTCGCCCGGGATCTACGCCCGCGCCTTCCTCGAGGGACGCCTCAGCGAGGAGCAGCTCTACCGCTTCCGCCAGGAGGTCCAGCACGGACGCGGCAAGGGCCTGCCGTCCTACCCGCACCCCCGGCTCATGCCGGAGTTCTGGGAGTTCCCCACGGTCTCCATGGGGCTCACCGCCCTCAACTCGATCTACCAGGCCCGCTTCAACCGCTACCTGCACAACCGCGACATCAAGGACACCGCCGACCAGCACGTCTGGGCCTTCCTCGGCGACGGCGAGATGGCCGAGCCCGAGTCGCTCGGCGCGATCCGCGTGGCCGCCCGCGAGGAGCTCGACAACCTCACGTGGGTGATCAACTGCAACCTGCAGCAGCTCGACGGTCCGGTCACCGGCAACGGCAAGATCATCCAGGAGCTGGAGGCGAACTTCCGCGGTGCCGGCTGGAACGTCATCAAGGTCGTCTGGGGCCAGGGCTGGGACGCCCTGCTCGCGCGCGACGTCGACGGCGTCCTGGTCAACAAGATGAACACCACCCCTGATGGTGCGTTCCAGACCTACTCCACCGAGGACGGCGCCTACGTGCGCGAGAACTTCTTCGGGTCCGACCCGCGGTTGCGGGCGATGGTCGAGCACATGAGCGACACCCAGATCCAGAAGCTGCCGCGCGGCGGGCACGACTACCGCAAGGTCTACGCCGCCTTCGATGCTGCCAAGAAGCACGTCGGCCAGCCGACGGTGATCCTGGCCAAGACCATCAAGGGCTGGACGATCGACGCCCTCGAGGGCAAGAACGCCACCCACCAGATGAAGAAGCTGACCCAGGACGACCTGAAGAAGTTCCGCGACCGGCTGCACCTGCCGATCTCCGACCGCGACCTGGAACGCTCCTACGAGGAGTCCGGCACCGCGCCGTTCTTCCACCCGGGCGAGAAGTCCCCCGAGATCGAGTACATGATGGAGCGCCGCCGCCAGCTCGGTGGATCGGTGCCCAGGCGGGAGCTCACGGCGAAGCCCCTCACCCTGCCCGGCGACAAGGCCTATGCCGAGCTCAAGAAGGGCTCGGGCAAGAACTCCGTCGCCACCACGATGGCCGTCGTCCGGCTGCTGCGCGACTGGATGAAGGACCCCGAGATCGGCCAGCGGATCGTCCCGATCGCCCCTGACGAGTACCGCACGTTCGGGATGGACTCGATGTTCCCGAGCGCCAAGGTCTACAACCCGGGCGGCATGAAGTACGAGTCGGTCGACCGCAAGCTGTTGCTCTCCTACAAGGAGGCCAAGAACGGCCAGATGCTGCACGAAGGCATCTCGGAGGCCGGCGCCATGGCCTCGGCGACCGCAGCCGGCTCGGCGTACTCCACGCACGGCGAGCACATGATCCCGTTCTACATCTTCTACTCGATGTTCGGCTTCCAGCGCACCGGTGACTCCATCTGGGCGATGGCCGACCAGTTGGCCAGGGGGTTCCTGATCGGTGCCACCGCCGGTCGCACGACGCTGACCGGAGAGGGTCTGCAGCACGCCGACGGCCACTCCCCGCTGCTGGCCGCCACCAACCCGGCGATCGTCCACTACGACCCGGCCTTCTCCTACGAGGTCGCGCACGTGATGAAGTCGGGCCTGGAGCGGATGTACGGCGAGGACGCCGAGAACGTCATCTTCTACCTGACGGTCTACAACGAGCCGATCTCCCAGCCCGCTGAGCCCGACGACGTCGACGTCGAGGGCATCCTGCGCGGAGTGCACAAGGTCTCGACCGACGACGGCGAGGGCCCGCGCGTCCAGCTGCTGGCCTCCGGGGTCGCCTACCCGTGGATCAAGGACGCCGCGCGCCTGCTCGCCGAGGAGTGGGGCGTTCGTGCCGACACCTGGTCGGTCACCTCGTGGAACGAGCTCGCTCGCGACGCCGTAGCCTCTGAGGACTGGAACCTCCTGCACTCGGAGTCCGACCAGCGCACCGCCTACGTCGCCGACAAGCTCGCCGGCAGCAACGGTCCGTTCATCGCCGTCTCCGACTACATGGCCGCGGTCCCCCTGCAGATCGCGCGCTGGGTGCCGGGTGACTACTGCGTGCTGGGCGCCGACGGTTTCGGGTTCGCCGACACCCGCCCTGCCGCGCGGCGCTACTTCCGCATCGACGCCCAGTCCGTCGTCGTCCGCGCGCTCCAGGCGCTCGCGGACGCCGGCGAGATCGACCCGGCGACGGTCACCAAGGCCTACCAGCAGTACCGCATCGACGACCCGACGGCCGTCGCCGACGTCCCACAGGAGGGCGGCGACGCCTGATGTCGTCGCCGGCACCGGTTCGACGAGGCAGGACGGTGGCCGTCTCGCCATCGTCGGTCGTCGAGCAAGCCGTTCCTCGCGGTCGCCTGCTCGCTACGCGGTGGTCGCGGTCTCCATGCTCGACACGACGCCCATCGGCCCGACCGGTCCGACTCGGCCGCCCTTGAGCAGGGCACGCCACTTCGCGCGCGTGTAGACGGCCGGCTCGGTGCTGCGCACCCAGTCGTCGACCAGCTTCGCGAAGCGCTCGGGGTGGTCCTTGTGCGGGAAGTGCCCCGCGTGAGGGATCACCTCGACCCGCGCCTTCGGCGCCAGGGCCGCCGCATTGCTGGCATGCCGCACCGGGATCACCTTGTCGTTGCGGCCCCAGACGACCGCCATCGGCATGGCGTCGGTCAGGTAGGCACGATCGGCCATGGTGACGATCTGACCCTTCCAGTCGACGACGGCGCTGACGACGTGGCGGATCGCGCGTCGAGCCTGCGGGTCCTTGAAGGACTCGTAGATGCCGGCGACCTCGTCGAGGTCGTGGGTCGCCCGGAGCCCGGTGGCCGCCAGGGCCTTCATGCCCGCGACCCCGACGTGGCGGATGCCGGGTAGCGTCAGCACGCCCATCGCCTGGTGGAACCCGGGAGTGGTGATCGCCCGGATGGCCGGGGTGACCTCCGGACCCAGGCCTCCGGACGAGACGAGCATCATCCGCTCGGTGCGCTCGGGGAACTGGTAGGCGAACTGCATCGCCACCCCGCCCCCGAAGCTGTGGCCGATGACGGTCACCTTGTCGATGCCCAGCACGGTGAGAAGGTCGCGCATGCCGTTGGCGTAGCCGCCGACGCTGTAGTCGGCTCGGGGTTTCGCCGAGCGCCCGTGGCCCAACATGTCGGGCGCGATCACGGTGTAGCGACGAGCGAGGGTGTCGATGACCGGGGACCAGGTGGTGTGGTCGCACCCGAGTCCGTGGAGCAGCAGCAGCGCGGGGCCCGAGCCGGCCTTGACGTAGGCGCGCCGGTGCCCGTGGAGCGTGACGTACTGGACCTCGTGCTGGGCGTCTGTCATCTCAGCCTTCCCATGGGCAGGTGCAGAATTCAACCAGATGAGCGGGACGCCGGACCAGGTTCCGAGCCGAATCGTCACGCACCGGTCTCGAAGTCGCCCCTACGGGTGAGCGTCGGACGCTGCACCGCCACGGCGCGGCGCGGCGCGGCGGCCGTAGGCTGCCCGGGTGGCCGCGCGCACCCGTTCCTCGCCTCCCGAGGAACGTCCGCGCGCGCGGGCGGCGCAGGCGTTGGTCCGCTCGACGGGCAAGCTCAGCACCGCGGCCATGTCGCACATGGAGGAGGACCTGGCCTGGTTTCGCGACCTCAGCGCCGACGAGCGCTCCTGGGTCGGCCAGATCGTCCAGTCCGGCATCCGGGCCTTCGTCGACTGGTACCGCGACGAGACCTCCGACGCCGACGACGGCGCGCGCACCTTCGAGGTCGCCGGCACGGTCTTCGGCGCCGCCCCCCGGGCCCTGGCCGGGACCATCAGCCTCCAGCAGACCGTCGACCTGGTGCGGTTGTCCATCGAGGTCGTCGAGCACGGGGTCGATGCGATCGTGCACCCCGACGACCTCGGAGACGTCCGCGCCGCCGTCCTGCTCTACGCTCGCGAGATCGCCTTCGCCACCGCTGAGGTCTATGCCCGTGCGGCGGAGGTGCGAGGAGCCTGGGACGCTCGCCTCGAGGCGCTCGTCGTCGACTCGGTCGTGCGCGCCGAGACCGACGAGACGATGCTCTCGCGTGCCAGCGCCCTCGGCTGGGGTGCCCGGGGGGACGTCGCGGTGGTCCTGGGCACCCTCCCGGACCGGCGCACCGACAGCGACCTCTTCGACGCCGTCCGCCGCCTGGCCCGCGCCGACGGGATGGACGCCCTCTGCGGCACCCAGGGCGAGCGGCTGGTCGTCCTCCTCGGAGCCGTGACCGACGCCCGGGCCGCCGGCAAGGTGATCGAGGGGCTCTTCGGCAGCGGCGCGGTCGTCGTCGGGCCGGTCACCGCCGACCTCGGCGCCGCCCACATCTCCGCCCGCTCGGCCCTGGCAGCCCACCGGGCCGCGGGAGGCTGGCCCCAGGCGCCGCGCCCGGTGCTCAGCTCCGAGCTGCTGGCCGAGCGCGCGCTCTCCGGCGACGGCCATGCCCGACGACACCTGGTCGACGAGGTCTACCTACCCCTGGTCGCGGCCCGCAGCACCCTGGCCGACTCAGTGGCCTCCTACTTCGACGCCGGCTCTTCGATCGAAGGGGCAGCGCGCCGGCTGTTCGTGCACCCCAACACCGTTCGCTACCGCCTTCGCCAGGTCGCCGAGCTCACCGGGCTCACGCCGAACCAGCCGCGCGACGCCCTGACCCTGCAGATCGCGCTCATCCTGGGCCGGCAGTCGGGCCGGGTGCCCGACGCCGACGCCCCTTTGTAGGAACCCTACAAAGTTCGGGACACAACTTTCGTCACCGTCACACGGGATCGCGACAGCCCGCCCCGGCAGAGTGGGTGCCGTGCTCGTCATCGTCGCTCCCGGTCAGGGAGCCCAGACTCCCGGATTCCTCGCGCCCTGGCTCGAGGACGACGTCTTCGCCTCGCGGCTGCACTGGCTCTCGACCGTGGCGGGCCTCGACCTCGCCCACCACGGCACCGTCTCCGACGCCGAGACGATCCGCGACACCCGCATCGCCCAACCCCTGCTGCTCGCCACCTGCCTGGTGGCGACCCTCGAGCTGTTCCCCCACCCGACAGACGGCTTCGGCCAGGTCGGTGCGGTCGCCGGCCACAGCGTCGGTGAGCTCGCCGCTGCGGTCGGCGCGCGCGCCATCACCGCCGAGCAGGCCATGGTCCTGGTCCGCGAGCGCGGCAACGCGATGGCCGACGCCTCAGCGATCACCCCCACGGGCATGACGGCGGTCCTGGGCGGAGAGCGCGACGACGTCTTGGCGACCCTCGAGCGCCACGGCCTCGTCGCCGCCAACGACAACGGGCCCGGCCAGGTCGTCGCGGCCGGCACCATCGAGCAGCTCGCCGCGCTCGCGGCCGACCCGCCCGCCAAGGCGCGACTGATCTCGCTGCCGGTGGCCGGCGCCTTCCACACCACGCACATGGCTCCGGCAGTCGGCCACGTCGCCAAGCTGGCCATGTCGGTCTCGACCCACGACCCCCGTATCCCCTTCATCTCCAACCGCGACGGCCAGGTCGTCCACGACGGTCGCGAGGTCCTGCGCCGCATCGTGGGCCAGATCTCGCACCCGGTCCGCTGGGACCTCTGTCTCGACACGATGGCCGACCTCGGCGTGACCGGCATCCTCGAGATGCCGCCGGCCGGCACCCTCACCGGCATCGCCAAGCGGGCCCTCAAGGGCGTGGAGACGTTCGCCCTGAAGACTCCCGATCAGCTCGACGACGCCCGGGCCTTCGTGATCAAGCACGGTGAGGGCTCGCTGATCGACGTCACTCCCACCTGGCGGATGGTCGTCTCGCCGATCAAGGGCACCTTCCACGTCGACGCCGCCGCGGCCGACGCAGCAGAGCTGCGGGCCGGCACCGAGATCGGCGGGGTCAGCAGCCTGCGCGACCGGGTCGCCGTCACCGCCACCCACGGTGGCCAGGTCATGGAGTGGCTCGTCGAGGACGGCGATCCCGTGGCGCCCGGCCAGCCGCTGCTGCGCCTGCACCCGATGGGCGCCGAGTGAACGCCCCGGCCCGGCTCGCCGCCACGCCAGGCGGCACGCCTGCCTCGATCCTGGGCATCGGCGCCTACCGCCCCACGCGGATCGTCGCCAACGACGAGCTCGTCGCGGCCATCGACTCCTCCGACGAGTGGATCCAGCAGCGCTCGGGCATCAAGCAGCGCCGCTTCGCCTCGCCCGAGGAGACCATCCAGATGATGAGTGTGGGCGCCTGCCGCGAGGCACTGGCGCGGGCCGGCATCGAGGCGAGCCAGGTCGATGCCGTCATCGTCGCGACGGTCAGCCACATGATGCAGACCCCGGCGATCGCGCCCGCCATCGCCACCGAGCTCGGTTGCGGCCAGCCGGTGGCCTTCGACATCTCCGCCGCCTGCGCAGGCTTCTGCCACGGCGTCACCCTGGCCTCGGACATGATCCGCGGCGGCAGCGCCACCTACGCGCTCGTCGTCGGGGTCGAGCGGCTCACCGACATCCTCGACCTCGAGGACCGCGGTACCGCGTTCATCTTCGCCGACGGCGCCGGCGCCGTCCTGGTCGGACCCAGCGAGACCACGGGCATCGGCCCGGTCGTGTGGGGCTCCGACGGCGAGCACTTCGACTACATCCGCCAACGCGACGACTGGCGCGACGTGATGGCCTCCGACGAGAAGGTGATGCCCCACCTCACGATGCAGGGCAGCGCCGTCTTCCGTTGGGCGTCCTTTGCCATGGCCAAGGTCGGCCTCGAGGCGATCGAGCGCGCCGGGGTGAGCGTCGACGACCTCGACTGCTTCGTGCCGCACCAGGCCAACATGCGTATCACCGACGCGATGGCACGCTCGATGAAGCTGCCGGCGACCGTGAAGATCGCCCGGGACGTCGCGGAGCAGGGCAACACGTCGGCCGCGTCCGTGCCGCTGGCCCTGCACCGCATGGTCGCCGACGGAGACGCGACGTCGGGCGACCTGGCCCTTCTGATCGCCTTCGGCGCCGGCTTGGCCTACGCCGCCCAGGTCGTCGTCGTCCCCTGACCACTCCTGACCGGTGCCTCGACTGAGGCGTCGCACCCGCTGCTCCACCTGTCCAGCAACCACCACCCGCAACCCGGCACCACCCAACGAGAGGACCACCCCATGGCCACCACCGAAGAGATCCGTTCCGACCTCGCCGACATCGTCAACGAGGTCGCCGGCGTCGAGCAGGACGACGTCCAGCTCGACAAGTCGTTCGTCGACGACCTCGACGTCGACTCCCTGTCGATGGTCGAGGTCGTCGTGGCCGCCGAGGAGAAGTTCGGCGTGACGATCCCCGACGACGAGGTCAAGAACCTCAAGACCGTCGGCGACGCCGTGGCCTACATCGAGCGCGCCGGCTCTTGAGCGGCGCCGGCGTGACCCGCACCCGGGTCGTCGTCACCGGCCTCGGCACGACCAGCCCGGTCGGGGGTGACGCGCCGAGCACCTGGGACGCCCTGGTCGCCGGCCGATCGGGCGTACGGCAGCTCACCGAGCCCTGGGCCGAGCAGCTCGCGGTCACGATCGCCGCTCCCGCCCTGGTCGACCCGACCGACGTGCTGGAGCGCGTCAAGGCCCGGCGCCTCGACCGCAGCTCGCAGCTCGCGATGGTCGCGGCGATGGAGGCCTGGGCCGATTCCGGCCTCGACGTCGCCCAGGCCGAGGGCAACCTCGACGGCGACCGCGTCGGCGTCGCGATGGCCTCCGGCATCGGTGGGGTCAACACCCTGCTCAGCAACTACGACACGCTCCTGGAGAAGGGACCGCGCCGGGTCTCGCCGCTCGCGGTCCCGATGCTGATGCCCAACGGCCCTGCCGCCAACATCAGCCTGTACGTCGGTGCCCGCGCGGCGGTCAACACCCCGGTGTCGGCGTGCGCCTCGGGCAACGAGGCGATCTCGCTGGCCGTCGACCAGATCCGGCTCGGCCGGGCCGACGTCGTCGTCGCCGGCGGCACCGAGGCAGCCATCCACCCGCTGCCGATGGCCGCCTTCTCCAACATGATGGCGCTGTCGAAGAACGACAGCGACCCCACGACGGTCAGCCGCCCCTGGGACACCGGTCGCGACGGCTTCGTGCTCGGCGAGGGCGCCGGCGTCCTGGTGCTGGAGTCCGAGGCGCACGCGCGGGCCCGCGGGGCTCGGATCTACGCCGAGGTCCTCGGGGCCGGCATCACCGCCGACTCCCACGACATCGCTCAGCCCGACCCCGAGGGTCGCGGAGGCTCGCGCGCCATCAAGCGGGCCCTGCTCGAGTCCGAGATCGAGGCCCGCGACATCGTCCACGTCAATGCGCACGCCACGTCCACGCCGAAGGGTGACATCGCCGAGGGCCTCATGCTCCACGCCACCTTGGGGTCCCACGTCGACCAGGTGGTGGTCACCAGCACCAAGTCGATGACCGGTCACCTGCTCGGCGGCGCGGGAGCGCTCGAGGCCGTGGCGACCGTCCTGGCGCTGCACCACCGCCTGTCGCCGCCGACGATCAACCTCGACGACCTCGATCCCGACGTGCACCTCGACATCGCCACCGCACCGCGCGAGCTGCCCGCCGGCGACATCGCTGCGCTCAACAACTCCTTCGGCTTCGGCGGCGCCAACGTCGCCGTCGTCTTCGCGAGCACCTGAGGTGAGGTGAGATGACCACGCGCACCATCGCCCCGAAGCTCCCCCGCGCCGACGACCCGCGCAACCCGGTGACGCGGCTCGCCGCGCTCGTCGACGACGGCAGCCTCGAGCTCATCACGCCGGACGACGACTCGGGCATGGTCGCCGCAGTCGGCGCGATCGACGGCACCCGCGTCGTCGCCTTCTGCTCCGACGCCACCGTGATGGGCGGCGCCATGGGCGACCAGGGGTGTCAGGTGGTCGTCGACGCCTACCACCGCGCCCTGACCGACCGGGTACCCATCATCGGTCTCTGGCACTCCGGTGGCGCGCGGCTGGCCGAGGGCGTGCTCTCGCTGCACGCTGTCGGCCGGATCTTCCAGATCATGACCCAGGCCTCGGGAGCGATCCCGCAGATCTCGGTCGTGCTCGGTCCCGCCGCCGGTGGCGCCGCCTACGGACCCGCCCTGACCGACGTGGTCATCCTCGGCCCCGAGGGACGCATCTTCGTCACCGGTCCCGACGTCGTCCGCTCGGTGACCGGCGAGAGCGTCGACATGCTCCGCCTCGGTGGTCCCGAGCCGCACGGACGCCGCTCCGGCGTCGTGCACATCGTCACCGAGTCCGAGCGCGAGGCGCTCGACCGGGCCCGGGTCGTCGCCCACCTGCTCGGCTCCCAGGGCAGCCTGGTCGTCGACCGGGTCGAGGACCGCGACGTCTCCGCCGTCCTGCCCGAGTCGAAGAAACGGGCCTATGACGTCCACCCCCTGGTCGAGGAGGTCCTCGACCACCACACGTCCCAGGAGCTGCACGCCCGCTGGGCCCCCAACATCGTCACGACCCTCGGTCGCTTCGGTGGTCGCACCGTCGGCGTGGTGGCCAACAACCCGCTGCGCCTCGGCGGCTGCCTCGACTCCGCCTCGGCCGAGAAGGCGGCCCGCTTCGTGCGGATGTGCGATGCCTTCGGCGTTCCGCTGATCGTGCTGGTCGACGTGCCCGGCTACCTGCCGGGTGTCGGCCAGGAGTGGGACGGGGTCGTACGTCGTGGCGCCAAGCTGCTCCACGCCTTCGGCGAGTGCGTCGTGCCTCGCGTCACCCTGGTCACCCGCAAGACCTACGGCGGGGCCTACATCGCCATGAACGCTCGGTCACTGGGTGCCACGCGGGTCTTCGCCTGGCCCGGCGCCGAGGTGGCGGTGATGGGAGCCGTGGCCGCGGTGCGAGTGCTGCACCGCCGACGCCTCGCAGAGGTCTCCCCCGACATCCGTCCCCAGATCGAGGCTGAGCTGGCCGCCGAGCACGAGCGCATCGCCGGTGGTGTCGAGCGAGCGGTGGAGATCGGGGTCGTCGACGAGATCGTCCCCCCCGAGCGCACCCGCTCGGCGATCGCCGCTGCCATCGACCACGCCGTGCAGCGCGACGGCGTCCGACGCGGTCAGCACGGCAACATCCCGCTGTAGAGCCTCCCAGGTGCTCGCGCTGTGACCGTAACCACGTCGCACCCACGACGTTGATATCGTTGACGCACGTCACACCTTGGAGGACGCCATGCTGCGCACGATGATCGCCCGTCTCGCCACCCTGGCCCTCGTGGCCGGTCTGGCCGTGTTCGCCCTTCCGGCGCCGTCCCACGCGGCGCGCAGCTACGAGCCGTTGGGCAGGGCCTACTCGAAGGACCACGTGCTCCGACGCGGCTGCCACGACTACACCTACCGCTACACGGTGGATCCGCCGAACAACCAGTGGTCCGCCGAGGTCTTCGTGGTCGGACCCGGGCGCCTCGGGCTCGGATCGAACTTCCTCGATGCTGCCACCGATCCCAAGCGCGGCAAGAAGAGCCTCACGGTCTGCCGCCACAGCGCGCCGTACGGGACCTACCGGCTCAAGATGAAGGTGATCTACAGCGAGGGCAGGGACAGCACCTCGGCGCTGGTCAAGCCCACCCGATTCCGATTCCTGGCTCCTCGCTGAGCTGGGCGGTTCACACGACCTGGTGCAGCCAGCGCACCGGGGCGCCGTCGCCGGCGTAGCGGAACGTCTCGAGCTCGTCGTCCCACGGCTTGCCCAGGAGCTTGTCGATCTCGTTCGGCAGGGTCGTCTCGCCCAGGGCCGACTTCACGACCGCAGCCTTGAGGCGGTCCTCGGGGATCATGATGTCGCCGTGCAGGCCGATCACCGCGTGGAAGACTCCGAGGTCGGGCGTGAAGGAGTAGCGCGCTCCTTCGGTGATGGTCGTGGGCTCCTCGGTGATCTCGAAGCGTAGGTGGTTCCACCCACGCAGGGCCGAGGCCACCGAGGCAGCGGAGCCGGCCTCGCCGGTCCACGACAGCTCGCAGCGATAGCTGCCGGACTGTGCCGGCTGGGGGGTCCACACCGCGCTGATGGGCGCGCCGAGGACGCCACCCACGGCCCACTCGATGTGAGGGCACAGGGCAGAGGGAGCCGAGTGCACGTACAGGACTCCCCTGGTCGCGCTTCGGCTGCTGGTGCGGGTCGTCACATCGATCTCCTTCATCTCCGGCGCGAGCTACGCCTTCCCCAGCGGGCTCGATCGAGATGCGACGACGATGTGACAGATGTGTAGTTTGGCCTTCAGTGTGACGCATGGGGCGCTGTCGCGCCAGCCCCGGCGCCCGACACCTCCATCAGCGTCGCCACGACCTCCTCGGCGATCCCGAGCCCCCCGAGGTGGCTCTCGCCATCGATGACACGCAGCTCGGCGTTCGGGAGCCGCGCCACCATGTGCTCGCCGTGCGCATACGGCACGATGTGATCGGCGTCGCCGTGCCACCACACCACCGGAGCAGCGACGTCGGCCGGGGAGAAACCCCAGTCACGGGTGAAGAGAATCAGGTCGCAGAGAGGCGCGGAGGTCTGGAAGCGCGAGCCGTTCAGGAGGTCGTCGAGGAACATGGCCTTGAACTCCGGTCGCCCCAACAGGAGCTTGTCGCCCGCCGGTTGAACGGCGGCGTACAGGTCGAGACCCCGGCCGGCAAGAGGCTTCACCAGGCGGATCGCCGCAGTCAGGCCGATCCCGATCGGCACGCGGCCGGCGGCCAGCGCCGGCGACAGCCTGACCGCGAGCTGCATGATGCCCCCGGGCGGCGCGTCCGGGCCCCTGGTGGGCGCTACGCCCCCCAGCACCCCCACGGCTCGAACCCGGTCGGGCAGTCCAGCGGCGGCTGCCAGGGCATAGGGTCCGCCGCCCGACAAACCGATCATCCGGACCTCATCGATGGCAAGGGCATCGAGCAGCATCTCGAGGTCGGGAGTCCAGGCCGAGATCTGCGGGTAGAGGTGCGGCGTGGACGAGCCGATCCCGGGGCGGTCGATCCCGACGATGCGCAGCCCGTGCTCCTCAGCGTGTCGGCGGGCCTCGAACGGAATCTGGCGGCGAGCCCCCGGGGTGCCGTGCATCCAGACCAGGGCTTCCCCACGGGGCGAGCCGTACTCCGCGAAGCTGAGCCGACGGCCGTCGCGCACCGCGACGGTTCCCTCGATGGCCGGCCGCTTCACATCCTTCATGCGCCGGAGTCTGGCACGAGATCAGCGCTGGCATCCGGCGATCTCGACGTCCTCGACAGCTACGTCCCTCTACGCTGCGCTCATGACGTCCACCGACACCGACCTGACCGTCCGGCGCACCCGTCGCTGGATCGTCATCGGCTGGGTGGTGATCGCGGCGGGCGCCGTAGGTCTGGCAGCGTGGTACGTCCAACACCCGGAGCCACTGCCCACTGCCTCACGCACCGTCAACGCGACCACCCCGGTTGCGGCGCCCGTCTACATCGGCATGGCGAACGGCATCGAGGACCGCACCCTGCACCTGTCGGGGGTCAAGGTGCTGACCACGAGCAACACCGACCTGGACGTCGTACCGCTGCTCTGCCGCGCGGGCCGCATCGAGGCCACGTCCGACCCCACGTCGTTCTGCTCAGAGCTCGTCGATCCCGAGGGCCAGGCCTTTGGCCCCCAGGACTCGATCGTGCTCGAGGTGACCAGCGACGTCCCGGCCGTGGCAGTCATCGACCCGGTACGTCTCGGGTTCCGTGACGGCCTCCAGTGGGGGACGTTCCCCACCGGCGCGGACGCCATCGTCCGGGTCCTTGCTCGCTGAGTCGACCTCTGCGAACGCTCAGACCTGCTTGCTGCGCCGTTCCAGCTCCTCGGCACGCGCTGCGGCATCGGTGAGCTCGAGGCTGTCGATGGCGTGGGTCCGGTGGAACCAGGCGAGCGCGTCCTCCTCACGCCCAGCCGCCACCAGGGCGTCGGCATAGGCGTAGCGCAGTCGCACGACCCAGGGTTGACGCGACTTGTTGTTCAGTGGCGCGAGCTCGAGCGTGCGTAGCGCAGCGTCGAGCTGACCGAGGTCACGACGTGCCCCCGCCTCTACCAGTGTCATCTCGGCCTTCGCCTCGGGCGCGAAGTTGACCACCGACGGGCTCTTGGCCAGCTTGAGCGCATCCTCAGGACGACCCATGGCGCGGTGACAGTCCGCCATGATCGGCAAGTAGGCGGTGGCCCCGTTCATCCTCTTGGCTGCTCGCAGCTCGGCGAGGGCCTCGGAGTAGTGACCAGCAGCGTAGGCAGCCTCACCGGTGGCCTCGCGCACGACAGCCAGACGCGGTGCCCGGGCCCGGGCAGCCAACGTGTGCTGGTAGGCCGTCTCCGGATCCTCCTCCAGCAGCACCCCGGCTGCTGCGAGGTGACGCGCCACCCGGGCGGCCAGCTTCTCGGGCAGGCCCTTCAGCTGCGCGGTGATGGAGCGGTCGAGCTCGCCGCCGGTGATGTCGTCGGGGAGCTCGGGCCCGTCGTAGACCGACTGCTCCACGCTTCGCGGAATGTCGCGCTTGTCGTCCGGGCGCTTCCAGTCGGTCTTGCGACCGCTCCCGCCGCTGGTGCGGTCGTTGCGATCACTGCGACCGCGACTGGACGCACCGCGGCCGGAGCCACCGGTGGCCGGCGGCTTGCCACCGCGACCCTGCGGACGCCCTGAGCTCGAAGCGCCTCGCGCCCCGCGTCGTTCCTCCGCCACGCTCTTCACCTTTGCTGTTGGGTCGTGCTGAACCTACCCCGAAATGACGTAGAGGCCACCCGGAGGTGGCCTCTACGCTAAGTGTTGTCCGGCGGCGTCCTACTCTCCCACAACCTCGCGATTGCAGTACCATCGGCGCTGGCAGGCTTAACTTCCGGGTTCGGGATGGGACCGGGTGTTTCCCTGTCGCTATGGCCGCCGTAACTCTATGAACCCTGCCCCGACACACACACGTGTGTGGGGGTGGGTTGAATCATGGGGTTGTTGTTGTAGTGGACGCGGGCACACACAGGTGATCTGTGATGTGGCAGGTTTTGTGGTGTTGGTTGAGGGTTTGTACAGACAAGCCCTCGGCCTATTAGTACCGGTCGGCTGGGCATTACTGCTGTACACCTCCGGCCTATCAACCCAATAGTCTGTTGGGGGCCTTAACCCACAAAGGGGTGGGAAACCTCATCTTGAAACGTGCTTCCCGCTTAGATGCATTCAGCGGTTATCACTTCCGAACGTAGCTAACCAGCCGTGCTCCTGGCGGAACAACTGGCACACCAGAGGTTCGTCCATCCCGGTCCTCTCGTACTAGGGACAGCCTTTCTCAAGTTTCCTACGCGCGCGGCGGATAGGGACCGAACTGTCTCACGACGTTCTAAACCCAGCTCGCGTGCCGCTTTAATGGGCGAACAGCCCAACCCTTGGGACCTACTCCAGCCCCAGGATGCGACGAGCCGACATCGAGGTGCCAAACCATCCCGTCGATATGGACTCTTGGGGAAGATCAGCCTGTTATCCCCGGGGTACCTTTTATCCGTTGAGCGACGCCGCTTCCACTTGCTGGCGCCGGATCACTAGTTCCGACTTTCGTCCCTGCTCGACATGTCTGTCTCACAGTCAAGCTCCCTTGTGCACTTACACTCGCCACCTGATTGCCAACCAGGCTGAGGGAACCTTTGAGCGCCTCCGTTACTTTTTAGGAGGCAACCGCCCCAGTTAAACTACCCATCAGGCACTGTCCCTGATCCAGATCATGGACCTAGGTTAGACATCTAGTACGACCAGAGTGGTATTTCAACGTTGACTCCACAACCACTGGCGTGGCCACTTCACAGTCTCCCACCTATCCTACACAAGCCGAACCAAACACCAATACCAAACTATAGTAAAGGTCCCGGGGTCTTTCCGTCCTGCCGCGCGTAACGAGCATCTTTACTCGTAGTGCAATTTCGCCGAGTCCATGGTTGAGACAGCGCCCAAGTCGTTACTCCATTCGTGCAGGTCGGAACTTACCCGACAAGGAATTTCGCTACCTTAGGATGGTTATAGTTACCACCGCCGTTTACTGGGGCTTAAATTCTCCGCTTCAACCACCAAAGTGGTCTAACAGGTCCTCTTAACCTTCCAGCACCGGGCAGGAGTCAGTCCGTATACATCGTCTTACAACTTCGCACGGACCTGTGTTTTTAGTAAACAGTCGCTTGGGCCTGGTCTCTGCGGCCCTCCCCGCTCTCCACCGCGAAGGTGGTCACGGTTCGGGCCCCCCTTCTCCCGAAGTTACGGGGGCATTTTGCCGAGTTCCTTAACCATGGTTCACTCGATCGCCTTAGTATTCTCTACCTGATCACCTGAGTCGGTTTGGGGTACGGGCGGCGCATAGCTCGCTAGAGGTTTTTCTCGACAGCATAGGATCACCCACTTCAGCCATAAGGCCTCCGCATCACATCTCAGGCACGTCATCAAAGACAGCCGGCCGGATTTACCTAGCCAACACCCTACCTGCTTACCCACGGACTACCATCGCCGTGGTTGGGCTACCTTCCTGCGTCACCCCATCGCTTGACTACTACCGGTTCGGGTCCCACGCTCCACCACACCCCATCGGCCCGAAGGGTCCTGTAAGCATGGCTTCAGATGGTTAGCATCACCGGGTTCATCATGGGCGCTACTTTGCCGGTACGGGAATATCAACCCGTTGTCCATCGACTACGCCTGTCGGCCTCGCCTTAGGTCCCGACTTACCCAGGGCAGATTAGCTTGACCCTGGAACCCTTGATCATTCGGCGCACGGGTTTCTCGCCCGTGATTCGCTACTCATGCCTGCATTCTCACTCGTGTCGCATCCACCCCTGGATCACTCCGGAGCTTCACCCGCGACACGACGCTCCCCTACCCATCCACACACCCGTTAGGGCTCCCCACTGAAGGAGAATATGAATGCCATAGCTTCGGCGGATGACTTGAGCCCCGCTACATTGTCGGCGCGGAATCACTTGACCAGTGAGCTATTACGCACTCTTTCAAGGGTGGCTGCTTCCAAGCCAACCTCCTGGTTGTCACTGCGACTCCACATCCTTTTCCACTTAGTCACCGCTTAGGGGCCTTAGCTGATGGTCTGGGCTGTTTCCCTCTCGACAATGGAGCTTATCCCCCACTGTCTCACTGCTGCGCTCTCACTTACCGGCATTCGGAGTTTGGCTAACGTCAGTAACCTGGTCGGGCCCATCGGCTATCCAGTGCTCTACCTCCGGCAAGAAACACACAACGCTGCACCTAAATGCATTTCGGGGAGAACCAGCTATCACGAAGTTTGATTGGCCTTTCACCCCTATCCACAGGTCATCCCCTCAGTTTTCAACCTAAGTGGGTTCGGTCCTCCACGCGGTCTTACCCGCGCTTCAACCTGCCCATGGATAGATCACTTCGCTTCGGGTCTAGATCGTGCTACTCAAACGCCCTATTAGGACTCGCTTTCGCTACGGCTTCCCCACACGGGTTAACCTCGCAACACAACGCTAACTCGCAGGCTCATTCTTCAAAAGGCACGCCATCACCCCAACACCAGTAAACTGGCAGCCGGGCTCTGACGGATTGTAGGCACACGGTTTCAGGTACTATTTCACTCCCCGCCAGGGGTACTTTTCACCTTTCCCTCACGGTACTTGTCCGCTATCGGTCATCAAGAAGTATTTAGGCTTAACGGGTGGTCCCGCCAGATTCACACGGAATTTCAGGGGTTCCGTGTTACTTGGGAAATCACGCGACAGGTGCGCACTTACACCTACGGGGCTATCACCCTCTACGGCGCCGCTTTCCAACGGACTTCGACTTCACACACACTTTCTTACTGTCTCGTCCACCGGCAGATGAACACGCATGCTCCCACAACCCCCCAAATGCAACCCCTGCCGGGTATCACACATCTGAGGTTTGGCCTCATCCGATTTCGCTCGCCACTACTCTCGGAATCACTTTTGTTTTCTCTTCCTATGGGTACTGAGATGTTTCACTTCCCCACGTTCCCTCCACACACCCTATTTCATTCAGATGCGGGTGACTGGACATGACTCCAGCCGGGTTTCCCCATTCGGACACCCCCGGATCACAGCTCGGTTGCCAACTCCCCAGGGCTTATCGCAGGCTCCAACGTCCTTCATCGGCTCTTGATGCCAAGGCATCCACCATGTGCCCTTAACAGCTTGCCAATACAAACACTCAACAAACAACACAAAGACACACTACAAATCACACAAGACACCACGCATCAACACCCACCATCACGATGAGCCTCAACCGCGGCATCTGATGCTCGCGTCCACTATCAACTTGACAACACACAAGAAGACCGCACCAACACAACCCATCCAGGCTGCACCGCACACGACTCCACAGAGAACCACCCGAAACACATCCGGCCTGATGTCTCACAGCTCAACAGTGTGTCAACCACCCCCACCCCCACCACCACTGCATTTCCACACCACACACCCACCCCCCCAAGGAACAAACCCCAGAAGAACAGACACACAGCAGTACTCACAGCACCAGCAAGAACCAGGCGCAGCATCATCGATGATTCCACTAGCGAACACCACCAAAGCCAGGGACACGAACAGTCCTGGAAGACCCAGAACGCCGGCCCCCACGCAGGGCATGTGCTCCTTAGAAAGGAGGTGATCCAGCCGCACCTTCCGGTACGGCTACCTTGTTACGACTTCGTCCCAATCGCCAGCCCCACCTTCGACAGCTCCCCCCACACAAGGTGGTTAGGCCACTGGCTTCGGGTGTTGCCGACTTTCGTGACGTGACGGGCGGTGTGTACAAGGCCCGGGAACGTATTCACCGCAGCGTTGCTGATCTGCGATTACTAGCGACTCCGACTTCATGGGGTCGAGTTGCAGACCCCAATCCGAACTGAGACCGGCTTTTTGGGATTCGCTCCCCCTCACGGGATCGCAGCCCTTTGTACCGGCCATTGTAGCATGCGTGAAGCCCTGGACATAAGGGGCATGATGACTTGACGTCATCCCCACCTTCCTCCGAGTTGACCCCGGCAGTCTCCTATGAGTCCCCAACACCCCGAAAGGCTTGCTGGCAACATAGGACGAGGGTTGCGCTCGTTGCGGGACTTAACCCAACATCTCACGACACGAGCTGACGACAGCCATGCACCACCTGTATACCGACAAAAGGGGCCTTATCTCTAAAGCTTTCCGGTATATGTCAAACCCAGGTAAGGTTCTTCGCGTTGCATCGAATTAATCCGCATGCTCCGCCGCTTGTGCGGGCCCCCGTCAATTCCTTTGAGTTTTAGCCTTGCGGCCGTACTCCCCAGGCGGGGCGCTTAATGCGTTAGCTGCGGCACGGAACCCATGGAATAGGCCCCACACCTAGCGCCCAACGTTTACGGTGTGGACTACCAGGGTATCTAATCCTGTTCGCTCCCCACACTTTCGCTCCTCAGCGTCAGGTAATGCCCAGAGAACCGCCTTCGCCACCGGTGTTCCTCCTGATATCTGCGCATTTCACCGCTACACCAGGAATTCCGTTCTCCCCTGCATACCTCTAGTCTGCCCGTATCGAAAGCAAGCACTCGGTTAAGCCCAGTGTTTTCACTCCCGACGCGACAAACCGCCTACGAGCCCTTTACGCCCAATAATTCCGGACAACGCTCGCACCCTACGTATTACCGCGGCTGCTGGCACGTAGTTGGCCGGTGCTTCTTCTCCACCTACCGTCACCCAACAAAAAGCTAGGCTTCGTCAATGATGAAAGAGGTTTACAACCCGAAGGCCGTCATCCCTCACGCGGCGTTGCTGGATCAGGCTTCCGCCCATTGTCCAATATTCCCCACTGCTGCCTCCCGTAGGAGTCTGGGCCGTGTCTCAGTCCCAGTGTGGCCGATCGCCCTCTCAGGCCGGCTACCCGTCGAAGCCTTGGTGAGCCATTACCTCACCAACAAGCTGATAGGCCGCGAGCACATCCCCCACCCACAAAAGTTTCCACAAACACCCCATGCGGTGAAATGTCGTATCCGGTATTAGACACCCTTTCGAGTGCTTATCCCAGAGTGAAGGGCAGATTACTCACGTGTTACTCACCCGTTCGCCGCTCGTGTACACCGAAGTGCCTTACCGCTCGACTTGCATGTGTTAAGCACGCCGCCAGCGTTCGTCCTGAGCCAGGATCAAACTCTCCGTAGAAAATCCAAAACCAGCAAACAAACCCCGACAAAAAACTCAGAATCATAATGCCGAAAAACAAACCCCAAACCAAAAGATCAGGGCACAACAAACTAATTCGTCGACTATGACACACTGTTGAGTTCTCAAACATCAGACGCACCCGGCCTCGCCCGCGAAGGTCTGAACCGGAGCTGATGGGCTCTCCCACACTTCGCCCGGATTTGGTTCTACGCAGTAGCGCAGACGCTTGATCCGTGAAGCTAGGACAACCTGTTCGCCTCGGGGCCGAGTGCCCGACCTCTCGGTCTTGCCCTCCGCCGCTCCCTGGCGACAAAGGGAACATTAGGGGTGTTCTGGGAGAACTACAAATCGAGTTGGTGTGACCCGGGCCACGTCTGCGTTTGCGCAGGTCAGGGGGCAGATGGCCTCTCAGGGGACCAGCGAACGCGCGTCGTCGGCGCTCCCGCAACCGGACAGTCGCAGTGCGTCGACCACCTCGAGCCGCACCTTTTCCAGGGTGTCGACGACGCGGTCGGTACCGCCGGCCGCCAGCGCCAGGAGCGGCATCCGGCCGCCGAACGTCGCGCGGGCACCCAGTGCCAGGGCGGTGACCACGTCGAGCCCCGACCGGATGCCGCCGTCGACGTAGACCTCGACATCGGCACCGACGGTGCGAGCCACCTCGGGGAGGGAGGTCCGGCTCGACACGGCGCGGTCGAGCTGGCGACCCCCGTGGTTGGACACCCAGATCGCGGCAGCTCCGGCCTCGACGCACCGGCGCGCGTCGTCGGCGCGCAGCACCCCCTTGACCACGACCGGGAGGCCGGTGAGGTCGCGGAGCCACCCGATGTCGGCGGCGGAGAGGTCCTGCGCATGTTCGGCTCCAGGGGTCTCCCCGCGCACCGCCTCGGGGTGGTTGGTGCCGTACACGCCGGTGACGTCGCCGAAGGCGTCGTCGTCGATGTCGTACTTCGTGCCGGGCACCGGGGTGTCCACCGTGAGCGCGATCGCTCGCGCGCCGGCTGCCGCGGCGGCCTCGAGCGTCGGCGCGATGAGGTCGCGGTCGGCCGTCAGGTAGGCCTGCAGCCACCAGTGGACGCCAGTGTCCCCGATCTCGGAGAACAGCGTGCCGGCGTTGCTGGACACCGTCAGCACCGTGCCGGCGAGGGCCGCAGCCCGGGCCATCGCGAGCTCGCCGTCGGGGTGCGCCAGTCGCTGCAACGACGTGGGAGCAATGCCGAACGGAGCCGGGATCGACCGCCCGAGCACCGTCACCGTCGGGTCGGGGCTGCGGACGTCGCGCAGCACGTGCGGGTGCAGGCGGACGTCGCCCCAGGCCGTCAGCGACTCGCGCAAGCTGACCTCGTCCCGAGCCCCTGCGGCGAAGTAGCGCCACACGTGCTCGGGCAGGACGTCGCGCGCGTCGTCCCAGAGCCGCTGCTGCCACCTCTCGGCGCCCACCACAGCCTCAGCGGATCTCGATGCCGGCGAACTTCTTCTTGCCCCGGCGCAGGACCAACCAGGAGCCACCGATGAGGTCGTCCTCTTCGACGACCGCCTCGGGATCCTCGACGCGCCGGTTGTTGACGTAGGCGCCGCCCTCGCCGATGGTGCGACGGGCCTCCCCGCGGCTCTTGGCGAGCCCGGACGTCACCAACAGGTCCAGCACGCCGGGCAGCGTGGCGGAGCGCGCGACCACGGTCGAGCCGGCCTCGCTGAGGGCCGCCTGCAGCGTGCGTGGGTGCAGGGACGTCAGGTCGCCGCCGCCGAACAGGGCGGCGGCCGCGACCTTCGCCTGCTCGGTCTCGTCGACGCCGTGCACGAACGTCGTCACCTCGTCTGCCAGCACCTTCTGCGCCTCCCGCAGGAAAGGCTTGGCCGCGTGCCGCTCCTCGAGGGCCTCGATCTCGGCGCGGGAGAGGAAGGTGAACACTCGCAGCAGCTCACCCACCTTCTCGTCCTCGACGTTGAGCCAGAACTGGTGGAAGGCGTACGGCGACAGCATGCTCGGGTCGAGCCACAGGGCACCGCCCTCGGTCTTGCCGTACTTCGTGCCATCGGCCTTCGTCATCAGCGGGGTCGCAAAGGCGTGCGCCCCTCCCCCCTCGGACCGTCGGATCAGCTCGGCTCCCCCGGTGAGGTTCCCCCACTGGTCTGAGCCTCCGAACTGGAGCGTGACCCCGTGCCGGCGGAAGAGCGTCAGGAAGTCCATCGACTGCAGCAGCACGTAGCTGAACTCGGTGTAGCTGATGCCGGACTCCAGACGCCGCTTCACGGTCTCGCGCGCGAGCATCCGGTTGACCGGGAAGTGCTTGCCCACGTCGCGCAGGAAGTCGATCACCGAGAGGTTCTCGGTCCAGTCGTAGTTGTTGACCATGGTCGCGGCGTTGGAGCCCTCGAAGGACAGGAAGGGCTCGATCTGGCGGCGGACGCTGTCGGTCCACTCCTGAACGGTGTCGAGGGAGTTCAGCGTGCGCTCCCCCGAGTCTCGCGGGTCGCCGATCATCCCGGTCGCACCGCCGACCAGCAGGTACGGCGTGTGCCCGGCGTCCTGGAGGCGCCGAGCGGTGGTGATCTGGACCAGGCTGCCCAGGTGCAGGCTCGGGGCTGTCGGGTCGAAGCCGACGTAGAACCGGACGCTGCCGCCCGCGAGTGCCTCGCCCAGGTCGTCGAGGTCGGTGGAGTGGGCCACCAGGCCCCGCCACTGGAGGTCGGCGAGCAGGTTCGGGTCGACAGGCTCCACAGCCATGAAGGTGGTCCTCGCTTCCGGGTCGGACGGGTCGGTGGGGGTGGTGGAGGGCACACGCACGGTGCGCCGCTCAAGGGGGCAAGCGTGCCGCATCGACACACATCGCGAAGAGTGGCATCCCCGAGGTCCGAAGAACAGTAGGTTTGTGCCGTCTGGAAGGGCTCACCGTTGATTGCTGGGAGATACACGCGCGACCGCGAGATCGGTCGAGGCGGCATGGGTGCGGTCTGGCTCGGCCGCGACGAGGTGCTCGGTCGGCCCGTCGCCGTCAAGCGTGTCGGCCTCGCCTCCGATGAGGAGAGCCCGGACGCCGCGCGCGCCGAGCGCGAGGCCAAGATCGCCGCCAGCCTCAATCATCCGCACATCGTCGGCGTCTTCGACCTCGTCGTCGAGGACGGTCAGGCGTGGATGGTCATGGAGTACGTCGAGGGCACCACGCTGAGCGAGCTGGTGCGGTCCGAGGGGCCGCTGTCACCCGACCGGGCGGGCCCGATCATCGCTCAGGCGGCCTCGGCGCTCGCCGCGGCGCACGCGAACGGCGTCGTCCACCGGGACGTGAAGCCGAGCAACATCCTGGTGCGCAACGACGGCCGCGTGAAGCTCACCGACTTCGGGATCGCCCGGGGCCACGCAGACGCAGCGCTGACTCGGACCGGACTCGTGACCGGGTCGCCGCCCTACCTCGCGCCCGAGGTGGCCTCGGGGCAACAGGCCACTCCCGCCAGCGACGTGTGGTCCTTGGGCGCGACCCTGTTCCACTCCCTCGCCGGCAACCCACCCTACGACGCGACCGACAGCGTGCTCGGCGCTCTCTACCGGATCGTCCACGAGGAGCCGCCTCGCCTGGAGGACGCCGGGTGGCTCGCTCCGCTGCTGGAGGCGACCATGAACCGGGTTCCGCAGGAGCGCTGGACGATGGTCGACATCGGTCGTTTCCTCGATCCCGAGGACGACTTCCGCGCGGCGCGTACGACTGCGACCCTGGCTGAGGCACACACCAGGTCAATGGTGCCGGACGGGCCCGAAGGCAAGCTGCCCGCAGCACCCGGACCAGCAGCGACAGCTGGACCCCCTGCACCTGGCGTGCGTCGGCTGGAGCCCGAACGCAGACGTCCGGTGCTGCCGATCGTGATCGGCGCCCTGGTGGCGCTGCTGGTCGTAGCGATCGTGGTGCTCACGCTGCGCGACGACGCACCGTTACCCGAGTCCGCGGATCCCGGCACTACTCCCAGCGCGACGCCGACGCCGCGTGCGAGCCCGTCGCAGACACCGTCGCCGTCACCGAGCCCCGAAGCGCCGGCGGTGCCGACCCCGAAAGCCTTGCGCGGCTTCCTCGACTCCTACCTGAGCCTGGCCACCAGTGACCCGGGAAGCGCGTTCGACCTGCTCACCCCGGCCTTCCAGGCGCAGAGCGACGGCTACGAGCAGTTCTGGGGCAGCGTGAGCAATCCCCGCATCCAGACGTTCAGCGCCGACCCGGCCGCGCTCACCGTGTCCTACACCTACAGCTACCAGCGCCAGGGGTTCGGGCGGCAGGTCGACGACGTCCGGCTCCAGCTCGTCGCGGCCGGCGACAGCTACCTGATCGCAGGCGAGGCGTGATGGACCTGGCCTCGTTGCACCGCGAGATCGTCGAGTCGTCCCCGGACGGCATCTGGGTCACCGACCCCGAGGGACGCACGCTGTATGCCAACGAGGCCTTCGCGCGCCTGTACGGCGTACCGCTGGCCGAGGTGACGTCGGTGACGGTGTTCGACACCCTCGACGACGTCGGCAGGCAGCAGTACGTGGAGCACGTCCGCGAGGTGCGCGCCGGTCGGCCGAACGACGACGAGGTCGAGGTCTACTTCGTCGACGTGCACGGCCGGTCGCAATGGATCTCCCTGCGCGAGAGCCCGATGTTCGAGGACGGCGAGCTGGTGGCCCTCGTCAGCCGGGTCTATCCCTACGACCGGCGACGGCGAGCACTCGAGGAGCTGACGGCCAGCCGGAAGGCCGTGCAGGAGGCCCAGGACCTCGCCCGGCTCGGCACCTGGAGGTACGAGCTCGCCACCAAGCGCCTCGAGCTGCTCGGTGGCGCAGCGCTCGGCGTGCCGATCGACGCTGAACCGGCCGCCGACCAGCTGCTCGCGCTCGTCCACCCCGACGACCGGAGCCGGGTCGAGTCCACCATGCGCGAGGCGTTGACCCGGGCCGGCGAGCTCGAGTTCGACGTCCGCCTGGCCTCGGGAGCCACCTGGGTCCACCTGCGCGTGCGAGGGCTCGTGCACCTGGCCGACGACGGCACCCCGGCCAGCGTCACCGGCTCCCACCAGGACGTCACCGAGATGCGTCTGGCCGAGCTGGCCCTGCGTGACGAGGTGGTCCAGGGTGCGCTGATGCGTCAGGTCGCGGCCGCGGCCAACGCCGCCCACACCCTCACCGAGGTCCTCGGCATCGTCCGACCACTCCTCGGTGCTCACGACGACTGGGTCCGCTCGGCTGCCTTCCGGGTCGACGAGGCGGGCCACCTGACGGCGATCGACGACGACATCACCCGTGCTGAGGAGTCGCTGTGCCGGGCTGCGCTGCGCAGCCCCGCCCCGGTGTGGAGCGACGACGGTCGGACCATCGCCTTCCGGGTCGGTCAGCCTGGGCGCACCTTCGCGGTCGGAACGGTCACGTCGTCGCAACCGCTGGAACGCCGCGACGTGGTCGAGGTGATGGTCGAGGCCGTGGCGGTCCAGCTGGCCCGGGTCGCCGAGCGCGAGGAGACCGGCGGCGCCCTCGCGGCGGCGCGTGACGCCGCCATGGCCGCGTCGCGTCAGAAGTCGGAGTTCCTGGCGACGATGAGCCACGAGATCCGCACGCCCCTGAACGGGATCATCGGGCTGACCGACCTGCTCCAGCGGACCGTCCTCGACCACGACCAGCAGCGGCTGGCCTCCGGCATGCAGGCTGCCGGCCACACCTTGCTCACCGTGCTGAACGACGTGCTCGACTTCAGCAAGGTCGATGGACGCGTCGTCGAGCTCGAGCGGGTCGACGTCGACGTCCGCTCGTTGGTCGACCAGGTGGTGCGGGTGCTCTCCGGAGCTGCGCGCACCGGCGGTGTCGAGCTCATCGTCTGGTGCGAGGCACCGGTGCCGGCGCTCGTGCTCGGGGATCCCACCCGGCTCTCGCAGGTGCTGATGAACCTGGTCTCCAACGCCGTGAAGTTCAGCAGCGGGGGTGAGGTGCTGGTGCGGGTCTCGACGACGGACGTCGACGGCGACCGCGTCCGCCTGAAGTTCGCGGTGTCGGACACCGGGATCGGGGTCGAGCCCGAGCAGCTCGAGCGGCTCTTCGAACCCTTCACCCAGGCCGACGCCTCGACCACGCGTCGCTTCGGCGGCACCGGCCTGGGCCTGTCCATCGCCCGCAAGATCGTCTCTGCGCTGGGCGGCGAGATCGCCTTTGCGCACAACCCCGGCGGCGGCAGCATCTTCTCCTTCGAGGTCTGGTTCGACCCCCACCCCGAGGGCGCCACCGACCTGGACGACTACGCGCGCACCTGGCTGACCGGACGCCGGGTCCTCGTCGCGGACGGGTCGGCCCTGCGAGTGCCGGCGCTGCGCGACCAGCTGCGGTGGTGGCAGGTCGAGGTCGACGTCGCTGATGACGTCGCGCGCGCCGGAGAGCTGCTCGCGCGCTCGCTGAGCCTTGAGAAGCCCTACGAGGCGGTGCTCATCGACGCCCGGGTCGCCGGTGGTGGCGGCATGGTCCTGGTGGGTGAGATCGCCGGTGACTCCGCCTACGACCGGGTGGCCATGATCGTCATCGGCTCCGACCTCGAGGTCGACCTGCGCAGGCTCCGCGAGGCCGGGGTCTCGGTCTTCCTCGAGCGTCCCGTCTCGTCGGAGACACTGCGGGGCACCCTGCTCGAGCAGCTGGTCGGCGTCCCGTCGCAGCCGATGGGTCGTGCGGAGGTCATCGCCCACGGCTCGGACGCGCCGCGGATCCTGGTGGTGGAGGACAACGTCGTGAACCAGCTGGTCGCCGGCGGCCTGCTCGCCTCGCTCGGCTACCGCACGGACATCGCCGACAACGGGGCCGAGGCGCTGGAGAAGCTGGCGCGCGAGACCTACGACGCGGTGCTGATGGACGTGCAGATGCCGGTGCTCGACGGTTACGCCGCCACGCGGACGCTGCGCGAGCGCGAGGCGGCCGACACCCACATGCCGGTGATCGCGATGACCGCCGCCGCGATCGCCGGCGAGCGGGAGCGTTGCCTGGCTGCCGGGATGGACGAGTTCCTGACGAAGCCGGTCGACCGCGCGGCCCTGGCGCATGCCCTCGACCGCTGGATCGTCAGGCGGGCCGACCCTGCCGGCCCCTCCGCACCGGCCCCCGGGTCCACGCAGCCCGGGTCCGCGCAGCCCGGGTCCACGCAGCCCGGGTCCGCGCAGCCCGGGTCCACGCAGCCCACTACCGCCACACCGGAACCGGCGCCGGCGCCGCCGCCGGCGCTGCCCCCGACCGGGCCGATGCCCGGCCTCGACACGGCCCGGCTCGACATGCTGCGCGACCTCGACCCGGGCGACACGACGTACATCGATCGAGCGATCGGCAACTTCCAGACCAACTCGGCGGCATCCGAGGCCACCATCGCCGACCTGGCCGCCGCCGGCGAGGCGCTGGAGCTGAAGGCGGTGGCCCACAAGATCGCCGGCAGCGCGCTCAACCTCGGCGTCACCCGCGCCGGGGAGGCCGCGCGCGCGATCGAACAGCTGGCCGACACCGGGACGACGCGCGGCGCCGACGAGCTGCTCGCCGAGCTGCACGCCGCGATGGCCGAGGCTCGCGAAAGGCTGCTGGCCTACCGGGCGAGCTATCACTCCTGACGCGTGACGGCCTCCGATGCGGGCGACCCGGTGCTCGCGCCACGATCGGTCAATTCGGCCCGCTCGAGCACCCGAGCCGCGTCGCTCCACCACGCGGTCGCGCGTAGGTTCGACCGGTGACCACGACGAACGAGTCCTCCGACAACCAGAGCGGTCCCGGCGACGCCGAGGGGCTGGCCGCAGCGCGCGCGGTCCTGCCGTACATCGAGAGCTGGATCGCCTACCGCGCCTGGAAGCTCCGGGTGCCCGGGGTGCAGTACGCCGTGTGGTTCGACGGGCGGGTGCAGCTGTCGGGGGCGGTCGGCCACGCCGACCTCGCGAGCGGCACGCCACTGACGACGGACCACCTCTTCCGCATCGCCTCCCACTCCAAGACCTTCACCGCCACCGCGGTGCTCCAGCTGCTCGAGGTCGGGCGGCTCCGGCTCGACGACACCGTCGGTGCGCACCTGCCCGAGCTCGCCGAGGCGCCGTCCGGCATCGGGCGGGTCACGCTGCGGGCTCTCCTCGAGCACGGCGGCGGCGTGCTGCGCGACGGACTCGACGGCGACTACTGGCAGCACGCCCGGCCCTTCCCCCAGGCGGCCGAGCTGCTCGACATGGTGCGCGACGACGGAGTCAAGGCCGAGCCGAACAGCCGCTTCGACTACAGCAACCTCGGCTACTCCCTGCTGGGCCTGGTGATCGAGCGGGTCGCCCAGACCGGCTACGCCGACTACGTCCGGGAGCACATCACCGAGCCCCTCGGGCTCGCCCACACCCACGCCGAGCTCGACCCAGCACGCGCGGGCGACTACGCCACGGGCTACTCCGGCTTCCACACCTCGCTGGAGCGCCGCCCGATCCCCCACGTCGACACGGCGTCGATGGCGCCGGCGACCGGCTTCGCCAGCACCGCCGAGGACGTCGTCCGCTACCTGGCCGCGCACCGGATCGGCAGCGGCGAGCTGCTCGGCGACGACGCGAAGCGGCTGCAGCAGCAGCGCGGCTGGGCCAGCGCACCCGACAGCGAGCGGGCCTACGGACTGGGGCTGATCCTGGAGAAGGTGGCCGGCCGGTCGGTCCTCGGTCACAGCGGCGGCTACCCCGGCCACATCACCCGGTCGTTCCTCGACCCGGGGGACGGGATCGCCGTGTCGGTGCTCACCAGCGCCATCGACGGGCCCGCCCACGAGCTCTCGAGCGGCGTCCTGGCACTGCTCGACGCCGCCCTGGTGACGCCGTCGCGGCGCACCCTCGTCGCCGGTTCCCGGCCCCTGGGCGACACCTCGGGGTTCGAGGGGCGCTACGCCGCCACCTGGGGCGTCCTGGACGTCGTCCGGCTGGGCGACCGGCTGGTGATGACGTCGCCAGGAGGACCGGACCCCGTTGCCGACGTCGACGTCGTGGAGGTCGTCGACGACGACACCCTGCGGATCTGCGAAGGCGACGGCTTCGGCGCGGTGGGAGAGCTCGTGCGCTTCGAGCGTGACCCCGCCGGCGCGGTGGTGCGGGTCCGCGCCGGCGGAGGTGTCACGTGGTGGCCCTACTGCGTCGGGGACGACTTCTCTCCCCCGTGGAACGGCCTGGGTTGAGACGTCAGCTGCGTGGCTCAGTGCCCTCGAGCTCGGAACCGCGGACCGTCTCGGTGCGGTCGACGCGCGAGATCGTCAGGTAGGCGACGGTCGCGGTGATGGTGGCGAGGAAGATGACGCTGGTGACCAGGGTGCCCAGGTCGAGGCCACCCTCGTCGCGCGGTAGAGCGAGGAAGTCGCCGATGTTCGCGCCCAACGGGCGGGTGAGGATGTAGGCCAGCCAGAACGACAGCACCGGGCCCATGCCGAGACGCCAGGCGGCGAGGACGGCGAGGATCAGGCCGCCCGGCAGGAGGATCGCTGCTCCCGGCGACCAGCCGGTCAGCTCGAGGGTCCAGTCACCGGCGGCAGTTCCGAGGGCGAACGTGACCAGGACGACGAGCCAGTACCAACCCTCGCGCGGGGTGGTGTTGATGGAGTGGATCGACAGGGTGTGCTCGCGGGCGTACCACGCAGCGAAGACACCGGCGAGGAGCACGGCGAACACCGCGGTGCTGACCCACAGCGGGACGCCCTGGGCGTCGGTGAGGTTGTCGGTGAGCAGGGTGCCCACGACGCTGATGAGGACCACCGCGAGCCAGTAGACGCCCGGGACGTACTGCCGGGCGCGGAACTGGGCGACGAGGACGATCACCAGGGCCGCGGAGAAGAGCACCGTGGTGTTGGTCAGGCCGAAGCCGAGCGTCTCGTTGATGTAGTCGGCGAAGCTCTCACCCACCGTCGTGCAGAGGATCTTGATCACCCAGAAGAAGATCGTGACCTCGGGGACCTTGTTCAGCATGCGTCGTCCGGTGCGTCCCGGCGGAACAGTTGTCGTCATGGACCGAACTCTGTGGTCTCGTACCTGCACTCGACCTGACCGGCGATGGTGCGCCGCAGCACCGGCCAGCTCGTAGACGGACGCGGCCCGGGCGCCCCCGGGTCGCACGGAGCCAGCGTCAGCCGTCGGCATCGCGCCCGCCTCTGCCGAACAGGGCGTGCCTGGCGCCCGGCAGAGCGCGGTGCCTCACGACGACGGCTCCCGCGATCGCGACCAGCACGACCGTGGCCGGGGCATCAGCAGCTGCGACGCCCCGCATCGAGGGTGTCGCCGGCCACGTCGACGAACGACCACCGGAACTCGCCCGGGGAGAGGTCGAGCTCGAGGACGCCGAACTCGCCGGTCACGGTGGCCTCCGAGCCGGGCTGGAGGTCGCCGATCGGGTAGAACGACCGCCCACCCGTGCCCACCACGAAGTGCGTCGCTCCGTGCGCTGCGTCGGTCACCCGGCCGGCCTCGTCGATCGGGGCGAAGCGTTCGTAGTCGTGCTCGTGGGCCGAGAGCGAGACGTCGACTCCCCCGTCGACCGCAGCCGCCCACAGGCCCTGCACCTGTTCCTGAGGACCGTGCTCGGTGCCGGAGGACCAGCGCGGATGATGCATGGCGATGGCCGTGCAGTCGCTGGGGTGCTGGGCCAGCTGGTCGGACAGCCAGGCGGCCTCCTGGTCGCAGTCGATCTGGTCGCAGTTCGAGTCGAGCAGGTAGAACTGCCACGCGCCGACCTGCTGGGCGTAGTACGACCCGGTGTCGAAGTAGCTCGTGTAGCCGGCTGCGGCCTCCGTGCCGTACTCGTGGTTGCCCGGCACGGGCGCGATGATGTCGTCGAAGCGACCCCAGCTGGCCGCCCAGGCCGTCTGGAACTCCTCGAGCAGTCCGGTCTCGTACTGAAGGTCACCCAGGGCCACGACGACGTCGGGATGGAGCGACGAGGCCAGGTCCGCCGTCGCGAGCTGCTGACACTCCTCGTCGGAGGGCGCGAGGCTGGAGGCGCAGACGATGTCGCCGACGGTCACGACTCGCACGTTCTCGCCGGCACCCGCGACGCCCTCGGCACCGCCGGTGCCGGCGCCCGAGGTGCCGGGGGCGCTCGGCGACGTGCTGTGCGCCGGACCTCGAAGGTCGCTCTCCGACACCTGCGCCGGGGACTGACAGCCTGCGAACCCGCCGGCCAGCAGGACCAGGGCACCGGCTGTCCGCCAGCGGGTAGCCGGTGGGCCTGCTGATCTCGAGCTCATGGGCTTCCTCCCGTGCTCAGGTGGCGTCGAGGTCGGCCCTGGGTGACCCGGCATCGGTGCTCGCACCGGAACCGGCTACCTGACACGACGTCACCAGCCGGCACCATGCGTCTCGGTGCCGAGACGCCACCCTCAGGGCCCACCGGATTCCCAGTCCTCGCTGTCCCAGTCTATCGGCTGGTCCATCGGCCCACGGTGGACGCTCACGCGCGGGGGACGTTCACCGGGCGCGGCACCCGTACTGGTACTTCCGCACAGTTGGCCGGCACCTCAGGCCGATGCGCCCACGCGTGGACATCGCAAGGGTAGGCGGCATGACGCTGCACCCGCCCCCGCTCCTCGAGGCACGCTCTCGACCCACCGCACACGTCCTGCTCCTCGCGGCCGGCGCCGGCATCGCGCTCGGCGTCGGCGACCTGCTGCTCCAGCTCACGCTGCCCTACCCGTGGGCCGACCTCGCCAACAGCGCAGCGATCTGGGCCGTGGCCGCACTGCTGCTCGCCCGCGTCCTCGGCGCCGACGACGTGCGCTCAGCCGCGGCAGGGGTCGTGACGCTGGTGGTCGCCGTCGAGGCCTACTACGCCGCGGCGATCCTGCTCGACAAGGCCGGCATGGCCAGCCTCGTCGGACCGACCACAATCGCCTGGCTCTCGATGGGCGTGGTCACCGGAGCAGGCTTCGGCGTCGCCGGCGCGTGGACCCGCCGAGACTCGACCTGGCACGCGGCGGCCGGCTACTCGCTCGGGGTTGCCGTCCTGCTCGCTGAGGCCTGGTCGCGGGCTGACTGGACCGGCACCGCGCTGCTCACCGCCGGCCTCGGCCTGGCACTTCTCACCGCCGTCGCCCGGCGCCCGGCGCTGCTCGTCCGAACCCTGCCACTCACCATCATGCTGACCCCGGTGTGCCTCGCGTTGTTCCACCTCGCCGGTTTCGGCGTCTGAGTACCCGCAGGGTGGCGTCAGCGACACCGGTGCTGGGGAGCGACCTGAGGACAGCGCACCCTCACGCGACGATGCGCCGGGCTGACTGCGCTGTCAGCAGCGAGTCGACGCGCGACCTCAGGTCGGCCAGGGAGAAGGGCTTCGAGACGTAGTCGTCCGCGCCGGCGCCGTAGCCGGATGCCTTGGCCTGCTCGGAAGCGTCCGCGGTGAGCAAGACGATGGACACGGAGCCGAGTCGGAGCTCCTCCCGAACCAGACGCGTCACTTCCAACCCCGAGAGCCCCGGCATCCGCATGTCGAGGACCAACAGATCCAGTCCACCACGCCGAGCGTGCGCCAACGCGTCGTCACCGTTCGAGGCCTGCACGACGTGGTGGTCGACGTCGCTGAGCGCGAGCTCGATCAGGAAGCGCATGTCCGGGTCGTCGTCGGCCACCAGGATGTTCGCCATGTCGTGTCGCCTTCGCTGTGCAGTGTTCGGGGGGTTCCGTGCGTCCGCGCGGGGAGCGGATTCCTTCCTATCGGTGCACCCTGCCCGATCCTGAGGAATCGGAGGTGAGAACTTCATTCGTCCGCGAGCGATCGGCGATCGTGAGTTCTGAGTCCATCCGGAGCAGGCCCCGGCGGCGAGATGTCGGCACTCACCGGTGATGCCTGACTGCCGGTCAACTGGGAGGCGCCTGCTGACCGGCGGCACACCTCGGCGAGGTCGCCGTGTCGAATGGTCATGGCAGACCGGGTCGGTGATCTGCTCCACGATCCGGCACAGGTGGGGCGGGTGGGGCTCGAACCCACGACCCAAGGATTATGAGTCCTCTGCTCTGACCGACTGAGCTACCGCCCCAGGCCCGGGGGCCGAGAGCAGCCTACCTGCGCGGTGTCCCCACTCCTCGGCGTGCGGGCGTGGACGCGTCCGCGCGAGCCGCTACCGAGGCGTCGGTGCGGAACAGGATGACGTGGTGCACGACCACGGTTGCGTTGACGCCGACCGCGCTCCTGGTGTTCGTCGGCGACGAGGTCGATCGACGACACGATTCGCCGACGCACTCCTTGTCCGTCGCAGACGTTACCGACCTGCGTCGGTTCACCCGTCGCTGCGCCACGCGAGCCGCGCAGGTGGCCGGCTACCGCGAGCTGAGGGCGCCGGACGCAGATGTCGTGGTGCCTGCGGTGTAGGCGCAGGCGTCGACCGGGTTCTCGACCGCGTCAGGCCTCTCGGCGTTCCGTTGGCCCTTCTTCTTCGGCGGGTTCAGCGCCTTCTGCACGGTGTCGCGCACGTAGTCGTAGTCGGGGTCGGCCGAGGAGAACGTGTCGGAGGCGCGGAAGACCACCGAGCGCACCTTGGCGCTCTTGACCTTCAGCAGCAGCTGCACCAGCGGCGAGCCGAGGGAGCGCGGGACGTCGGTGGAGATGATGTCCTTGCTCGCGGCGGCGAGATCGGTGTACTTCGTGAGCAGCGTCAACGGGTCGGCGGACTCGATCAGGGCGTCGACGGCGCACCGCTGGCGGTCCATCCGCGCGTAGTCGTCGGAGCCGTAGCGACCGCGGGCGAACCACAGGGCCTGGAACCCGTCGAGCTGTTGGTCGGGCCCGGGCTGCAGGTAGCCGGTCGGCGGGATGCCGGCGTCGGTGTTGCCGTTGATGGCCACCGGCTCGTTGATGTTGACCGTGATGCCACCGATCGCGTCGACGATCGTCTGGAAGCCCTGGAGGTTCACGAGCACGTAGTAGTCGACCGGGACGCCGAGACTTCCGGAGACCGCCAGCTTGACGGCGTCCGCGCCCTCGTTGTCGCTCTCGCCCAGCACCCCGGGGTGCAGCAGCGGGACCTGGCCGTAGATGGCGTTGAGCATGTCGAAACCCGGATCGCCCTGGAAGGTCTGGTAGCCGTCGGGATAGAGGTCGTGCAGCACGCTGTCGTCGGGGAACTGGGCATACATCAGGTTGCGCGGCAGGCTGAACATCGTCGTGGCGCCGGATGCGGTGTCCATGCTGACCAGGATCACGGTGTCGGTGCGGACGCCGGTGCGCCCGACGCCGCCGTCACCGCCCAGGAGCAGCACGTTGACGCGTTCCTGGCCGGCCCACGGGTCGGCCTCGGTGACGTCGTGAGGGGTGGTGGCGCTGCGCACGTCGTCGGGCAGCACCGTCTCGACGAGGTCGGCCTGCACGAGGGCGTACTGCGCGGCGCGCACCACGGGTGCGGCGCCGACGAGGAGGAGCAGCACCACGGTCGTGTAGCCGATGGCCGTGTGCCCCCTGGGCCGCGTACGGGGTCGGACGAGCCGGTAGGAGGTGAAGACGACGAACGCCCACGTGAGAAGGGCTGCGGCCAGCAACGCGGCCACGACCTTGAGCGCCGTGGTGTCGAACGCCAGGTCGGTGAGGCGGGTCTTCAGGTCGCGTCCGAAGTACCACGCGATCGCACCCAGGCTGCCGGCCCAGAGGGCCAGGACGACGGCTCCGAGCCAGCGACGTCCGGCGTAGAGGTATCCCGATCCCGGGACCGCCGCGGCAAGCACGGTGAGACCGATCGTGCCGGGCAGCCCGGTCGACCTGCGCGCGCGTCGCAGCGAGCGCGCGCCGCCGTCCGAGCCACGGGCTCCGGTTCGGACGACCCGCGAGGAGCGAGCCACGCGCCGGTGCCCGACCGGGCGCGACGAGACGTCGTCGTGCTCCGTGGGTAGGTCGGGCATCTGGCCTCGTCGTCGGCGCGAGCGGCGGACCCGACGTGCGACGGATCTGGGCACGAGAGTAGCAACGGCCCGGTGCCGGAGAGAGGATCTCCGGCCCGGGCCGTCGTGCGCTCCCCCGGCTGGACTCGAACCAGCGACATCCTGATTAACAGTCAAGCGCTCTGCCAACTGAGCTACAGGGGATCGTGCGTGGACACGTTAGCAACAGAGCATCCGCGGCCGAAATCGAGATGGCCTACGACAGGCCGAGCTCGTCCCTGGCACTCGCCAGCGCCTCGGCCGCTGCCAGACGGACGAAGCCGTCCTGCGGGTCGATGCCCTCGTCGTACTCGTAGACCCAGGACACCTCGGAGGGCGTTCCGGGCGCCCGACGGGCGATCACCCGTACTCCGCTGCGCCCCTGCAGCCGCACGTGCCGCTCGAGGACGACGCTGGCGGTGACGCGCTCGCGCACCAGCTCCAGGAGACGGCCGGGCTCGTCGATCCGCACGCGATGCTCGGGGCGTCGCGCGCCCCAGGTGCCGACCTCGCTGACGCGCAGCAGGGACTCCTCGTTGTCCCAGTCGGCGACCTCGACGCCCTCCCACGGGATGCGCGCGGCTCCGGGCAGGTAGAGGGCGTCGCGGGTGCCGCCGACCGGGGCGCCGTCGGTGGTCGTCGCCCACGCCAGGAGTCGCTCACCCGCACCCACCTCGATGTCGGGGCGGGGCTGCTTCGCGGCCCGCCTGGTCGGTCGCCTCACAGCGATCCGACGATGTGGTCTCGCAGGGTCCGGCGGTGGTGCTCCAGCGCCGCGAGCTCGCCGAACATCCGGTTGTAGTCGGTCGCCCGGTCGACGGGGTTGGTGCGTTGCAGCTTCGACTTGAGATCGGCGATGCGACGCTGCGCAGTGAGCTCGAGGAGCTTGAAGACGTAGCTGCCCACGTAGGCAGCGTCGGGTGTCTTCATCAGTGGCTCGACCGCGAGGGCGGTGATGGCCGACGAGACCGCCGGGTCGTCGGCAGCCGCGTCGCGCAGGCGGCCGGCCCAGCCGTCGTCGTCGGCTCCGGCCACGACGCCGCCGGCTGCGGCGACGAGCTCCCACACGCCGCGGAAGACCGGGTGGGTGAAGTCGTTGGCGCCGATGTCGGCGGTGGTGCGCCCGATCGCGACGGGCGCCTGGATCACCAGCTTGAGCGTCTCGCGCTCGATGGAGAAGCGCGGGTCGCGCAGGTCGGGGACGTTGCTGCGCGGTCGCTCCTGCGGGGTGGCGGCAGCCGGTGTCGCGGTTGAGCCGCCTCCCTTGCGTCCGGCGACACGACGTACCTCGGCCTGGACGTCGACGGGGTCCATCCCGGTGAGCGCGGCGATGTCGCGGGCATAGGAGCTGTTGACCACCGAGGCGTCACGGCTGCTGGTGACCAGCTTCGCGGCCTCGCGCACGGCTGCCACGCGCCCGTCGGCCCGATCGAGGTCGAACTGGCTCACGACGTTGCCGAGCACGAACTGGTAGAGCGGCACCCGGCGGGCCACGAGGTCGCGCACCGCGGCGTCGCCCTTCTGGATGCGCACCTCGCACGGGTCGAGCCCATCGGGCTCGATCGCGACGTAGGTCTGGGCCACGAAGTTCTGGTCGCCCTGGAAGGTCTTGAGCGCTGCGTTCTGCCCGGCTGCGTCGCCGTCGAAGGTGAAGATGACCTCGCCGCGGAACTCCTCGTGGTCGTGCAGGAAGCGTCGCAGCACGCGGGTGTGGTCCTCCCCGAAGGCGGTCCCGCAGGACGCCACGGCAGTCGGCACGCCGGCCAGGTGGCAGGCCATCACGTCGGTGTAGCCCTCGACGACGACCGCCTGCGACGACTTGGCGATGTCCTTGCGCGCCAGGTCGATGCCGTAGAGCACCTGGCTCTTCTTGTAGAGCGTGGTCTCGGGGGTGTTGAGGTACTTCGCCTCGATCTTGTCGTCTTCGAGGATGCGGCGCGCCCCGAAGCCGATCGTGGCTCCGCTGGGGTCGCGGATGGGCCACAGCAACCGGCCGCGGAACCGGTCGTACGCCGATCGCCCCACCGCCACCACGCCGGCCGCGACCGACTCGTCCTGGCTGAAACCCTGCCCGCGCAGGTGACGCAGCAGCGCCTCGCCGTCGCGGGGTGCCCATCCCATGCCGAACATCTCGGCAGCGGCTCGGTCGAACCCGCGTTCGCCGAGGAAGGCCCGACCCGGGCCCGCGTCAGGCCCGGACAGCTGCTCGGCGTAGAACTCCTGCGCGGCGCGGTTGACCTCGACGAGCCGCTGGCGCGGCGGGCCCTTGGGCCGGTCGTCGCGGTCGTCACCCTCCTCGCGGCGCAACATCACACCGGTCTTGTCGGCCAGCCGTTCGATCGCCTCGGTGAAGGACAACCCGTCCATCTTCATCAGGAACGAGATGACGTCGCCGCTCTCCTGGCAGCCGAAGCAGTAGTAGAAACCACGGGCCGGCGTGACGTTGAAGCTGGGTGACTTCTCGTCGTGGAACGGGCACAGCCCCTTGAGCGAGCCGCCGCCGGCGTTGCGCAGCGTGACGTAGTCGCCCACGACCTCCTCGATGCGGGACTTCTCGCGTACGTCTGCGATGTCCTCCTCGCGGATGCGGCCTGCCACCCCTCGATCCTACGGGCGCTCGTCGGGTCGCGTGGGTAGCGGTCCACAGCCCCCCTCGCCCGTCGGGACGCCTGGTGCGTTCAGTCGGGTGCGACCACGTTCTGGAGCGGCTCACCGGCGGCGAACCGCGCGAGCTGGTCACGCACGAGTCGGTGTGCCCGCGGCCACATGGCGCTGCTGGCACCCCCGACGTGCGGCGAGATGAGCAGCCCCGGCGCCTGCCAGAGCGGGCTGGACGGCGGCAGCGGCTCGGGGTCGAGCACGTCCAGCGCGGCGCTGATGCGGCCGGTCAGCAGCTCGGCGAGCAGCGCCTCGTGGTCGACGACCGGCCCCCGTGCCACGTTCACGAGCAGGGCGCCGTCCCGGAGCCGCGCCAGGAAGGCGGCATCGACCAGTCCGCGGGTCTCGTCGGTGAGCGGCACGATCAGCACCACCACGTCGGCGTCCGGCAGCAGGTCGGGCAGCTCGCCGATGGCGTGGACGCCGTCGCGCGCGCGGCGGGCCACCCGGGTGATCGTCACCTCGAACGGCGTCAGACGAGCCTCGATCGCCTCACCGATGGCTCCGTGGCCGACGACCAGCACGTGGCGACCGGCCAGGGCAGGACGCCACCGCGGCGCCCACTCGTGCCGGTCCTGGTGCCGCACGAAGTCGGGCACGCCGCGCAGGCTCGCCAGGATCAGCGTGAGCGCCAGCTCGGCGGTCGAGGAGTCGTGGATCCCGCGCCCGCTGCACAGCGTCACGCCCGCGGGCACCGAGGGGCGGACGGCGTCGACGCCGGCGGTGAGCGTCTGCACCACCCGGAGCCGTGACATCTGCGGCAGGACGTCGGCCACCGCGGGCCCGAGCTGGTAGGGCGTCACGTAGAGCTCGACCTCGTCGACCGACCCCGGCACGCGAGTGGTGGGGTCGACCACCTCGTGGCGCAGCCCGGCGGGCATGCCACCCACGTGGTCGAGGTCGGCAGGGTCGAAGGGGAGCCACACCAGCGGGTCGCTCACGCGGGCGCCCCGACCAACAGGTGGTGGCGCGCCACCGCGCTGGTGTCGGTCAGCGAGGCGACCTGGTCGACCACCACGCGCAGCCGGGCGGCGTCGTCCGCGGCGTCGTCCCAGTCGTCGGCGAAGGCGCGGTCGAGCGCATCCGGGCCGCGCGTCGCCATCGCCTCGACCAGCTCGCCGAGGAGCTCGCGCTGACGCTCCATGATCACCACGCGGTCGGGGGTCTGCATGACGTAGTGGGCCGCCACCGCCTTGAGGACGGTGATCTCGACCCACGTCTCGCGCGGGACGACGAGGTCGGCGGCGTAGCGGGCCATGGGGCCGTCGCTCGCGGCGAAGGTCGCTGCCTGCACGTCGCCGCAGAAGCGGCCGATGACGTCACTGGTGAGGTTCTTCAGCGCCGCGAGGCTGCGGCGGCTGGCGTCGTGGGTGCGGGTGGGCCAGCTACCGACCGCTCGCAGCCGCGCCAGGGCTGCGTCCAGCTCGTCGTCGGCGGTGCCGGGCAGGTACCACTCACGCAGGGTCTCCCAGATCGCGGCCGTGTCGAGGCGGGTGAGGTCGACGTGGCCGGCTACCGTGCCGTCCTCGACGTCGTGCACGGAGTAGGCGACGTCGTCGGCGAGGTCCATCACCTGCGCCTCCAGGCACCGTCGCGGGCCGGGCGCGTCGGCGCGAAGCCACACGAAGGTCGACAGGTCGTCGGGGTAGACGCCGAACTTCACAGGGTCGGCGCCCGCTCCGCGGGCCCAGGGGTACTTCGTGCACGCATCGAGCGTCGCGCGGGTCAGGTTGAGGCCCACGGAGGCGCCGTCGGCATCGAACGTCTTGGCCTCGAGACGCGTCAGCACCCGCAGGGTCTGGGCGTTGCCCTCGAAGCCACCGCAGGCCTCGCTCAGCTCGGCCAGCACCCGTTCGCCGTTGTGGCCGAACGGCGGGTGCCCGAGGTCGTGCGCCAGGGCCGCGGTCTCGGCGATGTCGGGCTGGCTGCCCAGCGCCCGCGAGAGGTCACGCGCCACCTGGGCGACCTCGAGGCTGTGGGTGAGCCGGTTGCGGACGAAGTCGTCCGACGCGGGTCCGACGACCTGGGTCTTGTCGGCCAGTCGTCGCGAGGAGGCGGCGTGCACGACGCGGGCCCGGTCGCGCTCGAACGGCGTCCGGACCGGCGCCTCGACCCTCTTGAGGGGCTCGGCGACGATCCGCTCGCGCGACCGCGCGTCGTAGAGGTCGGAGTCGTCCATCGCCGAGGAGTGTAGGGCCCGGCTCTCGCCACGGGGCGGGTGCCCGGAAGCCCGGAAGCCCGGAAGCCCGGAAGCGTCGGTGCACTCACGCGTCGAGGACGCGCTCGAAGTGCTCGACGACCGGGAACGGGTCGTAGAAGTGGTGCAGCAGCCGGCGCCACTCGTCGTAGTCCGCCGATCGGCGGAAACGCTCGGTGTGGTGCTCCAGGGTGTCCCACTCGACCAGGAGCAGGTAGGTACCCGGGCGTTCGAGGCACCGCGACAACGTGAGGCCGACGAAGCCCGGCGCTGCGGAGATGATCCGCCTCGCCTCGGCGAAGGCGGCCTCGAAGGTGTCCTCGGCGCCGGCACGCACGGGGAGCAGTGCGTGCTCGAGGATCATCGAACCGTCGTCAGTACGTCGTGACGTGCACGTGGTCGTAGTGGTTGGCCGTCGTCGAACCGCGGTCCTCCATGCCCCGCCAGCCCTCGCTGCCACGCTCCACCGACCAGATGCGTTGGGAGTAGATGATGTAGCTGACGCCGAGCGCGGACGCGTTCGCGCGCACGAAGTCGGCCACGCGGTAGCCCTCGTCGCCGGAGACCATGATGTCGACCGCGATGCCCTGGGCGTGCTCGCCGTCGCCGCGGAAGGTGCCGTAGGTCGTGATGTCGGGGAAGGCGGCGCACACCGCGTCGTGGACCTTGACGATGTTGGGGCTGACGCCGGGCGACACGCTGCTGCCGTTGGTGCAGGAACCGCCGAGGGTGGCCGGCGCATCGGGGTCCGGCTCGACGGGCTTCTCGTCGCTGAAGTAGCCGGTGGTGACCCACCGGGTCTGTTCGTCCTGGACGATCTCGTCGCGCCCGTAGAGCGAGCGCCCGGTGAGCACCACCTTGGTGCCGGAGTCGAGGAGGCCGCTCTGGCGGGCCTTGTCGCCGGGCTCGGTCCAGAGGTTGAGCTCGGTGGTGGTGAACTGCACGGTCTCGGCCTGACGTACGGCCTGGCGGACCTGGCGGGGTCGCAGCAGCTTCTCCACCTTGCTGAGCGGGTCGCTCTCGACCGGCGCCGGCTCGTCGGCGCTGCGGCCGCCACCGCGCGAGATCGTCTGCCGGGCGAGGTCACCGGCGAGGTCGAGGGCTGCGGGGGTGGAGTCTCCGGCCGTGGGGCCGGCGGCTGCCGGCGGCAGGGCGCCCGTGAGGGAGGCCGCCGACGTGAGGCCACCCCCGGTGGTCAGCACCCCGAGCGAGACCGCTGAGACGGTCGCCAGGACGGCGAGAGGTCCCGCGACCACGGAGGCCTTCGGGGTACGGGCGAACAGGCGGGCATTGGTCTCCCGCTTGTGGCTATGACTCGCCACAGCGCTGGGTCCTTTGCTGTTGTCGACAGGACGGACGGTGCTCCGGGCGGCGGCCCGGTGATGGTTCGGTGGTGGTGCGGGTGGTGCGGGTGGTGTGCGTGTGGCGGTGTCGGCCGTGGGCTCTTCTCCGGCGGTCGGCACGGTGGAAGATTCAAGCACAAGGCGTGGAGGTTCCGGCAATTGCCACCCCTCCACCGGGGGTGGCCCGCATCACCCGCCGGTGGTCTCGCCGGCATCCTCGCGCAGCACCGAGCCGGTGCCGTCGGTGTCGTCGAGCCAGCCCTCGGGGAGGGCTACCTTCGAGCGCGGTGACCCCTGCCGTCCGCGCGGGGTGCCCAGCTCGCGCACCGGGAAGGGCTCGTCCGGGTCGAGCTCGGCCAGCAGCAGGTCGAGCTCCGCGAGAGAACTCATCATGCCCAAGGCGCGCCGCAGCTCGCCTCCAGCCGCAAAGCCCTTGAGGTACCAGGTGACGTGCTTGCGGAACTCCTTGCACCCGCGCTCCTCGCCCATGTGCTCGCTGAGCAGCTCGGCGTGACGGCGCATCATCGCCGACACCTCGCCCAGGCTCGGCAGGGTCGCCACCTGCCCGCCCGCGAAGGCGGCTGCGAGGTCGCGGAAGAGCCACGGACGGCCCAGGCACCCGCGTCCGACGACGACGCCCGCCGCACCTGTCTGCTCGACGAGACGCAGCGCGTCGGAGGCCTCCCAGATGTCGCCGTTGCCCAGCACCGGGAGGTCGACGTGGTCGACCAGGGCAGCGATGGCCGCCCAGTCGGCCTCGCCCGAGTAGGCCTGGACGACGGTGCGCCCGTGCAGCGCGATCGCGGCGCAGCCGGTCTCCTGGGCGATGCGACCGGCGTCGAGGTAGGTCAGGTGGTCGTCGTCGAGGCCCTTGCGCGTCTTGATCGTGACCGGCACGTCGTAGGGCGTCGCAGCAGCGACCGCGTGCTCGAGGATCTCACCGAGCAGGTTGCGCTTCCACGGCAGCGCCCCTCCCCCTCCCTTTCGGGTCACCTTCGGCACCGGGCACCCGAAGTTGAGGTCGATGTGGGCGACGCCGTACTCGCCGCACAGGATCTCGGCGGCCTTGCCGACGTAGACGGGGTCGGTGCCGTAGAGCTGTACCGATCGCGTCGTCTCGAGCTCGTCGAACACCAGCATCTTCAACGTCGTCGCGTCGCGCTCGACGAGGCCGCGTGACGTGATCATCTCGCACACGTAGAGGCCCGCGCCCTGCTCGGCACACAGTCGCCGGTAGGCGGCGTTGGTGATGCCGGCCATCGGCGCCAGGACCACCGGCGTCTCGACGCGCAGCGACCCGAGCTGGAGGGGCGGGCGGGTCGCGGTCACCCCCACATTGTCCGAGACCACCACGCGCACCCCAAATCCGATGTTCGCCTGGCGTGCCGTGGTGGTGGCATCAGCGGTCCTTGTCGCCGGCGGCCTTCCTCCGGGAGCTCTTGCTCCCGTCCCGGTGTCCCGGCTCGGTCACCCTCCCCCGCCACTGCAGCGGGACGACGCCCTCAGGAGGTCGGAACATGATCGACTGCAGCTGCGACCCCTCGGGCGCCAGGAAGATCAGGCAGCTCTCGGCGGCATCGCCCGGTGCGAACACGGCGGGCAGCGTCGACCCGGGGCACGCCTCGAAGTCACGCGCCACCCCGGTCGGGGCCACCAGGACCCCGCGCTGGTCGAGGAAGTAGAGCGGGAGCTGGCGGGCGCCCAGGTCGGTGTCCCCGACGTTGGTCACCTCGGAGCTCACGAAGTACGGCGTCGCGCGCTGCTCCTCGGCGCTCAGGTCGAAACCGGCCAGCGCTGCCTGGATCGTGGTCGCGGCGATCCTGGTCACGGCGACGTCGACGACGCCGACCAGGTCCTGGCGCGGCTCCCACGCAGCGGTCGCGGTCCTCCTGAGCTTGAGCTGGGTGCCGGGCCGGGTGAGGAGCACACCGTCCGGCGTCGGCAGGTAGGCCTCGGCGCTCGCAGTCGGCGACTCAGATGCTTCACCGTCGGTCGGGTCGCCCGAGGGGGACGCGGACGCCGCAGGCGACGGCGACCCCGGCGCGGCGACCTCCTCCTCGGCCCCACCGCACGCCGCGGAGACGAGGCAGAGGGCGATGATCGTGCCGGTCAGGCCGGCAGCACGGGCGCGCACGTCAGCAACCCAGCAACCGCTCGGCGAAGTAGGAGGAGATCCCGTCGAGGCTGATCCGCTCCTGCTGCATCGTGTCGCGCTCGCGCACGGTGACGGCGTGGTCGTCGATCGACTCGAAGTCGACGGTGACGCAGTACGGCGTACCGATCTCGTCCTGACGGCGGTAGCGCTTGCCGATGGCGCCCGCGTCGTCGAACTCGATGTTCCAGTTCGCTCTCAGCTCGGCCGCGAGCGCCTTCGCCTTGGGCGAGAGGTCGGCGTTGCGGCTCAGCGGCAGCACGGCCACCTTCACCGGGGCGAGGCGCTTGTCGAGGCGCAGGACGGTGCGCTTGTCGACGCCGCCCTTGGTGTTGGGGGCCTCGTCCTCCTCGTAGGCGTCGACGAGGAACGTCATCAGGCTGCGCGAGAGTCCGGCAGCCGGCTCGATGACGTACGGCGTGTAGCGCTCGTTGGCGGCCTGGTCGAAGTAGCTCAGATCCTTGCCGGAGTGCTCGGCGTGGGTCGAGAGGTCGAAGTCGGTGCGGTTGGCGACGCCCTCGAGCTCGCCCCACTCCGAGCCCGCGAACCGGAATCGGTACTCGATGTCGACCGTGCGCTTGGAGTAGTGACTCAGCTTCTCCTGGGCATGCTCGTAGTGGCGCAGGTTGTCGGGGTCGATCCCGAGGTCGACGTACCACGCGGTGCGCTCGTCGATCCAGTACTGGTGCCACTCCTCGTCCTCGCCGGGCTTGACGAAGAACTCCATCTCCATCTGCTCGAACTCACGGGTGCGGAAGATGAAGTTGCCGGGCGTGATCTCGTTGCGGAAGCTCTTGCCGATCTGGGCGATCCCGAACGGCGGCTTCATCCGCGAGGAGGTCACGACGTTGGCGAAGTTGAGGAAGATGCCCTGCGCGGTCTCGGGACGCAGGTAGTGCAGCCCGGACTCGTCCTCGACGACGCCGAGGTAGGTCTTGAGCAGTCCGGAGAACTGGCGCGGCTCGGTCCAGGCGCCGCGCGTGCCGCAGTTCGGGCAGGCGAGGGTGGTGAGGTCGATCGAGTCGGGGTCGACGTCCGCGCCCTTCTTCTCGGCGGCTGTCTCCTGGAGGTGGTCGGCGCGGTAGCGCTTGTGGCACGACTGGCACTCGGTGAGCGGGTCGGAGAACGTGGCGACGTGCCCGCTGGCCTCCCACGTCTTGGTCGGCAGGATGACGCTCGAGTCGAGGCCGACCATGTCGTCGCGCATCTGGACCATGGACTTCCACCACTGGCGCTTGATGTTGTCCTTCAGCTCGACGCCGAGGGGGCCGTAGTCCCAGGCCGACTTGGTGCCGCCGTAGATCTCTCCGCAGGGGAAGACGAAACCCCGGCGCTTGGCCAGGTTGACGACGTGGTCGACGGTGGACGGAGGCGGCTTGGCCACGGTGGTGCTCCTGAGCTGATCTGGCGTCCGACTGGCTGCCGGGACGTCGAACGTTCAGCCTAACGAGCGGATCGAGCGGGTGTTCAGGTCGGTGCCGACCTCCGCGATCTCGTAGGCACTGGGCTCGTCGAGCGCACGACCGAGGGTCGGCACCGCATGCAGCTTGACGTCGTACGACGACAACGCGCGGCGGTAGGCCCCGACGTGCTCCCACGTGGTCGTGAGCACCCACAGCTCGGGGTCGTCGACGTTGCGACCCATCGTCGCGACCAGGAACCCGGGCCGCTCGGCCAGCGCATCGCGGGCCCGCTGCAGATCGATGCGGAACCCGTCGCCCTCGGGTTCCGGCACCCGGAAGCGGTTCACCACGATCACGCCGCCACCCTAGTCCGCACGAAGGTGGGGTCGAGTCGGCGCGTAGACGCGCCGACTCGGCGACGATTCCGGGTCGAGTCGGCGCGTCTACGCGCCGACTCGGCGTGTCACTACGATGCGGGCATGACGATCCCCGCCCCAGGTGCACCCGGGCTGCCCTACGAGCAGGTCGACTACCCCGATGCGCCGTGGGCGATGGTGGGTTCGATGTGGCTCAGCGTGTTCCGTGTCGGGAACGACGTCGACCAGCAGCGCCCCGCAGGCATCTACGGTGCTGCCTTCGTCAGCTACACCGAGGGCAGCCCTCTCACCTACTCCGAGCTGCTCGTGGCGCGACTCATGCGCAAGGACGAGAACCGCGGCCGCACGATCACGATCACCGACATCTGGGTCGACTCCCCCGCCTCGGTCGCTGGGGGCCGCGAGCTCTGGGCGATCCCCAAGGGACTGTGCGACTTCGAGCTCGACTCCTGGCACCGTGGGCCCCTGACCTCGACGGACTGGAGCGCCTCGCTGGCCCGGACGCCGATCGCGAGCGCATCGTTCAGCGACATCTCGCGCCTGGCCCCGCGGGTCCCCTTCACGCAGGACACCTACCAGCCCGAGCTGCCCGAGGGCGGCGGCGAGAAGGGCGCCCCCATGAAGGGCTCGGCCAGAGCCCTGCCGGGCCGGGCCCGATGGGACTTCGCCTCCGACGGGCCGCTGGGCTACCTCAGAGGGGCCACTCAGCTGGCCACCTTGCGGATGAGCGACTTCCGACTGTCCTTCGGCTGACCCCGGCTCGACCAACCCCGGCTCGACCGACCCCGGTCGGGCCGCTCAGACCTCGTGATCGTGCTCGTCGCTCGCCTTCCTGGCTGCCTCGCGGATCTCGAAGACCTCGGTGGCGAACCCACCGATCGCGGTGGCGACGTCGCGCACGGCCGAGGTGATGATCGTGGCCACCTCCCCCACCGCCGTGGCTGCAGCCTCGGCGGTGGACTGGATGGCGTCCTTGCCGATCTCAGCCTTGGACAGCTCGTCGGGGCCGTGCTCGTCGTTCATGGCGCCTAGTCTGCCGTGCGCTTGGGCGGCAACGCCATCCGGCAGATCTTCCCGGCGACGCTGAGCAGCTGCTTGTGCAGCGGCCCGGTGTTGTAGGCGATGCCGTAGCGCTCGCAGATCTCACGGACCTCCTCGGCGATCTCGGGATAGCGGCGGGCCGGCAGGTCGGGGAACAGGTGGTGCTCGATCTGGTGCGACAGGTTTCCCGACATCAGGTGCAGCAGCTTTCCGCCCGAGATGTTCGCCGAGCCGAGCAGCTGGCGGTAGTACCAGTGTCCGCGCGACTCGTTCTCGCACTCCTCCTCGGAGAAGGTGGCGACCCCGGCCGGGAAGTGGCCGCAGAAGATGATGTTGAAGGCCCAGATGTTGCGCACCAGGTTGGCGGTCGCGTTGCCCGCGAGCGTGAGCGGGAAGAGCGGGCCGGTCAGCGCCGGGAACAGCACGTAGTCCTTCAGCGCCTGACGGCGGATCTTGCGCATCAGGCCGGGGTAGATGGCCTTGTTGTCCTCGAGCGTGCGCTTGCCGGCCACGAGGTTCTCGACCTCGAGGTCGTGCATCGCCACGCCCCATTCGAAGAACACCATCAGCAGCACCGCGTAGACCGGGTTGCCGAGGTAGTAGGGGTGCCACGGCTGGTCCTCGTCCATCCGCAGGATGCCGTAGCCGATGTCGCGGTCCTTGCCGAGGATGTTGGTGAACGTGTGGTGGATGTAGTTGTGGCTGTACTTCCACTGCTCGCCGGGGCACACGTTGTCCCAGTCGAACATCCGCGAGCTGAGGCCGGGCTCGCCCATCCAGTCGTACTGGCCGTGCATGACGTTGTGGCCGATCTCCATGTTGTCGAGGATCTTCGACACGCTGAGGGCGGCCACGGCCAGGGGCCAGGCCGGCGGCACGTAGAAGAGAGCGCGACCGGCGACCTCGAAGCCGCGCTGGACCTTGACGACGCGGTGGATGTAGTCGCGGTCGACCTGGCCGAGGTCGGCGATGACGCGCTGGCGGATGGCGTCCATCTCCGCGCCGAAGGCGTCGAGCTGCTCGGCGGTCAGCTTCTTGACCTGCTCGAGGTCGATCCGGGGGGTCTGCTCGGTGGTCAGCGTCTCGTTGTCATAGGCGATGCTCATGCGCTTCGTCCTTTGCTCGGTGGTCTGCGGAGTGGGTGGGTGTCGGGAAGGTCAGAGATCGACGGCGCAGTCGCCGACGGGGGTGGTGACGCAGATCTGGATGTCCTCGTCGGGCAGCGACGACTCGACGCCGGTGAGGACGTTGCGCACCGTGCCCTCGGTCTTGCGCGACGTGCACGAGAAGCAGATCCCCATGCGGCAGCCGAACTCGGGCCTCAACCCGAGGGCCTCGGCCTGCTCGAGGAGGGTGGCACCGGAGTTGGCGGCCTCCTGACCCGAACGTTGGAAGGAGACATCGCCCTCAGCGTTGCCGGCCTCGATGCGAGGGGCCTTGAAGAACTCGGTGCGCAGACGGGTCGATCCGTCGTAGGCATCATCGATGAGCGCCATCAACCCGGCGGGGCCGCACGCCCAGGTGTCGGTGTCGCGGTAGGCCGGGACCAGGCGGCGCAGCTCGAAGTCGGAGAACACGTGGTCGCCGTGGCGCAGGTGCACGCTCACGTCGTTGTCGGCTGCGGCGATCGAGGCGAGCTCGTCGGCGAAGATCTGGTCGTCGGCCGAGCGGGCGTAGTGCAGGAAGGTGACCTTGCGGCCGGCCTTGCCGTCGTAGCCGTCGCGCAGGAGGGTGCGGATGATCGACATGGCCGGCGTGATCCCCGAGCCGCCGGTGATGAAGAGCAGGTGGTTGTTGGTCGGCGTCGCCGGGCTCTCGTCGAGCACGAACGCGCCCTCGGCCTGGCTCAGGTGCACCATCTGGCCGACGCCACGTCCCGCCAGCACCTCGCCGACGAGGAACTTCGAGACCTGACCCTCGTCGTGGGCACGGATGGTCAGGGAGAACTGCTCGCCCGGCTGCGAGGCCGCTGAGGAGATCGAGAAGCAGCGGGTCATCCGCTTGGCGGAGTCGGGCAGGTCGACCCCGACCTGCACGTACTGGCCGGCGCGGTGCCCGCGCCAGGTGCTCGTGGGCTGGAGCGTGAGCGTCGCAACAGGGGCTGCCTCGGACGCCGGGTTCTCGTGGCGGACGGCGACGACACGCGCCCGCACCTCCTGCGCTGCCCACATCGGGTTGACGAGCTCGAGGTAGCGGTCGACACCGTGCGGGCTGGCCAGCGCAGCGACGACCCGGCTGCGGAGCAGCCGGCTCAGCGGTCCGCCGACGCCCAGAGGACCACCGGTCCGAGGACCGGTCAGGGGTGCCGTGGCGCTCATGGTGCCTCCAGAATTTGAGTGAACATCCGTACACCGAAACTCTCCCCTGTGCGGCCGCAACGGTCAAGGGGAACACGCGTGAGCCCGTTCACGACGATGCGTGAGGGTGGACACACGTAGCCCGGCCTAGGATGCGTCATGTGACCGACACCCAGACCGGGACCCGCATCGAGAAGAAGGAACGCACCCGGCGCGCCATCCTCGAAGCCGCACTCGACCTCTGCGAGGACAGCAGCCTGGTGGCGCTGTCGCTACGACAGGTCGCGAAGGAGGTCGGCGTCGTGCCGACGGCCTTCTACCGCCACTTCGACTCCGTCGAGGACCTCGGGCTGGCGCTGGTCGACGAGTCGTTCGTGTCGTTGCGCGCGATGCTGCGCGGGATCCGCCGTACCGGCGCGGAGATCCCCACGTTCAACCAGATCGTCGACCGCTCGGTCGCGACCCTCGAGGAGCACGTGCACCGCCATCGCGGTCACTTCGGTTTCATCGCGCGCGAGCGTGCCGCCGGCCCGCTGGCTGTGCGCGCCCGCATCCGCCACGAGATCGAGCTCTGCGAGCGCGAGCTCGCCACCGACATCGCTCAGCTGCCGGGCACCGATCACTGGTCACCCGAGGACCTGAGGGTCCTGTCGGGACTGATCGTCACCGCCATGGTGGCCACGGCGGAGGACATCGTCGCAGCAGGTGGCCGACCAGAGGCGGAGGCCCGGGTCAGCGCCGCAGCGCGCACTCAGCTGCGGATGGTCCTCATCGGAGCGTTGCAGTGGAGGTCGGCGCCCTGAGCACGCGCTGGTGCGCGGGACCGGGGCGCCTCCCTTGAGTCTGCGACGGTCAGCGACGGCGGGAGAACCCGAACCCGCCCAGGAGGAGGACGACCAGGACGACGATGATGATGATGTAGAGCATGCTCGGAGCATGGCACTCGTCGGCCGTCTTGGCTAGACCAGCGGCATGACCATCGTCGCTGCTCTCCACTGAACGTCGCGCCCATCGACGACCAGCACGTGCCGGAGCCGGCCGAGGGTGAGGCCACGGTTGTCCCATTCTGCGGCTCGACCCGATTCAAGTTCTGCGACCCCCACTCGCCTTGGCAGCGCGGCACGAACAAGAACACGAACCGGCTCCGGATAGACCGGCACCGCGAGCTCGAGCTGGATCCTGTCGCAGCGGGCCGCCTCGCTTCCGCGGTCCCAGAGCAACGACGTGCGCAGGGGCACGGGCAGCTGGCTCAGCTCACCGATCATCGCCTCGGCGACGCGTCCTGGGTCGCGCACGGGCTTCCGTCCAGGACACGTCGTCGGCTCGCCGGGCCGGACAAGCCGCCGCCGAGCGAGCCTGTGGAATTGTTACGCTGGAATGTGATGCCGCATACCGGTCGCGGTGAGGACCGGCTCGGGGCGGCGGTCTGGGTCGGTTACTTCGGAGGCCTGATCGGCGGCTTCGTCCTGGTGTGCGTCGCCGTAGCCAGTGCGGGCTTCAATGCCCTCCTGGTGTCCACCGCCGCCTCGATCGGGGTTGGGCTGTGCCTATGGCGCGTTGGCGACAGCGTGCTCTGGGCGGCCGGCTTGGGCGTCCTGATCACCGGTGGCCTCGGCGTGGCGCTCGTTGCGCTCTACTTCCTTCCCGTGCTGTTCTAGGCCAGAGCCCGGCAGTCACGAGGGACGCCTACGTTCCCATCCGTCCCACTCTCGGCAAGAGATCGCCTTGAAGCGGAATGGGCGGGCGGAACCCCCTCCCGGCGGCTGAGGGGGACGGTGGGTGCGGCTCGGGCTAGAAGCGGAGTCGAGGCTGGTCGTAGATGATCGGTGGCCCGGAACCGAACTCGAGTCCGGCGAATGCGCCCGGAGGCCCGGTGTGAGCGCCGGCCACGAAGCGCAGCACCGTCCCGTCCGGGTCGGCGATGTCCATCGCCATGCCGAAGTCCCCGCGGTCATCGACGTCGCCGTGCTCGATACCGAGCTCGACACAGCGATCGATCACCGCCGACATCGCCTCCGCCGTCCGGAGCATGAAGGCACACACATCAAAGCCGTCCAGGACCGGACTGCTCGCACAGTATTCGCGCTCGCGTAGCCCGATCACGAACCCTGCTTCGTGATCAGCGAGGACCACACCTCTGACTGCGCCGTCCTCAAAGAACTCGTTGGCCAATTCCAGATCGAGGAGATCTGCGTACCATCGGGCGCTGATCGCTAGGTCCCTCACAGGCAACTTGATCTGGCGGACGCCAGCAATGGGGAGCTTCACCACAGCAGTGTGTCAAAGCGCCGCCGCCCGCGGTATCGCTCACACCGAAGGTCGGCGTCCTGTCGAACATCGAGACCTCGACAGGAGCAGCGGAGCCGGCGCGCTCGGCTTTCCTCCCTGATGCCGTGGCCCACGACCCCGCGGAACACGCACCTCATCGGCAGTCCGCACGTATCCGTGCCGGATCGTTACGGCTCGATCCGGCGCGTCGTCGTTCTCGCGCGGGTCGGTCGGTCTACGTCCGGATCGGGTAGTCGATGCCCTGAGCGTGGGCTTGATGGTGGTGGAAGGGGCAGAGCAGGACCGCGTCGCGGGTGTTCGTGCCACCGCCCGCTGACCAGGGGTTGGTGTGGTGGACGTGGCAGAACGCCCCGGCGGTGTCGCACGCGGGGTGTTGGCAGGTTTTCTGGGCGATGATCAGCGCGATGCGTTGGGCTTCGGTGTGGAACCGCTTGGACCTGCCGAGGTCGAGCACGTGACCGTCGGCGTCGAGGACCGCGGGCATCATCTTGGCCCCGCACGCCCAGCGGAGCAGCTGGCCTGGTGAGATCCCGGTGCCGTTCTCGGTGTGTCCGGCCTTCTGGGCACCGTGGGTGAAGACGTCGGCCTGTACGGTCACGATGAGCGTGGCCGTCAGGGCGCCCATCTTGGGGAGATGTTCGGTCGGGTAGCGCTCGATGTACTCGGCGAACGCCCACCCCATCCGCTGCGCGGACGGCTTCTCGTGGTCATGGGCACCAGCACCCTCGGTGGCGCGGACGTGCTTCGGGGCGGCCAGCGCGAGGAGGGCCTGGCGGAGCATCTCGGCCTGGACCGCCGGGAGCGTGGACGAACCGCGGGCCATGCCGTTGTCGATCTCGGACATGCGGAACTCGGTCTTCTTCCGGGCCCGTTCCTCGTGGTCGGCGAGAGCTTTGGCTTCGCGTTCTTCGGCACCGTCTGGGTCGATGGTCTCGAAGAGCCGCTCACCGAGCTGACGCAGCTGGTGGGCATCGAAGTCCGCGGCCTTGCCGATGAGGAACGCCTCGCCCTTGACGGCCTCGGCTGCGTATTCGTCGTCGAGGTCGTCGACTGCAGCAGCGATCACGCTCGCCTGCTCCGGCAGGACCTGCCCAGCCGCTACCGCCTCCCGGGTCTGTGGGTGAGCGTCCAACGCGGTCGCGAGCTTGCACCTGCGGGCCGCCTCACCGCGGGTCATCCGCGTCGCCCGGGCCAGCCACTGCGAGACCGACCTGGTGCCGATCGACCCGTGCAGGTCGAGGGTGTTCGCCTGACCCAACGCACGCGTCTCGAGCTCGGCCAGACGGGCGAGGTCCGCGACGAGTCGGGTGACGACCTGGGTGGTCTCCTCGGCGTTCAACGACCACACCGGCGCCCCTGCGATGTCGTCCATCCCGGACTCGAGCGCGTCGAGCAAACCGAGGATCGGATGACCCGTCCCGGTGTCATCGAGGCGCTTGCTCATGGGTTCACTCAAGCACTGACCTCCGACACTCAGGACGCTACTTTCGCCCTCAACCGTGGGGATGTGGAGAACTTCTTCGACGACTCCGCTGTGGAGAGATCGTGGGTGTGTCACCGGGTTTCGTCGACGCTCGCTGGCGCTCGCTGCTCAACCTCCGGAAGGTGGCGTCGACGCTCGCTGGCGCTCGCTGCTCAACCTCCGGAGGGAACGGACTGCTCAACCTCCGGAGGGTCTCGCCGATGCCGGCACGGCGGCAGTCACCGGGACGTGTGACGATCGACGGGTGGCGTACTTCGACCGGGTCGACGACCGGACCTTCACGCCGACCCAGCACGTCGGCGGCGCGTGGAACCTCGACGAGCAGCACGTCGCACCGTCGATGGGGTTGCTCTGTCACGCAGTGCAGCGTGACCACGCCGAGCGCCACGAGCGTGCGCTCGACGTCTCGCGCCTGAGCTACGACATCCTCGGCACCCTCTCGATGGACGCCGTCGAGGTCGACGTCCGGGTCGTGCGTCCCGGACGCACCATCGAGCTCATGGAGGCCACCGTCAGCCAGGGCGGTCGGTCGGCGGTGGTGCTGCGCGCCTGGCTGGTCGCACCGGGCGAGACGTCGTCGTACGCCGGCACCGGCCTCGCTGCCATCGCCCCGCCCGACACGATGCCACCCTGGGACCCCACCTCGGTGTGGGCCGGGGGCTTCATCGCCAGTGCCCGGGTGCGGCGCCAGCACGTCGCACCAGGGCGGGCGGCCTACTGGGTGCGCACCGACACTCCTCTGCTCGACGAGCCGGTGAGCCCGACCGCCGCCGCGGCGGGGCTCGTCGACATCGCGAACGGGATGACGGTGCGGGCCGACCCCGGGGAGGTGCTGTTCCCCAACCTCGACCTGACGGCGCACCTGGTCCGCGCGCCGCGACCGGGGTGGCTGGGCTTCGACACCTCCGTGACGTTCGGTGCCACCGGGCACGGTGTCACCAGCAGCACGCTCCACGACGAGGCCGGCCCGATCGGCACCCTGAACCAGGTGCTCACAGTGCGTCCGCGGCCCTGACGGGCCGGGAGCAGCGGGTCAGCTCGGGCCGGGCCTGACGGTGAGGTCGCTGATCGTGGCGTCGTGGGGCAGGTCGAGGACGTGCCGGATCGCGGCCGCCACCGTCGCCGCCGCGATCCAGTCGTCGGCGTCGTAGGTCTTGCCCTCCTGGGCGTGCACCTTCTCCTGCATCGACGTCGCGGTGCGCCCGGGATAGATGCTGCTGACGCGGACGCCGTGGCCCGCCTCCTCGGCGCGCAGTGAGTCGGCCAACGCCTTCAAGCCGTGCTTCGAGGCGGCGTACGCCGACCAGTCGGGGTTGGCGGTGAGGCCCGCACCGGAGTTCACGAAGACCACCGTGCCTCGGGCCGCGCGCAGGGCCGGAAGTGCGGCCCGGGTGAGTGCTGCCGGAGCGACCAGGTTGACCGTCAGCTGCTCCTGCCACGACCCCACACCGAGCTCGGCAACCGGCCCGAGGTCGACGACACCGGCCGCGTGCACCACCGAGTCGAGCGCGTGCGGCAGGTCGAGCTCCTCGACCGAGGACGGGTCGGCCAGGTCGGCGACGACGGTGCGCGCACCGTCGTACGCCGCGACCAGCTCTGCGGCACGATCGGCCGAACGCGCCAGCAGCACCAGCTGATCACCGCGATCGTGGAGCAGCCGGGCCAGCTCGGCACCGATCCCCGACCCGGCCCCGGTGACCAGGTGCGTGGCCATCAGCGGGTGAAGACGATCTTGCCGAACACGTCGCCGGCGGCCATCGCCTCGAAGCCGCCGCGCGCGTCGGTCATCGGGACGGCGCGGTCGATGAGCGGGCGCGCCCCGGTGGCGTCGAGCATCGTCACGAGCGAGGCCAGCTCGTCGCGAGTGCCCATGGTGGAGCCGATGACGCTCAGCTGGAGGAAGAAGATGCGGGTCAGCTCGGCGTCGTCGAGCTTCGGCCCGGAGGTGGTGCCGGAGATGACGATCTTGCCGCCGGGTCGCAGCGCCCGGATGGAGTGCGTCCAGGTGGCACGACCCACGGTCTCCATCACCGCGTCGACCTTGATCGGTAGCCGCGCACCGGACTCGAAGACCTCGTGCGCGCCGATCTCGAGGGCACGCGAGCGCTTGGTCTCGTCGCGGCTCGTGGCCAGGACGCGCAGCCCCGCCGCCCGCGCGAGGATGATCAGCGCGGTGGCCACCCCGCCGCCGGCGCCCTGCACGAGCACGGTGTCGCCGGCCTTCAGCTCGCCGCGGGTGAAGAGCATGCGGTACGCCGTCAGCCAGGCGGTCGGCAGGCAGGCGGCCTCCTCGAACGACAGCGACGCCGGCTTCGCGACGACGTTGCGCCTCGGCACGATCACCTGCTCGGCGATGGCCCCCTGGTGGCGCTCCGAGAGCAGCGACCGCTTGGGGTCGAGGGTGTCGTCGCCGGTCCAGGCCGGGTCGGTGATGACCGCGTGCACCACGACCTCGTTGCCGTCCTCGTCGAGCCCGGCGGCGTCGCAGCCCAGGATCATCGGCAGCTGCTCCTGCTTGAGACCCACCCCGCGCAGCGACCACACGTCGTGGTGGTTCAGGGAGGCGGCCTTGACGGTGACCGTGGTCCACCCGTCCGGCGCCTCCGGGTCGGGGCGCTCGCCCAGCACGAGGCCGGCGAGCGGGTTGTCGGGATCGAAGGACTCGGCGTAGACGGCGAACATGCGTCCGAGGCTAGACGATCGCGTCGTGTCATCCGCTCGTCACCTGACGGGTCTAGATTCGACTCCATGGACCATCCCAACGTCGTCGTCCTCTTCGGCGCCACCGGCGACCTCGCCCGGCGCAAGCTGCTCCCGGGCCTGCTCCGCCTCTTCGAGGCCAAGCTCATCCCCGACGTCCGCGTCATCGGCACCTCGCTCGAGGAGCACTCCCTCGAGGAGTTCGACACCCTCGCCCGGGCAGCCTGCGAGGAGTTCGGCAAGGGCGTCATCACCGACGAGCGGTGGGCGCCGTTCTCGCAACGACTGCGCTACGTGGCGACCTCGGCCGGCCCGCAGGCGCTGGCCGTCCTGGTCGCGGAGTGCGAGGCCGAGCTCGGCCCGGCCGAGGACGTCCGTCGGCTGCACTACCTCAGCGTCCCGCCGCGCGCCGCCCTCGACGTCATCCACGAGCTCGGCGAGGCCGGGCTCGTCGAGCGCTCGCGCATCATCATGGAGAAACCCTTCGGCACCGACCTCCCCTCGGCCAAGGCCCTCAACCACGAGGTCCACCAGGTCTTCACCGAGGACCAGGTCTTCCGCATCGACCACTTCCTGGGCAAGGAGGCGGCACAGAACATCCTGGCCTTCCGCTTCGCCAACGGGTTGTTCGAGCCCATCTGGAACCGCAACTTCATCGACCACGTGCAGATCGACGTGCCCGAGACCCTCGGCCTCGAGGGACGCACGGCGTTCTACGAGAGCACCGGTGCCTACCGGGACATGGTGGTGACCCACCTGATGCAGGTGCTGGCCTTCATGGCGATGGAGCCCCCGACGTCGCTCGCGCCCGGGCCGATCGGCGACGAGAAGCTCAAGGTCTTCCGCTCGATGCGCCCCATCGAGCCCGCGAACGTCGTCCGTGGCCAGTACGGCGGCTACCGCGGCAAGGAGAGCGTCGCCGACGACTCCGACACCGAGACCTTCGTCGCCCTCAAGGTCGAGATCGACAACTGGCGCTGGGCCGGCGTGCCGTTCTTCCTCCGCACCGGCAAGAAGCTGGCCGAAGGGGCACGGATCATCTCCATCGCGTTCAAGGAGCCACCGCTGACGATGTTCCCCGCGGGCTCGAACGCCGGCACGCAGGGGCCGGACCACCTGACCTTCGACCTGGCCGACCAGTCGAAGATGTCGCTGTCGTTCTACGGCAAGAGGCCGGGCCCGGGCATGAAGCTGGAGAAGCTGTCGATGCAGTTCGCCACCGTCGACACCCACGCCTCCGGCGCGGTGCTGGAGGCCTACGAGCGGCTCATCGCCGACGCGATGCGCGGCGACCACACGCTGTTCACCTCGGCGGCCGGCATCGAGGCGCTGTGGGAGAAGTCGGAGGCCCTGATCACCAACCCTCCTCCGGTGCGCGGCTACTCCCCCGGCTCGTGGGGACCCAACGCCATCCACCAGCTCATCGCGCCGCACGCGTGGCGGTTGCCGTTCGAGCGCACCTGGCGCGACACCAACACCACCGTCGTCGAGACGTAGGGCGCCCGGTCAGCGGGTGGCGACCCCGTCGGCACGAGCGGCGGCGGCGACCGCGCTCGCGACGGCCGGCCCGACGCGCGGGTCGAACGGCGAGGGGATGACGAGCGCCTCGCTGAGGTCGTCACCGACCAGCTCGGCCAGGGCCGCGGCCGCTGCGAGCTTCATGCCCTCGGTGATGGAGGTCGCGCCGACGTCGAAGGCGCCGCGGAAGATTCCCGGGAAGGCGAGCACGTTGTTGATCTGGTTGGGGAAGTCGGAGCGGCCGGTGGCCACGACGCGGGCGTACTTGCGCGCGACGTCCGGGTGCACCTCGGGAGTGGGGTTGGCCATCGCGCAGATGATCGCCTCCGGCGCCATCCGCGCGACGTCCTCCTCGGGCACGGTGCCGCCGGAGACGCCGAGGTAGGCATCGGCTCCGTCGAGCACGTCGGCGAGGGTGCCGGTACGCCCCGTCACGTCGGCGGTGATCTCGGCCAGCGCCTGCTTCACCGGCGTCAGGTCGGTCCGCCCGGAGTGGATGACGCCCACGCGGTCGGTGACCGCGATGTCGGTGATGCCGGCGCTCAGCAGGATCTTCGCCACCGCGACGCCCGCGGCGCCCGCCCCGGAGATGACGACGCGGGTGGTGGCCGGGTCGCGCCCGGTCAGACGCAGGGCGTTGGTGAGCGCGGCGAGCGCGACGACCGCGGTGCCGTGCTGGTCGTCGTGGAAGACCGGGATGTCGAGGAGCTCCTTGAGGCGGTCCTCGATCTCGAAGCACCGTGGCGCGGAGATGTCCTCGAGGTTGATGCCGCCGAAGCTGGGCGCCAGCCTCACGACGGTCTCGATGATCTCCTCGGTGTCGGTGGTGGCCAGGCAGATCGGGACGGCGTCGACCCCGCCGAACTGCTTGAACAGCACGGCCTTGCCCTCCATCACCGGCATCGCTGCGGCCGGTCCGATGTCGCCCAACCCGAGCACGGCGGTGCCGTCGCTGACGACGGCGACCACGTTGGGCACCCAGGTGTAGTGCTGGGTCAGGCTCGGGTCGTCGGCGATGGCCTGGCAGACCAGTGCCACACCGGGGGTGTAGGCCAGCGAGAGCTCGGCCGGCCCGGACACGTCGACGGTGGAGACCGTCTCGAGCTTGCCACCGACGTGGAGGTCGAACACGGGGTCGCCGGCGTGAGGATGGGAGGTATCGGAGGTCGCCACGATCGGCGATCCTTGCACAGACGACCCGTGGTGGAGGGGGTGTCTCACGGCCCCCGGAGCAGCCAGTGGCCGAGGCCACACGCGCACCACGGCCGTGCCCCAGACCTCGCTGTCGGGCACCACTCCGCGGTGGCGCGAGTCGGTGCCGGCGCCGGCGTTGTCGCTCAGCAGCCACCAGCCACCGGGTCGACGTGAGGCGACCCGCTTGATCGCGACCGTGCCGTCGACGAACCGGGCCACGACCACGGCACCGGGACGCGGTCGGCGACGGTAGGAGACGAGCAACCGGTCACCGGGGCTCAGCGTCGGCGCCATCGAGTCACCCCGCACCACCGCCCAGCCGTAGCGCTGTGCTGGAGGGGTGGTCGCGGCATCGGTCACGCGGAGTAGTGTCCCAAGCACTGCTGGATCTCCAGCGCACACCCACGACGAGAGGACACGCATGTTCGCGCGACTGTTCGCCCCCACGCTCGAGGTGCAGGCCCACTGCGACCTGCCCTGTGGCGTCTACGACCCGGCCCAGGCCCGCATCGAGGCGGAGTCCATCAAGGGCATCATCGCCAAGGTCGCTGACAACGACGACCCCGACTTCCGCGTCCGGGCGCTCATCATCAAGGAGCAGCGCGCCGAGATGGTCAAGCACCACCTCTGGGTGCTCTGGACCGACTACTTCAAGCCCCCGCACTTCGAGAAGTACCCGCAGCTGCACGTCCTCGTCAACGAGGCCACCAAGCTGGCGGGCGCCTCGGGTGCCAAGGGCTCGCTCGACGCCGACGTGGCCGACCAGCTGCTGGCCAAGATCGACGAGATCGCCGAGATCTTCTGGGAGACCAAGAAGGCCTGAAGCCCTCCGCGAGCCGCCGCCGGTCCGTCCGGCGACACCTCGGCTTTCGTGCCTCACCACCCCTCGCGCCCCACCCGGGCTCGGGGGGTGGTGTCGTTCCCGGCCACGACCGCGGACGGTTAGGGTCTGCTGGTTCGCGTCTGCCGAGAGTAAGGACCCTCCATGTCTGAGTCGGGCACTCCCACCGGCCGCGCCGACGTCGAGCTGCGGCTCCCGGCCGACAGCGCCTACGCCTCCGTGCTGCGGACGACGACCGCCGGTCTGGCCGCGCGGCTCGACTTCACCATCGACGACATCGAGGACCTCCGCATCGCCGTGGGCGAGGCCAACGCGATGGTGCTCGAGCACGCTGACGAGGGCAGCGACCTGGTCTGCACGTTCCGACTCGCGCCGGGCAGCCTGGTCGTCGCCGTCACGGTGACGACCGTCGACCCGCGCGAGCCCGACCTCGACAGCTTCGCCTGGCAGGTGCTCTCCACGCTGGCCAGCTCGGCCGACATCGCGACCGCCGACGGCCGCCTCACCGTGTCGATGACGATGACGTCGTCTGCTGCGCCGCCGACGCGAGCCACGGGCGGCCCGGCCGCGACGGGCGACCTCGCCTGAGATGGACGGTGCCGACCAGCCACCGGATCAGACCGCGCCCGACCCGACCGTCAGCGCGCGCTCGGCGCGCCTGGAGCAGACTCGTCGGCGCAGCGCCGAGCTCTTCGGCGAGATGCGCGACGAGCTCGCCTCCGATGCTGCTCGCTCGGAGTCCCGCGACGCGCTGGTGCGTCTGCACCTGCCGCTGGTCGAGCACTGCGCGCGTCGGTTCCGCAACCGCGGCGAGCCCTTCGAGGACCTCGTCCAGGTCGGCACGATCGGACTCATCAAGTCCGTCGACCGCTTCGACACCGAGCGCGGCGTGGAGTTCTCGACCTACGCCACCCCGACGATCATCGGCGAGATCAAGCGCTACTTCCGCGACAAGGGCTGGGCCATCCGGGTGCCGCGTCGGCTCCAGGAGCTGCGGATGCAGATCGGGTCGACCACCGCCGAGCTGACCCAGAGCCTGGGGCGCTCCCCCACGCCGCGCGAGCTCGCCGAGGCGATCGGGTGCTCGGTGGAGGAGATCGTGGAGGGCATCGAGTCGAGCAACGCCTACTCCACCCTCTCCCTCGACGCCACCGACGGCGCTGAGGAGGGCTCCTCGAGCATGCTCGACGCGATCGGGATCGACGACGAGGGCCTCGAGCACGTGGAGATCCGCGAGTCGATCAAGCCGCTGCTCGAGAGGCTGGAGTCGCGGGAGAAGAAGATCCTGCTGCTGCGGTTCTTCAAGAACATGACCCAGTCGCAGATCGCCGAGGAGATCGGCGTCTCCCAGATGCACGTCTCCCGGCTGCTCAACCGCACCCTCGAGCAGCTGCGCCAGTCGCTGGAGGAACCCCCGCGCTGACCGGGCAGACCGGCGCGAGCCTCAGACGTCGTCCGACTCCTCGGCCCGCGGCATCAGCACCTCGATGCTCGCCGGGCTGAGCATGCCGGCGAGCGTGAGGAGCGCGGCGAGGGCCAGGACGACGGCCAGCAGGGGGGCGTCGCGCAGGTTCCACGCGATGCCGAGCTGGAGGAGCTGGCTGATGAGCACCGGGCCCCGGACCCAGCCCACCCGACGGGTCAGGGCGACCGCGCAGCCGAGGAGCGCGACGCCGTACACGGCGAAGAACACCGACACCGACACGGCCACGGCCGCCCGCTCCTGGACCACGCTGGTGGCCTCGACCACGCCCAGGCCGACCAGCACCAGCCCCTGCACCGCGACCAGGGACGCCGCGACCGTCAGCGGAGGCGGGTTCGGGATGGGTTCCGGACGCGTCTGAGCCATGTCCTCACCCTAGGCCCCGCCCGCCCGCGGAAGCGGGTGGTCGGGGCGGCGCGAGTGGCCGCGATCGGCGCGCGGAGCCCGGGAACGGCAGTGCTTCACCTCGGCAGTTTGTGACCCACAAGACCTCGGTTGCCCTTGATGTTCACCGGCTTTGTTGCGAGAGTGATCAAGCGCTAGTGAAATCCTTCACACACGGGCCTACACGCGCGCCCGCAGGCCTGAGCATCCCTGCCTGCACACACCACAGACAAGGATCCACCAGCCATGGATTGGCGCCACCGCTCTGCTTGCCTCGACGAGGATCCAGAGCTGTTTTTCCCCATCGGCAACACCGGCCCCGCCATCCTCCAGATCGAGGAGGCCAAGCAGGTCTGCCGGCGCTGCGACGTGCGCGAGCAGTGCCTGGCCTGGGCGCTCGAGGCCGGCCAGGACCACGGCGTCTGGGGCGGGCTCGGTGAGGACGAGCGACGTGCGCTCAAGCGCCGCAACTCCCGCTCCCGGGTGCGCACCATCGCCTGAGACACCCTCGAGACACCCTCGAGGCACCCACCGTGTCGTCCCGCCCTGGCGCCCGACCAACTCACGGCGTCGGCACATCGATCGCCACGCGCGTGCCTCCATCGGCGCGGCTCTGCATCGACAGCCGGCCGCCCAGCTCGGACTCGACGAGGGTCCGGACGATCGACAGCCCCAGGTTGATCGAGGCGTCCAGCGAGAAGTCCCCCGGCAGGCCTCGTCCGTCGTCGTCGATCGTGACGTGGAGACGCCCGGGGGCCCGATCGACGGCCACGACGATGTGACCGACGACCCCGTCGGCCGGTCCGTCGGGTCCGTAACCGTGCTCGACCGCGTTCTGCAGCAGCTCGGTGAGGATCATCGCCAGGGTGTTCGCCGACTCCGAGGCCAGCACGCCGAAGGAACCCGTACGACGGGTGCGGACCCTCCCGGTGAGGGCGCTGACCTCGGTCACCATCCCACCGAGCCGGTCCGCGATCTCGTCGAAGTCGACGGTCTCGTGCACCGCCTGGCTCAGTGTCTCGTGCACGATGGCGATGGAGCCCACGCGTCGCACGGCTTCCTCCAGCGCGGCCTTGGCCTGCTCGTTGTCGACCCGACGAGCCTGGAGGCGCAGGAGCGCCGCCACCGTCTGGAGGTTGTTCTTGACCCGGTGGTGGATCTCACGGATGGTGGCGTCCTTGGTGACCAGCTCGCGGTCGCGGCGGCGCAGGTCGCTCACGTCGCGCACCAGGATCAGTCCACCGATGTGCGAGCCGCCGGTGCGCAGCGGGATCGAGCGGACGATCAGGGCGACCTCGGCGGTGCCGATCTCGACGTCACGGTGGGCCCGACCGCCGAGCACCGCCGAGAGGGTCTCCTCGTCGGGGCGCCGGGTCGGGGCCACGAGCTCGCGCACGAGATCGGGCAGGAGCAGGCCGGCGAGGTCGCCGGACAGCCCGAGGCGGCGGTAGACCGACTGGGCGTTGGGACTGGCGTAGACCACCCGGCCCTGCGGGTCGACCCGGACGAACCCGTCGCCGACTCGGGGTGAGTCAGCGTGGTCGCTGCGCTGTCCGGCGGACGGGAAGTCGCCGGCGGCGATCATCTGGGTCAGGTCGGCGGCGGTCTGCAGGTAGGACAGCTCCAACCGGCTGGGGGTACGCACGCCGAGCAGGTTGGTGTGGCGCCCGATGACACCCAGCACCGTTCCGGAGCGCACCACCGGGATGGCCTCGATGCGCACCGGGACCTCGTCGCGCCACTCGGGGTCGCCGTCGCGCGCGACGCGGCCCTCGGCGAACGCGGCATCGAGCAGGGGGCGGCGGCCGTGCTCGACGAATGTCCCGACCACGTCGTCGACGTAGGCCGTCGGGCCGGTCGTGGGGCGCATCTGGGCGACCGCCCAGAACCCGTGCCCGCGGCGGTCGGCGAGCCACAGCACGAGGTCGGCGAAGGAGAGGTCGGCGATGATCTGCCAGTCGGCCTGGAGCAGCTGGAGCCACGCGACGTCGGTGCCATCGAGGTCGGTGTGCGTGCGCACCAGCTCGGAGAAGGACGCCACCGGACCAGCCTAGGCCCGTCTCGAGCGCCGGCGACGCTCACCTGCGAGCTGCACCACATCACCGCGTCGCGCCGGCGTGCAGGGCCCACGACGGATCTTTGGCAAGATGCCGTCGTGACTCGGGTGAACTGGCGTGCTGTCCTGGCCGACGACTTCCGCGTGCCGCAGAGCGCGCCGCTCAACGACCTCACCAGCGAGCTCACCGAGCTCCTGGGCGCCATCGACCCCGAGACCCGTGACGCTCTCGCCTACCCCACGCTGGCGACGTGGATCGAGCGCGGCGTCTACGACGACCTGCTGCCCGGTCTCGGCGACGGGATGGCAGCCGGTCTGCTGGTCGGGATCGGCGAGCCCGAGGGGGACGCCGTCTTCCGTCGCAGCTTCTCGGCGCTCGTCCTGGCCGAGTGCATCGCTCGGGACACCGCCCGGCCACTCGTGCTCGGCGGCAAGGTGCTGCAGTGGGGCGACGCATTGGCGACCTGGCTGCTGCGCGAGCGCGACCGTCGCGGGTTCGTGCCGGGCAAGGGGTGGGCCCACGCCGTGGCGCACGGCGCCGACGGGCTCGCCGTCCTGGCGCGATCGCCCCACCTCGGCGCCGCCGAGCTCACGGTGCTGCTCGACGTCGTCGCCGACCTCCTGCTGCAACCGGTGACGACCCTCTTCACGCACGGTGAGGACGACCGCCTCGCCCGGGCCACCATCGCCGTCCTGCGCCGCGACGTCGTCCCGATGAGCGTCGTCGAGCCCTGGCTCAACCGGCTCTGCCTGGGTGCGCAGCGAGATGCCGCGGAGGGCACCGACCCCTTCCTGGCCGGCGGCAACGCGCAGGCCTTCCTCCGGGCGCTCTACCTCCAGCTCGCGCTGGGCAGCAAGGCGCCGACCGCTCGGGCCGACGTCATGCTCGTGCTCGTGGGAGCCCTGCGCGAGACCAGCTGGGCGCTCCGGGAGGGGTAGCCGTCGTCGCGGGCAGCGGTACTAGGGTCGCAGCATGACCGACCTCACCTCACTGCCCGACGCCCCGCCCGCCGAGCCCGGCGAGATCAGCGGCCACGCCGGCGAGCTGGCGGTCGCCGTCGCCCGCGCGCACGGCGTCGAGACGATGTTCACGCTCTCGGGCGCCCACGTCTTCCCGATGTACGACGGCGCGGTGCAGACGCAGAAGGAGGGTCAGGGCCCGCCCGTGCGCCTGCTCGACGTGCGTCACGAGCAGACCGCTGCCTTCGCTGCCGAGGCCACCGGCAAGCTGACCCGGGTGCCCGGGCTCGCGGTGCTCACGGCCGGGCCGGGGGTGACGAACGGCGTGAGCGCCATCGCTCAGGCCCAGTTCGCGGGCTCCCCGATGGTCGTCGTCGGAGGACGCGCCCCCCAGAACCGTTGGGGCAGTGGAAGCCTCCAGGAGCTCGACCAGCCCCCGATCGTCGCCTCGGTCTCGAAGCTGGCCCGCACGCTGCCCACCGCCGCCGACATGCTCGGCGGCATGGACGAGGCCTTCCGCGCGGCCGGGTCCTCGCACCGCGGACCGGTCTTCGTCGACGTCCCGATGGACGAGTTCTTCCTCTCCTCCAGCGGTCCGGTCCCGGTGGGTGGCACCGTCCGAGGCGCCGAGCCCGACTCGGACGCGATCGGCGCGATCGCGAAGCTTCTCGCGTCGGCGTCCCGACCGGTGCTCATCCTCGGCACCGACGTGTGGGCCGACGGCGCCGAGGCGGCGGCCCTGCGCTTCGTCGAGGACCTCGGTCTGCCGACGATCACGAACGGCATGGGCCGTGGTCTCGTGCCCGGCGGTCACCGCCTGCTGGCCACCAAGGCCCGCGGCCACGCCCTGAACCATGCCGACCTGGTGATCGTCGTCGGCACCCCGCTCGACTTCCGGCTCGGCTACGGCATCTTCGGCGGCAAGGAGGAGGGCACGTCGCCGGCCCAGGTCGTGCACGTCGCTGACTCCCCCGGCCAGCTGTCGGGCCACGCGGCCCTCGCCGCCTCGGTCTCCGGCGACCTCACCTCCGTGCTCGACGGCTTGCAGGAGGCGATGCAGCGCGGTGCCAAGCCGTCCTGGGACGCCTGGGTCTGCGACCTCCAGGACACCGTCGCCCAGGCCACCGAGCGCGACCGGCTGCTGCTGAGCGCCGAGGCCGACCCGATCCATCCCGCTCGCATCTACGGCGAGCTGGTGCCGCGCCTGGCCGACGATGCCGTCGTGATCGGCGACGGCGGTGACTTCGTCAGCTTCGCCGGCAAGTTCGTCGAGCCGCAGCGCCCGGGCGGCTGGCTCGACCCCGGCCCGTACGGCTGCCTCGGCGCCGGACTGGGAGCCGCGATCGCCGCCCGCATCGCTCGCCCCTCGGCCCAGGTCGTGCTGCTGCTCGGCGACGGCGCTGCAGGCTTCTCGCTGATGGACGTCGACACCCTGGTACGCCACGACCTCCCGGTCGTCATGGTCATGGGCAACAACTCCGCCTGGGGCCTGGAGAAGGGCCCGATGCAGATGCTCTACGGCTACGACGTCGCGGCCGACCTCGCGCCGCAGACCCGCTACGACGACGTCGTCAAGGCTCTCGGCGGCGGGGGCGAGACCGTCACCGACCCGCGTCAGATCGGCCCGGCGCTCGACCGCGCCTTCGCTGCCGGCACGCCGTACCTCGTCAACGTGATCACCGACGTCGACGCGGCCTACCCGCGCGCGACGTTCGGCATCTGAGCGGGGCACCGGTGGAGCTGCGCCGCGCCCAGCCAGCGGAGTACGCCGCGATCGGCGAGCTCACCCTGGCCGCCTACGAGCCGTTCCTGCTCGGTCCCGACGACTTCTACCGCGCCCGGCTCGTCGACACCGCGACCCGCGACAGCGAGGCCGAGGTCTGGGTGGCCGTCGCCGACGACGGAGACGTCGACGAGAGCGGCGACAGCGACGACCACGGCCGGGTGCTGGGAGCGGTCACGGTGTGCCCACCCGACTCGCACTGGCGCGAGATCGCTGTCGACGGCGAGGGTGAGTTCCGGATGCTGGCCGTCGACCCGCGCGCGCAGGGCCGTGGTGTCGGTCGAGCCCTGGCCACGATGGTCGTCGAGCGATTCCGCGCCGAGGGCGACCGCGCGATCGTGCTGTCGAGCCTCGATGCGATGACGGTCGCGCACGGCCTCTACGAGCGCCTCGGATTCGTGCGGGCTCCGGCGCGGGACTGGCGTCCTCAGCCCGATGTCTCCCTGATCGCCTACACCCTGGAGCTGCGATGAGCGGCCCCGTCCTGTCCGCGACCCTGACGTTCACGGTCGGTGAGGACGACACCGCGCTGGCTGTCGGCTCCGGCAGCCTGGCGGTGCTGGGGACCCCGCGGTTGCTGGCCTGGTGCGAGGCCGCGACGTGTGCGGCGCTGGAGCCGTCGCTCGCTGCCGGGTCGACCAGCGTGGGCTCGCGGGTGGCTCTCGAGCACACCGGCGCCAGCGCGGTCGGTCAGCAGGTCGAGGTCAGCGCCTCCACGACGTACGTCGACGGGCGCCTGCACCGTTTCACCGTCGCCGCACGCCACGTCGGCGGGAACGGCAAGGTCGTGGGCACCGGTGAGATCACTCGTGTCGTCGTCGACGCCGAGAAGTTCCTCGCTCGGCTCCACCCATGACCTCAGGGCCGATTTCGTCGAACCCCGCTGACCTGAGAGGATCGAGCATTCATCGTTCGCAACATCTGGGAGTCATCATGGGCAAGACCGGCCGCAAGCGTCGTTCGCGTCGCAAGAAGGCAGCAAACCACGGCAAGCGCCCCAACACCTGAGCTGACGCACATGACAGAACCCCCGGCCGACGGCCGGGGGTTCTGTGCCTTCCGAGCAGCTGCGAGCTCGCCGACGTTCAGCGCTCGGTGATGCGGACCTGCACCGCGCGAATCTGGATGCGCACCCGTTCGCGCAGCTCGTCGGGGGCGACCTCCGAGCAGGAGCGAGCGACGACCTGCTTGACCGTGCGTTGCAAGTCGTACTTCACCAGGCACGGGTTGCACGTGTCGAGGTGGACGCGGACGGCGGCGCAGTCGGCGTCGTCGAGCTCGTTGTCGAGGAAGTAGACGATGCGCTCGAGGTAGTCGGCGCAGTCCTCTGCGGTCGGGTCCGCGCCCAGGTCGTGGTGCGGGTGCGGCGCGTCGGTGCGGTTCTCGCTCACTTCTTCGCCTCCTTCGCGTCGACCGTGCCGGCGGGCAGCAGGTCGTTGGCGCGCACGTGGTCGGACAGCATGTCGCGCAGCTGTCGGCGTCCACGGTGCAGGCGCGACATCACCGTACCGATCGGCGTCTCCATGATCTCGGCGATCTCCTTGTAGGCGAAGCCCTCGACGTCGGCCAGGTAGACCGCGAGGCGGAACTCCTCGGGCAGCCGCTGCAGGGCGTCCTTGACCTGGGAGTCGGGCAGGTGCTCGAGCGCCTCCATCTCCGCCGACTTCAGGCCGGTCGAGCTGTGCGACTCGGCGCGAGCCAGCTGCCAGTCCTCGACGTCCTCGGACATCGACTGCTGCGGCTGGCGCTGCTTCTTGCGGTAGGTGTTGATGAAGGTGTTGGTGAGGATGCGGTAGAGCCACGCCTTGAGGTTCGTCCCGGGCTTGAACTGGTGGAAGGCCGAGTAGGCCTTCGCGAACGTCTCCTGGACCAGGTCTTCGGCATCGGCCGGGTTGCGCGTCATCCGCATCGCCGCCGAGTAGAGCTGGTCGAGGAACGGGAGCGCATCGCGCTCGAAGCGCAAGGAGCGCTCCGCCTCGGTCTCGGTCTCGAGATCGGCGACCTCCGGCTCCGCGGGGGGCTCGATCGTGGGGTCGGTCAGCGCGTCAGTCATCGCGTCCCAGCCTACGGTGCCCACGCGTGCGGGCGGCTCGGTGGCCGGTCGCTCCAGTAATGCCATCACGAGGAAAGAACATCTCAGGCACGGGCGGCATTCCCCACGACCTCGCGCACGATCCACTCGAGGGTGGACTCGAGCAGGATGTCGAGCGCCTGCTCCTGGGTCACCGGACCCCGCGCCGCGACCTTGAACCCGTGGTCGGCTCCGGGGATGACGACCAGGTCGCGACCCGGGACAGCAGCCGGGAACTCCTCGGGCGCACCCATCGAGTCGCGCTCGCCCTGCACCACCAGCGTCGACACCCGAGCCCCGGAGAGCTCGTGGAGGCGGCTCTTCTCCGGCTTGCCCGGCGGGTGCAGGGGAAAGGCGAGCGCCAGACATCCGACGGCCCCCAGCCCCTTGGCGGTGCGCGCGGCCGAACGAGCCCCGGCCGAGCGCCCGCCCACGATCAGCGGGGTGCGCACGCGCAGCCGGTTGGCACCGGCGATCAGGCCGGCGTCGAGCGTCGCCGGGGCGGTCGCCACCTTGCGGCCGGCGACGCGCCAGGGTTGCTCGAAGAGGACGACGGTGACGTTGTTGCGAGGAAGGTGGTCGGCCAAGGAGGCGAGGTCGTGCGACTCGATGCCGTTCCCGGCGCCGTGACCGAGCAGCAGCGTGGCGATCGGTGAGCGAGCGCGGTGGCTCACCAGTCGGCCCTCGCCGTACGCCGTCGCGACCGTCAGCTCGGACCTCATTCAGGCTCCCTGCGCGGGCAACGGCTCGATGAGCTCGGGGCCGTTGTTGCGCACGTTGCCCACCATCGTCGAGACCGGGAACGCCTCCAGGCTGCCCGGGGCCGCCGGCACGAGGAGGTCCATCAGGTCCTCCGACGCGGTGCCGGGGTCGAGCCAGGCGTCGCGACGCGCCGGCTCGACCATCAGCGGCATCCGGTCGTGGATGCGGCCGAGGTCGTCCTCGGCCTCGGTGGTGATCACGGTGCAGGTCCAGCGGAAGCGCCCGGGGTCGTCGTCAGCGCGCTCGGGGTCGCGCCAGATCTCGTAGAGCCCGGCCATCGCCAGCGTGGCGCCGTCGCGCGGGCGGATGAAGAACGGCTGCTTCTTCGGGGTGCCCTTCGCGGTCAGCTGTTCGGTGGCGTACCACTCGAAGTAGCCGTCGGCCGGCAGCAGGCAGCGGCGGGCGGCGAAAGCCTTGCGGTAGGCCGGCTTCTCGGCGACGCTCTCCATCCGGGCGTTGATCATCCGGCTGCCGATGGAGGGGTCCTTGGCCCAGGACGGCACCAGGCCCCAGGTGAGCACCCGCAGCTGACGCTGGGGCGGGTCGGGCGAGTCCTTCTTCGCCGCCCGTTCCAGCACTGCGTAGACCTCCTTGGTCGGCGCGACGTTGTAGTCGGGGGCCAGGGGGGCGCTCACGTGGGACTCGACGACCTCGAACTCCTCGAGGAGGTCCTCGGGGCGCCTGCTCGACGCATACCTACCGCACATGGGCTCACCCTAGGACCTGGCACCGGCCGGGGTCCGCAGCCGCCCGGCCCGTCGGACCGGTCCTGGAGGTGCGCCTGACTCGCGTGCAGGGGTGAGGGCCGAGGCACCGCGATCGTGTAGGAATGGCTCATGTCTGTGAGCCGATTGATCGCCCGTCCCCTTCTCGCCGCCGGATTCGTCTACGGCGCCCAGAGCGCGCTGCGCAACGCGGAGGCGTTCGCCTCGAAGGCCTCGCCCGTGGCCGACGCCGTCGTGCCGGCCGTTCGCAACGCCGGGATCCCGCTGACCGACGACCCGGCCACGCTGGTCAAGATCAACGCCGGCCTGCAGATCGCCGGCGGGCTCGCCCTCGCGACCGGCAAGGCGCCCCGCCTCGGAGCCCTGGTGCTCGCCGGCACGATGGTGCCGAGCACCATCTCCGGCCACCCGTTCTGGAGCGAGAGCGACCCGGTGGTGAAGAAGACGATGCAGATGCACTTCTTCAAGAACCTCTCGATGCTGGGCGGCGCGATCATCGCCGCCGGTGACACCGACGGCCAGCCCGGCGTCGCGTGGCGTACCCGTCGTGCCGCGAAGGACGCCCGTCGCGAGACCGGGCGTGCCGCGAAGGCTGCCACCAGCAAGATCGGCTGAGGCGGTCGAGACGTCCGGGCACCACCGGGGCGACCACCGGGGCGACAACCGGGCATGGGGCGTCGTCGGCGCCAGCCGGTAGCCTGCGGCCCGTGCCCGGACCGTTGCTCGTCGCCGATCCCTGGCCCGCCCCGCGGGCTCTCGCCCCCGTCGACCTCACGGTCGCGCTCCCGGGCAGCAAGTCGCTGACGAACCGGGCCCTGGTCCTCGCCGCATCGGCGCAGGCGCCGTCCGTCGTGGGGCGGGCGCTCCGTTCGCGTGACACCCTGCTCATGGCCGCCGCGCTGACGTCCTTGGGCTCCCGGGTCGACACCTCGAGCGAGGACTGGCTCGTGACTCCGGCGGCGTTCACCGACGACGCCACCATCGACTGCGGGCTGGCCGGCACCGTGATGCGCTTCGTGCCGCCCCTCGCGGCACTCTCCACCGGCACGGTCGCCTTCGACGGCGACGCACACATGCGCAACCGCCCGATGGGTGCGGTGCTCGGTGCTCTCGCCGCCCTCGGCATCGACGTCGACGACGGTGACGGCGCTCCGGGCGCCCTTCCGTTCAGCATCCGCGGCACCGGGTCGGTCCCCGGCGGCACGGTCGTCATCGACGCCTCGGCGTCCTCGCAGTTCATCTCGGCGCTGCTGCTGGCCGGCGCCCGCTACGACGACGGCATCGACGTGCTGCACGACGGCAAGCCCGTGCCGTCGCTGCCCCACATCGAGATGACCGTCGAGATGCTGCGCGAGCACGGCGTCGTCGTCGACGACAGCGAGGCCAACCGGTGGACGGTCTCCCCGGGACCCGTGCGCGCCGTCGACCGCGTCATCGAGCCCGACCTCAGCAACGCCGCGCCCTTTCTCGCCCTGGCCGCCGTCACCGGCGGCGCCGTCACCGTGCGCCACTGGCCCCGCGCGACCACCCAGCCCGGCGACGACCTGCGTGAGATCCTCGCGCAGATGGGATGCACGGTCGAGCACGGGCCCGAGGGGTTGCGCGTCACCGGCCCCGAACAGCTGAGCGGCGTCGACCTCGACCTCCATGACGTCGGCGAGCTCACCCCGGCGATCGCCGCGCTCTGCGCCCTGGCCGGCACCCCGTCGCACCTGCGCGGCGTGGCCCACATCCGCGGGCACGAGACCGACCGCCTGGCCGCCCTGGCGACCGAGCTGAGCGGCCTGGGCGCCGACGTGGTCGAGCGCCACGACGGGCTCTCCATCACTCCGGCGCCCCTGCACGGCGGGCGGTGGCGCACCTACGCCGACCACCGGATGGCGCATGCGGGCGTCATCCTCGGCGCCGTCGTCGACGGCGTCCTGATCGAGGACGTCGCCACCACGGCCAAGACCTTCCCCGACTTCGCCGGCACCTGGTCAGGGCTGCTCGCGTGAGCCCGTCATGACCAGCCGCTACTCCGAGCACGACATCGAGCACTACGACAGGCCGCGGCGCCGCACCCGCCCCCGCACCAAGGACCGCCCCACCTACGACGACGCCGTCGAGGCGCACGTGGTCACCGTCGACCGGGGCCGGTTCACGCTGCTCCTCGACGGTTCGGTCGTGCTGGCGGTCAAGGCGCGGCCACTGGGTCGCAAGGGAGTCGTGGTCGGCGACCGCGTGCGCGTCGTCGGCGACACCTCCGGCGACGAGGGGGCGCTGGCCAGGATCGTCGAGGTCACCACCCGCACGACCACGCTGCGCCGTACCGCCGACGACGACGACCCGGTCGAGCGGGTGATCGTCTCCAACGCCGAGCAGCTGGTGGTGGTCACCGCCCTGGCCGACCCCGAACCGCAGCCCCGTCTGCTCGACCGCGCCCTGGTGGCGGCCTACGACGCCGGCATGGCGCCCCTGCTGTGCCTGACGAAGTCCGACCTCGCCGACCCCGAGACCCTGTTGTCGACCTACCGCTCGCTCGGTGTCCCGTGGGTGGTCACCGAGCGCGGCGGCGACCTCGCCGAGGTGCGCGCCGCGCTCGCGGGTCGTACGTCGGTGCTCGTCGGCTCGAGCGGAGTCGGGAAGTCGACCCTCGTCAACGCGCTGGTACCGAGCGCGGATCGCGAGGTCGGCATCGTCAACGCGGTGACCGGCCGCGGGCGCCACACCTCGACGTCGGCCTACATGCTCGCTCTCCCCCGCACCTCGGACGCCGACGACCGCACGACCTCGGGCTGGATCATCGACACCCCCGGCATCCGGTCGTTCGGCCTGGCGCACGTGCGTCCGGAGGACCTCATCGGCGCGTTCCCCGACCTCGACGAGATGACCGAGGAGTGCCCGCGCGGGTGCACCCACGGCGAGGACGAACCCGAGTGCGGCCTCGACGTCGCGGTCGCCGACGGCACGGCCGACTCCGAGCGGGTGTCGTCCTTCCGACGGCTGCTGGCCGCGCGGAGCGCGTCGGACTACTGAGCGGCACGTCCTCGTGGTGATCGTCGGCGTCTCCCCCCGGCGCCCGGCGGCCGACGTTTAGTGTGGCGACGTGGCAGCCTCCCAGATCGACTACACCGACGACCTCCGTCTCGCGCACGTCCTGGCCGATGACGCCGACTCGCTGACGACCGCGCGGTTCAAGGCTCTCGACCTGCACGTCATGAGCAAGCCCGACCTCACCCCGGTCACCGACGCCGACCAGTCCGTGGAGGAGGGCATCCGACGCACCCTGTCGCGGGTGCGCTCACGCGACGCCGTCACCGGCGAGGAGCAGGGCTCGACCGGCAGCTCGGCCCGACGCTGGATCGTCGACCCGATCGACGGCACCAAGAACTTCGTGCGCGGAGTGCCGGTGTGGGCCACCCTGATCTCGCTGGCCGTCGACGACGAGGTCGTGCTCGGCGTCGTGTCCGCTCCCCAGCTGCAGCGACGCTGGTGGGCCTCCAACGGCAACGGCGCGTGGACGGGTCGCTCGTTGCTCAAGGCCAGCCAGATGCAGGTCTCCGACGTGCGCCGCCTCGAGGACGCGTCGTTGTCCTACTCCTCGCTCAGCGGCTGGGAGGACATCCACCGCCTCGACGACGCGTTGTCCCTGATGCGACGCTGCTGGCGCACCCGCGCCTACGGCGACTTCTGGTCCTACATGCTGCTCGCCGAGGGTGCGGTCGACCTGGCTGCCGAGCCCGAGCTCGAGGTCTACGACATGGCCGCGCTCGACGTGATCGTCCGCGAGGCGGGCGGCCGCTTCAGCTCGCTCGAGGGCACCGACGGCCCCTGGGGCGGCAACGCCCTCGCCTCGAACGGCCACCTCCACGAGGCGGCACTGTCGTTCCTCGGGACGATGTCGGGTTCCGGAGCCGGTGAGGACCCCGACTGGCCCTCCACCGGGCCCGGCACGGTGAGCGACCTGCGATCGCGGCGTCGCGACGAGCCCACGCCCTGATCGACCCTGGCCACCCGGCGTCCACGCGAGTAGCGTCGCGCGCATGCAGATCGGTGAGATCGTCAGGGCCAAGGACAACCAGGGCGTCGTCACGATCACGCCGGACGCCGGCGTACGCGAGCTGATCGCCACCCTGGCCGAGCACAACATCGGGGCGCTGGTGGTCTCTGCCGACGGGGTGGCCCTCGACGGGATCGTGAGCGAGCGCGACGTCGTGCGTCACCTGCACGCCGATGGCACCGTCATCAACAACACCGTCTCGGCCATCATGACCACCTCGGTGCAGACCTGTGGACCCGAGGACGACCTCGACGACGTGATGACGACGATGACGCAGCGGCGCTTCCGTCACATCCCGGTCTGCGAGGACGGCAGGGTCATCGGCATCGTGTCGATCGGCGACGTCGTCAAGCACAAGATCGGTCAGCTGACCTTCGAACGCGACCAGCTCGACGGCTACATCAACCAGTCCTGACGCGACCCCTGATCGCGCCGATCGACCGTGACCACCCCGCCTGCAGGCCGGGTCCCAGCATCCGAGGCCCTGTCGTTCGGCTCCGCTGCGGGCCGGTGGGCCCTGCTCGCCACCATCTTGGGCTCGGCCCTCGCCGGCATCGACGCCACCGTCGTCAACGTGGCCCTGCCCGCCATCGGCGCTGACCTCGACGCCGACTTCACCGCGCTGCAGTGGACGGTCTCGGCCTACGCGCTGACGCTCGCGTCGTTCATCCTGCTGGGCGGCACGTTGGGCGACCTGCTCGGTCGACGCCGGGTGTTCCTGGTCGGGGTCGTGTGGTTCGCCGTCACCTCGGCCCTGTGCGGCTTGGCGCTCGACGTCGAGATGCTGATCGGTGCGCGGGCGCTGCAGGGCGTCGGGGCGGCCCTGCTCACGCCCGGCAGCCTGTCGATCCTGCAGGCCTCGTTCCGCAGCCAGGACCGCGCCCGGGCGATCGGTGCCTGGTCGGGGCTGGGCGGGGTCGCGACCGCGATCGGGCCGCTGCTCGGCGGCTGGCTGGTCGACGTCGCGTCGTGGCGCTGGGTCTTCCTGATCAACCTCCCGCTCGCCGCGGTGGTCATCGTGGTCTCGCTGCGGCACGTGCCGGAGACCCACGACAGCTCCTCCGGGGGCGCGGGCGCCGACTGGAGCGGCGGCGTCCTGGGGGCGATCGCCCTCGCCGGCATCACCTACGCCCTGATCGAGGCCGACGCGGGCCCCCGGCTCGTCGTGCCGGCCGTGCTGACCGCGGTCGTCGCGGGGGCGCTGTTCACGTGGCGCGAGCGTCGCGCCCGCTACCCGGTGCTGCCCTTCTCGGTGTTCTCGTCCCTGCAGTTCAGCGCGGTCAACGCGGTGACCTTCCTGGTCTACGGCGGCTTCGGGGCACTCTTCTTCCTGCTCGTGGTGCAGCTGCAGGTGGTGGCAGGCTTCGGACCGGTTGCGGCAGGCTCAGCACTCCTCCCGGTGACCGTCATCATGCTGCTGCTCTCCGCCCGCTCGGGGGCGCTCGCCGCCCGACTCGGCCCTCGCCTGCAGATGAGCACCGGGCCGGTGGTCTGCGCCCTCGGCATCCTTCTCCTGGCGCGCGTCGGAAGCGGGGCGACGTACGTGGCTGACGTCCTGCCGGGCATGGTCGTCTTCGGGCTGGGCCTGGCGATCATGGTGGCGCCGCTGACCTCTGCAGCACTCGCCGCGGCGCCCGCCGAGCACGCCGGCATGGCCTCCGGCGTCAACAACGCCGTCGCCCGCACCGGCGGCCTGTTCGCCGTCGCGGCGATCCCCGCCCTCGCGGGCATCGGCTCCGACGGCTACGACTCACCCGGCTTCGCCGACGGCTACCGCTACGCCCTCTGGATCTCGGCCGCGATCCTCCTCGCCGCAGGGGTGCTCGCGGCCTTCACCGTGCGCAACGACCTGCTGGACGACGACCCCGCCGAGGACTCCCCGCCCACCGGCGGTGGCGCGCACCAGCTGCCGCACTGCGCGATGGGTGCGCCCCCGCTGCTGAGCTCGTGCGGGCACGACGGTGCGCCGGGGCGGTCGGGCCAGGTCGGCGAGCCGGGGCAGGTTGGACAGGGCCCCGACCAGGCTGGTTAGGGTGGTCGACATGGACAAGCCTGAGATCGACTTCCCTGACTTCGAGCCCCCCGCCGACCTGGTGATCACCGACGTGACCGAGGGCGACGGCGCCGAGGCCGCTGCCGGTCAGACCGTCAAGGTGCACTACGTGGGCGTGGCCCACTCCACCGGCGAGGAGTTCGACGCCTCCTACAACCGCGGCGAGCCACTGCAGTTCCGCCTCGGTATCGGCCAGGTCATCGCCGGGTGGGACACCGGCGTGCAGGGCATGAAGGTCGGCGGACGCCGCCAGCTCGTCATCCCGCCGCACCTCGGGTACGGCGAGCGCGGCGCCGGCGGCGTCATCAAGCCCGGCGAGACCTTGATCTTCGTGGTGGACCTGCTCGGCGTCAGCTGACGCCCGGCAGTTTCACCGCCTCAGTGGTGAAACTCCCGCTTCTGTCGTGAAGGTTCATGACAGAAGCGGGAGTTTCTCCGCTTCAGCGGAGAAACTGCCGCACGCTCACCAAGGGAAGTCGTCAGGCGTGGAGCCGTCGGAGACGCGCGCAGCCTGCGCGGCCACCGAGACGACCTCGCCGTTGACGAGCTGGCGCCCACGACGGGTCTCGGGTTGGCCGTTGACCCGCACCATGCCGCCGGCCAGGAGCGCCTTGGCGTCCGAGCCGGACTCGACGAGGTTGGCGAGCTTGAGGAACTGCCCGAGCTTGATCGAGGAGTCGCTGATCGCGACGTTGACGGGTTCTGCGGCCATGGCCGAAGTCAATCATCCTCGGCCCCGGATCAGCTCATCAGCACCGCGACGGCATGGATCAGCACGCCGACCAGTCCGCCCACCAGGGTGCCGTTGATGCGGATGAACTGCAGGTCGCGACCGACGTGGAGCTCGATGCGGTCGGCGGCCTCCTTGCCGTCCCACCGCTCGATCGTGTGGGTGATCACCGCGGTCAGCTCGGTGCCGTAGCGGCTGACGGCGAACACGGTGGCGTCCGCGGCGAGGGTGTCGAGCTTGTCGCGCAGCTCGGCGTCCACTCCGAGACGCTCGGCGAAGACCTGCGCCTCGCTCAGCAGGCGGCGGCGCACGGCGCCGTCCGGGTCGTCGAGCGAGGAGGTCAGCACCCGCCGCAGGGCGTTCCACAGCGAGATGACCGACGTCAGCACCGCGGGGTGCTCGAGCAGGCGGTCCTTGAGTGCCTCGGCACGCTGCTGGACGTCGTCGTCGGTGAGCAGGTCGGCGGCGAGCTGGCGCAGCAGCGAGTCGAGCGCGAGGCGGGCCCGATGCTGCGGCTGCTGGGCGATGTCCTCGACCCAGCGGACGATCTCGGTGTGGACGCGCCGGGTCACCCGGTCGTTGAGCTTCTCCGGCGTCCACCACGGAGCGCGCTCACCGATGACCTCGCGCACGGTGTCGGGGTTGTCGCGCAGCCACCCGGTGAGCTCGGCCAGCGCGAGGTCGACCAGCCCGTGGTGCAGGTTGTCGCGCAGCGCCTCGGAGAGCAGCCCACCGAGCAACGGCGAGATCGGCTCCTCGTGGAAGCGCGGCACCAGCGCCTCGCGCACCAGGGTCTCGACGTGGTCGTCGCGGACCTTGCCCAACCCGACCACCGCGACCTCGGCGACCTCCACCACGACACGCTGGGCGTTGACGTCCTGGCAGAGCCAGGCACCGACCCGCCTCGCGATCTGCGCCGAGACGATGCGCTCGCGCACGATCTCCTCGGACAGGAAGTTCTCGCCGACGAAGTCCTCCAGGCCCTTGCCCAGCTCGTTCTTGCGTCGCGGGATCAGGGCGGTGTGCGGGATCGGCAGCCCGAGCGGGTGCCGGAACAGCGCGGTGACCGCGAACCAGTCGGCGATGGCACCGACCATCGAGGCCTCCGCCCCGGCGTTGACGAAGCCGAGGGCGCCGTCCCGGTCGAGGGTCAGCAGGTAGACGAGCGCAGCGGCGACCAGCAGGGCCAGCGCCAGGCTGCGCATCCGGCGCAGTGCCCGACGGCGCAGATCGTCGGGCGAGCGACCGGGTGCCACGGACGGCCCGGACGGCCCGGACGGCTCGGACTGCTCGGCCCGGCCGGAGGCGGCGGACGACGCCGCGGCCTGCGAGGAGGGGGACGACACGGGGGCGCTCACGCACCCCATCCTTGCGTGTCGGTCAGCCCCGCGCGTGCGACACTCGCCCGCATGTCCTCCAACGCCACCGTGATCACCTTCGGGACGTTCGACGTCTTCCACCTCGGCCACCTGCGCGTCATCGAGCGCGCCGCCCAGCTCGGCGACCGCCTGGTCGTGGGCGTCTCCGCCGATGCGCTGAACATGAGCAAGAAGGGGCGCTCGCCGGTCTTCAGCCAGGACGAGCGGCTCGCCATCGTGGGTGCCCTGCGCGCCGTCGACGACGTCTTCGTCGAGGAGAGCCTCGAGCTCAAGCGCGACTACATCCTCCAGCACGGTGCCCGTACCCTCGTCATGGGTGACGACTGGGCTGGGAAGTTCGACGACCTGCAGGACATCTGCGAGGTCGTCTACCTCCCCCGCACCCCCGCCATCTCGACCACTGCCATCGTGGAGAAGATCTCCACCGGCAGCTGACCTTCCCCCGACCTCCGGAGCTGACTCCATGAGCCGCGCCACCTCGTTCCTGCCCTCGTCCGTCGCGCTGCTCGTGGCGTGGACGACGAGCGTCGCGCTCGTGCTGGGTCTGCCGGCCGTCGCCGCCGGCGCCGACACCCCGGCGTCTCCTCCGCCCACCGCCGCAGCACCCGTCGCTCCGGACCCGCAGCCATCGAATCCCGAGCGGTCGACCATCGACGCCTCCGGTGTCCTCGACCGCGCCGCGAGCGCACTGTCTGCCCCAGCTGACGCCACCGACGACGCCACCGACGAGCCGCGCACCGAGGTGACGCTGGCGCTGCGCGACCTCTTCGCAGCCCGGCGCTCCCTCGACCCGCAGCAGGCCGCCCGGGCCGAGGCGCTCCTGGCCCGCCCCACCGACGGCGCACGTGACACCTACGGCGACGGCTACGTCGCCGCTGAGACGTCGTCGTGCTCGGCTCACTTCTGCGTGCACTGGGTGCGCACCGGGGCCGACGCACCCCCCGACGACGCCTGGGCGCGGAAGACCCGGACGGTGATGGAGCAGGTGTGGAAGAACCACATCGGCACGCTCGGCTACCGCAAGCCCGTCACGGACGGCTCACGCGGCGGCAACGCCAAGTTCGACGTCTACCTCGCCGAGCTGGGCTCGCGCGGCATCTACGGCTACTGCGCCCCGGAGAGCACCGTGCGCGGCCAGCGCAAGCAGGCGTCGGGCTTCTGTGTCCTCGACAACGACTTCGCCGCCAGCCAGTTCGGCCGACCGCCGAAGGAGAGCCTGCGGGTCACCGCCGCGCACGAGTTCTTCCACGCGATCCAGTTCGCCTACGACTACACCGAGGACAAGTGGCTGATCGAGTCGACGGCGACCTGGATCGAGGAGCGCTTCGCCGACGCCGTCAACGACAACCGCGCCTACCTGACGTTCGGTCAGGCGGCCCGCTCGGCCTCCTCCCTCGACCTCTTCGACCCGAGCGGTCTGGCGCACTACGGCAACTGGGTCTTCTGGGAGTTCCTCTCCGAACGCTTCGGCAACGACATCGTGCGCCAGGTCATCCAGCGCACCGGGACCGGCGGTGGGCTGCCCGACGACTACTCGACGCAGGCGTTGACGAAGGTGCTCGACGGCGAGGACGGCGGCGGCTTCGCCCGTCTCTACGCCACCTTCGCCGCCGCCAACACCCAGCCCGCGCTCAGCTACGAGGAGGGGACCGCGTTCCCAGGTGTCGCGCCGGTCAAGAGCGCGGCGCTGAGTCCGCGCAGCCCCCGCGCGAGGTTCAGCACGCGGGTCAACCACCTCGCTGCGAAGACCGTGCAGGTCACTCCTAGGTCACTGGGGTCGAAGAAGTGGCGGCTCACGGTCACGGTCGCGACCGGCACCACGTCGTCCGCTCCGGCGGTGTCGGTCCTGGCCCTGGGTACCGACGGCACGCTGAAGCAGCGCAGCATCGACCTCTCGCAGCAAGGCCAGGGGAGCCTGCGCCTGCGCTTCGACGCACGACGTGTGCGTTCGGTGAGCGTGACCTTGGCCAACGCCTCGACGCGGTACAGCTGTGGTGCCGGCAGCGGTTTCGCCTGCGCGGGCCGTCCGCTCGAGCAACGCGAGCGCTTCTCGGTCGACGCCGAGGTGTCGCGGCGCTGAACCGGGCGCTCCCCCGCTCCTGGCGAGTTCGCGCCCGGGGCCCTGCGGCGTTACTGTCGAGGAATGTCCGCCCTCGAGATCGACGACCCGAACACCGACGCCGATCACGACCAGGAGGCCGCCGAGCCGCAGTCCCACTCCTGGCAGGAGGCCTCCGAGATCGGTCAGGAAGCAGCCGTGGCCGCCTGGGCCGCAGCGGCCCGCCCGGTCCTCGAGCAGGTGGCCCATGGGTACCAGGGGGTGATCACCCAGAAGGAGCTGTGCGCCCAGGTGCAGGACGACAGCAACGTTCGCACCAAGCAGCAGATCCGGCACTGGGTCGGCGACGTCCTCGACGTCGTCACCGCCGACTGCACCACCCGCTCCGAACCGCTGCTGTCGGCGCTGTGCGTCAACGCGATGGGCAGCGTGGGCGAGCGCTACGCGGTCTCCGTCGAGGCCCACACCGGCAGCGCGCCCGCCGACGGTGACGACCACGCCGCCGCCCAGCGCCTGGCCTGCTACCGGCAGTTCGACGCCACCGGACTGCCCGAGGACGGCGGCTTCGCCGCCCTCACGCCGCGGCTCGCCGGCGCGCGCGATCGCGCCCGCAAGGCCCGCCTGGCCGAGCGGGTCGCCCCCCAGTGCCCCGACTGCTACATGGAGCTCCCCGCGACCGGCGTGTGCGACAACTGCGCTTGAGCCGGCAAGTCGCGACGTCCACTAGCCTGAGCCGGTCATGAGCACCCCGACGCCCGGCGCGGCCGCACCCGTGGGCACCGGCAGCACCCTCGCCTCCCGCTACCTGCTCGGTGCGCTGCTGGGCCGGGGCGGGGCGGCCGACGTCTACCGTGCCGACGACCAGGTGCTCTCGCGCGAGGTCGCGGTGAAGGTGCTGCGCGAGTCGGCCGAGGACAGCGCCGACCGCGCGCGCTTCGTCGCCGAGGCCCGCACCGTGGCCAACCTCGGGCACCACGGTCTGGTCACCGTCCTCGACGCGGGCATCAGCGACGAGCACGCCGAGCAGCCGTTCCTGGTGATGGAGCTCGTCGACGGCGAGACCCTCTCGGCCCGCATCGCCGGCGCGCCGAGCACCCTGCCCGAGATCGAGCGGATCGCGGGCCAGCTGGCGGAAGCCATCGCCTATGCCCACGGGCGCGACGTCGTGCACCGAGACGTGAAGCCCGGCAACGTCCTGCTCGACGGCTCGGGAGCCGTGAAGCTCGCCGACTTCGGGATCGCCCGACTGATCGGCGACACGGTGCGCCACACCCGCACCGGGCACGCCATCGGCACCGCCGCCTACCTCGCGCCCGAGCAGGTGCTCGGGGAGCCGCTCACCACGGCGGTCGACATCTACTCCTTCGGCCTGGTCGTGCTGGAGATGTTCACCCGGCAGCGCGAGTTCCCCGGTCCTCCGACCGAGGCGGCGCTGGCGCGGCTCGCGCGGCAGCCGGAGATCCCGGACGACGTCCCCGCCGACTGGCAGGCGTTGCTCGCCGAGATGACCTCGCGCGACCCGGCCGACCGGCCGAGCGCGGCCCAGGTGGCCGAGCGGCTGCGTCGGCGACGTGCCGGCCCGGCCGCCACCGCTCTGCTCACCGACCTGACGCCGTCGCTCGGTGGCGCGGGCGCTCCCGCCCCCGACCCCGAGCGCACCCCGGCGCTCGACCGGGTGCGGGCCCAGGTCGCGACGATGCTCCAGGAGACCGATCGGCAGTACCTCGTCCTCGGCCTCACGGCCCTGGTGTTCCTGGTGCTGCTCCTCGTCGCTGCGCTCTCCAGCGGCTAGGCGCCGCTCCCGCGAGCTGCTCAGCCGCCCGCCATGGCCCCCAGCACGATGTAGGGCTCGCGACCGTCCACGACCTCGGGCGGGAGCTCGGCGTCCGGGTCCTCGTGCGAGAGGTCCTCCTCGCACGCGAAGAAGCGGATGAACGCTCGCCGACGCTGGTGCCCGCGGTCGCGGATGGTGCCGAGCAGGGCCGGGTGGGCGGCCTCCACGGCATCGAGCACGCGGCGCTGGGTGACCTCGCCCTCGACGTCGACGCGCAGCTCCTTGTCGAGCCCCGCCATCGCCCGCAGGGGCGCGGGCAGGACGACGCGGATCGTGCGCACGGCGACCCCGCTCACGGGAGGGTCTGCACCTCGACCGACAACACGGCGGGCAGGTCGCGCACCACCGCGGTCCACGAGTCACCGGAGTCGTTGGACGCATAGACCTGACCGCCCGTCGTGCCGACATACACCCCGCACGACGCGTGGCGGTCGACAGCCATCGCGTCGCGCAGCACGTTGACGTAGCAGTTCTCCTGCGGCAACCCCTCGGTCAGGGCCTCCCAGTCGTCGCCCCCGGTGCGGCTGCGGTAGACCCGGAGCCGGCCCTCGGGCGGCACGTGATGGATGTCGCTCTCGATCGGGACGACGAAGACGGTCTCCGGCTCGTGGGCGTGCACGGAGATGACGAACCCGAAGTCGCTCGGCAGGTTGCCGCTGATCTCGTGCCAGCTGTCACCCGCGTCGTCGGAGCGCATGACGTCCCAGTGCTTCTGCATGTAGATGACGTCGGGGTCGCTGGGGTGGAGGTCGAGGCGGTGCACGCAGTGACCGACCTCGGAGTCCTCGTCGGGGATCTCCCCGGAGCGGAGGCCCCGGTTGATCGGCGTCCAGGTCTCGCCACCGTCGTCGGTGCGGAAGGCGCCGGCCGCGGAGATCGCCACGAAGAGGCGGCGCGGGTCGGTGGGGTGCTCCAGGATCGTGTGCAGGCACATCCCCCCAGCGCCCGGCTGCCACTGCGGTCCGGTGTCGTGCCGACGCAGGCCCGAGAGCTCCGACCACGTGCGCGCACCGTCGGTCGACTTGAAGAGCGCGGCGTCCTCGACCCCGGCGTAGACGGTGTCGAGGTCGTGCACGCTCGGCTCGAGGTGCCAGACACGGGTGAACTCCCACGGCCGCAGGCTGCCGTCGTACCACTGGTGCTGCCCGGGGACGCCGTCGTAGGTGAAGTCGTTGCCGACGACCTCCCAGGTGCGCCCGCCGTCGTCGGAGCGGTGCACGACCTGGCCGAACCAGCCGGAGCTCTGGGAGGCGTAGAGCCGCGACGGGTCGAGGGGCGAGCCCTTGACGTGGTAGATCTCCGCGCCCGGGAAGTGCGGGCCGTCGACGACCCACTCCGTTCTGGCCTCGTCGGAGGTGAGGATGAAGGCGCCCTTGCGGGTGCCGACCAAGACGCGTGTGCCGCTCACCGGTGCTCCTGTCCGTCGCGTCGACGCTGCTCGTGCGTCGCTCGTCGAGACTGACTCGGGTGGCACGTCGGACTCATCGGTTCGACGACGACGAGATCGGGGGTGCGACCGTCAGCGCGTGGGCTCGTCGGTCGATGTCGACGCGAGGCCCGGCGGGGCGGCCGGACCGAGCACCTCGGGACGCCAGTGGCCCACCGCCGCCATGAACGCATCGGGCTCGACCGACTGGTCGTCGACCTGCACCGGGCTCAGCCCACGACGCACGATCGTCATCGACCAGTCGTGGGTGCGGGGTGAGCCGGCGACCTCGATCGCCGTGCCGTCGCTGCGCAGGTCGAAGGTGTGGCGCATGTCGCCCAGACGCAGGTTGAGGGTGCCGCCGACGATCTCGACGTCGGTGGAGCGTCCACCGAGCCAGATCACGAAGAAGAGCGACAGCAGCGTGATGAAGAGCGGGATGAGGGCCACGGCGGGTAGACCGCCGTTGAGCAGCGCGAGGACGGCGGTCGTCGCACCGGCGATCACGACCACAGCGATCCCGGACACCATCATCGCCGGGTATCGGCGCACCTCGCGGAACTCGCCGGGGACGGCGGGCTCGGACGCGACGGGCGTTCGGGTCGGCGTCGTGGCGGGTGTCGTGGCGGGTGTCTTGGCGCTGCGCTGCGTCGCCAGGGCGCGTGAACGCGTCGCCAGGCGTCCGGCGGTCGCGGTCACGGCGGCGACACCGGGCAGCGCCCGGCTGCGGATGAGGGAACCGGCGCGTCCGACCGAGGCGACGAGCGGTGCCGCGCCCTCACTGCCATCGACGTCGGCGCCGCCGTCAGCGTCGGCGCCGCCGTCAGCGTCGGCGTCGGCGTCGCTCGGGCGCGGTGCCTGCGGCTGCGCGAGCTCGGCAGCCACCTCGATGTCGACCGCCTCGATGTCGAGGTGGTCGCGGTCGAGCGCCACGCCCGCGTCGCCCGCTCGACGCCGTCGCTCAGGGGCGGCTCGGCGCCGTCGTCCCCGACCTCGGATGCCACGGAGTCGGCGTCCGTCGGCTCCCCTGAGCCGGCCTCGAGCTCGGACGGGGCAGGAGCCCCGGCAGCGACCAGGGTGGCCGGACGCGGCACGGCCAGCAGTCGGGCCCTGGCCTCGGCGAGCTGGATGGCGAGGTCGGCCGCCCGGGTCTCGGCCTCCGCGCGCGCCTGGGCGTGACGGGCGGCGGTGCGCTCGGCGTCGGCGCGTGACTGCGCCTGCTGAGCGGCCTCTCGCTTGGCGCTGGCCAGCTGCTCCTGGGCGACCCGCAGCGACTCGCGGTGCTCGCTGAGCAGCGCCTCGGCCTGGAGGTGGACGTCGCGGACGCGCTCCTCGGCCTCGCGACGCTGCTGCGAGGCGGTCTCGGCGAGGTTGGCCTGGGTGCGTGCAGCTTCCTCGGCCTCGAGGCGGGCCCGCGACGCCGTCCGGGCGGCGTCCTCGACGGAGTGGCGCAGCTGGGTGGCCAGGCGGGCCTCCTCGGCAGCCGCAGCGGCCTGCTCCTGGCTGGAGGCGGCGATCCGGTTGGCCTCGACGACCAGCTCGATCTGCTCGCGGGCCTTGACCTCGGCCTGGCCGCGGTCGAGGAAGGCCTGCTCGGCCAGCCGGGCCTGGTCGGTGGCGGCCAGCTCGGCGACCTGGCGCAGCTCGAGCGCCCGCGTGCTGAAGGTGGCGTACTCCTCGGCAGCGGCCGCTGCGCCCTCGGAGACCTCGCGAGCCCGGTTCTCGGCCTCCATGGCCGCGATGTGGGCTTCCTCGGCCAGCCCGGCGTGCCGGCTGGCCGCGCGCTCGGCCTCGCCGCGGGCCCGAGTCTGCTCCTGGGCGTTCTCCTGCAGGACCGCGCGTTCCTGCTCGGCCTGCTCGACGAAGCTGGAGAACTCCTGGGCGGCCTGGGTTGCGCGGACGGCCACGTCGCGCGCGGCCTCCTCGGCGTCGGTGCGCTGCACCAGGGCGATCCGAGCCAGCTCGGCCTGCGCGGAAGCAGCCTCGTCGGCCTGACGGCGAGCCTCGGCCTGGTCGGAGGCGGCAGCCTCGATGAGGCGGCGGTCCTCGAGGGACTGCCGCGAGAAGGCGATGTGCTCCTCGGCCGCGTTGGCGGCCTGGTCGCCGACGCGCTGCGCCAGGGCGGCCGCCTCGGCGGCGGCCACGTGGGCCAGGCGCGACTGCTCGCTCTGGCGCACGGCGAGCTCCTCGGCCTCGATGCGGGCCTTGACGGCCTCGCTGGCCGCGGACTGGAGGACGTCGCGGTCACCGGCGGCCTGACGGACGAAGTCCGCGTACTCCTCGGCCGCGGCAGCGGCAGCGTCGGCCAGCTCTCGAGCGCGGTCCTCTGCCGCTGCCCGCTGGGCCATCGCCTGCTCGGCGAGAGCGGACTGCTCGGCGGCAGCCAGCTCGGCGGCACGACGCGCATCGGCGAGCTCACCGAGCGCGACCTCGACCGCGGCGCGGTCGTCAGCGGCGTGCCGGGTGAAGGCGGCGTGCTCCTCGGCCTTCGTGGATGCCTGCTCGGCGACGCTGCGTGCGCGCAGCTCGGCGTCCTGCGCAGCCTGGTGAGCCTCCTCGGCGAGGCGCGCGTGGCGCTCGGCGGCTTCCTCAGCCGTGGTGCGGGCGCGGATCTGCTCGCGGGCGGACCGCTCGAGGCGGTCGCGCTCCTCGTGGGCCTCACGGAGCACGACGAGGTGCTCGTCGGCGGCGACGACCGAGGCCTCGGACAGCTCGAGGGCACGCCGCTCGCTGGTGGCACGGTCGGCGAGGGCCTGTTCGGCAAGCTCGGTGTGGTAGCGAGCGTTCTCCTCGGCACGGGCCCGCGCTGCGATCGCCTCCTGGGCCTCGAGCGCCGCGTGGCGGGCGGCGGCCTCGGCGCTCTCGCGGTCGGACAGGGTGCTGACGACACGCTCGGCCAGCTCGGTGGCGTGGCGCTCGGCTGACTCGCGCTTCGACGACTCGGCCTCGGCCATCTCGACGTGGTCGCGTGCCGACCGCTCGGCCGACTCGCGTGCCGACGCAGCGCGCTGGGCGGCCTCCTCGGCGGAGCGCCGCTGCTCGGCGTAGCGCACCGCGGCTGACTCCGCGGCTGCCCGGGCCTCGTGGGCCTCAGCAGCGGCTGCGGCCTGCTGGGCCGCGGCCCGCTCGGCGACCGTGCGGGCCTGGATCGCCTCAGCCGCGAGCTGCTCGGCGACCAGCCGTTCGGCAGCCTGCTCGGCCGCCGCCATCTCCGCGTCACGGCGCAGCTTGGCTGCCTGCTCCGTCGCGCCGGAGTAGGGAGAGCTCGGGGCCATGGGCTACCTGGTCCTGTCGAGGTGCACGGTGATGTGGTCGGAGGTTGATCCTACCCACCCGGCACCCGCGCGAGAAACGCGCGCGCGCCTGACTCGACCTACCCGGTCGGGCCGGGCCGCCGCTCTCGGGGGGCGCCTGATTTCGCACCACCCGCCGGTCGGCGCCGAGGTCAGTCAGCGCCGAGGAACACCCGCAGCGCCGACACGAAAGTGGCCGGCTGCTCGGAGTGGACCCAGTGCCCGGCGCCCTTGATGGTGACCAACCGCGTACGGGGGAAGAGCGCCCGCATGGGCGCCTCGTGCTCGGGACGTACGTAGTCCGACTGCTCCCCCGCCAGCCACAGCACCGGGTGGTCGAAGGTCGCACTGGAGCCGGGCCATCCCTCGATCACCTCGAGCTCGCGGCGCAGCAGGGCGAGATGGGGCTGCCAGGCGAAGCCGGCAGCGGTGCTGCGGAGGTTCTGCAGGAGGAAGCCCCGCACCCGCGCGTCGTCGATCATCGGCGCCAGCTGCTCCTCGGCGTCGCTGCGCCGCGACAGCGCGGACAGGTCGAGGCGGGCCAGGCTGTCGAGGAGGTGCTCGAACTCCCCCGCACCTTCGCTGGGGCTCGGCGAGATGTCGGCCACCACGAGGCGGTCGACCAGGTCGGGATGACGCAGCGCCAGCATCATGGCGACCTTGCCCCCCATCGAGTGGCCCACCACGTGCGGCGCCGGCTCGTCGGCGTACGTCGTGCGGAGCCACGCGGCGACGGCGTCGGCGAGGACCTCGTAGTCGGTGCTGTCCGTCCAGGCGGAACGGCCGTGGTTGGGCAGGTCGACCAGGACCGAGCGGAGGTCCGGCGTGAGCGCCTTGGCCACCTGGGTGAAGTTGCGGCCCTGTCCGAAGAGCCCGTGCAGGAACACCACCCGCGGCCCCGCGGAACCGACCTCGGTGGCGTGGATCGTCGAGACGGCGGCCGGGTTGCGCTCACTCACCCCGTCACCCTAGGGGTCGGTGACGATCTGCCCGTGCTCGGTGGCCCCGCCGCTCGTGCGCCCTCCCGGCTGCTCGACCAGGACCTCGTGCATGGTGGTCAGGAGGTGCGACAGCGGCACGGCCGCGCGCTCGGCGGCGTCGCGCAACCGCCTCTCGGCCTCGCCGACCGCGATCCCCCGCGAACGTGACAGCAGGCCGGCCACCACCGCCAGCTCGGTGGCCTCCTTGAGGACGGCTGAGGCCGAGCGCGCCAGCTCGCGCGTGCGGAAGGACAGGTCTGCGTCGACGACCGCTCCGTTCGCCCAGGCTCCGAGGAGGTCGGCGAGTGCCTCGTGGTGCCCGTCGAAAGCCGTGGCGGTCGAGCCGTAGAGGTTGAACCCGAGCGCCGCGTGCCGCTCACGAATGACCGGCAGCGACAGGGTCGACTCGACCCCGTTGTTGCGGGTGGCCTCAGCGAACAGCTGCCACTGCTCCTCGACGCTCAGCCGGCCCTGGGCGTCGACCAGGTGAGCGTCGCGCAGGGCGTCCGTGCACGGACCACCGTCGACGTACTGCACCGCGTCGAGCACCGCGGTACGCAGGGAGTCGGCCACCAGGGTGATCGTGACGCCGTGGTCACGCAACGAGATGCTCATCCCGGCGCACTCGGGCACCAGGCGACGCACCTCGCCGCTCAACGCGACGAAGTGCTCGACGAGGTCGGTGTCCTCCCAGATGAAAGGTCCGTAGTACTCGTCAGCGTGTGCGCTCTCGACGATCGGGTGCATGGTCATGGGGCCTCACCTCGACTCCAGCATGACGACGTCAGCTGGGCGTGTCCAGGCCCTGGGTCGTCGCGTGCTCGTCCGTCATCGGGGACCGGGCCTCTCGACGTCGAGCAGGCGGTCGAGGTCTGCGCGGACCTCGTGGATGACGCGAGTCGGCTGAGCCAGCGCGACCGGCGCGGGGAAAAGCCTGAGGGCCCCGACCGCAGCGCGGTCGGGGCCCTCAGCGTGAGATCAGGAGACGCGAACGTTCTCGGCCTGGGGACCCTTGGGGCCCTGGGCCAGGTCGAACTCGACCTTCTGGTTCTCGTCGAGCGACTTGTAGCCGCTGGTCTGGATCGCGGAGAAGTGCACGAACACGTCCTCGCCGCCACCGTCCTGGGCGATGAAGCCGAAGCCCTTGTCAGCGTTGAACCACTTGACAGTTCCCTGAGCCATGATCTGTTCCTTTGTTCTGTTCCGGGGGCACTGTGCTCCCGGAGTGCTGAAGACATCCACCTGTGCTGATGCCCAGCGAACCGAAGACCAGAAAGTACGAACCATGGGCCGCGACTTGGTGCGCGGCGCGGACGGCGGCGAGCGCCGTCCCTTCAACAACCACCACAGTAGTGCGTCCTACCCAATTTCGCTCCTTCGGCACCCCGAGCGGCGTGATCGCCGCCCGCGAACGGGCCTGTCGCGGTCGGTGGTTCGGCCGCGCAGCGCCGCGCGACGCGACGTCGTCCAGCCCGTGCGCGACGGCTCACCCCCCGCCTCGACCTGCTGTGGGTCGACCGGGGAGCCCAGCTCGACGTCCGCGGGCCGGGGTGTTGTGGGGCCTGCTGACCGCGCGGGCCCGCGGCAGTTTCACCGCCTACGCGGTGAATCTCCCGCTTCTGTCGTGAACCTTCATGACAGAAGCGGGAGATTCGTCACTCGCAAGGCACGCCAGGCCGCAGTTTCACCACTGAGGCGGTGAATCTGCCGCCCACCCGAGGCAGCTGCGACCACCAACCCACGACCAGGTACGACGGCCGTCCAGCCGCCGGCGATGGCAGCCGCCGGCGGGGGCGGGCGCTACGACGATGGCGATGGCCCGCAACGTGTCGACCCACCCAGCCCTCATCGGCGGCGCGGCCGCTACCCGGCCAGCTGGCCCGAGGCGAGGGCTGCGATCAGCACGACCGCGAGCACCAGCCGGTAGGCGACGAACTTCGCGAAGGAGTGGCGCGAGACGAAGCGCAGCAGCCAGGCGATCGTGGCGTAGGCGACGACGAACGACACCACCGTGCCGACCAGCAGGGGCGCGACCGCGGTGTCGCCACCGAGCGCGTCCTTCAGCTCGTAGAGACCGGCGCCGGTCAGGGCCGGGATCGACAGGAAGAACGAGAGCCGGGTGGCGGCCACCCGGTCGAGGTCGAGCAGCAGGCCGGTGGAGATCGAGGCGCCCGAGCGGGAGAACCCCGGGAACAGCAGCGCCAGGATCTGGCTCGACCCGACGATGACGGAGTCGCGCAGGGTGATCGACTCCTCGGGCCGTTGCCGGCTGCCGCGATGGTCGGCGAGGTAGAGCAACCCGCTGCCGGCGACCAACGAGCCCGCGACCACCCACAGCGAGGCCAACGGTCCGTCGAGCAGTGGCTTGGCGAGCACGCCGACGATGACGACCGGGATCGTCGCGATGATGATCCACCAGCCGAAGCGGTAGTCGCGCTCGTCGCGTTCTTCCTGGTGCGTCACCCCGCGCAGCCAGGCGCGGGCGATGCGCAGGATGTCGGAGGCGAAGTAGACCAGGACGGCGATGATGGCCCCGGTCTGGATCACCGCGGTGAAGGCGACGACCTGGGTGTCGTCGACGGGCAGACCGAGGATCGCCTCGGTGATGCGCAGGTGCGCGGTCGACGAGACGGGGAGGAACTCGGTGAGCCCCTCCACGATGCCGAGGACGACGGCCTGGAAGAGGCTGATCACAAGACGTTCAACTCCTGCTCTGGTGCACGACGTGCGGGGGGGCGTGACGGATCGCCGTACGGCGGCGCGAGGGGCTCAGGCTGACGGGTCGAACCTGCCCACCACCTGACCGTCGTCCGCGAGGCCCGGCCTGACCGCGACCAGCAGCCCGATCGAGCCGCACTGCACCACCGCGCCGTCGGAGCTCAGCAGCTCGAAGCGTCGCTCGAGGACGCCGGTCTCCCCGGACGACGTCAGGCGCGCCGAGACGATGGTGACCCGGCACCGCACGGTGTCCCCGGCTCGCACCGGCGCCAGGAACTGCCAGTCGTCGATCCCGAGCAGGGCGACCGAGCAGGCCTCGAAGACCCCGAGCCGCGACGCCAACCCCATGGCGACCGCGAGACCGAGCACGCCGTGCGCGATCGGGGTCCCGAACCGTCCTTCGGCAGCACTCACCGCGTCGGTGTGCACCGGGTTGGTGTCCCAGCTCCACCCGGCGAAGCCGACGATGTCGGACTCGGTGATGGTCCGACCCTGGCTCTCGAACACCTGGCCTGCCCGGAACTCCTCGAAGTACCACGCTGCCTCCACGCCTCCACCGTAGGCCAGCCACGGCCCCCGAGGGCCGCGCAGACCGCCGCGGCGAGATCCCAGGCGCGCCTTCGAACTCGGAGCACGACGCGAGTCGGTGCGCGTCGATCACCGGCTCGTCCCGGTACGTTCTCCTCATGCCTTTGCCGGAGCGGTCGGTCATGTGGAGCAGCGCGGGTCGTCGAGCGGTGGTGCCGGGCACCTCGGTCTCGACCGTCGGTGGGGGGTGGCTGCGATGACGGGCTCGCGTGCCGGCACCCAGGCCCTCCCCGAGGACCTCGTCGACGTCGCGCACCTCGTCACGGCGTACTACACCGGCGTCCCCGACCCCGACGACGTCGACCAGCAGGTCGCGTTCGGCACCAGCGGCCACCGCGGCAGCAGCCTCAAGACGTCGTTCAACGAGACCCACATCCTCGCCACCACGCAGGCGATCTGCGACTACCGTCGCGACCAGGGGTACGACGGTCCGCTGTTCATCGGTCGCGACACCCACGGGCTCTCCGAGCCGGCGTGGGCCACGGCGCTCGAGGTCCTGGTCGCCAACGACGTCACCGTGCTCGTCGACGACCGCGACGGCTACACCCCCACGCCGGCGGTCTCCCACGCGATCATCCGCGCCAACCGGGGCAAGGCCTCGGGTCTCGCGGACGGGATCGTCGTCACCCCGTCGCACAACCCTCCGGCGGACGGCGGCTTCAAGTACAACCCGCCGCACGGCGGACCCGCCGACACCGACGCCACCAGCGTGATCGCGCAGCGGGCCAACGAGCTGATCGCTGCCGGCCTCGGCGACGTACGCCGTGTGCCGTTCGACAGGGCCCGGCGCGCGGCCGGTGCCTACGACTTCATGGGGACCTACGTCGACGACCTGCCGCAGGTCCTCGACCTCGACCGGGTCCGGGCAGCCGGCGTGCGGATCGGAGCCGACCCGCTCGGCGGCGCGAGCGTCGCCTACTGGGGGGAGATCGCCGAACGGCACCGCCTCGACCTCACGGTGGTCAACCCGCTGGTCGACGCCACGTGGCGCTTCATGACCCTCGACTGGGACGAGAAGATCCGGATGGACTGCTCCTCGCCCTCCGCGATGGCCTCCCTCATCCGGCGCAAGGACGAGTACGACATCGCCACGGGCAACGACGCCGACGCCGACCGGCACGGCATCGTCACCCCCGACGCCGGGCTGATGAACCCCAACCACTTCCTCGCGGTGGCGATCGGCTACCTGTTCGGCGGCGCGCGCCCCGGCTGGCCGAGCGACGCCCGCATCGGCAAGACCCTGGTCTCGTCGTCGATGATCGACCGGGTCGCCGCCGCGCTGGGCACCCCGATGGTGGAGGTCCCGGTCGGGTTCAAGTGGTTCGTCCCCGGCCTGATCGACGGGTCCTTCGGCTTCGGCGGCGAGGAGTCGGCCGGGGCGTCGTTCCTGCGCCGCGACGGCGACACCTGGACCACCGACAAGGACGGGCTGATCCTGGCGCTGCTCGCCTCGGAGATCCTCGCCACGACCGGCCGCAGCCCGAGCGAGCACTACGCCGATCTCGTCGCGCAGCACGGGGCACCGGCGTACGCCCGCATCGACGCGCCGGCGGACCGTGCCCAGAAGGCCAAGCTGGCCGCGCTCTCCCCCGCAGACGTCACCGCCACCGAGCTCGCCGGCGAGACGATCATCGCCAAGCTCACCGAGGCACCGGGCAACGGCGCGCGCATCGGCGGTCTCAAGGTCACCACCGAGTCGGCCTGGTTCGCCGCGCGTCCCTCGGGCACCGAGGACGTCTACAAGATCTACGCCGAGTCGTTCCAGGGCCCCGAGCACCTCGCCCAGGTGCAGGACGCCGCCCGCGACCTCGTCACGGCGGCGCTCGGGGGCTGAGCGCGCGGGCTCCGGGCGAGGCGTCCGAGCCGCGGCCTGCGCTCGCCGCTCAGCCCGGTGCGTCGCCGGCGGCTCGCCGGTGGACGCACCGCCCGTCCACCCAGGTCTGCCAGACGAGCGGGACGCCCGGGCGGTAGGCCAGGTGCAGCGACGAGGGCGCGTCCAGGACGACGAGGTCGGCGCGTCGACCGACCTCCAGGGTCCCGACGTCGGTGCGGCCCAGGGCCCGCGCTCCCCCGGCGGTGGCAGCCCACAGCGCCTCCGCCGGGCTCATCCCCATGTCACGCACCGCGAGGGCGAGGCAGAACGGCAGCGAGCTGGAGTAGCACGACCCCGGGTTGCAGTCGCTGGCCAGGGCGACCGTGACGCCGGCGTCCAGCAGACGACGCGCGTCCGGCCACGGCTGACGTGTCGAGAACTCCACTCCCGGGAGCAGGGTCGCCACCGTGCCCGACTGCGCCAGGGCGTCGACGTCGGCATCTCCGAGGTGGGTGCAGTGGTCGACCGCGACGAGGCCGAGCTCGCAGGCGAGGCGGACGCCGGGGCCCTGCGTGAGCTGGTTGGCGTGCAGGCGACCCGGCAGCCCGGCCGCTCGGCCTGCCTCGAGCACCGCGCGGGCCTGGTCGACGTCGAAGGCACCCTGCTCGCAGAAGGCGTCGATCCAGGTGGCGTACGGCGCCGCCGCCGCGAGCATCGGCCCGGTCACGAGCTCGACGTACGCCGCCGGGTCGGCGTCCGGCGGCACGACGTGGGCGCCGAGGAAGGTGGTCTCGCTCGTGAACGCGCGGGCGATCCGCAGGCTGCGGGCCTCGTCGGCCACGGTCAGGCCGTAGCCGCTCTTGATCTCGACCGTGGTCGTGCCCTGCGCCCGCATCTCCTCGACCAGCCGGGCGACGTTGGCGGTCAGCTCGTCGTCACTCGCTGCGCGGGTGGCCACGACGGTCGAGCGGATGCCCCCGGCGGCGTAGGCCGTGCCGGTCATGCGTGCCTCGAACTCGGCGCCGCGGTCTCCGGCGAAGACCAGGTGCGAGTGGCTGTCGACGAAGCCGGGGATCACGGCCCGACCGCCCACGGCGAGCGCCTCATCGGCTGCGGGGGCCGCGCTCGCGGGGCCGACCCACCCGACGAGGCCGTCGTCGACCACCAGCGCCGCGCCGGACAGGTGCCGGCGCCCTGCCTCGACGACGAGCTCGCCGATGTCGGTCAGGAGCGTGCTGGTCATGCCCACACCGCTGCGATCGCTGCGTCCAGCTCGCGACCGATCTCGGCGCGGTCGCCGGTGCGCGCCACCACCCGACCGTCGACCACCACGTGGACGACGTCCTCGGCGACGGCGGCGAAGACGGCGGTCTGGCTGTCGGCCCCCGTGCCCGCGGTTCGCGGGCTCCTGGTGTCGAGGGTGACCAGGTCGGCCCGCTGACCGACGGCGATGCGTCCGGCGTCGTCCCAGCCCAGGCTCCGGTGCCCGCTCGACGTGCCCGCGAGGAGCAGCTCGTCGGCCGACCAGTGGCCGCGCTGCTCGGTGGCCAGTCGTTCGTGCATCTCGAGCGCCCTCATCTCCTCGAACAGGTCGATCACCGCGTGGCTGTCGCTCCCGAGCGTCAGCCGCGCGCCGGCGTCGTGGAGACGGCGACTCGGACCGATGCCGTCGCCGAGGTCGCGCTCGGTGGTGGGGCAGAAGTCGACGTAGGTCCGGCTTGTCCCGAGCAGCTCGATGTCGGTGTCGGTGAGGTGGGTGGCGTGCACGACCGTCGTCGCCGGGCCCAGCCGCCCGGCGTCCGCGAGCAGCTCGGTGGGGGTGCGGCCATAGGCTGACAGGCACTCCTCGTTCTCGGCGCGCTGCTCGGACAGGTGCACGTGCAGGGGCCGGTCGGGATCGGCCGACAGCTGGTCGCGTGGGACCGCCCGGAGTGAGTGGAAGGCCTGTCCGACCCTCGTGGTCGGGTCGTCGTCCAGCAGCGAGACCCGCTCGGCCCACCGCGTCGAGTCGCCGTCGGAGAAGCGTCGCTGGACGCCTTCGGGCTCGCGACCGATCCCGGCGCTCAGGTAGCAGGCGTCGAGCAGGGTGATCCGCAGGCCGGCCTGGCGGGCGGCCTCGACGAGGGCTCGTCCCATGGCGTTGGGGTCGTCGTAGGGCCGCCCGTCCGGCCCGTGGTGCAGGTAGTGGAACTCACCGACGCTGGTGATGCCCGAGGCGACCATCTCGCGGTAGGTCGCCAGCGCCAGCGCGAAGTACGTGTCCGGGTCGAGTCGTCCGGCGAGCGCGTACATCTGCTCGCGCCAGGTCCAGAACGTGCCGCGCCCGCGCTGCGTGCGACCGCGCAGGGCCCGGTGGAAGGCGTGACTGTGACCGTTCGCGAGCCCGGGCACCGTGAGGCCCTCCAGCCGAGCAGCGGGCTCGGCAGGAGCAGCCACGGACGGCTCGACCGACGCGAAGCGACCGCCGGCGATGGTCACCAGGACGTCGTCTGCCTCCCCGTCGGGCAGCAGGGCGCGCTCCAGGTGGTAGGCGGCGCCGACATCACCAGGGCTCATCGCGACAGCTCCTCGAGCGTGTCCGCGAGGGCCACCACGCCGGCGAGGCAGTCGTCCATGTCGGCGTGCTCGGCCGGGGAGTGCGAGACGCCGGTCGGGTTGCGCACGAAGAGCATGGCGCTCGGGATGCCGGCAGCGGCGAGCACTCCCGCGTCGTGCCCGGCCTGGGTGGCGATGACCGGCCAGCCGTGCGGAGCCGCCAGGCGCGCGGCGAGGTCTGCCGGGAAGGACACGGCCCGCGAGACCGACTCCGGCGTCATCGTCACCGTGGTCCCGTCGGCGCGCGCTCGCTCCTGCGCGTGGACGACGATCGACTCGACGAGGGCGGCCAGGGAGTCGTCGGTGGCGCCGCGGGCGTCGAGCCACGCCGTCACCCGGGAGGCGATCGCGTTGGTGCCGTTCGGCTCCACCGCCAGCCGACCGAAGGTGGCTCGCTCCTGCGCCAGCCGTGCGCGCTTGGCGGCCGCCAACGCGGTCACCGCGTAGGTGAGCATGGGGTCGTGCCGGTCCTCCATGCGGGTGGCGCCCGCGTGGTTGGCCTCGCCCTCGAAGTCGAAGCGGTAGCGGCCGTGGGGCCAGATCCGGCTGGCCACGGCGACCGGCTCGCCGCGGTCGACGAGGTGGCGGCCCTGCTCCACGTGCAGCTCCACGAAGCAACCGACCCCGTCGAGCAGCGTCGAGCCGGTCGTGGGGTCGAGGCCGCCGTCGGCCCAGGCGTCACCGAGGGACACGCCTGCCCTGTCCGTCAACGACTCGGCGCGGGCGAGCGTCAGGGCGCCCACCGCCAGGCGCGAGCCCAGGCACGCCAGGCCGAAGCGCGACCCCTCCTCCTCCACGAACGCGGCGATCCCGAGGCGTCGAGACGGCGTGAACCCACGGGCGCGCAGCAGGTCGATCGCGGCGAAGGCCGACACGATGCCGAGCGGACCGTCGAAGGCTCCGCCCTCGAGCACGGAGTCGAGGTGCGAGCCCGTGAGCACGGCCTCGTGACCCGTGCCCCACCAGGCCACGACGTTCCCGTAGCCGTCCTGCTCGAGGCGCAGGCCGCGGGCCGAGGCCTCGGCGCGGAACCAGGCCGCGCACTCGCGCTCGGCGTCGGTGAAGGGCTGGCGGACGTAGCCTCCCGTCGAGGCCAGGCGCCCGACCGGGTGGAGGTCGGCCCACATCTGCTCGAAGCTCGCGACCACGGGTGGCTCAGCTCTCCCGCATCGGGATCCGGACGTGACGTTCTCCAGCGACCTCGACGGCGCGGTCGTAGCCGGCGTCGACGTGGCGGATGACGCCCATGCCGGGGTCGTTGGTGAGCACCCGCTCGATCTTCTCCGCGGCCAGGGCGGTGCCGTCGGCCACGCACACCTGACCGGCGTGCAAGGAGCGGCCCATGCCGACGCCGCCGCCGTGGTGGAAGGAGACCCAGGTGGCGCCGGAGGCGGTGTTGACCAGGGCGTTGAGGATCGCCCAGTCGGCGATCGCGTCGGAGCCGTCGAGCATCGCCTCGGTCTCGCGGTAGGGCGAGGCGACCGAACCGCAGTCGAGGTGGTCGCGCCCGATCACGATCGGTGCCTTCAGCTCTCCGGAGGCGACCATCTCGTTGAACCTCAACCCCGCCAGGTGGCGCTCGCCGTACCCGAGCCAGCAGATGCGAGCCGGCAGGCCCTGGAAGGCCACCCGCTCGCCGGCCATGGTGATCCACCTGTGCAGCCGCTCGTTGTCGGGGAAGAGCTCGAGGATCGCGCGGTCGGTAGCAGCGATGTCGGCCGGGTCGCCCGAGAGCGCGGCCCAGCGGAACGGGCCTCTGCCCTCGCAGAACAGCGGGCGGATGTAGGCCGGCACGAAGCCGGGGAACGCGAAGGCCCGGTCGTAGCCGCCCTTGCGGGCCTCGTCGCGGATCGAGTTGCCGTAGTCGAAGACCTCGGCGCCGGCGTCCTGGAACTCCACCATGGCGCGCACGTGCGTGGCCATCGAGGCCTGAGCGTCCTTGGTGAATCCGTCGGGGTCGCGCTTCGCGGCGTCGTGCCAGTCGTCGAAGGTGACGCCGACCGGGAGGTACGACAGCGGGTCGTGCGCCGAGGTCTGGTCGGTGACGACGTCGATCGGGGCCTCGATCTCGAGCAGCCTCGGGAACAGCTCGGCGGCGTTGCCGAGCACACCGATCGAGAGCGGACGCCGGGCGTCGCGCGCCTCGATCGCCATCCGCACGGCCTCCTCGAGCGAGTCGGCCTGCACGTCGAGGTAGCGGTGCTCGATGCGTCGGGTGATCCGCGCCTGGTCGACGTCGACGCACAGCGCGACGCCATCGTTCATCGTCACGGCCAGCGGCTGGGCGCCGCCCATGCCACCCAGGCCTGCGGTGAGCGTGATCGTGCCGGCCAGGGTGCCACCGAACTTCTTGTCGGCGACGGCGGCGAAGGTCTCGAACGTGCCCTGCAGGATGCCCTGGGTGCCGATGTAGATCCACGAGCCGGCCGTCATCTGGCCGTACATCGTCAGACCGAGGTCCTCGAGGCGTCGGAACTCCTCCCAGTTGGCCCAGTCGCCCACCAGGTTGGAGTTGGCGATCAGCACCCGCGGCGCCCACGGGTGGGTGCGCATCACGCCGACCGGCTTGCCCGACTGCACCAGCAGGGTCTCGTCGTCCTCGAGGTCACGCAGGCTCCGCACCAGGGCGTCGTAGGCCTCCCAGCTGCGGGCTGCTCTGCCGGTGCCGCCGTAGACCACGAGGTCCTCGGGCCGCTCGGCGTTCTCGGGGTCGAGGTTGTTCATCAGCATCCGCAGCGGGGCCTCGGTCTGCCACGACTTCGCGGTCAGCTCGGTGCCGGTGGCGGCGTGGATGGGCAGTCGGTCGTTCACTGCAGGTCTCCAATCGTGTCCTGGACGCAGCCCAGCACGGCGCCGGAGCGCACGAGCTGGAAGGCGGTCTCGATCTCGGGTGACAGGTGGCGGTCGGGCCCGGGGCCCTCGACGCCGGCCCCGCGCAGGAGGCGGATGACGGCAGCGGTCGCCGGGGAGGGGGTCAGCGGGGCCCGCATGTCGAGGGCCCGCGCAGCGGTGAGCACCTCGATGGCGACGACCCGGGTGAGGCCGTCGACCGACCGCCGCAGCTTGCGGGCCGCCGACCACCCCATCGACACGTGGTCCTCCTGCATGGCGCTGGAGGGGATGGAGTCGACGCTCGCCGGGTTGGCCAGGCGCTTGAGCTCGGACACGATCGCTGCCTGGGTGTACTGAGCGATCATGTGGCCCGAGTCGACGCCGGGGTCGTGAGCGAGGAACGGGTTCAGCCCGTGGCTGCGGGCCTTGTCGAGGAACCGGTCGGTACGCCGCTCGCTGATGCTCGCCACGTCGGCGGCCACGATCGCGAGGAAGTCGAGCACGTAGGCCACCGGTGCCCCGTGGAAGTTGCCGTTCGACTCGACCCGGTCTCCCAGGACGACCGGGTTGTCGACGGCGCTGCACAGCTCGCGACCGGCGACCACGGCGGCGTACTCGACGGTGTCGCGGGCGGCGCCCTGCACCTGGGGCGAGCAGCGCAGCGAGTAGGCGTCCTGGACACGGTTGCAGTCCGGCCCGCGGTGCGACGCCATCACGGCGGACCCGTCCAGGACCCTCACCAGGTTGGCCGCCGAGGCGGCCTGGCCCGGGTGGGGTCGGATGGCCTGCAGCTCGGGGGCGAACACCCGGTCGGTGCCGAGCTGGCCCTCGACCGACATCGCTGCGGAGATGTCGGCGGTGCGCAGCAGCATCCGCAGGTCCTCGATCGCCATCACGAGCATGCCGAGCATGCCGTCGGTGCCGTTGATCAGCGCCAGGCCCTCCTTGGGGCCCAGCTCGACCGGCGACAGACCGGCCGCGGCGAGCGCCTCGGCGGCAGGCATCAGCACCCCGTCGGCGTCCCGCACGTCGCCCTCCCCCATCAGCGCCAGCGCGCAGTGCGACAGCGGGGCGAGGTCACCCGAACAGCCCAGCGAGCCGTACTCGTGCACGACCGGCGTGATGCCGTGGGTGAGCAGGTCCGCCATCAGCTGGGCGGTTCCGGGACGGATGCCCGTGTGGCCGGTGGCGAGCGTCGACAGCCGCAGCAGCATCAGCGCGCGGGTGACCTCGCGCTCGACCTCGGGCCCGGAGCCTGCCGCGTGCGACCGGACCAGCGACCTCTGCAGCTGGGCGCGCATCTCGGCGGGGATGTGACGGGTCGCCAGGGCCCCGAAGCCGGTGGAGATGCCGTACGTGGGGGTGGTCGCCGCGGCGAGGTCATCGACCACGTCGCGGGCCCGGGCGATCGCCTCCTGCGCGTCGGCCGCGATCATCACACCGGCGTCCTTGCGAGTCACCGCGATGACGTCGTCGAACGACAGCGGACCGACTCCGACCGTGACGGTGGACCTGGTGGGTTGCATGTGTTCATTCAACGGCCGACGCCGAGGCACCACCAGCAACGAAGGAGCAAACCCGTCTCGGATCCGAGACTGAGCGTCGTGATCCCCTTCGCGCGGGAGGGATAGGGTTCCGGCCGTGAGCCAGGTCCCCGCCGCCACGCGGACCCTCAGGGTGCTGCGGTTCCTCGCGACCCAGCCCCACCCGGTCGCGATCGAGGCGATCATGCGCGCGGTCGGCCTGCCGCGGAGCACGGCCTACCACCTCGTCAACGCGATGGTCGAGGAGGGTTTCGTCGTCCACCTCGTCGAGGATCGGTGCTACGGGCTGGGCGTCGCCGCGTTCGAGGTCGGCAGCGGCTACGCCCGCCAGGAGCCGCTGCAGCGCCTGGCCCGCCGACCGCTGGCGGCGCTGGCCGACCGGACCGGCCACTCCGCCCACCTCGCGGTGCTGCACGGCCGCGACGTGCTCTACGTCGTGGAGGAACGCGCCGCCGGGCGCCCACCCCTCGTCACCGACGTGGGGGTGCGGTTGCCGGCGCACCTCACCGCGAGCGGGCGCGCGATCCTCGCGGCCCTTCCCGGCAACCAGGTCCGTGCCCTCTACCCGAACCGCACGGCCTTCGTGGAGCGCGACGGACACGGACCGACCTCGCTCAGCGCTCTGCGCTCGCTGCTGGCCGAGACCCGGCAGCGCGGTCACGCCACCGAGAACGGGGAGATCAGCCCGGGGTTCGCCAGCGTCGCCTCGCCGGTCCTCGACCACAACGACTTCCCGGTAGCCAGCGTTGCGGTGACGTATGCCGGACGGGAGAGGCTCGAGCCCCTGGTGGCGGCGGTGCGTTCGACGGCCGAGCTCGTCACCCGCCGCCTGCTGGGTCACTGACCTTCGCGCCGATGGCGTCTGCTCGATATCCTCCGGCGGTGACCATGCCTGCGACGAGTCCCCAGATCGTGGACGCGATCCACCGAGTCCTGACAGCCAGGGGTCCACTCACCGAGGACGACCTCCTCGCTGCCTTGGAGGGCCAGGCCCTGGACCTGAACCTGGACCTGGGTGACGACCCTCTCGACACGGTCGTCGAGGTGCTGGAGAGCAGCGAGGTCGGGCTGGTCATGCCGCTGGGCGACGGACGGCACGCGTGGCTCCCCGCGCTGCTGGAGGGGCGCACGTTCACCCACCGGGTGAGCCGCGCAGAGATCGAGCTCGGCTTCCTCGCCGTCTCTCCCGACCTGGAGCCGCTGTCGCTGCTGACCGACGACGAGACGTACCTCCGTCTCATCGGGGGCACCGGGCTCGTGGAGGTCCTGGCCGGGTTCGACGACGACGTCCTGGCGGAGCGTGGGATCCCCGCCGACTCGTTCGAGGAGTCCGCCTGGCTACTCGACCCGACGACCTTGCGCGAGCTCGAGCTCGACGAGGGCGACCTCGCGGGGGTCACCGTACGCCCGGAGGGTTTCGAGGTCACCAAGGTGACCTCGCCCACGCGCGGAACAGATCCCCAGCCGATCGTCGATGCGCTGACACAGCTCGGGGACGGCAGCCCGGAGCAGATCAGTGACGTCGTCTGGCTGGCCTGCGCCCACGACCCGGTCCTGTTCGGCTCCCCCACCGAGCCGCTCGCCGAGATTCTCGACCGCTCCGGACTCGTGACCGACGGCGAGCTGGTCGCCCCTCCCGGATTCGACTTCGCGAGGTGGCGGACGGATGGACGCATCGACTACATCGCCGGCGTCCACCAGCTCGACGACGACAGCGCGCTCGCGGTGCTCGTCCTCTCGCGACTCTACGAGCGCGTGGCGAACCTCATCGAGCAGGTTCGAGATGCCCCGGATGCCGGTGACTCCATTGCCCTCGAGCGTGCCTCCACCGACGTCGAACCCGATCCGGGCACCGCTGAAGACCTGCTGTTGGGGGCTGACCGCCGCCTCGTCCGCGACCTCACCGGACGCCTGGAGGATCCGGCGGTCGCCGAGGCGCTCCTGGTCGAGACCATCGGCGCGGGTCGCGCCGGGGCCGCGGCGCTCGGTCTGTTCGTCGAGACGCTCGAACCCCAGGTGCCCCGCGCAGCCCGGACCGCACTGCGATGGCTCCTCGGGAAGGCCCACGAGCGCCTCGGCGACGTGGCCGCCGCCGAGGACGCCTACGACGCCGCCCTGAGCATGGACAGCGAGTCGCCCCTGCCGTTGTTCGAGCTGGCTCGGATCGCCAGCGACCGCGGGGACGCCGAACGCGGGTTGTCCCTGCTGCGCCGAGCCGGCGCACCCGCTGAAGACGATCTCGTGGTCCTCCTGACGCACTTTCGCCCCGTCGAACGCCGCGACCTCGGCCGCAACGACCCGTGCTGGTGCGGATCGGGCCGCAAGTACAAGGTGTGCCACCGCGGTCACGAGACGCTGCCGCTGGCCGACCGCGCGGCATGGCTCTACCAGAAGGCCGGGACCTATCTCGCCGACGGACCGTGGCGGGACGACGTGATCGAGGTGGCGCGAGTTCGAGCCGAGCACTGGGACGAACCGGGTGCGACGTACCTCGCCACCCGGGACCCGCTGGTGTGCGACTCGGTGCTCTTCGAAGGCGGGGCCTTCGAAGCCTTCCTCGACGAGCGCGGCGCCCTGCTGCCCGACGACGAACGGCTCCTCGCAGAACAGTGGCTGCTCGCCGAGCGCTCGGTCCACGAAGTCCTGACGGTCACTCCCGGCGCCGGATTCACCGCTCGCGACCTGCGCACCGGCGAGCACGTCGAGGTCCGCGAACGAACCGCCAGCCGAGTCCTCAAGACAGGGACGCTGGTCTGCGCGCGCCTGGTTCCCGCCGGGGACACGGTCCAGTGCTTCGGTGGTCTGGAGCCCGTCGCCCTCCACGAGCGCGATCGCCTGCTCGAGCTCCTCGACAGCGAACCGGAGGCCGCCGAGCTCGTCGCGTTCCTCTCTGCCCGGTTCGCCCCACCCGTCCTGCAGAACACCGAGGGCGAGCCCCTCGTCCTGTGCTCCGCATCGCTCGTGAGCGAGGACCCGGACGCCCTCGCGGTCGCGCTCGATGCGACCTATGACCGCGACGAGGATGCGCGGCGCTGGATCGAACGCGTGACCACGCACGGTATGGAACGGGTCCGAGCCACGCTCATGATCGAGGGTGACGCGCTCGAGGTCGAGACGAACAGCGAGCCTCGGATGGATCGCGTCCTGGCCGCCGTGCACACGTTGCAGCCGAGCCTGCAGGTCCGAGCCCAGACGCGACAACCCGCCGGCGACCTCAGCGACGCGATGCGCCGCTCGCCCACCGGCACACCGGCCGGCACCCTGGACCCGAACGACCCCGAGATCGCCGCCGTGCTCGAGCAGCTGACCCGCACCCACGAAGACCAGTGGCTGGACGAGTCAGTTCCCGCACTGTCCGGGGTGACGCCTCGTGAGGCGGCCGCGGACCCGACCCGTCGTCCTGACCTCATCAGGTTGATCGACAGCTTCGGCCCCGCCACCCCGGGCACCATGGATCCCGACCGACTGCGCGCCGCGCTCGGCCTCTGACGGCTCCACGCGCGTCTCGTCCAGGTCGGTCCGGCAGCGGTCTAGACCACCACCGCCGTCGGGTTTGCGTGCGCGCGCAGACGGGCAACCACGCAGCGACCCGGTAGGCCACGATGAAGGAGTCAGCCATGCACGTGATCCCTCAGTCCAGCGCTGGTACGCCGATCGAGGCGCTCTCGCCGCGCGAGCGGGAGGTCCTTCACCTGGTGTGTTGTGGCCTGTCCAACGACGACATCTGCGACCAGCTGTTCGTGAGCATCAACACCGTCAAGACGCACATCCGTTCGGCCTACCGCAAGATCAGGGTCGAGACTCGGGTGCACGCGGTCATCTGGGGGCTGAGCAACGGGTACGGGCCGACGACGTCGCCCCCCGCGGACCTGGCGGTGGTCGCGTCCTGAGGTCGACCCGGTGACCGCCCTCGTCATCTCGGTGTAGCCGCCCATGATCCAGACGTTGCCGTCCTTGTCGAGTGCGAGGTAGTCCATGCCGACCCGGGCCAGGCTGAACGCACGGCGTCGCCAGGCCCACTCGCCTAGGCGGTCCGGTCGACACCGATCGATAACCGCTCCTTGAAGTCCCTGGGGCCACGGCCTGGTCCGAAAGCTCTGAGGTGCCTGAACCCGGCGGTCAATCGAGCGAGTTCGCCGAGGGGAGCAGCAGGCGCATGGTGGCACCGGCGCCCGCTGCAACGAGATCGACACGGCCGCCGTTGCGCTCGGCCAGTCCGCGAGCGATGGCCAGGCCCAGCCCGTTCCCACTGCCGGGCGACCGAGCTGACTCCGCGCGGTAGAAGCGGTCGAAGATCCGGTCCTGGTGCTCAGCCGGCACGCCCTCTCCGTCGTCGGCGACCAGGAGCTGCGCCCACGGGCGCGCGCCACCGACCCGGTCGGCGTCACCGTGATCGACGGCGGCGACCGACAGCACCACCTGCGTGTGTGCGTGCGCGACGGCATTGTCGAGGAGGTTTCGCACCACCCGGCGGACGTCGTCGGAGTTCGCGAACGCCGGCGCCGCGGAGACGGCCGAGGTGTCGACCGCGACCCGTCCGCTCGTCCGCGCGCGAGACGCCTCCTCGAGCACCACGCTGTCGAGGTCGATCAGCGCAGGCACCGAGGACCTCTCAGCGTCGATCGATGCCACCACCAGCAGCTCGTCGACCAGGCGTTCCATGTCAGTCGTGGCACCGAGCACCTCAGCGCGGAGCCTGACGACGTCGATGGCCTCGGGTCTCGCCAGCGCCACGTCGAGGGCGACGCGTTGCGCCGCAAGCGGACTCTGCAGGTCGTGCGAGACGTCAGCAACGAAGTCCCGCTGTCGTCGTGCAGCGACGTCGAGTCGCTCGAGCATGGCGTTCATCGTCGCGGCAAGCCGGCCGACCTCGTCATCGACACCATCACCGGCAACCCGCGAGTCGAGGTTCTCCTCCGAGATTCGATCGACCTCGACCCGAATACGGTCCAGCCGACCGATGACCCGCCCCAGGAGCAGCCAGATGCCCACCCCCAGCAGGGCCAGCACAACAGGCAGGCCGACCCAGAGCTCGCGACGCAGCGTCGCCGACGCCTCCGAGACCGCCTCGAGGCCGTTGCCGACGTAGGCCGTCACCGGCCCGCTGGGGCTGGGACCGGACGCATACCAGAACCGGTAGGTCTCGATCTGGTTGTCGTCGGGAGCCCGGAACGTGCTCGTCACGGCGCGCGGGCCAGGGTGAAGGGCAGCGACGGGCGGGTCGCCGGCGATGTTCGGTGACGCTGCCAGCACGGTCCGGTCGGCCGCCACCACCTGAGCCACGCCGTTGTCGTCGACGTTGAGCAGGGTCTGCGGTAGGTCGCCGCTGCGAGCCCCCGCCAACAGCTCCGCGACCCGTGACCGTGACACCTGGTCCGAGGCCTGCGTCAGCTTGCTCTCCAACGTCGAGACCAACATGACCGATCCGACGGTGAGGAGCAGCGCGAACAGGAGTACGCCGAGCGCGGTCGCCCGCGCCCGCAAGCTCAGGCCGGCCGTCACCTCTCCCCCTGCCGGTCGTCGACCACCCGATAACCGACCAGCCGCACCGTCTGCAGGGACGCCCTGCCGAACGGTTCGTCCATCCGCTGACGCAGCTGCCGCACGTAGACCTCGACGATGTTCGGGTGCCCGTCGTAGGCGAAGTCCCACACGTGTCCGAGGATGGTCGACTTCGACTGCACCTGGTCGGGGTGTCGCATCAAGAACTCGAGCAACGAGAACTGCCGCGGCGTGAGGGCGATCGGCGTCTCGCCGCGCCACAACCGATGGACTGCCGGGTCCAGTCTCAAGTCGCCGACCTCGAGCACGGTGGGGCGCTCTCCCCCACCCCGGCGCAGCAGGGCCCGCAACCGCGCGGTCAACACCATGAACGAGAACGGCTTCGACAAGAAGTCGTCCGCACCCGCATCCAGCGCTCGCGCCTCCTGCTCCGGGCCACTCCTGGCCGTCAGCATCAGGATGGGCGTCCAGTCGCCTCGGTCGCGACGCCCGGCACAGAGTGCGTCTCCGGCGAGACCGGGCAGCATCACGTCCACCACCATCGCGTCGTAGGTGTTCTCGTTGGCGAACCACTCACCGTCGGTGCCCGACAGGGCGACGTCGACGGCGTACCCCTCGGCCTCCAGCCCACGACGCAACGCACTCGCGAGCTGTTTGTCATCCTCGACCACTAGAACGCGCACCCTTCTACCATCGCAGCCAGGGGCTGAAGGTGCGCTGAAGACCGACTGAGTCGTCGACTCGCGTGCCCGCTCCTCCCTGGATTCAGGCTGCCTTCAGCACCGTTCGGGCAGGCTGATGACTGGAAGCACTCAGCTGCCATCAACAAGCAGAAGGAGAGTTCGATGCGCAAGCGAACACTGATCGCCGCCGCCGGAATCGGCGTCGTCCTCGCAGCGACAGCCGGCGGCGTTGCCGTCGCCGGCGGCGGGGACGACGGGGAGGCAAGCCACCAGTACACCCAGGAGCAGTCCGATGCCGCGACCCAGGCGGCCCTGAAGGCCACCGGTGGCGGCACGGCCAACAGCGTCGAGACCGACGGTGAGAACGGCGCCACCTACGAGGTCGAGGTGACCAAGACCGACGGGACCACCGTCGACGTCCGGCTCGACGAGGACTACGGGGTAGTCGTCATCGAAGGCGACCGCGAGTCCGGCCGCAACTGAGAACACCGAGACGTCGGTAGTCGAGGAAGGGGGGTGCTGTCCGCGGACAGCACCCCCCTTCCACGTACGCGGTTCGCCGGAGCGGCGCAGCGTCATCAGGTCATGGGTCGAGGACCCGTCGGACCAGGTGTACGTCGTCTCCCTCGGACCCGGCCGTCCCGGCAGGGTCATCCGTGTAGGACGCCGCCTCGCTCAGAAGTCCCGGGGACACACCACCGTCGCACATAGCGACGTGACGGACACCGCCCAACAAACCAACAGGGCCCGACCTGCATCTCTGCAGGTCGAGCCCTGTTCGTGGTAGCGGGGGCAGGATTTGAACCTGCGACCTCTGGGTTATGAGCCCAGCGAGCTACCGAGCTGCTCCACCCCGCGTCGGTGAACCGAACGTTACCGGCTCGGGGTGGAGCGACCAAATCCCATCGTGGAGAGGTGGGTCACGGTGGCTCGGATGGGCGCCGTAGGAGGTTTCGTCGACGGTCTCGCCCAGGGGCTCGACCTGCTCAACCTCCGGGACGGCTCGACCTGCTCAACCTCCAGGCGGCTCGACCTGCTCGACCTCCGGGCGGCTCGACCTCCGCTCAGCCCTCGCTGGAGGTTGCCGTTGCTTCCTCCGACCGCTGGTCGATCCGGTCACGCAGGTCGACGACAGTGCCCAACAGGTCCTGCGCCTTGGCGACCTGCTTCTGGTAGGTGCCGAGGTTGCCGCTCGACAACGCCGCGTCAGCCCTGTCGAATGCCGCCAGTGCCTGGGTGAGCGCCCGGTCGAGCTGCTGCTGCAGCGTGCCGGTGCCCGGGTCCGGCGTGTTGTTGTCCGGCGCGCCCGGGTCGGGCGTGCCCGGGTCGGGCGTTCCTCCGTCCGGCGGCGTGGTCGTGCTCGAGCCGAAGAGGTCCTGGATCGCGCCCTGGAACGTCGTCCCGTAGCCGATCCCGTCCCCGAACTTCACCTGCACGAACCGGAGCTCGGGATAGCTGGCGTCGGTGACCTGTCGCGAGACGTAGACCGGCTGCACGTACATCAGACCGTCGTTGATCGGGAACGTGAGCATGTTGCCGTAGGTGACCTTGGCGCCGGAGTTCTTCAGCGGAAGCAACGCCTCGTTGATGCGCTGGTCGGAGATGAAGTCGTTGGCGACCTGCCCGGGACCGGACGTCTGGTCGCCGTCCGAGGCCTCGGCGTCGTTGAGCCTCAGCACGCTGATCTTTCCGTACTCACCGCTGCCCGCGTCGGAGTTGACCGCCACGAAGGAGGCGAGGTTGTTGCGTCGGTAGGGCACGTAGACCGAGGTCAGCGAGAAGTCGGACGCGTCCGCTCCCCCGACGAAGAGGCGGTACGGCGCCTGGAAGACCCCCGTGGCCTGCGGGTCCTCCGGGACCGCCCAGCGGTCGTTGAACTCGTACCAGTCGCTCGCGTCACTCACGTGGTAGCGAGCGAACTGGTAGCGCTGCACCTTGAAGAGGTCCTCGGGATAACGCACGTGCGACATCAGGTCCTCCGACATCGCCGACTTGGGCTCGACAGTGCCGGGGAAGGCTCCCATCCAGGCCTTCAGCAGCGGGTCCTCGTCGTCCCACGCGTAGAGGATGACCTCGCCGGTGTAGGCGTCGACGGTCGCCTTGACCGCGTTGCGCATGTAGTTGATCTCGTCGGTCGGCAGGGTCTGGAGGCCCGTCTGCACCTGGAGGGCGTCGGTGATCATGTCCTCGAACGACTCGCGCTGCGAGAGCGGGTAGCGGTCGGTCGTGGTGTAGGCGTCGACGATCCACACGATCCGCCCGTCGACGACCGCCGGATAGACGTCGCTGTCGGCCGTGAGCCACGGGGCGACCTTCTCCACACGGGTCGTGGGGTCGCGGTCGTAGAGCACCTTGGAGTCCCCGTTGACGCGGCCCGACAGCAGGAAGTTCGGCTCGCCGAACTTGATGGCGAACATCAGCTGGTTGAACGTGCTGCCCACCGTGGCGTCGCCGGGACCGTCGAAGGTGGTGGTGGCGCCGAGGTCGGAACCGGGCACCGGGAGGTTGAGCTCGACGTCCTCGGCGCTGTCGGACGACTTGCCCACCACCGAGTAGTCCGGGCTCTTCTCGCCGTAGTAGATGCGGTTCTCGAAGGTCCCCAGCTCGGTGGAGAGATCGACCTCGGAGGAGTTGATGCCCTGCGCCCACTCCAGGCCGCCCGAGGACGACGCCGACTCGACGCTCGTGTCGGACGTGACCGCGTTCTGGCCGTCCCGCTGGTTGGCGTAGGCGGCGATGATGCCGTTGCCGTGGGTGAAGACGGTGTGCAGGTTCGACCAGTTGCGAGCATCCGGGCTGAGCCCGTCCTGGTCGAGCTCGCGAACCCCGAGCACCATCGCCCGGTCGGAGCCGTTGAGCTCGTAGCGGTCGACGTCGAGCACGTCGGCCACCGAGTAGTAGCCACGCTCCTGCTGGATGTTCTCGAACGCCGGTGAGACCTGCTTGGGGTCGACCAACGGCACCGAGCTCAACAGCGGCGCCAGCGAGGCGGCGCTCGCGTCGAGCGAGGTGTTGGGTGAGTACGGCGTCGTCTCGACGTCGGTGAGGTCGTAGGCAGCCTGCGTCGCCTCGATGTTCTTGGCGATGTAGGGCTCCTCCTTGTCGGCCTCGGACGGCTTGACCTGGAACTGCTGCACGATCGCGGGCCAGATCATGCCGAGCAGGATCGCCGACAGCACGAGCAGGCCGAGTCCCATCGTGGGCAGCTGCCAGGTGCGACGCCAGACGTTGAGGAAGAACAGGATCGAGCAGATCACCGCGACCCCGATGAGGATGTTCTTGGCCGGCAGCACGGCGTTCTCGGCGGTGTAGTTCATGCCGGTGAACAGCGAGTTGTTCTGGTTGACCAGGTCGAAGCGGTCGAGGTAGTAGTCGACGCCCTTGGCGAGCACGAAGAGCCCCAGCAGTACCGACAGCTGGGCCTGCGCGGCCGGCGAGAGCCGGTCGGACCCGGCCTGGAGCCGCAGCCCGCCGTACAGGTAGTGGGTGGCGAGCGCGCCGATGATCGCGATCACGAAGACCGCCATCGAGAAGTCGACGACGAAGTGCACCCACGGCAGGTCGAAGACGTAGAAACCGATGTCGCGGTTGAAGTAGGGGTCGTTGGTGCCGAACGACTGCCCGTTGCGCCACATCAGGTAGGTGCGCCAGTTGCCCTGGCCCGAGGCCCCGGCGAACGCCCCCACCAGGAGTGCGACGGCGAGCACGACCCACACCCGGATCGGGGTGACGACGTCGCGGTAGCGGTCGAGGTTGGTCTGCTCGCGCGAGTTCGGCCGGAACAGCGGCCGGAACCGGTAGGCGAGGTAGATGTTGAGCGCCACGATGCCGCCGAGCACCGCCCCGAAGACCAGGAACAGCCCGATCTTGGTCCAGAGCAGCGTGCTGAACACGTTGCCGTAGCCGGCGGACTTGTACCAGAGGCGGTCGGTGTAGATCGAGGAGAAGCCGGTCAGGCCGAAGATGGCCACGATCACCACGACGGCCGTGATCAGCAGGGCGCGGGAGCGCCGCGGGGCGCTCTGGCGCGGAGGCGGCGTCGCCCTCGGGTCGTCGTCGAACAGCTCACTCACGGGTTCTCCTCGGCCGGCTCGTCGTGAGCCGGTTCATCGTCGTCGTGCAGGTGGTCGTGCGGATGGTCATCAGGGGGCGAGCAGGTCGCTCTGGTCGTCGTCGTCGGCGGTGAGCGTGTCCTGGAGCAGCGCGAGCAGCCCCGGCACCAGGTCGATGCCGCCGACCACGGAGGCGTCGTCGTCGTGCGAACGCAGACGCAGGGCGCAGTACGTCGATCCGCTGCGGGTGGCACCCGCGACGATGCGCACCTCCTGGCGGTCGGGGTGGTCGCGAGCGAAGGCCCGGGCCTCGACCGGGTCGTCGGGCAGTCCGGCGTCCGCGCCGGGCGGCAGCACCAGCCGCTCGACCATCGCCGCGCAGCCGGTGACGCCGGGCGGCCACTCGATCGACTCGAGCACTGCCTCGAGGGGCTTCGCCGGGTCGAGCTGGTCCTGCTCGACAGCCGTCAGCGAGCCCTGCTCGGCCGCGGCGTCCAGACCCATGCTGGCGGCCAGCTGTGGCTCCTGCCTCACCAGGGCCGCGGTGTCGACGAGCGCGTAGAGGCGCCCGGGCTGGTCCCAGCCGGAGCCGGCCAGGTGCTCCTCGATCTCGAGGATCGCCGAGGCCAGGGCCGGGTCGGCGTCGAGGTCGCCCCAGCGGGGGTCGCCGGTCAGGGTCTCGGACTCGAGCCGGGGTTCGGACTGGGGCTCGCTCATGGTGCGTCCTCGCAGGAGGGCAGCTCGGCGTTCGGGTCCTCGGCGTACGCCTCGAGGGCCACCCGCACCTCGTGCATCGTGCTCGCGCGCACCAGCACCATGTCGCCGTTGTCGGCCTGCAGGGCGTCCGCGCAGTTGTCGACCGGAACCAGGAAGAGCTCGGTGCCCTCGGCCCGCGCACCGGCGATCTTCTGCTGGATGCCGCCGATCGGCCCGACGCTGCCGTCGGGGGCGATCTCGCCGGTGCCCGCGACCCGCGCGCCGCCGGTGAGGGAGCCGGGGGTGAGCGTGTCGTAGACGGCCAGCGAGAAGACCAGCCCGGCGCTGGGCCCGCCGATGTTGTCGGAGATGTTGATCTTCACCTCGAAGGGGAAGACGTAGTCGTAGCCGGGCGTGATCCCGATGAGCAGCCGGTCCTCGCCGTCGACCGTCTCCTCGGTGGGCACGACCTCGACGGTGCGGGCGCTTCCGGCTCGCTCGATGCCCAGGTCGAGCGGCTCGCCGGGTGCGCCCTGCTGGATCGCCCTGCGCAGCGCGACGTCGTCGGCGACGTCGGCGCCGTCGACGCTCAGCAGGTGGTCGCCGACCTTGAGCACGCCGTCGGCAGGCGCGTCGGGGGTGACGGCGGCGACCTGGAGGGCCTGCGGGACGTCGATGCCGGCCTCGGTCATCGCGACGTAGACGGCGTCGTCCTGCGAGGTCGCCATCTGCACCGCACCCTCCTGCCGGCTGCTCTCGGCGGTCTCACCGTTCTGGTGCACCGAGTCGTAGGGATAGACCGCGTCGTCGCCGCTGAACCACGTGCTCATCAGCTCGCCGAGCGAGAGGTAGGCCGTCTCGGGCGGGTTGCCGGCGGGGCTGACCCGCACCGTGGTCATCCGCAGCTGGCCGTCGTCGCGGTAGACCGGGTGCCCGTCGACCTGCACCACCTCGGCGTCGTTGCCGTCGGCGCCGAGGACGTCGATGGTGCCGCCGGGCGCGAAGGTCGCGAACGGGAGTCCCGCGACGAGGGCGAAGATCAGCAGCGCGAGCACCGCAGGCACGGCGACCACCGCGGCGACGAGACGCTGGTTCATGCCCCCAGCCTCTCATTCGAGACAAAGTGAGCCGCTCTCAGCCTTCTCTGCGGGCACCTGGTCGATCGGGCTGGTCGATCGGGGTGGCCTCGCCCGGTCGCGGCCGGCGCACGGCGACCCCGCTGCTGCGGTCGGGTGGGCGCGGCGCCACCGCGTAGCCGGGTGCCGGGCGGGTCCTCGCCCAGGGACGACGGCTGCTCGCCCCGCCCTCGAGCGCGACCCCGAGGCGTCGTACGGCCTCGTCACGATCGACCGACCCGCGGCCCTCTCGGCCCAACCAGGTCACCCAGAGCATGGCGACGAGGGTCACCACGACCGGGGGCAGCAGCCAGAGGAGGATCACGCACTCAGCGTAGGAGCGCGCGGAACGGGTTCTGGGGCGGCTCGCCGATCCTGAGCCCTACGGAGTCCCGACCCATTCGTCGGAGCCGTCGCTGAACGCCTGGTGCTTCCAGATCGGCACCTGGTCCTTGAGGGTGTCGATGAGGTCGCGCGACGCCGCGAACGAGACGCCGCGGTGGGCCGAGGCGGTGCCGATGATGACGGCGATGTCGCCGATGTCGAGGTGGCCCGTGCGGTGCACCGCCGAGACACCGTGCACGTCGTGGCGCTCGGCGACGAGCGCGCACACCTCGCGCAGCCGCTCGAGGGCGCTGGGGTGCGCCGAGTAGTCGAGACCGTCGACGCTGCGACCGCCGTCGTGGTCGCGGACCCGACCGATGAACAGGTTCACCCCGCCGTCGGCCGCCTCGTCGAGGCTGTCGAGCACCTCACTCACGTCGAGCGCGCTCTCGCGGATGGCCACGAGCCGCACCGCCACCGGGGACGACGTCGGGGAGGACGTCGGCGAGGACGTCGGGGAGGACGTCGGGGAGGACGTCGGGGAGGACGTCGGGGAGGGGGTGTCGCTGGTCACGTGCGCGACCCTACCGGCGCGTCGACGCGTTGCCGGAGCCGTTGGCCGAGCGGCGTAGGTTGGACCCATGAGCGACGACTCCCAGAACGGCCCCGACGACACCTCCGGGGACGACGCGAACCCGTTCAAGGGCACGCCCTTCGAGCAGTTCTTCGCCGGCGGGTCGATGGGCGGCCTGGGGGGCCCGGGCGGCTTCGACCTCAGCGCCCTCTCCGGGATGTTCGGTGCGGGTGGGCCCGGCGGCGCCTCGGGCACGGGCGGGATGCCCGACCTCGGCGCCCTCTTCGGTCAGCTCCAGTCGCTCATGCAGCCCTACGACGGCGCCCTGAACTGGGAGGTCGCCACCGACCTGGCCCGCACGTCGGTCGCCGAGAAGCCCGATCCCGCCCCCACCGCGCGCGCGAACGACGCCGTGGCCGACGCCGTGCGCCTGGCCGACCACTGGCTCGACGAGGTCACCGACTTCCCCTCCGGCGTCACCTCCAGCGCCGCCTGGAGCCGCGCGGAGTGGATCACCCACACCCTCGACGTCTGGAAGGTGCTGGTCGAGCCCGTCGCCGAGCAGTCGGTCAAGGGCATCAGCGATGCCCTCCCCGCCGAGGCGCAAGCCGTCGCCGGACCCATCCTCGGCATCGTCGGCAAGGCCGTGGGCGCCATGCTCGCCACCCAGGTCGGCTCCGGCCTCGGGGTCCTGGCCGGCGAGGTGCTCGGCGCCGCCGACATCGGCATCCCCTTGAGCGCCCCCGGGAAGGTCGCCCTCGTGCCCGCCAACGTGTCTGCCTTCGCCGACGGCCTCGACGTCACCGAGGACGACGTCCGGCTCTACCTCGCGCTGCGCGAGGCCGCGCACCAGCGCCTCTTCGCCCACGCACCCTGGCTGCGCGAGCACCTCATCGGTGCGGTCACCGCCTACGCCCGCGGCGTGGAGATCAACGCCGAGGCGCTCCAGCAGCGCCTCGAGGAGCAGCTGCGCGGCGTCGACCCGGCCAACCCCGACTCCATGAAGCAGCTCATCGAGGGCGGCCTCTTCGACCTGCCCCGCTCCCCCGCCCAGGCCGCCGCCCTCGAGCGCCTCGAGATCGCGCTGGCCCTCGTGGAAGGCTGGGTCGACGAGGTGGTCGGCCAGGCCACGGCCGAGCGGATGCCCGCGGCGACCAAGCTGCAGGAGCTGCTCCGACGGCGTCGCGCCGAAGGTGGCCCGGCGGAGCAGACCTTCTCGGCCCTCGTCGGGCTCGAGCTGCGCCCGCGCCGGCTGCGCGACGCCTCCACGCTGTGGGCCTCGCTGCGCACCCGTCAGGGCCCCGAGGCCCGCGACGGCGTCTGGACCCACCCCGACCTGTTGCCCACCTCGGCCGACCTCGACGACCCGCTCGGTTTCCGCGAGGACGCCGCCGCCCCGGCCGACCTCGACGAGGCCGACTTCGACGCCGAGCTGCGCGCGCTCCTCGACGGCGACCAGCCCGACGAGTGAGCGCTCTGCACTCCGACGCCCTCGCCACGTTGGGCTGCCTGGGTCGCGCCGGACGCCGAGCAGGAACGGCTGCGGGAGCGCTACGTCGCGCACCTGGCGGCCCGGCCCGACGCGATGCTGCGCTCGTGCCGCCCCGACCACCTGACCGCCAGCACCCTGGTGCTGAGCTCGGACCGGCGACGGGTGCTGCTCACCCTGCACGCCAAGGCCGAGCGGTGGTTCCAGCTCGGTGGGCACTGCGAGCCGGGCGACCTGAGGCTCGTGGACGCCGCCGCCCGCGAGGCGCGCGAGGAGTCCGGACTGCCCCACCTGCACCTCGACCCCGGCCCCGGTGCAGCTCAGCGAGCACGCGGTGCCGTTCTGTCGCGACCCGAGCACACCGGGCTCGGACGCCGACGGGCTGGTCGTGCACCACCTCGACGTCCGCTTCCTCGCCGTGGTGGCGCCGGACGCCGTCCCAGCGGTGAGCGAGGAGTCCCTCGACCTCCGCTGGTGGTCGGCCGACGACCTGCCCGAACCCGAGCCCGACCTGGTCGAGCTCGTGCGGCTGGCCCGCGCCCGGTTCGGTGCCGGAGCTCGGGTCAGTCCTGGAACTCCTGGGGCGGAGTGATCCGCGCACCCTCCGACCAGCCCAGGAGGTAGCCCTGCGCCTTGCGGGCCTTGGGATAGCGATCGACCCACGCCCAGAAGCTCGCGTCGTGCCCGGCCTCGAGGAGGTGGGCCAGCTCGTGCACGATCACGTAGTCGATCACCCAGCTCGGCATGGCCTGCAGCCGCTCGGACAGCCGGATCGAGCGGTCGCTGGGCGTGCACGAGCCCCAGCGCGTGTGCTGGTTGCCCACCCACCGCACCGACTCGGGCGTCGCGAGCCCACCGAGGTAGGAGTCGCTGAGGCGCAGGGCACGGGCGAGCAGGTCCTCGTCGCTCAGCGCGGCCCGCGCCTCGGCCTTCTCGACGCGGCGCACCATCGTGGCCACCCACTCGGCCTCGTCGGCCGTGCTGAACGAGGCCGGGATGAGCACGACGATGCGCTCGCCCTCGCGGTAGGCCGACACGGTGCGGCGCCGACGCTTGGAGCGGCGTACCTCGACCGCGGCCCCTGCCCTCGGACCGGACGTGCGGGGCACCTCGGGCGGGCCGGCGCCCGGAGTGTCAGCGCTGCCCATGGGCGCGAAGTTACTCGTTCGGGCGCGCCCACTCCAGGAGGCGCTCGCGCTCCCACGTGTTCACGACGCGATCGGCGTCGATGCCGGCCTCCTCGGCCCGCTCGCAGCCCAGGACCAGGAAGTCGAGCTGTCCGGGGGCATGGGCGTCGGAGTCGATCGAGAAGAGGCACCCGGCGTCGCGGGCCAGGGCGAGCAGCTCGGACGGCGGGTCGCGCCGCTCGGGGCGCGAGTTGATCTCGACCGCGACGTCGTTCTCGGCGCACGCCTCGAACACCGCGCTGGCGTCGAAGGACGACTGCGCGCGCGTGCCCCGGTTGCCGGTCACGAGCCGGCCGGTGCAGTGCCCGAGGACGTTGGTGAACCGGTGCCGCACCGCACCGATCATCCGCGCGGTCATGGGGCCGGTGTCCATCGTGAGCTTGGAGTGCACGCTCGCGACGCGGACGTCGAGCCGGGCGAGCAGGTCGTCGGTCTGGTCGAGCGAACCGTCGTCGAGGATGTCGACCTCGATGCCCTTGAGGAGCCGGAACCCCGGCCCCGGCCCGGTGCCCGTGAGGTGCTCGTTCACGGCGTCGACCACGCCGAGCTGCCGAGCCAGGCGCTCGGCCGACAACCCGTGAGCCACCTTGAGTCGCGGCGAGTGGTCGGTCAGCACGAGGTAGTCGTGGCCGAGCTCGATGGCGGTCATCGCCATCTCCTCGATCGGCGAGCCTCCGTCGGACCAGTCGGAGTGCGAGTGCAGGTCGCCGCGCAGCGCCGCGCGCAGGTCGGCTCCGCCCTCGGTGAGCGGGCCGGCGTACTGCTCCTCGAGCGCGTGGAGCCGTTCGGGCAGCTGGCCACGCGCCGCTGCCGCGATCACCTTCGCCGAGCTCGACCCCACCCCCGGCAGGTCGGTGAGCGAGCCCTCCTCGACCGCGCGCAGGACGTCGTCCTCGCTGAGCGGGAGGATCGCTGCCGCCGCGCCGCGGAAGGCCTTCACCTTGTAGGTGTCCTCGCGGGCGCGCTCGAGCAGGAAGGCGATCCGCCGCAGTGCCGCCACCGCACCTGCCTCGTAGTCGCTCATCGAGGTCTCCCACCCGTCGTCATTTCTCTGTCCACCAGCTTCCGGTCGTCATCGCGCCTGCTCAGCGCCGTCTGGCAGCGGGTGCCCGGGCGTTCGTCCACAGCTTCCTCCCCCGGTTGTCCACGGTTTCCCACGCCTGTCCACAAGCTTGTCCACAGGCTTGTCCACAGGTCGGTGCACAGGTGCGACCTCGGGCGACCCGTTGCTGATTGACCGCATCGACGCACTCCCCCTAGGTTCGCTCCCAGAGGCCTCCGGGTCGTCGGGCGAGACTCGCAGGGGAAGGCAAGCCTCGCCAGGGCGACTCGGGGGTCTCTTCGTGTCCCCGAGCTCGGGTCCTCAGCGGCCGGTGAACGTCGGCATCCGCTTCTCCTGGCTGGCTGCGATGCCCTCCTGGAGGTCGGCGGTGGCCAGCGTGATGGGCTGGGCGAGGGCCTCCCACTGCAGCGCGGCGTCGAGGTCGGCGTGGCCGTCGTCGGCCAGGGCCACCTTGGTCAGCCGAGTCGCGATCGGAGCGTTGGCCGCGACCTGCGCCGCGGTGTCGAGGACCTCCTCGAGAAAGCCCTCACGCGGCATCACCCGCGAGACCAGGCCCAGGCGCAGGGCTTCCTCGCCCTGCACGAGGCGGCCGGTCAGCAGGAGGTCGCGGGCAGCGGCGGCGCCGACGGCGTTGGGCAGCAGGAAGGTGCCGGCCATGCCCGGGTGCATACCGAGCTTGAGGAACGGCATCCCCATCGTGGCCTGCTCGGTGGAGTGACGGATGTCGCAGGCCAGCGCCAGGCACAGCCCGGCACCGATGGTGGCTCCGTTGATGGCTGCGATGGTCGGGACCTCGAGGCGCCGGATGGACAACCAGGCCCGGTAGAAGGTGATCATCCGGGTGCGCAGCTCGTCGACGCCCGCGTCGGGGTCGCCGGCGATCCACGACGTGATGCCGCCGGAGCAGAAGGCGGTGCCCTCGCCGGTCACCACCACCGCCCGCACGCTCGGGTCGCCGGCGAGCTCGTCGACAGCCGCCACCCAGGAGGTGGTCATCTCCGGTGACATCGCGTTGCGCAGGTCGGGGTTGTCGAGCACGAGGAGGGCCACGCCCTCGCGAGGTCGCTCGAGCCGGAGGTGCGTCAGGTCAGCCATGACCGCACCCTACTGACGCCGCGCGGCGCCGTCGGTGTGGCGTGACTCACGTCCTGGTGGCGTAGGGTCCTGCGGGACCGACCCCACCGAGCCGGCACCATCACCCGAGGAGACCGTCATGGCAGAGACCTGGAGCGGCGAGTTCTACTGCGTCAAGTGCAAGGAGAAGCGTGAGGCCGAGGGCGAGGTGCGCGTCAACGACAAGGGCACGCGCATGGCCAAGGCCGTGTGCCCGGTGTGCAGCACCAACCTGAACCGGATCCTCGGCAAGGCCTGAGCCTGCAACGGCACGCCGCGGCGACCACGGTCCTCCCGCTGCGGGAGGGCCGCGGTCGCGTCGGGGCCCACCCCGCCGCCTGTGGAGGACCCCGGCACAACCGGGTCGAGCCGTGTGATCCTGCTGCGATGGCGTCGACTCCTGACCTCCGTGAGCGACTGCGCCCCGGCGTGCACGTCGTACGACGAGACGCAGGCCGCGTGCAGGTGGGCCTCGATCCGCCGCACCGGGTGATCCTGGCCGCCGACCCCGAGAACCTGCACCTCATCGAGCTGCTCCGCCACGGTGCGGCCACCGGGCCGCTCACCCCGGCCCAGACCCGTCTCGTGCGCGAGCTGTGCGCGGCTGGGCTGCTGGTCGACGGACCCGGTCAACCCCCGGTCCTGGGCACCGTTGCCGTGCACGACCTCGGCCTCGGCGCGGCAACGGCACAGCTCGGTCGGCTGCTGGAGGCAGCGGGGGTCGGCCACCGACCCACCACGGCCCCCGACCTGCTGGTGGCCTGCAGCCTCGCGCCCCTGCCGCGCGCGGTGATCGACCCGTGGCTCGCCGAGGGCACCCCCCACCTGGTCGTCTGCGGGACCGGTCGCCCGGGGTCGCTGCGGGTCGGGCCGTTCGTCGTCCCGGGCCTGACCGCGTGCCTGCGGTGCATCGATGCCGCCGAGGCCACCGACGACCCGCGGCGGCCGCTCGTCGTCGAGCAGCTCGCCGTCCGGCCCGCGGCGCCGGTGGAGGCGGTCACCCTGACGCTGGCGCTGGCCTGGGCTGCGCGCGACATCACCGCCTGGCTGAGACGACAGGTGCCGTCGACGTGGTCGGCCACCGTCGACCTCGACGACGTGACCCCGGCGCTACGACGCTGGCCGCGCCACCCGGAGTGCGGGTGCTGCTGGGACGAGCTGCCGTACTGACACCGCGACGCGGCCTGGCCACCACCACGCCGGGTCGAGCCTGCCCTCCATCGCACGCAGGTGCACCCGCGAGCAGGTGCGGCACAGGTGCAGCGTGCGATCGCGCACGAGGTGCACCGTAGCGACGCCGCCGTGCGGCGGCGAGAAAGTAGAAGGAGCCGGGTACGACGTCGGACGTCGTACCCGGCTCCTGGTTGGCATCACCCGCGATCAGGGTGTCCGGAGGTGACAGCTCCGGGGTCCTACAGAGCGCGAGCGAGGGCGAGACGGGCCTGCTGCGCTGCGCGCTCGGCCTTGCGGCTCAAGCGCCGTGCGCGGGCCAGGTGATGGCCCGCACGCAACTCCTGCGCCTCTCCCAGGCGCGCGGACATCTGTGCCCGCGCCAGGTCTTCATGCATCGAGTTCACGTCGGTACTCCGGTTCTCGTGTGTGGTCCGGCCCGTGGGGTTCGGGTCGGTGTGGATGAGGATCATCTGGCTGGTCCGGCTCACGCGGCGGCGTCCTTGCGGGGCCGACCGCGAGGGCGCTTGCGGGGGATCACCACTCCTTGCAGGAACAGCTCACCGCCCCACACGCCCCACGGCTCGCGCCGCTCGAGTGCTCCGACGAGGCACATCTCGCGCACCGGGCAGCTCTGGCACAGGACCTTCGCGAACTCGACGTCCGCGGGCAGCTCGGCGAACCACAGCTCCGGGTTGTTCGCCCGGCACGGCAGGAGCGCCTCGTCGACCTTGCCGGCCTCGTCGTGAAGACCTCCGAGGGTCGCCGCCTGGTGGCCGCCTGTGAGGTCGAGCGTGCGGTCAAGGGTGCTGACGTTCATCTGGTCACCTCCGTCATTCTTGTCTGATCGCTGATGTGGGTGGTGCTGGTGGTGCTGGGTCATGCGTCTCCTGACAAACACAAAGGCCGCGGATCCCTTGACGGGTTCCGCGGCCTGGAGGCAGCTCTTCGATGATGCGACTCAACAAAGAGGTGGACTCCAGGCATGGATTCCCGGGGTGTAGGCAACGAGGCCCAGGTGTCCCTTGGCGGAAACCTTGCGCTCGCGGACCGTGGCCGACGGGTCGATCGTCAGATCGGCACCGTTGACACACGGCTGGGCGGCGATGAAGCCGCCGTCGCGAGAAGCGAAGGTGCAGCCGCGCGTGGACATGGCAAAAGCAGACGTGCTGCCCGGCGTGCTGAGGATGGTGCTGGGGCCAGCGATCGTCTTCGCCACGATGTTGATGTTCTCCATGGAGGCCACCTCCTTCGATGCATTCGTGCGCGGGCTGTGTCAGAGCCCTGGTGCGCGGTTGGTTATCCGGTAGGGAGCAAACTACGCGCCGTCTCGTGTAAGGGGCAAACCATTTTATGACTATTTCTCGAATTCCCCTGGGCGGGCTGGACCGGCCCGTCCTTCAGGGCGCTGGAGGTGGCCTCAGCCGACGAGCTCGAGCAGCTCGGGGCCGTACTTCTCCAGCTTCTCCGGCCCGATGCCACTGATCGACCGCAAGGCCGTGGGAGTGCGCGGCTTGAGCTCGGCCACGAGCTCGAGGGTGGCATTGCTGAAGACCATGAACGCTGCGATCTCCTCGGTGCGCGCCCGCTCCTTGCGCCACTCGCGCAGACGCTCGAAGAGCTCTTCGTCGTAGCGCACGGGGCAGTCGGCGCAGCGCCGCCGAGCCTTGTCGCCCGGAGCCAGCGGCTTGCCGCACTCGACGCAGGTGCGCGCGCCCCTGCGCGTGCTGGGACGAGCGTCCGGCTGCTCCGATGCCGGCAACAACGCCGTCAGGAACCGCGACGGCTTGCGACGCGCCGCCTGGCCGGGGTTGCGCGCCTGGGCCCAGGTGACGACCAGGTCGTTACGGGCACGGGTCATGCCGACGTAGAGCAGGCGCCGCTCCTCCTCGATCGCCGTCGGAGTGGTGGCGTAGGTGAAGGGCAGGGTGCCGTCTTGTACTCCGACGAGGAAGACGGCATCCCACTCCAGGCCCTTGGCAGCGTGGAAGGTCGCCAGCGTGACGCCCTCGGCGACCGGGGCGTGCTGCTCGGAGGCACGACGATCGAGGTCGTCGACGAAAGCATTGAGTCGGTCGGCCCCGGACCCGGCCTCCGCGTGGTCGGCGCCGGTCTCGCTGTCTGCGGCCTCGGACGTCGGCGGGGCCTCGGCGGCGAACGCCTCGGACTGGCTGACCAGCGCCTGCCACGACTCCCACCGGTCGCGGGTCTGCCCCCGCGCCTCGGGCGGGTCGGTCGACCAGCCCATGCCGGCGAGCGTGTCGCGCACCAGGTCGACCCAGGTGTCGCCCTCCGCCGGGGTGGCGCCCGAGCGGGCGGCGCCGCGCAGCCGGGTGATCGCCTCGCGCACCTCGGGGCGGTCGAAGAAGCGTGAGCCGCCGCGGATGACGTAGGGGATGCCGGCGTCGTTGAGCGCCTCCTCGTAGGCCTCGGACTGGGCGTTGATGCGGAAGAGCACCGCGATCTCGGCCAGGGCGTGCCCGGTCGTGCGCAGCTGGGAGATGCGCGCCGCCACGGCCGACGCCTCGGCCACCTCGTCGGGGTGGCCCTCGAGGACGACGCTCGCGCCGGAGGGCCGCTGGGCTCGCAGCGCCACGCTGGTGCTGGTGGTGCCGGCCAGGAGGGTGTTCGCCGCGGCGACCACCTCGGGGGTGGAGCGGTAGTTGCGCACCAGCTCGATCGACGTGGTGGCGGCGTACTTGGACCCGAAGTCGCGCAGGAAGTCGGCGTTGGCGCCGGCGAAGGAGTAGATGGTCTGCGCCGGGTCGCCGACCACGCACAGCTCGTCGCGCCCGCCGAGCCACAGGTCGAGCAGCGCTGACTGCAGGGGTGAGACGTCTTGGAACTCGTCGACGACGAACCACTTGTACTGCCGGCGCACCTGGGCGGCCACGCGCTCGTCCTCGGCGAGGAGGCCCGCGGTCAGCAGCAGGACGTCCTCCATGTCCATCCGGCCCTGGCCGCGCTTGACGTCCTCGTAGCCCGAGAGCACCCGGGCCACGGTGTCGTGGTCGAGGTTGGCCACCGAGCGGTTGCGCGCCACCGCGATCGTCGGGTAGTCCTCGGGGCGGACGTTGCTGACCTTGGCCCACTCGACCTCGGAGGCGAGGTCGCGCAGGAGCGCCTGGTCGGTGCTGAGGCGCAGCCGTCGGGCCGCCTGCACGATCATCGGGATCTTCGACTCGGTCAGCGTGGGCAGCTCGGTTCCGTGCACGTGCGGCCAGAAGTAGCGCAGCTGGCGCAGCGCGGCAGCATGGAACGTGCGCGCCTGCACCGCGCCGGCCCCCAGGCCGCGAAGGCGCCCTCGCATCTCGCCGGCGGCGCGGGTGGTGAACGTGACGGCGAGCACCTCGGTCGGGGCGTAGACCCCGCTGAGGACGCCGTGCGCGATGCGGTGGGTGATGGCGCGTGTCTTGCCCGTGCCTGCCCCGGCGAGAACCCGGACCGGCCCGCGCAGAGCCTCCGCCACCTGGCGCTGCTCCGGGTCGAGGCCGGACAACAGCGCCGCGACGGCGGAGGGATGGGACACGGAACAACTCCTGGCTGCTGGTGGTTGGATCAGGCGACGAGGACGACAGTCCATGAGCCTAGACGCCGGAGGGGACACTCCCAGATGAGCAGCTTCACGATGTACAGCACGCCGTGGTGCGGCTACTGCCACCGCCTCAAGAGCCAGCTCGACCGTGAGGGCATCACCTACGACGTCGTCGACATCGAGCAGCAGCCCGAGGCCGCCCTGATCGTCGAGCAGGCCAACAACGGCAACCAGACCGTGCCCACCCTGGTCTACTCCGACGGCACGGCGCAGACCAACCCTTCGCTCAAGCAGGTCAAGGAGAAGGTCGCAGCCCTCGCCGGCTGACCCTGGCCTCTACCGTCCTTCCTCACCCCATGCCGAGTCGGCGCGTCTACGCGCCGACTCGGCATCGATCTCGGGTCGAGTCGGCGCGTCTACGCGCCGACTCGGCATCACCAGGCGCCGGGGAGCGGGGCGCCGTACCAGTGCTCGATGAGCGAGCGGCTGATGGAGACGCCTCCGGGCAGCATCACCTCGCCGGCCTCCGCCTCGGCCCGCAGCTGCTCGCGGGTCCACCAGCGGGCGTCGACGATCTCGTCGGCGTCGACGGTGATGGTGTCGCTGGTGGCGCGGGCGAGGAAGCCGAGCATCAGGCTCTGCGGCAGCGGCCAGGGCTGGTTGCCGAAGTAGGTCACCTCCCCCACCTCGACGCCGACCTCCTCGGCGACCTCGCGCCGTACGGCGTCCTCGAGGCTCTCGCCGGTCTCGCAGAACCCGGCGAGGGTCGAGAAGCGTCCGGGGGGCCACAGCGGCGAGCGTCCGAGCAGGCAGCGCTCCTCGGGTGAGCCGGGCTCGCCCGAGCTGACCAGCATGATGACCGCGGGGTCGGTGCGGGGGAACTGCGCCTTGCCGCACTGGGTGCACCGCAGCTCGTGGCCGGCAGCCGCCGAGGCCAGGGCGCCGCCGCAGCGCGGGCAGAAGCGGGTGGCCCAGTGCCACTCCGCGAGGCCGAGGGCGTGGAAGACGAGTGGCGCCTGGGTGAACCCGCCTGCTGCCACGACCGGGAGCAGGCCGCGCAGAGGCTGCCAGGAGTCGTCGCCCCGCGCCATCGACGCGTCGGCGATCACGGCCCACCAGGTGAGACCGTCGCGCTCCCCCAGCAGCACCCGCACGCCGGCGGGCGCCTCGGCGGGAGACACCCACTGCAGAGCGCCGTCGACCGGACGGACGCGGGTGCCGGAGACGACGAGCACCCGCGACGCCTGGTCGGCCCAGGAAGCCGCCAGCCAGGCGTCGTCGGTACGACGGTGACCAGCCCGGTGGTGCGGATCTGCAGTCAGGGCGAGATGGGGTTGGTCCACGCGATCAGCCTAGGAGCACACGACGGCGAGGCTGCGTCCGGTGTTCTCCCCTCACGCGAAGCACCACGGTGGACGTCGACGACAGCGTTCTGACGTCATCCTCCAGCCCACCGGCTCCTGGGCTCCGATCGCCCACCTGGCGCTGCGGCGCCTGCGCCGTCGCTCGGTGGCGACACCGACGACCTCCTCAGCGCCTCACCCCTGCGCCAACAGGGCCTCGAGGGCCGCACGGTCGGGCAGGTCGGTGGGCTCGACGAGTCCGGTCGCACCGCCCTCGCGCACGTAGTAGAACCCAGCACGTACCTGCTCGAGGGGGACGCCGTGCAGCTCGGCCCAGGCCAGTCGGTAGACGGCGAGCTGCAGCGGGTCGGCGGTGCGAGCGCGGTTGGTCTTCCAGTCGACGACCAGGAAGCCGTCGCCGTCGGCGTAGACGGCATCGATGCGCCCGCGCACGACCTGCCCGGCCAGGACGATCGCGAACGACGGCTCCACCGCGAGCGGCACCCGGTCGGCGAACTCGCCCTTCTCGAAGAGCTCGACCAGCTCGGCGAGCTCGGCCTCGTCGGCCACGTCGGCGTCCCCCCGCCCGAAGAGCTCGTCGGTGTCGAGCAACGACAGCTGGCCGAAGCGTGCCTCGACCCAGGCGTGGAAGCGGGTGCCGAACCGTGCGGCCGACGCCGGGCGCCGGGGCATCGGCCGCGCCAGGTCGGCGGCGAACCCATCGGGATCGTCACGCAACCGGGTGAGCGCCGTCGCCGACAGGCTCGAGGGCAGGGCGACGTCGACCTCGCCACCCCGGTCACGGCGCGCCTCGGCCAGCAGCCGCTCGATCTCGGCGTCCCAGCCGGCGACCTCGGCCGCAGCCGGGACGTCGAGCCCCTCGTCGTCGGCCTGCGGGTCGGCGGCGCGCACCCGCTCGGCTGCCGCGAGCCGCAACGCGGCCTCGACGCCGGTCTCGGTGCTCGGCCACGGGCGTGCGGGGTCGACCTCGTCGTAGGGGTTGGGGTCGCCCTTGGCCGGCTTGTCGAGCCACGGCGGCGTCGGCTCCCCCCACTCGGCGAGCAGCTCGCGCACCACGAGCTGGTAGGGCGATGGCCCGAACGGGGTGGCGCGCGGCCCCCAGCAGTACGACGACACCGCCAGCTGGTGGGCCGGGCGGGTCACCGCCACGTAGCCCAGACGCAGCTCCTCCTCGGCGTCGTGGGCACGCGTGGCGGCCCGGTAGGCCTCGAGTGCCTCCTTGTCGTAGCCGACGAGCTGCGGCAGGTCGTCGGCGTCGCCGCGCAACGGCGCCGGGAGCACCGACGGTGAGGAGGTCCAGAGCGTGCGCGACCGGTTCGACGGGAAGCGTCCCTCGCACACGCCCACCAGGAAGACGCTCGACCACTCGAGGCCCTTGGCCCGGTGGACGGTCAGCAGCTTGACCGAGTCGGCCTCGGTGGGGGTGGCGACGTCGAGCCCGTTGCCGGCTTCGTCCTCTGCGGTCAGGTAGGCCAGCAGCGCCGGCAAGGTCACGTCGCCGTCGACGGCGTGGAAGTCGGCGACGGCCTTGACGAAGAGGTCGAGGTTGTCGCGTCGCGCTGCAGCCGCCGGGCTCACCGCTGCGGCCAGCTCGATGTCGACGCCCGAGGCCTCCATGATCCGACGGACGAGGTCGAGCAACGGCTCTCCGACGTGGCCGCGCAGGTAGCGCAGCTCGGCGGCGAGGAGGACGAAGCGCTCCCGGGCTGCGGTCGAGTAGCCCGCGTCACCGGGGTCACCCACGGCGTCGTCGAGAGCCGCGATCTCGGCCGGGTCGACACCGTCGGCGATCTCGACGAGGTGGTCGGTGATCGAGCCTTTCTGACCGACCCGGCCACCGCGGCGCCCGGCGAGCTGCTGGGCACGACCACTGAGCAGCCGCAGGTCGCGCGGGCCGATGGCCCACCGCGGCCCCGTGAGCAGGGTGAGCAACGAGGCGTTGGCCGTGACGTCGTGCAGCAGGTGCAGGGTCGCGACGACCTCGGCGACCTCGGGGAGGCGCAGCAGCCCGGACAGTCCGACGATCTCGACCGGGATCCGCGCCGCGCCCAGGGCGTCGAAGACGTCGGCTCCGTGCGCGTTGTCACGCGTCAGGATGCCGATGTCGGACCACTTCAGCGCCGGCCCGACGTCGTGTGCCGCCCGCACCCGCTCGACGAGGTCGGCGAGCTCGTCGGCGTGGGTCTGGTGGACCGCGACCGACACCGTTCCGTCACCCGCTCCCTCGGCCGCCTCGAGCGGCGCGACCTGGTCGTACTTCTCGTAGAGGCCGGCGGCGAGCAGGTTGGCGGTCTCGAGGATGCGCCGGTCGGACCTCCTGCTCACGGTGAGGTGGAACAGCCGGTCGGCGCCGTCGGCAGCAGGAAAGGTGACGTCGAAGTTGAGGATGTTCGAGACCGAGGCGCCGCGCCAGCCGTAGATGGCCTGGTTGGGGTCACCGACCGCGGTCACCGCATGACCCCGCCCGCCCGCCAGGCCGGGGCCGATCGTCGACCCGGAGAACAGCCGCGAGAGCATCGTGGCCTGAGCGACCGAGGTGTCCTGGTACTCGTCGAGCAGGACCACGGTGAACTTCGCGCGCTCCGAGGCGCCGACCTCGGGCTGCTCGACGGCGAGACGGGCCCCCAGCTCGATCTGGTCGGAGAAGTCCATCAGTCCGAGGTCTCGCTTGAGCCGCCGGTAGCCGGTGACGAGCTGCAGCACCTCGGCACGCCGGTCGATGGCGAAGATCGCCTTCTCGCAGGCCTCGCGGTGGCCCTTGCGGTTCTTGCCGGCCACCTCGGCGTCTCGCGCGCGTTCGAAGCCACGGCGCGCCTCGGCGTCGACGCGCTGCACGTCGGCGGCGGAGACGAGGTGCTCGCTCATCGCGCCGTCGAGGGCCAGGAGGTTCTGGATGACGGTCGCCGGGTGGTCGCTGAGGTGCTCGACGTCGCCGGTGAAGCGATCGACGACGCGCGCCCCCAGCTGGTAGCGCGCGGCGTCGGTGACCACACGGGTGTCGGGCTCGTGGCCGATGCGCAGACCGTGCTCGGTGAGCAGGTTCGCGGCGTAGGCGTTGTAGGTGGCCACGGTCGGCTCGAGGCTCTCGCCGTCGTCGTCCGCGCTGCTATCGGGGTCGCGAGCGCCGGCGACCGCGAGCACGCCGGCCTTGGTCAGCGCGTCGAGGATCTTGCGCCGTAGCTCGCTGGCGGCCTTGGTGGTGAAGGTCAGGCCGAGCACCTGGTCGGGACGCACCTGGCCGGTCACGACCAGGTAGACCACCCGAGCGGCCATCAGCGTCGTCTTGCCGGAACCGGCGCCGGCCACCACGACGGCGGGCGCCATCGGCGCCGAGATCGCCGCCCACTGCTGCGGGCTCGGGGCGAAGTCGGTGCCCATCACCTGCTGCAGCTGCTCGGGCGTCTCGATGCGCAGCGGCGCACGGCGCACGCCGTCCGGCGCGCTCACGAGCCGGTCACCGAGCCGGCGCCCTGGGCCGGGCAGAGGGCGAGGAACGAGCAGTCGCGGCACTGGGGCCCGACGATCGCGGGGAAGCTCTCCTGCCGCACGAGGTCGGAGGCGCGCCGCAGGTGGGCACGGAGGTCTCGGCGCAGCGGGTGGTCGTCCGGGGTGACGTCCTGGGTCTGCACGACGGCGCTGGTGGAGTCGTCGAGGATGCCGAGCTGCACCAGCTCGGCGCCGCCGGCTCGGGCGGGCGCGTCGGCGACGAGGTCGTCGACCGCGCCGTGGTCGATCGCCAGCTGGTAGAGCGCGAGCTGCACGTGCTTCTTCACCGAGGTGTCGGTCGGCTTGGCGCGGCCGGTCTTCAGGTCGACCACGACCACGGCGCCGTCGACGTCGAGCTCGAGGCGGTCGGCGTACCCGGTGAGCTGGACGTCGACCGCGGTGTCACCCTCGCCCAGGGTGACCACGGTCGCGAAGCTCTTCTCGACCGCCAGCACCTCGCGCTGCCGGCCGTGGTGCCAGCGCAGGAAGCGGGCGAGAGCGGCCTCGACGCGAGCGTGCTCGCGCGGCCGCCGACCATGGCGTGCGGAACGACATCCGCCCCCAGACGGCGTCGACCTGCTCCATCAGGACGTCGATGTCGTCGACGCCGGCCTCGATCTCGCCGGCGGCCACCCGCTCGGCGAGGGCGTGCATGATCTGCCCGAGGTTGGCCGACTGGTGGCTGCCCTCGGTGCCGCCGGCCTCGCGCTCGAGGAACCACCGGGTGGGACAGCTCATCAGGCCGTCGAGCATCGTCGCCGAGATCGCCACCGGCCGGTCGGGATCGCGTAGCGGCTCGGTGGCGACGCTGGCCCGACGGGTGCCCCACCACGTCGAGGGGTCGGCCTGCGGTGCGAGGCGTCGGGTGCCGACCTGCTCGCCGGCCAGGCGCGCCAGCCGACGGGCAGCCGCCTCACGCAACGGCTCCGGGGTGTCGGGGTCGGACAGCGTGCGGCGCAGGTCGCCCACGATGCCGCCGAGCGAGAGCGGCCGGTGCGGGCGACCGACGACGTGGGCGAGGTTCTTCGCCTCGAGCTCGTCGAGGAACCGCGAGGGCTGCTCGCCGTCGTCGTCGGGCGACCTCACCGCGGTCACGACCAGGCGTTCGCGGGCCCGGGTGCAGGCGACGTAGAAGAGCCGTCGTTCCTCGAGCAGGAGCTCGCGCGGGGTCACGGGCGGGACCAGCCCGTGCGTGCCGATCCGATCGGCCCCCAGCAGCGTCGCTCGACGCCGGACGTCGGGCCACGCGTCGGCCTGCACGTGCGCGACGACGACCAGGCGCCACTCGAGCCCCTTGGAACGGTGCGCGGTGAGCAGCCGCACGGCCGAGCCGCGGGCGCCCCGCTCGGCCAGGGTGTCGGCCGGGATCTGCTGCGCCGACAGCGTCGCCAGCAGGTCGGGCACGCCCAGGTGCACCCGTTGCTCCTCCGCCCGGGCGACCACCTCGAAGAGCGCGCAGACGGCGTCGAGGTCGCGGTGCGAGCGGCGAGCGCCGGGCCCGCCCCCCTCGACGCCGCGCCGCAGTCGGTCGGGCCACCCGGTGCTCGACCACAGCTGCCAGAGCACCTCCTCGGCGGAGGCGTCGGCCTCGAGGGCGCTGCGCGCACCGGCGAGCAGGTCGGCCAGGGCCCGGGCGCGGGTGATCTCGGTGCCCTCGAGCCCGTCGAGGAACGACGGCGAGACGACCGCCGCGCGGACCAGCTCGCGCGAGGACGGCGGCGCGGTGCCCGTCTCGTGCGCGACCGCCTTGGCGCGCACGCGCAGCTGGCGCGCGAGCCGGCGCAGGTCACCGGCGTCGAGCCCGCCGAGCGGGCTCATCAGCAGGGCCTCGGCCCGGGCGGGGTGGAGGTAGTCGACGTGGTCGACGTCGTCGTTGTCGAGGTTGACCACGGCACCCAGCGCGTCGAGCAACGGCAGCACCGCCGGGTCGCGCACGAGGGGCACCTCGTCGCTGGCGACCTCGACCGGCACCCCCGCGGCACCCAGCGAGCGACGCAGCGCGGGGATGGACGAGCGGCCCGAGCGCACCAGCACCGCCATCTCGTGCCAGGCCACGTCGTCCTCGAGGTGGGCGCGGCGCAGCAGGTCGGCCAGGTGCTCGGCCTCGGCGCGCTCGGTGTCGAACGTGCGGACCACGACACCGCCTCGCGGCACGCCCACCGCGACCTGCGGCTCGAGGAAGGCCTGCTTGGCCTCGTCGGGGATGGCGCCGGGCAACGCCAGGCGACGAGCGATCCGGCGCGAGGCCAGCAACAGGTTCTCGCCGAAGCGGCGGGTGGTGCCGAGCGCGATCACGTCGGCCGGCGAGCCGTCGGCACGGGGGAAGTCGGCCGGGAAGTCGAGGATGCCGCGCACCTCGGCCCCGCGGAAGCCGTAGATCGACTGGTGGGGGTCACCGACGACGGTCAGGTCGCGACCGTCGCCGGCGAGCTGGCGCAAGAGCGAGACCTGACCCGGGTCGGTGTCCTGGTACTCGTCGACGAAGACGTAGCGGTACTGCGCGCGCAGCTCGTCGCGGTGGTCGGCGGCCTCGATCGTGGCGCGACGGATGAGGTCGGCGTAGTCGGTGGCGCCCACGGAGTCGAGGTTGTCGAGGTACTGCTCGAGGAAGAGGCCGGCGGCCATCAGCTCGGGGAGGTCGTGCTCGGCACCGAGCGCACGCAGCTGCGCGCCGTCGAGGCTCTTCTCGCGGGCACGCGAGAGCACGGCATTGACCTCGCGGGCGAACCCACGAGTGCCGAGCGCACGGCGCAGCGAGTCGGGCCAGACCACGGACTCGGGGTGGTCGGTGAGCAGCTCGCGCAGGACGACGTCCTGCTCGGGGGCCGAGAGCAGCCGCAGCGGGGCGGCGTAGATCTCGGCCGGGGCGTAGCGGCGCACCAGGCCGTAGGCGAAGGAGTGGAAGGTCGAGCTGAGCCCTCCGGCGAGGGTGCGCCCCAGACGTGCGGTGACGCGGTCCTGGAGCTGCTCGGCGGCCTTGCGCGAGAAGGTCAGCGCGAGCACCTCGTCGGGGCGTGCCCCACGCTCCTCGATGCGCTCGACGATGGCCTCGACGAGCGTCGTCGTCTTGCCGGTGCCCGGCCCGGCCAGCACCAGCAGCGGACCGCCCGGGTGGTCGACGACGCGTTGCTGCGACTCGTCGAGCGTGGGCACGTCGAGCGCCACGCGCGGCTGCACGAGGCGGTAGTGCGGGGCGGTCGAGGTGCTCACGGCGTCCACCTAACCAGCAGGCACCGACAGAGCAACGGGCGCGCGCTCGAGCACGACCACGCCGGTGTGTGGGCCGGCCTCAGCTCGTCGGAGGCGACCCGGTGCCGGGCCGACGACGCTCCGGCCGGGAGCAGGAAGCACGATGAGCGTGGCGGTCGGGCGGACCCGTCCGTCACGCAGGGTGACCTCGACCGGCGAGGCCCACGTGCGCCGTCACCAGCCGCCCTCCGGGTGCGGCTCGAGGTCGACCGCCTCCGGCGCCGGTCGGCTCACGTGGTGCCCGGCGCACCCGCGGGGTTGTCGGCAGCAGGCGCGCGTTCGTTGTAGACCCCGGCGGTCTCCTGGCCGGAGAGCTCGGCGATCGCGCTCATGATCTCGTCGGTCAGCTCGCGGCGAGCCCGGCCGAGCGGCATGCCCTCGAAGCGTCCGGCGACCTCGATCGGGGCGCCGAAGCGCACCGTGATCGGGACGACGCGCGGCAGGCGGGTGCCGACCGGCTGCAGCTTCTCCGTGCCGACCAGCCCCACCGGCACGACCGGCGCGCCGGCCGTGAGCGCGAGGTGGGCGACACCGGTGCGGCCGCGGTAGAGGCGACCGTCGCGCGAGCGGGTGCCCTCGGGGTAGATGCCGAAGGCCTCGCCGCGCGAGAGCACGTCGAGGGCGATGTCGAGGCTCGCGATCGCCGAGCGCGCGTCGTCGCGGTCGACCGGCAGCATCCCGAGGCCGGTGAACCAGGCGCGCTGCAGGGACCCGCGGAGGCCGGCGCCCTCGAAGTAGTCGGACTTGGCGAGGAACGCGACCCGGCGCGGGACGACGACCGGGATGACGACCGAGTCGACGAAGCTGAGGTGGTTGCTCGCGAGCAGCACGGGCCCGGTGGGCGGGAGGTGCTCCAGCCCGGACACCGTCGGACGCCACACGGCTTTCGCCAGCGGCGGGATCACGCGGTGGAGAGCCTGGTAGAGCACCTCCTCAGTGTTGCGGTTACCGGTGGGTCGGACGAACTGCGGCGTTGCGGCTCCACACGTACGGCGTCGTGGTCGTCACCGCGACCAACCCTGAGCGCTCGAGGATCGGGCGCGACATCGCGGTGCAGTCGCTGTGGATCCACCGCACCCCGCGCGCGAGCGCCGAGCGGGCACGGGCGGCGGTGAGAGCGCGGTAGATGCCGCGCCCACGCCACTGCGGGAGGGTCGCGCCGCCCCACAGGCCGGCGAAGTCGGTGCCGGGCACCGTCTCCAGCCGGCCGGCCGACACCAGGCCGGCGAACGGCGCGTCGGCGGCCGGCCGACCACCCGCACCGAGGTGCTGGGCAGCCCAGACCTCCATCGTGCCCCCGCTGCGCTCGACCCGGTCGAGGAGGCTCTCGCCACCGCCTGCCCGACCGAAGACCTGGTGCTGCACGGCCGAGGTGGCCGCCAGCAGGCGGTCGCGGTCGGGGTCGTCGTCGAGGCGGCGGACGACGATGTCGCTCGGGCGCGGCACGTCGACTGCCAGGGCGGCCGCCTCGCCGACCATCACGGTCTCGACCTCCTCGGGCACGAACCCGGCTGCCACCAGGATGTCGTGGAGGTCGGGCAGGTCGTCGTGGCCCCGCGTCTTCCACTCCAGCTCGGCGACATCGGGCAGCTGCACGAAGTGCGCGAGCGTCTCCGCGACCAGCGCCTCGAGGTCGTGACCGGTGAGGTTCTCGTAGGTGACCATCGCGCGGTCGCCGTAGGTGGCGCGCCACAGGGGCCCGGCGACGTCCCAGCTCGGGGAGATCGCGACCTCGCCCTCGCCGCGCAGCTGGGCGTCGTAGGCGGCCAGGAGCGCGGCGGCACCGGTCGCGGCCGTGCGGTCGGTGGAGTCGGGCGGGACGTCGGTCACCACCGCAGGCTGCCAGAACGCCGCCGCCAGGTCGACGGCCTTTCCCGTGCGCCGCAGCGGCGTGCCCTCCTCGAGGTAGTGGGCCCGGGCCTCGTCGTGGTGGCTCGGCGGCAGCGAGCCGTCGGCCCGTACGACGCGCCACCACGGCACCGGTCCGCCGTGGCGGGCCAGCACGTTGCCGACCAGCCGGGGTCCCGACCCGACGACGTCCGCGATCGTGCCGTACGTCGTGACCCGCCCGCGCGGCACCTGCTCGACCACGCTGAGCACCGCCTCGACGTAGTCGTCGTCGGCCCGGACTCCGCCGCCGCGAACCGCTCGGCTACCGCTCGCCACGGGTCGCGTCCTGGAGCCGGACCACCACCGCCACGACGGCCAGCAGGGCGGTGAGCAGACCTGCCTGCCACAGGGCAGCGTCGGGCTCGCTCCGGCGGGCGACCCGAGCGAGCAGCCACACCACCGGCGACGCGAGGAGCACCGTCGCCGCACGGGCCACCCACACCGACCCGACCACGGCCTCCACCCGGGCGCCGGATGGGCCGTAGGCGGCGACCAGGCCGGCGACGTGCGCGACGACGACCAGCACCGCGGCCACCAGCACCGAGGCGTGCAGCCCGTCGTCGCCGACCCGGCACCACCAGACGATCGGCGCACCGAGCGCGAGGATCCCGAAGCCGGACTCCGGCCGGGCGGCGAAGCCGAAGGAGAAGAGCGCGACCACGACCAGCACCGAGACCGGCGGGGCGTCGCCGGCTGCGGCGGACACCAGCACGGCACCGGGAGGTGCCAGCACCATCACGGCGCGCAGCGCCAGGGCCGAGGCGGGCCACCGACGCAGCGTGGTCGGGCCGAGGCCCGGGGGGACCGAGCGTCCGGTGAGGCGGCTGCTCACGAGCGCACCCGTGGCTGAGCGGTACGTCGGCGCAGGTCGCGCAGCACGTCGTCGACGGTGCCACGCCCTCGCCACGGCACCACCGGGCACCCGATCGCGTCGAGCGCCGCCATCACGCCGTCACGGTCGAGGCGTCGCATCCTCCAGGCCAGGTCGACCAGCTCCGGGTCGCGGTCGGGGAGGTCGGGCACGACGTCGTCGGGCAGGGTGTCGACGACCAGCGTGGGGATGCCCCGCCGGGTCAGCGTCGCCGCGGTCGTGCCGATCGCGTCGGCCAGGAGCGGCGAGAGCAGGACGACGGTCGTACCCGCGCCGACGCGCAGGTCGATCCGCGCGAGGTCGTCGTACGGCGACGCGCCGGGGCGGACGTCGGTGAGCGTCTCGAGGATGCGGCGCAGGTGGCGTCGTCCGACGCCGGCCGGTACCGGCCGCGACCGACCTCCGACCGGCTTGAGCGCGACCCGGTCGCCCCGGGCGGCGGCGTGCTCGGCCAGCGCCGCGGCGGCCCGCACGGTGAGGTCGAGGCTGCTGGTGCTGCCCCCGACACCCCCCGACGCACCGTGCTCGGCGAGCAGGTCGACCACGAGCAGCAGTCCGGCGTCCTGCTCGGCGCGCGTGGTCGTGGTGTGCAGCGTGCCGGTGCGTGCGGAGACCCGCCAGTTGATGCGGCGCAGCCGGTCCCCCGGCTGGAACATCCGGATGCCGGCCAGCTCGCTGCCCTGACCTTGGCGGCTGGAGCGGTGGGCGCCGACCAGGCCACGCGGGCTCGGCTGCTCGGCGCGCGAGTCGTACGGCGGCGCCGACGGCAGCACCGTGAGCGGGCGGCCGGGCAGCTCCAGCGGCCCCCACCGGAACCCGCTCCACGCGCTGGTCAGGGCGATGCGCTCACGCACCGTGACGACGCCCCACCGGCGGGGGCTGACCTCGAGCGCCTGCGCGGGAGGCCACCAGGTGACGACCCGACCGCCGTCGGGGCGACCGACGAGCAACGGCTGCGGGGTCAGGACGCGGGTGACCTGCTCGACGTCCTCGTCGTCGTGCACCACCAGGTCGAGCGCGATCCCCTCCCCCTCGCGCAGCGAGGTGCGCCCGAGCGAGGTCTCCACCAGCGGCTCGACGCGTGGGCGACGGCCCAGCGCGAGCGCCGACATCAGCAGCAGCGGCACGCTCAGGACGAGCGCGGACGGCTCCCCCCATGCGACGGCGACCGCGAGTCCGCCGGCCCCCAGCACGGCCGAGCGCCGCAGCGCTCCGGTGGCGCGCCAGGCAGCCGCCGCGGGAGCGCTCACGAGGCCTCGAGCGCCGCGGGGGTCGGCACGCGACCGAGGACGTCGGCGACGACGGTGGCGCCGCTGGCCTGGGTCATCCACAGCTCGGGCTTGATGGTGATCCGGTGGCCGAGCACCTCCCGGGCGACGCCCTTGACGTCCTCGGGGACGACGTAGTCGCGCCCACCGATCACCGCCATGGCGCGCGCCGCCAGGCCGAGGCCGAGCGACCCTCGCGGGGAGGCACCGACCAGCACGTGCCCATGGGCCCGGGTCGCCGTGGCCAGGTCGACGCAGTAGCGCCCCACGCTGGCGTCGATGCGGACCGACTCGATGTGGGCCTGCAGAGCACGGACGCCGTCGGCGTCGGTCACGGCATCGAGCGCCGACTCCTCGCGTCGACGGTCGATCCGGCGCGCCAGGACGTCGTACTCCTCCTCGGCGGTGGGGTAGCCGAACTGCACGCGCATCAGGAACCGGTCGAGCTGCGCCTCGGGCAGCGGGTAGGTGCCCTCGTACTCGATCGGGTTGGCGGTCGCCACGACCGAGAACGGCTCGGGCAGGGGAAAGGTGCGGCCCTCGACGGTGACCTGTCGTTCCTGCATCGCCTCGAGCAGCGCCGACTGCGTCTTGGGCGGGGTGCGGTTGATCTCGTCGGCGAGCAGCAGCCCGGTGAAGATCGGGCCCTTGCGGAAGTCGAACTCTCCGCGCCGCTGGTCGTAGATGAACGACCCGGTGAGGTCGGCCGGCAGCAGGTCGGGGGTGAACTGCGCGCGGGCGAAGTCGAGACCCAGCACCTGCGCGAGCGAGCGCGCGGTCAGGGTCTTGCCCAGCCCGGGCAGGTCCTCCACGAGCACGTGACCCTTGGCCAGCACGGCGGCCAGCACCAGCGTGAGCCGGTCGCGCTTGCCGACGACGGCTCGGCCGACCTCGTCGAGGATCCGCGTGCACAGCTCCGCGGCCGCTCGGGGGTCCAGGGGGCTTCCCATGGCGGGGACGGGGTCGGTCATCACAGCTCCTCGATGGTGCGTAGGCACAGGTCGATGTCGCGGGGCGTCAGGCGGCGGGTCCGGACCGTCGAGCAGCCGGACGACGTCCGGGCCCAGCAGGGCGCGTCCCGCCTCGCTCTCCAGACCCACGCCGTGGGCCGAGCCCAGGGCCCGATCGGCCAGGACGGCGAGCCGGCGCCGCAGGTGCTGGTCGGGGTGGCGCGCCGTCTGGTGGCTCTCCAGCAGGCGCAGGTCGGCGAACGTCGCGCCGTCGCGACCGCGGGTCAGCGGGTCGGGGACCACCGGCGGGTACCACTCGGGGCGGAGCGGGTTGACGCTCTCTGCCAGCAGCGCGAGGCCCGCCAGGGCCAGAGCCGTCAGCAGCACCACCGCCACCGGGTCGGGCTCGAGCCTCAGCACGACGGCCGCGCCGTAGACGATCCCTCCGAGCAGCAGCGTGCCACCGGCGCGGCGCCACCTGGTTCTCGTCGACGTCATCAGGCCCGCTCGCGCCGGGAGGCCAGCTGCTCGCGGATGCGGCCGAGGGCAGCGGCGGCGTCCTCGCGCTCGGCCTCGGTGATCTCGTGGTCGGAGAACCGCGCCACCCGGTAGAGCTCGGCGAGGCGGGCCGTGGCTGCAGGGTCTGCTCGAAGGGCGTCGAGCAGCCGCAGCGTGAACTCCGTCGAGGTCTCCCAGTCGCGACGGCCCGCTCCGGCGCGAGCGGCCTGCAGCTCGAACCGCAGCCAGGCCTCGACGATGCCGTTGCGCGGCGAGCCTGCGCGCAGGGCGGCATCCTGCTCGGGGGCGTCCTCGACCAGTGCCGACGAGACCGCGTCGAGGGTGTCGACCACGTCGAAGTCGGGCTCCTCGTCGAGCTGGAGGGGTGAGCCTGCTCGGCGCGGTCGACGGCGTCGCAGGAAGAAGACGGCGGCCAGCACCAGCGCCACCACGATCAGCACGACGAGCAGGGTCCGCACGATCAAGCCGATCACGCGCAGGGAGCCGGCGCCGTCGCTGGGCAGGATCGAGTCGTCGGTGTCGTCCTCCTCGTCGACCGGCGCAGGCGTCGGTGACTCCGACGGACGCACGCTGATCCGGTCGGGATCCGGGCCCGCCCCGGAGAACACCGCGGTCGGGCCGGTGGAGGCGGCCAGGGTGGCGACCGCGACGCCCAGCCCCACCAGCAGGACCACCAGGACCGACGCGAGGAGCCCGCCCGCGGAGGGAGCCGACGTGCGCTGCTCCGACGGACCCGACATGGCAGGCAAACTACCTGCGACCGCCCTCAGGCAGACGGGCCGCTCGCTCGAGCGGCCCGCGCCGGAGGTCGGCGGCAGGACAGGCCGCCCTCGTCTCGGTCCCTCGGATCAGGCGATCGGGTCGAAGGGCTCGGTGCCGAGGGCCAGCTCGAGCCCGGTGGTGCCCGAGTTGGCCTGCGCGTAGGCGAGCTCCCGAGCGAGGTCGCCGATGTTGTTCGACAGCGGGAGCGGGTGCCCGTGCCACAGGCCGCCCCGAGGTCTCCCTCGAGACGGCCTGGTGCTGTGGTTCAGCGGCGTCGTGCGATCAGTAGCTGGGCTGGCTGGGGTCGATCTGGTTGACCCAGGCCACGACACCGCCACCGACGTGGACCGCGTCGTCGTACCCCGCGCCCTTGACGATGGCGAGCGTCTCGGCCGAGCGGACGCCGGACTTGCAGTGCATGACGACCTGGGTGCCCGAGTCGACGCTGGGCAGCTGCTCGAGCGCGGACCCGTTGAGGAAGTCGCCCTTGGGCAGCAGCACCGAGCCGGGGATCTGGTTGATCTCGTACTCGTTGGGCTCGCGCACGTCGACGAGCACGAAGTCGCGCGTGCCCTCGTCGCGCTCCTTGAGCATGTGCTCGAGGGTCGTCACCGAGATCGTCGAGCCCGCAGCGGCGTCAGCGGCTTCGTCGGAGATCGCCCCGCAGAACGCGTCGTAGTCGATGAGACCGGTGACGGTCGCGTTCTCGCCGCACAGGGCACAGTTGGGGTCCTTGCGGACCTTGAGCTTGCGCCACTCCAGCTCGAGGGCGTCGTAGATGACGAGCTTGCCCACGGCCGGGTCACCGATGCCGGTGAGCACCTTGATGGCCTCGTTGACCTGGATCGAGCCGATGCTCGCGCACAGCACGCCCAGCACGCCGCCCTCGGCGCAGCTCGGCACCATGCCCGGCGGCGGCGGCTCGGGGTACAGGCAGCGGTAGCAGGGCGCGTCGACCGACTCGCCGCTCTCGTCGGTGGCGTGCGGCCAGAACACGGACGCCTGACCGTCGAAGCGGTAGATCGAGCCCCAGACGTAGGGGATCTTCAAGAAGTAGGCCGCATCGTTGACCATGTAGCGCGTCGCGAAGTTGTCGGTGCCGTCGACGATCAGGTCGTAGCCCTCGAACACCTCCATGACGTTGTCGTTGTCGAGGCGTTCGTTGTGCACCACGACGTTCACGTAGGGGTTGGCCTCGTTGATGGCGTCGCGGGCCGACTCGGCCTTCGGGCGACCGATGTCCGACTGGCCGTGGATGATCTGGCGCTGCAGGTTCGACTCGTCGACCTCGTCGAACTCGGCGATGCCGAGCGTGCCCACCCCGGCCGCAGCCAGGTAGAGGAGCGCGGGGCTGCCGAGCCCGCCGGCGCCGATCACCAGCACCTTGGCGTTCTTGAGTCGCTTCTGCCCCGACATCCCGACGTCGGGGATGATCAGGTGGCGGCTGTAGCGGCGTACCTCGTCGATGGTCAGCTCATCGGCGGGCGCGACCAGCGCGGGAAAGCTCACGATGGGTCACTCCTCGGGGGCGTGGATGTCGGCGACCGGTACGGCCGCCCAGTCTGATCAGAACGCAGTCGGACGCCGCCATGTTCCCGCGCAGGACCCGACGCCGGCCGCGGGCGTCCCGTCATCCGGACGTGTCGACACCCAGGTAGGGTCGCGCTGTGTCCAACACCTCGCCCGACATCGACGAGGCCCGCCCGCGTGGCGGGCGCCTACCCCGTCGGGAGCGCCGGGCACAGCTGCTCGCCTCGGCCCTGGAGGTGTTCGTCCGCTCGGGCTACCACGCCGCGGCGATGGATGACATCGCCGAGCGCGCAGGCGTCTCGAAGCCGGTGCTCTACCAGCACTTCCCCGGCAAGCTCGACCTCTACCTCGCGCTGCTCGACACCTCGTGCGACGCGATCATCGACAACTGCCGTCAGGCCCTGGTCTCCACCCACGACAACAAGCAGCGGGTGGGGGCGGCGATCGGCGCGTTCTACGACTACGTCGGCAGCGAGACCGGCGCCTTCCGCCTGGTCTTCGAGTCCGACCTGACCAACGAGCCCGCGGTCCGCCAGCACGTCGACCGGGTCACCACCGAGTGCGCCGAGCTCATCGCCGAGGTGATCGGCGACGACACCGGGCTGCCGACCCAGGCCTCGCACCTGCTGGCGGTCTCGCTGGTGGGAATGGCCCAGGTGAGCGCACGGTTCTGGCTCTCGGAGCAAGGTGACCTCGACCGCGACCAGGCCACCGCGCTGGTCTCGGGCCTCGCCTGGCGCGGCATCCGCGGCTACCCGCGCACCCCGGAGACCTCAGAGCACCACCCGAGCACGACGAACGAAGGAGACTGACCGTGGAGGTCAAGATCGGCATCCAGTACGCCCCCCGCGAGCTCGTCGTGGAGACCGACGAGAGCGCCGAGTCCGTCGAGAAGCTGCTGGCCGACGCCGTCGCCGCCGACGGGGTCCTGGCCCTCAGCGACACCAAGGGGCGCCGCGTCATCGTGCCGGCGTCGAAGGTCGCCTACCTCGAGATCGGCACCAACGCCCTCGGCACGGTCGGCTTCCGGAGCTGACGGTCCGTCGCGACACGGGGGCGGGCGACCCCGGGGCGGACGGCGTCGTTGAGGAGGTCGAGACGCACGTCGAGACCCGGTGGGCGGAGCGCCGAGCTTCCGGCCGCCGGACGAACGGCTCGCCCGGACTACCCGGCCAGCCCGAGCTCGTCCATGCGTTCGAGGTGCCGCTCGGTCAGCCGGGTGAACATCCGTCCCAGGGCAGCCAGGTCGAGGCCGGGGCGGTCGACGCCCCCGGTCAGCAGCGCGGTCAGTGAGTCGCGGTCGGCGGCCACGCGCTGGGCTTGCGTGAGGGCTTCGCCCATCAGTCGCCTCCCCCACAGCGCGAGGCGACCACCCACCGTCGGGTCGTCGGCGATGACCTGACGCACGCGCCCGACGACGAACGTCGAGTGGGCGCCGTCGTCGTCGACCGAGGCGACGACGAGGTCGCGAGTCTGCGGGTCGAGGAAGGCGGCGATCTCGCGGTAGAAGTCGTTGGCCAGCCCGTCGCCGACGAACGCCTTCACCAGACCCTCCAGCCAGTCCGAGGGCGCGGTGTGACGGTGGAAGCCGTCGATGGCGGCGCGGAACGGCTCCATCACCACGAACGGGTCGGACCCGAGGTCGGTGATGCGTTCGTGCAGCGCCGCGACCTTGGTCAGCTCGACGCTGGCCATCGTGCCCAGCGCCAGCTTGTCCTGCATCGTCGGCGCCAGCTTGGCGTCCTCGGCCAACCGCTCGAAGGCCGAGATCTCGCCGTAGGAGATGACCCCGAGCAGGTCGACCACGGCCTCCCGGTAAGCCCGGTCGTCGAGCGCGACGTTCGCCTCGAACCGGGCGTGCGAGCCGCTGGATTCAGCCATGTTCGCACCCTACCGATAGCCTTCACCCACGAGCGGCCGCCCTCTGCGACGCCGACAGGTCCGAATCTCTGGCCGGCCCTCGCTGCATGTGCGCGGTCGACACGGTTGGCCGCACAGCTCCGATGCACTCACTCGGCTGTCCGGCTGAACTGATGAAGACCGACGAAAGCGACCTCGTGACCGACTCCGACACCACGCCTGCGACCGAGCCCACGCCCGAGGCCGAGCTCGACCTCGCCCCCGCCGACATCCCCGAGCCCGTCGTGGCCACGACCTTCCGCGACCTCGGCGTCCACCCCGACATCTGCACCGCGCTCGAGCGCGGCGGCATCACCACCCCTTTCGCCATCCAGGAGATGACGCTCTCGGTCGCCCTGCTCGGCACCGACCTCATCGGTCAGGCCCGCACCGGCACCGGCAAGACGCTCGCGTTCGGCATCCCGGTCATCCAGCGCAGCATCGCTCCGCACGACCCGGACTACGGCCAGATCCCCGAGGGCAAGCCGCAGGCGCTCATCGTGGCCCCTACCCGCGAGCTGGCCCTCCAGGTCTCCTCCGACATGGAGCTGGCCAGCAAGGACCGCGGCCTGCGTGTCCTGACCGTCTACGGCGGCGTCGGGTACGACGGCCAGCTCGACGCCCTCGAGAGCGGCGTCGACATCGTGGTCGGCACCCCCGGTCGTCTCATCGACCTCGCCAACCGCAAGGCGCTCGACCTCGGCCACGTGCACGCGCTCGTGCTCGACGAGGCCGACGAGATGCTCGACCTCGGCTTCCTGCCCGACGTCGAGCGGCTGCTCAGCCTGACCCCGGAGACCCGCCAGACCATGCTGTTCTCGGCCACCATGCCGGCCGCGATCGTCTCGCTGGCCCGTACCCACATGCGCCACCCGATGAACATCCGCGCCGAGTCGTCCTACGACACCTCGATGGTGCCGGCGACCGCGCAGTTCATCTACCAGGCCCACGACCTCGACAAGCCCGAGATCATCGGGCGCGTCCTGCAGGCCGAGGACGCCGAGAAGATCATCGTCTTCACCCGCACCAAGCGGCAGGCCCAGCGGGTGGCCGACGACCTCGCCGAGCGCGGCTTCCCCACCAGCCCCCTGCACGGCGACATGGCCCAGGTGGCCCGCGAGAAGGCGCTGACGAAGTTCCGCGAGGACAAGATCCGCGTGCTCGTCGCGACCGACGTCGCCGCTCGGGGCATCGACGTGCGCGGCGTCTCGCACGTCATCAACTACACCTGCCCCGAGGACGACAAGACCTACGTGCACCGCATCGGCCGCACCGGCCGCGCCGGCGCCACGGGCACCGCGATCACCTTCGTCGACTGGGCCGACCTGCACCGCTGGAAGATGATCAACAAGATCCTCGACCTGCCCTTCGACGAGCCGCAGGAGACCTACTCGACCTCCGAGCACCTCTTCCACGACCAGGGCATCGCCCCCGGCACGAAGGGCCGCGTCGTCGACCCCGCTCCGGTCGAGCGCAAGCCGCGCGAGGGTGAGCGTGGAGGTGACCGCGGCGGGCGCGGTGATCGTGGTGACCGCAAGCCGCGCGAGGCCACCCGCGACCGCAGCCGTTCGCGCACCCGCGGCGGCCAGGACCTGACCCAGGCCGCCGGCAGCGCCGACCCGAAGGCCGCCGTGGCCGCGGGCGAGGCCCGGGAGGTCCGCACGGGTGCCGACGCCGGCGGGGCCGAGGGCTCCGGCGGTTCGGGCAACCGCAACCGTCGTCGTCGCCGACGTGGCGGGTCGGGTTCCGGCGGCGGTTCGTCCGAGGGCAGCGCCGCCGCCGCCTCCGAGTAGTCCTGCCGCGCCGGCGTCCGGCCCCCGAGGCGTCACGCCGTCGCCTCCCCGGGTTCGTCCTGCGCCCGGGTTTCTCGTCGAGTCGGCGCGTGTACGCGCCGACTCGGCACGGGTTTCTCGTCGAGTCGGCGCGTCTACGCGCCGACTCGGCCTCAGACGACGACGACGGTGGTGCCGAGGGGGGCGAAGGCCCACAGCTTCTTGGCGTCCTTCGTCCGCTGCCGGATACAGCCGTGCGACTGCTCGGTGCCGAGCTGGGCCTTGGTCTGCACCGGTGCTCCGTCGTCGACCGGGATGCTGTGGAAGCCGATCGCGGCACCCGACGGGCCTTGGGTGAAGCGGACGAACCACTTCATCGTGCCCGAGTCGTCGATGCCGATGGCGTCCTCGGAGCGCGAGTAGACCTCGTAGGTGCCGGGCTGCAGGTTGTCGGTGACACTGCCCGAGACGAGGTAGGTGCGCTCGACGACGTCCTCGGCGTCGAGCAGCCAGACGCGCTGCTCGGACTCGCTGAACACCACCCGCCGCCCCTCGCCCGAGGCCGGCGGCGCGACCGCGGCCGGCTGGTCGTCGACGGGCTCCGGGTCGGGCGCCGGCTCCGGCGTCGGCTGGGGCCCGGCGGGGGCCCCGGACGCGGTATCGGTGCGCCCGGCCGAGTCGGGCGCGATCTCGGCCGAGGCGCTGCGCGCGACGATCCCGTCGCCGTCCGCAGCCGAGGGCAGCACGCCCAGCCCACCGAGGAGGCCCACGGCCGTGGTGGTCAGCGAGACTCCGAGCACCGCCATCCGTCCGTAGCGGGGTCGGTACTGCGGTGGCGGCTCCGCGCGGTGCCTGCTCATCGCCTGCTCATCATCGCCCGATCATCGCCCGGCGCTCAGCGCGCCGCGCGCTTGACGAGGTTCGCGGCAACCGCCCGGTAGGCGGTCGCGCCCTTGCTGCTGCGGCTCGTCGCGAGGATCGAACGGCCGGCGGCGGGCGCCTCGGCGAACTTGATGGTCTTGGGGATCGGCGGCTCGACGACCTCGAGGTCGTAGGTCTCGGAGATGGTCTCCAAGACGGTGCGCGCGTGCGTGGTGCGGCCGTCGTACAGCGTGGGGAGGACGCCCCAGACCTCGAGCCCGCGGTTGGTGAAACGACGCACGTCGTGGACGGTGTCGAGCAGCTGTCCGACCCCACGGTGCGACAACGTCTCGCACTGCAGCGGGATGAGCACACCGTCGGCCGCCGTGAGCGCGGCAACGGTGAGCACGCCCAGCGACGGCGGGCAGTCGAGGAGGATCCAGTCGTAGTGCGTCCCCTTCTCGGCGAGGTCCTCGACCATGCTGCGGATGACGTGCTCGCGCCCGGTCCGGGTGAGCAGGTCGGCCTCGGCGCGGGCGAGCTCGATCGTGGCCGGCATCAGTGCGACGCCGTCCTCGGTCTCGACGATGACCTCCGTCGGGTCGAGGCCCTTGGTGAGCACGTGGTGCACCGACAGCTCGAGGTCCTCGGGGTCGATGCCCAGCGAGAAGGTGAGGCAGGCCTGCGGGTCGAGGTCGACGATCAGGACCGAGAGGCCGAGCTCGGCCAGCGCAGCACCGATCGAGGCGACGGTGGTGGTCTTGGCGACGCCGCCCTTCTGGTTGGCGATCGCGAGCGTGATGGTCATCGCAGCCCATCATGCCGGACGCGGCACGCCGGGCGTGGAACGGCGTACGTGAGTCGTCGTGGCGGATACCTCGTCGGGCGACCCCGGTCGGGTGGTTGACTCGAACCATGGCCTCCACCTCGCCCTCCGGTGCCCACACCGGCACCGCTCTGATCACCGGCGCGACCGCCGGCATCGGGCACGCGTTCGCCGTCCACCTGGCTCGCCGCGGCCACGACCTCGTGCTGGTCGCACGCGACACCGCCCGCCTGGAGGAGGTCGCGGCCGCGCTGCGCGCCGAGCACGACGTGGACGTCGAGGTGATCACCGCCGACCTCGTCGAGCGTGACCAGCTGGCCCTGGTGGAGGCGCGGCTCACCGAGGCCGACCGGCCCGTCGAGCTGTTGGTCAACAACGCCGGCTTCGGGCTGAAGCAGCGCTTCCTCGACAACCCGATCGAGGCCGAGAACGCCATGCTCGACGTGCTGGTGACCGCCGTCCTGCGGCTCACGCACGCGGCGCTCGGCCCGATGACTGCGCGCGGACGCGGCGGCATCATCAACGTCTCGAGCGTGGCGGCGTTCCTGCCGCGCGGCACGTACGCCGCCACCAAGGCGTGGGTCAACAGCTTCAGCGAGTGGGCCGCCAACGAGTACCGCGGCCAGGGCGTGACCGTGATGGCGCTGTGCCCGGGCTTCACCAAGACCGAGTTCCACGAGCGGATGGAGGTCGCGCGCGGCACCAGCTTCATGTGGCTCGACGTCGACTTCCTCGTCGACAAGGCGCTCGCCGACTTCGACAGGGGCCGTACCTACTCGATCCCGGGCGCGCAGTACAAGACCGTCGTCGCCCTCACCCGGCTGGTGCCGAACAAGGCCCTCCAGGCCCTGCAGGGCATCGGGAGGAAGTAGGTCTCAGGCCCGCACGACTTGCGGCGTACGCCGTCCCGACGCCGCGGACGACGCGGCGGCGCGCTCGAGCAACCGCTCGTACTCGACCGGTGCGGTCGTGTGGCAGCCCAGCTCGTGGTCGACCTTGCCGAGGCCGTGGTGGTCGCTGGAGCCGGTGACGACGAGATCGAGGTCGCGCGCGATCGCTCGCAGCTCGTCGCGCACGTCGGGCGTCAGGTGGTCCTGGTGGTCGACCTCGATGCCGCTCAGCCCGCAGGCACGCAGTGACGCGAGCTCCTCGGTCGGCAGGTTGCGCCGGCCGCCACGGCCCCACGGGTGCGCGAGCACGCTGACTCCCCCGGCCGCGGCGATGGTGGCGATGGACGTCGTGAGGTCGGCGGCGTACCGGTCGACGTAACCCGGGCGACCCGGGTCGAGGTACTGCTCGAAGGCCTCGTCACGGCTGGCCACGACGCCGCGGCGCACCAGCGCGTCGGCCACGTGCGGACGGCCGGGCACCGGCGCCGAGATGTCGTCGAGGGCGATGTCGATGCCGGCGCGCTGCAGGGCCTCCACCATCGCCGGGGCGCGCGAGCCGCGCCCCTCGACGATGCGAGCGAGGCTGGCGGCCAGCTGCGGGTGGGTGGGGTCGGGCAGGTAGGCCAACAGGTGCACCCCGCGACCGCGGTGCTTGGTGCTGATCTCCATGCCGCGCACCAACGCGATCCCGATCGAGCCGGCCGTCTCGGCCGCTTCCTCCCACCCACCGATGCCGTCGTGGTCGGTGATCGCGACGACGTCCAGCCCGGCCTGCTGAGCGGCGACCACCAGCTCGGACGGCGTCTGGGTGCCGTCGCTGGCCAACGAGTGGGTGTGCAGGTCGATGCGCATCTGACCAGTCTGGCTCACCGGCACCGGTTCACCAGGTGGGGGCGGGACCTCCGAAGGGCAGCTCGACGAGCGCGGGGCCGCTCTGCGCGGCGTCGCGCAGGATCCAGTCGTCGCGCAGCAGCAGGACGGCCGAGGCGGGTCGCAGCACCAACCAGATCCAGCGCCCTTCGGCCTCGCCGGCGACGACGGAGCGGTCGAGCTCGTTGTCGGTGCCGCTGACCGAGACCGGCCACAGCGGCACCACTCGGCTCTCGATGCGCACCCGCACGGCCGGCCGGCCGTCGTGCACGTCGGCGCCGGGGTCGGCGCGGCCGATGCCGGCGACGCGGGCGCCCAGGCCCACCCCGGCCTCCTCGGTCACCACCAGCACGTCGACCGGTCCGTCGAGCACGCTCGAGCCCGAGCAGCACGCCATCGTGGCACCGGTGTTCTCGGGCTCGGCGCCCACGCAGGCGAAGTCCGTCACCGACCACCCCGGACCCAGCGGCCACGGGAGGTAGGTCGGCATCGCGGTGGAAGCCAGGAGGTGCTCTGCGAAGGTCTCGTAGGTCACCTCCTCCGGTCGCCACAACGGGTCGATCACACCGTGGTCGAGGCACTCCCACCCGGTCGCCGACCGGATGACCGGCGACGGGCACCGTGGGCAGCCGACCGTCAAGGACATGGCCTTACCGTCGCCGGAGGCGCGTCCGTCGTCAAGGGCCGGCGCCCAGGCGTGCGGCGAGCAGCGCGATGTCGTCGGGACCGACCCGGCAGCAGCCGCCCAGCAGCCGAGCGCCCTCGGCGTACCACCGCACCGCGAGGGCCGGGTCGAAGAGGTCTCGGCCGAACCACGTGTGGCTCGCGCTGTCCCAGGTCTCGCCGCGGTTGGGGTAGGCGACGCCGGGCAGGCCGGTGGCGGCTGCGGCCGCGAGGGCGCCGCCGACCTGCGGCGGCGCCGAGCAGTTCAGGCCGGCGGCGACCAGGCTCGTCGAGCCGCTCAGCGCCGCGTAGGCGTCCTCCAGGCTCTGGCCGGCGCGGGTGCGACCGCCGGCCACCGAGTAGCTGAACCACGCGGGCAGGCCCAGGTCGTCGAGCAACCCCACGACCACCTCGGCCTCGCGCACGTCGGGAATCGTCTCGACAGCGATGAGGTCGGGGCCGGCCGAGGCCAGCAGGTCGAGCCGGGGTGCGTGGAAGTCACGCAGCTCGGCGGCGCTCAACCCGTAGTCGCCGCGGTACTCCGAGCCGTCGGCGAGCACCGCGCCGTACGGCCCGACGGAGGCGGCCACCAGCAGCCGGCGACCCGTGGTCGCCGCGGCCTCGTCACGGGCCTCGACAGCCAGCCGGACGCTGTCACGCAGCAGCCGCTCGGCCTCGCTCGTGCTCGAGCCCGCAGCCACCAGGCTCGGCACGCTCGCTTGGTAGCTCGCGGTCGTGGCGACGTCGGCCCCGGCCTCGAAGTAGGTGCGGTGCACGGCCACGAGCTGCCCGGGCTCGTCGCGCAGCAGACGTGCGGTCCAGAGGTCGTCGGACAGATCGACTCCCCTGTCCTCGAGGGCGTTCGACAACCCGCCGTCCAGGATCAATGGCCGCTCGGCGAGCAGGTCGGCGACACCCCCGGTTCTCGACGCGCTCGTCACGAGTTCCAACGCAGCAGCACCGGGGTCTCGCGCTCGTAACCGAGCGTCGAGATCGTGGCCGTGTCGAGGCGCAGCAGGCGGCCGTCGCTCACCGGCAGACCGAGCCACCGGGCCGCGAGCGCCCGCAGCGAGTGACCGTGCGCGAAGGCCAGCGTCGGCCCGTCACTCGCGCGAGCGCGCGCCACGACCCGGTCGAGGCGCGTGGCGATCTCGTCGGCCGACTCCCCGCCGGCGCAGCCGTCGCGCCAGACGGTCCAGTCGGACGGCGTTGCCTCGAGCTCGCGGATCTGGGGCGTCGTCAGGCCCTCGTAGTCGCCGTAGGCCCACTCGACCAGGTCGTCGTCGACCTCGGCGTCCGCGAAGCCGGCCAGCTCGGCGGTACGACGAGCCCTGCGCCGCGGGCTCGTGAGCACGAGCGCCGGGTCGAGGTCGGCCAGACGTGGCGCGAGGTCGCGAGCGTCGTCCTCGGCGTCGGGCAGCAGCGGCAGGTCGGTCACCGAGGTGTGGCGACCATTGCGGCTCCACTCGGTCGGGCCGTGACGGACGATCCAGAGCTCGGAGGGCACGCGTCGAACCTAGCGGCGCCGTCCGACGGCCGATCCGGGTGGTCGAGGTGGTCGGCCGACCTCAGGTCTCGGCCAGCACGACGACCCGGTCCCCCGGCTCGACCACGATCTGCGTCGACTTGGGAACGTTGACCTGCACGTCGAAGCCGCGCTTGAACCCCAGGGCGGTCTCCCCACGACGCGCAGCGCCCGCCACGACGGTCGCGTACGTCGTCGACGCGCCAGGGCGCACGTACCACTCGGCGGGGCGCAGGTAGATCTCGCTTCCCTCGTCGCCGAGGAGCAGGTCGAAGACCGCCTCAAGCCGTCGGTCCTCGGACAGCTGGGTCACCACCAGACTGACGATCTCGCCGCTGACGACGACGTCGTCGACGTGGGCGACCTCGGCCAGCACCCGGTTGCGGTCGTCGAGCATCTCGCTGACGACCGGCACCTGCTGGCCGCGTCGTCCGAGGATGTCGCGCACGTGGAGCAGCGTCACCAGGGTGCGGGCGTCGGCGGCCTGCGGCTCGAGGTCCTCGGAGTAGCAGAGAACCATCACCTGGTCGAGACCCGGAACCACGTGCGCGTCGAGTGTCGCGCGATCGGTGGTCTGGGCCGCCAGGACGGTGACGGCGAGGTTCGTCAGCGCGGGAAGGACCGGATCGCCGAACGACGTGAGCACCGTCAGGGTCGACCCGGGTGGGGCGTACTTGTCCAGCTCGCGCAGCACGATCGGGGCGCGTTCGTTCCACCCGATCAGCAGTGCGGCGGTGGGCCTCGGCTCGGCGGCCACCTCGTCGCCGAGCAGGTCGAGATCCGGCTCCACCAGGGCGCGCGGCTGCGACGCCAGCCCGTCGTCGTCCGCCGCGACCAGGATGAGGGTGCAGTTCGAGATCCGGGTGTCGTGCGACGGGTTGAGCATCGGCGTGCCGTCGTGGACGAGGCCGATCAGCGACGCCTCCTCGAGCACGAGCAGCGCCTCGCCGTAGGTCAGCGCCCCGAGGTCGTGCTGCTCGAGGAAGTAGATCTCGTCACCGTCGTAGTCGAAGAGCTCGGTGTAGACCGCCGCCGCACCCGACTGGCGCGACGTCTGCACAAGGAGCTTGGCGACCGTCTCGCGGATGTCGAGCAGCACGGTGCGGTCGGTACCCACGAGCCGTGCCGCCTCCAGGTTCGAAGGGTTGCGGATCTCGGCGACGATGCTCGGACCACCGGTAGTCGAGTGGGTCAGGGCGAGCAGCGTCTTGATCACCTCGCTGTCGGGGTCGTCCGAGCCCTCCGGCGCCAGCAGGATGACCGACCTCGCCGTCACGTGGCTGGCCAGGCGGAGGTCGTCGATGTCCATCGGCTTGCCGGAGCGACACAGCACGCGGGTGCCGCGCAGGTCGGGCACCTTCGTGCGGACGTCGTCCTCCATCTCGACCTTGTCACGGTCGGCGAGAATCACGATGACCGGCTTCCTTCGGCTCTCGTTCGCGATCGTGAGCTCGCCGATGATCGTGAAGATCGAGTCCGACCAGCCGAGGATGACGGTGTGGTCGCGTTCCAGGACGATCGAGCGTCCTCGCCGGAGCTGGGCGATCTTCTCGTCGATCCCGGCGGCGATCACCCCGATCAGCGCACTGACGATGAAGAGCCCGGCGATCGTGAGCACCAGCATCGTCAGCAGGAACCGCCAGGTGCCGGAGTCACCGCCGATGAAGCCCGGGTCGAGCGCGTGGAGGAGGCTGGAGAAGAGCTCTTTGAAGAAGCCATCGTCGCTCGCGCCGCTGCGGAGGCGGAAGCCGGTCACGAACACCGAGAACACCAGGATCAGCAGCAGCGTGGCCGCCGTCAACCAACCGATCAGCGCCGGGGTACCGCGTGACATCGAGCTGTCGAAGCGGTAGCGAAGCCGGTCCCTCCACCGTGGCACGACCGGCGGCGGCGACCCGGGGCGACCTGGCGAGCCCGTCGATCTTCCTGAGCCGCTGGAAAGTGCCTTGGCGGTGCGCATGCGCAGCTGCTGGCCGGTACGTGCCATGAGCGGAGCATGACGCACGTCGCGCGGCTGCGGAAACTAGCACCGGCGGCACGGGCCTAACCGGGCTGCGGACCGGCCCAGTTCTTGTCCGGCTGCGGGACCGGTCGGCCGGGCTGCTCGCCACCGCGTTCCTCGAGGTAGGAGTCCTTCGGCACCATCACCTTGCGACGGAAGATGCACACGATCCTGCCGTCCTGGTTGTAGCCGATCGTCTCGACGTGGACGACGCCGCGGTCGTCCTTGCTCTTCGACTCGGTCTTCTCGAGGACGGTCGTCTCGCCGTAGAGGGTGTCGCCGTGGAACGTCGGCGCGACGTGGCGCAGTGACTCGACCTCGAGGTTGGCAATCGCCTTGCCGGAGACGTCGGCGACGCTCATGCCGAGCAGGATCGAGTAGACGTAGTTGCCGACCACGACGTTCTTCTTGAACTGGGTGGTCTCCTCGGCGTAGTTGGCGTCGAGGTGCAGCGGGTGGTGGTTCATGGTCAGCAGGCAGAACAGGTGGTCGTCGTACTCGGTGACCGTCTTGCCTGGCCAGTGCTTGTAGGTCGCGCCGACCTCGAACTCCTCGTAGCTGCGGCCGAACTGCATGACGACTCCTCCGTGCTGATGGGCAGGTCTTGGGCGTCAGTCATCCTGTCAGGTCTGCGGAGCCGGACGCAGTTCACCTCGGGTGCGGCTGATGTCGTCGTCGTCCGGCACTGCACCTCCGATCGTGATGATTGCAACCCATGACAACCATTCGAACACACTAGCGCATGTCAGCGGGAGGGCGTAGAATTCGTTGCGTGAGCAGGACCACCACACCGACCGCGATCACCGCGGTGCGCGACGCCCGAGCGGCTCGTTCGGCGGCCGAGGTCGCTGAGCTGGTCGCGGTGGTGGCGTGGGCGGCGGAGTTCCGCGTCGAGGACGCCGACGGCTCGGTGGTCACCGAGGAGACCTTCGGTGCCTGCGGGGTGCTGCTCGGTGGGGTGGGGTGTCCGTTGGTGGATGAGTTCGATGCCTACGACCTCGCGGCAGGGTTGTCGATGTCGAGTGAGTCGGGGTGTCACTTCATCGGACGCACCCTGGAGCTTCGCTACCGCCTCCGCAGGATGTGGGAACGCGTCGTCGCGTTGCAGGTCCCGGTGTGGAAAGCCTTCAAGATCACGACCGAGCTCGCGAGGGCGTGATCATTGGTGGTTGAGCAGCGACCGCAGCTGAGGAACGAAGCTGCGACGGAGCGTGACGAAACCTGGTGAGCCGACCAGCAGCCGCAACCAGGCACCGCTCAGTCAGCACGACCACCGTCGACATCTCCGGGTCGCTCTCAGTAGAAGACGCCCTCGACCTCGAGGAGGCCGTCAAGAACGGCGCCAAAGCCCTCGGCGACCTCGGCTGCGAGGACTCCCTCGACGCCCGACGCTCCATGGCAGTCGGGGAGATGGCCCGCAGGCAGCTCGCCCTCGACCTCACCGGAGACGACCACAACGACGACAACGACGTAGAGGCAGGCAACGACTGGCCCGACCAGTGGACGTGGGGTGACCCTCTACGCCCACCTCGACCCCGACGGGATGCACGGGTTCCTCGACAACGTCGGCGGCGGTGACGTCCTGATCGAACAGATCAGGGCCTGGTGCCAAACGGTCGGCAACACCGTGACCATCCGGCCCGTCATCGACCTCAACACCCAGATCACCACGAACGCCTACACCCCCACCGCCAAGCTCCGCGAGCACGTGGCGCTGCGCGACCAGGTCTGCGTGTTCCCCAACTGCGGACGCCGCGCCAGGTACTGCGACCTCGACCACCGCGTCCCCTACGACAAGAACAACCCCGACGCCGGCGGCAAGACTGAGTCCCGGAACCTGGCGTTGCTGTGTCGTCGCCACCACCGCACCAAGACCTTCTCGCCGTGGTCCTACGACTGCCCGGAGCCCGGGGTCTATCACTGGACAAGCCCCTCCGGGATGCGATCCATCGTCATCCGTGGCCGCCGCTACGGCAACCTGCCCATCACGACCCTGCTCGACGACCACACCGAACCCTGACCACCGAGCCCCGACACCCCGCCGACCACGAGCGGGGTCACCGGCGCGTCCAGACGTCGTCGAAACCCGGTGAGCGTGGTCGCGGTCAGTGCCCGCCTCGCCGGGCTTCGTCGACGGCCTCGCCCAGGGGCTCGGCCTGCTCAGCCTCCGAACAGCCCCCGCTGGGCTTCGTCGACGGCCTCGCCCAGGGGCTCGGCCTGCTCAGCCTCCGAACAGCCCCGCTGGGCTTCGTCGACGGCCTCGCCCAGGGGCTCGGCTGCTCAGCACCTCGCACGCCTCGCCCAGGGGCTCGGCTGCTCAGCCTCCGGGCTCGCTGGGGGTCAGGAGCCTCCGCCACCGGCCTTGCGGCGGTGGACCTTGGGGCCGCCCCCGACGACCTCGGACCCGTGCGCCTTCTCCTGCAGCGGTCCGTCCTCGTGGACGCCCTTCTCCTTGCGGTTCTTGCGGTCCAGCGCCTCGCGCATCTTCGCCTTCAGGTCGTCGTTCTCGGCCATGATTCCTCCAGCTGTCGACGGGGCGACCCGAACGGGCTCGCACGCCCACCCTTGCACCCGAGCGCCCGGGGGTCGAGGCGTTTCCGCGTGCGGCCCTGAGATCCCCCGGCCACCCGACTAGACTCCGGTCGTCCCGACAGCGTGGTTCTCGAGAGGTGATGCGTGCGTCCTCGCCTTCCTCGCGACCCGACGGTCCTGCTCGTCCTGGGCCTCGTCCTGGTCGTGGGCGTGCTCCTCGCCACGCGTGCGCTCGTCGGTGGGTCCGGCACGGGTGAGGTGAGCGTGACGTCGGGCACCGACACACCCTCGACGACCCCGACGGTGGACTCCTCCCCCTCCGACCTGCCGGCGCCGCGTGAGCCGCGTGAGCCGCGCTCCACCCGCACGCCGCGCAGCAAGCCCACCGGTCCGCCCGACCTGGGTGTGAAGCGCACGGGCAAGCGGGTCTGCGTCCCCACCGACGAGGACGTCGACTTCACCGTCGTCTCCTACAACATCAAGTCCGGCTACCTCAGCTCGGCGGCCGCGATCGCCGCCTACCTGCGCAGCGTCGACGCCGACATCGTCCTGCTCCAGGAGGTCGACCAGCTGCGCTACTCCTCCGGTCGCGTCGACCAGCCCGCCTACTTCGGAGAGCAGCTAGACATGCCCTACGCGTTCGGCGAGAACGTGCCGCACGCGGACGGCGGCAGCTACGGCACCGTCGTCCTCTCCCGCTTCCCTCTGCTCTCGGCCGAGAACACCTTCCTGCCCCAGCCTCCCGGGACCCAGCGGCGCGGGCTGCTCCACGTCGTCGTCGACGTCGACGACACCGAGGTGAGCATCTACAACACCCACCTGCAGAACGCCGACCCGAACGCCCGCATCCTCCAGGCCGACGCCATCAGCGGACTCGTCGCCGACGACCCGCGCCCGCGCATCCTGGGGGGCGACCTGAACACCCCGCCGGGATCTCCACCCGTCAACACGTTGGCCGGAGCCTGGGTCGACACGTGGACCCAGGTGGGCGTGGGAGCAGGTCGCACAGCGCCCGCCGGCATCCCCCGGGCTCGCATCGACTACCTGCTCTACGGCGGCGACGGTCTGGTCCCGACCGCGGCGGAGGTGCTGAGCACCGGCCTCTCCGACCACCGCCCCGTCCGTGCGGCCTATCGCCTGGCTGCGGTGGGCGAGCCGGTCTGCTTCCGTCGGCTCGGCTGAGTCAGGACGACGACTTCTCGAGGTCGCTGATCAGTCCGGCCAGCCCGGCCAAGGCGGCCTCGGAGATCTCCCCGTCGGTGACGTCGGCGGGCTGGACGCCCGCGACCGCCACGGGGTCGAGGTCCGACCAGTCACCGATCAGTGTCACCCCGGACTCGCGCAGCGCCGCGACGGTGTGCCGGGTCTGCTCGACGACCCAGGCCTCCACGGCCAAACCGAGGCTCGGCTCCTCTCCTCGCCGGGCCGCCAGGACGGTCTTGGCCAGGAAACGCTTGCGGAGCCGGAACATCGACTTCGAGGTGACCTCCAGCTCGTCGAGCAGCTCGTTGAGCCGGCGCAGCGCCAGGATCGAAGCCAGCCCGAGCGACTCGTTGGCGGTGCGGACGACGGGGTCGACCCCGAAGTCGACGCCGGTCGCTCTCCCGAAGCGCGTCGCCAGCTCGGACCGGTCGGCCCCGGGCTGCGGGACGGTCACCACCGACACCCGGTCGGCCCCCACGACCGACGACCAGTCGTCGACGAGGCGGACGACGTGCTGCTGGCGCCAGAAGCTGCCGGCGGCCGAGCCGCGGTCGTGCACCCCCTCGCCGCCGCCGGGCGCCTGAGCCGCCACCTCCGCGTGGTACTCCTCCCACGTCCAGGAGCGGCCGTTCTGCACGGTCTCCTGCCACATCGAGACCAGGGTCCGGTTGAGGTCGCGCACGGTGAAGACGACGTCGACGTCGCCGCCGAGCTCGTCGACGATCCGCTTCGCCCGCTTGACCTTGACCGGCGCGAGGAACTCCATCGAGATGATCGACGGACCACCACGGTGCGACCCGGTCTCGCCGAGCACCCGCTCCCAGACGTCACGGCTCTTGTCGGCGATGCCGATGGCCTGCTGGACAGCCCGCGACTGCACGCCCCACGCGCTGCCGGGCACGAGGACTCCGGCGCGGGCGAGGCGTTCCTTCTCGGCGAAGATCAACGCCTGGAGGTAGCTGGTGCCCGACTTCATCGTGCCGACGTGCAAGATGACGCGACCCGTCCGTGCCTCCATGCGGCAACCCTAGGGCATGTTCGGGGCCGTCACGGGCGGGCTGGCGCGGCCTGCTCCCACACCGTCGGGAGGCCGTGGCCGCGGGACGTCGCGAGCACCTCGCGAGTGCCGCCGGGCCAGGTCTCCAGCACCACGAGGAACTCGTGCTCGGCCCCCGGGGTGCGCCGGGTCGGCTCGAGGAAGAGGTGCGCGAACGGGCTCGAGACGGTGGCCGTCGCGCCCAGCTCGTCGATACGGCGGCGTACGTGGTCCTGCTCGTCCGCGCCGAGGTACTGCCACATCACCGAGTGCCACACGACCGTCACCGAGCCGTCGACCAGCCGCACGTCGTCGACCGCTGCTGCAGCGCCGAGCCGCCGTACCGCCGGCGGGTGGCGGGCCGCAAGTGCGAGAGCCCCGCGCAGGCGCTCGTGTCGCTCGGTCTGGTCGGCCCACACGTAGGCGGTGAGCGCGAGCCGTCCCTCGGTGCTGGTCGCGTCGAGGGGCATCACGTCGCTGCCGGTGCGCTCGACGACCCGGGGCCAGGGAGCCTCGAGCGGGACGTCGCCGTCCCACGCGTCGCGCAGCACGACCGGCGAGTCGACCGGGCCCACCGACCGCCCGCCGAGCGTGACGTAACGGAACCGGTCGGCCAACAGGTTCAGCCCGCCGGACGACCCGATCTCGACGAGGCGCACCGGCAGGTCGCCCAGCGCGGCGGTCACGGCGAGAAGCCCACCCATCAGGGCGGCCGCCCGGCCGACCTCGTTCGTCTGGGGTGGTCGATCCAACCACTCGCGCACGGCGTCGGGCTCGTCGGCGAGCAGGTCGCGGAACGCCGTCCAGCCGCCTTCGACCTGCCACGTGCCGCCGACGCTGGGGTAGTACGCCGCCAGGGCTCCGGCGCGCCGTTCGAGCACGAGGCGGTGCACCGAGCCGAGGAGGCGCAGTGCGGTGCCGGACGGCCCCGGGGCGTCGGCGTGGTCGGCCAGGACGTCGGCGCACGGCCCGCCGGCCTCGATGTCGTCGGCGAGCAGCGCCAGCAGCTCGGCATACATCGGTGACCCCAGCGAGGCGCAGGCGCTCGCCTGCGATCGACAGCTCTCGGCCAGGTCCACGTCGACACCTTAGGACGCTCGGTCCGGCGCAGGGTCAGCGCGCTGCAGACCCACCGCGAGCGTGGCCGCTGGCAGGTCCGAGGGGCTCGGCGCGCGGAGGACCCGGACGGCGAGATCCTGCCGGTCGTCGTCCGGGGCCGAGGGCGTCAGCCCTTCTTGGCGTACTCCTTGAGCATCGAGCGGCCGATGATCATCTTCTGGATGTCGGCGGTGCCCTCGCCGATCAGCATGAACGCCGACTCGCGGTAGAGACGCTCGATCTCGTACTCCTTGGAGTAGCCGTAGCCGCCGTGGATGCGGAAGGAGGCCTCGACGACCTCGTTGCAGTACTCCGCGGCGAGGTACTTCGCCATCCCGGCCTCGACGTCGTTGCGCTGGCCCTTGTCCTTGATGCGCGCGGCCTTGACCATCATCGCGTGCGCGGCCTCGACCTTGGTCGCCATCTCCGCCAGACGGAACAGGATCGCCTGGTGGTCAGCGATCTGCTTGCCGAACGTCTCACGCGTCTGGGCGTAGTCGATGCCGAGCTCGAAGGCGCGGTTGGCGATGCCGCAGGCGCGGGCCGCGACGTTCACGCGGCCGACCTCGACGCCGTCCATCATCTGGTAGAAGCCCTTGCCGGGCTCCCCGCCGAGGATCTGCTCGGCGGAGATCTGGTGGCCCTCGAAGACGGCCTCGGTGGTGTCGACGCCCTTGTAGCCCATCTTGTCGATCTTGCCGGGGATCGTCAGGCCGGGCGCGGTCTCGCCGAAGCCCTCCTTCTTCTCCACCAGGAACGTCGACATGTTCTTGTAGACCGAGTCGTTGCCCTCGTCGGTCTTGACCAGCACCGCGATCAGGTTCGAGGAGCCACCGTTGGTCAGCCACATCTTGGCGCCGTCGATGGTGTAGTCGCCGGCGCCCTGCCCCTCAGTGACCTTCGTCGCCTTGGTCTTGATCGCCGCGACGTCGGAACCAAGGCCGGGCTCGGACATCGAGAACGAGCCACGCACCTCACCGGTGGCCATCCGGGGCAGGTACTTCTGCTTCTGCTCCTCGGTCCCGTGCTGCATGATCATGTAGGCCACGATGAAGTGGGTGTTGATGACGCCCGAGACGCTCATCCAGCCCCGCGCGATCTCCTCGACCACCAGCGCGTAGGTCAGCAGCGACTCGCCGAGGCCGTCGTACTCCTCGGGGATCATCAGGCCGAAGACGCCGAGCTCCTTGAGCCCATCGACGATCTCCTGCGGATACTCGTCCGCGTGCTCCAGCTCGGTCGCCACCGGGATGATCTTCTCCTCGGTGAACTGCCGCACCGCCTTCAGGATCTGCTGCTGGTCCTCGGAGAGTCCCTCGGTCTCGCACAGTCTGGTCATCTTCGGCTCCTTCATGGCGGTGGACGTCGTCGTGCTCGCCAGTCTGACGGATGGTCGCGGCGATGTGCCGGGCCCGGGCGACCTGCTCATATTACCGGCGAGTACGAGACCCCCTCGGGGTGGCCCTCAGGGTGGACGTCGCTGCCCTGCCCTAGAGTCTCGGACCATGACGCGCCGCTGCTTCCTGCACGTCGGAAGCCCCAAGACCGGCACGTCGTACCTGCAGAACGTGCTGTGGCAGTCGCGTCCCGAGCTGGCCTCGCAGGGGCTCACCTTGCCGCTGCGTCGCCCCGACCACTTCTTCCTCACCCTGCACCTGCGCGGCGAGTACTCCCCGAGGTCCGACCCGCAGCGGGCCGCCGACGTCCTCGAGCGCCTCGACGCCGCGCTCGCCGGCGCCACCGGCGACGTCCTGATCACCCACGAGCTGCTGTCGGTGGTGCAGCAGCCGCAGATCGACGCCTTCCTCGAGCGGCTCGCGGGCTTCGAGGTGCACGTCATCGTGACGACCCGCTCCCTCGACCGGCAGCTGCCCTCGGAGTGGCAGCAGTTCGTCAAGACCCGCCACGCCGGCAGCTACTCCTCGTTCCTGCGGTGGGTGCGCACCAAGCCGCAGCACCGCTTCTGGGCCGGTCAGGACTTCGCTGCCATCGCCGCCCGATGGGGCTCCTCGCTTCCTCCCTCCCGGGTCCACGTGGTCACCCTCGCCCCCGGCGGCGCCCCGCCCGACGAGCTGCTGCGCCGCTTCTGCTCGGTCGTCGGGGTCGACCCCGCGACCCTCGACGCCGACGTCGAGCGCGACAACGCCTCCATCGGCTACGAGCAGGCCGAGCTGTTGCGCCGGGTCAACAAGACCCTCGGCACGAGGCTGCGCTCGAGCCGCACCGCCTACGCCCGCACCGTCAAGTCCTGGTACGCCGAGGAGCTGCTGGCCGCCCAGTCGGGTCAACGGCTCGTGCTGCCCGCCGACCAGCAGGCCTGGTGTCGCGAGGTCTGCGAGCAGCAGGCCGAACGGATCGCCGCCGCCGGCTACGACGTGGTCGGCGACGTGCGCGACCTGCTCCCGGTCTTCCCCGACGCAGCGAGCGGCACCCCGGACCCGCACGCCGACGACAGCCGCTTGCTCGAGGTGTCGCTGCAGGCGATGAGCGACATGCTCGTGCAGCGCAACGCCGACGTCGAGACCATCAAGGGCCTTCGTCGTGACCTCCGCCGCTCGCGCACGGCCGGTCGCGGACCGGTCGAGCCTGCCCCGTCGAGACTGCGACGCCTGGGCGGACGCGCTCGCCGACGCCTGCGCGGCGCCAGGTCAGCCCCGTCCTGACACCATCCTGACGACATCTCCCGACGTGGCTAGCGGCGTCGGCGCACGCGAGCGACGACCCGCTGCCGCAGCCCCGGCTCCTCGTGCGGCCGGCTCTGCTCGGCTCGCACCTCGCGGCGACGGTCCATCTCGTTGCCGATGACGATGGCGAGCGCTGCGGTCGCGACCGCGCTGACCTCTGCCTCGCTGGGCTCGGTCGACGTGGTCGAGTAGCCCTCCGCGCCCGGCAGGAGGTCCTCGAGGTCACCGACGACGGGGAAGCCCTGGGCCACGAGGTAGTCGACGTGGCGTCGCGACACCGCCTGGGTCCACTCCCGATGCTCCTCCGGGACCTGGATGCGGCGTCCGCCCTGCTGGGCGAGGATGCGGGTGGAGAGGTAGCGCTTGCCCACGTCGCCGTAGACGTCGCGCTTCTTGTGCGTCGGAGCCAGCTGCTGGTTGACCCGACGCAGCACCTCGGCCCCGACGTGCTTGAGGCTCTCGTTCTTGCGCAGGACGTCGAGGTGGAGCCGGGTGGCGTCGACGCCGAGAACGGCGCAGAACCGGTGCAGCAGCAGATCGGGGTCGCTCCCGGCAGGCGGCACGGTCACCAGGTGCACGCGCTCGCTCGGCACGTGCCGGGTCCACGTGCTGAGCAGGTGGACGACGTCCTTCTGACGCCACAGCGCGTGGCCGGGGTCGTCGACGTGGCGCCGCAGCCTGCGCAGGTAGTCGTCGAAGGAGTCGTCGGCCCCCGCCTTCAGCGACTCCTGCCAGGCGGAGGGCACCTGGCGTGCCAGGTCGCGCAGGGTCACCACGAGGTGCACCTCGCGCTCGCCGCACGCCGCGAGCAGCCGGGTGATCTGCTCGTCGGTGGCCGGCGCGAGCGACTCCTCGCTCAGCAGGGCCGACGGGGACGACGTCTCGGCGAGCAGCGCGGCGAAGTCGTCGACCGACGTCGCCACCGCCGGCGGGTCGAAGTCCGGACGGAAGCGTCCCCGCACGTCGAGCATCAGCCAGAAGGTGCGACGCTTGGTGGCCGGTACCAGGGCGACACCCTGCTCGGCGAGCTGGTCGACCGAGGCGAACATGATGCCCTGGAGGTAGGACGTGCCGGTCTTCTGCAGACCGACGTGGACGTAGATGCGCCCGGCCATGGTGCTCAGAGACTGCGGTGGTAGCGCTCGAGGATCTCCAGCGCCTCGTCGGAGTCACCGCGCACCAGGGGCACGAGCAGCTGGGTCACCAGGTCGGTCAGCTCGGCCACGCGCAGGTTGGTCGCCCGGCACTCCTGGACCTCCTCCTCCAGCGCGGCCACCCGACGCTTCAGGCTCAGCGGCGAGACCGCGGCGACCTTCTCGGCCACTGCGCGGATCCGCTTCGGGTCCTCGTTGCTCATGTCGTCCTCACCGCTCGCCGCTCGTTGTGGGCAGGCCACTGCGCGACGATACGACACAGCATCGTCGCTCCCGGGTCAGGGCTGGCCGGTCGTTCCTTGACGAAGACGAGCTCGGCGCCGGTCGCGATGAGCTCCCGTTCCACGAGCTCGCGGTCGAGCTCGACCACGTGGTTCTCCTCGGCGTAGCCGTCGTCTCCGGCGCGGCACATGAACAGCACGTAGAGCCGACCGTCGCCGTCACCGAGCATGGTGGACGCCGTGCGCCACAGCGCCGCTCGTCCGCTCGCCGACGTGGCGTCGGCGAGGTGGCGCGCCATGATGATGCGCGGACCGGGCATCAGGCCTGCTCGGGCGACCGCGACCGCGACGTGGCGGTCCTCGAGGAGGTTGAAGGTGCGAAACGCCGGCCCGGTGCCCGGTGCCCAGGTGTTGGCCTGGTGACGCATGTAGAACCGGCTCTGCTCCAGCGCCAGCGCGGGGACGCCGAGCTCGGCGACGTGGCTGGCGTCGCGGCCGCGACCGCAGCCGATGTCGACGAAGGAGCCCATGCCGGGCTCGCGGTCGATGATGAAGCGCACCAGGTCGGTGGGGTTCGGCCGTCGTCCGAACTCACTCGAGAGGTAGATCCGGTCCCAGCTCGACCGACCGACGCGGGTGCCCCGGAACCACCCGTTGAACCGGCGCGAGGTGGAGGCCGGTGTCGTGAAGTGGAAGGCCGGGTCGGGCACGCGCCAGGACTCGCCGTAGGTCGCGACCAGGAGCCGGTCGGGGTCGGCCGGCACCGGGAACGGCTGTCCCTCGAGGGTCGCGGTCGTCAGCGGGAAGATCCACTCCCGCTCGAACGGCGTGCGGATCTCGCCCAGCAGGTGCAGCAGTCCGTCGCGCATGAAGCCGCCGAAGAGGTCGAGGCCGCGCACGCCGCCGTCGGGCTCGACGACGTCGACCTTGATGGCGGCACCGGAGTAGCGCACGACCTGGTAGCCGCGCTCCTCGAGGGCGCGCTGCAGGCCGAAGCTCTCGAGGACGACGTCGGCAGGTTCGCTGTGCTGCGACACGTAGCCGAGGTCGGCATCACTGTCGTGGCCGATGAGCTTGCCGTCACGCACCGCGCCGAGCAGGGTCCCGTAGGCCAGGAACGCCTCGATCCCGCACGCGGCCACCACCGCGATCACCTCGCTGATCGAGTCGAGCAGCGGCGCGACCGCATCGTCGGTGCGGCCCTCGAAGGTCTCCTGCCGCCGCGAGTACTTGTCCAGCGCCAGCGGCCTGCCCCGCCCGTTGACGATCGCGATGCGTGCCTCGGAGGTGCCGAGCCGGACCTCCTCGCGGAACAGCACCGCGTCGTGACCATGCTCCTGGACGGTGATCTCGCAGTGCCCGTCGAGGAACTCCTCGAGCGTCTCCGGCCAGGGCACGACGTGGTCGAGCCCCTGGCGCCGGCCGTCGCGCTGCAACCAGAACGACCAGATCCGGCGGCCGTCGAACGAGACGTCGAGGATGACCTCCTCGCGCGAGCGGGCCCGTACCCCCGCCTGGTCGACGCGCACCCGTGTCACTGCCACTCGTGGAACCCTAGCGGCCGCTGCACGACCGACCCCGCGGCGCGCCGGGCCCCGCCGTCGACCCCTCGCCCGCCGCGCAGCCGGACCCGAGGCTCAGCCCAGTCGGGCGACCAGCGCGGCGGCCTCGGAGAGCGCCGTCGGACCCACCTTGGCGGCGACCTGGGTCGGGCTGTCGACGAGAGCCGTGGTCAGCGGGCTGCTGATGTCGTAGCGAGCGGTCCAGGCGCCCGTGGTGTCACCGACCAGGAGCAGGGTCGGGGACGCGTACGCCGATCGCCACCCCGTGGCGCACGCGTGCGTGCAGCGACGAACCCAGCTGGTGCTCTGCGTCGAGGCCCGCAACGTCGTACGGAGGTCCTTGGCAGCCGGCGACAGCGCCCTGCCGATGACCGAGATCTTCACCGACACCCCACGTGCGGCCGCGGCGGCCAGACGGGTGCGGATGGCGTAGTGGTCGATGGCCGAGGACGCCACCCGCACGGCCGATCCCGGGACTGCCGAGTTGATGGCGTTCTTCAGCGTCCGCAAGGACGCGAGGCGAGACGCCCGATCACCCGAGGGGTCGCTGCGCACCACGACGGTGTCCGACGGTGAGTCGCCGGCCCAGGAGAAGCCGGCGACGACGGCGTCGTGGTCGCTGTTGAGCTCGACCGGGTAGTGGGAGTCCGCGCTCAGCTGGCCGGCTCCGCGGTTGAAGACGAAGTCGATGGTCATGTTGGCGTGGTCGCCGGTCGGGAAGTAGCCGCCCAGGGTGTCGTAGGTCGGCACCAGCCCGTGCGGTGTGAGGAGGTCACGCGGGAAGCGACCGCTGGTGTAGTGGACGTTGAAGTCGCCACCCACCAGCACCGGGCCCGACGAGGCGAGCCTGTCGGTCAGCATGACCAGTCGCTCGACCGAGCGGCGCAGGAGGTCGGGCATCCCGTTCGCGAGCGGGGCGACGTGGATCGAGACCACGGACAGCGAACGCCCGGCGTTGTCCTGCAGCGTCACCCAGTTGGCCCAGCGTCGTCCGAGCTCGGTCTCCCGGCCCGGCGGACGCCCGCGCCAGTCGGAGATCTGCCAGGTGCCGTGGGCGAGCTCGGTCCAGCGGTCCGTGCGCCAGGCGACGGGGGTGGCTGCGGTGTAGCGGTCGCTCATGTCGCGCCAGATCGCGTAACCGGTGGGCGCCATGATCGGGTCGGTGCGGAAGGGCACCTCGTTGTAGGTCACGAAGTCCGGCCGGTACGACAGCACCTCGGCCACGTCGGCCTGGAACTTCGGCACGGTCAGGCCGGTGTAGATGTTGGCCTGGATCATCGTGACGTCGCTCTTCCCGGCCGGGGGCGGCAGCGGGGTGGGGGTCGGCGTCGGGGTCGGGCTCGGGGTCGGCGTCGGCGCGGGCGACGGGGTCGGTGCCGGGCTCGGCGCCGGGCTCGGCGCCGGGCTCGACGTCGGGGTCGGTGCCGAGGTCGCGGCGGCCCGGGCGTGAGGCGGAGTCGCCTGCGCAGGACTCCCCAGGACCGGGACGACGAGGGCCGCCGTCAGGGCACCGCCGGCCAGCAGCCGAGTCAGGCGCGGGAGGCGGCGCGCACGAGCGAGGGTGAGGTCCGGTCGTGCAGGCATCGGGGGTTGCTCCTTGGGGGCGCGCGATCACGGGGTGGGGCTCAAACCACAGGAATCACACCACCCCCACCAGCCCCAGACAAGGGAGTCGGGAGAACTACAGACCTGTAATTCGTTTCGGGCCCCGGACGGACCGCTCGCTCAGCCGAACGCAGCGGTCGCGCTGATGAAGAAGTGGTCGCTGACCTTGCTCGTCACCGGAGTGGTGTCGCGCCAGTAGCTGCTCCACGACACCCCGCTGCCGACGACCCAGTCGACCGGGATCGAGCCCGGCGGCGGGCTGCACCCGCCGCTGTAGCTGCCACCGTTGGGCGCCGTCAGTCCGGCCTGCGGCACCACGTTGCAGTAGAAGAGCTCGCGGTCGTTCATGTCGCCGGTGACCAGGACCGGAAGCCCGGACTGCTTGAGGCCGTTGACCACCGACACCAGCGTGGCTTGGCCCTGGCGGCGTTCGGCGAGGTAGGGCCCGTCGTGGGCCGAAGGGTGGGTGTTGACCACGTAGAACTCGCGCCCGGTCGAGCGCTCGCGCAGTCGCAGGATCGGTTGCGGACGCGGGCGACCCATGAACGGGATGGTGAAGCGGTCACCGCTCACGAACTCGAAGCGTGACGGGTCGTAGAGGATGGAGTTGTCGGTCTCGGCGGCACCCCACTGGAAGCCCGGGTAGGCCGCCATGCCGGTGCGTGACTGCAGGGCGTTCAGCTGGTCGTCCTGCAGCTCCTGCATGCCGACGATGTCGACCCCGTGGTCGGCGATGCGGCCGGCCGCACCCGCAGAGCGCACCGAGGCCGGCGGGAAGCTGGGCCGGTCACCTCCCGGCGCAGTGTGCTGGCTGCCCAGCACGTTGAAGGAGCCGATGGTGAGGCTGAAGGGAGCTCCCGACGCCGCGGCGTCGGCCTTCGCTGCCTTCTTCACCGCCCTGCGAGCAGCGGCCTCGTCCTCGGCGGCCTTCTTCTCCGCCAGCTCGACGAGGTCGCCGAGCGCCTGGCTGCGTTTCTCCACCGCGGCGTCGAGACGCCGGCTCGCCTCGCGGTCCTCGGCACCCCGAGCCTCGCCGAGGGCCGTCGCGGCGTCGTCGCCCGACTCCCCCTCGGTGTCGCTCGTGGGTTCGCCCGCGGATTTTCCCGTGGGTTCGCCCGTGGAACCGGCGGCATCCTGGCCCGAGCGGGGAGCGGTGTCGAGGATGATCGGCGGCTCGAGGCCGGTGGGGTCGCCGGTGGTGTCCTGCGCGCTCTCGGCGGTGTCGTCGCCGGACACGAGCTGGGAGAGCGTCACACCGGTCACGGCCAGCACGGCGATCAGCGACCCGGCGATCACGGTCTCCCGGAAGCGCGACCCGGAGCGTGCTCGATGGGCAGTGAACGGCATCGTTCGATCCTAGCCCCAGGGTCGTCGGTGGGGGCGATCCTCAGGTGCTGCGCCGCACCAGCCGACGAGCGCGGGCCCGCCATCCCCCGGCCCGGGGTGCACGCGCTGCCTGCCGGCGCGCCTGGCGCAAGGAACGGACGTCGCCGAGCAGCGCTGCGGCGAGGTCGAGGGCGACGTCGGCGACCTCGGCATCGGTGACCGAGGCCGGCGTGCGCCTGTCCTCGAGGCGGTCGGGGACCCGGAGGTGCTCGACCTCGCCCAGGACGTCGAAGGGGGCAGTGGTGAGGTAGTCGATCGTCTGCGACCCGCGGCGTCGGCACTCCTCGACCTGGTCGGCGCCCGGCCAGAACCGCGCCCCCCCGCGCGGGACCAGACGCTCGTCGGCGAGATACGAGCGGATGAACACGCCGCGGTCCAAAGCACTGCCGAAGTCGTGGAGACGTCCGTTCAGCCGGCGCAGCGCCTCGGCCTCCACGACACCCATCGAGGAGTTGGGGAACGAGCCCGACAGGTCGATGCCGTCGGTGTCGAGGCCGATCACCCGACCGAAGCGGTGCCACACGTCGTCGTGCGCGGCACCGGGGTCGAGCACCAGGACGTGAACCCGCTCGGGAGGCACCGCCGTCGTCCAGCGCTGCAGCACCAGACGCAGGTCGAGCGAGCGCCAGTTCCAGATGGCCGTCGAGCTGCGCGACTCGTGGCGGCCGTAGTCGGCCATGGCGGTCGTCGCGCCGTTCTTGAGGCTCTCCTGCCAGCTCGCGGCGAACAGCCCGAGCGGTTCTCGGGCCGTGACCACCACCTCGACCTCGGCCGGCGCGAGCTCACCCACCATCTGCTGGGCCTGGGCACGCGAGGCCGCAGCGAAGAACTCGTGACTGATCAGCCCCACCCCGGGGGTGTCGACCAGCTCGGCACGCACCCGTTCCCAGGCCCGCCGGTGGTGCTCGGGGGCCCGCAGCTGTGCCGGGTCCTCCCGGACGGTCCTCGAGGACCACAGGTGGTCGCGCCGCTCGGCCCCGGGGACGACCACCCCGCGTCGTCGCAGCTCGTCACGGTTCGACCAGATGATGGTCTGCAGGTAGGAGGTCGCCGTCTTGGGCAGCCCGATGTGGACGAAGACCCGGTCGACCACGACCCGGTCCTACTCCTCGTTCTTCTCGAACGGGTCGATCCCGTCGGGGGCAGCCGAGGTGCCGTCCTCGTAGACGGCGTCGGTGCCCGAGCCGAAGACGAGCGGCTGCTCGGCCGACGCCTCGGTGCCGCGCGCCGACGGCGACGTGCGGTAGGACGACGTGCCAGGGAAGTTGGTGTACCAGTAGTCGAAGTGGTCCTGGTAGCGCAGCGTGCGGCCCTTGGTGTAGAAGACGCCGATGTTCTCGTCACTGTGGGCCGACGAGCTCGACCAGTTGGCCGAGCCGTTCATCGAGGCGTAGTCGGCGGTGTTGCGGCCCATCCGCCCGACGATCGACATCGTCTTGAGGTGGAAGTAGTTGTCGAAGATGCCGTCGCCGTTGAAGTCCTGCACGAGGTGCTTCATCGGCACCGGTCCGCGGCCCGAGGGGTCGCGCAGGTACCGACCGACGTCGATGCCCATCACCGTGTAGCCGATCTTGATGTCACACCCCTGGTTCCACAGGGCACGCACCTCGCGCGCGAGCTTCATGCCCCGTTCCTGACGGATGACGTCGGGCGCGATCCTGATGACGGTCCGACCCGACGGGGTGTTGGTCGCGCCCAGGCACTTGACCTCGTCGAGCAGCCGGGAGACCGGGTCGTAGGAGCCCTTGCCGGCCAGCGGGAACATGATGAGGTCGGAGTTCTTCAGCTCGATCGCGGAGAAGGGCCGCGCCAGCTTCTTGTCCTGAGCGGCCTCGGCGAAGATCTTGCCGGTGAAGTCCCACACCGCCTTGTTGCCGGTGTAGGTGTAGATGTCGTTCCACTGGTTGTTGGTCGAGGCCAGCGTGAAGTTGGCCGAGCCCTGCATGACCACGCGCTTCTTCGTGCCGACCTCGGAGAACATGTAGAACTTGCTGTGCGAGGCACCGCCCGCGCCGCGGCACGAGTGGGCGCACACCCGCGCCCAGCTGCGGCGGTCCTCGGGCCACTTGACGTTGCCCTGCTTCAGGCTGGCCCGCAGGCGGGTGTAGGGCTCGTTGGGCGCGTCGTCCTCGAGCAGGTTCTGCCGGTCCATGATGACCTTGACCTGCACGCCGCGCGACTGTGCGCGCAGCAGGGCATCGGTGCCCTCGCTGGTGAGGAAGTTCCAGCTGAAGATCTTGATGACCGACCCTCGTTTGGTCGAGTCGATGGAGCGCAGGATCTTGCGGAAGATCGCGCGGCGCACCGTGGTGCTGCCCAGGGGGCTGTTGAAGGTCGGGCCCGCCTTCGGGTTGAAGTCGTCAGGAGCCGCGTACGCCGTGCCTGCCTGGGTGACGGGCGCGAGGAACACGAGGCTCGTCACGAGCAGGAGGAGGATTTTTCTGGGCAAGGGAGATGTCCATTCACGAGATCACGGTCGAGTTCGGCGTGCTGCAGGGGCAGCGCGACCACAGCAGGGGCGGGTGTCAGGCGCGGCAGCCGCGCACGACGCGGCGATAGGCGGGGTCGTCGGAGAGCGGCGTGGTGTCGGCGAGGATCACGCTGCCGCCCAGGACCCCGTAGTAGGTGTCGTCGAAGCGGGCCAGGCGCTGCCCCGAGGAGCAGTCGAGGGTGTCGCGCTCGACGTAGGCGCCGTCGGTGTCGACACACCCGAGGTAGCTGCGCGGGATCTTCGCGCCCTGCTTCCACACCTCGGCGCAGTCGGGAGCGTCGCCGGGAGGCGGCTGCGTGGTCGCGCCGGGGTCCGGAGTCGGGGTGCTCGACTCCGACGGTGTGTCGCTCGCGGGGACCGGCGAGGGCAGCGTGCTCGTGGACGCCTCGGCGTCCGTCGGGGACCCGTCCGTTCCCGTGTCGGAGCCGCACCCGACCAGAGCCAGGCTCAGGGCCAGCCCGGCGAAGGCGAGGAGACGGTTCCCATGCATGCGCGCCACTATAGGTCAGCGCCCGCGAGGAGGGCTGATCGCTGAGCCCGCCCGGCGCTCACGTGTCCGGGGCCGCCCGCGACGGGGGATAACCTGCGTGCGTGAGCTCCGCCCCGTCCCGCATCTACGTCGCCCGGTTGGTGGGCCTGCCGATCTTCGACCCCCAGGGCGACCAGGTCGGCAAGGTCCGAGACCTCGTCGTCGCGATGCGCTCCGAGGCGGCGCAGCCGCGGGTGCTCGGCCTGGTCTCGGAGGTGCCCGGGAGACGGCGGATCTTCGTGCCGATGACCCGGGTGACCAACATCGACCGCGGGCAGGTCTACACGACCGGCCTGCTCAACATGCGCCGCTTCGAGCAGCGCTCCACCGAGACCCTGGTGATCGGCGAGATGCTCGACCGCCACGTCACCATCCCCGCCGGCAGCGGCGCCAGCTCGTCGGACGAACGGATCTCGGGCACCGTCTACGACGTCGCGATGGAGCAGGGCCGCACGCGCGACTGGGTGCTGTGCCGCGTCGCGGTGCAGGAGCCGTCGAAGGCGCTGCGCCGGCGCGGCCAGAGCCATGTCGTGGAGTGGCGCGACGTGCGCGGCCTCGTCCAGTCCGACAGCGCCAGCCAGGGCGCCACCCACCTGCTGCACGCGCTCAACGAGATGCGCCCGGCCGACGCAGCCACGATGCTGCACGACCTGCCGCTCGCGCGTCGTACCGCCGTGGTGGCGGCCCTCGACGACGAGCGCCTGGCCGACGTCCTGGAGGAGATGCCGGAGGAGGACCAGGTCGACATCCTCCGGCACCTCGACAGCGAGCGCGCCGCCGACGTCTTGGAGGAGATGTCGGCCGACGACGCCGCCGACCTCATCCGCGACCTGCCTCCGGAGACCGCTGAGATCCTCCTCGACCTGATGGAGCCCGAGGAGGCCGAGGACGTCCGCCGGCTGATGTCGTACGTCGAGGACACCGCCGGCGCCATGATGACGCCGGCCCCGGTCATCCTGGGCACCGACGCCACCGTGGCCGACGCACTCGCGCACGTGCGCAACCCCGAGCTGACCCCGGCCCTGGCCGCACTGGTCTACGTGTGCCGCTCCCCCCTCGAGACCCCGACCGGCCGACTCATCGGCATTGCCCACATCCAGCGGCTGCTGCGCGAACCCCCGTCGACCCTGGTGGCGGGCGCGCTCGACGAGTCCTTGGAGAGCCTGCGGCCGGAGGCGACCATCACCGAGGTGGCGCTGCACCTCGCGACCTACAACCTCGTCGCCGCGCCGGTCGTCGACGAGAACGGCCACCTGCTCGGCGCGGTGACGGTCGACGACCTGCTCGACCACATGCTGCCGGCCGGCTGGCGCGACCGCACGCTGTCCGAGGGCTCGCGTCGTGGCTGAGCGCAAGGAACGCCTCGACACCCCGGTCGGCACACGCCGCCAGATCGTGCGACGTCCGACCTACGACGCCGACACCTTCGGCGTCTTCGCCGAGCAGTTCGCCCGGTTCATGGGCACCGCGACCTTCCTGGCCTACATGACCATCATGGTCGTGGTCTGGATCGGCTGGAACGCCGTCGCACCCGACGGTGCTGCCTTCGACGCCTACCCCTTCATCTTCTTGACCCTCATCCTCAGCCTGCAGGCCTCCTACGCGGCCCCGCTGATCCTCCTGGCGCAGAACCGCCAGGAGCACCGCGACAAGGTCATCGCCGAGCAGGACCGTCAGGCCAACGCCCGCGCCCACGCCGACATGGAGTTCCTCTCCCGCGAGGTCGCCTCCCTGCGGATGGCGCTCGGCGAGGTCGCCACGCGTGACTACCTGCGCTCAGAGCTGCGCTCGTTGCTCAACGAGCTCGACGACCGCGAGTCAGGTCGAGCGGCCGAGTAGGCCGCGACGGCCCGGCCGGCGCGCCGACCGGTCGGTCTCGCCGTCGTCCCTTCGTGGGGCGGCGCCTCGGAAGAACTCGGTCTTGTCCGCACCCCGCAGCCCCGCGAGGCCCTCGTGCAGGGCGGCCGTCGTCGACTCCGACAGGGCCCCCGGCTCGTGGTCGCCGGCGAGCGGGTCGGTCTCGAGCACCAGGTCGAGGTCGACGAGGGTTGCGGCGTCGTCCAGGGTCGTCTGCTCGAAGACCCGCAGCAGCATCGCCCGGCGCAGGTCGGGGTCCAGGTCCTTCTCGACGAGGGTGCGCACGGCGTCGGCGACCGCCGCGCGGCCGGCGCGAAAACCCGCTCGGGGCCCGGAGGCGATCATCGCGCTCCACTTGCGCACGAACTCCTCGCCGTCGTAGGACTCGTAGTGGAACAGCTCGAGGCGTTCGTCCACGAACGACGATGCGGCCGTGCCCTCGGCGGTGAGCGCCTTGTGCAGGCCCAGCCAGGTGTCGGTGCCGGGTCGGACGCCGGTCTTTCCCTGCAGGTGGCCGTGGAAGTAGGCCTGGTTGGTGGGTTGCGCCACCACTCCCAGCAGGTGCAGCAGCCGCAGGTCGGCGTCGTCGAGCAGGCGCTTGAAGAGCGTCGGCTCACCCTCCCAGGTGCGCTTGCTCACCGCCTCTCGCGGCGCCAGCCGCACCGAGGCCACGTCGACGGGCGCGCTCGCGAGCGCTGCCGCGTCGAGGCGCACGACCTCGTCGCCGTCGACGTGGAGGACCCAGTCGACGTCGTGGGCACCGGCCAGGAGGTGGGCCACGACGGTGGCGTTGGTGCACTGTCGTTCGTTGAGCCCCGCCGGGCGGCGCTCGCCCCACCAGCCCGAGCCGGCGCGCACACAGGTCACGTGCGGGTGGGCGTCGAGGTGGGCCGCGACGTCGTCCTGCCCGCTCGCGCCGGGCTGGTCGAGGAAGACCACCAGGTGGTCGACGCCGCCGGCCAGGTTGCCGCTCACGAACCGCCGCACGTGGGGGACGGTGTCCTTGATCGTGCCGGTGGCGATCAGCATGGCGCCGAGCCTAGTGGCCGTCGCGGGCGCTCGGAGCCCTGCCGCACCGGGGCCCCGGACCGCGACCTAGGGGCATGCGCAGCCACGCCCTAGACTCGACCCCATCATGAGTGCTCCGAACGCCGACCAGCTCCAGGCTGCCCTGGCGACCGTCAACGACCCCGAGATCAAGCGTCCGATCACCGAGCTCGGCATGGTCGAGAGCGTCGAGTGCGACGACCAGGGCATCGTCCACGTCACCGTCCTCCTCACGGTCGCCGGCTGTCCGCTCAAGGAGACGATCACCCGCGACGTCACCGCCGCCCTGGAGGGCGTCGACGGCGTCTCGGGCGTCGACCTGACCCTCGGCGTGATGACGGCCGAGCAACGCTCCGGGCTCGGCGAGCAGCTGCGCGGCGGGCAGGCCGAGCGCGAGATCGTCTTCGCCCAGCCGGGATCGCTCACCAAGGTGTTCGCGATCGCCAGCGGGAAGGGCGGGGTCGGCAAGTCGTCGGTCACCGTCAACCTCGCGATCGCGATGGCCAAGCAGGGCCTGAAGGTCGGGGTGGTCGACGCCGACATCTACGGCCACTCGGTGCCGGCCATGCTCGGGGTCGCCGATGCGCGGCCCACCCAGGTCGACGACCTGATCATGCCGGTGCCCACGCCCAGCGGGGTCTCGGTCATCTCGATCGGCATGCTCAAGCCGCGTCGCGACCAGGTCGTCGCCTGGCGCGGCCCCATGCTCGACCGCGCGCTGGTGCAGATGCTCTCCGACGTCTTCTGGGGCGACCTCGACGTCTTGCTGCTCGACCTCCCGCCCGGCACGGGTGACATCGCGATCTCGCTGGGTCAGCACCTGCCCAACGCCGAGGTCGTCGTGGTCACCACCCCGCAGGAAGCAGCCGCCGAGGTCGCCGAGCGCGCCGGGACGATGGCCTCGATGATGCACCAGCGCGTCGTCGGCGTCGTCGAGAACATGTCGTTCCTGCCCTGTCCGCACTGCACTCCCGAGGGTCGCGACCACAAGATCGAGGTCTTCGGCCACGGCGGCGGGGACCGGGTGGCGACCACCCTGGGCGCCCGCTTCGGCTACGACGTCCCCGTGCTCGGGCGCATTCCGCTCGATCTCTCCCTGCGCGAGGGCGGCGACGCCGGCAAGCCGATCGTCGAGTCCGACCCCACTGCCCCGGCCGCGCTCGAGCTCACCACGATCGCGGAGGCGCTCTCGGGTCGCGGTCGCGGTCTGGCCGGCATGCAGCTCGGCCTGACGCCCACCAGCAAGTTCTAGGGACCGGCCGTGTTCGGGGTCGGGCTGATGGAGCTGGCTGTCATCGCCCTGGTGGCGATGTTCATGTTCGGCCCCGACAAGCTCCCGGACTTCGCCAAGCAGGCCGGTGCGATCCTCCGCAAGGCCCGCAGCTTCGCCGACAGTGCGCGCGACGAGCTGCGCGACGAGCTCGGCCCCGAGTTCGCCGACCTCGAGCTGCGCGACCTCGACCCACGCACGATCGTGCGCAAGCACATCATCGAGGCGATGGAGGACGCCGGCGACGAGGCGTCTCGGCCCAAGCGCGGCGGGGCGCGCGCTCTCGCGGAGGGCGAGATCCCGCCGTACGACGTCGACGCCACCTGAGCCGAACCCGGCAGGGCCCGGCCGAGCGGGTGCGCTCAGCTGCTCTGCACGGCCGCGATCACCGAGAAGGCGACCACGCTGACCCGCGCACCCGAGCCGTCACCCTCCGCCAGCTCGACGAAGTCCTGCCCGATCCGCGCGGGCACGCCGTCATGACGACCCCCGTCGCGGCGGTGCACGACACACCTCTCCCCCGCGTCGCCGAGGCGCCGCAGCGCCGAGCCGAGGCCGAGGCGGCTCAGCGGCGACCAGGCGACCTCGGGCACCGAACGGTCGTCGAGGCCGTCGGCCGCGGCGACGGCTGCCAACGGCACGAGCCAGTCGCGCGCGGTCGCGGTGGCCGTCGCGTTCATCAGGCACCACGTGGCGCAGACGCGGCCGAGACGCCCGCGCAGTGCCCCGACCCCGACGACGTGCAGCACCACGTCACGACCCACCGAGGCCTGCAGTCGGGAGCCCAGGGTGACCTGCTGGTACTCCGTGCGGCTGCGGTCGGCGACCTCGACGTCGCGGTCGGCCTCGAAGAGCGCGCCGGCTCGGTGCTCGAGGTCGTCGAGGAAGCCGAAGATCCCCTCCTCCCACGTCATGGCGCCGAGGATAGAGGACTCAGAGCAGGATCCCGCGGCTGGTGAACGCGACGCCGCGGGCCAGGGTGTCTCGGAACATCCGGTCGAGCCGCGGGTTGTCGGCGAGGTCCCACTGCAGCTGGGACACCTGCCAGGCGGCCGCTCGCGCCGCGTGGATGCCGAACATCGCGAAGGCGTCGTCGACGCGTCCGCCGAGGTCGTCGACCGCGGCGATGAAGCCGCTGCTGAACCAGCCCTTGATCTGGTCCTTGGCCTGCTCGAGCACCTCGTTGGTCGTGGTGAAGTCGACGTGCTCGGCGCTGCCGTCCACCGGGGCAACGCCCAGCTCGCGGCAGGTGAGGACGACGGCGTCGGGCAGGTCGTGCGAGATGTGGGCGTTCATCCCGGCCAGGGCGAACTGGATCGGGTGCGTGCCGGGCTTGGTGCGGGCAGCGAAGAGCGGCGCCCAGGCCGGCGGTACCGGCGAGCCTTCCTGATCGGCGGCGTAGGCGGCGAAGAACAGGTTCGCGAAGTGGACGTCGAGACGCGCGAGGAACTCCCCCGCGCCGAATGCCCCGGCGTCGACGGCGGCATCGACCAGGTCGGTGACCTGGCGATACATCCGGTTGAACCTCGCCACGCCGTCCTCGACCGGCAGGGCCGACTCGATCGCGCTCATCCGCTCCAGGACGTCGTCGATCGTCGAGGCGTGGGCCCACCCGGCCCGCATCCCACCAGCCATGACCCGCAACCTATCGAACCGCGCGGCTCGCGCGTAGGGCCTGTGGACAACCAGTTGACGATGATCGAAAAAGAGCATTAAGTAAGGCAAACACACGCAAACAAACGCTTCAGGAGGTACCGCGCGATGACACGGTCCCTGGCGCGTTGCCTCACCGTCTGGTCGGCAGTCACCGGTGGCGTCGTGCTGGTAGGGCTTCGATCCCTCACCGGCCTCGCCGACTCCTCGTCGTGGCGCTCCTTCGACGTGCTGCTGCCGAGCATCGCTGCGGCTGCCCTCCTCTGCTGCGCTGCCTGGGTCTGGGTGGTGACGACCCTCGTCATCGCCGACGCCGTCCGATGCCGGGTCCCGGCGCGGTCGGGCCCGCGTGCCGTGCCCCTGTGCGCGCGCCGCCTGGTGCTCGCCGCGTGCGGGGTCGCTCTCGTCGGCTCAGCCCAGGTCGGGCCGGCCGACGCCACTCCCGGTCACGTCGTCGTGGTCGGCCAAGGTGAGCAGGCTCGACCCGAGCACCACGACGCCGGCGTGGGTGTCGTCGCCGGGCTGCAGCTCCCTGATCGCACCACCGGCCCGCGTCGCCCGGTCGGGGCCGCTGCGGGCCATGCCCCTACCGGTCCAGCGCGAGGCACACCCGTGGTCGTGCGAGCCGGCGACTCACTCTGGAGCATCGCCTCAGCGCTGCTCGGCGACCACGCGGGGCCGGGAGAGATCGCCTCCCTCGTGCACCGACTCTATGCCTCGAACCGCGCCGAGATCGGCGACGACCCCGACCTGATCCACCCCGGCCACCAGCTGCGGACGCCACTCGGAGTGCGTCCGGCTCGTTGAGAGGAACTGCCATGCCCATCCACCCCCAGCCCGATCACCCGCGCGACGTCAACGTCGTCGCGCTGCACGTGGCCGTGCCGATCGCTGCCACCCAGGGCGCGCTCGCTCTCGACCTCCAGCCACGCACCGAGGTGCCGGCCGCCCCCGACCTCGGGTCGAGTCGAACGCGCCGCGACCTCGATCAGTGGGCCGCTCGCTACGCCCAGGCCGCTGTCGAGATCGTCGGTGGTGACCGCCCGGTCAGCCAGCTCGCACGCTGGACCAACCGCGAGGTCTACCTCGACCTCGAGCGGCGAGCCCTCCTCGTCGCCCGAGCCGGCAGCCACCAGCCCGGAGCCGGGCGGGTGCAGCCGGTGCGGCCCAAGGTGCACAGCGTGCACGTCTGCCTCGTCGGCACCGACGTCGCCGAGGCCGGCATCCACGTGCGGTACGGCGAACGCTCGCGCGCGTTGGCGGCCCGCTTCGAGCAGCGCTCCTCACACCAGGGCGCTCGCTGGCTGTGCACGGCGTTGGAGTTCGCCTGAGACCGAGCCGAGCAGGACCCACGCGCTCGTCGGTGGGCCGTGCCTGACACGAGCCCGCCGGCGGCGACCCAGGGACAGGTCGCGACCGGCGGGCTTCTGCTCGCTGGAGGAGAGGGTCAACCGTTGCTGCGCGCGGTCAGCCCGGTCGGGCCGCCCGGCGCACCGTGGCACTGCTTGAACTTCTTGCCCGAGCCGCAGGGGCACTTCTGGTTGCGGCCCACGCCGTCGAACTCGTCGTCCTCGTCGACGGCGACACCGCCACCGGCGACGACCTCGGCCTCGCCGTCCTCGGACGGCGCCGAGTAGGTGAGGTTGGCTACGGGGGCCGGGGTGTCGAGACCCTTGGCACGGATGTGCGGCGTGTGCGCGCGCTGGCTGCTGCCCTCGGGCTGCAGCAGCGGCTCGAACGCCTCCTCGGTCTCGTCGTCCTCGTCGTCGTCGACCTGGACCTCGAGGTTGAACAGGAAGCCGATGGCCTCCTCCTTGATGCCGTCCATCATCGTGGCGAACATGTCGAAGCCCTCGCGCTGGTACTCCACGAGCGGGTCGCGCTGCGAGTAGGCGCGCAGGTAGATGCCCTCGCGCAGGTAGTCCATCTCGTAGAGGTGCTCGCGCCACTTGCGGTCGAGCACCGACAGGAGCACGCGCCGCTCGAGCTCGCGCGCCACCTCCTCACCGATCTCGGCCTCACGGGCGTCGTAGGCGGCCTGGGCGTCGGCCTGGAGCTTCTCGATCAGCTCGTCCTTGTCGAGGTTGGCCTTGCCACCGGCCTCCTTGACGAGCACGTCGAGGCTGACGCTGATCGGGTAGACCTGACCGAGGTCGGTCCAGAGCTGCTCGAGGTCCCACTCCTCGGCGAACTCGATCGTCGCGCCGCTGACGTAGCCGACGACGACGTCGTTGATGAAGGTGCGGATCTGCTCCTCGATGTCGGCGCCCTCGAGCACCTCGCGGCGCTCGCCGTAGACGACCTGGCGCTGGCGGTCCATCACGTCGTCGTACTTGAGGACGTTCTTGCGCGACTCGAAGTTCTGCGACTCGACCTGGCCCTGGGCGTTGGCGATGGCGCCGGTGACGCGCTTGTTCTCGATCGGGACGTCGTCGGGGATCTTCAGCATCGTCAGCACGCGGTCGACCCAGTCGGACTTGAAGAGCCGCATCAGCTCGTCCTCGAGCGAGAGGTAGAACCGGGACTCGCCCGGGTCGCCCTGTCGGCCGGAACGACCGCGCAGCTGGTTGTCGATGCGTCGCGACTCGTGCCGTTCGGTACCGACGACGTAGAGTCCGCCGAGCTCGCGGACCTCGTCGTGCTCGTTGCCGACCTGGGTCTTGATCTGGGCCAGCATGTCGGGCCAGGCCGCGTCGTACTCCTCGGCGCTCTCACCGGTCGGCTCGAGGCCCTTCTTGCGCAGCTCGGCGTCGGCGAGGAACTCCACCGACCCACCGAGCATGATGTCGGTGCCTCGACCGGCCATGTTCGTCGCGACCGTGACCGCGCCCTTGTGGCCGGCCTGGGCCACGATGCTGGCCTCATCAGCGTGCACCTTGGCGTTCAGCACGCTGTGCGGGATGCCCTTGGACTTCAGCTTGTCGGAGAGGTGCTGGGACTTCTCGACCGAGACGGTGCCGACCAGGACGGGCTGGCCGACCTCGTGGCGCTCGGCGATGTCCTCGACCACCGCGTCGTACTTCGCCTCCTCGGTGCGGTAGACCAGGTCGGCCTGGTCCTTGCGCTGCATCGGCCGGTTCGTCGGGATCTGCACCACGCCGAGCTTGTAGATCTTGTCGAACTCGCTGGCCTCGGTCATGGCCGTACCGGTCATGCCGGACAGCGTCTCGTAGAGCCGGAAGTAGTTCTGCAGGGTCACGGTCGCCAGGGTCTGGTACTCCTCGCGGACCTCGACTCCCTCCTTGGCCTCGATCGCCTGGTGCAGGCCGTCGTTGTAGCGACGCCCCGAGAGCATCCGGCCGGTGTGCTCGTCGACGATGAGCACCTCGCCGTTCATGACGACGTACTCCTTGTCGTTGCGAAACAGCGCCTTGGCCTTGATCGAGTTGTGCAGGAACGAGATGAGGGGGGTGTTGGCCGACTCGTAGAGGTTCTCGATGCCGAGGTGGTCCTCGACCTTGGTGATCCCGGCCTCGAGCACCGAGATCGTGCGCTTCTTCTCGTCGACCTCGTAGTCCTCGTCGACGACGAGGGTGGAGGCGATCTTGGCGAACTCGCCGTACCACTTGACCTCGTCCTGCGTGGGACCACTGATGATCAGCGGCGTGCGCGCCTCGTCGATGAGGATGGAGTCGACCTCGTCGACGATCGCAAAGGCATGGCCCCGCTGCACGCACTCCTCGATCGAGGAGGCCATGTTGTCGCGCAGGTAGTCGAAGCCGAGCTCGTTGTTGGTGGCATAGGTGATGTCGCAGGCATAGGCCTCGCGGCGCTCGGCCGGTCGCATCTCCGGGAGGATCACGCCGACGCTCAGCCCGAGGAAGTGGTGGATGCGGCCCATCTGCTCGGACTGGAACTTCGCGAGGTAGTCGTTGACCGTGACGACGTGGACGCCCTTGCCGGCGATCGCGTTCAGGTAGGACGGCGCCACCGCGACGAGGGTCTTGCCCTCGCCGGTCTTCATCTCCGCGATGTTGCCCAGGTGCAGCGCCGCCCCGCCGAGGAGCTGGACGTCGAAGGGCCGCATGCCGGTGACCCGCTTCGAGGCCTCCCGCACGGTGGCGAACGCCTCGGGCATCAGCTCGTCGAGGGTCGCGCCCTCGGCGTAGCGCTCCTTGAGCTCGCCGGTCATCGCCTGCAGCTCGGTGTCACTCATCTTGACGAAGTCGTCCTCGATGGCGTTCACGGCCTTGGCGATGGTCTCGAGCTGGCGAAGGACCTTGCCCTCTCCGAGACGGAGGAGCTTGTCGATGATCACAGGCACGGGTGGTGACTCCTGGGTCGGGTGGATCGTCCGGCCCGGACGCGGGCCTCGACCATCCTAACGAGCCACCCACGCACGACGTTCCTCGCGGGCGCCCAGGTGCTCGGGAGCGTGCAGGCGCGCGACTCAGCGCGCCAGCACGCCGCTCAGCTCGGCCGCCAGGTCTCCGCGGCCCTCCACGCGGACGTCGTCCAGCCCCAGCCACCCCGCCAGCCGCCGCAGCTCGGCGGCCAGCTCGTGGGCGGTGTCCGGCGGCGCGCCGTCCTCGGCGTAGGCACCTCTGACCAGCAGCACGCCACCGGCCCGGTCGGCCTTGAGGTCGACGCGCGCCACGATCTCGTCGCGCAGCAGGAACGGCAGGACGTAGTAGCCGTGCACCCGCTTCTCCTTCGGCGTGTAGATCTCGATCCGGTAGCGGAAGTCGAAGATCGCCTGCGTGCGCTCGCGCTCCCAGACCACCGGGTCGAAGGGACTCAGCAGGGCGCGCGCCGTCACGGCCCGCGGGCGCCGGGCGTCGCGGTGCAGGTAGGCCGGCCGCTTCCACCCCTCGATCGTCACGGGCTGGAGCTCACCGGACTCGACGAGGGTGGCGATCGCAGGTCGAACCTGGTCGATGTGCAGGCGGAAGTAGTCCTTGAGGCACCGCGCGGTCGCCACCCCGTGCGACAGCGCGGCCCGGCGGACCAGCGCGAGGATCTGCTCGTCGAGGGCCAGGTCCGCCATCGCCAGCACCCGGTCGGGGAGGACCCGTTCGGGAAGGTCGTAGAGCACCTCGAACTGGCTGGTGCGCCCGGCGATCGCCACGTCGCCGCAGCTGTAGAGCATGTCGAGACCCTGCCGCGCCTCCGACCAGTTCCAGCCCCAGTGCTCCTTGGAGCGCGGGGCCCCGGTGTCGAGGTCTCGCGCGGTCATCGGCCGTCCGGCAGCGGTGATCCGAGCCACCAGCTCGGCAGCGGCCGCGTCGGAGACCCCGTTCCACCACTTGCCGCGGACCGAGCGGAAGTGGTCGCGCCGGAACCGCATCGCCGGCCACAGCTCGACCGGCATGAACGCCTGCACGTGCGCCCAGTACTCGATCAGCCGACGTTGCGCCCGCCCTGACGCGGCCCGCGTCAGCAGATCAGCGTCGTAGGGGCCCATCCGTGAGTAGAGCGGCATGTAGTGGGCGCGCTGCAGCACGTTGACCGAGTCGACCTGCAGCACCCCCGTGCGTCGCACGGTGCGATCGAGGGTCCGCAAGGTGGGTGGGGAGTGCGGAGCGTCGAGGAAGCCCTGGGCAGCCAGGGCGATCCGTCGTGCCTGCGCGCGGGAGAGGCTGGCAGCGCTGGTGGTCACGGTTGCTTCCTACCTCACCGGGTCTCGATACGCCCCGGTGCGACCTCGTACCTCGTCGACGGCTGCTCGCTTGATCGTCGCTTACCCCACCCTCGCTCCCCCCGTAGTCCTCGCGAGCTCGGACTACGAGAGCTCCAGCAAGTTCTCGCGCACGGCGTACATCACGGCTTCCATCCGTGAGTGCAGCTGCAGCTTCTCGAGCATGTTGCGGACGTGGTTCTTCACCGTGTTCTCGCTGATGAAGAGCCGCGCGGCGATCTCCTTGTTGCTGTGGCCCTGGGCCACCAGGCGCAGCACGTCGAGCTCGCGCTCGGTCAGGCGCAGCGCCGTGCCCGAGTCGCGCTCGGGGCGCGCCATCTGCTTGAACTCGTCGATGAGCTTGATGGCCATCGACGGGCTGATCAGCGACTGCCCGTCGGCGACCACGCGGATCGCCTGGGCGACCTCCTCGATCGAGGAGTCCTTCAGCAAGTAGCCCGAGGCGCCGCTCTTCACGGCCTCGTAGAGGTCGGCCTCCTCGTCGGAGACCGTCAGCATGATGATCTTGGCCGACGGCACCGACTCCTTGATCGTCAGGCACGCCTCGATGCCGGACTTCTTCGGCATCCGGACGTCGAGCAGGACGACGTCGGGCGCAGCGCTCTCGGCCAGCGTGGCGCCCTCGGCCCCGTCGCCGGCCTCGCCGACGACCTCGAGACCCGGCTCGACGGCGAGCAGCATCGTCAACCCCCGCCGGAAGAGCTCCTGGTCGTCGACCACGAGGACCCGGATCGGCTCGCGACCGTTCTGACGTACCTGCCCTGACTCAGCCACTCCTCGATCATGCCACGTCTGACCGCTCGTGGGCGGAGGTTGCGGCCGAGCCCGCGCCGGGGGTCACCGACCCCCGGCCACGAGACGCCCCGCCCCCGGCGTCCTAGGACTCGAGATCGAGGGAGATCACGCCGTAGTCGTAGCCGCGACGGCGGTAGACGACCGACGGGCGCTCGCTCTCCTTGTCGACGAAGAGGTAGAAGTCGTGACCGACGAGCTCCATCTCGTAGAGCGCCTGGTCGAGGGTCATCGCGATCGCCGGGTGGGTCTTCTCACGCACGACCATGGGTCCGTCGCCGATGACCTCGACCGAGCCGACGGTGCGCTCGTGCTCGACCTCGGCCGCCGCAGGCTCGACGACCTCGAGGTCGGCCAGGGCCTGGCCCACCGACACGGGCGCGCGGCGTCCGTGGTGCACGCGACGGCGATCCGCTGCGCGGCGCATCTGCGTCGCCATCTTGTCGAGCGCCAGGTCGAGTGCACCCATCTGGTGGTCGGCCGCGGCCTCGGCCCGGATGACGGGGCCCTTGGAGAACGCGGTGAGCTCGACGTGGACCGACTTGTCGTGCTGGCGGGGATTGGGCTCGCAGTCGACCTCGACGTGGACCCGGATGATCCGGTGGTCGTGCTTCTCGAGCTTGGTCAGCTTCTCCGCACAGTGGCCTCGAAACGACTCGCTGATCTCACAGTGACGCCCGGTGACGACGACATCCATCGTGAACCTCCCGCTTGCAGTTGGTTTCCTTGGTTGCAGACAGGAGTCCGCCCGGCCGACCTGGTCTTCGACCCCACAACCGCCTGCGGAAGCGTTCGCAGCTCATCTGCCATCTCTGGCGCCACTACTGGCCTTCTCGTCCTCGCCCTTGCGGGCCCCGGAGGTGCGGCCGTGTCTGACGGCCTGAGGACGGCAGGACTTACCTCTAAGCCGCACCGTGATCGAACCGCGCCGGGGCGAGCCCCGGTGCGTGCTCTTACGTGGACCGTTTCGCCTGCGACTGGCATCGGCTTGCCACCCACGAGTGGGGCGGCGCAACCACGGACCCGGACGGACTCCATGACAAGACGTTAGTGGTGTCGGGGCTCGCGCGAAAGCGAACCGCCTGAACTTTCACCGTGGGCCGTCGCGCTGCGACGTCGGGTCGCCGCCACGCACGCGTGACCGAGCACCTCGACGCCGACCGCTCCCAGTGCGCGCTGGGCCTCTCCGAGCGTCGCGCCGGTCGTGAGGACGTCGTCGCAGACCACGACGTGGGCGGCTCGCACGTGGGCGCCGAGCCGACGCAGGCTCGCCGACGAGCAGGCCATCGAGCCCTGCAGGTTGCGCAGTCGACCCGCCACGTCGAGACCGGCCTGGTCGACGACCCCCGGGCGCGAGCGCAGCAGCGGCGCCGTCCGGACGTCGTAGCGACCGGCGCCGCGCCGCTCGACGTACGTGCGGGCGCTGGTGGTCATCTCGCGCGTGGCGTCGCGACCCCGCGCCCGCACACTGGCTCCGCGCGACGGCACCGGGACGAGCACGACGGGCCCGCGCACGTCGTGCGACTCCAGCACCGCCAGGACCGCCACCGCCAGGAGCGAGCCGAGCACCGGGCGCAGGCTCGCCAGGCCGCGCTCCTTGTGGCCGATCACCAGGTCGCGCACCAGCGCGTCGTACGGCGCGACGGCGTACGGCGTGACCAGCCCGGGCGCCGTACCGGGTCGGCAGGCGGCCGCGGTCGTCGGCAGGTCGGCACGGCACGCGGGGCACAGCACCCGTCCGAACGCGCCGCACCCGAGGCAGGAGCCGCCCAGGAGCAGGTCGAGCAGACCGTCGCGCGCATCACCTGCCATGGCGCCAGCGCACCAGACAGGCGCCGCCTGCGCGCGGCGGGACAGCCCGCCTGTGGACGACCACCGGCGGACGACCGCCTGTGGACCACTGCCCGCTGACTACCGCCTGCCGACTATCGCCTGCCGACTACTGCCTGCCGACTACTGCTGGTGGAGGACGGGCTCAGCCGGCGTAGCGCAGGCCGGTGGGTGGGTCGCCCAGGAAGCCGTAGGAGGCGTCGGCCAGGAGGTCCAGGAGGCTGGTCGCCGTGGCGCCGTACATCGGCAGGTCGGGCGACTCGGAGCCGACCAGTCCGACCAGGCGACCCGACACCGTGGTGGAGAACCCGTCCGGGCTGCTCGGGGAGCCGTCGACGCCCACCGTGCGCACCTCGAACGACTCGCGAGGCACCACCGGCGTGAGCAGGGCGATCGAGGTGGGCGAGTTCCACGCGATGTCGGTGATCCGTAGCGGGAGCCCGGGGTCGGCTACCAGCGAGGTCGTCGCGGTCACCCGGCTCGGCTCGCCTCGATCGTTGACGGCGATCCGGCCGATCTTCAGCCGGTCGCCCTCGGAACCGACGACGACCGCGGCGAAACGGGTGGCATCGCGCGAGACGAGGAACGCCTTGACCGCTCTCCCGCTGACCCCGGGGACGGAGATCCGACGGGCGCGTCCTCGGTCGACGACGCGCACCACGGCACCCTCGGCGGTCCGGTCGACGAGCCAGAGGCGATCGGCGAAGTCCCAGACCGGGGCCAGCAGGTCGACACCGTCGGAGAACGGCGTGGTGACCAGACGCTCGCTGCGGGTCGCCTCGAGGTCGACCGGGGCCTCCCGCACGGTGGTGCCGTCGGCGGTGACCCCGGCGGCCCTCGTCGCGTCGAGGTTGACCGCCGCGGAGCGGAGGTCGGCCTCGGGCACGCCGAGGGGCCCGGGGAGGTTGCGCAGCTCGTTGCCGTCGCGCACCACGAGCGCGCCTCCGCGCAGGCCGAAGATGTCGGTCGAGGACCCGTCGACGGCCGGGTCGAAGGCGTCGGCTGCGTCGACGGCATAGTCGGTGCCGCCGTCGGGCGGCTCGACGACGACGTCGCCGATGCTGACGCGGAAGGAGGTGATCGCCGGTTCCTGGCGCAGGGTCCAGGCCAGCTGGGCCAACATCCGCTCCACGGCCGCAGCGGCGAGCGTCGTCTGGCTGCCGTCGAGCTGGATGTCGGCCATGCCCGCCGACGTCACGGGCACCGACAGCCGCAGGGTCAGCCCCTTGGGCAGGAAGCTGCGCACGACGTCCGCACGACTCGGCCCGGGCCCGGCCAGGAGGCCGCTGATCAGCGACGTCGCCAGCTGATCCCCCCGCGGCAGGTACACCGGCTCGGGCACCAGGATGCGGCCGGTGGGGTCGAAGTAGTAGAGCGACGTCGGGCGGTAGCGTTGGTTGAACCAGGGCAGCGGCACGATGAGCGCGTCGGGGGGGTTGGTGATCCGGTACTCGCCGTCCTCGATCGTCAGGTCGAGGCGGAGGTCCTGCTCGGACGCCGTGAGCTCGCCGCCCCAGTCGCCGGAGCGTCCGATGCGATCGGCGTCGATGAGCGGCACCGTCACCTGCGTGACGTCGTCGCTGGGCGGCAGCTTGTCGGCGTAGATGATCGTGGCGGCCTCCGGGTCCCACGCATCGGCGGCCGACGACGACAGGTACTGCTTGGCGACGTCGATCCGGGTCGGGGAGGCGGTCATCGCGTCGAGGAACCCGTTCACGATCTCGACGCCGGTCGCGTTCTCCGCCGGTGGCGCCGCGTTGATGTCCGGCGCGCTCGGCCCGTCGGCCACCCCGGCGCTGTCGGCGTCGACGATCGGACCCGACTCGGGCAGCCTGGTGCAGCCGGCGAGCACCACGGTCGTCAGCGCGACGCACGCGATGCCCGCGCTGAACCTGCGTCGACCACCGCGCGACCTCGGTCGGCTCCTCATCGGGCGACCTCCGCACCGCGGGCGGGCCGGGCGTCGACCGGCTCGAGCGACAGCGGACTGCGGCGCAGCGGGAGCGCCACGGTGCGCGGCAACGTCAGACGGAACTGCGCGCCTTCGCCCGGGCGGCCCCAGGCCTGCAACCACCCACCGTGCAGGTGGGTGTCCTCGAGAGCGATGGCCAGGCCCAGCCCGGTGCCGCCGCTGGTGCGGGCGCGCGCAGGGTCGGCGCGCCAGAAGCGGTTGAAGACCATCGCCGACTCCCCCGGCTGCAGCCCGACCCCGTAGTCGCGCACGGCGACGGCCGACGCGGTGGCGCTGGCACCGAGCCGCACCACGATCGCGGGGTCGTCCTGCGGGTCGGCGTGGTCGATCGCGTTGGTCACCAGGTTGCGCAGGATCCGCTCGACGCGGCGGACGTCGGCCTCGGCGAGGCACGGGTGAGGGCCGTCCTCGACGAGGATGCTGACCCCGCGCTGCTCGGCCAGGGGACGGGTCAGCTCGACGACCCGGCGCACCACGTCGCCGAGATTGACGTCCTCGAGGTCGAGCTGGGCGGCACCGGCGTCGAAGCGGCTGATCTCGAGCAGGTCGCCGAGGAGGTTCTCGAAGCGGTCGAGCTCGAGCTGGAGCAGCTCGGCGGCCCGCGCGGTGACCGGGTCGAAGCCCGAGCGCGCGTCGTGGAGCACGTCGCTGGCCATCCGAACCGTGGTCAACGGGGTGCGCAGCTCGTGCGAGACGTCGGAGACGAAGCGCCGCTGCATGCGGCTGAGCTCCTCGAGCTGGCGGATCTGCCGCTGGAGGTTGGTGGCCATCTGGTTGAACGACATCGCCAGCCGAGCCAGGTCGTCCTCGCCGGTGACGCGCAGTCGCTCGGTGAGGCGACCGGCGGCCAGCCGCTCGGCGACCTGGCGCGCCATCCGGACCGGGGTGACGACCTGGCGGGTGACCAGCCAGGTGATCCCGGCGACGAGCACGAGCAGCAGCGCCGCGGCGGTCAGCAGGGCCCGGGTGACCAGGGCGAGGGTGTCGGCCTGCTCGTCGAGGGGGAACAGCAGGTACAGCCCGTAGGTGCGACCATCGGCCGGGAGCCGGATCGGCGACCCGACGACGATGCCGGGGACGCTCGAGGAGGGGCTGCTCGCATCGACCCCGCGGGTGACGATGGAGGTGTAGGTCCAGGCCGGGGTGGCGCCGAACGCCTCGAGCCGGCGCTCCAGCGAGACCGGCACCGAGGCCTCGAGGTCGAGACCGGTGCTGTAGTCGGCGTTGCCGCCGGTCAGGGGGATGTCGTCGTCGACCGGCCCGGCCAGCACGACGCTGAAGCCGCGGGTCTCGCCGCGGGCGATGATCGGCCGGGCGAGGTCCTGGATCTGGCGGGTGATGTCGACCTCGGTGCGCAGGGTCGCCTCGAGGCGCAGCTCGGCCTCGGTGGTCTCGCCGGCGGCCTCGACCACGACGGAGTCCACCCGGTTGGACAGCAACCCGTCCCGGGTCTGCTGGAGCAGGAACCACCCGACCAGGGTGATCACGACCGCCGACAGCACCAGCGTGCTGGCCACCACGCGCGCCTGGACCGAGCGGCGCCAGAAGGTGAGGGCACGACGCAGTCCGTCGGGGATCCGTGGTCGCGCCATCCCCGTCCCGCTCAGACCTTTCCGGCCTTGTAGCCGACGCCACGCACCGTCAGGACGATCTCGGGGTGCTCGGGGTCGTGCTCGACCTTGGATCGCAGCCGCTGCACGTGCACGTTGACGAGTCGGGTGTCGGCGGCGTGCCGGTAGCCCCAGACGTTCTCGAGGAGCATCTCGCGGGTGAACACCTGCCAGGGCTTGCGTGCCAGGCAGAGGAGGAGGTCGAACTCCAGGGGCGTGAGGCCGATCGGTTCGCCGAGCCGGCTGACCGAGTGCCCCGCGACGTCGATCGAGAGATCCCCGACGTCGATGGTCTCGGCCTGGGTGGACGACGAGGTGTCCTTGCGGCGCACCCTCGCCCTGATCCGCGCGACGAGCTCCTTGGGCTTGAACGGCTTCACGACGTAGTCGTCGGCACCGGACTCGAGACCGACCACGATGTCGACGGTGTCGCCCTTGGCGGTGAGCATCACGATCGGGATCCCCGACTCCGTGCGGATCTCCTTGCAGACGTCGATGCCGTCACGTCCGGGCAGCATCAGGTCGAGCAGGATGACGTCGGGCTTGTAGTCGCGCACCGCCGCCATCGCCAGGTCGCCGCGCGAGACGGTGAGGGAGTCGAAGCCTTCCTGCCGCAGGACGATCGACAACATCTCGGCGAGCGCCGCGTCGTCGTCGACGACCAGCACGCGACCGTTGGTCGCGAGGTCGTGGGACAGCTCTGTCATGTGCTCCATCCTAGGTGGCGGGTCGTCGGACGACGCCGAAGCGCCCGGGTCGAGGTCTCGACCCGGGCGCCTCCCTGGTGCTGGTGCGTCGTTGCGCCTGCTGTGCGACTCCCCGCTCACGGCGCACCGCGTCTCCACACGCCGGTCTCGAGCTCGTCCCTCGCTCGCGCGGCTTGCTCGACGACCGATGATGCCTACCGCTACCGACGGGGGCGGCCTCGCAGGCTCGGACGCCTACCCTCAGTAGCGGTAGGCATCCGTCTTGTACGGCCCCTCGACGGGCAGGCCGAGGTAGGAGGCCTGGTCGTCGGTGAGGGTGGTGAGCTTGACGCCGAGCGCCTCGAGGTGGAGGCGCGCGACCTCCTCGTCGAGGTGCTTGGGCAGCACGTAGACGCCGACCGGGTACTCCTCGGTCTTGGTGTAGATCTCGATCTGGGCCAGCACCTGGTTGGTGAAGGAGTTCGACATCACGAAGCTCGGGTGGCCGGTGGCGTTGCCGAGGTTCATCAGGCGACCCTCGGACAGGACGATGATGGCCTTGCCGGTGGGGAAGGTCCACACGTCGACCTGCGGCTTGACGGTGTGCCGCTCGGCCACGCCGTCGGCCTCGAGGCCGGCCATGTCGATCTCGTTGTCGAAGTGACCGATGTTGGCGACGATCGCGTTGTGGCGCATCGACTTCATGTGCTCGACGGTGACGACGTCGGTGTTGCCGGTCGCGGTGACGATGATGTCGGCGATCGGGAGGGCCTCCTCCAGGGTGGTCACCTGGTAGCCGTCCATGGCCGCCTGCAGGGCGCAGATCGGGTCGATCTCGGTGACGATGACCCGGGCACCCTGGCCGCGCAGCGACTCCGCCGAGCCCTTGCCGACGTCGCCGTAGCCGCACACGACCGCGACCTTGCCGCCGATGAGGACGTCGGTGGCGCGGTTGATGCCGTCGATGAGCGAGTGCCGGCAGCCGTAGACGTTGTCGAACTTCGACTTCGTCACCGAGTCGTTGACGTTGATCGCGGGGAAGAGGAGCGAGCCCTCGCGCATCATCTCGTAGAGGCGGTGGACACCGGTGGTGGTCTCCTCGGTGACGCCCTTGATCGAGTTGGCGATGGGGCCCCAGTGGGTCGGCTTGCTCGCGAGGACCTCGTTGAGGACCTCGAACACCACGCGCTGCTCGGTGCTCTTGGCGGTGGCCGGGTCGGGGGCGACCCCGGTCTTCTCGGCCTGGACGCCGAGGTGCACGAGCATGGTCGCGTCCCCGCCGTCGTCGAGGATCATGTTGGGGAGACGGTCGGTGTCGTTGCCCCAGTCGAGGATCTGCTGGGTGCACCACCAGTACTCCTCGAGCGACTCGCCCTTCCAGGCGAAGACCGGCGTGCCGGAGGGCGCATCGACGGTGCCCTCGGGCCCGACGACGACCGCGGCAGCGGCGTGGTCCTGGGTCGAGAAGATGTTGCACGACGCCCAGCGGCACTCGGCACCGAGCGCGGTGAGCGTCTCGATGAGCACGGCGGTCTGGATGGTCATGTGGATCGAGCCGACGATGCGAGCACCGGCGAGGGGCTGGGAGTCGCCGAAGCGCTCACGCATTGCCATGAGGCCGGGCATCTCGTGCTCGGCGAGCTTGATCTCGGTACGTCCGTAGTCGGCCAGGGAGAGGTCGGCGACCTTGTAGTCCATCGGGTGCTCCTAAGAAGCTGGTGTGCGTCTGCGTCGCGCCGCGCATCTGCGCGTTCTTGGGATCTCCCACGCGACCCGGGCAGCGTAGGACAGCCGTTGGTGTATCCGGGAATCCTCGGGCGGGCCCCTCGCGAGCCGTCGGCGGGGCTCCGCCGGGCCTCGACGTCAGTGGGCGTCGGTGACCTTGCCGAACGGCAGCACCCGCACCACCAGGAGCACGACGGCGCCCACGACCACCCCCACCACGGCGGACAGCGCCGTGTTGACCAGCCAGCCGACGACTCCGCCGACGGCTCCTGCAGCATCGTGCGCGGCTTCCTCGAGGTGGTGCACGACGTCGTACGGCGGGTCGAAGCCGAGCTCGTGCAGCTGGGCGAGCAGGATGTGCCCGCCGACCCACAGCATGGCGGCGGTGCCGACCACCGAGATCACGGTGAGCAGCCCCGGCATCGCGCGCACCAACGAGGTGCCGACCTTCTGCGACAGAGCGGAGGGTCGCTGCGCGAGCGCCAGCCCGACGTCGTCCATCTTCACGATCAGGCCGACGACGCCGTAGACCAGGATCGTGATGCCGATCGCGACGATCACCAAGATCACCGCGCGGGCCAGGAACGCTTCGTCGGCGACCTCGTTGAGCGAGATCACCATGATCTCGGCGGAGAGGATGAAGTCGGTGCGGATCGCCCCGGCCACCATCGACTTCTCCTGCTCGGGGCTGATCTCGGAGACCGGCGCGTCCTGGGGGTGCTCGTGGCCGCTCAGCTTGCCCCACACCTTGTGCGCGCCCTCGTAGGCCAAGAAGGTGCCACCGAAGACCAGGATCAGCGGCAGCACCCAGTCCGGGGCGAACTGGCTGAGGAGCAAGGCCGCCGGGAGGATGAACAGCAGCTTGTTGCGCAGCGAGCCGACCGCGATCTGCTTGATGATCGGCAGCTCCCGCTGGGCCGCGACGCCCTGGACGTACTGCGGGGCGACCGCGGTGTCGTCGACCACGACCCCGGCCGCCTTCATGCTCGCGCGCCCTGCTGCCGCCCCGACGTCGTCGACGGAGGCCGCAGCGAGCCTCGCCAGCACGGCGATGTCGTCCAACAACCCGAAGAGTCCAGCAGCCATGGCGTCAGACTAACGGTGCTCGGGCGAGGGTCAGTCGTCGACGAGGCCGAGGCGCAGGTACTCCGCGGCGTAGGTGCCGGTGAGCAGCAGCGAGGCGTAGCGCGCGACGTCGGTGGTCGCGTCGGTGGTGACCGTCTCGACCCGCACGCCCCGCTCGCCAGCCACGGCCAGCAGACGTTCGCGCTGCTCGCGGACCACCGGCTCCTCCTCGCTCTCGTCCTCGGGGGAGAGGACCACCAGCACCGGGCGCAGGTCACCGGAACCCTCCGCGAAGGGGTCGTCGAAGACACTGTGCGTCCTGGCGGCCTCGAGCACGGGCAGCAGGTGCTCGGCGTCGCCGGCCAGGGCGGTGCGTCCGCTGGTGCGTCGGATCGACTCCGCGACGCGGCGGGCGGCGCGCGCCTCCAGCACCGACCCGCCCCAGACGAGGGGGGTGGCGTCGGCCAGGGCGATGGCGAGCATCTTCGCCGGGTTGATCGACAGGTCGCGGTGCGGCGAGCACGCCTCGGCGACGTCGTCGAGCGCCTCGGCGACCCGGTCGGGGTCGGCCTCGGGGCCGAGCCCGATCTCGTAGAGGTAGGTCAGCATGACCACGGCCGTGGCGAGCTGGTCGTCGGTCACCGTCGGCAGGATCGAGGCGTAGCGGCCCGCGGCGTGCTCGGCCACCATCGACATCGGCGGACACGCCACGACGACCTGGCAGCCCCGTCGGTTGGCCTCCGCGACCGCTGACGCGGTGCCGGCGTCGTCACCCACCGGGGCCAGCACGACGACGAGGTCGAGGCTGCCGGCCCACCCCGGCAGCGCGGGGCCCGGCCAGGCGACGAACGGCACCGGGCACGACGGCTCCAGCACCGCGCGCAGCAGGCGTGAGTCGGGTCCGGCCGCGATCACGGCCCGGGGACGGGCGTCCTGGCTGCCGGCCACGCCGAGGGCGGTCGCCTCGGCGGCACCGCCGGCCTCCCGGCGTACCCGCGCTCCTGACTCCGCCAGGGTGCGCAGGCGCAGGTCTGCCGAGCCGAGCGCGGAGGCGTCGTCGAGACGCGACTCGTCGAACCACACCATCGGAAGACCTCTCAGCCCGGTCGACGGGCTTCGTCGACGAGGAGCAACGGAATGTCGTCGCGGATCGGGTAGGCGAGTCCGCACGACTGGCAGACCAGCTCGGCGCCGGTGAGGGCCAGCGCCCCGTGGCAGTCAGGGCACACGATGATCTCGAGGAGCTGCGGGCTCACCGACGGGGTCGTGGCCTGCTGGCCCCTGCTGGCGTCCCTGCTGGCGTCGCTCATGCCGACGCTCCTTCCCGGATGACGACGAGGGCCTCGTCGCGCGTGGCGTTCATGGTGGCTTCGTCCCTGCCCTCGACATTGAGCCTGAGGAGTGGCTCGGTGTTGGAGGCGCGCACGTTGAACTGCCAGTCGGCGTGGCTGACGGTGAGTCCGTCGAGTCGGTCGAGGGTGACGCCGTCACGCGTACCGAAGGTCTCCTCGATGGCGGCGATCGCGGTGTCCTGGTCGGCGACGGTCGAGTTGATCTCGCCCGAGAGCGGGTAGCGCTCGTACTCCGCGAGCAGCTGCGAGAGGGTCAGGTCGGTGCCGGCGAGCGCCGCCATCGCGTGCAGCGCCGCGAGCATGCCGGAGTCGGCTCGCCAGAAGTCGCGGAAGTAGAAGTGGCCGCTGTGCTCACCGCCGAAGATCGCGTTCGTCTCGGCCATCGTCGCCTTGATGTAGGAGTGCCCGACCCGCGAGCGCACGGGGGTGCCGCCGAGCTCGCTGACCAGCTCGGGCACCGCCCGGCTGCAGATCAGGTTGTAGATGATCGAGGCGCCGGGGTCCTTGGCCAGCTCGCGCGCGGCGATGAGGGCGGTCAGCGTCGAGGGCGAGACGGCGCGGCCGGTCTCGTCGACGAGGAAGCACCGGTCGGCGTCGCCGTCGAAGGCGAGACCGATGTCGGCCTCCTCCTCGAGCACCTTGGCCTGGAGGTCGACGAGGTTCGCGGCCTCGATCGGGTTGGCCTCGTGGTTGGGGAAAGAGCCGTCGAGCTCGAAGTAGAGCGGCACCAGGTCGACCTGGTCGCCGAGCAGCTCGAAGACGGCGGGGGCGGTGTAGCCGGCCATTCCGTTGCCGGCGTCGGCGACGACCGTGAGCCTGCGCCCCTCGACGGGTGCGAGCGAGAGCAGGTGGGCGGCGTAGGCCTGCAGCACGTCGTGCTCGGTGAGCGTGCCGGTGCGCGCCGGCTCGGCGAAGTCACCTGAGATGACCAGGTCGCGGATCTCGGACAGCCCGGTGTCGAGCCCGATCGGCTGGGCGAGCGCCCGGCACATCTTGATCCCGTTGTACTGCGCGGGGTTGTGGCTGGCGGTGAACATCGCGCCGCCCATGTCGAGGTGGCCCGATGCGAAGTAGAGCTGGTCGGTCGAGGCGAGGCCGATCATCGTGACGTCGGCGCCGGCCCAGGTCGCGCCGTCGGCGAAGGCGGCGGCCATGCCCGGCGAGCTCGGTCTCATGTCGTAGCCGACCGCGACCCGGGTGGCGCCCGTGACCTGCACGTAGGCCTTGCCGGTGGCCCTGGCCAGCTCGTCGTCCAGCTGGTCGGGCACGGTGCCGCGGACGTCGTAGGCCTTGAAGACGGCGGTGACGTTCGCTGGGTCGAGTGGAGCCATGCCGCGACCCTAGTGGACCCCTCGTCGGGGCCGTCGGCTCAGTCGGGGCTGAGGACTCGCAGGTGCCCGCGGCGGGTGGTCTCGTGGCCGCTCTCGCGCTGCGGGGCGGTGCGCTCGACCGGGGCCGGGCGGGCGGCCTCGCGCACGGCGTCGGCCAGGGCGAGCAGGTCGTCGCTCGAGGGACCACGGTCGCGCAGGTCGGAGGCCAGCCGCAGGACCTCCCAGCCGAGCGGCGCCGAGAGGCGCTCGCCATGGGTGGCGCAGAGGTCGTAGGCGTGCGGTTCGGCGTAGGTCGCCAGCGGCCCGAGGACGGCGGTCTGGTCGGCGTACACGTAGGTGAGCGTCTGGACGGCCGGACGACCACACGGGGAGCGCGAACAGCGCCGGGCGAGACTCACGCGGCCGAACCTACCCGGCGTGGGGTCCGGGGTTCACTAGGCTCGCGGACGTGGCAGCTCCCCCTCTCGGCACCCCTCCCCCGCACGGGTCCGCCCGGCGGGACCGCCACGACCGGGGCCTGCGCGGGCCCGCCGTGCTCGACGGACCGCACGGGCGGTCGAGGCGTCGCAGCACGCGGGACCGTTTCGACGACCTGGTGCTCGCGGTGGTCACCGACATCGAGAGCCGCTGGGACCGCCACCTCGGCCTGGTCGAGTACGCCGTCGAGGACGCGCCCCAGGTGCCCGACGACTGGGACTCCGGCACGGTGCCGCTCTCGTCACTGGTGCGGGGCTCGGGCGGACGCCCGACGCGCCTGGTCGTCTTTCGCCGTCCGATCGAGCACCGCAGCGCCTCGCGCAGCGACCTGGAGGCCCTGGTGCTGACGGTCGTCGTCGAGCAGGTGGCCGAGCTGCTCGGCATCGACCCGGAGGTCGTCGACCCCCGGGTCGGCGGGGACGACACGTGAGCCGACCCGTGGGGTGGCCCGAGACGTGGCCGCTGGAGTGGGTGGTGCCGGACCCGCCGCACGCGCGCCCGGCCGACGACCCGGTCACCTCGATGGGCGTCGAGGCCGTGCCCGACGCCCTCCTCACGCCGGTCAAGCGAGGCCGGCTGCGGGCCCTCGTGCGACCCGACCAGTGGCTGCGCGGCGCCGTCCATGACGCGGAGGGGCACCTGGTGGTCTCGTCGCAGAAGACGGGCGGGCTCGGGGGCAACCAGCTGGTGGCAGCCGACCCGGCGCGGGTGCCGACCCGCCCGCAGGCGCGCCGCCTGGGTGGCACCTGGCTCTACGGCGGGCACTGGGTCGGGCACTTCGGGCACTTCTTCACCGAGACCGTCACCACCCTGTGGCCCACGGACGCCGACCTCGACGGGTGCGGCGCGTCGATCTCCGGGCTGCGGGGCATCGTGTTCCACAGCTACTCCAACCGCTTCCGCGGGATCTCCGCCTGGCAGCGCGAGCTGATGGACCTCACGTCGTACGCCGGGGTGCCGATCGAGGTCGTCGACACCGCTCCCGTCAACGTCGAGCACCTCCTCGTGCCGACCCGCTCGGTGGTCGTCAACGGTTGGGCCGAGCCCGAGGCGGTCGCGGTGTGGCGCGAGATGGCCTCCGCGGGCGGCGCGCGGACCTCGCTCGACCCCGTCGGCCCTCGCGTCTACCTGACCCGCACCGCCTTCAACGCCGGCCAACGCGAGCTGGAGAAGTACGTACGCACCTCGGCCGAGCGCGACGGGGCCCTCGACGCGGCGTTCGCCGGCGCGGGTTTCCGCGTGGTGGCACCCGAGTCGCTGCCGATCCTCGAGCAGATCCGGCTCGCCGCGTCGGCCTCCGTGCTCGCCGGCTCGGCCGGCACGGCACTGCACCTCTCGGCGTTCGCTCCCGCCGGGGTGCGGGTGCTCGAGCTCGGTGACGACCGTTCCCCCGACGTCCAGGTGCCGCACCAGCTCGCCGTCGACGCCGCGTGCCAGCACCCATCGGCGTTCGTGCCCTACGACGTGTCGCCCGACCAGCTGCCGCAGGTCCTGGCCGGCCTCGGTCTCTGACCGGTCCGCATCGGTCGACTCCGGATCGGTCGACCCAATCCGGTCGACCCGGATCAGTCGACCCGGATGAGCGCCGCGATCCGCTCGAGGTCGTCCGGGTCCCCGGGGTGGGGCGACCACGGCGGGACGAGGTCGTCGTCGTCCCAGCGGGGCACGACGTGCACGTGGAAGTGGAAGACGTCCTGCCACCCAGCGGAGCGGTTGGTCTGCGCCACCGTCAGCCCGTGCGGTGAGAGGTGCTCGTCGATCTGCATCGCCACCCGCTTCACCGTTCGGATCACGGCAACCGCGTCGTCGGCGCCGATGTCGAACAGGTCGTCGGCGTGAACCTTGGGCACCACCAGGGTGTGTCCCGCGGTGGCCGGACTGATGTCGAGGAACGCCAGGGTGCGCTCGTCCTCGTACACCGCATGGCAGGGCACGACGCCGGTGATGATGGCGCAGAACACGCACTGATCGGGGAGGTCGGTCATGTTGGTCGCTCCGATGCCGGGAGGTGGTGACGGCCCAAGCCTGCCATGGATCGACGCCCCGAAGATCCGAAGTCGCGTCAACCACCACCGCAAGCGGAGTGTTCGAACATGCTAGCGAATGTCGGCGGGTGGGCGTAGAATGCGTTGCATGAGCAGGACCACCACACCGACCGCGATCACCGCGGTGCGCGACGCCCGAGCGGCTCGTTCGGCGGCCGAGGTCGCTGAGCTGGTCGCGGTGGTGGCGTGGGCGGCGGAGTTCCGCGTCGAGGACGCCGACGGCTCGGTGGTCACCGAGGAGACCTTCGGTGCCTGCGGGGTGCTGCTGGGTGGGGTGGGGTGTCCGTTGGTGGATGAGTTCGATGCCTACGACCTCGCGGCGGGGTTGTCGATGTCGAGTGAGTCGGGGTGTCACTTCATCGGGCGCACCCTGGAGCTTCGCTACCGCCTCCGCAGGATGTGGGAACGAGTCGTCGCGTTGCAGGTCCCGGTGTGGAAAGCCTTCAAGGTCGCCGACGCCACCGTGAACCTGCCCTGGGACGCCGCCGTCTTCATCGATCGGATGCTCGCCCCGGTGCTGCACTCCTGCTCGTTCGCGCAGATCGAGCGGACCGTGTCCCAGGCCATCGACCTGTACGACCCCGAGGAGGCCGAAAGGCGTCGCGCCGAGGCTGCTGAGGACCGCGGGTTCGAGGTCCACCTCGACGGACCTAGGCCGGCCGGAGCCACCGTCGACATCTCCGGGTCGCTCTCAGTAGAAGACGCCCTCGACCTCGAGGAGGCCGTCAAGAACGGCGCCAAAGCCCTCGGCGACCTCGGCTGCGAGGACTCCCTCGACGCCCGACGCTCGATGGCAGTCGGGGAGATGGCCCGCAGGCAGCTCGCCCTCGACCTCACCGGACAACGACGACAACGACGTAGGAGGCAGCGACGACTGGCCCGACCAGTGGCCGTGGGGTGACCCTGTACGCCCACCTCGACCCCGACGGGATGCACGGGTTCCTCGACAACGTCGGCGGCGGTGACGTCCTGATCGAACAGATCAGGGCCTGGTGCCAAACGGTCGGCAACACCGTGACCATCCGGCCCGTGATCGACCTGAACACCCAGATCACCACGAACGCCTACACCCCCACCGCCAAGCTCCGCGAGCACGTGGCGCTGCGCGACCAGGTCTGCGTGTTCCCCAACTGCGGACGCCGCGCCAGGTACTGCGACCTCGACCACCGCGTCCCCTACGACAAGAACAACCCCGACGCCGGCGGCAAGACTGAGTCCCGGAACCTGGCGTTGCTGTGCCGTCGACACCACCGCACCAAGACCTTCTCGCCGTGGGCCTACGACTGCCCGGAGCCCGGGGTCTATCACTGGACAAGCCCCTCCGGGATGCGATCCATCGTCATCCGTGGCCGCCGCTACGCCAACCTGCCCATCACGACCCTGCTCGACGACCACACCGAACCCTGACCACCGAGCCCCGACACCCCGCCGACCACGACGGGGTCACCGGCGCGTCCAGACGTCGTCGAAACCCGGTGAGCGTGGTCGCGGTCCGTGCCCGCCTCGCCGGGCTTCGTCGACGGCCTCGCCCAGGGGCTCGGCCTGCTCAGCCTCCGAACAGCCCCGCTGGGCTTCGTCGACGGCCTCGCCCAGGGGCTCGGCCTGCTCAGCCTCCGAACAGCCCCCGGCTCGGCTTCGTCGACGGCCTCCGAACAGCCTCGCTGCGGTTGAGCGGCCCGGTCTTCGAGCAGCCAGTGACCGAACCGATACTCCTCTGCCGGTGAGTCTCAACTGGTTCCGGGCGGCTCGCACCCCAGAATCGTTCGCGAGTCGGCGGCCGGGTGCGTCGAGACAAGAACGGCCGGACGGACGAGAGGAGCTGGACGACGTGGTGGCACTCCTGCTGAGCGGCGGGCTGGCGGCGGTCTTCTCGTTGCTGGGCACCTCGTTCGCCATCGGCTGGTTCACCCGACACGGCTTCGGCCAACCGATTCGGGACGACGGACCCACGACGCACCACGTCAAGCGAGGCACCCCGACCATGGGCGGCCTGGTGATCCTCGTGAGCGCGACGGCGGCGTACTTCGTGGCCACGCTCGTCACCGGCGTCGGCCCGAGCGCGAGCACCTGGCTCGCGCTGCTGCTTCTCTTCGGCTGTGGTGCGGTGGGGTTCGCCGACGACTACATCAAGGTCTACACCCAGAACAACCAGGGCCTGACGAGTCGCGCCAAGATGGTGGGGCAGACGCTGGTCGCCCTCGCGTTCGGCGCGCTCGCCACCCAGGCGTTCACCGACGTCCGCGGCGTCCGACCCGCCTCGCAGTACCTCTCCACCACCCACGACTGGGGCGTCAAGCTGCCCCTGGTCGTCGTCCTGCTGCTCATCTGGTTCATCGTCACCGCGACCTCCAACGGCGCCAACCTCACCGACGGCGCCGACGGACTGCTCGCCGGCACGGCCGCCATGGTCTTCGGCGCCTACATGATCGTCAACGTCTGGCAGAACAACCAGCTCTGCGGCTCCTCGCGAGCCACCGTGGTGGCCTCGCAGTGCTACCAGGCCCGCGACCCGCTCGACCTCGCCGTCCTCGCGGCCGCCCTCAGCGCGGCCTGTGTCGGCTTCCTCTGGTGGAACGCCAAGCCCGCGCGGATCATCATGGGCGACGTCGGTTCCCTCGCCATCGGCGCAGTCCTGGCCGGGCTGGCGATCATGTCGCGCACCGAGCTGCTCCTGGCCGTCATCGCCGGGCTCTTCGTGCTCGAGACGATGTCGGTGCTGCTGCAGATGAGCTACTTCAAGCTCACCCGACGACTCACCGGCACGGGGAGACGGATCTTCCGGATCGCCCCCATCCACCACCACTTCGAACATCTCGGGTGGGACGAGGTGACGGTGGTGATCCGGTTCTGGATCATCGCCGGCATCTGCGTCGCCGCCGGGCTGGCGATCTTCTACGGCTCCTGGCTCGTCTGAGCGAGCACCCTCAGGGCAACCCGGTCTCGACACTCGGCTCGAGGCCGGTCAGCACCGGCTCACGCACCCGCACCAGCGTGGCCCCGTCGCCGGTGAGGAGCACGACGCCGGAGATCTCCGCGCGCTCCGGGGTCAAGGTGACCAGGCGCGCCTTGCGCGGCAGGGCGAGTCGGTAGCCGCGGTCGGGGGCGACCTCGACACGCTGGTCGGGCAGAGCGCGTCCCTTCACGTCCCACGCCGCCACCGTCACCACCCCGGTGCCGGACGCACCGGCAAGGAGCAGCTCCTTGTCGGCCCGCGGCAGGACGACGGTGCCCGGTCCGCTCAGCGGCGGCGTGGACACGCCTTGGACGAGGTCGCCCTCGACGAACGTCACCAGCCCCACCGTCGCCTCGACCGTCGAGTCGACCTGCACGCCGTAGGGGCGGGTCTCGGGGCCGGCGCCGGTGCCCTTGAGCAAGGGAGCGAGCCCCACCCGCACCACGCTCTGCGGCGCGAGCACGACGTCCTGCGTCCCGGCCGGGGTGAACACCGAGTCGGCGGTCACCAGGCGCACCGTCGCGCGTCCCTCGTCGTCGCCGGGGTTCGCGATCACGAGGGTGCGCTGACCACGACCCGCGGTGAGCCCGAGCAGCAGGTTCGAGGTGCTCGGCGACTCCTGCGAGTCGAGTCCGTCGCGACCGCCCTGACCTCGCCCGAGCTCCTGGAAGCTGTCGGAGACGCTCGCTGAGATCCGGCCGCGCAGCGTGGTGACGTGCAGGGCGAGGTCGTCGCGGCGCGGTGCGATCGCGGACAGGTCGAAACGGCGGGTCTCGCCGCCGGAGATCGCGAGGCCGCGCAGCGCCGGGACGGACACCTCGCCACGTCGACCGAGGACGACGACGTCGACGACGGCACGTCCGCCGTCGGGGTTGACGAGCTGGAGCGTCGACTGGTGCTTGGCCCCGGCACCGACCCCGGTGAACCACTGGTCCACGACCGGCGGGCGGCAGTCGGCGCTGGCCAGCGGGCGTTCGTAGCGGTTGGCCACCAGGCCCGGTGCGAGGTCGTCGCGGCCGGTGATGACCAGCGAGCGGCGTCCGGCGTCGAGGCTGCTGGCCTCGTCGGGCCGCACCGCGAGATCACCCGACGTCTCCCCCGAGACCAGCGACACGTCGCCCGAGGCGCCCGACACCGAGGCGATCGACACCTCCGGGCCTCCGGGTGGACAGACCAGGGTCGCCCGGGTGAGCGCGGTCTCCTCCGGGGCGAGGCGCTGCGGCTGCTCCTGGTCGGTCTGCACCAGGGTGGCCGCGAGCACCACCAGGACCGGCAGCAGCACCGCCACGACCGTCGTCGCAGCCGGCCTGCGCACGGTGACCCGCGGGCGCCGTGACCCGGCGACGTCGGTCGTCTCGGGCCTCTCGGGGCCCTCGGGGTTCTCGTCGTTCCCGGGGTTCTCGGAGTTCTCGGAGTTCTCGGGGTTCACGACGACCTCCTCGCCCGGAGCGTCGGCAGGCAGAGCACCAGCACCACGAGCACACCGAGGAGCTGCACGACCAGCAGGACGCCGTGCAGCCACGAGCCGGGGCCGTCGAGCGCGTCGGCCGCGAGCGGACGGTCGACCCGCCACGCGCGGGTGCCGGGGTCGGTGCTGGCCTGGACCAGGCCGGTCGTCGCATCGAGCGACGCCGCCACCGAGGGGTCGGCCGGCCCCGGCATCAGGATCCATTCGAGGCCGAGGTCACCGATCTCCGAGACGACCGTGCTGGTGGGTCGGGCGAGCAGGGTGGCCACGACGGGCTCGGCTGCCGCGTCGCGCTCGCTCAGGGCGAGGAGCTCGTCCTCGCCGAGGGTGAGGCCCTCACCCCGGCGCACCGTGTAGGTCAGGCCGCCCGAGAGCGACCCACGCACGACCAGGACGCCGTGCTCGGGGCCGGTCACCGAGCTCTGCAGCATGTAGGCCGGCACGGTCTTGGCGGGGTCCGAGCTGAGGACGTCGGTGCCGTGGAGGGTCCAGAGCATCCCCGAGAGCGGTACGACCACGGCCGCGGCGGCGGCGAGGAGGCCGACGCCGCGGACCAGCGTCGCAGTCGTCGCGCTGCGCTCGGCCGGGACGCGGCTGCGCACGGCACCCTGCGCGCCGAGCAGGACGGCCGTGACCAGCGCTGCCTGCACCACCACCACGCCGATGCCGGTGCCGGCGGGGCCGGAGAGAGCCACGAGGTCGATGTCGATCGCTGCGACCGCGGCCGCGCCGAGGGTCGCGACGAGCACGACCAACCAGCACAGCGCGACCGGGATCCGGCTCGCCCGCGGCAGCAGCGCGAGGATCGCGAGTGCCAGCAGCACGATCCCGGACCACAGCGGCGCGCCGGAGGAGTCGATCCGCCCGGCGAGCAGGTCGAGGGGCCGCAGCTGCGAAGCCGGCTGCCGACCGGACTCCGCCACGAGTGCACCGGCAGCACCGCTGCGCAGAGCGGCCACCCACCACGGCACGAGCAGGACGACCGGGACCACGAGCGCGGCCAGCGGCGGCCCCAGCACGGCTCGGGACAGGACGGCGGTGCGCGTCAGCGCCAGCCCGAGGAGCAGCACGAGGGCCACGGTGCCCAGCGCCAGCCACCACGCGACCGGGGAGAACGCCGTCACCAGGGTCAGCAGCAGGCCGGTCCGCCACCCGGCACGTCGACGGCGCTCCGCCTCGGGCTCGGCGAAACCGAGCGCGGCGTGCGCCAGCCAGGGCAGCAGGGCCGCGCTGACCACCAGCCCCAGCCGCCCGCTCCCCCACGCACCACAGGTCACCGGCACCAGCGCGTACGTCGTGGCGCCGGCGACGAGGAGCCAGCGCGGCGCGCCCTGCGGGCTGACCAGGCGCCCGGCGACCCGCAGGAAGCGCCAGGCACCCCAGAGGCCGAACGGCACCGCGCCGAGCATCAGCAGGCTGACCGCTGCGGTGGTGCCGACGAGGCTCCCGAGGAGCGCGAGCACGACGACGTACGGCGCAGCGGGGACGTCGGTGCCGAAGCCGAGCGGGTGCCAGGCGTCGATCACGAGCGACCACCACGAGGTGGCGCCGTCCGGCACCGGTGACAGCGCGCCGCCGACCACGGCGCCCAGGGCGGTGCGGGTGCCGACGAGCGCGAGCGCGACGACCAGGGTCAGGACGAGCGCGACCGGGTTGGTCAGGTAGCGCGCGACGACGCCGGTGTCCTCGAGCTGGTCGTCCTCGTCGAGCTCGCGCTCGGCCCGCAGGCGTCGGGCGGCAGCCGACGACGGGTCGCGCTGGGCCGCGTCGACCCGGCGCCGCTCGGCGACGTCGGCCGCCTGGTTGGTCAGGGCGGCGGCCAGGTCGCCGACGAGGTCGAGCCCGTGGCGGTAGGGAACCCACGCGGGCGCGAGAAGAGCCCGCGAGCGAGGGGCGTCGGCCCGGTCGCCGCCCAGCGCGCGGCGCCGCCGCCGGGCCGCCACGATCACGCCCGGGTGGGACAGGACCGAGACCAGCGCCGCCAGGTCGTCGAGGGCCTCGCCGACGGAGCGGAGCACGAGGAAGCCGATCATCCGCACCACGGTGCCGAGGCTGAGGCGCACGACCCGCCACGGCAACGCGCGGCCGGAGGAGTTGACCAGCAGCGTGTAGAGCGCGGCCCGGCGCTCCTGGTAGTGCGTGTGGCGGCCGGTGAGCGGCGTGCTGCGCAGGCCGCGGTGGGCGGCCTCGGCGTGGAACACCACGGCGTCCGGCACGACCAGGGTCAGGTGGCCCGCGTCGGCGGCGCGCCAGCCGAAGTCGAGGTCGTTGCCGAAGACCGGGAGCTGCTCGTCGAACCCGCCGAGACCCTCCAGCACCCGGCGTCGCACGAGCATGCCGGCGGTGTTGACGGCCAGCACCTCGCGCTGGACGTCGTGCTGGCCCTGGTCGTACTCCCCGCGCTCGAGCCCGGTCTCGCGGCGCCCGGTGCCCGAGATCGTGACGCCGAGCTCGAGGAGGCGACGCAGCGAGGGCCACTCGCGCAGCTTGGGCCCGAGCACGTCGACGTCGCGACGTTCCGCGGCGGCGCGGAGCAGCGCCGTCAGCGCGCCGGGGGCCGGGCGGGAGTCGTCGTGCAACAGCCAGACCCACTCCGCGTCGAGGCCGAGCTCCCCGATCCGCGCGAGGCCGAGGCGCACGGCGTCCGGGTACGACGTCGAGGACGGCGCCCGCACGACGTCGGCCACCGCCGCGAGCAGCGAGGCGCTGTCGTCCTTGCTCCCGGTGTCGACCGCGACCACCCGGTGCGTGTCACCGAGATGCTGATCGGCCAGGCCGTCGAGAACCCCCGGGAGCCAGCGTCCACCGTCGTGGCTGACGATCAGCACGGCCACCCGGGCGGTGGTCGGAGCAGCAGCAGGCACCCACGCAGACTAGGGCGAGGGGTGATGGATCGAAAAAGCAACAGGGCCCCGGTCGTCGACGACCGGGGCCTCCCTGCTGGCCTGAGCTGGTTGCGCTCGGACCTCAGACGGCGCGCTTCTTCAGCTTGCGGCGCTCCCTCTCGGAGAGACCGCCCCAGATGCCGAAGCGCTCGTCGTTCATCAGGGCCGACTCGAGGCAGTCGTCGCGCACCTCGCACGTGAGACAGACCTTCTTGGCCTCCCGTGTCGACCCACCTTTTTCCGGGAAGAACGCCTCGGGGTCGGTCTGGGCGCACAAGGCACGCTCCTGCCATCCCGCTTCGTCCGTCTCCGGCTCTAGGAGAAAGAGTTCCCTCATGGTGATCTGCCTCTCGACCCGGCTGTCCCTGCGCCAGGATGACGCCGGGAATAACCCCCATCAGGTGCTGATCCACGTCGATCAGCACCGAACAACACTGTGAGAATTACATGCCTGTCGTACACGGAAGTCAAGCCCCGCATCTGCTATGGCCCCGATCCCGGGGAAACGCCTCCCAGGGGCGCGCGGCAGAGTAGGGTCCATGACCAACATCACCGTCCTGTGCGGCGGAATGGGCGGTGCCCGCTTCCTCCAGGGACTGCGCCACGGGGTGGCGAAGGGCCTGCTCCCCGGGGTCGACGCCGACTCCTCCATCACCGCGATCGCCAACACCGCCGACGACCTGTGGATGCACGGTCTGAAGATCTGTCCCGACCTCGACACGGTGATGTACACCCTCGGCGACGGGATCGACCCGGGTCGCGGCTGGGGTCGCCGTGACGAGACCTGGAGCCTGAAGGAAGAGCTGGCCGCCTACGGCGTCGAGCCCACCTGGTTCGGCCTCGGCGATCGCGACCTGGCCACGCACCTGGTGCGCACCCAGATGCTCGATGCCGGCTACCCGCTCTCCGAGGTCACCGCGGCGCTCTGTCGACGCTGGCAGCCAGGGGTGCGCCTGCTGCCGATGAGCGACGACCGCGTCGAGACGCACGTGGCCGTCGCCGACCCCGACGCCCCCAGCGGACGCCGCGTCGTGCACTTCCAGGAGTACTGGGTGCGCCTGCGCGCCGAGGTGCCGGCCGAGACCGTGGTGGTGGTCGGTCTCGAGGACTCCTCCCCCGCGCCCGGCGTGATCGACGCGATCACCGACGCCGACCTGGTGATCCTGCCGCCGTCGAACCCCGTGGTCTCGATCGGCACCATCCTCGGGGTCCCGCGGGTGCGGGCGGCCCTGCGCGCCACCCGGGCGCCCGTCGTGGGCCTCTCCCCCATCATCGGCGGCACCCACGTCCGGGGCATGGCCCACCAGATGCTGACCTCGATCGGCGTCGAGGTCGGCGCGGGAGCGGTGGCTCGTCACTACGGCGCGCGCAGCGGCGAGGACGAGGGTGTCCTCGACGCCTGGCTCGTCGACGAGCGCGACGCCGACCAGGTCGCGGCGGTGCGCGAGGCCGGCATCGCCTGCGCCGCGGTCCCGCTGATGATGACCGATGTCGACGCCACCGCGGCGATGGCGGCCGCGGCCATCGCGCTGGTCGCCCCGGGTCCGGTCAGCACCGCATGACCCCGCGGTCCGACGTGAGCGCCCACGCCCCCGACGGGGCGCCCGAGGTCGCAGCCGGCGCCGACCTGCCGGCGATCCTGCTCTCGCTGCTCGGGCCCGGCGCGCTGCTCGACGGCGACGTCGTCGTGGTGACCAGCAAGGTCGTGAGCAAGGCCGAGGGTCGCGTCGTCGCCGGCCCGCGCGAGGAGCACCTGGCTGCTGAGACCGCGCGGGTGGTGGCCCGACGTGGCCCGACCACGATCGTGCGCACGCACCACGGTCTCGTGCTCGCGGCGGCCGGCATCGACGGCTCGAACGTCGAGCAGGGCCGCTCGGTGCTGCTGCCGCTCGACCCCGACGCCTCCGCCCGGCGCCTGCGCGCCGCCCTGCACGAGGCGACCGGCCTGCGCCTGGGGGTCGTCATCACCGACACCGCCGGCCGGGCCTGGCGCGAGGGTCAGACCGACATCGCGATCGGCGCGGCCGGGGTCGTCGTCGCGGAGGACTTCGCCGGGCACCTCGATGCGCACGGCAACGAGCTGGCCGTCACCGCCCCGGCCGTGGCCGACGAGATCGCGGGCCTCGCCGAGCTCGCCCAGGGCAAGCTCGGCGCTCGACCGTTCGCCGTCGTCCGCGGTCGCCCCGACCTCGTCCTGCCCCTCGACGACGACGGCCCCGGTGCCGCTGCGCTGGTGCGCGCCGACGGCAGCGACCTCTTCGGCCTCGGGACGCGTGAGGCGGTGCTGCGCGCGGTGCGCGGCGACGCCGGTGACCACGCTCCCTTCGGGGCTCCGGTGGCTCCCGACGACCTTGCGGCAGTGCTCGGCGACCTCGTCGGAGCTGCCGAGGTGGTGGCACCCGACGACGTCCGCTGCCCGCAGGACGTCGGGGTAGGACCGCGTGCCGCCCGCCGCGCGACGCTGGGCGTCGTCGCCTTCGCGCACGGCTGGCAGGTCGACGACGAGGTGGCCGTGCCCGAGGCCGAGGGGGACGCCGGGGCAGGTGGGCAGGCAGGTGGGGCGACCCGCGACGCCGATCTCCGGTTCCGACCCCTGACTCCGTAGACTTCCGGCGTTCCGCACCAACTCGAACTCCCAGTGAAGGTATGCCGACTGTGGCCAAGTCGTCCAAGTCCGCCAAGAGCGAACGTCAGGCGCTGATCGACAGCGCGATGAAGAAGCAGCGCAGCGACGACCGGCGCCGCAGCAGCGTCATCGTGAGCGTGTGCGTCCTCATCGCGCTGGGCCTCATCGGAGCCGCGGCCTACCAGCCGATCAAGAACGCCATCGACCTCCAGGGCTTCAGCACCCTCGAGGTCGCCGAGGTGGGCGCACCCGCCTCGGTCTGCCAGGACGTCACGACCCAGGACGCCACCGGCGTCAACAACCACGTCCCGCAGGACCAGACGGTCACCTACGACACCGCGCCGCCGTCGTTCGGTCCGCACTGGAACGTCGCCGGCGTGGCCCCCGCGCCCTTCACCGAGAAGTTCTACGACGCCAGCGACCGCCCGCCGCTGGAGGCGTTGGTGCACAACCTCGAGCACGGCTACACGGTGCTCTGGTACGACGACACCGTCGCGGGCGACTCGGGCCAGGTCAGCGAGATCAAGGCCATCGCCAAGAAGTACGACGTCGACGACACCAACTTCCGGCTGAAGTTCATCGCGGCCCCGTGGCTGTCGACCGACGAGGGCGGCGCGCCGTTCCCCGACGGCCAGCACGTCGCCCTCACGCACTGGATGGGCGACCAGGAGAGCTCGACCGGCGTCTGGCAGTACTGCTCGGAGACCAGCGGCGCCGCCCTGGAGACCTTCATGGCCGACTACCCCTACACCGACTCACCGGAGGCCGGCTCCCCCTAGGACAGGTCGGCCCGTCGGTCAGGTCGGCCCGTCAGGTCAGGTCCGCCCGTCAGGTCAGGTCTGCACGGCCGTCGTCCTTGAGCCCGTTGACGACCTGCTTGACCCGTTGGGCGTGGGCGCGGGTGGTGATCAGGAGCGCGTCCGGGGTGTCGACGACGATGATGTCGTCGAGGCCGATCACCGCCACCACGCGACCGGCGGCCGGCACCACGAGGCCGGTGGCCTCGATCGCGCGCACCAGCGCGGGGTCGCCGAGCACGGTCGTGCCGGCGGTGTCGGTGTCCTCGAGCAGGGTGGCGAGGGAGTCGAAGTCGCCGATGTCGTCCCACCCGAACGAGGCCGGCACCACGACGACCCGTCCGGCGGCCGCAGCAGGCTCCGCGACGGCGTGGTCGAGGGCGATCCGGGGCAGGGTCGGCCACACCCGCTCCAACGAGCCCGGCTCGGCTGCGACCGAGCGCAGCGCAGCGGCGAAGCCCGGGTCCTGCTCGGCGAGCAGCTCGAGGAGCACCGTCGGGCGCACCACGAACATGCCGGCGTTCCACTGGTAGTGACCGGTGGCCAGGTAGTCCTCGGCGACACTCACCGAAGGCTTCTCGACGAACTCGCGCACGGCGTGCGCTCCCGGGTGGCCCTCGAGGGCGTCCCCGACGTGGACGTAGCCGAACGCCGAGGACGCGAAGGTCGGGGCGATGCCGATCGTGACCAGCCAGCCGTCGCGCGCCGCGGCGACCGCTGCCTCGACCGAGCGACCGAACGCAGCGGGGTCCGCGATCACGTGGTCGGCGGCGAACGACCCCATCACCGCATCGGGATCGCGCAGCTCGAGCATGGCGGCCGCCAGCCCGATGGCGGCCATCGAGTCGCGCGCCGAGGGCTCGGCGACGATCGCGCCGGGCGCCACCCCCGGCAGCTGGGCGAGGACCGCGTCGCGGTGCGCCTGCCCGGTGACGACGAGGAACCGGTCCTCGACCAGCGGCGCGAGCCGGTCCCACGTGCCTTGCAGCAGCGAGCGTCCGGTGCCGGTCAGGTCACGCAGGAACTTGGGCGAGGAGGCGCGCGACAGCGGCCACAGCCGGGTGCCCGCGCCCCCGGCCGGCACCACGGCCCACAGGTGGTCGATCGAGGTCATGGCGTGCACCCTAGGGGGCGACGTCAGACTGGGTGCATGAACCCCGCGATGAGCCCCGCCACGTTCGCCGAGGTCCTGGCCGCGCAGCTGCGCACCGACGCCGGTCGACCCCTCGTGACCTTCTACGACGGCGAGAGCGGCGAGCGCGTGGAGCTGTCGGTGACGACGTACGCCAACTGGGTGGCCAAGGCGGCGTCGCTGCTGGTCGACGAGCTCGACCTCGAGCGCGGCGACCGCCTCCAGGTCGACCTGCCGGCGCACTGGCTCGGCACCGTCTTCCTGGGGGCCGCGTGGACCGCCGGGCTGGTCCTCGTCGATGCCGAGCCGGACGCCGTCGTGTGCGGGCCCGACAGCCTCGCGGTGTGGGCGCCCCGTGCCGCAGGGCTACCGGTGCTGGCGTGCGCCTTGCTGCCGATGGGCGTGCGGTTCCGCGAGCCGGTGCCGAACGACGTGCACGACGTCGGCCTCGAGATCTGGGGCCAGCCGGACGCCTTCATCGCGTGGGACCCGCCGGTCGGCGACGACGTCGCCTACGACCTCGCCGGGGCCAGGGTCACCCAGGCAGAGCTGTGCAGCGCGGCCGCCGCCGGGACCATGGTCACCGACGGCGGCCGACTCCTGTCGGAGGCGAACCCGGCTTCCCCACCGGGGATCGCCACCTTCGTCGAGCCGCTGCTGCGCGGCGGCTCGCTGGTGCTGGTCACCAGGACCGGACGGGAACGGCTCGAGGCGACGTACACCGCCGAGCGCGCGACCGCCCGCTTCCCTGCCTGACGACCAGACGTCTGACGCGCCTCATCCGGACGCGCTCACTCCACCATGTTGTAGGCGTCGAACCCCGCGCCCAGCAGGACGGGAGTGCCGAACGAGTTGGCTCGGCCCTCGATGAGGAACAGCTGCCCGGTCGACTTCTTCCGCACGACGAGGTCGGGGTGACCCTTGAGGTCCACGTCGCTGATGCCCACGATCCAGTCGTAGCCCGAGATGTCGATCGGCAGCTGCCGTGCGGACGTGAAGCCGCCCGGTCCGTTGCCGGAGTACAGCACCAGCGCCTTGCCCTGGCGCACGAGCGTGTCCGGTGAGCCGTCCTTGTCCCAGCGACCGACGCCGACCTGCTTGCTTCCCGTGATCCGGCTGTAGGCGACGTACGGCGTGCCGAGGCCGGCGGAGCCACGACCGGGGTAGATCAGCATCGCACCACCGCGGGGCTGGCCCATCAGGTCCGGGAAGCCGTCACCGGTCATGTCGCCGACCGCTGCGAGGAGCTTCACCCCGGAGAAGCCCTCGGCCAGGCCCTGGACCGGCTTGAACGTGCCGTTGCCGTTGCCCAGACGCAGGAACAGCCGCCCGTCGGAGGCCCGCCGGGTGATGATGTCGGAGGTGCCGTCGCGGTTCCAGTCGCCGGCGCCGAGGATCCGGCTCGCCCCGTCGAGGTCGATCGGCAGCCCGATCGGCTTGCCGGCGGCGTACCCGCTGGACGTCTGCCTGAGCGGGACGATCATCGCCTTGCCGTCCCTGGCTCGGCGCACGATGATGTCGGGCTGGTCACCGGCCGCCACGTCGGACTCCAGCTGTCGGCCGGAGAAGTCGGCCTGGGCCTGCCGGGCGATCGCGCGGATCTGGGGGATCTTCGCGTAGAGGTAGGCGCCCGGGCACGCGGTCGAGTCGGCGTCACGATGACCGTTGATCGCGGCGAAGGTGGTCGAGCTGACCTGCTGACGCATCGACCCGGCCTTCACCCCGTGCAGGGAGAGCTTCCACGCGAAGACCGCCCCGTAGGCCTGGATCATCGCCGGCGAGGGCTGCGCTTCCTCGTAGTTGCCGATCGCGCTCATCGCGAACGAGTTCTCGTTGTAGCCGAGGGTGTGAGCACCGACCACCGGTCGCCCCACGCCGCCGTAGCGGCCCTCCCACACGCGACCGAAGCGGTCGACGAGGAAGTTGTAGCCGATGTCGCTCCACCCACGGGCCTGCGTGTGGTAGGCGTAGATGCCACGCAGGATCGCCGGGACGTCGCGCTGCTTGTAGTCGTTGGCGTTGACCGTGTGGTGCACGAACCCGGCGTGCACCTCGAAGTACCGCAGCGAGCCGGCGTCGCGCATCGACTCGTCCGCGCCCCACTGGGCGCGGCTGAAGATCTGCGGCTTGGGCGTGTAGGAGCCGGCCGAGAGCTCGAGCCCGTCCTGCCCCGCCGGCGGATCGCTGTCCGGCACCGGCGCGTGGTTCGGGTCCGGCAGCGTCGAGGTGTCGATGGCGGCGACCTCGCGGTCGGTCGAGACCGCGGTGCCCGGGTCGATCACCGCGAGCTTGAGGTCGGCAGGGGCCGTGCCCTCGGTGTCGATGCGCACCTGCACCTCGTCGACGTCACCCACGAGGAGCTCGTCGGTGCCGGGGCGGGCGGTGACGGCCTCAGGGCTGTCGGGGTCGGGACCGTGCTCGTCGCTGTACGGCGCCTCGGTCCAGTCCGACCAGGCCGCGCCGTCCTTGGTGCGCACCTCGACGAGGATCTCGTCCTCGCCCGGCGCGGCGCTCGAGACTCCGGCCGGGTCGGACGACCACGTGACGCCGACGGCGCCGTAGCCGGTCACCGGCTGCGGGTCGCTCACCACGACGTCGGTGCCGGCCGACACGCTGTGCCGACTCACCTGAAGGGTGCCGGGCTGCAGGCGCGCGCCGGCGGGCGCGGTGAGGGGGTACTGCTCCACGACCGGGTCGACGACGCTCGTCGGCACGGAGGCCGCGAGCGTCGCAGCCCGCGCGTAGGCCGCCATGGACGCCGGCGGCGTGGTGCCGGGCGTCGATGCGGCAGCGTCACCGGCCCCGGACGGAGCACGCGGCACCAGCTCGAGGCTGACGACGTTGGCAGCCGGCGTGAGCGCGGCGCAGATGACACCGAGCACCAGCAGCTGCTGGCAGGCGGTCACGAAACGGGCATGGCGAGGGGACATCAGTCAGGGCTCCAGTGCGGCGGGGAAGAGTCACACGAGGCTCAACTGTCACACCCGTAACAGACCCTGGGAAGAGACCCTGAGTAACTACATGACTGTAATTACCAGTCGACACGCCGATGAAGCCGAGATTTGTCAAGCCGTCGGGCTGGAGCGACGACGCTCAGATGTCGGCGCCGAGCTCCTCGTCCTCGATGTCCTCCTCGCTGAGCTGCTCGTTCTCGCCCCGCTCGTCGTCGTACTTGAGCAGGGCGATGCCCTCCTTGACGTCACCGTCGAAGATCAGGCGGCCCTTCTCCAGGACCAGCAGTCGGCTGCACATGCGCTTCACCGAGCCCCCCGCATGGGAGACGTAGAAGAGGGTGCGGCCGGAGTCGCGCACCTCCTCCATCCGCTCGAGGCACTTCTTCTTGAACGGCTTGTCGCCCACCGCCAGCACCTCGTCGGCGAGGAAGATCTCGGAGTCGACGTGGATGGCCACGGCGAACCCGAGGCGAGCCTGCTGCCCCGAGGAGTAGTGGCCCACCTCGGTCTGCAGGAACTTCGTGGGGATCTCGCTGAAGTCGACGATGGCGTCGTACTTGCGGGCGATCTCGGACTCCGACATGCCGAGGATCGCGGCGTTCAGCATGATGTTCTCCTTGCCGCTCAGCTGCGGGTGGAAGCCCGCGCCGGTGGCGATGAGACCAGCGATCCGACCGCGCGTGCGGACCGTGCCGGTGTCGGGGCGCATGACGCCGTTGATCATCTTCAGCAGCGTGCTCTTGCCCGAGCCGTTGAGCCCCATCAGACCGATGGACTCTCCCTGGCTGACGGTGAACGACACGTCGTCGACCGCAGGGAAGGTCTCGCTCATGCGCTTGCCCTGCGCCAGCGCGACGGTCACCTGCTTGAAGGTGCGGTGGTAGCGGAGGGTGAACTCCTTGGTGACGTTCTCGAGCCGGATGGACTGCGACATCAGCACCCTCCTGTCATCAGATGCGCTCCGGGATCTGCTTCTCGAACCTGCTGAACACCAGCTGGGCGATCACCAGGACCACCAGCGAGACCCCGATCATCCCGAGGCCGAGGACCACGAGGTTGTCGGGCAGGCGGTCGACCTGCTCCCCCGCCGTGAGCGTCGGCAGCCAGAAGGCCTGCTGGAACAGCATCACGGCGTCCGCGATCGGGTTCCACGTGTAGTAGGGCGCGAAGCCGCCGAACCGGCTGCCGACCATCTCGTAGCTGTAGATCATCGGCACGCCGAAGCGCACGAAGTTGGTCAGGATGTTGACGAAGCTCGAGAAGTCGCGGAACAGCACGTTCGCAGCGCTGAAGAAGAGAGCCATGGCGATGCCGAGGATCATGATCACCGTCAGGGCGATCACCACCGAGACCAGCCCGGCCACCGTGGGCACCCAGCCCATGAAGAGGATGGCGACCACGAGGATGACCATCTGGGGGAACACGTGGTAGAGCGAGACCAGCATCGAGGCCACCGGGAACATCTCGGCCGGCACCGCCATCTTGCGCACGATCTGCTTGTTGCGCACGATCGAGCGGGTACCGGCGTTGAACGTCTCGGTGAAGAAGTGGACGATGATGATCGCCGAGAAGATGTGGATCGCGAAGTTCGGGATCGTGTCGTGCAGCTGGAAGATCGAGCCGATGATCACGAAGTAGATGAAGAAGAGCGACAGCGGGTTGATGTAGCTCCAGAGCAGGCCCAGGAACGACCCGGAGTAGCGCGCGCTGATCTCACGCCTCACGAGCAGCTTGAGCAGGTAGCGGCGACGGAACACCTCGACCAGGCCGCGGTTCGGCGCCGGGTCCTCCCAGGGGCGGTCCTCGCCGAACTCCGGGGCGTGCTGCAGGACGGCGTGAGCGTCGGTCGGGCCCCCCGCCTGGAGGCTGTCAGTCATCGTCGGAGCCCTGCTCGTCGGCCCACGGGGCGAAGGTCCGGTCCCAGGCCTCGGGGGAGGTGATCTCGCCCAGCTTGGCGCGGTACTCCTTGGCCAGGCGCGGCCACTCGCGCTTGAGGCGCTCGTGGATCTCGATGGTCTGCTTCATCATCGTGCGGAACTGCTCGGGGTCGCGCCGGTAGAGCGCCGCCGAGGTGCCGTCGGCCATCGAGACGACCGCGGAGTCGTAGACCGCCAGGCGCCACCACTTGGCGTCCATCGCCCGGATCTCGGCCTCGGGGAACTCTCGGGAGAGCGTGCGCGGCTTCTTCAGCTGGCGCAGGGGCTGCACCGCGGCGGTGACGAGCCCACTGAACCGACCCGGGTCGCGTACGGCATCGCGGCCCTTGCGGGGCGGCTTGGTGCGCCGCACGGGCGGGAAGGTGTCGCGGTCGGGCTCGAGCACGGCATCGGTGTGCAGCTTGCGCATCGTGTTGATCTCGGGCAGCCGCGTGGCCAGGCTCCGGTGCAGGGCGTCGGGGCCCTCGAGGACGTCGAGGAGGGCTTGGTGGCGCAGCTCGACGGTGGAGTACTGCATCGAGACCAGGTGCGAGATCTGGTGGTTGCGGCTCTCGCGGATCATCCGCCCGCCCTTGGAGTAGGGCGAGTGCAGCAGCGCCGCGATGAAGCGGTTGCGCTGGTGGAAGTAGGACTGCCAGTCGAGGCCGTCGTTCTTGTCGCTCCACGGCACGTGCCAGACCGCGGCGCCGGGGAAGCTGACCGTCGGGTAGCCGGCGGCGGCCGCGCGCAGGCCGTACTCGGAGTCGTCCCACTTGATGAAGACCGGCAGCGAGAGCCCGATGTCCTCGAGCACCACCCGCGGGATCAGGCACATGAACCAGCCGTTGAAGTCGACGTCGATGCGCTTGTGCAGCCAGTGCGAGGAGCGCAGGTTGCGCGCCGAGAGGTCCCAGTCGGAGTGGGTGCCGGGCACCGACTGCCACCAGAAGTACCAGGGCTGCACGATCTCGCCGAAGCTGTGCAGCCGCGAGCGGGAGTAGATCGAGAACATGTGGCCACCCACGATCGTGGGACGCCGGGCGAGGTCGCCGAAGGTGACCGCGCGGATGATGCCCTCGGGCTCGCACACGACGTCGTCGTCCATCATCAGGGCATAGGTCGCGGTGCCCTTGCGCACCGACTCGAGCTGACCTCGGGCGTAGCCGCCCGAGCCACCGAGGTTGCCCTGGACGATCACCCGCAGCTTGTCGCCCAGGCCGTCCTGGGCGGCAGCGAAGTACTCCGACTCGGTGACCGGCTTGGTGCCCTGCTCCATCACCATGACGGTGTCGAGGTAGGGCGCCAGCTCCTCGTCGTCGGCCATCTGGCCGAGCAGCTGGGCGCAGAAGTCAGGACGGTTCATCGTCGTGATGCAGATGTCGGCGGTGCCGTGGTGGGCGCGGTCCTCGGGGACCTCGGCGCTCCACTCGGCCCACTCCACGACGACGTCCTCGTCACCGGCGACGACGTCGTACCAGTACCAGCCACCGTCGACGAACGGCTTGAGGCTCAGGTCGAAGGTGAACGTGACCGGCTCGTGGTCCTCGGCGATGGCCGCGTCGACGCGCTGGGAGTTGCCGCGCGCCATCGACTTGTAGACCATCACGTGCGCCCCGCGGCCGCTGACGGTGATCGTCAGCCGGATCGAGGTGACCACGGTCCAGCGCCGCCAGTAGCTGGCGGGGAAGGCGTTGAAGTAGGTCGCGAACGAGATCCGGTCGCCGGACTTGATCCGCAGCGCGGTGCGCGACTCGATCTGGTCGGGGTGGATCGAACGCCCGGTCGAGGTGGCGGCACGCGCGGCGGCGCCCTGCAGGTCGCGGGCGACGCGGCTGAGGTCGGAGTCGCCGGTGTCGACCTCCACCTGGCCGTGGTCGGTGTCGACGTAGAGCGCGAGCACGTCGAAGTCACGGTCCTGCGGGAGGATCTGGCGCTGCAGCAGCCGTCGCGCAGTGCCGGGCGTGGGCTCGGCCGAGCCGCCAGGATCGGTGACGGTCGCGGTGTCGGAGGCCTCGTGGGTCATCTCGGTGGTCATCGGGCGTCGTCTCCGCTCGTCAGCGGCACTTCGTCGGCGAAGTGCGGCCTCAGCTTGTTCTCGAACATCGACAGCGCCGACCCGATGGCCATGTGCATGTCGAGGTACTGGTACGTGCCGAGCCTGCCACCGAACAAGACCTGGTGCTCGGCTGCTTCCTTCTTCGCCAGCTCGCGGTAGGCCAGCAGCTTGGCGCGGTCGTCGGCGGTGTTGACCGGGTAGTACGGCTCGTCGTCGTCCTCGGCGAACCGGGAGTACTCGTGGACGACGATCGTCTTGCCCGGCAGGTAGGTGCGCTCGGGGTGGAGGTGCTTGAACTCCAGGATGCGGGTGTACGGCACGTCCTGGTCGTTGTAGTTCACCACCCCGGTCCCCTGGAAGTCGTCGACGTCGAGGGTCTCGGACTCCAGGTCGACGGTGCGCCACGACAGACGTCCCTCGCTGTTGTCGAAGTACTCGTCGATGGGGCCGGTGTAGACCACCGGCACCCTGCCCTTGAACTCCTCCATCAACCCGTTGGCCGGGTCGAGGTAGTCGGAGTCGAGGAGCACCTCGATGTTCTCGTGGTCGGCCATCCGCTCGAGCCAGGCGGTGTAGCCGTCGACCGGGAGACCTTCGTAGGTGTCGTTGAAGTAGCGGTTGTCAAAGGTGTAGCGCACCGGCAGCCGCGTGATGATGTCGGCGCTGAGCTCGGTGGGGTCGGTCTGCCACTGCTTGGCGGTGTAGCCCTTGACGAACGCCTCGTACAGTGGGCGGCCGATCAGGCTGACCGCCTTCTCCTCCAGGTTGGTGGCGTCGGCGGTGGCGATCTCGCTCGACTGCTCCGCGATCAGGGCGCGTGCCTCGTCGGGGGTGTGGCTACGACCGAAGAACTGGTTGATGAGCCCGAGGTTCATCGGGAACGAGTAGACCTGGTCCTCGACCTTGGCGAACACCCGGTGCTGGTAGCCGGTGAAGGCGGTGAAGCGCGTGACGTAGTCCCAGACCTTCTTGTTGGAGGTGTGGAACAGGTGGGTGCCGTACTTGTGCACCTCGATCCCGGTCTCGGGGTCCTTCTCGGAGTAGGCGTTGCCACCGAGGTGGTAGCGGCGCTCGACGACGAGCACCTTCAGGCCCAGCTCGGAGGCACAGCGCTCGGCGATGGTGAGGCCGAAGAAGCCCGAACCGACCACGACCAGGTCGGGATGCTCGAGGCGACGGGCGGCGGCGGGCGCGGAGGCAGACTCAGGGGCAGACACGTTGCGTGAGTCTACGGATCCGCGGAGGACAGGCCCACTCGACACCACGCCGCGGAGCCGTCGATCTCGTCACGCTCGGGTCGCGCGCGCCGGGGTGGGAGCCGGAAGTCACCCCTCGAAACGGCCCTCGGGATGCGACAGGCGCCCGGTAGGCGTCTTATGGTGGCCCGATGCACGAGACAGGATCGTTGCGCTCGGTCGTCGAGCGCAACTTCGGAGCGGCCTGGCTGACCGGGATCGCCATGGTCGTCGCGACCGTGGTGTTCGCCGCGATCGGCGAGCTGCCCATCCGCGACCCCGACAGCCTCGTCCCGGGCTACATCCGCTTTCCCGCGATCGTCCTGGGCGCCATCGCCCTCGACATCGTGCCCCGGGTGCTGTGGCGCTCGCGTCGCGGCCCCCGGTCGATCGGCCGGCACTGGCGCGAGGTCGTCCGGGTTCGCTGGCCGGCCTCGCACTGGCGCTTCGCCGTCGGCGGGGTCACGGCCTGGTACCTGTGCTACGCGGCCTTCCGCAACCTGAAGTCGATGGCCCCGTTCATCAACGACCGCACCTGGGACGTCGAGTTCGCGCGCATCGACGAGGAGCTCTGGTTCGGTCACGTGCCGGCTGAGGTGCTGCACGACGTCTTCGGCACCGGGGTCGCCGCCCACTTCTTCTCCACCGTCTACTTCGTGTGGATCGCGCTGGTGCCGGTGAGCATCGCGGTCGCCCTCGTCTTCACCCGCAGCACGCGTGCCGGGTCGTGGTACGTGACCGCCGTCGCGTTCGACTGGGCGCTCGGGGCGCTCTTCTACATCCTGTTCCCCTCGGTCGGGCCGATCTACCACGCCCAGCAGCGAGGATCCTTCGCCGGACTGCCCGAGACCTACAACACCCACCTCGCCGACAGCATGTGGGCCGACCGGGTGGCCGTGCTCGGCGACCGCTTCGCGGCCGGCACGCTGCAGACGATCGCCGCCTTCCCGTCGCTGCACGTCGGGATCATGGTCACCATCTGCCTGGTCGTCTCCTACATCGGCCTGGCGCGCTGGCTCCAGGTCGTGTCGTGGCTCTTCCTCGGCCTGACCGTCCTCGCCACCATCTACCTCGGTTGGCACTTCTTCGTCGACGTCCTCGCCGGTGCGGCACTCGGCTCCTTCACCGTGTGGGCCGCGGCGATGGTCACCGGCAACCGGGTCGGGCTGCGACCTCAGCTGCAGCACTCCGAGGACAACCACGCCACGCCCCGGGAATCGGTCAGCCCCGCCACGTCCCGTCGCTGAGCGGCGCCACCGCAGCGAGCGAGAGCCGACGCAGCCCCCGCGCGTCGCGCAACGCTCGCACCACGTTGCGGGCCTCGGCCCTGCCCCCACGCAGCGGGCTCAGCAGGACCACGACGAGGGCGATCAGCCACGGCTTGTGCCGCACCAGGACGTTGTCGCCGTACCGGGCGTGGACGACGAAGAGGTTGCGGTACATGTAGTACCCCTTCCACCCCGCCAGGTCGTGCTGCTGGTCGAAGGCCAGCTGGCGCACGAGCACCGCGTCGCGCACCGCCCAGATCCGGTAGCCGGCCCGTCGCGCGCGCAGGGCGAAGTCGACGTCGTCGTAGAAGATGAAGAAGGCCGGGTCGGGCAGCCCGATCGCGGTGACCACCTCACGGCGCACCATCAGGCCCTCGAACGCGACGTTCGCGAGCTCGACCAGGGGTGGCATCGCGGTGCGCGTCGTATAGGCGGTCTCGACCATCTCGGTCTTCGGCTTGATCACCCACGGCCGGGTCAGGTCGAAGCGCGTCGCCGCCTTCTCGGCCAGGGCGCCGCCGACGTCCTCGCGCACGCTGAACACGCACGCCTCGTCCTGGGCGAGCAGCACCTCGAGGCAGTCGCTCGCCGGGACCACGTCGTCGTCCATCACCCAGATGCGGTCGAGCCCACGCTCGTAGGCGGTGCGCATGCCCAGGTGGAACCCGCCGGCACCCCCGAGGTTCTCCGCCGTGCGCAGCACCTCCAGGCTCGGCACCGTGCAGCGCTCCAGCACCTCGGTCGTGTGGTCGGTGCTGGCGTTGTCGACCACCAGCACCAGGTCGGCGGGGTGCTCGAGGGCTGCCAGACCACGCAGCATGGGTTCGAGCAGGTCGGCGCGGTTGTAGGTGACGACCACGATCGCGACCGACTCCCGCGCCGCCCGCGACTGCGACGGTCGGCTCACCGCAGGTACCTGCGGTGCCCGGTGAAGTCACCGCGCAGACCTGCGTAGGCAGCTCGCGCACTCAGCGCGACCCGGCCGGGCTGCGGGCGAGTGATGGTGTAGAACCACACCGTCTTGACCCAGAACATCACCACGAACACCCAGCCGCGGTAGTCCCGCAGGTTGAGCGTGTTGTTGCGAGCCATGCAGTAGTGCTTCAGGTCGCTCGGCGTGTGGTTGTAGGTCGTGCGTCCGCCCATCATCGGCGTGCCGAGGTCGTCGGTGGCGGGGTGGGCGAAGTGGGCATCGACCACGGTGGCGATCCGGGCTCCGGCTCGCTCGGCGCGCCAGAGGTACTCGACGTCGTCGCCCCAGATGAAGAACTCCGCCCGCGGGGTGCCGATGCGCTCCGCGAGCGCCCGGGTGACCAGGACGCCGTTGAACGGGATGACGACGCCCGGGATCAGCCCGGCGTGCTCGGGTGCCCGCGCGGCCGCCTCCGCCTCGCTCATGGCGTGGACGACGGTGGTGCCGCCGGGCAACCGGATCGGGAAGCACAGGCGCGACGGGTCCTGCTCGGCGAGCACCGCCGGCCCCCACAGGTCGAGATCGTGGTGCTCGAGGAGGAGCGCGAGGCAGTCCGGCTCCGGGACGCCGTCGTCGTCCATGAGCCAGGCGAGGTCGGCGTCGCCCTCCATCGCCCAGGCGAGGCCGACGTCGAAGCCGCCGGCGCCGCCGCTGTTGGTCGTAAGCGTGCGTGCGAGGAGGTCCGGCTGAGCCGCCAGCCACGCTCCCGTGCCGTCGGTGGAGGCGTTGTCGACGACCAGGATCTCGCTCAGCAGCCCGGTGGCGGCGACCTGGCGCAGCCGCTCGACGAGACGCTTCAGGAGGGTGAGGCGGTTGTAGGTCACCACCACCGCTGCCACGTGCACGGGGCTCACCCTACGGGTCCATCCCCTAGGGTCGTCGGCGTGGACACCGACGCGATCACCGCCGTGTTGCAGGACGTCGCGGCCGAGGTCATCACGCCGCGCTTCCGCTCGCTCTCGGCCGACGAGGTGCACGAGAAGAACCCCGGGGACCTGGTCACCGTGGCCGACCACGAGGCCGAGGTGCTGATCACCGCGGCGCTGGCGGCCGGCTACCCCGGCGCCGTCGTCCTGGGCGAGGAGGCCACTGCTGCCGACCCGACCCTGCTCGACCGCTTCGCCGCCGCCGACCACGCCTTCACCGTCGATCCCGTCGACGGCACCAAGAACTTCGTCAACGGCTCACCCGACCACGCCGTCATGGTCGCCGAGCTGCGTGGCGGCGCTGTGGTGCGCTCGTGGATCTGGCAGCCGCAGCACGCGCTGGCCTACGTCGCCGAGCTCGGTGCCGGCGCCTGGCGCAACGGCGAACGGTTGCAGCTCGCGCCCGTCGCGGAGCCTGCTGTCGGCGCCCTGCGGGGTCGGACGTCGCGGCGCGGCTGGGTCGGCCGCTCGCTCCCCCACCAGCCGGCCCTGGCCCTGACCTGGGCCAGCTGCGGCATCGACCTCCCCCACCTCGTCGAGGGCGACGTCGACTACGTGCTCTACGCGAGCACCAAGCCCTGGGACCACGCTCCGGGTGGGTTGCTCGTCGCCGAGGCCGGCGGCACGATCGGCACCCTGCCGGGCGGCGCCTACGACCCGCGTCGCGAGAGCCGCGACGGCATGATCGCCGCAGCGACCAGCACGACGTACGACGTGGCGCGCAGCGGCTACGACACGACCCTGCGGTGAGGTCGACGCACGAGGTCGGCCGCGCCGATCAGCAGCTGGCGCTCAGGTCGTCGGCCTGGTTGGCGGCGTAGCCCTCGCTGAGGCTGCCCAGGCTGCCGCCGGTCACGGGTTGGTCGACGGCGGCGGACTGCCGCTTCCTCGAGCCGCTCACCGGGGCGGGCGCCGGTGCCGAGCCCTCGGCCTTGGCGATCCCGTCGGCGACCATGCGCTGCGCCACCGCGATGTCGGGGTCGCCGGTGTTGACCATCGGCGGCACCAGCGAGACCGTGGAGATCTTCTGGGACCTCGCCTTGAGCGCGAGCTCGGCGAGCGTGCTGAAGTCGGACGACGGGACGTTGGTCGAGATCATCGCGGCCGAGGCCTGGGCGAGGGAGGCGAAGTTCGAGATCACCGTCTGCGGGCTGACCTGGGAGAGCATCGCGCTCATCACGCACTTCTGGCGCGCCATGCGCGAGTAGTCGTCGGAGCCCTCACGGGCCCGGGCGTACCAGAGCGTCTCGAAGCCGTCGAGCTTGCGGGTGCCGGGATCGATGTAGCCGGTCACGTCGTCGCCGAGCCCGCCCACCGGGATCGGCTGACGCACGGTGAGGGTGACGCCGCCGACGGCGTCGACGAGGTCCTTGAAGCCCTCGAGGTTCACCATCGCCCAGTAGTTGATGCGCAGGCCGGTGATGCCCTCGACGCCCATGATCGTGGCGTCGGCGCCCGGGGTGTCGGAGTGCGGGAACAGCTCGGTGTGGTCCTCGGCCCACGTGCTGACGCCGTTGAGGTAGCAGGCGTCGTCGCCGTGGCACCCGACGAAGCCGTCGGGGAACTGCTTGTCCATGACCGAGCCCTGCTTGAAGGGGAAGTTCTCCATGTTGCGCGGGAGCGCGATCAGCACGGTGCGGCCGGTCTCGATGTCGATCGAGGCGACCGTCATCGAGTCGGGTCGCAGTCCCCACCGCCCGGCGCCGGAGTCCCCGCCCATGAGCAGGACGTTGTAGCGCCCGTCGTGTGCCGAGCTGGAGCCGCCGCTGCCCGAGAGCGCGATGGTCAGGTCACGCTGGACGCCGACCAGGTGCGCACCGAAGAGCAGGGTGCCGGCCACCGAGAAGCACAGGACGCCGTTGACCAGGACCGTCGTGCGACGGTGCTGCAGCCCGTAGGTCAGCGGCGCGCCGAGCCGCCAGGCGTCGATGAACAACGCGGCCCAGGCGATCGCCAGCACGAACAGCAGGAGCTTGAGCACCAGCAGCAGCGTGGGGTTGAAGGCGAAGCTCAGGGCAAGGCTGCGATCGGCGACGACGGCCAGCAGCGCGACGGCTCCGGCCGCGAGAAGCCCCCACCAGGTCCGGAAGGCGAGGGTGCCGACCCGCCGGTTGCCGGCGACCAGCTGGGCCGAGCCAGGCGCGACCAGGGTCATCGCCATCAACGAGAGGGCTCGGCGGTACCGCACCTGTGCGGCACGCTCCGAAACGGGAGACATGGGTGGATCACTCTCTGCCGGGGGAAGGAAGCAGAACGTCGTGGGGTCGAGCGGCTGGGCGTGTCCGGGACGGCGTGGCCGACCCGAACGTGTCGTTCAGTATCACCAGTCACTTGCGTAACAGGGTGAGCGACGCGCCGGGAATTGCGCCACACGTGGCGCACCCCCGCACGTGTCGGCGCCGCGTCGCTCAGGACTGCGCGGTAGCGTCTGGTGCCATGTCCGACGAGCAGCCCAGGAGCGGCGGCCCCGTGGAGGGTCCTGAGTTCGGCTGGCTCTACGGCAAGGACGGACGCCCCCCTGCCCAGGACCCCGACGCAGCAGCAGCCACCGAGCGGATCGAGGTGCAGCCGCGGCCGCCGAGCCACCCCCCGCCCGAGCAGACCGCCGTGCACCGCACCGTCTCGAGGCCCCCTCCCCCTGCACCCACCCCTGCACCCACCCCCGCACCCACCCCTCCACCCACTCCCGCGTACCGGCCGTCGACGACGCCCATGCCCCGCCCGGCACCGACGCCGCGCCAACCCCCGCCGGGTCGCACCTACGGCGGCGGCTTCTGGTCCAGGCGCCTGCGCCGACCCGGCTTCTACGTCCGCACGGTGCTGGTGCTCGTGCTGGTCTGGGTCGTCTACCTGGTGGCGGTCCCGTTCGTCACCTGGAGCAGCTCCGACCAGGTCGCCTTCGAGCCCGACGGGAAGCGCCCGGCCGAGCAGGACGGCACGACGTACCTGCTGGTCGGCAGCGACTCGCGCGCCGACCTGACTCCCGAGGAGCGTCAGCGCCTCACCACGGGCAACCCCACGAGCCAGCTCACCGACACGATCATGCTGCTGCACACCGGGTCGGGCCCGAGCGTGCTGCTCTCGATCCCGCGCGACACCGTCACCGACTCCTCGTCGTACGGCGTCAGCAAGATCAACGCCGCCTACGCCAGCGGCGGCGTCCCGCTGCTGACGCAGATCATCGAGGACACCACTGGCATCCGCATCGACCAGTACGTCGAGATCGGCCTGGGTGGCGTGGCTGACGTCGTCGACGCCGTGGGCGGCATCGAGGTCGACGCGAAGGAGGCCCTCGACGACAAGTTCGCCGGCATCACCATCGAGAAGGGTCGCCAGACACTCGACGGCACGCAGGCGCTCGGCTACGCCCGCTCGCGCAAGTTCTCCCAGTTCGGCGATCTCGACCGCGTGCGCCGTCAACGCGAGGTCGTGGCTGCGATCGGTGACAAGGTCCTCTCGCCGTGGACCGTCGTGAACCCGGTGCGCTGGTGGGACCTCAACAAGGCGGTCCCGCGCTTCTTCGTCTTCGGCGAGGGCACCAGCAAGCTCGGCGCGAGCCGGTGGGCGCTCAGCATGAGTCGGGTGGAGCTGACCTGCACGATGCCGGTGACCGACCTGACGGCCAACTACTGGGACATGGACCGCGCCGGACCGCTCTTCACCGCGATCATCGGCGACTCCACCGACGACATCACCAAGCAGCAGTGCACCGGCACCGGCATCGCCCGCTGACGCACCTGCCCCGCACCCCCGACCGCCGCCACCGAGGAGACCCCCATGCCCCACGAGACGACCTACGAGACCCTGAGCTGGAGCGTCGACGACGACGGCGTCGCCACCGTGACCCTCGACCGGCCCGATGCCCTGAACGCCTTCGACCTCGTCATGGCGCGCGAGCTGCTGCAGGTGTTCACCGTCGACGCCCTGGACGACGCCGTGCGCGCGGTGGTCGTCACCGGTGCGGGCCGGGCGTTCTGCGCCGGCATGGACCTCTCGGCCGACGGCAACGTCTTCGGGCTCGACGAGAGCCTCGACCCCACCCCGGAGTCCCTGCGCGAGCGCTTCGACGACCCGGCCTACGCCGACGGCGTCCGCGACACCGGGGGCCGGGTCACGCTCGCCATCCACGCCCTGCCCAAACCGGTGATCGCCGCCATCAACGGCGCTGCCGTCGGCATCGGGGCGACGATGACCCTGGCGATGGACCTGCGGCTGGCCTCGACGAAGGCGCGGGTCGGCTTCGTGTTCGGCCGGCTCGGCATCGTCCCGGAGGCGGCGTCGTCGTGGTTCCTGCCGCGCATCGTCGGCGTGCAGCAAGCCCTGGAGTGGGTCTACTCGGCCGAGGTGCTGAGCGCGGAGGCCGCCCTCGCCGGACGTCTGGTGCGCTCGGTGCACGAACCCGAGGACCTCCTGCCCGCGGCTCTCGAGCTGGCGCGATCCTTCGTCGTCGACCGCTCGCCGGTCGCCCTCGCCCTGGCCAAGCAGCTGATCTACGGCAACGGGGCCGCCGACCACCCGCTGCAGGCACACCTCTCCGACTCCTTGGCGATGTGGCACACCTCGATCGGCGACGGCAAGGAAGGCGTGGCGGCGTTCCGCGAGAAGCGCTCGCCGCAGTTCACCGGCAAGGCCTCCGAGCTGCCGCGGATCTTCCCCGGAGACTGAGCAGCGATCGCCTCCGAGCTGCCCCGGACCCCCGGAGACTGAGCAGCGAGCGCCAGCGAGCGTCGACGAAGTCCCAGCGACGGACGCTGCCACCTCGCGCACCGGGTCTCGACCCGCGGGTCGTCGCCTCGTGCGTGGGGCGCGCCGTCCCGGGTTCAGGCGGCGAGCTGGCGGCGCAGCTTGAGCAGGATGCCGCTCAGCAGGCGGGAGACCTGCTCCTGCGAGACGCCGACCTCGGCGCCGATCTGGGCCTGGGTGCGGTTCTCGAAGTAGCGCAGCTCGATGACGCGGCGGTCCCGGTGGTTGAGGGTGTTCATCAGCGGACCGAGGGCCAGGCGGGCCTCGGTGCTGGCGAACGCCGGGTCGAGGTCGCCCATCTTGTCGGCCGGCGACTCGCTCGCCGCGTCGTCGTTGCGCGACGCGTCGAGCGACATCGGCGTGAAGCAGCCGCTGGCGGCCATGGCGTCCATGACCAGCGGGAGCGAGACGTCGAGGTGCGCCGCGATCTCGGCGGGACGGGGCGCGCGACCGAGCCGCTGGGTGAGCTCGGCCTCGGTGCTGATGACCCGCGCCTGGACCTCCTGCACCGAGCGCGGCGGGCGGATCGTCCAGCCCGAGTCGCGGAAGTAGCGTCGGATCTCGCCCCGCAACGTCGGCACGGCGTAGCTCAAGAAGTCGTCACCCAGCGTGGGGTCGAAGCCGCGGACCGCCTTGACCAGGCCCAGGAAGGCGACCTGGTTGATGTCGTCGCCGGCGATGCCGCGGCCGTGGTAGCGGCGGGCGACGTCGGCTGCGACGTTCATGTTCAGCCGGATGACGTCGTCCTCGTAGCGGGCCCGGGCGTCGCCGTGGCTGGCACGGGCGCGCGAGAGCAGGCGCGCCGTCTCGACCCGGCGACGGGCATCGCTCAGGGACTGGCTCGTTGCCATGGGGAACCTCCGGGGGGAGAGGATCGACACCGACGAGACGACGTCGATGATCAGGACCTCTGCATCCTGACACGTTCTCGATACCCCCGCCAGCAAGATGGCATGGTCTCGTGTGACCAGATTGCGCACTGGGGTGGGCCGGCTGTTGGCGGAGCCGCCGAGTGGGGGGATCTCGGCGACTCGCGCACCCGAGACGTACCCCCGGCCCTCCGGCGCCATGCGGATGAAGGTATTTCTTTACCCGGTCGACGGTCGACCGGTGCTGCAGGTGGTCCCCCGGCCCTCGGCGCGCCTACCGTGGGGCCATGACGACGACCTGGCAGGACCCCGAGGCGGTGCGGCTGATGCTCGACGACTGCGAGACCTGGGCCGTCGTCGGGCTGTCGGCGAACACCGCCCGCACGGCGTACTCCATCGCCGCCCTGCTCCAGGAGCGCGGCAAGCGGATCGTGCCGATCCACCCCGGCGCGCCGCTCGTCCTGGGCGAGCAGGGGTACGCGTCGCTGGCCGAGGTGCCCTTCGACATCGACGTGGTCGACGTCTTCCGGCGCTCGGAGGCGGCCGGCGAGTTCGCCGACCAGGCCGTGGCCGTCGGCGCCCGCGGCGTCTGGTTCCAGCTGGGCGTCGTCGACGAGGACGCGTTCGCGCGCACCCGGGCGGCCGGGGTCCCGATGGTGATGGACACGTGCCCGGCGATCGAGTGGCGTAGCCGCGGGTGAGCAGCCCCAGCGGCGGGGCCGACCTCACGCTCGCGTCAGGGCCGGGTCTCCCGCGCGGGCTGGTGATCCCTGCAGCCGAGCTGGTCGAGCGCTTCTCGCGGTCGTCGGGGCCCGGCGGACAGTCGGTCAACACCACCGACAGTCGCGTCGAGCTCGAGTACGACGTACTGACCAGTGCCGCGCTCAGCGACACCCAGCGAGCCCGCGCCGTCGGCACGCTGGGCTCCCCCGTGCTCGTGGTGGCCTCGGAGCACCGCTCCCAGCACCGCAACCGGGTGGCCGCGCGCGAGCGGCTGGCCGAGCGGCTGCGCGCCGCCCTGGCGCCCCCGCCGCCGCCGCGGCGCCCGACCAAGCCGACCCGCGGCTCGCAGCGGCGCCGCCTCGAGACCAAGAAGCAGCGCGGGCGCACCAAGTCGTTGCGCGGTCGCGTGCGCGACGACTGACCTCTTCCCCGGTCCCGCCGCGGCCTCGATCTCCTCCTGTCGGTCAGTCGTTCGGCACCTGCGGACGATGTCGGAGGAGCTCCGCGACTCCTAGCGTCGACGCCATGACGATCCTCACCCCGACCGTGGTGCGCGTGGTGCAATGGCGCGTTCCCGCACGCCCCTACCCGGCAGGAGGCCCGGCCATCGCAGTCCCGACCGGCGTCGTCCCGCTCTCCTGGCGCACCGGGCACGAGCCGCAGGAGGGGGCGAGGTGAACACCACCGTCCTGCGGACGAGCAGTCCCGAGATCGTCGTCGGCGCGGTGGCGGCCACCCTCGGCGTGCTGCTGGCCCTGACCACCAGTCCCGTCCACAGCCTCACCGACCTGGCCGCCAGGATCGTGGTCGCGCTCGGGACGGGCGCCGCCGTCGCGATCAGCCGGGAGCAGCCCGGGCTCGCCCTCACCCTGACCTGGGTCCTGGGGCTGGTGCACGTCGTGCTCCTCACGCCGCTGACGATCGTCGAGCTCGCGCTCGGGATGGTCTTCTTCACCACCGCTCGCTGGGGTAGCGCACTGGTCGCGACCCTGGCCGGCCTCTCGATCGGCGTGTCCGGAGTGGTCTCGCTGCTCCTGGTCGCCGCCTACCGCTTCGACGTCGTCGACGTCGTCCCGGCCCCCCTGGCCGACGCGCTCGTCAGCGCCCTGGCCCCGCTCGGGTACGTCTCGCTCCTCTTCGGTTCCTTCCTCGGTGTCGCTCTCCTCTCGGTCCCGTGGTTGGCGGGTCTCGTCCTGCGGTTCAGCGACCGTGCGACCACGTCCCGGGTCGGGCAGGAGCAGGCCGAGGAGGAGACCCGGCGGGCGCTGCACGAGTCCGAGCAGGCGCGCGAGATCGCGCAGCTCCGCGACGGCCAGGCCCGGCTGGCGCGCGACGTCCACGACGTGGTCGGCCACTCGCTCGCGGTGATCCTGGCGCAGGCCGAGTCCGCGCAGTTCCTGCCCGACACCGACACCGAGAAGCTCAAGGCGACCCTGGCCACCATCGCGACGTCGGCACGGTCGTCGCTCCAGGACGTGCGCCGGGTGCTCACCGTCGCTGCCGGTGAGCAGCCGAGCCCTGAAGCGCCCCGCCCCCTCGACACGCTCGTCGAGGGCGTGCGCGCGAGTGGCCGCGAGGTCGTCTCGCGCGAGCTCGGCACACCACAGCCGCTCCCCCCCGAGCTGGAGGTGGTGGCCTACCGGGTGCTGCAGGAGATGCTCACGAACGCGATCAAGCACGGGGCGCGCGACGAGCCCGTCCTCGTCGAGCGGCTCTGGCCCGACGGCTCCTGGCCCGACAGCTCCTGGCCCGACAGCTCCTGGCCCGACGGCTCCTGGGCCGGCGAGCTGCGGCTCGAGGTCCGCAACAGCCTCGCCGGGCCCGGCGCTGCGGTGACCGACGAGACCCAGCCCCTGTCGACGCAGTCGGCGCCACCATCCGCTCGGCCCACGGACCCCGCCGACGACGGCCGCGGCCTCGACGGCATGCGGCGCCGGCTGGAGGCCTGCGGCGGGCGGCTCGACGTACGACGACGCGACGGCGAGCGGCCCGGCGAGCCCGCGACCTTCACGACCACGGCGTGGGTCCCGGTGCGTACGGTGTCGCCGTGAGCGACAGGCCTGCCGACCACGCGCCTCCTGCGCCGGGCGAGGAGGACATCAGGGTGCTGCTCGTCGACGACCAGGACCTGTTCCGTGAGGGCGTCGCCGTCATCGTCGACGCCCAGGACGGCATGCGCGTCGTCGGTGCTGCCGGCGACGGCCGCGAGGCCGTGCGCCTGGTCGACGAGCTCGCTCCTGACGTCGTCCTGATGGACATCCGGATGCCGGAGCTGGACGGCGTCGAGGCGACCCGCCAGATCTTCTCCGCCGAGCGCGTCGCCCGGCGCCACAGCCAGGGACGGGCGCCGGTGCGGGTCGTCGTGCTGACGACGTTCAACCTCGACGACCGCGCCGCCACCGCCATCCAGCACGGTGCGAGCGGTTTCCTGCTCAAGGACGTCACGCCGGTGATGCTGCGCGACGCCATCCGCACCGTCCACGCCGGCAACGCCGTGCTGGCTCCCGGCGACCTCACGGTGCTGCTGGAGGGGCACTTCCGTGCGCCCGCGGCGCCGCCCCCGGCTTACGCAGGGCTGACCGAGAAGGAGCGCGAGGTGTTCGGCGCCGTGGCGCGCGGGCTCTCCAACACCGAGATCGCGGCGAGCACCTTCACCTCCGAGTCGACGGTGAAGACCCACGTCGGCGCGATCCTGCGCAAGCTCAGCCTGCGCGACCGGGTGCAGATCGTGGTATTCGCCCACGAGCACGCCCTGGTCGGTCGCCCCTGACCAGGTCGGGCAGCACGCCGACGGCCCGTTCGAGCGGTCCCCGTCGTCCGAGCGCCACGTAGAGGCCCCCCACCCACAGCACGACCAGCACGTGCCACGTCAGCGCGTGGGCGCTCTGCGGCGGCAGGAAGCGATCGGTCCGCAGGACGACGTGCAGCACGTAGAGCGTCAGCGTCATGGTCCCGGCGCCGCACACCACCGCGACTGCGCGCTCGGCGGCGGGTGCGCGGCTCGTCAGCCGCCCGACGAGCAGCAGGCAGAGCCCGAGCACGAACGCCGCGCTGCCGCCGGTCTGCAGGAGGTCGAAGGGGGTCGTGCTGTGCGGTGAGACGAGCAGCAGCCAGTCCCACCGGTCGGTCGGCGTCTGGCCGTACTTGCCGCCGGCGTACGCCGTCAGCTCGGCGTCGGTGAACCCCGCGGCCGACGTCAGTGCACCGGACACGAACGTCGCCCCGGCGGCGACCATCAGCCCGACGGCGGCCATGGTCCGCTGGACGCGTTGCGACGACAGGTCGCACCGGCCGAGGGCGAGCCCGAGCAGCACGTAGCCCACCCACGCGAGCGCCGGGTAGTAGCCGGTGAGCAGGAGCTCGGAGAGCAGCCGTCCCGGGTGGGCCAGCTGGTCGAAGGCGGGGCTGGCGAGCTGACGCTCGGGCAGGACGGGCCGGACGACGTGCGAGAGCACCGGGACCACCACCACCCAACCGGTCGCCAGCAGCAGGAGGGGTCGAACCGCGAGACCCAGGAACGGCAGCGCGAGCACGAACAGCACGCCGTAGTAGGCCAGGATGATCGCCAGGCCGCTCTCGAGCTCGCCGAGCACCAGGCCGATCAGCACCAACGACAGCGCCCGCACCGCGATCGCGATGCTCGCGCGCACCCGGGTCGACCCCGTCACCGGGGTGCGACGTCCGGTGACGAGCGCGAGGGAGACCCCGGCCAGCACCGCGAAGAGCGCCGACGCCCGACCACCTGCGAGCCACTGGAGCGTCGACAGCGACCCGTCGGGGTCGCGCTCGACGACCAGGTGGGTGGCGATCATCCCCAGCAGTGCCAGGCACCTCGCGACGTCGACCCCGACCAGGCGGGCCGACCGCTCAGAAGCCGAGACGCCGGGCACCGGTGTCGCCGCGAACCGCCGCCCCCTTGTCCTGGGCGGACTTTCGCAGGCGCGCCTGGAACTCGACCATCCGGGCCTGCAGGTCGGGGTCGGAGGCCGCCAGGACACGCACGGCGAGCAGCCCTGCGTTGCGCGCACCACCGACGGCGACCGTGGCCACGGGCACCCCGGCCGGCATCTGGACGATGGAGAGCAGCGAGTCCAGCCCGTCGAGGTGCTTGAGCGGCACCGGCACCCCGATGACGGGCAGCGGCGTGACTGCGGCGAGCATGCCGGGCAGGTGCGCGGCGCCACCGGCGCCGGCGATGATCACCTGCAGCCCCCGGTCGACGGCCTCACGACCGTAGGCCAGCATCTCCTCCGGCATCCGGTGCGCCGAGACGACGTCGGCCTCGTGGGCGACGTCGAACTCGCCCAGGGCCTCGGCGGCCGCCTTCATCACCGGCCAGTCGGAGTCGGAGCCCATCACGATCCCGACGCGCGCAGCGCCTCCACCCACCGTCATGTCATCACTCGCTCTCGTTGCCCAGGTCGCCACGGAACCACGCGGCGGCGTGCCGCGCGCGCTCCAGGCAGTCGTCGAGGTCGTCACCGTAGGCGTTGACGTGACCGACCTTGCGACCGGGGCGCAGCGCCTTTCCGTAGAGGTGCACGCGCAGGTGCGGGTCGCGCGCCATCGCGTGCGGGTAGCCGTCGTAGAGCCGCCCGACGTGCTCGAGCGGACCGCCGAGGATGTTGACCATGACGGTCCAGCGCGAGCGGGCCGCCGGCGAGCCGAGCGGGAGGTCGAGCACGGCCCGCAGGTGGTTCTCGAACTGCGAGGTCACCGCACCGTCCTGGGTCCAGTGGCCGGTGTTGTGGGGCCGCATCGCGAGCTCGTTGACGAGCACGCGTCCGTCGGTGGTCTCGAAGAGCTCGACCGCAAGGATCCCGGTGACGTCGAGCTCGCCGGCCAGCCGCAGCGCGATCGACTGCGCGTGCGCAGCCAGGTCGGGGTCGAGGTCGGGCGCCGGGGCGACCACCTCGTGGCAGATGCCGTCGCGCTGCGTCGAGGCCACGACCGGGTAGGCCGCCGCCTGACCGCTGGGAGAGCGGGCCACGAGCGCCGACAGCTCGCGACGGAAGTCGACGCGCTCCTCGGCGAGCAGCTGCACCCCGGCGGCCGCGGCGGCCGCGAAGGCCTCGTCGCACTCGGCCGGAGCGGCCACGAACCACACCCCGCGGCCGTCGTAGCCGCCCCGCGTCGTCTTCAGGACGCACGGAAACCCGAACGCGACGACGTCCTCGACGTCGTCGACGACCGCGTGGCGCGGGCACGGGACCCCGAGGCCGCTCAACCGCTCGCGCATGACCGCCTTGTCCTGGGCGTGGACGAGGGCGTCAGGTCCGGGCCGCACCGCGACGCCGGCCTCGACCAGGGCGCGCAGGTGCTCGCCCGGCACGTGCTCGTGGTCGAAGGTCACCACGGCGGCACCCGCCGCCACCGCGCGTAGTGCGTCGAGGTCGCGGTGGTCACCGACGAGCTGGTCGCCGATCACCTGGGCGGCCGAGACGCCGGGCGCCTCGGCCAGCAGCCGCAGCGGGATACCCAGCGCAGCGGCGGGCCCGGCCATCATCCGGGCCAGCTGACCGCCCCCGATGACGGCGACGACCGGGGCCAGTTCACTCACGCCCGCATCCTACGCAGCGCTCGGGCCGACCCTCTTCCAGGTCGACCTCCTCTAGGCCGACCTCACGTGCGGCACGCCGAGGTGGTCGTCAGGCAGCAGACGTCCGACGGCCCCCAGGGGCGGGGCGGTCTCGAAGCGCAGCCCCTTGCCGCGAACGGTGGTGATCAGGCTCGGCCGGCGACTGTCGTCGCCGAGCTTGCGGCGTACCCACCCGAGGTGGACGTCGATCGTCTTGGACGACGTCCAGAACGTCGTCTGCCACACCTCGCGCATCAGGTCCTCACGTGAGACCAGCTGCCCGACCCTCGAGACGAGAGCGGTCAGGAGGTCGAACTCCTTGCGGGACATGACGATCTCGTCGTCACCGCGCCACACCCGTCGATGTCGTGGGTCGACGCGGACGTCCTGAGCCTGGAGCACCCGCACAACCTAAGAAGTCCGCGCCGGCATTGCGACCACTTCGAAGAATTTGGGTCCGCCGCGAGGGTCGTGGTCTAGACCAGCCTCACCCATCGCCGGGGCGACGTACCTCCGATACCCCCGCCCGTACGTGGCGCGACGGTCCCCCTCCACCCGTTCAGTGGCGGCGGACGGCGACCGGCTCGATGAGGCCGAACCCCCGGACCGGGCGCGCCGGGAGTCGTCGGGTCTCGAACTGGTCGGCCGGGAGCAGGTCGGCGGTGGCGGCGTCGATGATGATGCGGTTGCGCCGAGCGACTGCCGTCAGCCGGGCCGCCATGTTGACCGGAGGACCGAACACGTCGCCCAGACGCATGACGACGTCGCCGCTCGCCAGGCCCACCCGGACGTCCGGCATCCGCGAGTCGCGACCGATCACGTTGATGATCCCCTCGGCGGTGTCGTAGGCCCGGATCGGGTCGTCGTTCACGAAGAGGACCGAGTCGCCGATGCTCTTGATGACCCGCCCGTGCTGGTTGGCCACCACGTCGGCGCACCGCGACTCGAAGAGCTCGACGAGGTCGCCGATGCGCCCACGGGAGATCTGGTTGCTGAGGGCGGTGAAGCTGACGATGTCGGCGAACCCGACGCTGATCCGGGTCGTGTCGAGGTCGGTCTCACCGAGGCCCTCGGCGTCGAGGGCGAAGATCCGGGTCACGGCCGCGACCAGGTGGCGACGCCACACATGGACCATCAGCTCCTCGAACGGCTCGCTCAGACCGTCGAACAGCTCGATCGCCGTCTCGGCGCGGGTGAGCCCCGGGCGGTCCTCGCCGAGCTCCTCGACCCGGTGGGCCACGGCGCTGACCTCCCAGTCGGCGAGGCGCGACATGTTCTGGCCCAGGGCGCGCGTCAGGTTCAGGGCGAGGTCGAAGTCGATGAGGCCGCTGTCCATCGTCCGGGCCAGCGTGGTGAGCGCCTGCGCGTCGGTGGCGGTGTAGGCGCGGGCGCCGTCGTCGCCGCGCGGGAAGCCCAGCGTGCGCCACAACCGCTCGGCCTGCTCGAGCGGGATGCCACTCGCCTCGGCGACCTCCTCGGCGGTGTGGCGCGGCTGGTCGCCGAGGATGGCCCGGGTGACGGCGAGGCTCTCGTCGTCCCTGTCGTCCCCGTCGCCCCTGCCGTCGTCCGGTGGGGCTCCTGGCTGGCGAGCCACCGTGGTCAGTGCCCCTCGTGCGAGCTGGTCTCGCCTCCGTGCAGGCGGTGGAGCAGCTCGTTGAGCCGGCGCTGGGTGGCCTCGACGTGCGGGATGTCGTAGATGAGCACCTGTCCGTTGGTACTCGCGTCGCTGATCACCAGGGTGCCGCAGCCCAGGACCCGGTCGACGAGGTCGAGCTCGTAGGCGACGTCGCTGATCCGCCCGAGCGGGATGTCGTGGCCGCGGCGGGTGATGATGCCGTTGCGCGTGATGAGGCGCCGGTCGGTGATCGTGTAGGACCCCGTCAGCCAGTCGAGGAACGGCCACAGCACCCGCCAGAGCGCCAGCAACGCGATGATCAGCCACACCACGAGCAGGGCGGTTCCGTTGTCGGTGACGAACACCTGGAAGAGGACCCCGACGGCCAGCAGCGCCACGAGGGTGAGGATCGGCACGATCAGGGCCTTGGGATGCGTGCGCGTGCTGACGACGATCTTCTCGCCGGGGTTGAGCAGCTTCTGGGAGATCACCACGGGGCGATCATGTCACTCGGCGCTGCGTACGTGCACCACGTCGCCGGCGGCCACCGTGTGCGTGACGCCGTCGACCTGCACGACCAGGCGTCCGTCGGGGTCGATGCCGCTGGCGTGCCCCCTCAGGACGCTGCCGTCGGGCAGGTCGACGCGCACCTGGCGCCCGAGCGTGACGCAGGCCGCGGCGTACGACCGGGCCAGCCGGGCGCCGTTGAGCTCGCCCCCGACTTCCCACGCGTCGAAGGCCTCCCGGATCGCGTTGAGCGCCTCGACCAGGACGTCGGTGCGGTCGACGGGTCGGGCGAGCTCGATCTCCAGCGACGTGGCACCCGGCACCGGCAGCTCGTCGGGCGTCAGGCCCACGTTGATGCCCACCCCGACCACCGCGGCCGGGCCGTCGGGGGTGTCGATCCGCTCGACCAGGATCCCGCAGACCTTCTTCTCGCCGACGAGCACGTCGTTGGGCCACTTCACGCCGGCATCCAGGCCGACGCCCTTGATGGCCTTGTCGACGGCATACCCGGTCAGCAGCGGGATCCAGGGCCACGCGTGGGCCGGCGCGGCGGGGCGCAGGAGGAGCGAGAACGTCACAGCGGTGCCCGCGGGCGAGTCCCACGTGCGGTCGAGGCGGCCGCGACCGGCGCTCTGGTGGTCGGCGACGACGACGAGACCGGCCCCTGCGCCGGCGCGCGCCCGCTCGGCGGCGAGGGCGTTGGTCGACGCCAGCTCGTCGTGGACCTCGATGCTGAGGTCGGGGAGCAGCTCGGCGTTGTCGGCGGTCAGCCTGGCCTTGTCGAGGGGTGGGCGCGCGGCCGGGTCCGATCTCACGAGCACTAGCCTGACCTACCGAACCGCCGAGACCAAGCATCAGCGAGCACCGAGCAGGAGAACTGTGAGCGCCCAGGCAACGACACCAGGCGAGGGGACCGACGTCCCGGCCGACCTCGACCTCCACACCACGGCCGGCAAGCTGGCCGACCTCGACCGGCGTCTCGACGCCGCGGTGCACGCGGGCTCGGAGAAGGCGATCGAGAAGCAGCACGCCAAGGGGCGTCAGACGGCGCGTGAGCGCATCGAGATGCTGTTCGACGAGGGGTCGTTCGTCGAGCTCGACGAGCTCGCCCGGCACCGCTCCACCGCGTTCGGGCTCGAGCAGACCCGCCCCTACGGCGACGGCGTCATCACCGGTTACGGCACGATCGACGGTCGCCAGACCTGTGTGTTCTCCCAGGACTTCACGGTCTTCGGCGGCTCGCTCGGCGAGGTCTACGGGGAGAAGATCGTCAAGGTCATGGACCTCGCGATGAAGACCGGTTGCCCGATCATCGGCATCAACGAAGGAGCCGGAGCCCGCATCCAGGAGGGCGTCGTCTCACTCGGCCTGTACGGCGAGATCTTCCGCCGCAACGTGCACGCCTCGGGCGTGATCCCGCAGATCTCGATGATCATGGGCAACTGCGCCGGCGGTCACGTCTACTCCCCCGCCGTCACCGACTTCACGATCATGGTCGACCAGACGTCGGCGATGTTCATCACCGGGCCCGACGTCATCAAGACCGTCACCGGCGAGGACGTCACCATGGAGGACCTCGGCGGCGCGCGCACCCACAACACCAAGTCGGGCAACGCCCACTACCTGGCCTCCGACGAGCAGGACGCCATCGACTACGTCAAGGCGCTGCTGTCGTTCCTGCCGCAGAACAACCTCGACGAGGCAGTGGTCTACCCAGAATCCGAGGTGGGGTCGGCCGGCCTCGAGATCACCGACCTCGACCGCTCGCTCGACACGATCATCCCGGACTCGCCGAACCAGCCCTACGACATGCACGACGTGATCACCGCGGTCCTCGACCCGGACGGCGACGAGCCCGGCGAGTTCGTCGAGGTCATGGAGCTCTTCGCGCCGAACCTGATCATCGGCTACGGCCGGGTCGAGGGCCGCGCGGTCGGCGTGGTGGCCAACCAACCGATGCAGTTCGCCGGCACCCTCGACATCGACGCCTCCGAGAAGGCCGCCCGGTTCGTGCGCACCTGCGACGCGTTCAACATCCCGGTCCTGACCTTCGTCGACGTGCCCGGCTTCCTGCCCGGCACCGACCAGGAGTGGAACGGCATCATCCGCCGCGGCGCCAAGCTCATCTACGCCTACTCCGAGGCCACCGTGCCCCTGGTCACCGTGATCACCCGCAAGGCCTACGGCGGCGCCTACGACGTGATGGGCTCCAAGCACCTCGGCGCCGACATCAACGTCGCCTGGCCCACCGCCCAGATCGCCGTCATGGGCGCCCAGGGCGCAGCCAACATCGTGCACCGCAAGACGCTGGCGAAGATCAAGGACGACGGCGGCAGCGACGACGAGGTGGAGGCCCGTCGGGCCGAGCTGATCGACGAGTACGAGACCACCCTCGCCAACCCCTACATCGCGGCCGAGCGGGGCTACATCGACGCCGTGATCGCACCGCACGAGACCCGCGGCGAGATCGTCCGCGCGCTGCGCCTGCTCCGCTCGAAGCGGGCGACGCTGCCGCCCAAGAAGCACGGGAACATCCCGCTGTGACCGGAACCGAGGATGCAGCGAGCGCAGCAGGCACCGCGCCGTCCCGTCCGCCGGCGCTACAGATCCTGACGCCGTCGACGACACCGGAGGAGGTCGCGGCGATCGTCGCGGTCCTCTCCGCCCTCGGCGGCGACGACGCTCCCGCCGCCACGCCCCGGCGCCAGTGGAACGCGCCCTCACGGCTGGCTCGTCAGCCCGTCGCGCACGGGCCCGGCGGGTGGCGCGCGAGTGCTCTGCCGCGTTTCCCCGCTTGACCGGCGCCGGGCGACAGCGCAGTTGCCGCCCACCACGCAGAAGCTCACCCGTCGTCGGTCAGCCGGAGGTCGTGCGCCCGCTACGGTCCTTCCCGTGACTCCGCTCGTCCTGGCCTCCGCCTCCCCCGCCCGCCTCGCGACCCTGCGCAGCGCCGGCATCGAGCCGGTCGTGATCGTGTCGGGGGTCGACGAGTCACAGGTGAGCGACGTGCCCCCGGCCGAGCTCGCCCTGCAGCTCGCCGAGCTGAAGTGCGCGGCCGTGGCCGCGCGCGACGACCTGCCCGCCGGCGCTCTCGTCCTGGGCTGCGACTCGGTGCTCGAGCTCGACGGCGAGGCGCTCGGCAAGCCGCACGACCCCGCCGAGGCGACCCGTCGCTGGCAGGCGATGCGGGGCCGCAGCGGCGTCCTGCAGAGCGGCCACAGCCTGCGGGACACCGCGACCGGCCGGGTGGCGGCGGCGACCGCGTCGACCGTCGTCCACTTCGCCGACGTCACCGACGAGGAGGTCGCTGCCTACGTCGCCACCGGCGAGCCGCTCCACGTGGCGGGCGCCTTCACCGTCGACGGCCTGGGCGGCGCCTTCGTGACCGGCATCGAGGGCGACTTCCACAACGTCGTCGGGGTCAGCCTGCCGCTGCTGAGGTTGCTGCTCGCCGAGCTCGGTCACGCCTGGACCGATCTCTGGTCGCCTCGCCAGCCGGGGTGACCTCCCTGCTTCGACGGGCCTGCTTGAGTGGGTCCATGTCGTCACTGGTGCTGGGTCCGCTCCTCCGGCACGTCGACGAGACGTCGGCCAGCATCTGGGTCGAGGTCGAAGCCGCCGCCGAGGTGTCGGTCACGGCCGGCGAGCACACCTCGCGTGCGCGCACGTTCGCCGTGCACGACCACCACTACGCGCTGGTCTGCCTCGACGGCTTCGAGCCCGGCTCCCGGACGCCGTACCGCGTCGAGGTCGACGGTGCGCCGGTGTGGCCGCCGGCCGACTCCGAGCTACCGCCCTCGTGCATCGTCACCCTCGACCACACCAAGCCCCTGCGGCTGGCGTTCGGCTCGTGCCGGACGTCGGTCGGTCACGACGCCGAGGGCAACAACACCCACGGCGTCGACGCCCTGCGCGCCTACGCACTGCGACTCGGCGGGCTCACCGACACCACCACCGAGGACGATCCCGACCCTGCCCAGCCGCGCTGGCCCGACCTCGTGCTCTTCCTCGGCGACCAGGTCTACGCCGACGAGACGACCGAGGCGATGCAGGAGTTCATCTCCTCGCGACGCGACATCGAGGAGCCCCCGGGCACCGAGCTGCGCGACTACGAGGAGTACGCCCACCTCTACTCCCTGGCGTGGTCGGACCCCGCCAACCGGTGGCTGCTGTCGACGCTGCCGAGCGCGATGATCTTCGACGACCACGACATCCGCGACGACTGGAACACCTCGCAGTCCTGGAAGGACGCGATGGAGGCCACCGACTGGTGGCACGGACGCATCGTGGCCGGCCTCGCGTCGTACTGGGTCTACCAGCACCTCGGCAACATGACACCCGACGAGCGGGCCGACGACCCGATCTGGAAGCAGGTCGTGGCCCACGACGAGAGCGGCGTCGACGCCGAGTGCGACATCTCGGCGGCGCTGGACGACTTCGCCGACCGCGCCGACCAGGAGCCGACGTCGTACCGCTGGAGCTACGCGCGCCAGTTCGGCGACCAGGCGCGGCTGGTGGTCGTCGACTCCCGGGCCGCGCGCGTGCTGGACCCGGAGCGCCGCAGCCTCCTCGACGACGACGAGATGGCCTGGCTCGACGAGCAGATGCGCGGCGACGTCGACCACCTCCTGGTCGGGACGTCGCTACCCTTCCTGCTCGCGCCCGGCCTGCACTACGTCGAGGCCTTCAACGAGGCGCTCGTCGCAGGCGCCTGGGGCGAACGAGGCGCCCGCCTGGGCGAGAAGCTGCGCCGCGGTGTCGACCTCGAGCACTGGGCAGCCTTCCAGGACGCCTTCCAGAAGGTCTCGCGGATGACGCTGGAGGTCGCCCGCGGACAACGGGGCACTGCCCCGCGCACCGTCACCTTCCTGTCCGGAGACGTGCACCACAGCTACGTCTCCGAGGCCGTGCCCAGCAAGCACGAGCTCGCGAGCGGCGGGCCGCTGCGGAGCCGGATCGTCCAAGCGGTCTGCTCCCCCATCCGCAACCCCCTCTCGCGCAGGTGGCGCTACGCGACCGCGGCCGCGTCGTACGGGGTCGCGGGACCACTGGGCCAGGTGGTCGGGCGTTCGGCGAAGGTGCCCGACGCGCCGCTGACGTGGCGGCTGGTGCGGGGCCCGTGGTTCGACAACAACATCGCCACCCTGGAGGTCGACGCGGAGGGGTTGCTGCGCATGTGGTGGGCCACCGGCACCGTGCACGACGACGACCACGACCGCCCGCGCCTCGAGCGGGTGGCCGAGGTCACGGTGCCCCGCTCGACGTCGCACCCGGCGTGAGTCGGGGCGCGACGAGCCGGTCGGAGCGAACCGACCCGCTCAGCCGGTGAACAGCGTGGAAGCCTTGCGGATGGTCTCGACCAGCCCGTAGGCCAGCGGGATCCCCACGAGGGTCCAGGCGACGGCGATGCGGCCCTTCATGCCTTGCTCCTCTCATTCGCCCGGTGGGTCGAGGACGCCGAGGTGCCGTCCGGCTCGTGGAAGCGTTCGGAGACCTCGCGGATGAGCAGGTTGGCCACGAACCCGACCGCCAGCACCCCGACCATCGTGAGCAGGGCCGGCTGGTAGGCGCTCGCCGTCAGCTTGCCGGGCTCGCCCTCGGCGTCGAGGAACGAGTTGACGATCAGCGGCCCCGCCACGCCCGCAGCCGCCCATGCGGTGAGGAGGCGGCCGTGGATGGCGCCCACCTGGTAGGTGCCGAACAGGTCGCGCAGGTAGGCCGGAGCCGTGGCGAAGCCACCGCCGTAGAAGCTGATGATCACCGCGGCCAGCATGACGAAGAGGAACGTCGAGCTGGAGCCGGCCGTGGCCAGCAGCACGTAGAGCACCAGACCGACGCCGAGGTAGACCATGTAGATGCCCTTGCGACCGACCAGGTCGGAGGTGGTGGACCACGCGAACCGGCCGGCCATGTTGAAGATCGACAGCAGACCGACGAAACCGCCGGCCGCAGCCGCGGTGACCGTGGAGGCATCACCCTCGCGGAAGAAGTCCTGGATCATCGGCGAGGCCTGCTCGAGGATCCCGATCCCAGCGGTCACGTTGCAGAAGAGCACCACCCAGAGCAACCAGAACTGCGGCGTCCGGATGGCGTTCGCGGCGGAGACGCTCGCGGTCGTCACCATCTTCTGCTGCTTCTTCTTCGACGCGTCGAACCCCTCGGGGGCCCAGTCGTCGGCCGGGACCCTGACGGTGAAGGCCCCGAACATCATGAACACCAGGTAGAGCACCCCCAGCGTCACGAACAGCGTCGCCACCGCGCCCCCGGAGGCGATGGAGGTGCTGTCGGTGGCGTCATAGCCCGAGTCGTAGAGCGAGAGGAGCCGGCCGCTGAGCGGTCCGGCGACCAGGGCCCCGCCTCCGAAACCCATGATCGCCATGCCGGTGGCCAGGCCAGGGCGGTCGGGGAACCACTTGATCAGGGTCGAGACGGGCGAGATGTAGCCGATGCCGAGCCCGATACCGCCGATCACCCCGTAGCCGAGGTAGTAGAGCCACAGCTGGTCGAGCGCGATGCCGAGCCCACCGACCAGGAAGCCGGTCGACCAGAAGACGGCCGAGACGAACATCGCCGCCCGCGGGCCGTTGCGGTCGACCCACGTGCCGAAGAGGGCCGCTGACACCCCGAGCACCACGATGGCGATCGAGAACGCGATCCCGATGGCGGTCAGCCCGGTGTCGAAGTGCGCGACCAACGCCTTCTTGTAGACCGACGTCGCGTAGACCTGACCGATGCTCAGGTGCACCGCCAGGGCGGCGGGGGGGATCAACCAGCGGTTGAAGCCAGGACCGGCGACAGTCCGAGATCGATCGAGAAAGGATGGGAGCTGCATGACGATCTGACCTCCGACGTGGGATGGGTGCGCCAGAAGTTAACAACTCAACTACGCCGGTCATTACACCCGCACGGGTGCGGGGTGGCGGAAGACGAAGCGCCGGAAGAGGTAGAAGCGCGCACCGAAAGCCAGCACCAGGCCGACTCCGTTCGCGGCGAGGTTGTCCGAGAGCGCGTCGTCGAGCCCGAGCAGGTGGCGGCTGACGGCCAGGCAGCCCACCGGGAGCGCCATCGCGGCGAGGTTGATGACGACGTACGCCGTCCAGCCGCCGTCGGCCTGCTGCGGCGGTCGGTCGGGGAAGACCCACCCGCGCGCGCCGTGGTAGCTGATCACCATGCCGATCGAGTTCGCGATGACGTAGACGAGGATCGCCTGGTCGGGCAGGATCGGGTCGCCGACGAGCCAGCCGTGCAGGGCGATGTTGAAGAGCAGGAACGACACCCAGGTCGCGGCCTGCGCGACGGCGAAGAAACGCCACACCTCGCCCAGGAGGCTGCGCCAGCGGTCGCTCACCCCTCAACCCTAGGGGCGGGGTGCCCCCGATCGTGGGAGGAGTGGCCACCCACCCCCGGTCTCGTGGCGTGGCGCACCAGGTCGACCGCCCGCTACTCGACCGGCAGTCCGAGACCACGGGCGATGAGCATCCGCTGCACCTCGGAGGTGCCCTCGCCGATCTCGAGCACCTTGGCGTCACGGTAGAACCGCGCCACCGGGTACTCCTCCATGAAGCCGTAGCCACCGAACACCTGGGTGGCGATGCGGGTGGCGGTGACCGCCGACTCGGTCGTGTAGACCTTGGCGATGGAGGCGGCCTGCTTGAACTCCTGGTACGTCGGGCCGCTCCCGGACGCCGAGCTCATCGCATCCTTCATCGCTGCGGCCTTGTAGGTGAGGAGCCGGCTCGCCTCGAGCATCACCTGCAGGTCGGCGATCTGGAAGGCCACCCCCTGCTTGCGCCCGATCGGGCCACCGAACGTCTGGCGCTCGCCGGCGTAGGCCACCGACAGGTCGAGGCAGGCCTGGATGCAACCCACGCTCAACGCCGAGATCGCCACCCGACCGTCGTCGAGGGTGGCGAGGAACTGCGCGTAGCCCCGACCTCGCTCGCCGAGCAGGTGGTCGGCGGGCACGTGCACGTCGGTGAAGCTCAGCGGGTGGGTGTCCGAGGCGTGCCAGCCGAGCTTGTCGTAGGCCTTCTCGGCCACGAAGCCCTCGGCGCCGCTGGGGAGCATGATCGCGCTGATCTCGGGCCGGCCGTCCTCGCGGGTGCCGGTGCGGGCGGTGACCGTGACGAGGCTGGTGATGTCGGAGCCGGAGTTGGTGATGAACTGCTTCGAGCCGTTGACGACCCACTCGCCGTTGACCAGCTCGGCCTTCGTCCTGGTTGCTCCCGCGTCGGAACCGGCCCCCGGCTCGGTCAGCCCGAAGCCGGCCAGCTTCTCCCCCGCGACGAGGGCCGGCAGCCAGGCGTCCTGCTGCTCCTTCGTGCCGAAGTTCAGCAGCGGGTTGATGCCCAGGCCGACCCCGGCCTGCAGCGTGATGCCCATCGACTGGTCGACGCGGCCGAGCTCCTCGATCGCGACGCACAGGCTGGTGAAGTCACCGTCCTCGCCGGCGCCGCCGTACTCCTCGGGAGCGGTGAGCCCGAACAGACCCAGCTTGCCCATCTGCTGCACCACGTCGACCGGGAAGTAGTGGTCACGGTCCCACTGCGCGGCGTACGGCGCGATCTCGGCCTCCGCGAACTCGCGGACGCTACGGCGGAACTCCTCGTGCTCACGGGACAGGTCGAAGCTCATGTGACCCATGCTAGGACGGTTAGCGATCGTTAACCACCCCCGAGCGGGGTGCCGGCCGGAGTCAGTCGCAGTTGTCGCACAACCCGGTCGCGGGAATCGCCATGAAGCAACGCGGGCACACGTTGACGGGGCGATCGGAGGCGGCGACCTTCTTCGCCACACCGACCACGGGCTCGCGCGGGGCCCGGGGGGCGTGCCTGGTAGCAGCCGCTCCCGCGGCTGCCGAGCCGGACGCCGAGGGCGTCGCCCGGGGCGACCTCGGGGCCCGCGGCGCGCGGGTGGCCTTCATCTCGACGATCTCCGGGTGGCCGCCGTCCTCGGGGGCCGAGCCGGCCCACTGGTAGCACTCCAGCCGGGCCCGCGAGGCGTGCCGCTCGCGCGTGGTCGGGTCGGTGATCGGGAGGTGATCAGCGGCCCGCAGGACGTCGTCGTAGCGTTCCCCCACCCAGCCGCGGGCGTCGACGACGAGGGCGGTCAGCGGCGGGTAGCCGTCGCGATCGTGCAGGGCCGCCAGGGGTTGCAGCAGCTTGGGGAGCCAGCGCGGGTGCGGCCGCGACGTGGCGATCCCGGTCTCGCTCAGCAGCCGGTGGGCGAGGGCGCCCTCGGTGATGCTCGCGTGGTAGGTCGAGGCGGTCTCCTCGAGGATCTCGTGAGCCACCCGGGCCCAGGCCTCGAGCGCGATCGCCTCGGACGTCCCGGTTCCCTCGGGCTCGTACCAGAACCCCTTGCGCTCCTGCTGGTACTCGGACACCGTCCGAGCATAGGGGCCCGGGGGCTCTCGACCTCGAGTCCACCCAGGGAGCCTGCGCGGGGATCGTCGACAGGGAGCGATAACCTGCCCGCCGGAGTCGTCGTGTCGTCCCGTCCCGGCGTCATCCGCACCACCAGCCGGCCGCAGGCCCACCGAAGGAGCGTCCTCGTGCCCGAGAGCAAGCCGTTGCAGAAGGTCCTGATCGCCAACCGCGGCGAGATCGCCGTCCGGGTCATCCGGGCGTGCAAGGACGCCGGGATCGGCAGCGTGGCGGTCTACGCCGAGCCCGACCGCGACGCGCAGTTCGTGCGCCTGGCCGACGAGGCGCACTCCCTCGGCGGCGCCACCCCGGCCGACTCCTACCTCGACATCGCCAAGATCATCAAGGTCGCCACCGACTCCGGTGCCGACTCGGTGCATCCCGGCTACGGGTTCCTCGCCGAGAACGCCGACTTCGCGCAGGCCGTCATCGACGCCGGGCTGACCTGGATCGGCCCGCCGCCGGCAGCCATCGAGGCTCTCGGCGACAAGGCCAAGGCCAAGCACATCGCCGAGCGGGCCGACGCGCCGCTGGCTCCCGGCACCAAGGATGCCGTCGAGGACGCCGACGAGGTCGTCGCGTTCGCCGAGGCGAACGGGCTCCCGGTCGCGATCAAGGCGGTCTTCGGCGGAGGCGGTCGTGGGCTCAAGGTCGCGCGCACGATGGAGGAGATCCCCGACGCCTACGAGTCGGCGGTGCGCGAGGCCGTCTCCGCCTTCGGCCGGGGCGAGTGCCTGGTCGAGAAGTTCCTCGACAAGCCGCGCCATGTCGAGACCCAGTGCCTGGCCGACCAGCACGGCAACGTCGTCGTGGTCTCCACCCGCGACTGCTCGCTGCAGCGCCGCAACCAGAAGCTCGTGGAGGAGGCGCCCGCGCCGTTCCTCAGCGACGATCAGCTCTCGCAGCTCTACGAGTCCTCCAAGCGCATCCTCAAGGAGGCCGGCTACTACGGCGCCGGCACCTGCGAGTTCCTCGTCGCCCAGGACGGCACGATCTCCTTCCTCGAGGTCAACACCCGCCTGCAGGTCGAGCACTGCGTCTCCGAGGAGGTCACCGGCATCGACCTGGTGCGCGAGATGTTCCGCATCGCCGCCGGCGAGGAGCTCGGCTACGACGACCCGGAGATCCGCGGCCACTCGATCGAGTTCCGCATCAACGCCGAGGACGGCGGGCGCAACTTCATGCCGGCCCCCGGGACCCTGTCGGCCTGGAACCCACCCAGCGGGCCGGGAGTCCGCCTCGACGGCGGCTACGAGAACGGCGAGACGATCCCGGGCTCGTTCGACTCCCTCATCGCCAAGCTGATCGTGACCGGCCGCGACCGCACCCAGGCCTTGGAGCGCTCACGCCGGGCACTCGACGAGTTCGTCGTCGACGGCATGCCCACCGTCATCCCGTTCCACCGGACGGTGGTGCGCGACCCTGCCTACGTCGGCGCCTCGACGCCGAGCGGCGAGGGCGAGTTCACCGTCTACACGCAGTGGATCGAGACCGACTTCGACAACCGGATCGAACCCTTCGGCGGCGATGCCGCGGAAGCGGCCGACCCCGGCGAGCGTCAGACCGTCGTCGTCGAGGTCGGTGGCAAGCGGGTCGAGGTGGTCATCCCCGCCGGTCTCGGTGGCCTGTCCGCTGCGGGCGGGTCTGCCGCGAAGAAGCCGAAGCGCGCCGCGGGCAAGAAGGCCGGCGCCGCCGCCTCGGGCGACGCGGTGACGAGCCCGATGCAGGGCACGATCGTCAAGGTCACCGTCGAGGAGGGCCAGGAGCTCGCCGTGGGCGACACGGTCGTCGTCATCGAGGCCATGAAGATGGAGCAGCCCCTCAAGGCGCACAAGGCCGGGACCGTGACGGGCCTGGCCGCCGAGGTCGGCGCCACGGTCACCAGCGGCGCCGTGATCTGCGAGCTCAAGGACTGAGCGTGCCGCCGGCCGTGCCAGCGGCGCGGGACCGCCGTGACCAGCGCTGAGGGCGGCGGGACGACCCAGCTCGTGCTGGCCGGGGTCATCACCGCCGTGGTCGGTTTCACCTCGTCGTTCGCGGTCGTGCTCACCGGGTTGACCGCGGTCGGGGCGTCACCCGACGAGGCCGCCTCGGGCCTGCTGATCCTCAGCCTCACCATGGGCCTCGGCACGCTCGTCTTCTCCTGGCGGACCCGGCTTCCCGATCACGATGGCCTGGTCGACGCCGGGTGCGGCCCTGCTGGCGGGTGCCACGCTCCCCGACGGCGGGTACGCCGACGCGATCGGCGCGTTCGTCGTCGCGGGGCTTCTCCTGGCCCTGACCGGGCTCGTCCGTCCGCTCGGCGACTGGGTGGCCCGGATCCCGGTCGCACTCGCCAACGCCATGCTGGCCGGCGTGCTGCTGGGGCTGTGCGTGCAGCCCTTCCTGGCGCTCGCCGACTCCCCCGGCGCCATCGCGCCGGTCATCGCGACGTGGCTGGTGCTGCTGCGCATCGCCCGACGGTGGGCGGTGCCGGGTGCCTTCGCCGCGGCGGTGGTGGTGATCGTGGCCTCGGGGTCGCTGCGCGAGATCAACGGCGCCGACCTGGCACCCGCCCTCACCTGGACCCCTCCGCACCTCGACCTGCTGAGCGTGGTCGCGATCGGGGTACCGCTCTACCTGGTGACGATGACGAGCCAGAACATCCCCGGCACGGCGGTGCTGGCGTCGTTCGGCTACCGCGCCCCGCTGCGCCCGGCTCTCGTCTACACGGGTGCCGCCACGGCGGCGACGGCCGGCCTGGGCGGGTACGCGATCAACCTGGCCGCGATCTCCGCCGCGCTCGCCGCCGGTCCGACCGCACACCCCGACCCCGCTCGCCGGTGGGTGGCCGGCGTCTCGACCGGGGTGTCGTACGTCGTCCTCGGCCCGCTGGCCGCGCTCGTCTCGACGGTGGCGGTCCTCGCGCCGGCCGGCGTCATCGCCGCGGTCGCCGGCCTCGCCCTGGTCGGCACGTTCGGCGCGGCGGCCGCGTCCTCGCTGGCCGACGAACAACGCCGCGAGGCAGCGGCGATCACGTTCGTCGTGGCGGCGTCGGGGCTGGTGATCGTCGGCGTCGGCGCGGCCTTCTGGGCTCTCGTCGCGGGCGGCGTCTACCTGCTGGTGATGGCTCGACCGGTAACGTCGAGCGCCTGAGACCAGCCCAGGCCGGCCAAGGCCGGCCTGGGCCTGCCAAGGCTAGATCGGCTGGGCACCGATCCAGTCGAGCACCGCGACCTGGAACGACTCCTCGGAGTACTCCTCGGCGCGGGCGCGGCAGTCGGCCGGGTCGAGCGCCAGTGCAGCACCGATCCGCTCGGCCCAGGCCACGGCGTCCAGCTCGCCCATCAGGAAGCCGGTGACACCGTCGAGGACCGTCTCCTTGGTGCCGGCCTCGTCGAGCGCCAGCACCGGCGTCCCCGCAGCCATCGCCTCGACCGGCACCAGCCCGAAGTCCTCGACGGCCGGGTAGACCAGCACGGCGGCGTCCGCCATCAGCTGAGCCACCTCGGCGTCGCTCGTGCCGGTGATGATCTCGACCGGCACCGAGGCTCGGGCGGCCCGGGCGCGGAGCTCGTCCTCGAGGGGACCCCCACCGACGACCTTGGCCGCGACCCCGGCAGCCTCGGCGACGTCGATGACGAAGTCGAGGCGCTTGTAGGTGATGAACCGACTCAGCCCGAGCACGAACGGAGAAGCCGTGCCGACGCTCCCGCTCGGCGCGAGGCCGGCGAAGCGACCGAGATCGATGGGCGGGTGGATGACGGTGGCGTCGCGGTCCCAGACCTGCTGGATGCGCCGGCGCGTGGCCTCGGAGTTGGCGGCGTAGGCCACCACCCGGGGAGCGGCCTTGCGGTCCATCCGGCGGATGTGGGCGCACAGGGCCCTGGCCGGGAGGCTCGAGGCGCGCCCGTCGAGCTCGGGGAACCAGGCGTAACGCGCGGGGGTGTGCACGTACGACACGTGCGGGACGTCGGAGTAGACCGCCGTCCAGTGGCTCGACATGTGGTGGCTGGCGACGACCAGGTCGGCCTTGCGGTCGAGGGTGCGGCCCCAGGTGGGCCAGCTCACCGCGTTCATCGCCGCTGCCGCCTCGCGGCGCCTCATCAGCGGCTCCGGGCGACGGAAGGCGGCATGGATCCGGTCGCGGGCGATCGAGGGCGCGCCGCGTGCGAAGGCGACCGGGGTGTAGACCTGCGCCTCGGGCATCGCGGCCGCCAGACGCTCGACCACGCGCTCGGAGCCTCCGGTCTCGGACAGCCACTCGGCCGTGATCCACGTGCGTGCGGGGAGGGGGGAGGTCACCGACCTGATCCTAGTGCGGAGCCTGCTCGGCGGCAGCAGCTTCCAGCACGTCGAGGGTGGCGGCCAGGCAGCTCGACCAGGTGAAGGCGGCGGCCCGCTCACGACCGCGTGCGGCGAGGTCGGCGGCGAGGTCGGGCTCGTCGAGGACGCGCGAGACCTGGGCGACCATCGTGGTCACGTCGTGCGGGTCGCAGTAGAGCGCAGCGTCACCGCAGCGCTCGCGCAGGGCCGCGATCTCGGAGACCACCACGGGGCAGCCGTGCGCCATCGCCTCGACGGGTGGCAGCCCCGACGCCTCGTGGAACGAGGGGAAGAGCAGCACCGAGGCCGCCTCGTAGTGCGCCTCCAGAGCGGCGTCGCCGAGCTTGCCCGCGAAGACCATCCGCTCGTCGGCGGGCCCGAGGTCGACGGCCTGGTAGATCCCGGCCGGGTCACCGACGAAGACGGCGCGCAGGTCGGGTCGCGCCGCGAGCAGCGAGCGACAGGCGGCGATCACGCCGGCGACGTTCTTGCGAGGGTTGAGCGAGCCGACGTAGAGCAGGAAGGGTCCCGCGGGTGGGGCGGGGTCGGCGGACGACGGCACCGGCCGGTGGCGCGGGAGCCCTCCGTTGGCCACCGCGACCAGCCGGTCGGCGGCGTCCGGGAAGTGCCCGAGCATCCGGGCGCGTTCGGCCTCGGACACGGTGATGATGCGATCGGCACGCTTCATCGCGGCCGGCACGAGCACCTCGTAGACCCTGCGGAACCCCGGGCTGACGGTCTCGGGGAAGTCGCGGAAGGCGAGGTCGTGCACGGTCACGACCACCGCCGGGCGACGTCGTCGCAGGGAGACCAGCGGAGCGACGTTGCCCGGGCAGAAGAGGACGTCGGAGCCGGTGAGGTGGCGCGGGAGCTCGGTCTGCTCCCACCGGTGGCCCCCACCGCGACCGACCGGGCGCACCGACAGGTGGTCGTAGACGGGCAGGTCGGCCGCCTGGCTGGCGTCGAGCGGAGGCGTGAGCACCTCGACGGACAAGTCGGAGCGCTGCTGGAGCGCGGGCAGCTCCTCGTCGAGGGTGGCGCAGAGCTCACGCGCGTAGCGCTGGACGCCGGTCACCGGCTGGGTGAGGAAACGGCCGTTGATGGTGAGCTGCACGATCAGAGTCTGCCGGATCACGAGCGGTCTCGTGGCAGAGCAGTCGGACTCGGTGGCAGGCTGGGGCGGTGACCCGGCTGATCCACCTCAACGGTTCACCCGGTATCGGCAAGTCGACCCTGGCCAGGCGCTACGCCGCCGACCACCCGGGCGTGCTCTGCTGCGACATCGACGTGCTGCGCACGATGATCGGTGGCTGGGAGACGGACTTCGGACAAGCCGGCGCGCTGATCCGCCCGGCGGCGCTCGCCTTCGTCGGCGCCTACCTCGCCGGTGGCCATGACGTCGTCCTCCCCCAGCTGCTGGCGCAGCGCTCCCAGCTGGAGCTCTTCGAGGCAGCGGCCCACGAGGCCGGCGCCGCGTTCGTCAGCGTGCTCCTCGTCGACGGCGAGGAGTCGTCGGTGGCGAGGTTCCGCGCCCGTGGCGCCGAGGACGTCGACCCCTGGCACGAGCAGGTGCGCCAGATCGTCGCCGAGCAGGGCGGCGACGACGTGGTCCGGCACTACCACCGTGCGCTCGGAGCCCTGGTCGACGAGCGGCCCGACCTGCTGCAGGTGACCAGCCGCCCCGGCGATCTCGACGGCACCTACCGAGCGGTGCTCGGCGCTGTCGGTGCCACGCCGTAGGGTTCACCGGGTGAGCCGACGATGAGCAAGATGGACAACCTGCGGGCGATGCGCGAGGCCCGTTACGAGGCAGCCCAGAAGCTGGCCAAGGCGACGCCGGCCACGTCGGCCCGGACGCCGACAGCGAAGGCGGCCGCAAAGGATGCGGCGACCACCTCGCCGTCCAAGACGAAGGCCAAGGTCGACGAGCCCGAAGCGATCGGCGAAGCGCTGTGCGGCCACCGCAACATGAGCGGTCGCACCTGCACCCGCGAGCAGGGCCACGCCGCGAAGAGCCACCGCTACTCCTGAGGGGCCGCCGCGTGGGCGGCCGAGGTCACCGCCCGGAGCAGCCTCGCGGTCGTTCGCCCGACCGTCCAGGTCGCGCGCATCGAGGTCAGACCTCGTCGATGCAGAGCGGCGGCCTGCCCGGTCAGTAGTCGACGAGAGTCGGTCGCGCCTCGATCGTCTCCAGGCGCACCGCCCCACCGGCGACCGTCAAGGCTCTCCGGGATCGCGGTCCACGGCCCCCCGTCGAGGCGGTAGCGACCGGTGTAGGTGGTGTCGACGCTCGGCGCAAAGGTGCCCAGCGTCGCGTAGCCGTGCGTGACGTCGAGAGCGGGGTAAGGCGCCCCCGGGCTCGCGGTCGCCGCACTCGTTCCGTCGCCGTACCGCCAGGTGTACGTCGTCGGCGTCGCCTCGATGAGGACGCTGCGACCCAGCAACGTCACGCTCTGCTGCGTCGGCGCGACATTGTCGGTGTAGAAGTTCGTGGCGAAGTTGACGAGCGTCTGGCCACCCGGGGGTTGGATGGCGAGCTCGCTCTGCGGCCAGGACAGGCTCTGGAAGGCTCGGAGCACCCGACCGGGTGTCACCTGCTCCTGCTGCTCGGCCTGCTGCTCGGTCACGCAGGTCTCACCCACCTTCTCGCCAGCCAAGAAGACGTCGTAGAGGACACCGTCGACGCCATCCGACACGCAGATCGCGCCCTCGTAGCAGATTGCCTGCCCGCCCAGACCGCAGGAAGGTCCAGAGTCGTAGACAGACTGGGCCCTCCAGCTCACACCGCTTGCTGACTGCGCTTCGCTCGCTGTCACCAGGCACTTGACTTGCAGCTCGAGCTCGGTCAGTCTGTGGAGGATCGCACTCTCCGCCCGCGTCTGGCGTTGCGACGCGCCGATCAGAGCAGAATGCCATCACTGCGCAACGAAAGATGCCAGTCGCAGCTGCACGTAGCACGATCTGCTCAGAGCCGCGACACGCGACCAACGAGCCAGCGCTCGCTTCTGATCAGGTTGACCTGATAGCGTGTCGGTCCCGCCCGTGAACCGTTTCGAGTACCGCTTCCGTCGACGATCGAAGACCGTCGGTGCGCGTCGAGACGACGTGTCGAACTCGTATACGAGACTCATCGCCCTGCCCGACTTGCGCCATCTTGCTCGACGGTGCCGCTACTTCCAGTTCGACCGAGCCCCCGTCGGCATAGATGTCTGTCGACTGAGTCTGCGAACGAGCTCGCAGGCATTGCAGTCCTGAGTCATCTCTAGGTACGTGACTCCACGTCGCCTGACGTCTGCATTCGAACGTCTCCGCCTGCCAGCGGCGGATGAAGTCCTTTGCGCTCTCCTGCTGCGGTTCGGGGCTCGACGTCGGCGTCTCCACCGGCGTCGGCGCGGTCGACGATGCGGACACCGTGGGGGCTGGCTCGATGAGGGGGTCGGGGTCGCCGGTGCAGGACGAGAGTCCGACGGCGAGCAGCACCGCCAAGACGGCTGCTGGGAGTCGAGGTCGCATCGAGTGGAGCCTTCCGAGAAACGATGTCTCCTCGAAACTACCTGCGCCGGCGCGCCCGCGCATCCCTGGAGCCGGGCCTGTGGACAGCGTTCCAGCCTCAGGTCGTGAATCGGGAGAAGCTGGTCACGACCCACGACGTCCCGTTGCGCTCCAACCTGATCTGGTAGCGGCTGCTCCCAGCGGCGGTTCGCGACACCACGCTCCCCTCGGCGTCCAGCGCGCTGCTGGCGGCGTTGTCGACCGAGAACTCGTAGACGCCCGCGTCCCCGAGCCTCTTGCCCACGACCACCTCGGTGACATCGCCGCCCGCCCCCACGACCGAACCGCCGTCGGCGTAGATCTGCGTGATCGCGTCGGCGAGGTCAGCGCAGGGGCGGCAGCCCCTGGTCAGGGACAGGTACGTGCTCGTGTCACCGGATCGCTGCATCGCGAAGGTTTCGTCCTGCCAGCGCCGGATGAAGTCCGCTGCCGTCTCGGGCTCTGCGTCCGGCTCGGGTGCCGCGGTTGCCGACGCCGACTCTCCCGCCGTCGATGAGGGGGCAGTCGCTGCCCCGCTCGCGCTCGGCTCGGCGTCCGGGCTCAGCTCGCTCGAGCAGCCTGAGAGACCAGCGGCCAGGGTGACCGCGAGGACGAGGGCGGGAGGTCGTGATCGCACGGCGGTGGGCCTTCCGAGAAATGGCGTGAGGTCCGAAACTACCCAACCAGCAGCCTGATGCAGCGGCCTATGTCCGCAGTGGGTAGTCGATGCGCTGGGCGTGTGCTTGGTGGTGGTGGAAGGGGCAGAGCAGGACGGCGTCGCGGGTGTTCGTGGCGCCGCCGTTGGACCAGGGGTTGGTGTGGTGGACGTGGCAGAACGCTCCGGCGGTGTCACAGGCGGGGTGCTGGCAGGTCTTCTGGGCGATGATGAGCGCGATGCGTTGGGCTTCGCTGTGGAACCGCTTGGACCTGCCGAGGTCGAGGACGTGGCCCTCGGTGTCGAGCACGGCGGGCATGAGCTTGGTCTCGCAGGCCCAGCGCAGCAGCTGTCCTGGTGAGATCCCGGTGCCGTTCTCGGTGCGCCCGGGCTTCTGGGTGCCGTGGGTGAAGACGTCGACCGGCACGGTCACGATCAGCGTCGCGGCCACCCCACCCATCTTCGGAAGCTGGTCTGTGGGGTAGCGCTCGATGTACTCGGCGAAGGCCCACCCCATCTTCTGCGCGGTCGGCTTCTCGTGGTCGAACGCACCGGCACCCTCGGTCGCCCGCACGTGCTTGGGTGCGGCGAGCGCGAGGAGGGCTTTGCGGAGCATCTCGGCCTGAACCGCCGGCAACGTGAACGAACCCCTGGCGAGGCCGTCGCCGATGGTGTTCATCCGGAACTCGGTCTTCTTGCGGGCCCGTTCTTCCTGCTCGGCGAGCTTCTTCGCCTCGTGGGCTTCGGCGCCGTCGGGGTCGATGGTCTCGAAGAGCCGTTCACCGAGCAGACGCAGCTGGTGGGCGTCGAAGTCAGAGGCCTTGCCGATCAGGAACGCCTCCGCCTTCAGTTGCCTCGGCGGCGTAGTCGTCGTCGAGGTCGTCGAGGGCAGCAGTGATCACGGCTGCCTGCTCGGGCAGCACCTGCCCGGCTGCGACTGCTTGGCGGGTCTGCGGGTGCGCGTCCAGGGTGGTCGCGAGCTTGCACCTACGGTTCGCTTCGCCCCGCGTCATCCGGGTCGTGCGGGCCAGCCACTGCGGCACCGAGCGGGCGCCGATCGAGCTGTGCAGGTCGAGGGTGTGCGCCTGGGCGAGCAGTCGGGTCTCGACCTCGGCCAACCGGGCGAGGTCAGCCACCAGCCGGGTCACCGCCTGGGTGGTGTCCTCGGCGTTCAACGACCACACCGGCGCGTCCTTGATGTCGTCCAGGCCGGCCTCGAGGGCGTCGAGGAAACCGAGGATCGGGTGACCCGTCCCGGTGTCGTCGAGGTGCCTGCTCATGGTGTCTACTCAAGCACCTGCCACCGACACTCAGAATGCCACTTTCGCCCTCAACGGTGGGGATGTGGACAACTTCTTGGTCGGCTCGGCTGTGGAGGGGTGGTGGGTATCTTGCGGGGTTTCGTCACGCTCGCTTCGCTCGCTGCTCAACCTCCGGCGGGGTTTCGTCGGCGCTCGCTTCGCTCGCTGCTCAACCTCCGGGAGGGTTTCGTCGGCGCTCGCTTCGCTCGCTGCTCCACCTCCGGTCGGGCTCGTCGACGGCCGGGTCGTTGGGTACGGGCCCGCCCGGCACGCACGAAGGATCATGCGAGACGTCCTAGGCTCGGACCATGTCCGAGACCCCAGCTGCTGCGTCGTCGACGCGGCTTCGCGAGCCCGAGCACCGGGTCAGTCCGCGGGCTCGACTCATGTGGCAGCTGGGTGCCGGCATCGAGGGTCTGGTGCTCGTCGTGGTGGGCTTCGTGTTCGCGCTCACCTCGGACGCCGTCACCTGGTGGATGGTGGTCGCGCTGGGGGTGCTGGTGCTCGTCTACGTCGTCGTGGTCCCGCAGTGGCGCTACCTCGTGCACCGGTGGGAGGCCACCGAGACCGCCGTCTACACCCAGACCGGCTGGTGGTCGCTCGAACGTCGCATCGCGCCGATGAGCCGCATCCAGACCGTCGACTACGCCGAGGGCGCGATCGCCCGGCTCTTCGGCCTGGCCAGCGTCACGGTCACCACCGCGTCGGCCGCCGGCGCCATCAGCATCGACGGGCTCGACCGTCGGGTCGCGCGCCGACTGGTCGACGACCTCACGCGTCAGGCGGACGCCGTCGAGGGCGACGCGACGTGAGCGAGCACCCCGACGCTCCCCCACCTCCCTCACCGCCCCCACCGCCCGCACCCCCGACGCCGCCGGGTCCCCCGGCCACGGTCGTCAACCCCTCCTTCCCGCACGGCCCCAGCCCCTACGCGCAACCCGAGATCGCGCGCGACCAGGAGTGGCAGCGCCTCGACCCACGGATGCTGCTGGTGCACCCGGTGCGCGAGCTGCTGCGCTTCCTGCCGGTGCTCCTGGCGATCTTCTTCGCCGGCTCCGCCGGGAACGGACCTCCGTGGCACTACCTCGGCGTGCTCGTCCCGATCGCCTTCGGGGTGCTGCGCTACCTCACGACCGGCTTCCGGGTGGCCGAGGGTCGCGTCGAGCTGCGCCGCGGGCTGCTGAACCGCCACGTGCTGTCGACTCCGAAGGACCGGGTGCGCACCGTCGACCTGACGTCGTCCCCCATCCACCGGGTCCTGGGGCTGACGACGGTGCGGATCGGCACCGGGAGCGCCGGCAGCGAGGACGGCGACCTCGACCTCGACGGGCTGCCGATCGGACGCGCGCGCGAGCTGCGGCACGAGCTGCTGAGCGTCGCAGCCGAGCACGGCACCGACGTCCCCGACGTCCCCGACGTCGACGACCCCCAGCACCCGGACCCCGCCGTGCAGAGCGACCCGCCCCTGGTCGTCTTCGCCCCCGCCTGGCTGCGCTTCGCCCCGTTCACCGGCGCCGGGGTCATCGTGGCCGCTGCTGTCCTGGGTGGTGCCTCCCAGCTGCTCAACCTCACCGACAGCTGGAGGACGGTGGACGTCGCCGCGCTCCCGCTGCCCTCCTCGGTGGCCATCGCCGCCCTCGTCGTCCTGCTGATCCTGCTCGTCGTGCCGCTCTCGGTCATCGGCTACCTGCTCACCAACTGGGGCTTCCGCCTCACGCGCGCCGACGGGTCGTGGCACGTGTCGCGCGGCCTGCTCACCACCCGCGAGACCAGCCTCGACGAGGACCGGGTCGCCGGCATCTCGCTCGGCGAGGGGCTGGCCCTGCGCGCAGCCCGCGGCCGTCACCTCGACGCGATCGTCACCGGCGTCGACCGCTCGTCCCCCGGCAGCTCGAGCCTCGTGCCCCCCGCCCCGGCCGGCCTCGTCGTGCGCGTCGCCGGCGAGGTCGTCGGCAGCGCGGCAGCAGCCGACGGACCGCTCCGTCCGCACGGCCCGGCAGCCACGCGCCGCCGCTGGACCCGCGCGCTGACGCCCACCGCCGTCCTGCCGGTCGCCGCCCTCGTCGTCCTCCTCGGCGGCGGTCCCTGGTGGCCGCTCGTGCCCGCCCTCGCCGCAATGGTCGCCATGGCGCTCGTGGCCGCCGACCGGGTCGCGGGGCTCGGGCACGCGCTCGTCGACGGGTACGTCGTGGCCCGCTCCGGCAGCCTGGCGCGCCGCCGCGAGGCGCTCGCCGTCGACGACGTCATCGGGTGGACCCTGCGCGCCAGCTGGTTCCAGCGTCGGACGGGGCTGACCACCCTGGTCGCCACGACCGCCGGCGGACGCGGCGCCGTCGCGGTCCTCGACGTCCCGACCGGGTCCGCGGTGGCCCTCGCCGACGAAGCCCTGCCGGGGCTGGTGTCGCAGTTCCTCGCGTGACGTCGGCCTGAGCGCTGCCTCGAGAGCCCTCCTCGGTGCCCGTGAGATGGACACCCCCGCGACACACCGGCCCCACTAGGGTCGAGCGCATGTTCTCCAAGGTGCTGGTGGCCAACCGGGGCGAGATCGCGATCCGGGCCTTCCGGGCGGCGTACGAGGTCGGGGCCCGTACGGTCGCGGTGTTCCCCCACGAGGACCGCTGGTCCGAGCACCGGCTGAAGGCCGACGAGGCCTACGAGATCGGCGAGCGGGGCCACCCCGTGCGGGCCTACCTCGACCCCGAGGCGATCGTGGCGACGGCCGTGCGTGCCGGTGCCGACGCGATCTACCCCGGCTACGGCTTCCTGTCGGAGAACCCCGACCTGGCCGAGGCCTGCGCGAACGCCGGCATCACCTTCATCGGGCCGACCGCCGAGATCCTCGAGCTCACCGGCAACAAGGCGCGCGCGATCGCCGCGGCCAAGGCGGCCGGCGTCCCCGTGCTCGCGTCGGTCGAGCCGGGCACCGACGTCGAGGCGCTCGTCGCGGCCACCGAGCGCGGCGGTCCGGGTGGCGGCCAGATGCCCTACCCGCTGTTCGTGAAGGCCGTGGCGGGAGGCGGTGGTCGCGGTATGCGTCGCGTCGAACGCGCCGAGGACCTCCGCGAGGCTGTGGAGACCTGCATGCGCGAGGGCGAGGGGGCCTTCGGCGACCCGACGGTCTTCATCGAGCAGGCGGTCGTCGAGCCGCGCCACATCGAGGTGCAGATCCTGGCCGACGGCGAGGGAAACGTCATCCACCTCTTCGAGCGCGACTGCTCGGTGCAGCGTCGCCACCAGAAGGTGGTCGAGATCGCCCCGGCGCCCAACCTCGACCCCGCGCTGCGCGACCAGATGTGCGCGGACGCCGTCCGCTTCGCCACCGAGATCGGCTACCGCAACGCCGGCACCGTCGAGTTCCTCCTCAGCGCCGCGGGCGACCCCATCGGGGGGGAGTCGGCGGGCGGGGCCCCCCGACCGTACGTGTTCATCGAGATGAACCCCCGCATCCAGGTCGAGCACACGGTCACCGAGGAGGTCACCGACGTCGACCTCGTGCAGGCCCAGATGCGCATCGCCTCCGGCGAGACCCTCGCCGACCTCGGTCTCTCCCAGGACACCGTGCAGCTGCGTGGCGCGGCCCTGCAGTGCCGCATCACCACCGAGGACCCCGCCAACAACTTCCGTCCCGACACCGGGGTCATCACCACCTACCGCTCCCCCGGTGGCGGCGGGGTGCGCCTCGACGGCGGCACGGTCTACACCGGCGCGGAGGTCTCGGCACACTTCGACTCGATGCTCGCCAAGCTCACCTGCCGCGGCCGCACGTTCGAGAAGGCCGTGGAGAAGGCACGTCGGGCGGTGGCGGAGTTCCGCATCCGTGGCGTCTCGACCAACATCGCCTTCCTCCAGGCCGTGCTCGACGACCCCGACTTCGCCGCCGGGCGGGTGACGACCTCGTTCATCGAGACCCACCCGCAGCTGCTCCAGGCGCGCGGGTCGAGTGATCGCGGCACCAGGCTGCTCACCTACCTCGCCGACGTGACCGTCAACCAGCCGCACGGACCGGCCCCGGTGAGCATCGACCCCGTCTCCAAGCTGCCGAGCATCGAACGTGACGTCGCGGCACCCGACGGCAGCCGGCAGCTGCTCCTCGCGGTCGGACCGGAGGAGTTCGCCCGCCGGCTGCGCGCCCAGAACGAGGTCGCGGTCACCGAGACCACCTTCCGCGACGCCCATCAGTCCCTGCTCGCGACGCGCGTCCGCACGCGTGACCTCCTCGCCGCAGCGCCCGTCGTGGCCCGCACCACGCCACAGCTGTGGTCGGCCGAGGTCTGGGGCGGTGCGACGTACGACGTCGCGCTGCGGTTCCTCTCCGAGGACCCCTGGGACCGCCTGGCCTCGCTGCGCCAGGCGATGCCGAACATCTGCCTGCAGATGCTGCTGCGCGGACGCAACACCGTCGGCTACACGCCGTATCCCACCGCGGTCACCGAGGCGTTCGTCGAGGAGGCCGCCGCCACCGGCCTCGACGTCTTCCGCATCTTCGACGCCCTCAACGACGTCGAGCAGATGCGCCCTGCCATCGAGGCCGTCCGCGCCACCGGCACCACCGTGGCTGAGGTGGCGCTCTGCTACACCGGCGACCTCTCGAGCCCGGGCGAGAAGCTCTACACCCTCGACTACTACCTCCGGCTGGCCGAGCGGATCGTCGAGGCCGGCGCCCACGTGCTCTGCATCAAGGACATGGCCGGGCTGCTCCGCGCGCCCGCCGCCCGCACCCTCGTCACCGCGCTGCGCAGCAACTTCGACCTCCCGCTGCACCTGCACACCCACGACACCCCCGGTGGCCAGCTCGCCACCCTGCTGGCTGCGATCGAGTCGGGCGTGGACGCCGTCGACGCGGCGTCCGCGGCCATGGCGGGCACGACGTCCCAGCCGCCGCTCTCGGCGCTCGTCTCGGCCACCGACCACTCCGAGCGCGAGACCGGCCTGTCGCTCCACGCGATCAACGCCCTCGAGCCGTACTGGGAGGCCACCCGCCGCGTCTACGCGCCGTTCGAGTCGGGGTTGCCGTCGCCCACGGGTCGCGTCTACCGCCACGAGATCCCGGGCGGCCAGCTCTCCAACCTGCGCCAGCAAGCCATCGCCCTGGGCCTCGGCGAGAAGTTCGAGCAGGTCGAGGACATGTACGCCGCCGCGAACGACGTCCTCGGACGCGTCCCGAAGGTCACGCCGAGCTCCAAGGTCATCGGCGACCTCGCTCTCGCCCTCGTCGGCGTCGGCGCCGACCCGGCCGCGTTCGCCGAGGACCCTGCCTCCTTCGACATCCCCGACTCGGTGATCGGCTTCCTCAACGGTGAGCTCGGAGACCCGCCGGGCGGCTGGCCCGAGCCGTTCCGTACCAAGGCCCTCGCGGGCCGCACCTGGAAGGCACCCACCGAGACGCTCACCGAGGAGCAGGAGGCCGGCCTCGCCGGTGGCTCCACCAGTCGCCGCGCGATGCTCAACGAGCTGCTGTTCCCCGGTCCGACGAAGGACTTCCTGGAGGCGCGGGAGAAGTACGGCGACATCTCGGTGCTCCCGACCCTGGACTACCTCTACGGCCTGCAGCAGGGCGAGGAGCACGAGGTCGAGCTCGACGAGGGCGTCACGCTGATCCTGGGGGTGCAGTCGATCAGCGAGCCCGACGAGCGCGGCTACCGCACGGTGATGGCCCTGATCAACGGTCAGATGCGCCCGGTCAGCGTCCGGGACACCTCGATCGCCTCCGACGTCGCCACCGCGGAGAAGGCCGACACCGCCGACCCCGGCCACGTCGCAGCGCCCTACCAGGGCGCGGTCACCGTCGTGGTCGCCGAGGGTGACACCGTCGAGGCGGGCCAGACCCTGGCCACGATCGAGGCGATGAAGATGGAGGCCTCGATCACCGCGCCGACAGCCGGCACCGTGAAGCGTCTCGCCGTCCGCGGCACGCAGCCGGTGGACGGCGGCGACCTGGTGCTGGTGCTCGGCTGAGGGTGTCGTCCGGTCAGTCGTCGGGGAACAGCCGCCGCGAGCCCGAACCCTCGGCGCCCAGCTCGTCGTCCGGGTTGTAGAGCCGGCAGCGCTGGAGCGACAGGCAGCCGCACCCGATGCAGCCGTCGAGGTCGTCACGCACCTTCTCGAGGTCGGCGATGCGTTGCTCGAGCTGCTGCTTCCAGGGCCGGGCCATCGAGGTCCACTGGCGACGGGTGGGGGCCACGTCGACCGGCAGCGAGGCGAACGCCGTGGCGATGTCCTCGAGGCTGAGCCCGACCCGCTGAGCGGCCCGGATGACCGCGATCCGTCGGAGCACCGCACGCTCGTAGCGGCGCCGGTCCCCTGCCGTCCGGGTGCTGGCGATCAGTCCGAGGGACTCGTAGTAGCGCAGTGCCGAGGTGGCAACGCCAGAGCGCGCAGCGACCTCGCCGATGGGGAGCAGGTCTCGACGATCCATCTCTTGACCTCAAGTCCACGTGATGTAGTCCGATGATCGCATGCGGACGACGACCTCCCCCGACAGCGGCACCTACGACGAGGCGCTGGAGCGGTTCCACACCACCGGCCCCGAGTACGACGGCTACCTCTCCAACCACGGCCCGATGGTCGTCGAGGCACTGGCGCGTCTCGACCGCTCCGACCTCATCCATCCCTGGACCGATCGCTACCTGCAGCGCCTCGACGAGGCACCGCGCGGCACCGACCCGATCGGCGACGACTGGCGCGCTGCCCTCGGCGACGCCGGCCGGTCCGCCGACTGGATCGCCTCCTTCACCGACCGCTCGGACGAGCAGGACTGGACCGACCTCCTCACCACCTGGTGGCCCCGTCTCGTGCCCGGCATCGCGGCCGGCGCCACGCACGGCGTCATCCGCGTCGGGCACGCCGTGCGTGCGTTGCGGGAGTCGGCGACCGAGCCGCGCCGCCAGGAGCTGCGGCACGCCCTGGCCTACTGGGCGGCGAGGTGGCAGGCCGTGCCGCTGCTGCCCACCACCGGGCGGTACGACGTCGCGACGGCGCTCGCGGGTGTTCCCCGGGTGGCCGACCAGGCGCGGGGCATCGGCCACCGCCTCGCGCAGCTGCCCGACACCGCGGGCTGGGAGCCCGCACTGCGCGCCCTCGCCGGACCCACCACCGCGCCCCACGTGCCGGGGGCGCTCGAGGCGCTCGTGTCCGGGGTGCTCGCCCGCTACGCCACCCACGCCCACGGCAACCCGACGATGCTGGTGCACGCCGCGACCGCGCCCAACGCGGTGCTCAACGCCCTGCCCTCGCTGCCACCGACGCTGTGGCTCGACAGCTTTGCCGCCGCCTGGTCGGCCACGGGTGCCGTGCTCGCGGCCTACTCACCCGCCGCGGCCCGACCCCGTCCGACACCCACCGACGCCGACGCCGTGCTGGAGCGTGCCCTGCGCCACGGCGGTGAGCACGTCATCAAGCTGACCGACACCGCACTGCGCAGCCACGCGGTGACGGGGGCCCCGCACGCGCTCGCCGCGGCCGTCCGCGCCGTCGACCTGGACGCCTGAGAGCCTGAGCACCTGAGCACCTGAGCGTCTGAGCACTTGAGCACCTGAGCGCCTGGCTCGAGCGAGTCAGTCGACCTTGAACATCGTCGAGCGCAGGCCGAAGTACGAGCGGAACGTGTCGCCGCTCAGGGTGCTCGAGCCGTTCGACCCGACCACCCGCACCTGGGTGGCCCGACCGCCGAAGGCCCCGTTGCCGTCACGCGCGACGACCTCGATCGACTGCAGCGCCCCCACCCCCGGGAGCGCTGCCCGCACCGCAGCATCGGTGATGGTGGCGCGCCACCCGCGGTACGCGACGTCGTAGGGGTCCTTCTTCGCGGGCAGGTAGGAGACGGTGCCGCCGGTGGTGAAGCCACCGTTGCTGGCGGAGAACTGGGCGAACGCCGGGACCCCGCCGGTCAGCAGCACCTGCTTGCTGGTCGCCTCGACGGCTGCGTCGGACGCCGGGTGCTCGTCGGTGTAGCCGCCGTAGACCTGGCACTGCGTGGTGTCACAGATCTCGTAGTGACCGGCGAGGGGCGAGCGCTGCTCGAAGGCGGCGTACGTGCGCGCGGCGACGGCCTGGGCGCGTACTGCCTGCTGGGGCCACTCTGCCGGGACCTCACGTGGCACGACGCCCCTGAGGTAGTCCTCGAGGGCGACCACGTTGACGGTGTCGCGCTGCGTCGGCGACCCGGCCGGCCCGGCCGAGCGGAGCGCGCCCCGGTAGGCCCGGGTGCCGCTCGGGGTGCGTAGGGTCAGCGGCTTGTTGCCGGCACTGAACTGGGCGTCGCCCGGCACGGTCCGGACCGGCTGCCACGCCCTGCTGCCCCTCGACCGGACCGAGATCGTGCTCGCCGAGCCCTGCTGGGTCGGGGTGATCCGCCACCACCGGGCCGCGCGCTTCGTCAGCGGGTAGGTGCGTCGGTTGGCGAGGCTGGTCACGGTGAGGCCCGTGCGGTCGCGCACCTCGACGTCGGTCGAGGTGTCGGCCGAGATCAGCACCGAGACCGTCCCGCCGAGTCGTCCCGTCTTCAGTCCCGGGTAGTAGAACTCGAGGATCTGGGAGTAGCTCAGGCCCTGGTCGGCGGCGTACTTGGCGCCCCACTGCGACAACCCACGGCCGTGGCCGTACCCGTTGCCGGTCAGCGTGACCGACGACGCCCTACCGGCGGAGCCTGACGACGGTGCGTCGACGGCGGCTGCTGGGGCGGTCGGCGCGGCCAGGGCCGGCGTCGCAGCCGGGGCCAGCGTCGCAGCCAGGACGACCCCGAGAACGCGGGCCATCAGCGGCGGGGTCCATCTCGGTCGGTTCATGGTGCTGGCTCCCGGGACGCGCTGACAACGACCTCTCCGTTGTACCAGGGAGGCCGTCGCGCGGAGGAGAAAGCCCCTCAGAAGTGGTGCAGCCGGCGGGCCGCCTCGGCGACCGACCCGCTCATCGACGGGTAGACCGTGAACGCCTGCGCCAGCTGGTCGGCGGTCAGCGACTCGGCGACCGCGATCGAGACCGGGTGGATCAGCTCGGAGGCCCGCGGGCCGACGATGACTCCCCCGACGACGATGCCGGTGCCGGGGCGGCAGAAGAGCTTGACGAAGCCGTCGTGCACGCCTTGCATCTTGGCCCGCGGGTTGCCCGACAGCGGGAGCATCACCGCCTCGGCTACCACGTCGCCGGAGTCGACGTCCTGCTGCGACCAGCCGACGGTCGCGATCTCGGGGGCGGTGAAGACGTTGGAGGAGACCTTGTTGAGGTCGAGAGGGTGCACGGTGTCGCCGAGGAAGTGCCACATGGCGATGCGGCCCTGCATCGCGGCGACGCTGGCGAGCATCAGGACGCCGGTGCAGTCTCCTGCGGCGTAGACGCCGCGCGCCGACGTACGCGAGACCCGGTCGACGTTGACGAACCCGCCCTCCTTGAGGATGACGCCGGACTCCTCGAGCCCGACGTCGGTGGTGTTGGGCACCGAGCCCAGCGCGAGGATGCAGTGCGAGCCCTGAACGCTGCGGCCGTCGGTCAGGGTGACCGTGACGACGTCCCCGTCGCGCGTCACCGACTCCATGCGCGACTTCGACAACACGTTCATGCCGCGACGCTTCGAGACCTCCTCCAGCACGAGGGAGGCGTCGGCATCCTCGCCTGGCAGCACCCGGTCGCGCGAGGAGACCAGGGTGACGGGGATGCCGAGCGCCAGGTAGGCGCTGGCGAACTCGGCGCCGGTGACGCCGGAGCCGACCACGATCAGCTCGCTGGGCACCTCGTCGAGGTCGTAGACCTGCTCCCAGGTGAGGATCCGCTCGCCGTCGGGCTGCGCGGTGGGCAGGGTGCGCGGGGCGGCGCCGGTCGCGACCAGGATCGCGTCCGCGACGTACGAGGTGTCACCGACCACGACGCGGTTCGGACCGTCGAGGCGACCCCGGCCCGTCACGACCTCGACGTTCTCCTTCGCCACCCGCCGGGCGATGTCGGCCGACTGCTCGGCGGCCAGCGCCTTCACGCGGGCGTTGACCCGACCGAGGTCGACCTGCAGCGTCGTGGCGGAGTCGCCCTCGGAGTCGCGGAAGTTGACGCCGAGCTCGGCCGCGCCCGCCACCTCGCTCATCAGCTCGGCGGTCGCGATCAGGGTCTTGCTCGGCACGCAGTCGGTGAGCACCGCCGAGCCACCCAGTCCGTCGGAGTCGACGACGGTCACCTCGGCGCCCAGCTGGGCCGCGACCAGTGCCGCCTCGTAGCCGCCGGGACCGCCGCCGAGGATGACGACCTTGTTGGACTCGGGTCCGCCGCTCATACCGTTCAGCCTGCCTTTCGACTGGGTGGGACGCAGCAGCTCGGTGATGATGGCGGCTGTTCGTCTCACTGGGTTTCGTCATGCCCCCTTCGCGGCTCGCGAGCTCAGCTGCGGGGCTTGCTCAACCTGGCCGGCGACGACACCCTGCTCGTTCCTCGCAGGATGTCTGCCGGCTCAGAAGTTGATCATGTGGCCGGCGATGCCGTGGATGGCTTCCTTGACCGACTCGCCCAGCGTCGGGTGGGCGAACACGTTGCGCGCGACCTCGTCGGCCGTGAGGTCCCACTGCTGGGCCAGCGTCAGCACCGGGAGCAGCTCGGTGACGTCGGGGCCGATGAGGTGGCCACCGATGATCTCGTTGTGCTCGGCGTCGGCGACGATCTTGACGAAGCCGGCCGTGTCGCCGAGACCCTGGGCCTTGCCGTTGGCCGAGAACGGGAACGTCGACGTCTTGACGTCGTAGCCCTTCTCCTTGGCCTGCGCCTCGGAGTAGCCGAACGACGCGATCTGCGGCTGGCAGTAGGTCGCCCGCGGGACCATGTCGTAGTTGACGGCCATGGTCTCCTCGCCCGCGATGGTCTCGGCGGCGACGATGCCCATCGCCTCGGCGACGTGGGCCAGCATCAGCTTGCCGGTGACGTCACCGATCGCGTAGACGTGCTCGACGTTGGTGCGCCCGACCTCGTCGATCGCGATCGCACCGCGCTCGGTCGTCTCGACGCCGGTCGCGTCGAGACCGTAGCCCTCGAGGCGCGGGGCGAAGCCGAAGGCTGCGAGGAACTTGTCGGCCTCGAGCACCTGCTCCTCGCCACCGTCGGCGGGGGCCACGGTCACCTTGACGCCGGAGCCGGTGTCCTCGACGTTCTTGACCGCCGTCGAGGTCATCACCTTCACGCCGAGCTTCTTGTAGTGCTTGGCGAGCTCCTTGGAGACGTCGGCGTCCTCGGTGGGCACCATCCGGTCGACGAACTCGACGATGGTCACGTCGACACCGAAGTTCTTCATCACGTAGGCGAACTCCACGCCGATCGCTCCGGAACCGCCGATGATGATCGAGCCCGGGAGGTTCTCGTCGAGGATCTGCTCCTCGTAGGTGACCACGTTGTCGCTCAACGTCACGCCGGGCACCAGGCGCACGGTCGCGCCGGTGGCGAGGATCAGGTCGTCGCAGGTGTAGGAGGTGGTCTCGCCGTCCTTGTCCTCGACGTCGACCGACGTGGGCCCGGTGAGGGTGCCCCAGCCGTCGATCTCCTTGATCTTGTTCTTCTTCATCAAGAAGTGGACGCCCTTGACGATCCCGGCGCTGACCTGGCGCGAACGCTTGTGCGTCGGGCCGTACGACATGGTGGCGTCGCCCTCGATGCCGAACTTGGCCTTCTCGTGGGTCAGCACGTGCGAGAGCTCGGCGTTCTTGAGAAGCGCCTTCGACGGGATGCAGCCGACGTTGAGGCACACCCCGCCCCAGTACTTCTCCTCGATCACGGCAACGGACTTGCCGAGCTGGGCGGCGCGGATAGCAGCGACGTACCCACCGGGGCCGGCACCGAGGACAAGGACATCGAAGTGGCTCACGGAGTCCACCCTAGTGTCCTGCACGGGCGGACTCACGCCGCCCACTACTG